>JAQSYI010000075.1 GCA_029256185.1 Paenibacillaceae bacterium
TGCTTTATCCGTGACTGTGCCGTCTTCGTTGTGCAACGTCCAGGCTACCGCACGGTTGTCCGCATTGCCCGGCAGCACCTCCGCCAGCAATTGCAGGGTGCCTCCCTTCGCGCTTATGCCTGTCGCTCCCCCTTCTCCCGTCACGGCTATGCTTGCTGCGGGGATGGCATTCCAGACAGGTCCCGCCGTTCTTTCATTTCCCTTCTCATCTGCAAGCACCGCCGAAACGGATGCGGTATACTTACCTGATACAACCTGCTGTTTCGTTATGAAATGAAATTTCACCACCTCAACGCGGCTCTCCAACTGATGACTGGAACCCAAGGATGCCAATAGGTACCGGACCTGGCCTGGCGCAACCTCCTTGGTTTGCACGATCTCTGTCCCGCCGGATAAGACCACCGGATTTTGCAAATCCAGCAGGTCCCGGTCATAGGTCAGGAAAATTTGCTGCGCCGATACATTCTTGGCCATGCGCAAGCCGTAAGTCAAGTCATAGCCAGCGCCGGCGGCAGCCTGAGAGGAGCCCTCCAGCACCGCTGCTCCTTCAACCGGGCGCTTGAACAGCGGGTTCTGAATAAAACCCAACTTGCCTTCGGCAGTTACCACGGCCGCCAAGCCTTCGGAGAACGCCTGAAGGTAGAAAGCGTTGGCATCATAGGGGCTCACGCTTTTGATATCCGTCCGCTTGGGCAAAATAAGTTCTCCGTTGCGGGTGATATAGGAGCGGGTGACTTGGTCGGTGACCTTATTATGGGAGGCTACCGTTCCCAGTCCTTCGGAGAAGCCCTCCGCATCATAGAACGGCTGGCTGCCGATCACTACATCTCCGCCGGTATTGATGAAGGAATGATTGCCTTCATAACCGGAATTGCCGTGGGCAACGGACAGGCCGTTGCGGAACCCGTAGATCAGGCCCCATCTGCCGAAGGGAATGAGGAAGTTGCCGCTTTTGTCAATCACGCCGTATTGGTCCCGGTTGAAGACAATGGCCCGTCCGTCTGCAAAGTCAAAGAGATAGTCGTAATTCAGTTGAAGGGCGATCTGTCCCGTCTTGTCGATATAATTGTACTCGCCCTTGGACCCGGTTCTTGCCAGTCCTTCAGAGAAAGACGATGCCCATGTGTATTGAAACGGAATCACTGTTTTTCCCCACGGATCAATATAGCCGTACCGGCCGTTTTCCTTCACCGGCGCCAAGCTTTCCCGGAACGGGTAGGCATACTCATATTGAAGCGGGATCAACACAATCCCCCTGTCATCGGCAAAACCGTATTTTCCGTCTTGCTTCAGCCAAACTCTTCCTTCGGAAAAATCCCCTCCATCATCATATTGCAGCGGGATAACAACCGTTCCCTGCTTGTTGATGTATCCCACCTTGCCTCCTTGCGAAACCTTGGCCAAGCCTTCCGAAAAATCATAGCCCCTATCGTATTGGAAGGGGATGACGGGAATGCCGAAGCGGTCAATGTATCCGTATTTTCCCTCCAGACTCACTGCCGCAAGCCCTCCGGAGAATTTGGTATTAGGCCCCAGCCCGTCATATACAGGGTCGATATGCCATTCCCATTCCTCGGAGATAGCCGTCGCCATGTTGAATTTGCCGGCGTTCCCGGCAGCATAAATTTTATAGACCAGATCGGCCGCTTGCCGGACCGTAAGTTTTTGCTGCGGATAGATCTTATAGACGCCCGGGGTGCCGATGACACCATAGTGATACAGGTAGTTTACCGCAGGCCGGTACTCACCGGATAACTGCCAGTTATCGTCAAAGACAGTCTCGGTATACAATCCAACATCCGCATCGCCGAACGCGGCGTCAATCAGTTCCACCAAAATGGCGGAGGCCTCCTGCAACGTAACAGCTTCCCCGGCATTGCCGGGATCAACAGGAACCGGGGCTGTTTGCAGCGCAGTGTACAGCCTGTCTGTCAGATCCAGAAACTCGGCTCTGGTGATTGTGGCATCCTCCTTAACCAGGAAGCCGGCTGGAATCAATCCCGCTTCAGCAGCTTGTCCGACGGCGCCCTCCGAGACCGGAGCAGCCGTAGCGGACGCCACAGGCGTCAAGAACAACAGCACCGCTAATCCCAATGCTACCAATGATTTTATGTTCATGCCCGCATCTTTTCCTCCCTCGCTTGCATAGGCTACTTTGTAATTTCATAATGCACAGCCTGGTACTCCTTGCCAATACTGAATCGGGAATATCCCTCCGCAGTTTTGACGACGGGAACTTCCCCCTTCCGCTGGCCTGAAGAATCCAACGCATACACCTTGATATCTCCCGTCGTCTTGATGACCAGATCGGCGGCAACGGGCTCTACCAGCATGGGACCTGTACCGGGCTCCTGCATCACCATACCCTCGTCATCCATCACCATGCCCGTGTTTCTCGCCTTGGAGACAGCGGACAACAAAATACGGTCGGTATCCGCCAGCGTATCCCAGGTTACCGAATTAAGAGCAATGGTGGCAGAAGGATTGTTTAGAGTAATATTGGCGAAGGACAAAGGAATGGTTTTCCCGCCAATGAAGCCTGTGGCAATATTGGTATATTCCGTATCCACCCGGAAAACACCCATCCTTTTATTCCAGTCAATATCCTTGCCCGGATCATTGCGCTTGTATTTCTGGAAAGCTTCTTCAAGGGCTTCCGGGGTCATGTTCTCATCTCCGTCCAGTGTCTCCTTGCCGGCCATTCCCACCTTGGTATACATCCACGCATTCTCGAATCCCAACAGATAGGCGTTGGTATAGATCTTCTGGTCCAGCACGTCGTTCTTGTCATAGATGGTATAGAACTGGCCCTCCGCCTCCCGGACGTCGCCGCGCAGGAAGGTCATGCCGGCAGCGGGCTGGATCGAGGTTTGATCGGCACTGGAATAACTGATGAAGAATCTGTTGATGCCCGCCGTTTTGTCAATGGCCGGTTCAGAAAAAATATCGAATTGGACGGGGTTCCAGTTCTGGAAACTGGCTACAGCGGACTGCATCAGAATGCCTTCTGCAGAATAGGGGCCCGGCGAGCATACCTGCCACTCCCCGATGACATAAGGCTGGCCGAAAGCCCGGAGCCAGGGCGTGCTTCTGTACAGCTCACCACCGCCGACAATGGAGCCGCTGGTCCAGGAGGTTAACGCCCCGCCCCTGCCGAAGGTGTTGGGATTGGGATGGGACTTATAAGAGTGGGTATCTGTGTAATCCATGATCTGCGTGTTGAGATGTACCGTTGTCCCTCTTTTGTTGGTGGGACCGCCCATCGAGGTGCTCGTGATCAATGCTTTTACGCCCAGATCATCCTTCAGATAATGGCGGAAGTCGTCAAAGAAATCATAGAGGATATCGTAAGTAAATTGATAAATATCCTGCTTGCGGGCTTCGCTGTAATTCATCGTGGTATACAGGGCAGGCAATGCCTTGGAGCCGTCGCCCACAATATTGACATTTCCGGCGGGAGCGGCAAAATCCTCCCCCGGCTCCAACCCCACCTTGCCATCTTCATGCCAAGCGGCTTCCAGTTCAGCCCGTGTGGCATACTTCAGTCCCAACCAATTGTTGAAAAGCCTGGTATACATTTCACTGTAATACGGAGAAGACATATCGCCGCCCGGTATTTGCAAAAGCGAATTCTCATTGTTGATGTCGATGAAGATCAAGGCCGGGTCATCCTTCAGGGCCACAGGCTGCCCGGAGGCGTCGGTAATATAGGGGTTAGGCGTGGACAGCAGCTGCTCCGCGTATTCCTTTTGCAGCTCAACGAGTTGGGGATCATAGATGTTATGGGGCTTCCACCCCAGACTCAGTCCGTCGGCTCCGTTCAGATTGTCCCCGGCCACTACCGGCCGCATAACCAGCAGATCCATATAGAAATAAATGCCCTTTTCTTTCAGCTTGCTCATGAGATAGAACATCTTGTCCAGTTGATTCTCATTCAGACTTCTCGTGGAGGTAACCGTGCCCTCGGCAAAAATATTGTTGGTCTTGTTAATATCCAAGTGGTGGAACCGCACCAGATTGAAGCCGCTGCGGGCGATACGGTCCGCCAGCATGTCCGATTCGTCATGAGTCAAGAAATTGGCTTGCATAACTACGTTCGTCCCCCAGAACCGGACCTTTTCCCCTGTGTTTTCAAAAATGATGTTTTCTCCATCAGCTTTGGCAAAACCGTGTTTGCCTGCCGGAGCATCCAACAGGAACGACGCATCGATTGCCGTTCCCATGGCCTTGGCGTCATCCGGATACTCCCAGACAAACCAATCCGTTGTATCCGGATTTCCCGTGGTATATGAAGTGCCCGGGGGATCCGCAAAGGCTGATGAGCCCGGAGAAATCAATGCCGCCACAAGCAATACTGATAATACCCACTTTTTCATATTTCTTCCTACCCTCCACAGCTTCATTATTTCATGTCCGCAATCAAAAGCTGACTGACCGCCAATTAGGGTGTGTCTGAAAACTCCCTAGCCCTTTTGGCTGCTTTCACCAAAACATGTCCCTCCTCTCCGGCAGATAACGCTTTCATTATAGGGATGCCTGCAAAAGGAGTACATAAAGATTTCTATTCCTGACTTAAAAAATCTACTGGAAATGGATAGGTGGCTGTTTAAACTAAAAAAGCGCCTGCCGGATTCTAACGAATCACAGCGGCGCTCCAAGCAGATTGTCCGATCACGGCTAACCCATAGCCCAGTGGGCTTATTTCATGGAAGCCTTATTCTTTTCATACCACTCCTGAGCCAGCTTCTCGGCATTGTCCCCCCCTAGCCGCTTCCATTCCTTGCGCACCTCTTCAATCCCCGCTTCCGGGGTCATGGAGCTGCCCCCTGTCACCACCTTGGTTTCAATCTGGGTGGCAATGGGATGGAAGGTGCTGATCAACTGGCTGATCTCCTCCAGATCGGGACTGTACGGAATATCCCTTCTGTAAGGGTTCTTCAGATTGACGGCAAGAGAATCCGTCTTCAGCTTGGCATAGGCCTGGGATGCCTCATCCTGCGCTTCCAGAATCGGGAACCATTCCGGCTTCACATCCCACTGGCTTAGCACCGGAAATTCCCGCACATAATTGACTTCCTTGCGGAACTTGTCCTGATCCAGCTTCTGGGGAACACCGTCCACCTGCTTGTAATGCACATTCTCTTCGCCGAATTTCAGCGTTTTCCAGCCTTTTTCCAGCATCCAATCCAGGAACTTGACGGCTGCCTCAATCTTATCCTCTTTCATCTTGCTGTTGAAGGCGACCAGAATATTAGCCGGCAACTCCTGATACAAACCGTTTTTGCCGTATTGGGACGCTACCGGCTCCATCGGCACCATTTTGGCGTCAGGCACATTTTTCAACAGATCCATATACTCCGTCTGCATGCTCCAGCTGCTGAAATACATGCCGGCTTTGCCGGTGGTCCACAATTGGCGGGCCCGCTGGAAGTTATTGTCGGTGATATATTCCTTATCCAGCAGTCCCTGATCAAACAGCGTCTTCTGGAAGGCCAGGGAATCCTTGTAGCGGTCCAGAGTTCGGCCGAATTTCATCTTGCCGTCCTCCAGATACCACTGGCTTTCATTGACGAAGAAGAAGGCCCTCATGATTTGCACAGCATTGCCGTTGAATACGACCGGTACCGTATCCGCCTTGCCGTTGCCGTCCGGGTCGCCGTCCTTGAACTTCTTCGCCACCTCGATCAGCTCCTCCGTGGTGGTCGGAGCCTTCAGGCCCAGCTTGTCAAGCCAGTCCTGGCGAATCCAGATTCCGTGGTTGACGATGCTTTCGGCGCTGCGCTTGCTGGTAAAAGCGTACATTTTGCCGCCGATGGTTACGGCAGATTTCAGCCCCGGGTTATCCTGCAAATATTTTTTATACGTGGTGCTGTATTTTTCGATATAACTGTCAATCGGCTGGATCGCCCCCTGGTTGGCCAACTGGGCAATATAGTTGCGGTCATACTCCCAGATCAGGTCAGGCGCTCCGCCGGAGGCTACCAATGTATTCATCTTTTGCTGGAACTGGCCGCGGGACACCGGCACCCACTTGACGATTGCCGGCGAGTTGGCGTCAATCCACTTGGTCCAGCGGTTATTTTCATAGCTGCCCTCTTCCGTAGGCACCTCTCCCCGGTCAAAGGCCGAGATGCTGATTTCCTTCTTCGGTCCGGCTGTTGCTGCCGTACTGGGGGCAGCCGATGCGGACGGCGCTGCCTCCCGCCCATCCGCCTCTTTGTCGGAGGAGCCGCAGCCTCCCAGAACGGACAAGGTCAGGCAAGCCGCCATAACCGGCTTCCACAATCCACTTTTCTTCATTCTTCCATCCCCTTAATCATTTAATTGTATTATACCAAGGGCGCAATGCCCTGTGATATCACCCTTTAACCGAGCCGATCAGTACCCCTTTGACAAAATGCTTCTGCAAGAAAGGATACATACAGAGAATGGGCGTGACGGCAATTACAATCGCCGCAGCCTTGATCCCCTCGGGAGTCAGAGTCACCGCCAACGCCCCTTCGCTGCCGCTGCCGGAATTGAGCAGATTCTGGTCCACCTGGTTGATCATCTGGTACAGCTTGACCATGAGCGTGGCATTGGTGGACTTGGTAATGTACAGCAGCACGCTAAAATAGGAGTTCCACCAGCCAACGGCATAGAACAGGGAAATGGCGGCCATAATCGGCTTGCAGAGGGGAAGAATAATCCAGAGCAGAATCCGCCAGTCACTGGCCCCGTCCAGGGAAGCCGACTCTTCAATCTCCTCGGGCAGGCCCTCCATAAATGATTTCATGACAAACATATTGTAGGTGCTGATAGCAGCCGGCAGCCACAAAGCCCAATAGGTGTTCATCAGACCATAGCTTTGAATCAGAATAAAATTGGGGATAATCCCGGAAATGAACAGCATGGTAAAAGTGATAAACATGAGCAGGGCGTTGCGCCCCATAAGCCGCCTCCGGGACAACGGATAGGCCGCCAGCGTAGTCATTACTATATTGATGCAGGTTCCCACCGCCGTCACCACAATGGTATTGCGGAGGGCAAGAAATAATTGCCCGTCGTCGAACAGCCTGCGGTAGGCATGGGTATTGAACTCCACCGGCCACAGGAATACTTCTCCCGCCGTAATCGCTCTGCTGCTGCTGAAGGAGGAAGCCACCTCATACAACAGCGGATACAGCGTTACAATGGCCATCAAAGCCAGCACCGCATAATTCATGGAACTCCATACGGAGGTTTTCTTTGTGCTTCTTGCCTTCACCATTACCACAATCCTTTCTCGCCGAAGGAACGGATCAGCCGGTTGACCGAGACCACCAGAATAAGGCCGATGACCGACTGAAACAATCCCAGTGCCGTCGTATAGCTGTAGCTCATGTTTTGCAGGCCAACCCGGTACACATAAGTGCTGATGACATCCGCCACATCCAGTACGGAATTGTTCTGCAGCACCAGCGTCTGCTCCAGCCCCACATCCATCATCTGTCCCATGCGCAGAATCAGGAGTATGGCGATGGTGCCGCGGATGCCGGGCAGGGTGACATGCCAGATTTGGCGCAGCTTATTGGCGCCGTCAATCTTCGCCGCTTCATAGAGCTGGGGATCGATGGAAGCCATCGCCGCCAGATACAGAATGGTTCCCCAGCCCGCCTCTCTCCAGATGGATGACAAGGTGTATACCACCGGCCACCAACTGGAATCCGCCATAAAGTAGACGGGCTCCACATGGAAAATATTTTTCAGCACCATGTTGATTACGCCGGTGCTGGGTGAAAGCATGGCCACGATAATGCCTCCCAGCACCACCCAGGAGATGAAATGCGGCACGTACAGCAGATTTTGGATGATCCGCTTGTACCATTCCTTGTCCACCTCGTTTAGGAGCAGCGCCAGCACAATGGGAACCGGGAAGCCAAAAAACAGGCTGTACACATTCAGCAGCAGCGTATTGCGCAGCACCCTCCAAAAATCCACACTGTCAAACAGCAGCCGGAAATGCTTCAATCCCGCCCATTCACTGCCCCAAATGCCGTCCATCAGGCGAAAATTCTTGAAGGCAATAATTTCGCCTCCCATGGGCGCATACTTGAACAAAAGATAGAAGCTGACGACCGGGATCAGCATGGCGTACAGCGCCTTGTCCCGTTTTAGCCGCTTCCACGCCGTTTTCCGGAACAGTGTCCGGGCGTGCTCCGCCTTAACCGGACCGCCTGCCTGCACGGCAGCGGGAAACTTGCTTTGCATGGTTCTCCACCCTTTCAACCTTGTGTCCTTGCCTTGCATCTGATGGCATGATCATAAGACAGAAAGGGATGGGCCGGAAACAGACCCGTTATAAGAAGAGTTCATTTTCTTATGAACAGCACGGTTACACTTTTTAAGCAGCGTGCATTTTTTTACGGGACGGAGGTTTAGGCGTCTCCTGAAACGCCAAAAAAGCCCCTTTTCAGAAAAAGGAGCTTCCGCTCTCCATCATAGTTCCTCTTCCCGGCTTTCCATGCGCTCCCTGTACTCCGTGGGGGTCAGGCCGGTATATTTCTTGAAGGTCCGCAGAAAGCTGCGCGGATTGGTATAGCCTACCGCCTCCGATACATCGTTGACCTTGATGCTTCTGTTGCGCAACAGCTCTTTGGCGGCTTCTATGCGAATTTCGATCAGATAATCGATGAAATTGCATTCGGTATAATCCTTGAACAGCTTGCTGGTATATGGAGCCGTCAGGGCGAATTGCCCCGCCAGCCTGTCCAAGGACAGATCCGGCTCCCGATAATGCTCCCGGATATAACCCAGCATCTTCTCGATGGTTTCATTGCGTCCCCGGTGGCTTCGTTTCCCGGCAATAAGCCCGGACAGCTTCTCCAGCACCTGGGCCATAATCTGCTCGGCCGATTGCCAGTTATCGCACCGGACAATCCCCTCGTATACCTCCTCCAGCGGCTCCAGTGTCTCCTCCGGCTCCATCCCCAGCAGACTTACGGCCTGAAGAGATTTCATCAGCAGATCGTAGCACAGCTGGCGCATAAGCTCCGGCGGCAGATTGCTGTCCACCGCTTCCCGGAACATCTCGGACAGATGCCAGTTGATCCGCGCCGTATCCGTCTGCCGCATCGCCTCCAGAATCGGCTCCGTCATGCGGGTGAGACGGTAGTAATCCTGCCTGTCGGGAGGCAAAATATCCTCAATGGAAATCACCGAATGGCGGCCAAAAATCATCTTGTGGCGCAGCGCCTTCTGGGATTCGTCATAGGAGAGGGGAATATCCCCCATCCGCTCCCGGCAGCGCCCGACCCCTACGGCAACGCTCAGGCCAAACTGCCGGCTCATGACATCTATAACCAATTCCATTATGGCGAGAGCCCGCAGATGGTTCTGCTCCCCGTCGCCTTCGGCAAAGCTGATCAACAGGGCCGCCCGGCCCCCTCCCAGCTCAATCGCTGTCCCCGCATGCTCATTGGAGCATAATTCCTCCGCCACATTGCAGAACACATACGTATACAGCGCCTCATCCTTGGGCGGGAGGGGCTCTTCCTTATGAATCTCCGCCGTGCAGACCACAAACCGGGACGGGTAAAGCTTGGCTCCCACAAACTCCAGATGATGACGCACCGACTCATAGTCCGTCCTGCTGCCTGTGAGAAGCTCCATCATAATCTTCCACTTCAGCATGGGCTTGGAGTCCCGGACATGCTTCTCCAGATGCTCCCGGTCCAGCACCATCTGGTCGAACACATTCTCCAGATAGCTCATATCCAGCTTGCCGTCCTCCTGACTGCCGCCACCTGCTCCACTGTAAGACCTGGACAGCTTGCCCGCCAGCCTGTCCAGGGGCCGGAAGGTTCTCCGGTTCACATAAAACAGGGAGACAAAGGCCAGCGCCAGCATGGCCGCGGCAAAGGCCAGCAGCAGATTCCGCGTAAATTTAATGGGGGCCATCACCTTGGATTCCTGCATAATGTTCACCAGCGTCCAGCCTGTATAACCGGAGGTACGGTAAAATACGGACTGGCTGTCCCCCTCCAGCCGGACATTGAAGGCGCCGCTTCCCTTGTCCGACAAAAGCCGCTGCACATAGGGATAGCCGCCCAGATTGCGGTACAGCTGGGATTTATCGTTATGGGTCACCACATTCCCGTCCTGGTCCAGGATAAAAAGATGTCCCGAATGCTCGTTGTCATAGACCTCTTCAATAATTTGAAACAGCAGCTCCTCCCTGATGTTGACGGCCATCATGCCCTTGCGGTAGCCCGGGCTGCTTACAGAGGGATAGGTGCGGACAAACGTTACCACATTCTGGTTTTCCTGGCCGTTCCAGACCTTATGGGTAGGCAGCCATTTGTAATAATCGGGCATATCCACATATTGGGACAGCCAGTTGTTCTCGGAATTGGCCCGCTTAATGTAGGCCTGCTCCGTCATCAAATCTCCGCTTACATTGGAGTAGGCAAAAATGGAGGCATACTGGGGATTGCTGTTCATCATATCCTTCAGCTTGGTGGTGAGGGCAAAATAATTGGCATATTTCTGCCCTTCATCGATATAGCTGTCCCTCATGAAATAAACAAACTCCAGACCGCCGGTTAAGCCCAGCAAGTCCTTTTCAGCCTGCCGGAAAACCGTCTCCAGCTTGGAGTCCACCTGCTTGAGCAAGGCCAGATTGGCCTCCCGGAGATCCTTCTCCAGTTGGCCGACAGTGCCGGTATAGGACAGCCAGAAGGAAGAGGCGATAATAAAAAGAAAGACTGCGCCGTAAGTCAGCATGGCTTTGCCCGAAATACTGGTTCTCATAATGCCTCCTGTTGCAGCAGGGATAGTAGCGCCTGTCCAAGGTGCAGGCTACAAAAAATTATATCATATCCATCAAGCACAAAATGGGGAGAGCCCGCTTTCCCGGACGTTCTCCCACAAATGGCAGACCCTGTCGGGTGGACAGGGTCTGCTTGCTTAAGCGGTCATACTGGTTATCTCTCGCAAATGCCGTCAAAGGGAGCCAATTCGGAGTGGGTCTTGATATGCGCGGCAAGCTCCTCCACCCTGGCATAAGCAACTGCCGTACAGGTATCGGCCGCTCCGTAATAGATGGCGATTCTGCCGGTGGCGGCGTCATGAAGCGTGGCGCAGGGAAATACCACATTGGGCACAAACCCTGTTGCTTCGTAAGGCTGCTCCGGCGTGAGGAGATAATCCCGGGTGCGGTAGAGCACCTTGGCCGGATTGTCCAGGTCCAGAATCGCTCCTCCCATACTGTACACAAACCCGCTGCAGGTCTGGTTGACGCCATGGTACAGCAGCAGCCAGCCTTCGGAGGTTTCAATGGGCGCAGGCCCGGCTCCGATCTTGGTGATCTGCCACCATCCTCCTCCGCCCCGGGTCATCACCCTGCGGTGCTTGCCCCAGTGAACCAGGTCCGGGCTTTCGCTTAGGAAAATATCGCCGAAGGGCGTATGGCCGTTATCGCTGGGACGGTGCAGCAACACATATTTTCCGCCTATTTTCCGCGGGAACAGCACCCCGTTGCGGTTAAAGGGGGGAAACACGTTCTCCAGCCGGACAAAGGTCCGGAAATCCCTGGTCATGCCCAAGCCCAGGGTAGGACCGCCCTGCTCCGTACACCAGATGATGTAATACGCATCCTCGATAGGCACCACCCGCGGATCATACCCATGGATCGGCTGAAACGGCTGCCCTTGCTCATCTATCCATTGAATCGGCTCGTCTTCAAAATCCCAGTGAAGCGCGTCCGTGCTCCTTCCCAGATGCATCTGGGCCCGGCCATTTCTGTGATCCGCCCGGAATACGCCGACAAAGCCCTTCTCCCAGGGCACGACGGCGCTGTTATAAATCCGCGCCGTGCTTGGAGTGGGATTCCAGCCGGTAATGGGATTGGCGCTGTGCCTCCACACCGGGTCCGTACAGCCCTCCGGCTTCTCCTCCCAGGGCATATGGGGCAAATTGCTGCCGATCATTCTGATTTTGTTCATCGTATGGTTCCTCTCCCCTTCTTTGTTTTTTTGATTAATTGCAGTCTCGATCATAATCAAACCTCCGCCAAAGGGAAACGCCATCCTTATAAGATACGTGAACTTTTTTACGGCCGCGGAAGTGGCTATTTTTAAGATTGTGTATTATTTTAAGATCGGCTATGAGAAAAACAGTCTGGGAGAGCACCGCCGTGTTTCTTGGGATAAGGTGGGATGGACGGATAATTGGGACACAAACTGCAAAAATACATCTTTTTCATCTCGTTCTCCACCGAAAAAACAAAAAAACTGCAAAAGTGCAGGCCGTACACCCTTTTCCCGGTTTGTCTTCCCCTTAATGCTCAAAAGCCTGCATTTCTGCAGGCAGTGCCGCTGATTTCACCCTTCGAGCCAAAAAAACTGCATTTTTGCAGTTAATCGGAGGCCTGGGAAAGCGGGGCCAAAACGAAAGGCCAGAACGTGGAAAGGCCGGAACATCGAAGGCCTGGGAACGCCCGGCGCCTGTGGCCGCCGGCTGCCACACAAAAAAACCGGAAACAAAGGAAATCAGGCTCCTCTTGTTTCCGGTTATGCTTTATAGCTCTTCTTGGATATATAATCGAAATTCGGATCAGGCTTACTGAATGCTGGGCTCCGGCACCCGCTCCGCTCCGCAGAAGTCCAGCACATAGCTCTTGATGTTCTCCACTGTCTCGAATTCGAAGGTCAGCTTCGGCAGAGTGGTGACATGCAGCAGGTGGCGGTCATCCTTGAAGGCATCGCGCAGGATGTCCTTGATCTCGTTGCCAACCTCCGGATGCGCTCCGGCAATCCGGATCAGAGCCACCGCCGCGTGAGAGACCACCTGGTAATACAGCTCGTTGAAGTTCTTGCTGGTATTGAGCTTGTAGCTGGTCTCCTTGATCTCGTGATACAAGGGCTTGTTGTATTCTGCTTCATCGCACAGAATTTCCCGAAGCATGGGCACACTTTCCTTGTCGCCCAGCTTGCCCAGCAGATAGACGGCGATGGCGCTGCGGAACTGGTTGGTACGGCGGCAGTCCTTGTAGAAGAAGGCATCCCGGTCGCGGACCATCTTCCGCAATTCCGGCAAAGCCGCGGCATCTCCGGCCATTCCCAGACCGATGGCAGCTCCGCTGCGCAGCAGCCGGTCTTCGGAACCGAGCCATTCCTTCAGCTGCGGAGCAATCGCTGCTCCCAGCAGCTTGCACGAATAGACGGCGATCCCCGGCATATCTGTAGCCAAAGCAGCCTTGATCTCCTCCGCATCCGTCATCCATTGAATCTGTTCCCTGCGGAAGGAGTCGTCGAACATAATACCCTTGTCATGCTCTTCCGTGAGACAGCCCGTGGCTTCCAGCACGGCCTTCACTTGCGTATAAGGCACTTCTCCCGGCTCCACACCCTGCTTGGCCGCCAATGCTGCGACTACCCCTACGCTTTCGCCGCACTTCTGCAAATCCCGCTGCATCCGCAACAGGCTGGCCACATCATGGTCCATGCCCAGATGCCGCCCTGCCACGAGAATTCCCTTGAAGCCCTTGGGCGTCACGGAGCGGAGAGTCACGGGAACCGAGAAGCAGGCCGTGCTCAGATTGGCTGCCACATACAGATCCTGCAGAGCTTCCGTTTCCAGCACATGGTCCTTCCCGTGCTTGTCGAAATCGCAGTATCCGTAGAACAGCGTCTCCTCTTCCCGCTCACAGGCAATCACTTCATCAATGGAGATATTCTTCTCCGCATCAATGATCCGGCCCTCCCGGATGCCGATGAAGGGAGCGAAGAACATGACCCGCTTCTCCCCGTCGCTGAATTCCTCCAGCAGTTGGCTGGCATGAGCCTGAAGGATCCCCTGGGACAGCTCGAAGGGATCATACTGGTTCACATACCCGCTGTCGTGATTGGTCCGGGTTATGGTGCCGTTCTTGTTCAACCATACCTTCACACTGGTGAACGGTCGGGTCTTGCCGTCGGACTCCCGTCCATAATTGGTGGCGCAGCCCGCCAGCAAACAGACGGCCGAGTCTGCGGTAGCATCAATAACGGTGGCGCATGCCACGTTCCATTGGCGGTCGTTGGAGAACAAGGATACGCCCTTAACCGTATTGCCCTCCATGAATACGCCGGTCACGGTGGTTTCCAGGGACAACCGGGCTCCATGCTCGGTGATCCGGTTTTCCATGATATATTTCTTCGCTTCCACCCGGTCCAGGAAATGCTCCCTTCCCATACTCTGGGCTTCTTCGTCAATATTCACATGCAGGCCACCAGCCAAACCATAATAGTAGCCGGACACATATCCCACAGTACCCATGCCGCCCACTCCGGAGAGACGGTCCACTCCCAGCACGGTTGCACCTTGGGCGGATGCGGAAATCACCGCAAGCGCTCCGGCGGTTCCCACCCCTGCAACCAGCACATCTACTTGCTCCTCGAACTGCACCTGCCCCGCGGGGGCTTCCACGATGCTGCCATTCACCATCCGGCGGTAATTCATCATGATACCAGGCTCCTTCCCAGTTGAACTCCTGCATCCGCGCTTGCTTCCGGCTCCGTATAGCCGGCCGCCGGCAATACATGATACCCCTCATCCTTCTTCCGCACGCCTGCCGCCGACCGCTCCTCAAAGCAGAATGCAATCGCCGCCATCTTCCATTCCTTAAGTGCTTCAGGCCGCTTGAGCCAACGGTCCACCAACTGGTGTCTGGCTTCGGCAACGCTCCAATCCAGAGCGCAATCCAGCTTCAAAATAGCAGTGGTGTATAGCTCCTGATGCGCTTCAGCAACCAAAGTTACACCCGGCCATTCCACTTCCGGTACGGGCTCGCCCTTCTGTTGAATAATCAGCGCATTGAACGATTTGCCGGAGATGCCTTCCTCCCGTTCCAATGTTGTATCTACCAGTTGTTTCGTTTCCACGGTCTGGAAGCCGCCGACGCCCAATAGCTCCAGGGTGTACCCGCCGTTCTCCCGCTTCGTGACCGAAACCACCTCGGTGCCCAGCAGAATATCCGCGCCGAGCTCGCGGAACTCCTTGTTGTACGCGGCACCCTGCGCATACACGCCGGGCTTCTTGTAGGAGTTCACGAAATCATAGGCCACCATTTCCGTTTTATTGACAATCAGAGTCTTCAGGCTGGACTGCACGGTTTTTGCCAGTCCCAGAGCGGCTGTTGTCGCTCCGATAATGACCAGGTCGTACTGCATCTGTACTCCTCCTTAGAGTTTTTGAGTTCAATAACGCAAGCGAAGCCGTTATAGCGAAAAAACTGGCTTCGGAAGCACCTACTGAGTTTTTCGCTTACTGCGAAGCGCAGCCGCTTGTAGAAAAGCTGGCTTCGGAAGCACCACTGAGTTTTTGAGTTCAATAACGCAAGCGAAGCCGTTATAGCGAAAAAACTGGCTTCGGAAGCATCCACTGAGTTTTTCGCTTACTGCGAAGCGCGGCATTGTCTACTTTTTTGCAGCTTGTTATACTTGGTTCATATCTCAATCATATAGCTGAACTGCAAATCCATCTTCCACTCTTTTGCTTAAAGCCCCTACTTTTTTGCATGGCTTTCAGCGCCGCGAACAATTTTGCCGCAACCCCCAAGGGCCGGCCGGGAGGTTCTACTCCACTATGGATCACGAACATAAAATTTGGATTCACCGCAAATCCATCAATAACGCCACCAAATCGGACAAGCCGCATGTATCCCACCGCTTCAAAATCGTATGGATCAAGGAAGGACGTGCTCTCTGGAACATTGCAGGGGATTCGTGCACCATAAGTAAGAACGACGTGGTGTTATTGAACAATGAGGAGAAGCGCAGGTTTGAGCAGATTCTCTCCCGGGAGAATCTGGAATTTTTCGTTATGGAATTTGAACCGCAGTTTTTGTTCGATTCGGGGCTTTTGCTGTTGTTTACAGAGCAGGTTAACGGCTATGCCCACCGGATTATTGCTTCGGACCCGGATCTTGATCATATCTTAGCCCAGATTTACCGCGAAGATATGAATAAGGAAAGCTATAGCCAGACGGTTATTGCCTCCTGCGTCATCCAGTTGTTGGCCTTGGCAGCGAGAAAAATAGCTCTTCCCTCCGGTCCCCGCCCCCGGGTCAATCCATTGATGAAGACCGTGCTGACCTATATCGACGAGCATTTTACCCGGCGGATTACCTTGAACGAACTGGCCGATATGGCCCATATGAGCAGCACCGCCTTCTCCAGATATTTCACCAAGTACAACGGGGTAGGACCGGCCCAATATATCAAGCGCAAGCGGATCGGGCTGGCAATCCGGCTGTTGGAGGAGACCGACCGGACCATTCTGGACATCGGCATGGATTGCGGCTTCCAAAACATGTCTAATTTCTACAAGGCCTTCCATAGTCTTACGGGACAGGCCCCAGGGAACTACCGGACCGTCATGGAGGAATAATCAGGGCTGTTAAAGCGGCGGCTGCGGCGCGATGACGATGCGCTGGCGATGCGGCGCCGGTGACGTCAGTGGCGGCCCTAACTGAGAAAACACTGCCGGGGTCCCTCCTCTCCTGCATTGTTAATACATACCTGCACTACAAAAAGCCGGTATATGACCGGCTTCCTGGTTCTGGCTATTGGCCGCCCACCGGGCTTATCACCCGGTGAGGGACACCGGAGCAGCGGAGGATCGGAGGAATCATTCCTTAAGCTTCTCCAGCTTGGCATCATAAATGCGGAACATGGTTTTGTAGCCCGACTCGTCCACTTTGATCCCCACGTCAAGCCTGCCTGTGATCAGCAGCGGACCCGAGGTGTAGCGGAGCTTTTCCCCCTTGTCCGTAAAAACCATCATAATCTTGTTCCAGTACGTCTCGTCTCCATTGTCGAAGGGGCATTCCGCACCAGGAGCGGGGATGAGGAGAAACCAGTTTTTCTCGAAGGACAGCACTTCGCCCATATAGCCTTTGATGGATACAGTCTGGCCGGACATGTCCCAGAATTTATCCGAAGGAGTCGCTTGCTTGTCATCATCAAAAAATTCGGACCATTGGATGCTGCCCTTATCCTCTTGGGTTTTGGCCGTTTCCGCCGGTGCAGCAGAAGAGTCTTGTCCGCTTGCTGCGGAAACCGCTGCGGGAGCAGGACTGCCGGCCTGGAGACCGGCTGATGGCGCTGCCGATGCGCTTGGGCCGGGAAGAGTGGGCTGCTGTCCGGACGAACTCACGGACTGCCCCGGCGTGGGGGTTCCAACTGCTTCGGACTGTGCTGGAGAAGGCGGCTGGGGCGTTCCCCCTGCTTCGGACTGCATCGCGGGAGACGGCCGGGACGTAGACGCATCAGCCGAAAGGGAGGCTTGCGCTTCAGCGGATTCCGCCGCCTCCTTGCCTGTTTCCGGCAGCTCTCCCCCTATCGCGGGCGTTTGCTGCGCCGGTTTCTTCGCAGCACCAGCCGCTTCACTTTCGGCGGTGGCCGCGGCGGCTGCCGCCCCAAGAGCAGCGGGCGATGCCGCGGGCAAACTTCCTCCGGTTGCTTGCTCTATCATAGCGAAGGAGCCAGCCGAACCGTCTTCCTTGGCTCCGCACCCTGCGGTTGCCAGCACGATGACGGCCGCGGCTGCAGCTATCCCCATACGCAGATTGTTCATGCTTAACATTCCCAATCACCTCTTCGATGAATTAAATACGGCATCCCGGCTTCATCCCTATTGCTCCATGCCCAGCTCCCGGCAAGGACCAATGCTGCGCCGTGAATAAATGCCTGACGGCGCCCCTTGGCACCCTGCGTTTGCCCAGAAATCGCACCATCATCCCCGCATACACTTTCTCGGATTTGAAGCAAAAGCGCTTGCGGTATGCAAGCGCTCTGACCACCTATTAAGACCGGAATAATCGCAGCGGGTCCACCCGGTACATGCCAAGCGCAGGCGCAAGCGTTGCCGCTGCACCGATTAAGAGCGCTCCAGCAAGCAAGATGCCCTCCCCCGGTGCCAATGACCAGGGAGCCAGCCTTATGCCGGCATAACCGAAGACTGCGTCCACACTCAGAAAACCGCCTATATGTCCGACCAGAACCCCCACAACCAGTCCGGCCGCTGTAAGCAGCATGCCTTCTCCCATCAAAGCGGCCCATACAAATAACCTGGACTTGCCAATGAGCCTTAGAAGTCCCACATCACGCTTTCTTTCGCTGGCTGCAGCGATCAGCGACAGAGCCAGCGTGATGGCTGCCAGTACCACGCAAAGGGCGGTAATAGCCCCTGCAGCCTGCGCGCCCTGATCCACCATGTTGACCACATCTGCCACTGCCTTGCTCGCATAGACGGCCTGCACGTGATCCATTGCGTCATATTTCGCTTTGAGGCTCTGGACGCCGAGGAGCGACTTGGGCTTCACCATAATGGCTGTAACATCCTTGCTCTCTGCACTTTCCGTATGATGAACCGCCCAGGCGTAGTCCATGGTTGTGAACACTGCCCTGTCGTCCGGAGTATGCAGAGCAGGGAGAATTCCGACTACCTTGTAGGAGAATTCCTCATGGGCCTCATGCTCATCGTGCTCCTCCCCCGCCTCCTCACCTGCTTCATCGTGATGCTCCTGAACCAGCCCGTGTGCCCCGCTGAAGGTATCTCCCACCCTGATGCCTGTGGCTTGGGCGGCGTAGGAGCCGATTACCGCTTCCCCTGTGGCTGCGTACAAATTGCCTGACGCCAATCTTTTATCCCCGTACCGGATCTGGAAGTATTCCGGATCAATACCGACGATAGGATAGCCGTTATAGCTGTCTCCGGCGGTAATGGCGAAGGCCGCGTCCGTCTCCGGCTCATTGCGCAGAGACTCGAACACATGGAAGGGGATATTGCCTGTCGGTGCTCCCACATGATAAAAGGTATTCAGCGCCAGCTGAGTCTCGCTTCCATCTGCGCCCACCACAACTTCGAAGGGCCCGTAGCCCTTCTCTGCCCCTTGCTCTACTCCATTGCTCAGCAGCATCAGGAACACAAGCAGTGCAACAGTCAGCGCAATTGACATTACAGTCAGCAGGGTAAGTGCCTTACGGTGAAGCAGATTGCGCCATACCAACAGCGGCATGCTCATACGTCCACTCCCCCTTTTCCGTGAGGGGAAAAACCGTGTGCGCCTTGGTCGGCCTGTTGCGCGGTAAAGCCTGTTTTGTGCGCCACCGTTCCAGCTGTTTCTCTATCGCTGTGCAGACTTTGCCGGGCATGGCCCATCACCGCATTAAGCTTGCCAATCTGCACGCTTGCCGGGAACAGACGGGCCAGCTCCAGATCGTGGGTTACTGTCAGCAGAGTAAGCTGCTTCTCCCGGCACAGCTCCAGCAGAAGCTTCATGACCGCGCCGGCTGTTTCATAATCCAGGCTGCCGGTGGGTTCGTCCGCCAGTACCAGCCTGGGGCTGTTGATCAATGCCCTGACAATCGCCACCCGCTGCTGCTGGCCCCGTGACAGCTGCCTGGGCAGATGGTGCATCCGGTCGTCAAGTCCCACCCGGGCGAACCACTCTCCGATCAGCTTGCGGCGCAAGGAGGCCGGCTGCCCCCGGCGGTCCAGAACCAACTCCACATTCTGGGCCGCCGTAAGGGAGCCGATCAGATGAAAATCCTGCATAATATATCCGATATTCTCCGCCCGGAACCGGTCGCGCTCAGACTCCCCCATGCTATGCAAGGGGTAGCCGCATACCACGGCGTCTCCGCTATCCGGCTTCATCACTCCGCTAAGCAGATGAAGAATGGTGCTTTTGCCGCTGCCGCTTGCGCCGAGCAGCGCCAGCTTCTCCCCTTGCGTCACGCTCCATTCGGGAACATGAATAATGCTCAGCTTCTCTTGTTGGAGCGTGAACGATTTTTGCACATTGATCCATCGGATTATGGGTTGCACGCTCATGATTACTGCAGATTGATCCGCTCGGACAGAGAATCCCAGGTCATGGCCTTGCCTGTCAATTGGTTGAAAGCCGCAAGAGGCAGGTACAGCTTGCCGTTGTCGATGTCCGTGGTGAAGGCCGAGGCCGCCCCATTCCATTGGGCCGTCTTGCTGTCCACATTCACAACCAGACTGCCGGAAGCGCCAGACAGCGTAACTGAACGGGTTGCTTCATCATATGAGGAAGTAATGCCCAGCTTGTCGGACAGCGCCTTGGCCGGATACAGAACTTCATTACTGCGGTTGATTTTAAACTTAGGATAGATATTGGCAGCTTGCAACTCCTTGGAGGCGGCATCCAGATCAAGGCCAAGCACCTTCGCCGAAGCCTTCGCGATATCCGTGTTGTCCACTTGGCCTGTCACGATATCGGCGATGGGGCCATACGCCCATACGCCCACATCCACGCCGGAGTGGCCATGACCGGACCAGCCAATCAGCAGGCGCTTGGAGACAACTGCATTGAAGGCACCCTCACGGCCATAGGAGGAGCCGTCTCCTGCCATAATGTAGCTAATTTCTTCATTGGTCAGATCCGTAATCCAGGTATTATCCGTTACAATCTTGTTGATCTCCGCTGCGGTTGTGGCAGCCTTCAGCGCAATACCGAGGATCTCGGAGGATTTCTTCTGCTTGTCCCACAGATCGTAATTCATCTCATAGATATTGTCTCTTGCCAGTGAAAGTCCGCCTGTTTCATGGTCGGCTGTAATCACTACGGAAGTATTGCCGTCTGCCTTGGCGAATTCCATGGCCACCTTGACAGCAGCGTCAAAATCCAGCACCTCCTGAATGGTGGAGGGATAATCATTGGCGTGGGAAGCATGGTCGATCCGGCCGCCCTCAATCATAATGGCAAACCCGTTGTCTCCGGCTGACAGAATATCCAGCGCCTTGCTGGTCATGGCGGCCAGACTCGGAACGGAGCTTGTGCGGTCCAGTGTATAATCCACATGGGAGCTGTTGAAAAGCCCCAGCGCCTTGGAGCCGGTGAGCCCATTCAACGCTGCAGCATCGTAAGCTACTTTGTAGCCCTTGGCCTCAAAATCGCCGATAATGTTCTTGTCCGCCCGCTTCCCTTTCTCATCCTTGGTTACAAAAAACTGCTTGCCGCCGCCGAACAATACATCGATGCCGCTGTCCAAATATTGGGAGGCAATGGCGCTTTCGTTATCTCTGCTGCGGACATGGGAGCCGTATACTGCAGGAGTAGCGTGTGTAATGCGGGCCGTAGTCACAAGACCGGTGGCTTTGCCGGCTTTTTCCGCGGCCTCAATCACTGAAGCGTAAGGAACGGAGATATCCTCGTTGGAGACGCTGATCCCTGCATTGTAGGTCTTATTCCCGGTGGCAAAAGCAGTTCCGGCCGAAGCGGAGTCTGTCACAATCCCCGAAACGATAACGCCCCCGTCCTCGCCCCGGTCAGCAAAGGTAGTGGCTTGTCCCACATAATACTTGTCCAGCTCCAGATGATCCGTACCCTTTATGTATTTCAGATAATTGCGGCCAGCCGTCACTTGGGCAGGTCCCATCCCGTCACCAATCAACACAATTAAATTTTTGGATGCAGGAGCCGTTGCGGAGGCTTCTGCTGCAACCGCCGTAAAATTAACTCCTGCCGCGGGAATAAGCGCCAGTGTCAGGCCGCTGATAACGATTAATTTTGCAAATTTGTTCAAATTCCTTACCTCCCATGAATTGTTTTTGCACTGTAGTATGCTGTTACCATCATAATTTGATTATGTAAGTCCTGTGTCAACACATGTAAATGTATTGTTTCTTATCTGTAAACTAGGAATTGAGATTTTGTAAAAAGAGCTTCTGCGAAGCCTCTTCACGCAGAACATGCACGGCAAAAATCCATCTTTTCTCCCAACTCCCCTTTACAAAAGAGATTAGGAAAACAGATGGATAGAATAAGTGTACAAACCGCCCCTAGTCTAGTGGCTTCATGTAAACAGTACGGAGACAGCGGCGGCTGAACCACAGCAGAGCGGTTATGGCCAATCCGTATGCGGGAAAGAAGATATGCCACAACTGAACCGGAGAGCCGGGGCCGAAAACTTCCTGCGAGAACTCCGGATTGAGTATGCCCAGAAGGGCAGCCATGGGGTTCAATCCCAATGCCAGCCCTGGCCCCCAACTGTCACCGGAGTTGCCTGCGGACACGGCAGAAAGGAATATGGCCGCAAGTCCTGTACCTGCGAAGATGAGGAGAGCGGCTCCATAAGTGGCAATGACGGCAATCATTGTTTTCCTGAACAGAGTCGAGAAGAATACACCGGCAGCCCCCAGCACAAGCACCACAAACAGGTAAAGCAGGAATAGGGCAAGCAGCAGCGATGGAGCAATCCCCCCGGACAATAAAACTAAACTATAGACGGGAAACGTTGCTATAACCAACAGCATCATAAAGCCGATGGAAGACAACAGCTTGTACATAATAACGGCAAATGAGCTTTGAACCGCGGTGGACTCAATATTGAGCGGCTGCTTCTTCCGCCCGCCGCCGCTTCTTCCGGCAGCAAGCCCCGGTGCTGCCAGGCCGATCAGGGCCATCTGGACGCCGGAGAGAAAATAAAACAGATCCCGGCTGCTTCCCGCCGAAAATATAGAGGCTCCATTTGGGCCTGTCGAATGCACATACCCTGCCGCCAGCAGAACAAGCACCAGCACGTAAGTCAAAACAGCGGACGCGGAGCGGACAGAGCACAAACGCTGCCGGAATTCTGTTTGGGGCATAGGGTTAATCCGGGCTTTGCGCATTCTTGTTTTGCCCCCTTGGTAAATTTCATTGATGCAATCTCCAAAACAGCAAAGGAAATTTATTCATTTCCGTTGCGGCTCCTTCATTATATCTGCAGCTGTGCTTGTTTGGAAGAGGGATTCCGAATCCCCATTCACACCGTTCGATGATTACGGGAAGGCTCCATCCAACGCTTGAGCAGACCCGCCAACAGGACAATGCCTGCAGTAGCCCACGGCAGGCTGCTGTGCCACAGATGGCTGTGCAGCACTTCCATCATCTTGGGGTCTTTGACCAGCATTTCCCCGGCAGTATAGCCCAGAATGCCTGCCCCCAGGTAGACAAGCACCGGAAATTGATGGAGCAGCCTCATCACGATCGTGCTCCCCCAGATAATAACAGGCACACTCAGCCCGATTCCCAGGATGATGACGGTATAATTGTTCTCCGCTTTGGCGGCAATGGCCAGCACATTATCCAGACTCATGATGAAATCTGCCAGAATAATGGTCCGGACGGCCTTCCCCAATGTTGAGGCTTCCTTAACATGGGCTTCGTTCTCGTCATCTATCAGTAATTTAATAGCAATATAGAGCAGCAAGAGTGAGCCCGCCGCCTGAATATAGGCCACCTTCAGCACAACAACGGCAATGGCGGTCAACACTACCCTCAATCCGATTGCTCCTGCAGCCCCCCACCATACAGCCCGCTTCCGCTGCGCGGGAGCCAGCTTGCGGCTGGCCATGGCAATCACAACAGCATTGTCGCCTGACAGTACAAGATTAATGATCATGATTTGCGCAAACAGCCACAGCCATTCCAGCATGATTGTTACAACCCCCATCTTCGTTCTAAGAATATAACTCCGTTATCCTATCTTTATGACAGCCCATAGGTAAGACATGCCTGTAAGTTTGTCCGCACCGGGGAAATAGTACCGGATTAACTGAGGAAGAAAAGCCGGAATTTGGAGAGCCGGATTGGACAAACTATCTGGGACGGGTTTCTTTTTTACGAAAATGCCGGATTATGGAATTTCCATTCGGAGGTTCCCCTTGGCAGACAGGGACCATTGGCACAATTAGCATGATGGTGTACGGGGGATCACACAGGAAGAAAAAAAAGGAAACCAACGGTTTTGGCTTTCGTAACAAGATATAGTTGAAATTTTGAAATTGGGTAAAGAATAAAATAAGCTATTATCGAGGCAACTCGAGGAAGCGGGTTCGTCCTTAGCGGAAGCTTATTATGCCCAATCAGGAAGCAGACTTCGGGAAGCACGGTCG
>JAQSYI010000030.1 GCA_029256185.1 Paenibacillaceae bacterium
CGGGTGCGGAATGGACGTTGCCAAGCATAAAGAGACCTCTTAGCATCTGGCTAAGGGGTCTCTTTATGTCTGGACGTCCGCTGAGAAGTGTCTGAACCTTCCCATCGAAGCAAGAAGCAGGGAAGCAGGCCCGGCCTAAGCGGAAGGTTCAGACGCCGACCCCGCGCTTGCAGTCTCGCCTGCAGCGGCGCGGCGGGTGCGGAATGGCTTGACTTATAAAATTCACATCTTTTTACATGAATTTTTTTGTATACTAAATAATGTAATTTAGAGTGACCGCAACGAAGAACGAGAGAAGTTGCGGTGGACATTCAAGAGATCTCAAACTAACCGAATCCACTATATTCGTTCAAGCGGGAGCTGTATATGACCCTACAACAAAAGATATGTATAGTTGTATACACGATTGTTTTGGTTCAATGCCTGACAACCACTATCTTTATCTATATCAAGGTCCAGAAGAACAGTGCGTTGTACAGCTTGATTGTTTGTCAGATTCTGGTCGGCCTGTGGCTGTTCTTTGGCATGATCGAGAATATGTCGATCAATACGCCGGAGCTGCTGTTGAATATCCGGTTCACCTTGTTTCCGGTTTTTTTTATATGCAATTGTTGGCTGATATTTACACTCCATTACTCAGAGTGCAGACTGGCCCGCTATAAATGGATCATGCCCCTTATATTACTCCCCTCAGTTCTGGCCTTTATTCCTGTTGTAGTTCCTTCCTGGTTTCATTTCATCGTCATTGAGAAAACAGCAGATAACCCTATTGTTACAAAATGGGGTATCGTTGCCCTTATCAATTTCTACATGTCCTATGCGTTATACGCCCTCAGCACGCTGGTTATCATTGTCAGCTATATCAAGAGGGGGAAATCAGACAGAGCCAGATTTCTGATCATTATTATTGGGATTTTTATTCCCGCCTTTATTGCACTTTCCACTTTTTTTGGTTGGATAAAATCACCAGGGTTTGATATAACCCCCGCCAGCTTCTCCTTTTTCTTCCTTCTGGTGTCCGTGGCGCTTAACAAATATAAACTGTTCGATATCATTCCCTTAGCCACTTATGATGTTTTCCGTAATACGGAAGAGGCTATTGTTATTATCAACTCCAATAACAGGGTGGTTAAGTTCAATGAAGCGGCAGCAGAGCAATATTCGGTTTGGGGCAACCTGAAAGCTTGCGGGACGTTGGAGGAACTTATCGGAATGATGCGGTCCTACGCGGCAGACCCTTTGCAATTTGAGCAACTGGAGGCAGCGCTTCAGGATCACACAAGATCATACCGGGACAGCAATATAAAACTTCGTTCACTGTCAGCAAATGCTCCCTCAAGAGTGTACTCTTTGTATGCCAATGCCTTCTCTGACTCTGCCGCGCATTTTATCGGCCGTCTGATATCACTGCGGGATGTAACCAATGACCGGCAAAACGTTGCAGAATATGAGCGCAACCGTCTGGCCAGGGAGATTCACGACTCCCTGAGCAACCGGCTGACTGTCGCTGCCATGAATCTGGAATATGTGCTGCTTGCGGCAAAATTAGAAGATAACATTCTCGACAGCATTCAAACTTCACTCAATTCGGTCCGCTGCGGATTCATTGATTTAAGGAGAATTATTAATGAGCTTACTCCCGTAGACTTGGAGAAAAATGGGTTGCAGGCAGCTCTCTCGGGTGCCTTCGCCAAATTTAACTCTCAAAATGCTTCTGTGGATTTAGTCAACCTTCTGAATGATGATGAAGAAATACGAATCAGCCAAAGCCAGTTGGCCCATCCCATTTATACGATTTGTTTGGAGGCTGCCAACAACGCGCTGCTTCATGGCAAAGCAAAGCATATTACCGTCTCCTTGCGGCGAAGTGGAGAGGAGGTCCAACTGTTTATTGCAGATGATGGAATGGGCTGTAAGAAGATCATTAAGAACAAAGGGTTGACCGGTATGGAGCAACGAGTCGCTGAATTTCATGGGGCAATCGAATTTGGCTCACCTGATGACGGGGGTTTTATCATTAAAGCCACCTTCCCCTACAGGGTTGTCATGACTGGCTGAGAGTAATAGGAAGAAGGACCCGGATATATAGCTTAAGCATGACATTTGTACTGGATAAAGTATAGGTTTGGGTGAAATCCATGATATTTATTGCCTATACACAGGCTAATCGGATTACTATAATTTACTTAGTATCACTTGGAGCAGGACAAAAGAAACGGAGGAGCCTGGATGATCCGGATCTTAATAGCAGACGATCACATGCTGATTCGGGAAGGGATAAGGAAGGTCGTAGAGTTCGATGATTCCGGAATCGAAGTGGTTGGACAAGCCGGCACAATAGAAGAGGCCGTTCATCTGTATAAATGCCTGGTCCCCGATCTTGTTCTAATGGACATTGGCATGCCAGGAAAAGGCAGCATTTCCGATGGGATCGAAGCAGCGCGGCTCATGAAAAATATCCGGACTTCCGTGAAGATTATCATCTTATCCGGATATGAGAGTGCAGAGTATTGCCGGAGAGCGATGGAAGCAGGATGCGACGGTTACATCGTGAAGGGCGAACACAGTAGGGAGACAATCATTGCAATTATTAGAAATGCCTGTCTCGGATTGTCCACTTGGGACGAAAAGGTGCAAAAAGGCGTGCTGAAGCAAGCTTTTGCAAGAGATGACGTCAACATTGAGAAACTGACCAATACGGAAAAAAAGTATATCTCAGCCCTCACCTCGGGTAAGAATTACGAAGAAATTGCAACTGCGTTCTATGTAGAGAAGCGGACTGTGAGCAATGCGTTTTATGAGATTCGCAGAAAATTGGAATACAGTAATAATTACGAGGTAATTGCATGGGCAATTAAAAACGGATTGTAGGATAGAACGGGATTTGGCATCATTCTGCCTTTAAATGGAGGAGATACAATTGTTTCGTACAATTTGCCGGTTACCGATGAGATTAAGTGTGGTTGTTGCCATTTTTACCGCTTTAGTTCTATCATCCTTCCAGTATAATATTGTTTCCGCATCCGATTCTGCTACTATAACTCCTTCTGCAATTTCCAGCGGATACGATCACTCTTTCATGATAGATGCCAATCAGAATTTGTATGCATGGGGTGAAAATTCAGCGGGACAGGTAGGGGATAAGAGCAGGGTAGTACGGACTGCGCCGGTATATGTTATGAACAATGTTGTGAAAGCCGTGGGGGGCCAGTATCACTCACTCTCCCTTAGCTCGCAAGGTACAGTCTGGGCATGGGGAAACAGCGGTTATGGTGAATTTGGCAACGGGAGCACATCATCCAGTGCCGAACCCGTTCAGAGTATTACGAATGTGAAGGATATTGCTTCAGGAACGAATCATGCCTTGGCAATTAAATCGGATGATACATTATGGAGCTGGGGCAATAATCTTTTTGGTCAACTAGGTGATGGAACCACCGAGCAGAGAACTACTCCTGTGCAGATTATGAGCGGTGTTAAGGAAATAGCTGCTGGTGAAGGACATTCCTTGGCTCTGAAGGAAGACGATACCGTGTGGGCTTGGGGAAGCCTGGATATCGTCTATTCCCCTATACCGCGGGGACTTGACAGAAAAAGCTCTCCTGTGCAGATTCTCGATGATGTTAAGCACATTTACGCCAATGGCAACCAGGCGTTCGCTATAACCAATGACGGCGCTCTATGGAGTTGGGGCAAAAATACTTACGGCCAACTCGGCAACGGAAACCAAAATTTTCAAAGCCTGCCGCAAAAGATTGCAGAACATGTCCTGGCCGTTGCGCCAGGTGTTAATCATACAGCCATTATTAAAGAAGACGGAACGTTATGGTCCTTTGGACAGAATGACAACGGGCAGTTAGGAATTAACAGCACCGTAAACATGACTGCTCCAGTCCAAGTGATGGAAGACGTCCGAGCTGTTGCTGCCGGCGAAAGCTATACATTGGCTATTAAAGAAGATGGTTCCATCTGGTCTTGGGGAATAAATAACAATGGTCAGTTGGGGAATGGAAGTATGACAGGCAGCTTCGTTCCAGCACCCGTCGATCTTGACTCCGTAGTACCGCCTGATCCTAATGATGTGCCTGTAACGCACTTGACCTTGGATTTAGCCACAGTATCGTTAAGCGCCGGACAGACAAAGCAATTATCGGTGGGCTTGCGGCCGGGTAATGCAACAGACACCACCGTCCATTGGTCAGTGGAATCCCAAAGTCCAGCCAATGTTGTTTCTGTTTCTTCTTCAGGCTTGGTTACGGCGTTAAATCCGGGCACCGCAGTTGTTAGAGCCACAAGCGGGGATAACGCAGACCTCTACAAAGAATGCGCAATAAGCGTTGTAGCAGCAGGAATTGGACCGGGAGCATTTATTCAGTTTGGACAATATTACGGGCAGCCAATCCTTTGGAAGGTGATCCATCAGAATGGGGACGGCAGTTACATGCTTTGGTCCGACAAAATTGTAACGTTGAAGGCATTCGATGCTAATGGCGATGACCTGGATTATGACGGGGACAGCAACCCGGATATCGACGACTCACTGGTACGTGAATTCGGCAGCAACTATTGGATCAAGTCCAATTTGCGGGAATGGCTGAACAGCAGCGGGACGGTAGCATACTCTCATCAGAAGCCTGACCAAGCGCATGTATCCACTAATGCCTATGACCAAGAACCAGGCTTTCTTACCGGTTTTACGGAGGAAGAAAGAAGTCTGATTAAGCCGTATACACATAAAGTGATTTTGTCCTATGCCCATAGGAATCTTAGCGATGGAGGGAGCACCGCTTTGGCCGGCAACTCCTCCTTTTGGCCGGATATGGTGGAGCATTATGATACGGCGTACTATAAGAATGCAACAGA
Source organism: Paenibacillaceae bacterium (assembly GCA_029256185.1). Classification (GTDB taxonomy): domain Bacteria; phylum Bacillota; class Bacilli; order Paenibacillales; family NBRC-103111; genus Paenibacillus_AR. The sequence goes on from JAQSYI010000030.1 coordinate 4,864, forward strand.
TGATGTATTTTTGCTGGGAATAAAGGAATTGCATGATTATGTCTACAGCAGGAACGACAGTCTCCGTAAAAATGTGACTCCCCAAGCCTCTGCGCATTCTTCCATTCCAGTATCAGTGGATGAATCATGGGATTATTATACGGATACGCCTGATTCGCACAATGGGATGCAAGTGAGAACAGTTAAGTATGCCGCTAGACTGGACATTGCATCTTCCGGGACCAGCGGAGTTGTACCTGCACTAAGTTTGGACTCTGATATATCCATCGTTCAGGGAGACGGCAGTCCTGCCAAACCATACATCATTAAGAAATCACTTGAATCCGACATACCTGTAACAAGCATACGCCTGAATCAATCGGTTGTCACATTGGCTGCCGGTCAAACGGAAAAGCTAACGGTTGAAATTGAGCCGGAAAATGCGTCAAACCCAGCTGTCAATTGGTCGGTTATCACGCAAAGCTCAGCTAATGTTGCATCGGTATCGGAAGATGGGGCAGTAAGCGCTCTATCACCAGGCACAGCTGTTATCCGCGCGGCTATTGCTGCAGATCCGAGCCAATATGCGGATTGTACGGTAACAGTTGCAGAAGCGCCTTTAACGGGTATTCAGCTAAGCCTGAATGGATATTCTTTCTCTCGGGGAGAATCCATGCAGCTCAATGTGGCATTCACTCCATCCGACTTCTCCCAGAAGACTGTTCTCTGGGAGGTAAAAGACCAGACAAGAGAAGATGTTATCTCAGTCACTGACTCTGGACGTGTAACAGCCATAAATCCAGGATCGGCAGTCGTGCGTGTTACAAGCACGGCTAACAGCAGCATTTATGCGGAGTGTACATTCTATGTTATCGATGATGCTGTTACAGGGGTAGCAGTCAACAAACCAACCGTATCGCTGATAACAGGACAAACGGAACAGCTGGAAGCTGCCGTTACGCCGCCATATGCCCTTGATCCTTATGTTGCATGGAGTATCTCCAGCCAGAGTCCTGCCAATACCATTCAACTCTCGGGGAATGGTCTTATTACCGCATTGTCGCGGGGAACTGCAGTTGTACGCGTGACGAGTGTCGCGAATGCGGGAATATATTCAGAATCAAGAGTGACGGTGAATGCTCCTTCTGAGCTCCGCTTTAAATCAATAGCGGCAGGGTCTGGACGTACGGCTGGTGTGAAAGAAGACGGAACGGTTATGATCTGGGGAGGATCCAATACCTTTGGGGAAAATGATGTACCCGCAGGCTTGGATCACGTCAAACAAGTAGCGATTACAGGGAGGAATACAGTAGTTCTCCGGGAGGACGGCACCGTTTTTGCTTGGGGGACTAATGGCAGCCGGGTACCCGCCGGGCTTTCGAATGTGAAATGGGTGGGTGCGGGAAGCGCATTTGCAGTAGCTCTAAAGGAAAACGGAAGCGGTATTTTGTGGGGAGAAGGAATGGGAGAAGCAGGATTTGTGGCTCCGGCGATTTCATCGGATGTAAAGGCCATATCTGCAGCTACAAGTTATATCCTGGCCCTGAAAGAAGATGGAACGGTTGAGTCATGGGGAAGCACGAACGCCGTTCCCGAGGAATTAACTGCCGGTTACAAATATAGGATGGGCGATGCTTATGTCAAGGTAATTTCGGTTGCGGCTGCGGATGCTTTTTCGGTAGCCCTGCGGGAAGACGGTACATGGGTATTTTGGGGCTGGCGGGATATCATTAACAAACTGTCCGGCTTGAATAATTTACAGTTAGCCGATATCTCATCGTTCTCTGCAGCGTCCAGCGGCGTAAATGGGTATGTCCTTGTCAGGAAGACGAACGGGGAATTATTGGCATTCGGTTCCAACGAAGACGGGCTGTTAAACTTGCCTCAGGGTCTTTCCCGGGTGACCTCCTATGCTGCCGGTCCCAATCATGCAATCGCTCTGCAGGAGGATCAGACAGCTGCTGTATGGGGCAGTAATCAGGCCGGTCAGATTCTGATGCCTCTGCCTGGTAATCCTCCGGCTGAGGTTCCGGTTGAAGGAAGAACTCTATATATGAATGACATCGTATATGGAAATGGAAAATACGTTGCTGTTGGAGATGACGGAATCATCCATACATCGGTTGACGGAACCAGTTGGAATCCTGTTTACCTTAATACGTTGGACGATTTGATGAGCGTGGTCTGGAATGGTACCTGCTTTGTTGCAGTAGGTGAAAACGCAGATATCTTCTATTCCACGGATGGTGAGCATTGGACGGATGTAAGCTATTGGAACTATGGTAATACGATCTACGATGTATTGTGGGATGGCAGCAAGTTTATTGCGTCAGGGGAACATCTCACACTTATCTCATTTGACGGGAAACTGTGGTCGGCAGACTATACTACCCATTCTGGCTCAGGAGAGCAAACTGGCAGAATAAAGTATGCGATCTCTCAATGTGGCAGCCAATATATTGAAGCTGGAGGCAGCGGCTATGTCTCAACATCTAATGACGGATATAGGTGGTCTTCGAAAATCATAGATGGAAGCACTGAATTTAAAGCCGTTGTGTGTAATGGAGAAACAGCAGTCATTGGGGGATATGACTATGAGACCTCTGCCCCGCCATATCCTGTTATATATTGGTCTGCAGATGGAGCTTCTTGGACCGAGGGAATAGTTGATACTCAAGAGCTTCAATATATGACGTACACCAAAGATATCGTCTGGACAGGAAAAAAGTTTGTGGCCTTGACAGGATCACGATTCGGCAATAATGGCGGCACTATACTTGTTTCGGTTGATGGTAAAAAGTGGGACAAGGTGGCAGAGGGCAATTTTGATAAGCTGGTTTGGCGAAATGATACCTTGAAGGTATGGAATCGTTCGAATAATCTTATTGAAGACCTGTCTCTTCAACCCGGGGGTTCAGGCTCGGGTGCACCCTCCCAGGAAACGATTGACGCAATCGATGAGGTTAGAATCTCTCCGGTCCCCAATCAAGTTTCGGGGAAGTCCTTTATTGTAGAGGTTGAAGTACTCGATGCTGAAGGTGAGCGGTTAACCGGCTATAATGATGTGCTGCGGTTGTCGGCTGATGGCAGCGGGCATATTCTGCCGGAGTCGTTCTCCATCCGGAACGGGTATGCCGCGGTTGAAGTGAACATCCTGGATTCCCGCCCTACCACCCTTATGATAACGGCCCCCAGGGTTAATGATAAGTTCAAGGGCGGAATCTATGGGCTCAGCAACAAGTTCAACGTAATCGCTCATGGAGCAATCCTCGACCTCTATATGATAGAGCCGGAACGGGGCGATCCGCTTCCAGGCGTACAGGTAACATGGAACGGACATTCCTACACGTCCGATGAGGATGGTCTGGTACGGTTCCTGTCCGTGCCGGATGATCAACGGAATATGGCGGTCGTTCTTAGCAAACCCGGTAAGCATACATCGGTGCGGCTCCTCCAATTGACAGATGCGTACCAGAAAACGTACATGAGCATGCTGGATAAAGTTTCCTTTCATCAATATGTGAAAGGAATGATTATGGAGCCCTTCGAGGAGGATATAAATGTTTCTTTGTATGCCTATAAGATTCAAGCGGGCGACACAAAGGAGAATACATTGTCCGTCTATATAGATTGGGGAGCAGGAAACCCTTCAGGCACCATTCAACTGAAGCAAGGAATCAGAACCCTGAATCCCGGCAGAAGCCGTACCCTCACAGAGGATGGGAGCAGTCATATTGTAGAATATCTGTTCCAGGCGCCCTTCGGACAAGTATTCCAAGCCGGTGCAGCGATTGATTTGATTGTGAAAAATGCGGACGGCAGCAAGCAGTTGAACGCAGTAACTACAAAAATTCTGATTCAAGAAGAACCGGTATTAGCGCTAAAGTCAATCAAAATCGATATGGGGGAATTTGCTCAAATCAAACTGCCAGAGGATACTCCATTTATTGAAGGCGAGGAATTCTCACTAAATTTTCTTGAAGCTGTTCAATGCAAATCAACCGTAGATGGAGATACTATAAAAATAGTTATTGGGAATCCAGTTGAAGGTTTAAAAAAATTGAAAAAAATATATACCCAGGAAACTCCAATTGAAGATGTAGCAAATCTAAAAAAATATTTGCAGAAAGCTCTGGAGCTAGACGATCTTAACTTGGGTGAGGACACCTCAACTTCTACTACGACATTATATAATCCATTTAAATCACTAAAGAAAGAACCACTTACAGTTTCAGGATATATGGAAGGCATACGAAAATCAGATGGTAAGATTGAAGTAAGTGGTGCAATGCTGATTTCTATAAATATAAAAAGTGAGGTAAAGAGACAGCTACTTATAGGTTATGTACCTGTTTTTTACAAAGCGACTATTAAAGCTGATCTTTCGGACACATTTGCTATCACGGCAAAAATGGTAAATGACAAATTGTATGCCGAGTTATCGAACAATATTAAGCTGATTATATCTGCTTCAGGCGAGGTAGGAGCGGGGTTGGTGGATATTGTTGGTTTGTCAGTGGAGGGAAAGCTTCAAGGGGAAGTGGAGATTAAGGTACAAGGCGACCAAGATCCAGAAGTACGAGCTAAGGTAAACTCGGAACTTAATTTAATCGCCAGAATAGGTACTCTTGAGCATAAACAAACATATCCGTCCACGTTATGGAAATATCCTAATGAAGCTACTTCAAAAGTTACCCTCAATCAGTTTGCAGAAATATACGAAGTGGAGCGTTATGTTCTTGCTAACAGGAATTATGCGGAGGTGCCAACTGTTTGGGAGTCTAACCAGAAAAAATATCACATCTTGACAGACAGCACGAATCCCAGATCCGCATCTGTCCTGCAGACCAATGTGTATCCGCAGGCAGCGCCGCTGCTGTTGGACATTCCAGATGATAGAATGCTGGTATGGCTTGGGGATAATACAGACAGAAGCTTGGCTAACCGTACGGAGATTCAATATTCCCGCTACAATCCGGATACGGATTCTTGGAGTGCTCCCGCAGCCATACATGATGATGGCACTGCCGACTTCTACGTAGAGGCCGGCCAGGATAACGGGGATGCTTTCGTAATCTGGCAGAACATCGGCCAGCCGATTGCCGATGAAGAAGCCGAGCTGACACGGTACTCCAGTCTCAGTGAAATTCTGGTGTCCCGGTATGACAGGACTAACGGTGCGTTTGAGGAGCCTGTGCGGTTAACCGCTAATGACACATTGGATTTTATGCCGCATATCTCCGTCAATAACGGGAAGGCGCTGGCAGTGTGGCTTAACAACGCTGATAACGATTTGTTCGGTATGAATACCGGACACCGGATCATGTATGCGTGGTATGAAGAAGGCGCTTGGAGCGAGCAGCAGGTTCTCGAAGAGAATGCCGGAACAATAACTACGTTATCCAGTGCTTATGACGGAGTTAACGGGTATGTGGCATATACCCGGGACACTGACCAGGACTTAACCACTGTTGAAGACCGGGAATTGTTCTATCTTGCTCTTGATGGTCAGGCAATCCAAGCTTCTGTGCGGATAACGGATAATGAAATCATGGATTCCAAACCTCAAGCAGTCATTCAGGATGGCCGTCCTGCCCTTTATTGGTACAGTCAGAATAACATCTCATTCATTCCGGATATGACCGCCGTGACACAACCTGTTACGGAGCCGGAGGACACTATATTCACCAGTCCCAAGTCCGGCTTGAAGGATGATTTCCAGCTTGTGCAGAAGGATGGCCGCCGCGCGGTTATATGGACCGAAGCGGCGAACGAAGGCAGCATTGATATATACAGCGCGTTATATGATTCGGACACCGGAGAATGGAGCGAGGACGTGAAGCTTTCCGGCTCGGACAGGAGAATTCATTCACCGGACGGGATGTTCCAGTCTGACGGTTCCTTGGTTCTGGCCTTTAATGCAGCCCATATGGAAGAAAAAACAACTGCCGGAGGGGTCAATTATTACGGAGACGGTCAGAGCGACTTGAGTGTATTGAAGATCGTTCCATCCTATAATCTGTCTGTTGAAAGCCGGTTCGAATGGGACGATGCCCGCTTCTATCCGGAAACTCCCTTGACACTGAAGCTCCATGTCCATAATAAAGGTGAGCTCACGGTTAACAGGATGAGGGCTGAGGTCTACGAGGGCAATCCTGCAGAAGCCGGAGCGGTCTTGAATCAGACGGTGGATATTGGGAAAATCTTGAAGCCGGGAGAAAGCGGAACGGTCGAGACCGCCTTCCTGGTACCTGCTGAAGCGAGGATCTATGATCTCTATGTAATACTGACTCCTTCCGATGGACTGGATATGGATATGGCTGACAATACAGCTCATGGAAAGGTTGGTTATGCGGATCTCGCCATCGATGAACTGTCCGTGATCCAGGTCCAGGATACAGTGCTTATGCACATGGAATTACGAAATAACAGCCCGGTTCCTGTACCGGATGTTACAGTGGCCTGGTATGAGCAGAGCTTGCAGGGCAAGCGGTTGGGGCAAAAAGCCATTGGCACATTACGCATGAATGAGCTTGTCGTGCTTGAGGAGCAGCTGGATTTGGAACAAATCACCTTTGGGCAAGCCGGCCAGTCGGTTTATGTGCAGATCAGCTCCGCGGCAGAGGAAGATAACTTCGGCAATAATGAGGATTTTGTTGTCATTAGCCAACAGCAGGGAAATCCGGCAGGCATCGACTCTGCAGTTGCAACTCATTATACGGACCTGAAAGTGTTCATGGGCAACGTTCCTTCATCCAACCCAACGGCCCTGTCCCTGAGCCTAAGCAGGACAATAAACGGGGTGGAGGATACGCAATTTGTGTGGGATGGCGGAGTGTCCCAATGGGATGCGTCAGCCAGAGTGCTGACGATCGCCAGAATCCCCTACACGCCGGGGGCTGAATATCTGGTTGCGGATCGAACGGATGATGCTCTCTTGCTTGATATTGAGAGCTGGACGCAGAGGGATTATGCCAATATGGCAGTAATCTTGTCTGAAGCTCCTCTTGGCACACCGACCTCTCAGTCGTTCACCATTCAACGGATTGTGAACAACGAGGTGGAAGTAAGCTGGGATGATGGCGGATATTCCACTTGGTATCCTACAGAAAACAAAATTGAGCTGCTCTATCTGCTGCTGAATGATCACTATCCGGAGAACAGCCTGATTCAGTACCGGTTAAGCTATCTGGATAACCAGGCTCTTGAAACCGAAGCGGTTGCTTTTGCCCAGGGCGTGCAGCTCTCACCGCTTGAGGTTAATCATATTGGGCAGACAGAGTATGCGAATGCCTCTGTTCGTATATCCGGTCTCCCGGATGGTTACCGTCCAAATGCAGGCTCGGTTCATGTGGAGAGATATCTGGACGGAGTCAGGGACGAGAGCTTCGTCTGGAGCGGCGGGTTATCTTCCTGGAATGAAGCGGACAGTCAGCTGAAGCTTGCCAATCTTCCGTATTCTTCCGGTACCACCTATATAGTAACTGATAAACCCGGTGATGGGATTGATCTTATCATTGATTCGGTGAGTGTTGCTCCTGTTGCCTCAATCAGGCTCAGATTTAACAGAAGCCTTGTTGATCCGGACAATCTGAACCTTCAGATTTGGAGAGAACTTGATGATGCCACGGACCCTTCGTTCAGCCAGACTTGGAGCAGCTATGATCCGGACACAGGATATCTGCAGTTTTATGATATTTCTCCCGTTCAGACTGCGGGTCGCTCCCAGCAGATGGTCTATTATGCGCGGATCGGGAGCGGGGAAGCGGTTCGTTCGGAGACATACATCATACCTGCTGCTCCCATAAGAACCATAACTCTTGGGGCTGTACCCCAAGGGGGCGGTCAAGTTTTCGGAGGGGGAGCATACCGTGAGGGAGCTTCCGTTACCGTTACTGCAGAGGTCTATGAGGGATACACCTTTGCTGGCTGGAAGGAAAGTGGGATAACCGTCAGTGAGGCTGCAGCGTATACCTTCCTGATTGGATCAGTTGACCGGACATTGACTGCTCATTTTGCCGGGGATCCTGTTGCCAATTATGCCGTTGTCTTTAGAGATTGGGATGGTCAAATTCTCAGTTCGCAGACAGTCCGCGAAGGGGAAGCCGCCGTTGCTCCTGCGGCTCCATCCAGAGCAGGGTACGTTTTCACCGGTTGGGATCGGCCGTTCGCTCATGTAACCGGCGATTTGACCGTTACGGCAGTGTATCTCACTATTAAGCCTCCTGTCAACAATGGCGCTGCCGTAGCCGCAGACAAGGAAGCCTTGGAGATTTTGTTTGCGCCAGGAGACGGGGAGAACGCTGTTACGCAGAATCTGATTCTGTCTGTTACAGGAGCTGTCTATGGCTCGACTATTTCCTGGACATCGGGCAACACAGCAGTCATCGGTCATGATGGTGCCGTAGTGCGGCCTGTCTATCAGCTTGGTGATGCGGATGTGACGGTCACAGCAGCAATCCGCATGGGAGAGGTCAGCGATGAGAAGGTCTTCCGGTTGAAGGTGTTGAAGCGGGCCCCTTCGGGTAACGCCCTTCTTAGCCAATTGACCGCCGGCGGGATCAGTCTGACGCCCGCCTTCAGTTCCCAAGCCGTAGATTATTCCGCTAATGTCGGGTATGCGGCGAGCTTCGTAAACATTGGAACAGTTCCAGCCGATTCCAATGCAAGGGTTGTTATTAACGGCATTCCCGGAGCGGACAGAAGGGTGGAGCTTGCTGTCGGTGAGAATCGGATTGCTGTCGTGGTTACCGCTCAAGACGGAGTGACGAAACAAGTGTACACCCTTCGGATCATCCGGGCAGCCGATGCTCCTGTCAATCAACCGGATGACAATCTTCCCTCGCCGCCTTCTGGAGAAGTGAAGACGCCAGGTACTCCAACTGAAGAGCCTGCCACTGTCATTGATCAGGATGATAATACAATCACTATAGTTACCAGAGTGGAAGCCGTCTCGGATCCATCGGGCAAAGCGTCTGCTTCGGTTACCCAAGCACAGATGGATAAGGCCATCCAGCAAGCCGTTTCAGAGTCATCCAAGCGGGGGAAAGAAGCCAAGGCAGTCATTGAGATCAAGGTGGATGCTCCTGCAGATGCGCAAACTATAGAACTCACTATTCCGGGAGGAGCCCGTGGCTTGACTGCAGGGGAACATGCGCAGGCATTAACCGTAACGACACCGTTTGCAAGATTAACCTTCGATCAACAGACCCTTTCCGGTATCGCCGCCGGGGCCGAAGGACCCGTGAAGATAGTGGCCTCCATAGTGAAAGCCGAGTCGCTCTCCAGGCAAGCCAGAGAAATTGTCGGTGATCGGCCTGTCTATGATTTCAGTGTACAGACGGGGGAAGACACCGTTTCCCGGTTTGACGGAACAGTGGAAGTATCTGTGCCTTATGCCGCGGCATCCGGGGAAGATCCGCAGGCAATCATCATTTATTACATCAATGCGGATAATGAGCCGGAAATTATCCCTAACGCGGTGTACAACGCGGCAACAGGCCGGGTTACATTCCGGACCGGCCACTTCTCGCAATATGCAATCGGGTACCGCAAGGTGACTTTTGCAGATGTTGCCAATACGGCGTGGTACAGGGATGCAGTAAGTTTCCTGGCTGCGAGGGACGTCACGCAAGGAACGGCTGCCCATATCTTCAGCCCTGAGGCCAACATCACCCGGGGACAGTTTATTGTGATGCTGATGAGGGCGTACGGGCTGGAGCCTTTGGCCGGCTCTGGGGACAACTTTGCGGATGCGGGACTTGCCTACTACACGGATTATTTGGCAGCAGCCAAGGAAGCGGGTATTGCCAGAGGCATCGGTGACAATCTGTTTGCTCCTGAGAAAGAGATCACCCGCGGGGAAATGTTCGTATTCGTGTACCAGACATTGAAGTCGATCGGTAAATTGCCCCAGGCAACAACCGGGTTGCCGTTGTCCGCATTTGAGGATGCAGATCAAATTGCTTCATGGGCGAAGGAAGCCATAGGCTTGTTGGTACGAACGGGTACGGTCAGCGGAGATGGAGCCAAGCTGCTGCCGAACGAACTCGCTACCAGAGCCCAGGCATCGCAATTGTTGTACAACATATTGTCCGTGAAGTAGGAAGAGGTCTATCCGGCGATCATGTTTGCCGGATAGGCCTTTTGTGGTGTGGCGTGCCCAGAAGCAGCAGCTAAGAAGTGAAAGTTTCCGGATACCGCGATTGGCGGAGGGCATAGCTGAAGGATGCAAACATTGTATGATTTTGTAGTTTTTTAGCACGGTTACAGTATTGATCATAAGGAACTTGTGTGCAATAATAATCAAAATAATAGAATAGAACAGCTTTTTAAGCCCAAAAATCGAAGATTATATAGGATAGAAATAGAGAGATAAAAACATCGGGAAGCAGGAGAGCTAATGAAGATGAAGCCGGAGCTTGTCTCGCTGGTGGTTTTGGTTGCATTCGTCTTTTTTTCGTTCAGCAATACGTTTGAAAGTCTGGAATACCGGTTGGAGGATTCGGTGCTCCAATCCTCCGCGAAGGTGGATACGGCTATTTCCATTCTGGCTATTGATGAGAAGAGCCAGGATGCATTGGGGTTATGGCCTTGGTCCCGCAAGCTGCTGGCGGAGGCAATCAACAAGCTGGCGGAGGGGAAGGCCGCCATTATCGGTGTGGACGTCATATTATCTCAGACTACCTCGGATACACTAGGCGATCAGGCCTTGTCGGAGGCTATTTCCCATGCCGGCAATGTGGTGCTTCCTGTTGCGGGGTGGAAGGGGGCAGAGGAGAAGATGGCTGCAACATCGCTGTCCGCAAGCTCTGGCCTGCGTCTGCTGGAATCGCCAAGTCTGGAACAGCCCCTAGAGAGCTTTAGGAGCAATTCCGCTGTCGGACATATTACGACAGTTGTGGACGCCGATAATGTGGTCAGGCGGACATTGAATTCGTTCTTGTATCAGGGAAAGGAAATCGACAGCTTCGCCAAGACCATCTATGACCAATATATGCAGATGAAGCCGGATTACAAAGAAGGAGATGAGGCCTCCATCAGACGTGGTTCCCTTAACCGCTCCCGGATCGCCTTTGCCGGTGCTCCCGGAGATTTTGAGCATGCTTCCTTTTATCAATTGCTTGATGGAACGATTCCACCTGACTATTTTGCCGGCAAGATCGTACTGATCGGTCCTTACGCAACCGGTATGATGGATGCCTATTTGACGCCATTGGATAAGAAGGTACCGATGTACGGTGTCGAAATACATGCCAATATCATTCAGAATTATTTGAATAAGGAGTTCAAAAAAGAAGTTCCCGGCTTTGTCAATCTGGCTGTTCTGGCGGCAATTTGTTTGGTTCTGCATGTCCTATTCCGGAGGCTGGGACCTTTAAAGTCGGCGCTTGTTCTATTGATCTTCTGTGCCGCCTATCTGTACGGAGCCAAGTGGTTTTACGGGCAAGGCTACATCCTGCTCTTGATTTATCCGCTGCTGGCAGCCGGATTTATCTATATGGGAATTATCATTTGGCGGTATATTGAAGAATTGCTGGAGCGCAAGCGGGTGACGGATGCCTTCGGTAAATATGTAGCGCCCCAGGTTGTCAGGCAAATTCTGGATAACGGTGAGGAAGGGCTTAAACTCGGCGGAGTGCGCCGGGAAATAACGGTGCTTTTCGTAGACATTCGGGGCTTTACCCCCATGTCCGAGCAATGTACACCGGAAGAGGTTGTGGCTATTCTTAATGATTATCTGAACCTCTGTGCCCAGTCGATCTTCCAGTTCGGAGGTACATTGGATAAGTTTATTGGGGACGCGACCATGGCCATTTTTAATGCGCCGTTGGATTTGCCGCAGCATGAGCTGATGGCGGTCAAGACGGCCTGGGCCATGAAAAGCGGTTCCGTAAAACTAAAGCAGCAATTGGAAGAGCGGTTTGGCAAAAGTGTGGAGTTTGGCATCGGCATCCACACCGGTTATGCGGTGGTTGGCAATATTGGGGCCAAGTTCAGAATGGATTATACTGCCATCGGGGACACCGTTAATACGGCGGCCAGACTGGAGAGCAATGCCAAGCCCGGCCAGATTCTGCTGAGCCAGGCGACCTGCGACAGGGTGAAGGAGAGCATTCACGCTTCTCCGTTGGGGGAGATTAAGGTGAAGGGCAAGGAGCAGGGAATCCATGTGTATCAATTAGACGGAATCAAACAGGGGTGAGCTTGTGTTAACAACATGCTGGCGAATATGGAAACCGCTTGTGTTAAGTGTATTATTGCTGGGGCTTGGGCTGCTGGGCATTGCAGGGGGCAGCATAGCCTACGGAGCCGATGGGGACAGAGCGGCCAAAGTAACGGATTTATCCGGTGAGGTTATGGTATACAAAGGCGGCGGTGAGCAAAGCTACAGTGCTTTTACAGGCATGCTGCTAAGTGAAGGTGACAGCATCTCTACCGGCTCCAGTTCTTGGGTGGAATTGGAGCTGGATGATGACAAGCTGGTGAAGCTGACTGAAAATACACAGATGAGTATTGATGAATTGACCGGTTCGGAGGAAGCGGGTGACGACAGTACAGGGCTAAAACTCTGGTTTGGGAACATGTGGAACAATGTGAAAAAGAAGCTGGGTGGAGATGCGGAATATGAGGTGCGTACCCCCAAGACGGTTATGGGAGTCCGGGGAACCCAGTTCTATGTCAGTCTGCATGACAGGAATACGGTTATCGCCGTTCTGGAGGGGCGAATTCTGGCTGTTACCACGACTATGGAGCAGCTCCCGGACAGCTCCGTGCTGGAGCGGGTGATTCAAACCTATATTGAGCCCAATCAGCAAGCGGTTATTCAGCATGGTGCTTCCACGGATGCCGATATTCAGGTGAAGCCTGTGGAACTGGAACGGATCGACCCCTCCATACTCGTTGAAATCTTGCAATCCTCCCAAGGACTTGACAAGGAAACCACAGCCAAGGTGACCGGGATATTGGAGCGGACTATTGCCCAGGTTCCCCCCTATGTATTGGTGGACCTGCTGCGCGCTACGGATAATCTCCCCGGCTCCCTGCGCGACAGAGCCAATGAAAGCTTGCAGGAGCGCAAGGGTGAAATCGACATCAGGACATTGCAGAATATTATTGGCAATCCGCAAGGGATCAGCGAGGAGACCGTCAGGCAGCTCCAGGGGGAGGAGAAAGTCAGATCATCGGCAGGACAGGCTGATCCGGCGCCGAACCGGGACCGTGTCATTATCGCCGATCCCAAGCCCAATTCAGGAGGCAATAATAATACGTCCGGCGGCGGCAGCGGATCAGGCGGCAGCAGCGAAGGATCTGAAGGCGGCTCTGATGACGGCAGCGGCATCATCCATGTGACGGGAGTGGCTGTTTCCCCTCAGACATGGATGCTTTCTCCAGGGGATTCCAAGCAACTGGAAGCCATGGTTTCTCCTGCTCACGCTTCAAACCGGCAGGTGGCCTGGAGCTCCGGCAATCCGGCGGTAGCGGTGGTTCACAGCTCAGGTCTGGTGGAGGCCATAGCTCCGGGTACAACGGCTGTTACGGTTGCAACGGCAGATGGCGGGTATCGGGCGGTCTGTCAGATAACGGTAGCGTATCCCCTTGCAGATCATGAGTATATCAGCGCTTATGAGTTTGACGGAGAAGTATCCGTCAGTGGAACCTTAGCCGCATCGGGACGCGTAGTCATCCGCGTGTGGGAAGGAACCACCGAACTGGCGGGACAGACCAACGAAGTGTATCCCTCGGGCAGTGAGGTGGATTTCTTCTACCAAGCCTCTGTTCATTCGGATCGTTCACTGACGTATGCGGTGGAGGTCTATGATACCCTGTCCGCCGCACCGGTCAGAGTTATCTCCGGGCCGGTTGTCCGAATGAGCGAAGCAGCTTTGGAGTCGGAGGGAGATGCACTATGGATTCGGGGCAAGATCAACGCCCCGGACCAGAGGATGAAATTGTCGCTGGAGTCGGAGGACACCACCGGACGAAGGATCGTAGCCTATCCATCGCCGGACGGCTGGAGCAGCAACTGGACAGATGTGTCCTCCGGTCAATTGGATGTGAGGATTCCAATATCCGCCCAGACAATTGCAGACGGCTCGTATGAGGTGGTGTTCAGCTTTGATCAGGTCAACAGCAGCGCTTATTTCGGCGTGGTGGCGGGCCGGATAACCGTTGCGGGAGGGCGTATTGTTGCAGTTGAGGGGAACTCTTGGTAAATAGATCATGCAAGGGAGAGCGTCCATATGCTTTTCAAGAAACTGTTCACAGGCATTATATTCATCTATTTGGGCCTGATCGTGTGGGCTTCCGCTGCCCTGGCCGTTGATACGGGGATCGAGTCGGTTGAGGTTACCCATTACACGGATGTGATTATCCTGCTGGGGAATGAGCCGGAGCTGCAGCCGACGGCAACCAATGTTGTGCTTACGCGCACAATTAATGGTATTGCCGATGATTCATTTAGCTGGGTGGGGGGAAGCTCGTCCTGGAATTCCCAGTACCGTACACTGACCTTGCATCAATTGGACTTTTTTCCCGGGGCGGAGTATCAAGCGGCAGACCAGACGGGTGATTCACTGGTACTGGATGTACGAAGCACAACCCAGACGGACTACTCCGTTATTGAAGCGGTACTGGATGAAGCTCCGGCACAAACGCCCAATTCTTCCTCCTTTTTGGTGCAGAGACTGCTTAACGGGCAGGTAGAGGCTGAATGGTCGAGAGGATATTCCAGCTGGAATCAGGCGGAGAAGAAAATTAAGCTGAATTACCTCATTATGAACGGAAATTACTCGGAAAACGATTGGATTGCGTATCGGATTAGCTATGCCGGCAAAACTCCGGTGGATACGGACTCCTATGTCTTCGAGCAAGCAGCCAGTCTGCAGCCGATTCAAGTCAATGCAATAGAGCGGGTGGAAACCAGCAAGGTTCAAGTGACTGTGGCCAATGTTGACGAAGGTACCGCGCCCAATTCGGGATGGGTGATAGTAGAGCGATATTCGGGCGGGCAGCAGGATAGCAGCTTTGTCTGGAAGGGGGGCTTATCCAGCTGGAACGGAGTGGATACACTGACGCTGATGGGATTGCCTGCTCTTGCCCCGGGCGAAAGCTATGTGGTCCGTGACAAGCCGGAGCACGGGACAGAACTTGTACTTGGGCAGCCGCGTGTGGAAAAAAGGGCTGCTTTGCAAATCCGCTTAAGCCGTTCTCCGGCAGCTTACGATAATCTTGATATGCAAATTCGCAGAGCCGTCGATGGTGTGGAGGATGACTCATTCCTTGCATCCCCGATATTGTATGATCCATATCTTGGAATTCTTCAGGTGGATGAGGCTGAACCGGTTGCTCCGGCTGCTCTTGCCAGGCAGGTAATCTATTACGCCGCGGCAGATGCTCAGACCATGATACCCTCGGAGGCTTATTGGATCGCGCCGCTTGCAGATGCAGCCCCGCCGTTATTCGAGATGCAGCCGGAGGATGTGTCTGTGGCCTTGGGAGGAAGCTTGACCTTGCATGCCTCCGCCCGATCAACGGACGGAGGGACGCTCAGCTTCCAGTGGTACAGCAGCGCTGCGGGCGAAACCACGGGAGGGACAGCCCTGCCGGGAGCCACAGAGCCGATGCTCGAATTGCCGACCGATGTTTCCGGAGTGGCGTATTATTACCTTGTGGTCAGCAATAACAATCAGCTTGCCTCAGGCAACCAGACCGCACAGACCGTAAGCCGGGCAGCGCGGGTTGTTATAGGGGAGACGCGGTATACCGTCACCTTCGACAGCCAGGGAGGCGGCGTGCTTCCTCCTATTACGGTGAGTGAAGGAGGCTATATTCCTGCCCAGCTCCCGATAGAGAAGGCCGGCTATCTATTCGGCGGCTGGCGCAATGGGTCGGCTTCTGCCAGTGCTCCATTGTGGAATTTCAGTGCGGATACGGTGAACGCGGATATGATCCTGTATGCTGTCTGGCTTCCGCTAAACAACGGAGGCGGAGCGGACGGCTTCTGGCAGCCGGTAGGCGGCGGACCCGTCTCTACGGGATGGGCGGCTTATGAATCATTGGCATGGGAAAACGGTATCGCCTATCTGGTTTACCTGGAGGGGGATAACGGCTCGCATGCTACAGTGATGAAATATTCCGGGAGCGGCTGGGAAGCGGTGGGAGCATCTCCGGGATTTCCGGTAGGAGAAGATGCAAGGGGAGCAGCGCGGCCTGTTTCTATGGCAGTTTACGAAGGAACGCCGTACGTGGCCTACCGGGACAGCTTGCATGACGGCAGAGCAGCTGTAAAGAAATTCGATGGGACTTCATGGATGGACGTAGGCAGTTCTGTCTTTTCAACCGGTGAAATCAACTCTATCTCTCTAGCCATCAGTGGCGGCACGCCGTATGTCGCCTATCAGGAATCCGGAGCAGGCAAGGTTCTTCGCTATAACGGCACTGGCTGGGTCACAGTGGGCTCCGCTTTCTTGGAGGGCTATGCGGATAATATTTCACTGAGGGTTGTGGAGGGAACGCCATATGTGGCCTACACAGACACCGGCAATGGAGGCAAGGCAGCCGTAAAAGCTTTTGACGGAAGCCAGTGGCAGCCGTTGGGCAATCCGTTTGCCTCAGACGGCTACGCTTCTCACCTGTCATTGGACTTCTCCGGAGTCATTCCTTACATCGCCTACCGGGATGGAGCGAATGGGCAGAGGGCGACTGTATCCAGATTCAACGGACAGTCATGGGAGAAGGTAGGCCAGGCCGGGTTCTCTGCCGGCCAAGCGGATGATCTTTCTCTGACGGTATACAGCGGCACCCCATATGTGGCCTATAGGGATCAGGCCAATGGCGAGAAATCCACGGTTATGCGGTTTGACGGCAGCGCTTGGTCGCCTCTGGGCAGCGCAGGTTTTTCGCCGGGCTATGCGGACAATATGTCTTTGGCGGTTACTGCCGATGGAACGGTTTATATCGCCTACAGGGATGGGACCAATTCCTTTCGGGCCACCGTGATGGAATTCGCATCTGGCCAAGAAAATCCGGACCTGCCTGTTGTCGAGGGCAATCCCGGTCCGATCACAATCGGCGGCTCCAGCCCGGACTTGTCCCTGACTGTGAATCTGAAGGGGAACCGGCTCACCGGGATATTCATGGACGGTTCACCTGTTCCGCAAGGTAGTTACACCCTTGGCAGCGCTGCTGCTGTCTTCCAGGATGCTGATGGCATAGCCCGGTTCAGAAAGTTCAAGCTGCGGAGTGCGATTACTTTGAAGAAAGGGTATCTGACGGGATTGGCTCCTGCGGACCATCAACTGCAACTGCAGTTCAGTGACGGCAGCGCCATCTCCTTGATGATCAAAGTCCAGTAGCGAAATGAGGGAAACGGGCATGTTTGTGACAAAAAAATGGGGAATTGCTCTTGCAGCGGCAATAAGTCTGATCCTTGCCGCCTCGCCGCCTGCTTTTGGCGCGGGCTCGGTATCCACCTACGCCGGGAGCGGCGAACCGGGAGCGGCCAACGGGGCGTTGCCGTCCTCTTCCTTTTTCTTCCCGTACAGCATGGCATGGGATGGGAACGGAGGGATGATCGTCGTGGATTCTTACAATAATCTCATCCGCCAGGTGAAGGACGGCAAGGTTTCCACGCTGGCAGGAGAGGTGGCTCCATTGGATGCCAAGGGCCTTCCTGCCGGGGGTTATGTGGATGGGCAGGCATCCAAGGCGCGGTTTGACAAGCCAAGATATGCGGCAGCAGATTCCAAGGGCAATATTTATGTGAGTGATACGGGGAATCATGTTATCCGCAAGCTGTCAGGAGGCATGGTGTATACCTTTGCCGGCTCGGACGAGGCGGGATACAAGGATGGCAAGGGAATCGAAGCAAGCTTCAACACACCCGCCGGCCTGGCGGTAGACCGCGACGATAATCTGTACGTGGCCGATAGTCTGAACCATGTGATCCGTCGAATCACGCCGGAAGGGGTAGTTACTACTTACGCAGGCGCACCGGGAACGAAGGGGGGATTCTTGGATGGGGCTGTCAGCCAGGCACGCTTCAATGAACCCTCCGGTCTGGCGATGGATGCAGCAGGCTGCTTGTATGTTCTGGATTCCGGCAATCAGTTGGTCCGAACGGTCAAGGAAGGGGCGGCAGCCACGCTGGCCGGTGAAATCGGCGGCGATCTCATCCAAGGAAGCACTTATGTCCAAGGGGGGCTGAGCGACGGCAGCAAGGCCCGATTCAACTTCCCCAAGGGGATCGACGTGGCGGATGACGGAACGGTCTTTATTGCCGATACATGGAATCATGCCATCCGGGCAATTACGCCTGACGGGGAGACGGTAACGCTGGCGGGCTCCGGTCAATCCGGGGCAATCAACGGCACGACTCTGGGCGCTCTGTTCAATAGCCCTACCGATGTAAAGTTCCGCTCGGGACAATTGTATGTAGCCGATATGTGGAACAACAGCATTCGTGTCATGACGCTCCAGCCCGGCAAGCTGACTTCTGTCCAAGAAAAGGAGGAGCTGCTCCGGCAGATTCCGTTCCTGCCTTACTCGGACCAAATCCAGGTTTGGACCAATAACCAGTATATAAGCTTTCCCGACACACAGCCCTATCTGGAAGACGGGAAAACATTCGTCCCTCTCCGCTTCATATGCGAAGCATGGGGTGCAGAAGTCACATGGGACGGTGACAAGCAGCAGGTGATCGTAAAAAAAGGAAATGACAGCAAGCTGTTTGGCTTAAATGGAGAAAGCGTTGTGATGCAAGAAGAGAGAACCATGGTGCATATCCGGGTTCTGGCAGAGCGGTTGGGCTTTTGGGTCCAGTGGGTGCCTGACCACAATGCGGTAGTCATTACTACGGGACAATAAGCATAATGGCTGTTGAAAATGATAGGAAAGGAGGACTGTCCATGCTCACCACCCTGATTATTGTCACTGCCGCTGCCGCTGCCCAGGCAGTCACCGTATGGCTGCTTCGCGTTAGACAAAGCAAGATAAACCGGCTCATGAATTACTTTGAGATCGGCAGGAAAATTACCTCGAACATCAAGCTCAAGCCGCTTATGCAGGAGATTATCGAAACGGTCAAAGGGCAAACTCAAGCGGATGCCTGCTCCTTGTATCTGATAGATGAGGAGAAGCAGGAGCTGTGGTTTGAGGTGGCGCTGGGTGATAACCGGGACAAGGTGACGGAAATCCGGGTGAAGCTGGGTGAAGGGATTTCCGGGTGGGTAGCGAAGACCGGCCAAACCTTGAACTTGCGCGATGCCTCCAAGGACGAGCGCTTCCATGCCATTGCGGGCAAGCTGGACTTCAAGCAGAAGGCCATGCTCACTGTTCCGGTTATCTATCAGAACAAAACGGTCGGCGTGATTCAACTGATTAACAAAACCGCACGCCCCGGATATTTTACCCGGGAGGATGAACAGTTTCTGGAGGGAATCACAAGCCAGGTGGCCATTGCATTGGAGAATGCCAAGCTCTATGAGGGGATGCGCGACCTTTTTACAGATACCATCGCCTCCTTAGCCGGGGCAATCGATGCGAAGGATCCGTATACCAACGGCCATTCCCTCCGAGTGACGCAATACTCGCTGGAAATCGGCAGACATATGGGGTTTGATGAGGAGCATCTGGAGCGACTGGAGTACATGGCCATGCTCCATGATGTGGGCAAAATTGGCGTGGCCGATGCGATTCTGAACAAGAGAGAGCGTCTGGACGAAGAAGAGTTTGAGATCATGAAATCCCACGTGCTGTCCGGAGCCAGGATTATGGAATCGGCCAAGTCCTTGCGCCCCTTTGTGGAAGGGGTCAAATACCATCATGAGAAATTTGACGGAACGGGTTATTGCGAAGGCTTGCACGGCGATGGGATTCCGCTGGAAGCAAGAATTATTGCGGTAGCGGATACCTTCGATGCCATGACGACCACGCGGCCCTACCGCAAGGGGCTGGACTTTTCAGTGGCTATCCAGGAAATCAACCGTTGTGCGGGCACTCAGTTTGACCCGGAGATTGTGGCCCATTTCAACGCCGTGATCCAAGGGAAGCTGGCGGGTGCGGGGCATGGGTGATTTTTTTCTGTGCTTTGTTCTTGCCCATGCAATAGGAGATTTCGTGCTGCAGACGGATCGGATTGCGTATCTTAAATCCCGGCATGTACGAGGCGTTGCCCTTCATAGCGTTATCGTTGCCGCAGTCCAGCTTGCCGCCATGGCGGTGTTCGGATGGGCTGCGGTGGCAGCCGCCTGTGCTGTCAGCTTGCTGCATTTCGCAATCGATTGCTTGAAGCTGGCCTGCAACAAGCATTTCACCCATACACAATCGCTTTATTTCCTGTTGGACCAGGCTGCCCATCTGGGCTGCATCGGTTTGGCGGCTCTGTTGTTGGCCCCTGAACCTGTTTTTGGCGCAGACATGACGGCTTATGTTTCCACCCTGATTGCTCTGATTATTGTTTCTTACGTGGCCAGTGTTTTTGCCAAGATTGTGGTGAGGGATTTGTTTCGGGAATTGAGAACCGGCCCTTTTTTTGCCAAATATGAACGGCCGACGGATATGGTCTCCGGCCTCCTGTTCTACACCGGTTGTTCCCTGCGGCCGTCGCTGGGATTGCCCATGGTCATTGCCTTAGCCGCAGCATACTGTCTTATTCAGCGCCGCGCTTGGCAATACCCATATTCGGCCGCGCTTGTGAAGCTGGCCCTTCTGGCAGTGGCCGGCTTCCTCGCCGCTTCCTGGGCGTAACAGTTGGATCCGGTTCAATCCTGGCGGGAGCGCCAGCCATCACGACCTCGCCAGCAGCAGCACTCCAATCAGGATGAGGGAGATGCTGCCTGCCTTCTGCAGGGTGATCGGGGAACGGGGGGAGCCGAACCAGCCAAAGTGATTGATGACAGCAGACAGAATCACCTGTCCCAGGACCAGCAGCACAAATACAGGCAGGCTTCCAATAGAAGAGATGGAGTGGGAGACGGAAATCATAATGATGACTCCAAGCAGAGCCGAAGCGCCGATCCAGCCCCATGTTGCCCCGGACAGAGGCTTGAATTCATGCCGGAAGACCATAAAGGCCAGGCTGATGACCACCTGAATCAGTGAAACGAAGGCGACCATGGCAAATTGCCCGGCTGATTTGCCCAGCATGGAGTTGATGCCAGCCTGAGTGGAACCGAGCGCACCTGCCAGGAAGGCGAGGAAAATGCTGAAGATATTCATAAGATCAGGTCCTTTCTTGGGTGTAAAGTAAAAACCGGTTGCATTCAATTATGAGAGCTGTCCGTTTCCAATGCCGCGGCAGCGGTGGTGCCTCTTGCCAGGAGCTCCGGCCGCACGATGATGCGCTGCTTGACGGGCTGCTCTCCCTTGATTTCCTGGAGAAGCAAGCCGATGACGAGCTTGCCCATATGGTTGATCGGCTGAGAGACTGCAGTAAGGGCGGGGGCGGTTGCCGAAGCCAGGACCGTGTCATCGAAGCTCACTACCGAGAGCTGCTCCGGCACCTTCAGATCCAGTTCGCGGGCGGCTTGCAGAATGCCAACGGCAAGGAGATCATTGCAGGCGAAGACGGCGCTGGGGCGGGGATGGCGGCGCAGGAGCCGCAAGCCTGCATCCTTGGCAGAAGAAACTGCGGCTTCGCAATGAACCACCCATTCCTGCAGGCATACGGCAGCAGCTTCATCTTCCAGAGCATGGCGGAAGCCGTTCAGCCTCTCCTCGCTACTGGTAATGCCGGGCTGCTCTGCCACAATCCCGACTTGCCGGTGCCCCAGCTGAAGCAGATGCTCGGCTGCCAGCCGGCCCCCTTCATAATCGTCCACCAGCACAGTCTGTACCGGGAGTCTCGGGATCTCACGGGCAATCTGGGCCAAGGGCATTCCTTGTGCCAGGAGAGGCTCGAAGAGGCTGCGGTCCGCTGCTCCCGTGGCAATGACCAAACCATCCACGCTTTTTTGCGCGAGCAGGTTCAGATAGCGGGCGAGCCGCTCCGGATCGCTGTCTGTGCTGCAGATGAAGAGCGTATATCCGGCCAAGCGACCTTCGTCCTCAATGGCTCTGGCCAGATGGGCAAAGAACGGGTTGGAGATATCGGGAACAAGCAAGCCGATCGTGAACGTGCTTTTGCCCATCAGGGCAGAGGCAAACAGATTGGGTTGAAATTGCAGCTGCTCCATCGCCTGAAGCACCTTTGCTCTGGTTTTCGCGGCCACCTTGCGTTTTCCGTTGACCACGTAAGAGACAGTTGCTATGGATACGCCGGCTGCCTCGGCCACGTCATAGATGGTGGATTTCACTTTTGTCCCCCTCTTCCTTCGTTATCTAAGCGCTTAACCTCTTTTGCAATATGCGATGATCCTCTTAAATAATAGGCCGGTTTAAGTATACAACCAACTGGATTATTAAACAATACATACGCCCAAATAAGTTAAGCGCTTAGATAGCGTAACGGATGTTGCAATATTAAATAACTGGCACTGTTTCCATGAAGCTGTCTGCCGAAAAAGGACCAATTGGAGCCCCTTCTCGCGATAACGAATCTTATCTTTGTGCATACTGTGGATAAAGCCTGATTCAAGCTCGACGGATGAGGTTAAAGTTCGAAGTAAAAGATCATTTTCCGGAAACCGCAAAAGCATTTGAAAATTATGAAAATGGTGTTATAATAACTACAAGGTCAAAGAAAGTCAAAGTCAATAAGGCGGAAAATACGCTGTAGGAATAGGGGATGAGGGATGAGAAATATTTCGGAACTCATAGAGCACTATCTGAAGCGCGTTCTGCAGCAAAGCCCTGGAGGCGTAATTGAGATTCAACGCAATGACCTGGCTGATGAGTTTCAATGTGTGCCTTCCCAAATCAACTACGTCATCAGCACCCGCTTTACTCTGGAAAAAGGCTATATCGTCGAAAGCAAACGCGGCGGCGGCGGCTACATTCGGATTCAGAAGGTAGAGCTGTCAAGCCGGGGGCAGATCTTGGAGCATATATTCAGGACAATCGGCGAGGCCATTGACCAGACCAGTGCTGAAGGACTTGTTTACCAGCTGGCAGAAGGCAAACAGATCTCAATCCGGGAGGCCAACCTCATCCGGGCCGCCATTTCAAGGGATGCGCTCCAGATTAAGCTGCCGCTTCGGGATGAAATCAGAGCCAAGCTATTGAAGGCTATGCTGATCGCTTTGCTCAGTCCATGAAGAAAGGGAGGACGTTTGGATGATTTGCCAGGAATGCGGAAAACGGCCGGCCACGCTGCACTTCACAAAAATTGTTAATGGGGAAAAGACCGAATTTCATATCTGTGAAGCCTGCGCCAGAGAACGAGGCGAGATTATTCCGGGTACGGCAGGTGGTTTCTCCATTCATAATCTTTTGTCCGGGCTGCTCGACTTCGAGCCGGGAGTAAGCGGCAAAACTGCCAAAGCGGCGGCGCCGCATTGCGAGAACTGCGGATTAACCTATTCCCAGTTCAGCAAGTTAGGACGGTTTGGCTGCAGCGAGTGTTATAAATACTTTGAGGAAAGATTGGATCCGCTGTTCAAGAGGGTTCATGGAAATACGGTTCACGTAGGCAAGGTTCCCAAGCGCACCGGCGGAAGAATCCAACAGAAGCGTGAAGTGGAGCGTCTCAAGAAGGAATTGGCTCAACGGGTGGAAAACGAGGATTTCGAATCTGCAGCGCGGATTCGGGATCAGATTAAAGAGCTGGAACGGAACATCTCCGGCCTGTAAATGGGAGGAATCGTAGAGCATGGTTTCTCGGCGTTTTTTCGAACAGGCGTTGACGGGTTGGATGAAGGGCGACGGGCCCGAGTCCGATATTGTCATCAGCAGCAGGGTAAGAATTGCCCGCAATCTTAGCGGATACCCCTTCCCCATGCTATCGACCAAGTCCCAGTCGGAGGAAGTACTGGGCATGGTTGCACAGCTCCATGAAGCAAACGGTCTGGAGCAATGGGGACCCTTCGAATTGCTTTTGCTTTCTTCGCTCAATGATGTGGAGAAGAAGGTATTGGTGGAGAAGCATCTGATCAGCCCCAATCTGGCCAATGAGTCCCAGAACGGAGCCGTGCTTCTGAACCAGACTGAATCGGTCAGCATCATGATCAATGAAGAGGATCATATCCGGATTCAGGTGATGACGCCGGGCTTCCAGATCAGGGAAGCATGGTCAATGGCTAACCAGGTGGATGATACATTCGAAGAAGCACTGGAATACGCCTTCGATGAAAAGAGGGGGTTCCTGACAAGCTGTCCCACCAATGTGGGCACAGGCATCCGTGCTTCCGTAATGATCCACTTGCCGGCCTTGGTGATGACCCAGCAGATTAACCGGATACTCCAGGCTATTACACAGGTGGGGCTTGCGGTTAGAGGAATATATGGGGAGGGCAGCGAAGCTGTCGGCAACCTGTTCCAGATATCCAACCAGATTACGCTTGGCCAATCGGAAGAAGAGATTCTGGATAATCTGCATAGTGTTGTCCGCCAGATTATCGAGCATGAACGCGGCGCCAGGCAAGTGCTTGCTTCCGAATCCAAGGCCAGGGTACAAGACAGGGTCTGCCGCTCCTACGGCATCCTCACCCATGCCGTGATCATGGATTCCAAGGAAGCCGCCCAGCGGTTGTCCGATGTAAGACTTGGCGCTGACCTCGGGATGGTGGATCATGTCTCCCAGTCGGCCTTAAATGAGCTGTTGGTGATGACCCAGCCTGCATTTTTGCAGCAGCTGTCGGGTGAGAAGCTTTCAGCCGAAGGCCGCGATATCCGCAGAGCGGAGTTAATTCGCAGCCGGTTGGCTTCAAAGTAAATTTTTACGGATCATTATATTTGGAGGTGCTTACTATGATGTTCGGCAGATTTACGGAACGCGCGCAGAAGGTATTGGCCTTGGCTCAGGAAGAAGCCGTCAGATTGGGACATAACAATATCGGAACAGAGCATATCCTGCTTGGTTTGATTAAGGAAGGCGACGGCATTGCCGCCAAGGCCCTGATTTCCTTGGGTCTCGGCTTGGAGAAAATTCAGGATGAAGTGGAATCCTTGATCGGCAGAGGTCAGGAACAGCCCTCCAATATTGCCTATACGCCCAGAGCCAAGAAAGTAATCGAGCTCTCTATGGACGAAGCGCGCAAGCTGGGACATACTTACGTGGGCACAGAACATATTCTGCTTGGCCTCATTCGCGAGGGGGAAGGCGTGGCTGCAAGAGTGCTCAATAATCTGGGCGTCAGCCTGAACAAAGCACGGCAGCAAGTTCTGCAGCTTCTTGGCAGCAGTGAAGCCGTATCAACCAGCCATGGCGCGCCTGCCAATGTGAACACCCCCACTCTCGACGGTCTGGCCCGGGATCTGACCTCCATTGCCAAGGAAGGCAATCTGGACCCGGTTATCGGACGCAGCAAGGAAATTGAGCGGGTTATTCAAGTGCTGAGCCGCCGCACCAAGAACAATCCTGTTCTGATCGGTGAGCCTGGCGTTGGTAAAACCGCTATCGCCGAAGGTCTGGCTCAGAAAATTGTCCAAAATGAAATTCCCGAAACCCTCCGTGACAAGCGGGTGATGACGCTGGATATGGGCTCCGTTGTAGCGGGAACCAAGTACCGCGGGGAGTTCGAGGACCGGCTCAAAAAGATTATGGATGAAATCCGCCAAGCGGGCAACATCATCCTGTTCATCGATGAGCTCCATACCCTGATCGGTGCCGGCGGCGCGGAAGGGGCAATCGATGCTTCGAACATTTTGAAGCCGGCGCTGGCCCGCGGCGAGCTGCAATGCATCGGCGCCACGACGCTGGATGAATACCGGAAGTATATTGAGAAGGATGCCGCTCTGGAACGGCGCTTCCAGCCGATTACGGTGGATCAGCCCACACCGGATGAAGCCGTACAAATTCTGTATGGTCTCCGCGACCGTTACGAGGCCCATCACCGCGTCAAGATTACCGATGATGCCGTTCTGGCTGCCGTGAAGCTGTCTGACCGCTATATTACCGACCGGTTCCTGCCCGACAAGGCGATTGACCTGATCGATGAGGCCGGCTCCAAGGTCCGCTTGAAATCCTACACCGTACCGCCCAGCCTGAAGCTGCTGGAGCAAAAGCTGGAGGATGTGCGCAAGGAGAAGGATTCCGCGGTGCAAAGCCAGGAATTCGAGAAAGCCGCTGCCCTCCGCGACACCGAGCAGAAGCTCCGCGAGGAGCTGGAGACAACCAAGAATGAATGGAAGGAAAAGCAAGGACGCGCCGATTGCGAAGTAACCCCTGATGATATCGCCCAAATCGTGGCAAGCTGGACCGGCATTCCCGTCCGCAAGCTGGCAGAAGAAGAGACCGAGCGTCTTCTCAAGATGGAGGATATCATCCATGACCGCGTGATCGGGCAGGATGAAGCGGTAAAGGCTGTAAGCCGCGCCATCCGCCGTGCCCGCGCCGGTCTGAAGGATCCGAAGCGCCCCATGGGCTCCTTCGTCTTCCTTGGACCAACCGGGGTAGGCAAGACCGAGCTGGCCCGTGCATTGGCAGAATCCCTGTTCGGTGACGAGAATGCGGTAATCCGCATCGATATGTCGGAGTATATGGAGAAGCACTCCACATCCCGTCTTGTCGGAGCGCCTCCGGGATATGTGGGTTATGAGGAAGGCGGCCAACTGACAGAAAAGGTGCGCCGCAAGCCATATTCTGTAGTGCTGCTGGACGAAATCGAGAAGGCCCATCCGGAAGTGTTCAATATTCTGCTTCAAGTGCTGGAGGATGGCCGTCTGACGGATTCCAAGGGCCGCACGGTAGACTTCCGCAATACCCTGATTATCATGACCTCCAATGTGGGAGCGGACACTATCAAGAAGCAGACCTCCCTCGGTTTCACTGCAGCGGCAGTGGATACAGGGCGTGAGTATAACAATATGAAAGACAAGGTAATGAGCGAGCTGAAGAAAAGCTTCCGTCCGGAGTTCTTGAACCGGATTGACGAGATCATCGTGTTCCATTCTCTGGATGAGGGCCATATCGCCGAAATCGTCACCTTGATGGCGGATGATCTGCGCAAGCGCCTGAAGGAGCAAGAAGTGGACTTCGTCCTCTCCGACTCGGCCAAGAAGTTCCTGGCCAAGGAGGGCTTTGACCCGACCTATGGGGCAAGACCATTGCGCCGCGCCATTCAGAAGCATATCGAGGACCGTTTGTCCGAGGAGCTGCTGAAGGGAAATATCAGCAAGGGCGACCATCTCATCATCGATGAGAAGGAAGGCGAGCTGGTTGTAGTCCGCAATCAGGCTGTAGCAACCGAATAAAGCTTCCTGTGTTCATGACAAGTCCGGAGCAATCCGGGCTTGTTTTTTCGCACGGAATCTTTTGGGAGCAGAAGGGGAATTATCCTTGGCCGATTTCCTCATACTTTAGTACCAATAATGAAAACGGAGACGGTCTTCGGTTTCATGGACGGAAGTTCTCAAAGATGGTAAACTTTAAGTTATGGCAAAAGCAATCGGAAAATATCAGGAGAAACCCTAATATTATGGCGAAAGCAAAAACGAAATTCACTTGCACGGAATGCGGCTATGAAACTGCAAAATGGTTGGGGAAATGCCCGGGCTGCCAAGGCTGGAACACCTTTGTAGAAGAGGTGGAGGCTGTGGTGCGCACACCGGGTTTTTCTGCGCAGGCATTCCAGACGCAAGAAAAGGCTGTTTCCATCATACATATAGAAGGTGCGAAAGAACCGCGCATCGTTACGGACAATAAAGAGCTGAACCGGGTGCTGGGCGGAGGAGTAGTACCGGGCTCGCTGATTTTGGTGGGTGGGGACCCGGGCATCGGCAAATCCACGCTGCTCCTGCAGACCTCTTATGAGATGGCCAAGAAGGAACGGAAGGTGCTGTACATCTCCGGCGAGGAATCGGCCCGCCAGACCAAGCTGCGCGCGGACCGGCTGGGAGCCGTCTCGCCTATGCTGTTCGTGCTGTGCGAAACCAACATCGAGGCAATCTTGCTTGCAGTGGATGAGCTTGAGCCGGATTTTCTCGTAATCGATTCCATCCAGACCGTGTTCCATCCGGCGATCTCCTCTGCTCCGGGAAGTGTTTCGCAGGTCCGGGAATGTACAGCGCATTTTATGAGAATAGCTAAATCGAAGGGAATCGCCACTGTGCTGGTGGGACATGTAACCAAGGAAGGGGCCATAGCCGGCCCCCGGCTTCTGGAGCATATGGTGGATTGTGTCCTGTACTTTGAAGGAGAGCGGCACCATACCTACCGTGTTCTCCGGGCCGTGAAGAACCGGTTCGGCTCCACCAACGAGATCGGCATCTTCGAGATGCGGGAGACGGGATTGGCGGAAGTGAGCAACCCTTCAGAACTGTTTCTGTCCGAGCGGCCGATGGGTGTGGCCGGTTCTACGGTGGTAGTCAGCATGGAGGGAACACGGCCGGTCATGGTGGAGCTTCAGGCGTTGGTCTGCACCACCAACTTTCCTGCGCCGCGGCGAATGGCCACCGGCTTCGACCATAACCGCCTTTCGCTGATTATCGCTGTCCTGGAGAAGCGCAACGGGCTTTTTCTGCAGAACCAGGATGTATATCTCAATGTTGCCGGCGGTGTCAAGCTGGATGAGCCTGCCGTAGATCTGGCCGTGGCCATCAGCATTGCCTCCAGTTTCCGTGATTGCCCGACCCAACCCTTTGATGCCGCCTTCGGAGAAATCGGCCTTACCGGTGAAGTGCGGGGGGTATCCCGGATTGACCAGCGGGTGAAGGAAGCGGAGAAGCTGGGCTTCAAGCGGATTATTATGCCTGAGAAGTCGCTGAAGGGCTGGACTGCTCCAAAATCCATGGAAATTATCGGAGTGAACACTGTACAGGAAGCGCTGGCAGCGGCGCTAAACAGATAAAACATTGACTTAAGATAGAGTGGGGGTTTTGAAGTGGGCAGGGAAGACGAGAAGATTGAAGTGATGAGCAAGCTGCTGCAATTGGTGGCGCCGGGGACGGCGTTCCGGGATGGATTGGAGAATGTGCTCCGGGCCAAGACCGGGGGGCTGATTGTAGTAGGCTATAGTCCCGATCTGATGGAAATCGTGGACGGGGGATTTTCCATAAACTGCGAATTTACACCGAATCATTTGTACGAGCTGGCCAAGATGGATGGCGCGATCATTCTAAGCGAAGACATCCGCCGGATTCTGTATGCCAATACCCAACTGATTCCCGATCCGACCATTCCGTCGATTGAAACGGGGATCCGCCACCGGACAGCGGAGCGGGTAGCCAAACAAACCGGGAAGCTTGTTGTCTCCATTTCCCAACGGCGCAATGTCATTACCCTGTATCAGGGATCGTTGCGTTATTCGCTGAAAGATATTGGCGTAATTCTCGCCAAGGCCAACCAGGCTATCCAAACCCTGGAGAAATACAAGACCGTGCTTGACCAGGCGCTGACCAATCTGGGTGCCTCGGAATTTGAAGAAGTTGTGACATTGCACGATGTTTGCAATGTTATGCAACGGATGGAGATGGTTCTGCGTATTAAAGGTGAGCTCAAACGATATATTAATGAGTTGGGAACCGAAGGCCGTTTGATCAGTATGCAGATGGAAGAGCTTGCCGGCAATACGGAGTATGAGCTGCTGCTTCTTTTGAAAGACTATTCTAGAGACCCTTCAGAGGAGAAGATGAAGGAAAACCGCCTTAGCTTCAAGCGTCTGGGCTCCGAGGAAATTCTGAATCACAGTGATTTGGCGCGTCTGCTGGGCTATCCCTATTCCAACACTGCGCTGGAGGAGCAGTTGTCTCCCAGAGGCTACCGCATGTTGAGCAAGATTCCGCGCCTTCCCTCCATCATCATAGCCAATCTGGTGGAGCGCTTTGAGTTTCTTCCCCACATTATGATGGCGACGATTGAGGAGCTGGATGAGGTGGATGGAATCGGCGAAGTAAGGGCCAGGGCAATTAAAGAGGGGCTGAAGCGGATTCAAGATCAAGTATTCATTGACAGACATATCTAAATTGCATACAATCATGAGGTAGCGCAGGAATTTGTGAAGAGATTGTAAAAAGACACTTTGCGCTTAGGTCTTAAGCACCAACGGTCAGCAAGGAAATTCTCTTCTATTGAGGTGATGACGTGATAAGAAAATCTGTGCCTAATTTGTTTACTATTGGGAATTTATTTCTGGGATTCCTTGCGATTATATTGGTTTTTAATGATTACAAGGAACTGGCTGCCATCATGGTCATTGTTGCGATGCTATGTGACGGTCTGGACGGACGGGTAGCACGTGCATTGAATGCACAGTCGGAATTCGGCAAGGAGCTGGATTCCTTGTCGGATGTCATATCCTTCGGTGTGGCTCCTGCTTTCATCATGTATGTAACCGCTTTTCAGGGTATGAATGAAGCGGCCGCTTGGACGGTTACCGCGATTTTCCCTATCTGCGGCGCTTTGCGGTTGGCCCGGTTCAATGTGATAGCAGGCAGCCCGGGCTACTTCATCGGCCTTCCCATCCCTGCAGCCGGCGGTGTGCTGTGTACCCTCGCGTTATTCGCCGAGGATGTCAACCAGGTGATTCTGCTGCTTAGCACGCTGCTCCTGTCTTACTTGATGGTGAGCACGGTCAAGTATCCCAACTTCAAGAAGATCGGCCTTCCCAAGTCGGCCCTTTGGGCTACGCCCATCGTGGTCCTGGCAGCCGTAGTTCTGGCCATTAAGTTTCCCGGCTCCATCTCCAAGATGATCTTCATTCCGCTGGTGCTGTACGCTCTTTACGGACTAAAAAAAAACGTTGAGCGGTTTACCCGGATCGACAGAATCATCAAGCGGCGCCGCCGGAACGGCAGTCAGGAAGAAATAGTCAATTCCAAATCGCATATGTAACCTCCGGTAAATAAAAAGCATTTATTTTCCCTGAATAGGGCGAATAAATGCTTTTTTTTATTTTGCGAAGGCCACGCCCTAGCTCAGATTGAACAGTCCCAGGGTAGAGCACTTGGCCGATTCCTGAGCAAGCACCTTGTTCAGATCCATATCGAGGAGATTGCACATAGAGGCCATGTAAAAAAGGTTTCTTCCCACCTCGGAAGCAATAACCTCCTTGCAGTGTTCGCACACTTGTCCGGATAAATGGGTTCCGAGCTGCTCCTGGGCTTCCTCCAGGGTCATATCCGTGGAATAGTTTTGCTTGGATGCATGGATCTGAAGGCAGCCGCAATCTGTAATGGACTTAATGACGGCTCTGTTCGCAGCGGCATTGGACTGTTGAAACTTGGACAGGACATCCAGCATACTGCGGTGACGCAAGAGCAGGTCTGCAACTTGATCCTGAAATTCCTTCAGGCTTAGTGAGCTCATTCCATTCACCTCGGGATCATTCCTCGGGTAGAGGTTATTTGTCATTATTATATAGCAACCCATCCGACAATTCAATTTATGGGACAGGCCTGAAGAATACCCTACGTTTAACGCAGTGAAATTTGGATCATAATGGTAACAGGAGGTGAAGGAAAGTGAAAAAATGGCTTCAATTGCTTGCTGTCATTATTGGTGCTGTTGTTGGTTATCAATGGGGCAACAGTCCCGGCTTTCTGATGAGGCAGGTTCAGGAGAGTTTGGGTACAGATATGGAAGGCACTTCTTATTGGCTGATGCTGGTTGGCGCCGCATCGGGTCTTATTGTGGTGCAATTGGCGGATACGGTAGGCAGGCGCTGGGTTCGCAGCGGAGAGGAATACATGCTCCAGATGCCGCTTGCCCATCTTATGTCCGGTTTACTCGGCCTTATTCTCGGTCTGCTGGTAGCGGTGCTGGCGTTTCCTGCCCTGGAGGGGATCGGAGCCGGCAGCAAGCTGTTGCCGGTGCTGGCCACGATGTTATTGGGGGTCGGAGGATTCCGCTTCGGGTATGCGAAGAAAGACGATCTTATCGGATTTTTTTCCAAATGGTCCTTCGGCAAGGAGAAGGAGGAGGACGACGGTTCCCGCAACGAATGCAAGATTCTGGATACAAGCGTCATAATCGACGGGCGGATCGCAGACATCTGCAAGACGGGATTCATCGAAGGTACTCTGGTTATCCCCGAGTTTGTTCTGGAGGAGCTGCAGCATATTGCCGATTCTTCGGATCTGCTGAAGCGGAACCGGGGGCGGCGGGGTCTGGATATCCTCAACAAAATCCAGAAGGAGCTGGATGTCAAGGTACTGATCTATGAAGGGGATTTCGAGGAAATCTCTGAAGTGGACAGCAAGCTGGTGCGGTTGGCCAAGGTGCTCCGAGGCAAGGTCATTACCAATGACTTCAACCTGAACAAGGTTTGCGAGCTGCAGGGGGTGCCGGTTCTTAACATCAACGATTTGGCCAATGCGGTCAAGCCCGTTGTACTGCCGGGAGAAGAGATCGTCGTGCAGGTGATCAAGGACGGCAAGGAGCATGGGCAGGGAGTCGCTTACCTGGATGACGGCACCATGATTGTCGTAGAAGGCGGCCGGGAATATATCGGAGCCACTATGGAAGTGATGGTGACCAGCGTACTGCAGACATCGGCAGGACGAATGATCTTCGCCAAACCAAAACTATTGGAAAAAGCGCAATAAAAAGGATATGATAGTACTATTGTGACGGCAGAGATTTGCGGGTGACCGCAGTCTCTGCCGGCTTATGTGCTGATCATATCCTTTTTGGTTCGAGAGGAATTGAAATAAATGGGGCAAGTCGGCGTAATTGTGGTGGCGGCAGGCAAGGGCACGCGAATGGGTTCTGCGGTGAGCAAGCAATACTTGCCTCTGGCAGGCAAGCCTGTTCTGGTGCATACAATGGAAGCCTTCGAGAAGATGGAGCTGGTGCATTCCGTTGTCCTGGTAATAGGTGCGGGGGATGAAGAATATTGCAGCGGGTTGGTGCGCCGCTATGGACTTGTCAAGGTAAGCGCGATTGTGACCGGAGGAGCGGACCGCCAGGCTTCGGTCTATCAGGGGCTGCAGGCGTTGGACCCGGAGGTGGAATGGGTGCTGGTTCATGACGGGGTACGCCCGTTTATATCCGCGGAAGAGGCTGCAGGCTGTCTGGAGGCTGCCAGAGCACACGGGGCAGCCGTATTGGCCGTGCCCGTGAAAGATACGATCAAGGTAGTGGGAGCACAGGGGAGGATCGAGTCAACGCCGGAGCGCAGCACGTTGTGGGCGATTCAGACGCCCCAGGCTTTCCGCGTGACCGAATTGGCTGCCGCACATGAGCTTGCTTGCCGGGAGGGCTATTCGGGAACCGATGACGCCATGCTGGTGGAACGGGCCGGACAGGCGGTTTATGTGGTGGAGGGCAGTTATGCCAACATCAAGATAACAACGCCGGAGGATCTGGAATGGGCGGAATTCCGGCTTAGACAGAAGGGAGAGGCGGGGAATTCATGATTCGAGTGGGACAAGGCTTTGATGTGCATCAGTTGGTGGAGGGCCGCAAATGCATCATCGGCGGTGTAGACATCCCTTATGAGAAGGGGCTGTTGGGGCATTCCGATGCGGATGTGCTGCTCCACGCCATAACCGATGCCATATTGGGCGCAATAGCCAAGGGGGATATCGGCAAGCATTTTCCCGACGACGACCAGGCTTATAAAGATGCGGACAGTCAGAAGCTCCTGCAGCATGCATGGGCCATGGCCAAGGGAATGGGCTACCGGCTGGGCAATGTGGATGCAACCATTATCGCGCAGAAGCCCAAGATGGCTCCCCATATTCCCCAGATGATCCAGGTCATCTCCGGGGTGCTGGAAGCGGAGACCGATCAGGTCAATGTCAAGGCGACTACCACAGAACAACTGGGTTTTACAGGCAGAGGCGAAGGAATAGCCGCGCAGGCGGTTGTCTGCCTTTTGAAAAATATGCTATGATAACGAGATGAGATTTTCAAGAGAGAGGGGTACCGGGGAACATGGAGAAACAAGTGCGGGTTCGTTATGCGCCGAGTCCGACCGGGCATTTGCATATCGGCGGCGCCAGAACGGCCCTGTTCGATTATCTGACAGCGAGGAAGACCGGCGGACAGTTCGTGGTCCGCTTTGAAGATACAGACCAGACCCGGCATAAGGAATCGGGGATTCAGGATCAGCTGGACGGCTTGCGCTGGCTGGGATTGGAGTGGGATGAAAGCGTGGATGTGGGCGGTCCGTATGCCCCCTACCGGCAGACAGAGCGCCTCTCGCTGTACAAGCCCTATACGGAGCAGCTTCTTGCGGGAGGGCATGCTTACCATTGCTACTGCTCCGAGGAAGACCTGGAGCAGGAACGGGCGGAGCAGGAGGCCCGCGGGGAGATGATGGCAGGGTATTCCGGCCGCTGCCGCCATCTGACACCGGAACAGACGGCTGCTTATATTGCCGAAGGGCGCAAGCCTTCTGTCCGGTTCCGTGTGCCTGCAGGCAGGGTGATTTCCTTCGTGGATCAGGTGAGGGAGCAGGTGGAGTTCGAGTCCGACGGTATCGGCGATTTCATCATTGTGCGTCCGGACGGCATGCCTACCTATAACTACGCGGTGGTGCTTGACGATGTTATGATGAAGATCAGTCTGGTGATCAGAGGAGAAGAGCATCTGTCCAACACGCCGCGGCAGATACTCCTGTATGAGGCGCTGGGCCTTCCGGTTCCGGAATTCGCCCATCTGGCGCTTATTCTTAACGAAGACCGCAAGAAGATGAGCAAGCGGGACGAAACCGTGCTTCAGTTCATGAACCAATACTCCGAGCTCGGCTATATTCCCGAGGCCCTGCTTAACTTTATTGTGCTGCTGGGCTGGTCGCCGGTGGGGGAACAGGAGATTTTCACCAAGGAGGAGCTGATCGAACAATTCGATCTCTCCCGCGTCTCCAAGAGTCCCGCCGTATTCGATGCCGCCAAGCTGAATTATCTGGCCAACCAATATATGAAAAAAGCCGGTTTGGCCCGTGTTGTCTCCCTCTGTGCTCCCCATCTGGAGAAGGCGGGGCTGGTGGCTGCAGAGCGTACCCCTGACGAACAAGCATGGGTGGAAAAGCTGGTGGCCCTCTATCAGGAGCAGCTGACCTGCGGGGCGGAGATTGTGCCGCTGTCCGCCATGTTCTTTGAGCCCCATGTGCAGATGGAGAATGAGGAAGCCGCCGCTGTGCTGAAGGAGGAGAGCGTTCCGGTTGTACTTAGCGCCTTCCTCGGCAAGATCAAGGAAACGGAGGACTTGTCTCCGGAGAATGTGGGAGTTCTGCTCAAGCAGGTGCAGAAGGAGACCGGCTTCAAGGGCAAGAGCCTGTTCATGCCCGTGCGGGTCGCCCTGACCGGACAGATGCATGGCCGGGACCTCAATCATACGATCCATCTGCTGGGACGGGAAAAAGTAGCTGCCCGCCTTCAGGGTGTATTGTCATAAAGAGTGAAGTTACGTATAATGGAACCATTAATGAACCCGTGCTGCGGGTTCTTGCAGAAATAGCATAACGCTATGATCAGGAGAGTACATGCAAGGCCGGATTTTCCAGAGAGGGTGTCCTTTGGCGCGCTTCGCCAATGGCTGTGAGACAACCAATCCGCTGTATGGAAGTGCACCTGTGAGCAGCAGATCGAACGGTAGTCCGTAGATCTTGCCGGCTGGTTGCCGATATGAAACCGTGAAGTTGGCCCTGCGGGGCTTGCCGTCCAAGCGAGGAAGCGGCAGGCAGCGGGTCAAGCAGAGTGGGACCGCGTAATGTACGCCTCTGCAGCCTCTATGGCTGCGGGGGCTTTTTGTTTTTTTGCTTAAGGAAGCGGGCGTTGAACCGCGGGAGGTGGTAAGAGGATGTTCCAGAGAATGAAGAGCGACATTCAGGCTATTTTCGATAATGACCCGGCTGCCCGCAGCACCTTTGAGGTGGTGTTTACTTATTCCGGGCTTCACGCCATATGGGCTCACCGTGTGGCTCATTGGCTGTTTCGGAAGAAGCGCTATACCATTGCCCGGGTTATCTCGCAGATCAGCCGTTTCTTTACGGGGATTGAAATTCATCCGGGGGCGGTAATTGGTCAACGGTTATTTATTGACCATGGGATGGGTGTAGTAATCGGGGAGACCTGCGAGATTGGTGATGATGTGGTGCTGTATCAGGGGGTAACGCTGGGCGGAACCGGTAAGGAAAAGGGCAAGCGGCATCCCACCGTAGGCAATAATGTGGTCATTGCCTCAGGGGCCAAGGTGCTGGGGTCGTTTACCGTCGGGGACAACTCCAGAGTCGGCGCCAATGCGGTGGTGCTCTCGGAGGTGCCGGCCAACAGCACGGTGGTGGGCTTCAAGGCCCGGGTGGTGAAGCGGGACGGCGTAAGGATTGACCGGCTGGATCATGCCAGCCTGCCTGATCCCGTGGTGGATATGTTCCGCATCATGCAAGAGCAGATCAATGAACTGCGCGCTGAATTGAAGAAGGAAGACAAGGAAAATGAACGAAATGGGGGCACTGTGTTTCATGACACTAAAAATTTATAATACGATGCGCCGCACCAAGGAAGAGTTCCATCCCATTGAGGAAGGCTTGGTGCGGATGTATGTATGCGGACCGACGGTATATAATTATATTCACATTGGCAACGGCCGGCCGGTCATCTTCTTCGATGTGGTCCGCCGCTATCTGGAGTACCGCGGGTATAAGGTGATCTATGTATCCAATTTTACCGATGTGGATGACAAGATGATCCAGCGGGCCAAGCTGGAGGGTGCGACTGTGGCGGATGTGGCCGAGCGCTATATCGCCGCTTTCCTCCAGGACAGCAGGGCGCTGGGGGTGAAGGACACCATCCATCCCCGGGTTACGGAGAACATGGAGGAGATTCTCGCCTTTATCCAGGGGCTGGTGGAACAGGGTTATGCCTATGCAAGCGGCGGAGATGTATACTTCCATACGGATAAGTTCAAGGAATACGGGAAGCTGTCCCAGCAGAATCTGGAGGAGCTTCAATTCGGCATCCGCATCGAGGTGGATGAACGCAAGCAGTCCGCGGCGGATTTCGTATTGTGGAAAGGCGCCAAGCCCGGAGAGGTGGCCTGGTCCAGCCCGTGGGGTGAAGGGCGGCCGGGGTGGCACATTGAATGCTCGGCGCTGGCGAAGAAATATCTGGGCAATACCATCGATATTCACGGCGGCGGACAGGATCTGGTCTTCCCTCATCATGAATGCGAGATTGCCCAATCGGAGGCCTTAAGCGGTGAGCCTCTGGCCAATTATTGGATGCATAACGGCTTCCTGAACATGAATAACGAGAAAATGTCCAAATCCATCGGCAACATCATGAATGTACGGGATATTCTGGCTGTTGCCCAGCCGCAGGAGTACCGGTTCGTGATTCTCTCCACCCACTACCGCAATCCGCTCAATTATAATGACGATGTGCTGGCCCAGGCGAAGAACAGTCTGGAGCGTCTCAATAATTGCGCCGTTAATCTCAAGCACCGGCTGCCCGAGGCGGAGGACGCTCCTGTGGAGCAGGAGGTGCAGGCTTTTGTGGATGCCGCGCGGGAAGCATTCCGGAGCAAGATGGACGATGATTTCAACACGCCGGATGCCATAACGGCTATGTTCGGCCTGGCGGGGGAGGCCAACCGGTACCTGCAGCAATCTGTTGTA
This sequence comes from Paenibacillaceae bacterium, assembly GCA_029256185.1. Lineage (GTDB taxonomy): Bacteria > Bacillota > Bacilli > Paenibacillales > NBRC-103111 > Paenibacillus_AR. Next base: position 42,441 of record JAQSYI010000030.1, read on the forward strand.
GCCGCAGGCTCCATTAACGCCATTCTCGGTTTGTTTCAGGAGATGGATGACGTGTTGGGCATACTGGTTAGTGAGGATAATAACTTGCTTGATGAAGAGATAGAGGATTTGCTCACCGAACGGGCCGAAGCGCGCAAGGCCAGAAATTGGGCGCGGGCCGATGAGATCCGGGATTTGCTGACGGCCCGCGGTATTGTTCTGGAGGACACTCCACAAGGTATGCGCTGGAAACGGAAGTGAGGAGTGCGGCAATGGAAAGCCAGGAGCGCTTTTATTACCCTCCTCCCAAAGACCCCAGGCAGCTCAACCCGCTGACGCTGGCGTATCTGGGAGATGCGTTGTACGAGGTATTTGTACGCCAATATGTGATCTCTCAAGCGAATTACCGCCCGAACCATATGCACCAGATGTCCACACGCTTCGTATCGGCCAAGGCCCAAGCGCGGGCGCTGGAGCGTCTGATGTCTGCATTAACTGAGGAAGAGGCGGATGTGGTTAAGCGGGGGAGGAATGCCAAGTCCGGCACCACCCCCAAGAATACCGATGTGCTGGTCTACCGCCACAGCACGGCATTTGAGTGTCTGCTGGGCTATCTGTTCTTTTGCGGGCGGCATGAGCGGCTGGAAGAACTGATGCGTCTTTCGGTTGAACGTCAGGACGGCTCAGCATTTTGAGCATCTGCAAATAACGCAGGAGCCCATACAATAGAGAGGATTGAATGAGCATGGATGATTTTATCGGAGGCAAGCATTCGGTGATGGAGGCCCTTCGGTCCGGGCGCAGCGTCAACAAGATATGGATTGGGGAGAACGCCCAGAAGCATCTGATCGGTCCGATTTTGGCTGAGGCCAAAAATGCCGGAGTGATTGTTCAAACCGTGGACAAGCGCAAGCTGGATCAGATGGCCGGCGATATCGCCCATCAGGGCGTTGTTGCCCAGGTGGCGCCGTATGATTACGTGGAAGTGGAGGAATTGCTCGCCCGCGCCCAAGCTAAGGGCGAGGCTCCTTTCCTGATTATTCTCGATGAGATTGAGGACCCGCATAATCTGGGGTCCATTCTGCGGACGGCTGACTGCGCGGGAGTGCACGGAATTATTATCCCGAAGCGCCGCTCGGTGGGACTGACGGCCACGGTATCCAAGATATCCGCAGGCGCTGTGGAGTATGTGCCTGTCGCCAAGGTAACCAATCTGGCTCAGACCATTGAGGCCCTGAAGGAAGCGGGGGTCTGGGTGGTGGGCGCCGATGTTCATACGGACAAAATGCTCTATGACGTTGACTTCACAATGCCGCTGGCGATTGTAATCGGCAACGAAGGCAAAGGGATGGGGCGTTTGGTCAAGGAGAGCTGCGATTTCAATGTCAAGCTGCCCATGTCCGGGCGGATTAATTCGCTGAACGCTTCCGTGGCCGCTTCCATCTTCATGTATGAGGCTGTCCGACAACGCTCGTCCAAGCGTTAGTCCAAGACGATGAAAGAATATCTGGTTGTCGACGGGTACAATATTATCGGAGCGTGGCCGGAGCTTGCCAAGCTGAAGGATGTGGAGTTGGAGCAGGCGCGGGACCGGCTGATTGACATATTGGCCGAATATCAGGCCTATAGCGGTATGAAGGTGCATCTGGTGTTCGATGCCCATCAGGTTCCCGGACTCGGCGGCAAATACGAGCAAAGCAAGCTGGAAATTCTGTACACCAAGGAAAAAGAGACGGCGGATGAGCTTATCGAACGCCTGACTCTCAGTCTGATCGGCCGCAGGCGGCATGTATATGTTGCCACATCGGATATGGCGGAGCAGAGCGTCATATTCGGTCATGGCGCATTCCGCTTGCCTGCCCGGGAACTGCTGGTCAAGGTCAGGCAGGCCAAAAAGGATGTGCAGGAGCGGATAGAAGTGAAGGAATCCTTCAAGAAAAATTCCATAGACGGCTCACTGTCGGAGGATATGAAGCAGTTATTTGAAAAATGGCGCCGCGGCGGCAGGGACTGATTGTAATTTTCTAGTAAAATTCACGACTTTTCCAGATGGACCTAGTTGACGATAATTCGGGCCATCATGTATACTAGTCCTATCTTTTGTATGTGAGAAATTGCCTTGTGGGGCTTGGCCGGAGGGGTTCTTAGTGAGTGTCGACCTCAATGAGTTGAGAAAGTCCGAATTAGAGCTCCGTACCGACGAAGACAATGTGGATGCCGTGCGTGACGGCGATGCCGAAGCCCTGGAATACTTGATCAACAAGTATAAGAATTTTGTCCGCGCCAAGGCCCGTTCTTATTTCCTGATCGGAGCTGACCGCGAGGATATTGTCCAAGAGGGTATGATTGGTCTGTATAAATCCATCCGGGATTTCCGGGGAGATAAACTGGCTTCCTTCAAGGCATTCGCCGAGTTGTGCATTACCAGGCAGATTATTACGGCGATCAAGACAGCTACGCGGCAGAAGCATATTCCGCTCAATTCCTATGTTTCCCTGGATAAGCCGATTTATGACGAGGATTCCGACCGCACACTGCTTGATGTCATCTGCGGCTCCCGTGTCACCGACCCGGAGGAGCTCATTATCAACCAGGAAGAGTTCAGCGGGCTTGAAGACAAGATGGGCGAGATCTTGAGCGATTTGGAACGGAAGGTTCTGATGCTGTATCTGGATGGCCGTTCTTATCAGGAAATCGCTGTTGATCTGGACCGTCATGTGAAGTCCATTGACAATGCACTGCAGAGAGTCAAGCGCAAGCTGGAACGTTATCTGGAAATACGCGATTTAAGCTAGGCATCTCACTTCGGTCTGCTCGGAGTGGATGCCTAGCTTTTAATTTAGGGGGCTGTTCTGCCGCCGGGGCGCTGTCTTGGCATTGGAGCAGTCCCTTATGATCGTATTGAAAGGACGGCTACTTCCAGCCGCCGCCTGTCCGCTTGCTTCGCAGATGGGTGCCGCGGGCTTCCTTGTACCGGTTCAGCCGGTCAAGCGCCATCCGGTCTGCCGCGGCGTGGGGAGGAATTCCCTCCGCCTTGGAAATGCGGAATACCTCAGCCAGATTATTCTGGATGCCTGCCACTTGCCCGTATGCCTGCTCAGCCTGATAGCCGTTCTGCTCATTGGCGATATTAATGACACCACCTGCATTGATCACATAATCCGGCGCGTACAGAATGCCAAGCTCATGCAGCATCTGGCCGTGGCGCAGCTCCTTCAGTTGATTGTTGGCTGCACCGGCAATGATCTTGGCCCTCAACCGGGGAATCGTTGTGTCATTGACGGTTGCTCCCAGCGCGCAGGGGGCATAGATATCGCAGGCTGCGTCATAGATGTCCTCCGGACTGACTGCCGCCGCCTGGAAATCCTCGCGAACTCTCCGCACCGCCTCGCCGTCCAAGTCCGTAACAATCAGCCGGGCGCCCTCTTCATACAAGTGCTTGCACAGATAATAGCCTACGTGGCCCACCCCTTGAACGGCGATGATGCGGCCTTCCAGACTGTCTGTCCCATACACTTCCCTGGCGGCAGCCTTCATCCCCCGGTACACGCCAAAAGCTGTAGCCGGAGAAGGATCTCCCGAGGAGCCGTGGGACTGGGACAGTCCTGCGACAAAGTCGGTCTCCTGGCTGACAATCTCCATGTCCGCAACGGACGTGCCTACATCCTCCGCTGTAATGTACCGTCCGTTCAGACCCTGAACGAAACGCCCGAAGGCCCGGAACATTCTCTCGCTTTTGGCAAGCTTCGGATCGCCGATGATCACCGTTTTGCCGCCGCCCAGATTAAGCCCGGCCGCCGAGTTCTTGTAAGTCATGCCCTTGGCCAGCCGTAGAACGTCAACAATGGCCTCCTGCTCGGAAGCGTAATTCCACATTCTGGTTCCGCCCAATGCAGGACCCAATGTTGTATCGTGAATGGCGATAACCGCTTTAAGTCCCGATTCCCGGTCCTGACAGAATACCAGCTCTTCATAACCGTCTTGCTCCATTACCTCAAAAAGATTCATCGTTATGATTCCTGCCTTCCGTTATGCTTGCGACCGCAATCCCCTTTAACTTATATTCCTATTTCAGCCTAAAACCAAGCCGGTCTTTCGTCAAGTATGCAAGTGTGATAGAGTGGAAATTATTTGATTGATTTGGGGGAGTTGGCTGTGGAATGGGAGAACAGGGGAAATTGTGCTTTGGAATACGTTTCACGGGTGCATACAGTCATGGATTATATAGAACGGCATTTGGATGGTGAATTATCGCTGGAAAAGTTGGCTCAGGTAGCCGGATTTTCCAAATTTCATTTTCACAGAATATTTTATTCCCAGACAGGGGAAACCCTCTTCGGCTTTATTATGAGGCTGCGGCTGGAGAAGGGGGCGGGGCTTCTCGCCGGAAACTCAAGAATTACGGTGACAGAAGCGGCCATGGCTTCGGGCTTTGCCAATTCCTCTTCTTTTGCCAGGAGCTTCAAGCAGCACTTTGGCGCAAGCCCTTCGCAATGGCGGGTTAACCCTGACTGCCGGGATAATCGCAATATGGGTATGACAACCCGCAATTCCGGACAGATGGATCGCAATCCTGAGAAATCGCTGCAGGTCTCCAAGGTATATATTGAGTATGCAGGAACTACTCAAATCTGGAGGTATGTTATGGCAGAGCAGGCTCGTACGGTTGAAGTGAAGGAAGTACCCGGATGGACGGTGGCGTATGTGCGCTATGTGGGTCCTTATGCGGGAGACGGTGAGCTGTTTGAATCCTTGAACAGCAAGCTGTTCAAATGGGCAGGGGCAAGAGGCCTGGTGCGTTTTCCGGATTCACAGCATTTGATTGTCTATCACGACAACCCGGAAATAACGGAGGAGGAAAAGCTGCGGATCAGCGTATGCCTGACCGTTCCTGCGGATACCCAGGTTGACGGAGAGATCGGGAAGATGACGCTTGCCCCCGGAAAATATGCGTTTGCCCGGTTTCAACTGGGCGTTGCGGACTTTTCGGAGGCTTGGACCTGGGTGTATGCCACCTGGCTGCCTGATTCAGGTTATGTCCCGGATGACGGCCCTTGCTTGGAGCTCTATCATGGGACCGGACCTGATGAAGAGGGCAGATTCACAGTAGATATTTGTGTACCGGTGAAGCCTCTTTAAGCCGGCGGAGCAGAACTGAACGGAATTGGACTAGGAAGAGCAGAACTCTCTTGAGGGTTCTGTTCTTTTGTATAAATATGGATAACAAGGGCCGAACCAACAATTCATATTGTTGACTGTAATTGGAATAGTATGGAAATCAGCGAAGCTATATGTATATAATAGCAATTATTATTTTGAAATCTGTCGAAAATATATGATTAGGGATGTTTAAAAATGTCGAATACTGATATATGATAGTGACGTAAATCAAATAGTGAATTTCAGATGGGAGTGAGAATGCTTCGCAAGAGATTTCGGACAAGCGTGACCAAGTTCTTCCTTGAGTTGAAAAGGGGACGGGACTGCTGCCAAAGATCTTGCCGATAAAGGCAAACCTATCGAAAGGTAGGGACGCAAAGCCATAGGGCCTTCCATTAGGATTGGCAGCCTGGCCGCCGAAGTGAAGAAATAAGCTGTGGGAACGACTTTATTTTTAGGGAGGAACTTGAAAAGATGAAAAGCTTGAACAAAGTATTGCGAAGTGTATTGGCCATTGCCATTATGGCGGTTGCCCTGCCTCTGGGCGCCTCCGGTCTGTTTGCGCTGCAACCAGCGGAAGCGGCTGCTCCTGCCCCTGTCAATGGGAATGCCTCTCCCCAGGCCAAATTGCTGTTGAATTATCTGAGCTCCATCTCCGGCAGCAAAACAATCTCCGGCCAGCATGATTATCTGGAAGTCCCCGACGAATTGAGCAACAAACTGAAGAATCTGACCGGCAGCTATGCCGGATTGCACGGTTATGAATTAGGGGCTATCATGGATCAGACCGAAGCCCAGATGGCCAGCCAGCGCCAGGGTGTGGTGAACAGCGCCATTGCCTGGTACAAAGCGGGCGGGATCGTAACCATCACTTATCACGCCAGTCTCCCCGGCACAAGCCAAAGCTGGTCCAACGTTCAGAAGAAAATCAGCCAAGCGGAGTTTGACAAGATCGTTACTCCCGGCACAGAAGCTTACAACAATCTGATCAAGGATATCGACAAGGTGGCCGTTTCTCTCAAATCGCTTAACGCGGCTGGAGTGCCTGTTCTTTGGAGACCTTATCATGAAATGAACGGCGACTGGTTCTGGTGGGGCCAAAAGAACAATTTCCCCAAGCTGTGGAATATCATGTATGACCGTCTTACTACCTATCACCAATTGAACAACCTGATCTGGGTCTGGAATCCCAATGCACCCAATGCGTATGCGAGCCCTTATCCTGCCACTTTCCCCGGACTGGAAAAAGTTGATATACTGGCAGTGGATATATATAATAATGACTATAAACAAAGCCACTATGATGGTCTCCTGGCGCTTGCCGCCGGCAAACCCATTGCCATTGGAGAGAATGGAGAGCTGCCTTCCGTCGCCACCTTGTCCACCACTCAGCCGCGCTGGGCCTATTACATGACATGGGGCAAAATGCTGACAGAAAATAATAGTGACGCTACTATCAAGGCCGTCCATAATTCGGAGCGTGTGCTGACCAGAGGAGAGTTTAATCCTTACGCCGAAGCGGCGCCGACTGCAACTCCAGCTCCTACACCAACTGCAACGCCGGTGCCGACACCGACCGCAACTCCGGCACCTACACCAACTGCAACTCCAGCACCTACACCGACGGTTACACCGGCACCTACACCGACTGCAACACCGGCTCCGGTTCAACCGGCATTAAACGGGTTAAAGTCGGAATATTACGACAACAAGGATCTGACTAATCTGAAGCTGATAAGGACAGACGACAGCATCAACTTTAATTGGAGAACAGATTCCCCGGCTGCAGAGATTGGAGCGGATACGTTTTCCGTTAGATGGACAGGCCAGGTCAAGCCGCGGTTTACGGAAAGGTATACCTTCCATACTATGTCAGATGACGGAATCCGGGTCTGGGTGAACGGCGTTCTGCTTATTGACAGTTGGATTAACCAGAGCTGGATAGAACGTACGGGTGCGATTGATCTGGAGGCGGGCAAGCTGTATTCCATCAAGGTGGAATATTATGAGGATGCCGGAGCGGCCGCAGCGTTGTTGTACTGGTCCAGCTCAAGTCAGAGTAAGCAAATCGTTCCCCCTGCCCAATTATTCCTTCCCTAAGAGACTGCGGCGAACCCATTTCCTCGCAGCTCCATAGCTCCAATGAGAGCGGGAAGAATCGGAAGGGGCGACTTGGATGCAATTGAAATTCGCTGTTCCAGTTGGATTATTTTCCGCTCTATTGATTTGGCTGTTATTCTACAATCTTGATGATCCGTTACAGCCGTCCTCCATTTCCGGCGGTGATCCTGCACCAACTCCTGTTTCCAACCAGCTGCCTCCCCAGACCCTCTGGAGCATGGGCCGGGAAGACGGCAGTTCGGCGGAATTTACGGATTACGCCGCTGGAGAGGGACGGGTTCTAATCAGCTCCAATGCACAAGCTGCTCAACAAATCGGTTGGAAAACGGTCCCTAAGGGACTGAATGCGGCTCTTCAGCCTTCTCTCGAAATAAACTACCGGCTTGATGAGCTTCCCGCTTACGGAGTTATGCTGAAGGTAAAGATTCTTGATGCCCACAAGTCAGTCCCCCAGATGGCCGTATTCTCCAACTCCATGCTCTCGGGTATTGTCCAGATTGCGGGTGTAGGCGGGACTGAAAGTGATTACCCGTATATCAAGACATATGAGCTTTATATTCCGAAGGAACAATTGCAGCAGGGAGACAACAAGCTGTCGCTGGAAACCCTCCGCTGCTCCACCTGTACAGCCAAGGAAGATCCGTATCTGTGGTGGATTTGGGACTATCTGCAGCTGGAAGGTCTGCAGGAACCGGCGGCCGAGCCTGTTCACGGCCGAGTGGTATACTCCGGGACTACAGTAAACAACCAAAGCTTCTATTACGATGAAGGCGCGGTCAACCATCTCCCTTATGTGTTGAAATGGCTGGGAATCGCTTATAGCGGCAACGTTATGAGAACCGGCTGCGGAACGGATGTAAGCAACGTCTGCTCCAGCATCAAGGAGTATTATGAGACGCTGCGGGATTATAATACCAGAGCGGTTACTTATCACTTATATACAGGCTCCGTGCAGCTTAAGCCGGATGGCAGTCTTCCCGATGCCGCAGCCGATAAGATGAAGGATTATCTGGGTAAATACGGCTCTTTGTTCCAATACTACGAGATTGACAATGAGCCCGGTCTGTTTAACCGGTCCAAAGCAGTGAATCTGGCGCTCGCCCGCTGGCTGAATGAGAACAAAGGCGCCTATGCCCCTGACCTGCAGACTGTGGCGCCGGGTTGGGCCTATTGGCCTGATTATGCGACATTATCCTGCAAGAACCAAAGCGGAGATGTGAGACGCTGCGGCGATCCAGACGGATGGGAGGCCGATCCCAAGCAACGGATGGAACTGGAAGAAGTGACGGATTTGACCAACGGGCATTCTTACGGAGAATCCTATGTGACCGCTATGGGAGCCAGCTTTGTGGAGAATCTGAAGACATTCGGCGGAGCAACAGAAGGATTGCCCAAGCAGATGCTGAATACGGAATATGGTACATCCGATTCCCATACGGACTCTTATCTGTATGGAGCTTCAGACCGGAAGGCGGCTGCATTTGACCGGATTATGCGCGCTCATATCGGTTATGCGGATATTTTTGTTCAACATGCTGCATTTTTCCCGAAGTTTTCGCTGTTTGAACACAACTTTAATCTGCAGAAGCATAATCCGGCATTAACATCAATTTATTATAATGAGCCTGAACAGGATTCCCGGGTCCGCATTATGCGGCGGTTGAATCTGGCTTACGCCACTCACGGAACGCCACTGGCATATAAGATAGAAAACCGGGAGCAGTTGAAGGATAAGCTGGTCTATGTGCGGGCGGTGGATACATCTGCATTGGAGCCCTTGCCCGTAACCGGAGGAACCTCCAAGAAGATTCTAGTCAACCTGGTCAATTTCGGGCAAACGAAGGAGCAGGTAAGCGTATCGGTGACCATGCCCCGCCCCGGCGGGTATCAGGCGGAGCGCTTCGGCAGCGGCAGCACCTATGAAGCATCCCGCAGCTACATAACCGGGCTGCAAGCCAACCCGGGAATTACGTTCAGCGAAACCCTGCAGCCGGGAGATAGCGTACAATTCATTCTGGAAGCGGCGGATCAGATTGCCGTGGAGCAGCCGTCGGGATTGTCGGCGTCTGTGCAGTCGGGTGGAGCGGTGAAGCTGGACTGGTTGGAGTCGGAAGGAGCGGCTGGTTATGATATACTGCGCAGCCCCGCTTCCGGGGAACAGTATCAGGCTATTGCCGAGAAAATCGGCACAACCCATTATGAGGACAAAAGCGCGGTTAACGGCCAAAGCTACCGTTACATGATCCGTGCACACGGAACAACGCTGGTGTCGAATTTTGCCGAAATAACTTCTACTGATCTCATTGCACTGGACCGGAGCAAATGGACAGGCGATTCCAACGTGCAAAAGAGCAATCCGGCGGGAGCGTTCGACGACACCATGAGGACCCGCTGGGATACCGGAGGTTTTCAGGAGCCGGGGCAATACTTCGACGTAAATCTTGGCAGTGTGGAGCGGATTGAGCGGATTGTTCTGGACACATCAGGATCACCGGGTGACTATCCGCAAGGGTATGAAATTTATTTGTCGGCTGACGGCAAGAATTGGGGGAGCCCGGTGGCCAAGGGGAAGGGCAGCAGTGTGCTTGACATTCAAATTCCTCCACGGGATACCCAATATGTCCGTATAATGCAGACGGGATCCATACGCAACTACTGGTCCATTCACGAGCTGAATATTTATGGAAGATAGTGAGAATGGCCCGGCCTCCCGCCGCTCCTGTACCGGAGCAAAGCGTGAGGCCTTTTTTTGCTTATAAAAATAATAATTATAAGTTTAATTGACATTAATCTTTCTATGAAATAAATTGTAATTATCAAAACAATCAAAATTTAATCAAAAATCATAACGTTTCTTCCTCTAGAATTGCCGACAACTGGTCGGTTTTTGCATTTTTACGAGAATGAAAGGAGTGGGAACACAATATGAAAGACTACCTTTTTCGGGACAAGGTTGTCTGCTACCGCTATATTACATATTTTCTCACGTCCTTACTTTTTCTGAGCAAACCGGATACAGAACTCAGCGGATGGGCCGTTCCTGCTGTCATATTGCTGTTCATATCGGCAAGATGGTTCTCCTCCCTCTATAAGACCTCCGCTGCTCCCAGACTTCCGGTCAAGCTTACTCTTGCACTGGACAGTATGGGCATGTTTATATTGCTGCTCCTGACAGGGGGACCGGCAAGTCCGTTCCTGTGGTATATACTAAGTCCGGTGTTGGCGGCAACGGCATTTCTTTCGCCTCTATGGGTCTGGATGATACTTGCAAGTTATATGATTACGGGAGCAATATCCGGGTATATATTAAATATGCTGTCGTTTTATCCGGCTGATTTTGCATTTTCCGAATATATGACGGTTTGTGTAATGTGGATCATAGTGACGCAGGCGTATTTCTTGTTAAAAGAAGCAAACGCTGAGCTGGATACGGCCAATGACCGGATAACAGAGACCATGGACCATATCAAATCGTTATACCACATGCTGGAAACCGCAAGCGGAGGGGTGGGAATCAACTACCGTCCCTATCTTGCCGATTGTCTCCACAAGTTGACAAAATCAGAGCACTCTTTCATCTGGGAGGGAGGCGAGGGCCGGGAAGCATTGACCGATGTGGGGGGGACTGATTCGGACCATGATACGATCGTAGAATTTATCAGGAGCCAGATTCCCGCTCTGAAGGCGGAGTCGGAGCCGGTGACGGTGAAACATTCGGATCATAGCGAGTATATGATGATTGCACTGAAGTCTGCTTCCGGATTTATCGGCGTTATGGGCATGCGGCTGCCTCCCTTGCATAAGCGCAAGGAAAAGCAGTGGTTTACCCAACAGCTTATTTTTCTGGCGGAGTTGTTTAAGGTCATATCCGAGCGCCAGAATTTGAAGCAAATGGAGGACCGGCTGTTAATTAACGAGGAGCAGAACCGGATAGCCGACGAAATGCATGACCGGGTCTCGCAGAACCTGTTCAGTATTGTGTATTGTATCCATATGCTGATTAACAAATGGAACAATATGTCGGAACAACAGATAAGCGAGCAGCTGCTGTTGTTGAAGGATGCAGCCGAGAGCGCCTCGAAGGAGCTGCGGGCAACGATTTACAGCCTGAGCACAAAGAGGAACGAAGGCATTTCATGGATCACTTCGGTGAAGGCCCACCTGAAGCGCTTGTCTCTCTTGAACAATGTGGAGATTGACACCCGGGTGACGGGGGATGATAAAGACCTGTCCGACGGGCATCAGAAGATCCTGTACCGGATGATATCCGAAGCGGTGGGCAATTCCATCCGCCACGGGGGCAGCACCCTTGTTCATGTCGATTTGTCCATTAACAAGAGTTTCGCCAGATTGACGGTTCAGGATAATGGCAAAGGGTTTGATGTCAAAGCACAGCGTGCCGCCAGCCGGCGCTCCTCCGGCTTGGGGCTGCATAACATGGAACAGTTGGCCGCTTCCATGCAAGGGCATTTCCAAATTGAAAGCAAGCCGGGAGAAGGGACGAAGGTGTTCATTCTTCTGCCGGCATATAGAGAACAAGAATACAGGATTGGAGATGAAATTGTATGATCCGCATTGCTATTATTGATGATCATTCCCTTGTCCGCAAAGGGCTGACGACGCTTATCTCAATGGAATCGGATCTGGAATTGGTAGGAGAAGCTGATAATGCCGAGGATGGATTGGTTTTGTTGAAGGAGCAGAAGCCCGAACTGACCCTTGTCGATTTGAAGCTGGGCCAGAATTCCGGGCTGAGCTTGATCATTGAGGCGCGCAAGCAAGCCGACAGCGGCAAATTCATCATCCTCACCTCAGCGGTGGACGAGAACAGCTTCAAACAGGCGGAGCAGGCCCAGGTGGATGGTTATGTATTGAAGGAGGCGCTGCCGGAGGAGCTTCTCTATGCGATCCAACTGGTATGCAAGGGGCGGAAGTATTATGACCCCGGTGTGATGGAGCATAAGCTGGCCGGCAAGAAACAGGATAAGGGAGAGTCACTTACCCCGAAAGAACGGGAGGTTATGTGCCTGATCGGAGAGGGGCTGTGCAATATGGAGATTGCTGAGAAGTTATTTATCAGCGAGTTTACAGTGCGCAAGCATGTGAGCCAGATTCTCGCGAAGCTGGAGCTGAAGGACCGGACGCAGGCTGCCTTGTTTGCCAACTACATGGGTTGGGTGCAATACAAGCCTGTTGACAGACGCGCATAACATTCAATCTACTACATTTGTGGTATAGCTGAATATCAATACGTGCAGATAGACAACACAAAAACATTACTCCTTGTACCATTGAGGGGTAATGTTTTTCTTTTGAAAATGCAATAAAATCGTAACAAATAGATTAATAATTGTGATAAATGTCGCAGCATTATTTAAATTATCCATTATGAAAACTGTAACTTATGGACTTGAAGCATTCCTACAAGTGGAGGGGTTGTTCTATGGAAAAGAACTTAATGGATTATGTGCAGTCTGTACGCAGAATGCTGTGGCTGATTATACCCTTTGTGGCGGTTTCCTGTCTCACCACATACTACGTCAGCAAAACCTTCAATACACCGGTCTACCGGGCACAAGCCCAACTCATCATCAACACAACGAACAAGGGACAGGATGGCATTACTTATAGCGATGTCAATATGAATCTAAGCCTGATGGAGAGTTACAAGGAAATCATGAGGTCGGACAAAATGATTGAGACGCTGGCTGCCTCCCGCCCGGAGCTTAACATTGACCCGGCCGAAATGAAAAAGGCATTGCAGGTTTCTTCTCCCGACAAGACGCAAATTCTTAATGTATCGGTTCAAGACGAAAGTTATACAAGAGCGGCGCAGTTGGTCAACGCAACAATCAGCCAGTTCATGACGGAAATTCCTATGCTGATGAGCCTTAACAATACGACAGTCTTGAAGCTGGCCGATCCCGCGGCAGCCGTTTCCCCCAGTTCATCGGGAGCAGCCATGAATCTCGTCTTAAGCTTTATGGTGTCTTTGATGGTCGCGCTCGGTGCAGTATTTTTCCGGGAAAACATCGACCGGACCGTCCGCAATGAAAAAGAAGTGGTTCATTACTCCGGGTTGCCCTTGTTGGCTTCGATCGGCGTCATCACCAAGCAGGATTCCAGAATGGAAATAGATCCTATTCCAAGAAAGGCGGGCGAAACTTATGTCGCGTTCAAGTAGCGGTCTTATCGCATTATCCAATCCCGCTTCATCTGCCGCCGAGACCTTCCGCTCCCTTAGCACCGTGCTTCAACACCAGCATGCGAAGTCCCAGCATCCAGGCTGCAAAGTTTATCTGGTGACCTCTCCTCTGGAAGGTGAGGGGAAAACCACCACCATATCCAATCTGGCCGTCACTTATGCTCAAGCCGGGAAGAAAGTGCTGCTGATCGATTGCAATTTGCGCAATCCCAGGATTGCCGATTGGTTTAACTTAACTCCCCAGAGCGGGGTGCTGGATTATTTGCTTCATCATGTGGAGCCCTTATCCTTGCTCCATGGCACTCCCATCGACAGTCTCAAAATCATCCAGGCAGGCCGATTGCGCTTTGATCCGGCCAATGCCGGCCATCTGGACCAGTTGGAAGAGCTGATCAGCGCCCTGCGTTCACAGTTCGACATCATTCTGGTGGACACCCCGCCGGTTCTCCGGTATGCGGATGCCCAGATGATAGCTGATAAATGCGATGGTGTTATTCTTGTGGTGAAATACGGGCAGACCAAGGGAGAACTGGTCCGCAAGGCGCGGCAATCTCTGGAGCAGGTGGGGGCAACCGTCCTGGGTGTAGTCATGAATCAGGCCAAATAAACCAATGTGAATGAGGAGGCGAAAGTAATGAGAAGAGTCAAGAAAGCAATCATTCCCGCTGCCGGCTTAGGCACCCGATTCCTCCCGGCAACCAAGGCAATGCCGAAGGAAATGCTTCCGATCATTAATAAGCCGACCATTCAGTATATTGTGGAAGAAGCGGTGGCTTCAGGGATTGAGGATCTGATTATTGTGACAGGCAAGGGTAAGCGGGCGATTGAGGACCATTTCGACAATGCCTTCGAGCTGGAGAGCAAGCTGCTGGAGGACGGGAAGCTGGAGATGCTGTATGAGGTGCAAAGCTCAGCCAAGCTGGAGATTCACTTTATCCGGCAGAAGGAACCAAGAGGGTTGGGCCACGCCGTATGGTGCGCCAGACGGTTCATTGGCGACGAGCCTTTCGGAGTCCTGCTGGGCGACGATATTGTAACGGGCCGCACCCCCTGCCTAAAGCAGTTGATCTCCCAATATGAGCGGACCGGCAAATCAGTCATCGGCGTACAGCCGGTGCCGGATCAGTCGACCAACCGCTACGGGATTATTGATCCTGTTGAACTGCGGGACAACCTCTATCAGGTGAAGCGGTTTGTGGAAAAGCCTCCTATGGGAACTGCTCCATCCAATCTGGCTATTATGGGGAGATATGTATTCGGACCCAAAATATTTGAGTATTTGGAGCTGCAGGAAGTGGGCGCCGGTGGAGAAATTCAACTGACGGATGCCATCCAGAGGTTGAATGAAAGTGAAGGCGTCAACGCTTTCCACTTTGACGGAATCCGTTATGATGTGGGAGAAAAGCTGGGATTCATTCTGACCACCCTGGAATTCGCGCTTCGCAATCAAGAACTGAGACATCCGCTGCTTGACGCAATGTCCGGTTATCTGGAGAGAGAGAAGCCGAATACCATGATTGGATAGATGGAATACAAGGACACTACCAAGTGCCGTGCCGGAAATGCTCAATAAATAGAAAATTAGGAGGAGAGCCATAATGAGTGTACAGAACACACGGGAAGAATTTGAATATGCCATTCGGTCGGGTAATTATCACAGGAAAGCAGGAACGGTTATCTACCTCAAGCAAGAAAAGAAGGCATTTGAAGCCGTCAAACGATCCGTGGATGCCGTATTGTCCCTGATTGCACTTATCCTCCTGCTTCCGTTATTTGGAGTGCTGGCATTGCTGATCAAATTGGAGGACCCCAAAGGCACGGTTTTCTTCAAGCAGTCCCGCGTAGGCAAGGACGGGAAGCTGTTTCCCATCTTCAAGTTCAGATCCATGGTCTCCAATGCGGAAGAGCTCAAGAAACAGTTGATGGAGCAAAACGAGGCAAGCGGGGCGATGTTCAAGATGAAGCACGATCCCCGGGTTACCAAAGTAGGCCGGCTGCTGCGCAAAACAAGTCTGGATGAAATGCCCCAGCTGTGGAATGTTCTCTCCGGCCATATGAGCCTTGTCGGTCCAAGGCCGCCGTTGCCTGATGAAGTCGCCGAATATACGGCTTATGAAAAACGCCGCTTGAGCGTAACTCCCGGCTGCACTGGTCTGTGGCAGGTAAGCGGCCGGAGCAGCATCGGCTTTAAGGAAATGGTGGAGCTGGACCTAGCGTACATCCGGGAAAGAACGCTGTGGATGGATATCAAGATCATGGCCAGGACCGTATTGATGCTCGTGGGCTCCAAGGATGCCTATTAAGAAGTGAATCATAAGGGACCAAAGGAGGAGAGCGGATGAAGGCAAATAATCACGGTAAACCTGAGTCGCCTTCCCTAAGCATCATTATCTGCACCTATAACCGGGCAGACTTGCTTCTCCTCACACTGGAGGCGGTGGCTGTACTGCCTGGAATAGAAGATACGGAAGTATTGGTTATTGACAATAACAGCAGGGATCATACCGAAGAAATGACCCGCAAGTTCATACTGGATCACGAGCACATGAAGCTCCGTTATGTATTCGAATCCAGGCAAGGGTTGTCCGCCGCAAGAAATAGCGGTATCCGGCATGCGCAAGCCGATCTGGTGGCTTTCCTGGATGATGATGCGATCCCGGAACGGGACTGGATCTTGACCATTACGGATACGTTCCGCAGAGTGCCCGATGTTCAAGCAATGGGCGGGGTTATCAGGCCCCGGTTCGAGACCCGGCGGCCGGATTGGCTGATCAAGCCCTTCGAGCTTCCGTACACCATTGTAGATTTGGGCAGCAGGGTGATGGAATATCCGGGACAGCTTCATCCTTGCGGCGCCAATATGGCCTTCCGCAAGTCGGTCTTCGCCTCATTAAGCTTTCCTCTGGAATTAGGAAGAGTGGGATCAGCCCTGATATCAGGCGAGGAAACCTGGTTGTTCAACGCACTGAAGAAGAAGGGAAGCCGGATTCTCTATCATCCCGCGATGGCTGTGGAGCACTTCATACCCGCAAGCAGGCTGACGCCGGATTGGATCGCCAAGCGGTATTATTACCAAGGGTTATCCAATGGCATGAACGGCTCCGGAGCCGCCGCCAAATTGCGGATTTTGACCCTGGTGGCAGCCAAGACCATTTTTAACGCAGGGGATTCCCTGTTTGCGAGAAGTGAAGGAAGACGGCTTTTGGTTTCCTGCAGATGGAAAAGCCTGAGGGGCACCAAGGATGCACTTTTCTCCAGAGCTCCCTTATCATCAACCGGTTGAAGGATGAGTGCCGATGCAAGCGTATAGGATGCTAGCCAGACTCCAATACCCGTACCGGTTCACCTTGCTGCTTGCAGCCGCACTGCTCGTGGGTGTTATGGTGAGCTACCAGCCTGTGCTTAGCATGCTGGCGGCAACGGCACTGTGTATAATGTTCCTCTGCCTCTATAAACCGGAGTGGGTCAGCTATCTGGTGCTTTTATCCACTTCTGTATCCATCAATCTGGTGTTCCCGGATGTATCCGTAGGGATGGAGCTGCTGTCTGTTTATAAGATGGGCATGCTCCTGCTGCTGGCCCCGTGCATGCTGCTGTACGGGCTCCGCCTGAAGTTCGGGTCCCCCATCCTCGCCTTGCTGGTCATGCTGATGATTACCTTCAGCTTCTCCAACTGGTTGCCCGGATATGGAATGGGAATCGCCATAAAGGCGTTTATCGGACTGGCAATCCCCTTCGTCATTCTCATGATCAAATGGGAGCAGAAAGTAGCGGATGTTCATCTGAAGCTGCTCTGCATCCTGCCTCTGGTCAGCATCCTGGCCGGACTTGTGTTGGAGGGGCTGCACTTTTACCCGTTTCTCTCCGTGGAATTCACCGGCGCCGTCCGGGTGCAGGGAGCCAACATACCGCCGCATTTGGCCATGCTGGCCGTTCTGGGCATGATGATCGCATTGATGGAGACCAGACGGAAGGCAGACAGCAAAACGTACTTCATGGTCATGATGGTCATAAATTTTGCCATTCTGGTGGCTACGGGCACCAGGGGACCGCTGCTTGCAGCATTGGCGCTGCTTGTCTGCTATGCGGCAGACATCATCCGGAATTACGTTAAGGGGCAGAGCAAGCTGTTCGTCCCTATCGCAGCCGGAGGAGCTGTGGTTATGCTGGCCGCCTACCTTCAATGGGACAATATGAAGAAGCGTTCCTTCGAACGGTCTACCGATACCGGGATTGACTTGTCGGACCGGAATATCGCCTGGGAGTTTTTCTTGAAGAAGGTGGAGGATTATCCTTGGTCGGGCAGAGGGCTGGGATCGGCAACCATTGCCAATGACGGCTCGCTCTATCAGGGATTCGTTGTACCCCACAATGAGTATATCCGGTTTTATTTTGATTCAGGCTATATAGGCTGCGCCCTGTTGTTCCTGACCCTGTTCCTGGTGTTCGGCATGGTCTATCGGGTGCTTCCCCGGCAGTTGAAGCCGTACTATCTGGCCTTCATTCTGGGATTCCTGATCTATTCTTTTTCTGACAATACCTTGTCCACTGTACAGTTCATTATTCCATTCTGCTGGTATCTGAATGTGCTGTATACCGTATCAAGAGATCCCGATTCCCCTTGAAAAAGAGTGATGACATGAAACGTGCGAAGATGTTCGATGTTTATTTCGATAACTATGATTTCGTGGATCTGCTGGGATTTATCGATCAGACCATTCAGGAAAAGCGGCAATCTTACATTCTCACGTGCAATGTGGATCATCTGATCAAGCTGCGCAGCGATATGGAATTCAAGCATGTCTATTCCAACGCCGGAGCCGTAGTGGCTGACGGAATGCCCATCATCTGGGCGTCACGGCTATTGAATAATCCGCTGAAGCAGAAGGTGTCCGGCGCTGATCTGTTTCACCGGCTGGGGGCGGATTTTGAGCAACGCAAGTATAAGCTGTTTCTGTTGGGTTCCTCCAGCGGCGTGCCGGAGCTGGCGGTCAAGAACCTGAAGACCATGTATCCGGATATCAATGTAGTGGGTTGTTACTCCCCTT
Organism: Paenibacillaceae bacterium; assembly: GCA_029256185.1. Classification (GTDB taxonomy): domain Bacteria; phylum Bacillota; class Bacilli; order Paenibacillales; family NBRC-103111; genus Paenibacillus_AR. Next base: position 60,954 of record JAQSYI010000030.1, read on the forward strand.
CTTATGGCTTCGAACAGGACGAGCAGGAGAATGGCTATATTGTGGACATGCTGCTGGATTCCAAGCCGGATATTGTGTTCGTGGGAGTAGGAGCGCCGAAGCAGGAGAAATGGATTTACAATCATTACCACCGGTATAAGGCCCCCATCTCCATAGGAGTGGGCGCAACCTTCGATTTCTTGTCCGGCGCCGTGAAGCGCGCCCCGGATATTATGCAGAAAACAGGCTTTGAATGGTTTTGGAGGCTGGCCCAGGAGCCCAGGCGTCTGTGGAAAAGATATTTGATAGATGACTCCAAGTTCCTTTTTATGCTGACCAAGGAATGGATCAAGCATAACGAAAGGAGCCAAGGAGGGATGAAGTAGTGAGGCTTGGACAGACCAAAAGGTTCAATTGGCATTGGATTCCCTGCATTGCGGTGGTGGGCGTGATCTTCTGGTTATCCTCCCAGCCTTATGAGAAGCAGTCGATTAAATCGGAGTTGAAGGTCGTAGTAGACAAGCTGCAGCTGGATACCCGCATTCCCCATATCAGCTTCCGGTTCGGCGATACGATGGTGGATACCAGCCGAGGCGGTACGGAAGGAATACTGGAGTTTTTCTTAAGGAAGCTGGCTCACTTTGTGGAATATCTGTTGCTCACCGTGGTGTTTATGCGGGCAGTCCGTTATACCTCCAAGTGGAGTTTAGCCAAGACCGGATGCTGGGTAGCCGCAGGCTGCATTCTGTATGCTGTCTCAGATGAAATGCACCAGCATTTCACCCAACAGCGAAATCCCACATGGGAGGACGTACTCATTGATGCAATGGGAGTGATCGCCGGATGGACCCTCTATTCCATCGTCTCACGCAAGAGCCGCAAGTACCGGGGGGATTCAAAGAAAGCGGGCCTGCCCGTTTCCTGAAGCGGACGCCCTTTCTAATCGCACATCCCGCGTTGCAGACAGCATGCTGGCTGCTCCTGTGCCTGGGAGCGGCGGTATCCATCGGCCATGTCAGCGCCGGTATGGGTACAGCCGCTTCCTCACAGATTGCACTGCTCATAGCGTTGCTGCTGCCATCGCTTACGCTTGCGGTGATCGGCTCCCGGCATCTGGTGACGTATCTGCTGCTGGTTTGGGCAGTAGGACCGGAAATCAGGAGAGTGTCGGACTGGCTCTCCGGGGAGTATGCTTCGGTATCCCTGCTCAGCCTCTCCCCGTTGCTGTGCAGCTCCATGCTGCTGATTCCGGTGCTGGTCCGCATGTTCAAGCTCAGGGGGACCGCTCAGAAAATCGTAGCTTTTCTGGCCGGCGGTCTGGCGTATGCGACTCTCATCGGGTTAATGAAGAATGGCAGCATGGCCATCTATGATCTGGCCAACTACCTGATGCCCATGCTTCTCGTTCCTTATATGCTGACCAATCCCTTCGACAAGAAGGCATTGGACAGTTGGATGAGAGCCTTCTCCACCATTGCCGTATTGGTGGCCATGTATGGCATTTACCAGTATCTGAGCGTTCCTCCATGGGACAAATTCTGGATGGAGCATGTGGAGATGGGCTCCATCGGGCGGCCGGAGCCGTTGGAAATCCGGGTATTCTCCACCTTGAACTCGCCGGGACCGGCGGCATTCTTTCTCGCCTTCGCCCTGGGGCCTATGATCATGGAGAAGCGCTGGCGGGGAATCTTCGGCTGGATTGGCGTGGCGGCTGTCACCATCTGCCTGCTGACCACCATGGTGCGTTCCGCCTGGCTGATGCTTGTCGTATGGCTCTTCGTCTTCATCGCCACTTCAGCCAAGCAGAACCGTAACCGTTCCTTGCTGCAACTGGCTTTTGTCGTTGCCGTTGCCATCGTAGTCGTACCCAGACTCCCGGGTGCGGAGCAGCTGGTTGGCCGGCTGGAGACACTGACCGAGCTGGAGCAGGATCATTCCTATAATGAGAGGCAAGATATTCTCCAGACGCTCGGTCCCATGCTTGCCAGCAATCCGGACGGGCTGGGGCTGGGAAGTACGGGCACCAGCAGCAAGCTGGGCAACGACGGGTCCATGGGAGAATTGGGAGTCGTGGACAACGGGTTTCTGTCCCTGATGCTTACCTTCGGAATCGTGGGAAGTCTGCTGCTGTTTGCTTCACTGTATCTGCTGGGCAAGATGGCCGCCCTCACCCGGAGCCGGGCGGAGCGGCTCTCACAGGATCTATACGCCAGACTGGCCTTGGCAGCATTGCTAAGCGCAGTGGCTGGGCTGCTTTCGGATAATGTATTTACCGGTATCAAGGGCTTCGTAATCTGGGCGCTGATCGGCATTGGCCTGGGAGCCACAGAGCGGCTGTCCGCAAGAAAGGAGGGCGACACTCATGCAGCAGCTCCAAACCGTATCAAGGGGCAGCCTGTCCAAGTCCATGTGGATGTCCCTCCGGGGCATCCTTACTAGCAAGAACAATACGGCAGCTACGCTCAAAACGATGGTTGTCAGCATTCTGGTACTGCTGCTCAACATGCTGACCGGTGTACTGACAGCACGCTATTTGGGGCCGAGCGGCCGGGGGGAGCAGACGGCCATGGTGTTATGGTCCCAGTTTCTCTCCTTCAGCCTGACCTTCGGCGTACCGTCCGCCCTTATCTACAACGCCAAGAAATATCCGAAAAACGAAGGCGAAATGTATGTGACTGCATTGTGCATGGGATTTGCAACAGGACTCATTGCCATGACGGCAGGGCTGCTGGTATTGCCCCACTGGCTTGGCTCCTTCTCCGATTCCGTTGTTCTTTTCTCCCAATTGTCTATGCTCTTGTGTCCCATTATCGCCGTCTCCCAGGTGAACTACGCCATTCTTCAGGTGCGCGGGGAGTACAAGTACTACAACCTATTGCGTTATTTGACTCCATCGGCCACATTGCTTGTTCTGGTTCTCTTGATCGTCTTCGGCGCGATGAACCCCTACACCACGGCCATGGCTTACCTGCTTCCGTCCATGCCCATCTACATTTTCATGACGGTCAAGCTGCTCCGGATCTACAAGAAGTCGATCAAGAAGGTGGGTCAATCCTTTAAGCGGCTGCTGTATTACGGGATGGGCTCCTATGGCAATGATCTGATGGGGCACTTCTCTTATTACATCGACCAGATTCTTATAGCAGGGATGCTCAGTCCCGCAGATCTGGGGTTGTATGCTGTGGCGGTGAGCTTGTCCAGGATGGTAAATGTGTTCTCTACCTCCACCATTGTTGTCTTGTTTCCCAAAGCTTCGGGATTGCCGGAGCAAGAAGCGATCAAGCTGGCTTTCCGCACATTCCGGATCAGCACCACTGCAGCGCTTGCCGCCTCCTTCGTGCTGATGCTGATGGCGCCCTATGTGTTCGAGCTCTTGTACGGCTCCGAATTCCATAGAGCTCTGTCCGCCTTTCGTGTTCTGCTCCTGGAAGTGGCGATTGGAGGAGGAACCATGGTGTTGGCCCAAGTATTCATGGCAGTGGGCAAACCCAAGATTGTGACCCTGCTGCAAAGCGTAGGCTTGGCGCTGGTTATTCCGATGATTATCCTTCTGGTGCCCCGTTATGGTCTGCTGGGAGCGGGAATAGCCATGCTGTCCTCCGTCCTGCTGCGGTTTTCCTTCATACTCATCAATGTAAAGGTAACGCTAAAAACCAAGGTGCCCAGTCTCCTGATTACAAGAGAAGATATCAGTTGGTTGAAGGATGCATGGAAAAGCTACTCGGGGAATCGCAGACTAAAGCCGGCAGCACCGTTCGAAAGGGAGGATTCCAATGAAACACCAGTTTCCTGACGGGAAAAACCGCATATCCACAGTGATCATCACCCAGGATGATGAGGAGCGAATCGGGGCAGCCATAGAAACGTGCCGCAGCTTCTCCGACGAGATCGTTGTGATTGACGGCGGCAGCAAGGACCGTACGATGCAAGTTGCCGAACGGCTGGGCTGCAAGGTGTGGCTAAACCCCTGGCCCGGTTACGCCAAGCAGCGGGCGTACGGTATTGAACGGGCCGCATGGGATTGGGTTTTCCTGATTGATACGGATGAGGTGGTCAGTGATGAACTGGCGGCGTCCATCCTGGCAGCCAAGGATGAAGGCATGGATCCGCTAACCGCTTATGAGCTGTACCGCATCGGCGACTTCCTGGGCAAGTGGCTGGACAGGGGAGAATATCTGGTCCGCTTCTACAACAGAAGCCAGTATCAGATGAGTGCAAGTCTGGTGCATGAAGTGCCCGAGGTTCCCGGCGAGCACATCAGGCAGTTGTCCGGGGTGCTGTGGCATCACGGCTTCCGCAGCATACATGACCATGTGCAACGCTTCAATAAATATACTGATCTGGAGGCGCAAATTGCTCTGGAGGCCAATAAGCCCTTCAGCATAATCCGGCTCTTGTACCGTCCCCCCGCCAGATTCATCCAGAAGTACATTGTGCATGGCTTATATAAAAAGGGAGTGCCGGGCCTTGCCGTTTCGTTCTTCTGGGTCATGTACGAATATATGGTCCACTTCAAGATTTATGAGCAAACCCGGGCCAAGGGCAATGTCAAAACCGGTTCTGCAGCCAGAGTAAAGGAGGAGAGAAGCTATGCCGCAAGATAATCTGCATATCCTGACCACGGGATTAAGCTGGCCGACCCTTCAGCCCGGAGGCTTGAATACCTACTTTCAATCGATCTGCGAGAAGCTGGCCGGCAACAACCGTCTGCAAGCCTTCATCTGCAGTGCGGAGCGTCCGGCAACCCGCAACCGGTTGGCTATTCATCCTGTGGCCTCCCCGCGGATGTCCATTTACCGCAGACAGCAGAAATTCCGGCAGCATAGCAGATTGCTGATGGACAAGGAACAGATCGATATCGTCTATTCCCACTTCGCTCCATACAGTCTGGGGACTGCCAAGGAAGCGAAGAAGCGCAATATTCCCGTTGTCATGGTTTTTCATGGTCCCTGGAACCAGGAGATGAGGATCGAAGGAGCAGGTCTGAAGCATGCCTTGAAGACCTGGATGGCCCTTAGGATTGAGCGGCAGGCTTATGCGCTGGCGGATTTGTTCATCGTGCTCAGTGAGACCTTCCGGCAGATCCTGCACAAGCAATACGGCATTCCGCTGGAAAAGATTGTGGTTATTCCCGGGGCGGCCAATGTGGAGCGCTTCTTCCCGCCGGAGGACAAGCGGGCGGTCAGGAGAAAGCTGGGCTTGGACGAGAGCGCACTGACCGTGCTGACAGTCAGAAGGCTGGTTAACCGGATGGGGCTTCAGCAATTGCTGGAAGCCTGGAGGCAGGTGGCCGACCGGTTTCCGGAAGCGGTCCTGCTCATCGGAGGCAAGGGCCATCTGAAGGAGGAGCTGGAAGGCCTGATCATAGAATACGGCTTGAGCGGACGGGTGAAGCTGCTGGGTTATATTCCCGAGGAACAGCTGGGCTCCTATTATCAGGCGGCGGATTTATTCGTGGTTCCAAGCCAAGCCTTGGAGGGCTTCGGACTCATTACAGTGGAAGCCATGGCGTGCGGGACACCGGTCATGGCTACTCCTGTAGGCGGCAACCAGGAGATTCTCGGGAACTTCCGCAAGGAACTGTTGTTTGCCGGAACGGGCAGCGGAGATATAGCGCAAGGACTGGCGCAGATGCTGTCCAGGCGGGAGGAGTGGCCCACCCCGCAGGAATGCCGGCAATTCATTCTTGAACATTATACCTGGGAGCATGTCACCAGGAAGATGGAGCATGTGTTTCATTCCGTATTGGAAGAACGGGGAAGGAGAGTGAGGGGATCATGAGAGTCGCGTATCTGGACCATACAGCCAAATGGAGCGGCGGAGAAGTAGCCTTGTTCAATCTGCTCACCCACATGGGCAAGGAAATAGAGCCTCTGGTCATTCTCGCAGAGGACGGGCCGTTAGCCAACCGGCTTCGGGAAAAAGGAATTGACGTCCGGATCATCCCCCTGGACGAGGATGTCCGCAACCGCAACCGCAATGCCGTCAGTCTGGGGGCCATCGGGGCCGCCTACCGCCTGATGCGCTACGGGCAGAGCCTGATTCCGCTGCTGAAGGCGGAGGGCGTATCCTGCGTGCACACCAATTCCTTGAAGTCGGCTTTCTACGGCGCGATTGCCGCCAAAGCGGCGGGGATTCCCTTGATCTGGCATATCAGGGACCATATCGGCGCCCCTTATCTAAAGCCGATCGTGGCCAAGGGCATTCGCCTGCTGTCCAGATTCATTCCGAACGGCGTCATTGCCAATTCCAAGTCCACCCTTCAGGTGCTTGGGCTGCCCGAGAAGAAGAAGACACTGGTGCTGTACTCCGCCTTTGCCCGCACGGGGGAGAGGGAGGATGCCGCTCCGAAGCGGGACGCCTTCATCGTGCTGCTGGTGGGCCGGCTGGCTCCCTGGAAAGGACAGCATGTGCTGCTGGAAGCGGCCAAGAGCTTCCGGGAGGAACCGAATGTGGAGTTCTGGCTGGCGGGAGATGCCTTGTTCGGGGAAGAGACTTACCGGTCGGAGCTGCTGCTCAAGATGGAGAAGGACGGGCTTTCCAATGTGAGGCTGCTCGGCCATGTGGATGGTGTGCAATCGCTCATGCAGCAAGCCCATCTGCTGGTGCATACATCAATTACACCGGAGCCCTTCGGTCAGGTTATTGTGGAGGGCATGGCAGCGGGACTGCCCGTGATCGCCTCCAATGAAGGCGGGCCCGTGGAAATTGTGGTTGACGGGGAAACAGGTCTGTTGATTGAGCCGGGGCAACCCGATGTTTTGGCCCAGGCAATCCGTTGGATGATGGATCATCCGACGGAGCGGGACCGGATGGGAGAGAAGGCTGTATTGCGGGTGAATGAACATTTTGTCATTGAGGGAGCGGTCAAGCAGGTTGCCTCTTACTATCAGGGGGTAATCGCCAACGGGTGACCGGTTGCCGATCAAAGGGTGGTTTCGATGAAAATAGCGATAGCACATGATTATTTGATTCAAATGGGCGGCGCCGAGCGAGTGGTTGAAGTATTTCACAATATGTATCCCAAGGCTCCGATCTATACCACCATGTTCAATACCAGCAGTCTGCTGGATAATTTGCGGGACGCCGATATCCGGGCAACCTGGCTGCAATCCATTCCCGGCGTGGCGGGGAATTTCAAGCGGGCTCTTCCGCTGTATCCGCTGGCTATCCGGGACCTGGACTTCAATGACTTCGATATCGTCGTCAGCTCCAGCAGCGCCTTCATGAAGAGCATCCGGGTGCCCAAGCATACCTTCCATCTGTGTTACTGCCATACGCCCATGCGGTTTGCCTGGGACTATGATACGTACATGGAGCGGCAAACGCACCCCGGTCTGATGAAACGCCTGCTTAAGGTGTATATGAAATATCTGAAGGAATGGGACCAGAACACCTCCCGTTTCGTCAACCAATTCGTGGCCAATTCCTCCGTGGTCCAGGAGAGAATCCGCAAGTATTACCACCGGGAGGCCGAGGTGATTTTCCCGCCCATCAACACGGCGCGCTTCATTCCCTCCGCCCGGATCGGAGATTATTATCTGATCGTTTCCCGGCTGGTCTCCTATAAGCGGATTGATCTGGCGGTGGAGGCGTTCAACCGCAACGGGCTGAAGCTGGTCATTGTGGGGGAAGGCCCCGATCTGCAGCGCTTGGCGGGTATGGCCAGGTCCAATATCCATTTTGCCGGCCGGTTGGCCGACTCGGAAGTCACCCGGATGATGGCGGAGTGCAGAGCGCTCTTGTTCCCGGGGGAAGAGGACTTCGGAATTACGCCGCTTGAGGCCAATGCTGCCGGAAGGCCGGTGATCGCCTACGAAGCAGGCGGTGCGCTGGATACCATCATTCCTTATCAGAATGGCATCTTCTTCAAGGAGCAGCAGGTGGAGCATGTCCAGAAGGCCATTATGGAGATGGAGAATCACTCCTGGGATGTGGGCGCCATTATGGAGCATGCCCGCAAGTTTGACGAGAAGCGCTTTGTGGAACAGTTCAAAGGGTATGTGGAAAAGGCGTATGCCCAATTTAAACGGGAAGGGTGAGGCAAATGAAGCTGACGGTCATTGGAACGGGGTATGTGGGGCTGGTCTCCGGCGTGTGCTTCGCACAAATGGGCCACCAGGTTGTATGCGTGGATAAGGATGAGCGCAAGATTGCCAAGCTCAATAACGGGCAATCTCCAATCTACGAGCCGGGAATCGAAGCGTTGATCACCCAGAATATGGAGGTGGGGCGGCTGCGGTTCTCCACTCATCTGGCTACGGCGGTCCGCTTCTCCGATATTATCATGATTGCTGTGGGAACCCCCTCCTTGCCCAACGGGGAGGCGGATCTGAGCCAGGTGTACGAATCAGCTGCCGAAATCGGCGAAGCCATGGACCGGTATAAGATTATTGTGACCAAAAGTACGGTTCCTGTAGGAACCAATGAACGGATCAAGTCGATTATCTCCAATCATACGGATCTGGCCTTCGATATTGCGTCTGTCCCCGAATTTTTGCGGGAGGGAACCGCGATTGAGGATACGCTGCACCCGGACCGGATTATTATCGGGATGGAGAACAAGATGATCCGTCATGCCATGATCAAGCTGCACCACTCTTTCACGGAGAATATCCATGTCACGGATATCCGCAGCGCCGAAATGATCAAATACGCCTCCAATGCCTTCTTGGCCACCAAAATCTCCTTTATTAATGAAATAGCCAATATTTGCGAGAAGGTTGGAGCGGATGTGGGCGAAGTGGCGATGGGGATGGGGCTTGATAAAAGAATCGGCGCCTCCTTCCTCCAGGCTGGAATCGGTTATGGAGGCTCCTGCTTCCCGAAGGATACCAAGGCGCTTATTCAAATCGCCGGCAATTTTAACTATGACTTCAAGCTGCTCCATTCCGTCGTGGAAGTGAATACCAGCCAGCGCAACAAGATCGTTGCCAGGCTGCAGGAAACCCTGCCCCAACTGAATGGCGCCCATATCGCCATATGGGGGCTGGCCTTCAAGCCGGATACGGATGATATCCGGGATTCACCCGCCTTCGATATCGTAGAAGCGCTGCTCAGGCAAGGTGCCAAGCTGCGGTTGTATGATCCGGTTGCAGCCGATAACTTCCGCGCCAAATTGGATCATCCGGGCATCCATTGGAGCCAGAATGCCATGGAGGCGGTATACGGCTGCGATGCCGTCTGCTTGCTTACGGATTGGAAGGAATTCAAGGAGATCGACCTCCAGCGGGTATCCGCCTACATGAAGCGGCCGCTGATGATCGACGGCCGGAATGCCTATCCCCGCAGCAGAGTGGAAGGAAGCGGACTGGAGTACCATTCCATCGGACGGCCGCACATCCGTTCTGCAATGTCCAAGCGAAGCGCCATCTGATTCATACTATTACTAATATAGAGGAGTGGAAGAGAAGATGAAGATGATCCTGTTATCCGGCGGTTCAGGCAAGCGGTTGTGGCCATTATCCAACGATTTGCGGTCCAAGCAGTTTCTGAAGGTTTTGGCTGATCCCAATGGCCAACCGGAATCGATGGTGCAGCGGGTATGGCGGCAACTGGATGAAGCGGGACTTTGCGGTTCTTCTTATATCGCTACAGGCAAATCCCAAATTGATATGATTCAGAATCAACTGGGCCACAAGGTTCCCATATTGGCCGAGCCGGAGCGCCGCGATACCTTCCCGGCCATTGCTCTGGCCGCCTCATATCTGTATTCTGTCGAAGGTGTGTCTGAGGATGAAGCCGTAGCCGTGCTTCCGGTGGATCCTTATGTAGAAACGGAATTTTTCCATACGGTGGGCAGACTGGAGCGGGTGCTGGAGGAATCCGGAGCCAACCTGGCGCTGATCGGGGTAGTGCCGAACATACCGTCCGAGAAGTACGGGTACATTGTTCCCGCGGCGGCGCACGGTGATCCTGCGTCGGGAAGCTACCGCATGGTAGACAGCTTTAAGGAGAAGCCGGAACGCGCCGAGGCTGAGCAGTTGCTTGCCGAAGATGCTTTATGGAACTGCGGCGTTTTTGCCTTCAAGCTGGGTTATCTGGTGGATCTGATGCGCAAAGTGGGCTTGCCGCTGCAATATGAGGAGCTGCTCAAGAGCTATCCCCTGCTGCCCAAGATCAGCTTTGACTATGAGGTGGTGGAGAAAGAACGGAAGATCGCGGTGCTGCCTTATTCCGGGTACTGGAAGGACCTGGGGACCTGGAATACACTTACGGAGGAGATGGCCGCGGCGCAGATCGGCAAAGGACTGGTCACAGGCGCTTCCGAGGACACTCATCTGCTGAATGAACTGGATATTCCCGTTGTGGTTATGGGTGTGCCAGGCGTAGTGGTAGCCGCCAGCCCGGACGGAATTCTCGTTACCAGCAAGGAAGCAAGTCCCGGGATCAAGAATGTGGTGGGAGCCTTCGAGCAGCGTCCCATGTACGAGGAGCGCAGATGGGGCCATTACCGGGTCATTGATTACCTGAAGTACAAGGACGGCAATGAAGTCCTGACCAAGCGGATCTTCATTGAAGCGGGCCGCAACATCAGCTACCAGTTTCACCGCAAGCGCAGTGAAATTTGGACGATTATCAGCGGTAACGGGGAGATCGTGCTAAACGAGCTGCACTACAAAGTAAAGGCCGGAGACGTGGTCCGGATACCTGATGGAACCCGCCACAGCATTCTTGCTACAACCGATCTGGAACTGATCGAGGTGCAGACCGGTTCGGAGCTGGTGGAGGAGGACAATATCCGGGTATGCTTCTCCTGGTCGGAGATCGAGCTGCGGCAGAACATTTCGTAAGGCAGGGAGCAGACTGTGCAGCGTTCTTCCACTCACTCATCTGCATAAAAACCGCCAAAGGCCTTGTCCTTGCGGCGGTTTTTTGGAGCTTTTTTATATCCGCTGCCCGCAGAAAACAATATGGCGCAAGCCTGGAGAGGCGGGAGGCTGCTGTGTTTTTTTGGTTTTCTATCAGATCCCGGGGTTTATATACCAATTTTGTGCCAATAATAGAGGAGAGTTGGATGCCGCGGCCGGTTAATCCGCAGATTGCAATTTGTCAAATGCTTTCTTGACACGGATTTTCTGCTGTGATAGAATCTTTTAGTGACCCTAAATTGTTAAGGCTAGTCCCAGACAATCAGGGTTCTTTACTTAGTTCAGGTTGTCTATGGGAGGTGTAAACATGCGGGTTATCGTTACTTTGGCTTGCACAAACTGCAAACAACGGAACTATACATCCAACAAGAACAAGCGGAACAATCCCGACCGCATGGAGATGAAGAAGTATTGCAAGTTTTGCAATGAACAAACTCTCCATCGCGAAACGCGGTAAGGTTTTGGAGGTGTAGTCGTGGCTTTTGTAGACAAAATGAAGCGCAGCTTCGGTTCGTTCTTTGGTTTTTTCAGAGACGCATGGTCCGAGCTGAGGAAAGTCAAATGGCCTACCAGAAAAGAAATGATCAGCTATACGCTGGTTGTTATCGGTACGGTCCTTTTCGTTACCCTGTACTTCTATGTGCTCGATCTTGGCCTCTCCAGACTGATTCGACTGGTTACTGAATAATGGTGGTCAGCGTAGAAATGGAAAAGAGATGGTATGTCGTCCACACGTATTCGGGCTACGAAAACAAAGTGAAGGCGAACTTGGAAAAGCGCGTCGAATCCATGAACATGCAGGATAAGATCTTCCGCGTGCTTGTCCCTACTGAAGAAGAGGTAGTGAACAAGGACGGCAAGAAGAAAACGGTCCAGCGCAAGGTGTATCCGGGGTATGTGCTGGTCGAGATGATCCAGACGGACGAGTCATGGTATGTGGTCCGCAATACGCCGGGTGTTACTGGCTTTGTCGGTTCAACAGGCTCCGGCTCCAAGCCGACTGCCCTGCTTCCCGAGGAAGTGGAATCCATTCTCAAGCATATGGGGATGGAGGAACCGAAGCCGAAGATTGACTTTGAGCTCAAAGAAATGGTCCGTGTCAAAGTGGGTCCTTTCGCCAACTTTGTCGGCTCTGTGGAGGAGATTCTTCCGGAGAAGATGAAGCTGAAGGTTCATGTCAACATGTTCGGCAGGGAAACGCCGCTTGAGTTGGATTTCACTCAAGTGGAGAAAGTATAAATAGATCCATGGCTTGCAATTGGAGAGCTTCTTACGGAGTTTTCCGAGAGGCAGCTGCTGTGACACACACGGCAGTGTGGATTCTGCTCCGGACTGTCCTTGCGGCAGGCTGGTGTTTGCGGCTAACGCATCTCGCGTTCTCCGCGGTGGGAGGGGCAGCACCCCATCTGTACCACATTACGGCAAGGAGGTGTCTCTACAATGGCAAAGAAAGTTATCAAATTGGTCAAGCTTCAAGTTAACGCAGGTAAAGCGAATCCGGCACCGCCTATCGGCCCGGCTCTGGGTCAAGCAGGCGTGAACATTATGGCTTTCTGTAAAGAGTTCAATGCTCGCACAGCCGATCAAGCCGGTCTTATCATCCCGGTTGTCATCACGGTTTACGAGGACCGCTCCTTTACATTCGAAACCAAAACTCCGCCCGCAGCCGTACTGCTTCGCGTAGCCGCCAATGTCCCCAAAGGATCCGGTGAGCCCAACAAGAAGAAAGTGGCAACCCTGAAGCGTGCGAAAGTACGTGAAATTGCCGAGCAAAAAATGCCCGACCTGAATGCGGCATCCGTGGAAGCGGCTATGCGCATGGTTGAAGGTACCGCCCGCAGCATGGGCATTGTGATTGAAGACTAGGTTTTTTGTTGTACCAGTGGGAGGATATTCCGCTAACACCACAAAGGAGGACTATTCAGATGCCTAAACACGGTAAGAAATACGCCGAAGCGGCCAAGAATGTGAATGCAGAAGCATTCTATGAATCCGCTGAAGCTGTTGAACTCGTGAAGAAGATGGCTACTGCCAAGTTCGACGAAACCGTTGAGGTTGCCGTTCGGCTGGGCGTAGATTCGAAGAAACAGGATCAGGCTGTGCGCGGCGTGGTTGTACTGCCTCACGGCACAGGTAAAACCAAGCGCGTTCTGGTATTCGCAAAAGGCGACAAGGCGAAGGAAGCCGAAGCGGCCGGCGCGGATTTCGTGGGCGATGCCGATATGATCAACAAGATCCAGCAAGGCTGGTTCGACTTTGATGTTTGCGTGGCGACACCGGACATGATGAGCGAAGTAGGTAAGCTGGGACGTCTGCTCGGCGGTAAAGGTTTGATGCCTAACCCCAAGGCAGGCACCGTAACTTTCGACGTAACCAAAGCGGTTCAGGAAATCAAAGCCGGTAAAATCGAGTACCGTCTCGACAAAGCCGGTCAAATTCACGCTCCCATCGGTAAAGTCTCCTTTGACTCCGTGAAGCTGAGCGAGAACCTGAAGGCTCTTATCGATGCGCTGGTGCGTGCTAAACCGGCTGCAGCGAAGGGCGTTTATCTGAAGAGCGCCGCGGTGTCCTCCACAATGGGACCAAGCGTCAAGCTTAACCTGGCTAACTTCCGGTAAAATTTCGCATTTGACTTACGCGCCTCGGACATGGTAATATGGATGAGGTTTTCAAATTGAATATGCTGGCCGTAGACAGCAGGTGCCGTTTGGCTTAATTTCCTGCCGAGGTGTTATGATATAGATCGGGATTTGCTTGTGCAATTTCTTGAATCGACTCCATCATGCCTTCGTAAAGTCTGCGAAGGCATTTTCTTATGCCTTCAGTAGCGTGGGTTGGACGTGGTCGCTGGCAGTGCTCACGAAGTCAGTTTTGCTTTAGTTTACGAAGAAAGTTTTGTCTCGGACAAAACTCAGTAGTGCTTACGAAGAAAGTTTTGCCTACGGCAAAACTCAGCAGTGCTTACGAAGAAAGTTTTGTCTCCGACAAAACTCTTAGGAGGTGTAACGAATGCCAAATGCAACTGTATTAGCAGAAAAGCAACAACTGGTCAGCGAGGTGACAGCCAAGCTGCAAGGAAGCGCCTGTACCGTTGTTGCCGACTATCGCGGCTTAAGCGTTGCCCAGGTTACTCTACTGCGCAAGAACCTCCGCGAAGCGGGCGTTGAATTTCAAGTGCTGAAGAACTCCCTGGTGCGCCGCGCCACAGCCGAAGCGAATCTGAGCGAGTTGGATTCCGTCCTTACTGGTCCTACAGCTATTGCTTTCAGTACGGATGTTGTCGCTCCTGCGAAGATTCTGGCAGAGTTCGCGAAGAAGAATGACAAGTTGGAAATCAAGGGCGGCGTTGTCGAAGGACGCGTTGTCGATCAAGCTCAAATCAAGGCGTTGGCTGATCTGCCTTCCCGCGACGGCCTTCTGTCCATGCTGCTTAGCGTACTTCAAGCTCCTATCCGGAACTTCGCCCTTGCGGTTAAGGCCGTTGCTGAGAAGGAAGCTTAAGAACAAATTCCAACAAAGGGAAGCTTATGCGATGTAGCTTATACTCCGCATGCTTTTCCGGGGATTGTACGAAAAGAAATGAACCTAAATCTGCGTTATCCAATATAGGAGGTTTAACCATGAGCAAAGAGCAAATTATTGAAGCCATTAAAGGCATGACCGTTCTGGACCTGAACGATCTGGTTAAAGCAATTGAAGAAGAATTCGGCGTAACTGCAGCAGCTCCTACCGTTGTAGGCGCAGTAGCAGCAGCACCGGTTGAAGAAGAGCAAACCGAATTTGACGTAATCCTGGCCGCTGCAGGCGCTTCCAAGATCAACGTTATCAAGGTTGTCCGCGAAATCACCGGTCTGGGCCTGAAAGAAGCTAAGGACCTGGTTGACGGCGCACCTAAGCCTGTTAAAGAAAAAGTCAGCAAGGAAGAAGCTGAAGCTGTTAAGGCTAAGCTTGCTGATGCTGGCGCAACTGTTGAAGTTAAGTAATCGAAGCTTTCATTTATACAGACCCCTTGAAGTTTCTTCAAGGGGTCTGTGCTGTTGGCAGACTGCTATGATGATAAGGGGGAACGGCTGGCCTTGGATCACTATTATACCTCGAAGCCTGCATCAAACCGTGAGGATATCCGCTTCCAGGCTGAACTTCGCGGACAGGTCTTTACCTTTTTGTCGGATGCGGGTGTTTTCTCCAAACATGGCATTGACTTCGGCAGCACCCTTCTAATAGAAACAATGGAGATTGGCCCGGGGGCCAAAGTGCTTGATGTTGGCTGCGGGTATGGCCCTATTGGATTGGCTGCGGCCCGTATGGCCAAACCAGGTGAAGTTGTCATGGTGGATGTGAACGACCGGGCGCTGGAGCTTGCCCGGCAGAATGCTGCTGCCAATCAAATCGACAATGTGAGAATTATGCGCAGTGATGCTCTGGAGCAGGTCCGGGATGAGCGGTTTCACTGTATTCTGACCAATCCCCCCATCCGCGCCGGCAAGGAGGTCGTGCACCGCATTTTCGAGGAGGCTTATCAATGTCTGTTGCCGGGAGGGCACTTGTGGGTGGTCATTCAGAAAAAGCAAGGAGCGCCTTCCGCCTTTACGAAGCTGGAGCAGCTGTTTGGTGAAGGTCAAGTGGAGGAGTGTACGAAGGAAAAGGGATACAGAATATTCCGGGCTATGAAAAAAGTTTGACTTGATTTTTTGAATGTGATATGATTATAAAATGTCAGAATTAAGATGGGCGACATGTCTGTAGTTTTGCAAAATGTCAAGCTCTTTTTTCTGGGGTTGAAATTCCATTTTAGCCGTTTGGAGTTTAGTCGCATTTTCCTGTGGTGTTATTATACCCGGGGAGCATTAGGCTTACACATCTGACGTGGAATCTATCTTTGTTTGGCAAAAAAATCCGTAAGGACGTATAATGTCAGTCTTTTCGGCGAATTCTAAGTAGAAGATACTGGGAATTTTCCGTCTGCGGAGAATGAGTCCCGTCACTGCGTTGCAACGGTCGGGAGTTTGGCATGTTCATGCGGGTTTCTAGTACGTACTACAAGCCAATAGCAACTTTAAGTAGGCACGAGGGGTGAATGAAAGTTGGCGGGTCATCTTGTTCAATTTGGTCGACGTAAACGCAGGACTTATGCGCGTATCAACGAAGTGCTGGATATCCCTAACCTGATTGAAATTCAGCAAAAATCATACCAGTGGTTTTTGGATGAGGGTTTGCGCGAGATGTTTCAGGATATCTCCCCGATCCAGGACTTTACCGGGAATCTGGTGTTGGAATTTATCGACTACAGCCTGGGCGAACCGAAATACACAGTGGATGACGCCAAAGAGCGGGACGTTACCTATGCGGCCCCTTTGCGCGTCAAAGTTCGTTTGATCAACAAGGAAACCGGTGAGGTCAAAGAACAGGAAGTCTTTATGGGCGACTTCCCTATTATGACCGAAACAGGCACGTTTATTATCAACGGGGCCGAGCGTGTTATCGTCAGTCAGTTGGTCCGTTCTCCAAGCGTGTATTTCAGCACCAAAGTTGACAAGAACGGCAAGAAAAACTTCACCGCAACCGTGATTCCCAACCGCGGCGCTTGGCTCGAGCTTGAAACCGACGCCAAGGATATTATTTACGTGCGGATCGACCGTACCCGTAAAATTCCGGTGACTGTTCTTCTACGGGCATTGGGCTTTGGGACGGACGCGGAAATCATCAGCCTCCTCGGTGACGATGAATATATCCGCAACACACTGGATAAGGACAACACCGATTCGACAGAAAAGGCTTTGATCGAAATTTACGAGCGGCTGCGCCCGGGCGAACCTCCCACTTTGGATAATGCCAAGAGCTTGCTGGTAGCCCGTTTCTTCGATCCCAAGCGTTACGATCTGGCCAACGTAGGCCGGTATAAGATCAACAAGAAGCTTCATATCAAGAACCGTCTGTTCAATCAACGGCTGGCGGAGTCTTTGGTGGACCGGTCAACCGGTGAAATTCTGGCTGAGGCTGGCCAATTGTTGGACCGCCGTCTGCTCGACACCATCATCCCCATGCTGGAGAACGGATTGGGTCTGAAGGATTATCATACACCGGGCGGCGTTCTGGAGAATGAGTCCGTCATTCCGCTTCAATGCATTGAAGTGTATTCGCCCCATGAAGACGGCAAGGTCGTCAAGGTGATTGCCAATGGATTGATCGACAAGTCAGTCAAGCATATTACGCCGGCTGACATCGTCTCTTCTATTAACTATTTTATGAACCTCCTTCACGGCATCGGCAACACGGACGATATTGACCATCTGGGCAACCGTCGTCTGCGCTCTGTGGGCGAGCTGCTCCAAAACCAATTCCGGATCGGCTTGTCCCGGATGGAACGGGTAGTTCGTGAACGGATGTCCATTCAGGATGCGAATGTGATTACGCCTCAGGCGTTGATCAACATCCGTCCTGTCATTGCCTCCATCAAGGAGTTCTTCGGAAGCTCCCAACTGTCCCAGTTTATGGACCAGACCAATCCGCTTGCCGAATTGACGCATAAGCGCCGTCTGTCCGCACTGGGGCCTGGCGGTTTGACCCGGGAACGTGCCGGCATGGAAGTGCGGGACGTGCATCACTCCCACTATGGCCGGATGTGTCCGATTGAAACGCCTGAAGGTCCGAATATCGGGCTGATCAACTCCCTGTCGTCTTTTGCGAGAATCAACGAGTATGGTTTTATTGAGGCTCCTTACCGTTGGGTGGATCCGAAGACAGGTGCCGTTACCGAACAGATCGCTTACCTGACGGCGGATGAGGAAGACAACTACGTTATTGCCCAAGCGAACGCGGAATTGACGGCGGAGAATACCTTTGCCAGCGAGGCGATTATTGTCCGCTACAAGGATGATATTCTCACTCTTCCCCGCGAGCGCGTAGATTATATGGATATTTCACCGAAGCAGGTTGTATCCGTTGCGACGGCGCTCATTCCGTTCCTGGAGAACGATGACTCCAACCGTGCGTTGATGGGTTCCAACATGCAGCGGCAAGCCGTGCCGCTCTTGATTCCCAAAGCGCCGCTTGTGGGAACCGGAATGGAGCATAAGGCAGCGAAAGACTCCGGGGTATGTATTGTTTCCAAGATTCATGGCATTGTGGACAGAGTTTCCGCGAACGAAATTTGGGTGCGCCGCCAGGAAATGGTGGACGGCCGGATTGTGAGCGGCAATATCGTCAAACACAAGCTGCATAAGTTTATGCGTTCCAACCAGGGAACTTGCATCAACCAGCGTCCCATCTGCCGCAAGGGCGATATTGTGAAGCCGGGCGACATTCTGGCTGACGGACCGTCCACCGAGCAGGGTGAATTGGCTTTGGGCCGCAACGTGGTAGTTGCCTTTATGACCTGGGAGGGCTACAACTACGAAGATGCGATTCTGCTGAGCCAGAAGCTTGTGAAGGAGGATGTGTACACCTCCATTCACATTGAGGAATACGAATCCGAGGCGCGGGATACCAAGCTGGGACCGGAAGAAATCACCCGCGATATCCCCAATGTCGGGGAAGACGCGCTGAAGAACCTGGACGAACGGGGTATTATCCGTGTGGGTGCCGAAATCGGCGCTGGCGACATTCTCGTCGGCAAGGTTACTCCCAAGGGCGTGACTGAGCTTACTGCGGAAGAACGCCTGCTGCACGCTATCTTCGGTGAGAAGGCCCGTGAAGTGCGTGACACCTCCCTGAGAGTGCCTCACGGTACAGACGGTATTGTTGTGGACGTGAAGGTCTTCACCCGTGAGAACGGGGATGAGCTGCCTCCAGGGGTTAACCAGCTGGTCCGTGTCTACATCGCCCAGAAGCGGAAGATTTCCGAAGGCGATAAGATGGCAGGCCGCCACGGCAACAAAGGAGTTATTGCCCGGATTATGCCGGAAGAGGATATGCCGTTCCTCCCCGACGGAACACCGGTTGAAGTTGTGCTGAACCCGCTTGGCGTACCTTCCCGGATGAATATCGGGCAGGCGCTGGAAGTCCACTTGGGCATGGCCGCCAAAATGCTGGGCATTCATACGGCTACGCCGGTATTCGACGGAGCGCGTGAGAATGATGTATTCGACACCATGGTGGAATCAGGAATGGCCCGTACAGGCAAATGGACATTGTGCGATGGCCGGACGGGCGAGCCGTTTGAACGTGAAGTTACCGTAGGCGTCATGTATATGATCAAACTGGCGCACATGGTTGATGATAAGATTCACGCCCGTTCCACCGGGCCGTACTCTCTCGTTACGCAGCAGCCTCTGGGGGGCAAAGCCCAATTCGGCGGCCAGCGCTTCGGTGAGATGGAAGTGTGGGCGCTTGAGGCCTACGGTGCCGCTTATACGCTTCAGGAAATTCTTACTGTTAAATCCGATGACGTGGTGGGCCGGGTGAAAACCTACGAATCCATCGTCAAGGGCGAGAACGTTCCTGAGCCGGGGATACCGGAATCCTTCAAGGTGCTGATCAAGGAGCTGCAAAGCTTGGGCATGGATGTGAAGATGCTCTCGGCTGACGAAGAGGAGATTGAGCTTCGCGATACCGATGATGATGAAGTCACCAGCGACAAATTGAACCTGAACATAGAAGGAGCCGAGCTGGGAGCGGAATAATCCGCTCTTAGGGCGTGTCTGAAAAACTGCCCTCAAGCGGGTTTTGAGGCACGCCCTGGCAAGGCGTTTTTCCATAACACGTAATGCACCGGTTTGGGGGTCCCCGCAAAGTACCGGCAATCGGCTGCGAAAGTCAGCGTCACTTTGTGGGGACTCATGTATGGCTCCATCAATTCTAAGGAGGGCTGCTCCTTGATCGACGTCAATAACTTTGAATTTATGAAGATTGGTCTCGCTTCACCGGAGAAAATCCGTTCGTGGTCCCGCGGCGAAGTCAAAAAACCGGAGACTATCAACTACCGGACATTGAAACCGGAAAAGGAAGGGCTCTTCTGTGAGCGCATCTTCGGTCCGCAGAAGGACTGGGAATGTCATTGCGGCAAGTACAAGCGCGTCCGTTACAAGGGCGTTGTCTGTGACCGTTGCGGCGTTGAAGTAACCCGCGCCAAGGTCCGCCGCGAGCGCATGGGCCATATTGAGTTGGCTGCGCCTGTTTCCCATATTTGGTACTTCAAAGGCATTCCGAGCCGGATGGGGCTGGCACTTGATATGTCCCCCCGCTCATTGGAAGAAATTATTTATTTTGCTTCTTATGTTGTGACTGATCCGGGTGATACACCGCTGGAGAAGAAACAACTGCTGTCCGAGAAAGAGTACCGCAGTTACCGTGAAAAGTACGGGTATGCGTTCCAGGCCGGCATGGGCGCCGAAGCAGTCAAGCGCCTCCTTCAAGATATCGACGTGGATAAAGAACTGGATATGCTGAAGGAAGAGCTGAAGACAGCCCAAGGCCAGCGCCGCAACCGGGCGATTAAGCGTCTTGAGGTCATTGAGGCATTCCGTAACTCCAAGAATCATCCTGACTGGATGGTGCTGGACGTGCTGCCGGTTATTCCACCGGAATTGCGTCCCATGGTTCAATTGGATGGGGGGCGTTTTGCCACCTCTGACTTGAACGATCTGTACCGCCGGGTAATCAACCGGAACAACCGTCTGAAGCGTCTGCTGGATTTGGGCGCGCCTGACATCATTGTGCAGAACGAAAAACGTATGCTTCAAGAAGCGGTTGACGCCCTGATCGACAACGGCCGCCGCGGCCGTCCGGTTACCGGGCCTGGCAACCGTCCCCTTAAGTCCTTAAGCCATATGCTGAAGGGCAAGCAGGGACGTTTCCGTCAGAACCTGCTGGGCAAGCGGGTAGACTACTCCGGCCGTTCCGTTATCGTGGTAGGACCCGATCTGAAGATGTACCAGTGCGGACTGCCGAAGGAAATGGCGCTTGAGCTGTTCAAGCCGTTCGTGATGAAAGAACTGGTTAATAAGGGACTTGCCCATAATATCAAAAGCGCAAAGCGTAAAGTGGAACGCAGCAGCTCTGAAGTCTGGGATGTGCTGGAAGAAGTGATCAAGGAGCATCCGGTTCTGCTGAACCGTGCGCCGACCCTTCACCGTCTCGGCATTCAAGCCTTCGAGCCCATTCTGGTTGAAGGCCGTGCCATCAAGCTTCACCCGCTGGTATGTACCGCCTACAACGCGGACTTTGACGGCGACCAAATGGCGGTACACGTGCCGCTGTCGGCTGAAGCTCAAGCCGAAGCCCGCATTCTGATGCTGGCTGCCGGCAATATCCTGAACCCCAAGGACGGCAAGCCTGTCGTTACCCCTTCCCAGGACATGGTATTGGGATCTTTCTACCTGACCATGGCCGATCAGGGCGCCAAGGGGACCGGCATGATTCTGGCTTCCGTACAAGAAGCTGTCTCGGCGTATTACCGCGGTGCGGCGTCTCTGCATGCGGTTGTGGCTATTCCAGCCAAGCTGCTGGGCAAAACCTGCTTTACTCCGGAACAGCAGGAGGCCATGCTGATCACGAGTATCGGTAAAATCATCTTTAACGAGATTTTTCCGAAGGACCTGCCATTTATTAATGAGCCGACGAAGAAAAATTTGCTGTATGGAACGCCTGACCATTATTTTGTCTTTGAGAAGGGCGCCGACATCCGTCAGCGCATCATGGATTTGCCTACAGCAAGACTTGCGGTGGGCAAGGACTTCCTGGGCACCATCATTGCGGAATGCTTCCGCAAGTACAAGACCATGGAAACCTCCATTATTCTGGACAAAATCAAGCAATTGGGCTTTACCTATTCCACCCGTGCCGGCATCACCATCGCCGTCTCCGATGTGGAGGTTCCTAATGAGAAGTACACCATTCTCGGCGACTCCGAGGAGAAGGTCCGCTCCGTTACCAACCAGTACCGCCGCGGTCTGATCACGGATGACGAACGGTATGACCGGGTTATTTCCATCTGGTCCAAGACCAAGGAAGATATCACCGAGATTCTGATGAAAAATCTCAAGAAGTTTAACTCCATCAATATGATGGTTGAATCCAAAGCGCGTGGTAATAAATCCCAGATTACCCAATTGGGTGGGATGCGGGGCTTGATGGCTACGCCAACCGGACGGATCTACGAATTGCCGATCAAGTCCAATTTCCGTGAAGGCCTCACCGTATTGGAGTATTTCATCTCCACCCACGGCGCGCGCAAAGGGCTGGCGGATACCG
This sequence comes from Paenibacillaceae bacterium, assembly GCA_029256185.1. Classification (GTDB taxonomy): domain Bacteria; phylum Bacillota; class Bacilli; order Paenibacillales; family NBRC-103111; genus Paenibacillus_AR. Next base: position 82,994 of record JAQSYI010000030.1, read on the forward strand.
CTCTTCGTACAGCGGATTCCGGCTATCTGACCCGCCGTCTGGTCGATGTGGCCCAGGACGTCATTGTCCGCGAGGATGATTGCGGTACGGATAAGGGCTCTATCGTCTCCAGAATCCAGGATGGCAAAGAAGTTATTGAGGATCTGTACGACCGGATTGAAGGCCGTTACTGCTTTGAGACGGTTCGCGATCCCAAGACCGGTGAAATTATTGCCGGCCGCAATCAGCTGATTGATTCCGACATTGCCGAACGAATCATCAAGGCAGGCATTGAGAAGCTGCAGATCCGTTCCGTGCTTTCCTGCCGCACCAACCATGGCGTGTGCAAGAAGTGCTACGGCCGCAATCTGGCTACCGGCGAGCATGTGGAGATTGGCGAAGCAGTGGGCATCATTGCTGCCCAATCCATCGGCGAACCGGGTACACAGCTGACCATGCGTACGTTCCATACAGGCGGCGTTGCCGGAGATGATATCACCCAAGGTCTGCCGCGGATTCAAGAGCTGTTCGAAGCCCGGAATCCCAAAGGCCAGGCCACAATCTCCGAGATTGACGGCGTAGTCAAGGATATCCGCGAGGGCAAGGACCGCCGGGAAATCGAAGTTCAGGGCGAGGCCGAATCCAAGGTCTACTCTGTGATGTACGGCTCCCGCGTCCGCGTCACCAAGGGCCAGACTGTAGAAGCCGGGGATGAGCTGACAGACGGCTCCATCGATCCGAAGGAAATGCTGCGCATCAAGGGAATCCGCGGCGTGCAGAACTATATTCTTCAAGAGGTTCAGCGCGTTTACCGGAATCAGGGCGTAGAAATCAACGACAAGCACGTTGAGGTCATGATCCGTCAGATGCTGCGCAAAATCCGCGTCGTAGATGCCGGCGATACAACCTTGCTGCCAGGCTCCTTCGTTGATATGCATGAATATGAAGAGGCCAACAAGGTCGTACTCATGAACGGTACCGAACCTTCCGTTGCCAAGCCGGTTCTGCTGGGCATCACCAAAGCATCTCTGGAAACCGACTCCTTCCTGTCGGCGGCTTCCTTCCAGGAAACCACCCGTGTGCTTACCGATGCCGCCATTAAAGGCAAGGTGGATCAGCTCCTCGGCCTGAAGGAAAACGTCATTATCGGCAAGCTGATTCCGGCAGGTACGGGAATGGCCCGCTACCGGAGCGTCAAGGTGACGGATCAGTATATCGAAGCTGCTGAAGCATCCGCTCTGGCTCAAGCAGAACAGCAAGCCGCTGCTGAAGGGGAAGCTCCCTTAGCGGCAACCAAGTAAGTATTACCGCTTAGAAAAAATCCGGTGTCAGGACAAAGTACAGATTCTTTCTTGACACCGGATTTTTGAAATGCTAATATATCAAAGTGTGCCAAAAGGGAACCCCTGTGCTTTGGAGGATGCAAAATGTCTTATGATAAAGTCAAACAGGCCGGTAAGCTTACTATAGGCACGAAGCAAGCCATGAAATCCGTTGAAGCCGGTGTAGCGGTGGAGGTTTTCATAGCCAAAGATGCAGATCCGCGTATTACGGGCAAGATGGTGAACCTGTGCAAGAAGTCTGGCGTTCCGCTGACGTATGTGGAGTCCATGAGACAATTGGGCAAGACATGCGGTATTGAAGTGGGCGCAGCTGTCGCTGCTGTGGTGAATGAATAAAGAATTGAATGTTTTTGTCGGCCCAGGAATTTCTCCGGCAAAAACATTTCCTTTGTCCATTTATGATTCGCCTGGGTCTGTGGGCTTGTTTTCAAAAGCTTAACAATCCGATCTATCATTGGAAGGGGGTGCCTCAATGCCAACAATCAATCAGCTGGTACGTAAAGGCCGTGAAGCAAAAATCGTAAAGTCCAAATCTCCTGCGCTGCAAAAAGGCTTCAACGCCTTGCACCGTGAAGAAACGAATCTTTCCGCTCCGCAAAAACGCGGTGTCTGCACTCGTGTCGGTACGATGACTCCGAAAAAGCCGAACTCTGCGCTTCGTAAGTATGCCCGGGTACGTCTGTCGAACCGTATCGAAGTTACTGCCTACATTCCGGGTATCGGACATAACCTGCAGGAGCACAGTGTCGTGCTCGTGCGTGGTGGCCGTGTGAAAGACCTTCCCGGTGTCCGCTATCACATCGTCCGTGGTGCGCTGGATACATCCGGTGTCAACAACCGGAAGCAAGCCCGCTCCAAGTATGGTGCAAAACGTCCTAAAGTGAAAAAATAATCCGCAAGCTCCTGAGAACAGGATGATTCTTGTAAGAAAGGGGGATAACTATGCCTCGTAAAGGTCCCGTAACGAAAAGAGATGTATTGCCAGATCCGATATACAGCAGCAAGCTGGTCACCCGTTTGGTTAACCGCATTATGATTGATGGCAAGAAGGGCACTGCCCAAACCATCCTGTATAACGCGTTCAACCTGATCAAGGAACGTACAAGCAAAGAACCGATGGAGGTTTTTGAGCAAGCTATCAAAAACATCATGCCGGTTCTGGAAGTAAAAGCACGCCGTGTAGGCGGTGCAAACTACCAGGTCCCGATCGAAGTGAAGCCGGAGCGCCGGACTTCCCTTGGATTGCGCTGGTTGGTCAACTACTCCCGCTTGCGCGGCGAGAAGACCATGGAAGAACGTCTGGCTGCCGAGATTATCGACGCCAGCAACAACACAGGGGCTTCCGTCAAGAAACGTGAAGACACCCACAAGATGGCTGAAGCCAACAAAGCGTTCGCGCACTATCGTTGGTAGGACCTGCCGTCGCTTAGGCGATGTTGGTCCGAATCCCCTATCTTTTGTAGGGGGTCCCCGCAAAGTAATAGGAATGCTCTTCGGAGGGATTCTTCACTTTGTGGGGTATAGGTTAGATATACACCATAACAAAGAGATTCGAAAGGAGATCATACCATGGCAAGAGAGTTCTCCTTGAAGGATACACGTAACATCGGGATTATGGCGCATATCGATGCCGGCAAGACAACCACTACCGAACGTATTCTGTTCTACACCGGTCGCGTACACAAGATCGGTGAAGTACATGAAGGCGCGGCCACCATGGACTGGATGGAGCAAGAGCAGGAGCGCGGCATTACGATTACATCTGCCGCGACAACCTGCCAGTGGAAAGGTCACCGCATCAATATTATCGACACCCCGGGTCACGTTGACTTCACGGTTGAGGTTGAACGTTCCCTTCGTGTTCTCGACGGTGCAGTTGGTGTGTTC
>JAQSYI010000031.1 GCA_029256185.1 Paenibacillaceae bacterium
AATTCCCAGATGATCGTTTCTGACCAGGCACTTTCGGGCAGGCGTACCGGGGTACGTCAAGCGAAAGTAACGATAGCTCGGGGTGAAAAGGCGGTGAAAAGCTGCCCTCAAGCGGGTGTTCAGACACGCCCCAGGTTGTGACGGACCTGAGCGCCCTTATTCGGTCAAAAAACGGGGGGTTGGAATTGTAACGGACTTGAGCGCTCTTATTGGACTACTTTGCCCCCATCCAGAGGGATATTGGGCAGGATAAGGTCTTTCCAGTCCGTTAGCCGCGCCAACCCCCGTTTTTCCCGCGATTAGCGTCTCTCAGGTCCGTTGCAAGCCGGGAAGGACAGGCCTCAAGAATGAGGAACGAATTTACGAGACGTTATACTAGAAATATCATCCATCTACTTTCCTTATTATCCGGGAAATTTGCTATATTACCATTATTAGATAAGCATTTTCTTCCTATTCTCTTTTTTCCCCTTCCCCTAACGACTCAACATGAGGTTCCATTCTGGCAAACTGTTCTGCTTCCCTCTCCGTGTCCATCTTTATCCGGCTGGCCGCGGTGTAGAGAGGGCTCTGTGATGAGGACACTATGCAAGCCAAGCATTTTCCACAATATGGACTTTTATTTCTAGTATATGAGAACCTGCTTATCTGCTATAATGAACTGGAAGATTCCTCTTTATGGAATACGTGCTGCGACGGATGGGATGCTCCCGTTTTTTTATCTTGAACATAATGGGGTGTTTTGGCTCTTGAGTGAACAAATTTTAACCCGGATTCTTGAGGAGATGCAGCTTTTCAGAGGCGACATGCAAACTCTCAAGGAGGATGTGCAGTCTATTAAGGGCGACGTCCAGACCCTCAAGGGCGACGTCCAGACCCTTAAGATTGGCCAGGCAGAGCTGTATCAGATCACTTCTGCGATCAAAAGCGCCCAGGAGCTTACCCACGCCAAGCTGGAGGCCCTGACGATGGATGTCCGCCGGTCAGAGGGCAATTTGGTCCGAATCGAGCAGAAGCTGGATAACCAAGCCCTGGATACCCGCGGCGATATCCGCTTTCTCAATCACCGCATTGCCGATCTTGAACTGGATGTAGAAAAGCTAAAAGACAAATATAACAGAGCATCGCCCTGAGTATGCGCCAACGACGCTCAGGGCTTTTATTTTCAGCAATAGGGCAGTAGCATACATACACCACGACACAGCAAATCCCCCAGCCGATGGGGAATCATCTGAGGGATAGAATGAATCAGTCCTTGTTGGAACGGATCAGCGACAAATCAACCTACGGGGTAGGCGGCTTCTTCGACGTGGAGACAACCGGATTATCGCCCAACTCCGAGAAAATTGTGGAATTATGCCTGACCTTGTTCGTATTCGTGCGGCAAACAGGAGAAATCATCGGTATTCTGGACAGCTATACCGGATTGAACGATCCGGGAATGCCCATCGGCAAGTCGGCGCAAAAGGTCCACGGCATCACCGATGAAATGGTGCAGGGGCAGCAGCTGGATCTGGAGCGCATCAATCAATTGATGGAACTGGCCGATTTCTTCGTCGCCCATAACGCCGCATTCGACCGGGGATTCCTGCAGAAAATCATTTCGTTCCCCCGTTCGAAGAAATGGCATTGCACCTGCTACGGCATTAACTGGACAGCCAAAGGGTACCGCACAAGAAAGCTGCAGCACCTGCTGGACGGCCACGGTCTGGCCGGACAAAACCACCGCGCGGATGGAGATGTGGCGGCATCGATTCAACTGCTCTCCCAGAAAAACAGCGACGGCAGCTTTTATCTGCTGGAGCTGCTCCAGAAGGAGCCTGCGAAGCGGAGCTATACCGCAGCAGAGGAAACTGCTGCGGCGACAGAGCCGCCCGGCAAGCGGCCAAACTTCTGGAGAAACCGCCGGTAAACCGCCCGGTGCCGGACGCGCCTGCCCGTCTCACACGTTCCCCTTCTCCCCGGGGAACGTTGCCGCGAAGTAGCGTCCCCAGTGGGGGCGGCTGCCGTCCGCATCCACAAAGTCATACTCCTCGGACAACCCCCAGGTGCTTAAGGACTGTCCCGCTTTGTCCGCCACTTGGGGGTCAGCGGCTAAAGCCACAACGGCCCGGCCGATATATGCCGGAGTTTCCGACGCAATGAAATGCGGCTCCTTGGCCACCCCGTCCCGCCAGTTCTCCTCGGTAACGCCGAAGTAGTCCAGCATGGCCTCCGACCGGAGAAACCCGGGAGTCAGCGCCAAAGCGGTAACCCCATAAGGCTTCAAATCGGCGGCCATAGCCTCCGCCATGTGAATCGACGATATCTTGGCCAAGCTGTAATAGAGATTTCCCCGATAACCGTAGCCCACTCCATCCGTCACCTCAATCAGCAAGCCTTTGCTCCGGGCAATAAAGAGCGGCGCCGCGTAATGGCTGATCATTAGGCGGGAATGCACCGCTTGCCGCTGCATCAGCAATCCGTTGGCCAGTGACTGCTCCCAGAAGGGCTTGCCCCATTCCGTCAGCGGATCCCCTCCCCACACATCATTAATGAGAATATCCAACTGCCCTCCCTGCTCTCTGCGCACCTGTTCGAACAGCGACTGAACATTCTCTTCCACCATCAGATCGGCTCTCACGGCAATTCCCGTACCGCCCCGCTCTGTCACTCCTTCAGCCGCATCCTCGATGGTTTCGGGACGCTGCATCGGGGAAGGGCCGGCTCTGCTGCTACGGCCTGCCACATAAACAACTGCCCCCGCTTCCCCCAACGCCCAAGCGATTGCCCTTCCCGCGCCCCGCGTCCCTCCGGCTACAACCGCCACCTGACCTGCCAACGGCTTGCTCATATCCATTCGCCTCCGATTCTTATATCATTTCCGAATCGCCCTTCCATGCTCGTATGAATCCAGGATTGCCCTTTCATCATGATTCTATCATGAGTTCATGACACCTTCTGTCATATTGGTATGATATGATGGAGGACATAAGGAAATAAGCATAAGGGCATGACATATAAGACAGGAAGGGCGGCGGTATTGAATGCGGGCAGACCGGCTATTGCAAATTCTCCTCACGCTCCAGCATATGCAGAAAATAACTGCCAAACAGCTGGCAGAGCAGCTGGAAGTTTCCGAAAGGACGGTCCACCGGGACATGGAGGCTCTCTCCGCCATGGGCATTCCGGTCATCGCCGATAGGGGCACCGGCGGAGGCTGGTCCCTGCTTGCAGGCTACAGATCGGCTCTAACCGGGATGAACCGGGGAGATATCGAGGCGCTGCTGTTGCCCCAATTAACTGCTGGAGGGCATCACCCGGACTGGACAGCCGCCTTCGCCCGGGCCTCCGGCAAGCTGCTGGCGGCCCTCCCGCCCGACTGGAGGCGGCAGGCGGAGGAAGTCCGCCGCCGCATCCACATCGACGGTGCAGGCTGGCATTCGGATGGCCGTGAAGGCGAAGAAACGTCCACCGTTCTGCCCACGCTGCAGGAAGCTCTGTGGGCAGGCAGGAAGCTTGCCTTCACCTACCTTCGGGATCAGTCTGCCGCGGAGCTGACCGTCAGTCCGTATGGTCTGGTCAACAAACGAACGGTTTGGTACCTGGTCGCCATGCCGGAGCAACCCGGCTGTGCCGCGCTGTACGCAGACCTTGCCCGTACCTACCGGGTCTCCAGAATCCGGACAGCCCGCATGCTGGACGAACCGGCAGAAGAACTTGACGGACCGTTTGACCTGGCGGCGCACTGGTCCGCCTCCGTCACCAAGTTCAAGGAGCAGCTTCCCGTCTACCGGGCGGTGATTCTCGCCAACCAAGAAGACCTGACACAGTTGAAGAACACCCGCTACCTCCACCTGGAGCAAATCGAACAAACCCTGCAAGGACCGGTCAGGATCCATGCAAGGTTCGATACCCTGGAGTCCGCTGTTTCGATTGTTCTGGGCTTTGCGGGACAAGTGACCGTTCTGGAGCCCGCAGAGCTTCGAACCGGCGTTCATGATGCGGCCTGCTCCATCTGCCAAGCCCATGACAGTTAGCGCCCTTCCTTTTCCAGACCGCCCTCCCGTTGGAGGCGGACTCGGATTTTTCAGGCAGAACTGCACAGCCGGCAAGCTGTCCACCCTCTATGCCCGCTCCAGCATACGTTCAATGAGCCGATGGGTGGCCAGTGTAAGATCGGCGCGGAGCTTGCAGTCCTCCCGGTTGTGCAGGCAGCCAAGGAAGTGCTCGATGGCCCCGGTAAAGCCCCGCCGGTAGGACACTGCATCCCAGCTGCCAAAGGAAGCCTCGGTTGCTCCCTGGACCGCATCGGCAAATACAGCCCGCTCCAGATTAACCACCTGTGCTGTGCGCCCGCTTCCGTGAAGCTCCAATCGCTCCAGATCAAGCCCCGCCCCCCGCGACATGGAGAAAGCCGCGCTCCGGTGCTCCGAGGCAAGGCAGCCTGCAGCAAACCGCAGACGCCCTTCCCCGTCTACCGCCTGGCGATAATCCGCCAGCCTCCCGTCGTCTCCGCACAGCCATACGACCAGATCGATCATGTGAATCAGATCATCATACAGTGTCTGTCTGGCTGAATGCTTTTGCCGCTTGGTCCGCTGCTTGTCTGCGGCGCACAGCTCGAAGCCCCCGGCCTGCTCCAGCCAGGATTTGGCTTGCACATACAACGGCGCGAACCGCCGGTTGAATCCCACCGCCAACAGCCTGTCCGCTTGCTCGGCGCAGGAAGCCATTGCTTCGGATTCCTTGATTTCATAAGACAGGGGCTTGTCCACATAGACATGGACCCCCGCCTTCAGGCATTCTGTTACAATACCGTAATGGGTCTCCGTCGGACTATGCACAAAAACGGCGTCCAGGTCCTGCGAGAGCAGTCTGCCCAGCTCCGTGAAACGGCCCTCTATCCGGAACCGGCTGCCAATCCGCTCAACCGTCGCTTCCGATCTGCTCATGATCCCGGCGAGCGTGATACCCGGATGAGAGGCCAATACCGGCAAATAGGCCTTCTCCGCAATATCGCCCAAGCCGATCATGCCAATTCGTACTGTCATATTCCATCCTCCTCCGATCAGACCGAGTTTTTCTAGTGAATGTTGCCTGTTGACTATTTATTCACCACAACTATTTCGTCGGCCAGACTCTCAGTTGACCTTGCGGGGCTGCCGGTCCCGCAAGGCCGCTTGCCCCGCGGTGAGGGCCACGATCAACAGCAATGCTCCCAGCCCGGTAAAAATCCCCTTATCTTGTACCCATTGAGGAGCGGCGGCGGTCCAATCGAACAAGTAACCGCCCAGAATCGAGCCTGTAAACCCGGCTATACCCGTCAAAGCGGAAAAAACGGCGACAAACATGGGGCGTTCGCTTTTGGGCGTGTCTCCGATTGTGTAATTGAATATGAGAAGGTTAAATCCTCCCACACCGGTCCCAACCAGAAGATGGGAAATGAAAATAATCAGCAAGGTCGGCAGAATTCCGATTAATCCCCAGACCAGACAGGAGGCGGCGATAACCGGCAGCGTCCAGAATAGCAGCAAGCGGGTGGAATACTTGTTATTCAGTCTTCCCCAGACCAGATTGCTGGCCATGGTCGCCAGGTTCTGCACAATCACTGCCGTAGTCACCCATTGGACGTTGAGCTCCAGCACCTTGAGCATGCCGTAGCTGAACATGGGCAGCGCGATATTTTGCACAAACAGCCATAATGAGATGAAGATCATGGCCCCCAAATACTTCTTGTCCTGAAACGGCCGTCTCAAGAGCCCCAGGTGATTCTTCTCTTCGGAACGCTCAAACGGCAAATTGGGGTACAACGTAAAACAGGCTGTATTCCAGATCATCATGACGGCGCAAACCGCGTACAAAATATGAAATCCGGTTGCTCCCGGGTACGTGTCAAGCACCCATCCTCCGAAGAACAGGCATATGACAATAACCCCGCTGATCACCATGTTTCTGAAGCCGAAGTAGCTGCCCCTGATCGCGGCGGGAACCATATCTCCTACCAGTGAAGTCCATGCTACCCCGCCGATGGCGTTGTTGGCAAATCCAAATGCATAAAAGCATAAATAAACCGGTACCCATAGCCCGGGCGGAAACAAAAATGGAACCAGCCCCGTGCCCACCCAGAACAGGCGGTGAATCGAACTCAAGACAACCAGCAGAAGCTTGCGGTTTCCCAGCTTTTGCAAGACCAGCGCTCCCAGGATCTGAACTACGTTCATCAAGGACGGAATGGCTGCTGCAATCCCCACTTGTACAGGCGTTGCTCCCAAATGCAGCAGGAATCCCGTCTGAAGGGGCCCGCCCAAGGTATTAAAGATCACTGACGCAGGTATTCCCTCTATCAACAATATGCGTAAATTCCGTCGTTCTCCCAAAGACGACTCCCCCTGCTCCGGCTTCTAAACAACCTTTCGGCTGGTGCTTGAAGAGTATACGTGTCAGCCTGCCCAAAGTTGTGCAGATCCTTGTGCAGATTCATTTATCTGGCAGATACAGCTTCTTTCAACCGGATCCGGCTTATGTTAAGATAAACATATTGTGCTTTATGATTATGCGGGGGGCTTTCATCACATGAATAGAAGAAACGGCCCTGCCGTTTTTGCAGGGATAGTCCTGTTCGGAACACTCATTGCGGCCGCCATTCTGGCGCAGTCCGCCTATTTGTTGTACGCGGCGAGCGGAATACCTATTTTGCTGGTTCCCTTTCTGCCGGATATCAAGACGAGCAAGGTGCTGAAGCCCGGCAAGCCCTCGTCTGGCATCCGCATGTACCGGACCTCCGATCAGGAGGGCGGCGGCTTCCTGGTGATTGAGGGCGATGCCGGAAGTCTGCCATGGAACAAGCGCCGGCTTTATTTCCAGGTCGAAGGGGTTCCGTCTGTTGCCCCCTCTCCCTATTCCAACGATACCGCGGGAATTCCGGTTCTGGCCTATGATCTGGTTCACCATCCCCGCAAGAAACAGCTGTATGGCATCGAGCTTGCCCATCTGAACGCCCGGTTCCGGACCTTGTCCTACACGCCGGAGGAAGCCACAAGACTTATTATCCGCATGGAGGATTTGCAGCACCAGGCGTTCCCTCCCCAAGAAAGCATTGTTACTCCCCCGCCGGGAATGAGCGCCTGACTGTGTTTTTTGACAACCTGAATTAATTCAGTTATCGAACCCATTACCAGGGCATCTACGTTCTGGGACTTCAACAAAAGGACCGCAAGCCTGATAAGCTTGCAGTCCTTTTTCCCGTCTTTATAAGCTTCAAAGTCAATTGTTGCGCTTGGTATTGCCCGGGGTAGTCTTGGGTGCCGGCGTCTTCGTTGGAGTTGGTGTTGCTTGTTTTCCGCTCCTGTCATTGTTCTTGCTGTCATTGTTCTTGCTGTCGTTGTTCTTGCTGTCGTTATTCTTGCTGTCGTTGTTCTTGCTGTCATTCCCGTCATTATTCTTGCTGCCGTTCATGTCCCCGTTCTTGCCGCTATCCCGGTTATCATTCTTGTCCTGATCCTCTTCCTTGCCGTTGCTTTTGCCGCTGTTCCTGTCGTTGTTCTTGCCGTCTTCCCCGTTGTTCTTGTTGTTGTTCTTGTTCTCATTCCCGTTGTCATTGCCGCCGCTTGATTTGTCGTTATTCCGTCCGTCATCCTGGTTGCCGCTGCCGTTCCCGCCGGAGGTGCCGTCGTTGTTCCTGCCATTGTTTCTATCGTTGTTCTTGTCATTATCTTTTGCGCTATCCCGGTTATCCTTCCCAGCCGGCTGCTTAATTGCCGGGACATCTTTGGAAGGCGGTGCAGGCGAAGCGGCCTTGCCTGATGGAGACGCCTTGGAAGCGGGAGTGTTCCGGGATGTATTATTCTTCGAAGAGCTCTTGGGTGTCGGCGTGGACTTGGCGGCGTTCTCCTTCTTGTTATCCTGCATCCGCTTATCCAGACGGCCGTCCTTCTCTTCGGCTATCAGTTCCTTCAAGCTGTTCTTCTCCAGTTTGGCGGGGTCCACCAGCTTGGAGATGCCGCCCTCCACATTGGCGATATTGTGAATGGAATCCTGCTTCAGATCCTCGATCTTCACATCATAGCCGGAGCTTTTCGCATTTAAATAAACCGAATATTTGCCAAGGGACAGCCCGCTTTCCTGGGCGGACACAATCGCTTCTGTGGGCGCCGCGAATGCCGTCACTTCAATTTTTGCCGCTTCTTCCGGATGCTTCGTGACCACATGGGCCAACACCTGCTGCTTCAGCTGCTCCGTTACTGCGGCGCTGTCCAGGGCGGCATCCTCCTTGACCGTAGCTCCGGCAATCACTACATCCCCTTCACCTGAGGCGAATACATCCATGGCCTCGGCTTTTTCCAACAGCTTCCCGGTTACGTCATCCAGAGAGCGGCCGTTATAGGAGAGATTCTGGACCAAATCCATTCCCCTATCGTTCAAACCGCGGATTTCCCGCACCTTCTTATGCTTATCGATACCAAGTTCAACACTTGGATTTATATCAATTGAGATATACGCTACAACCGACTTATCGGCAAATATGGCGGGAAGTCCGGCGAAGAGCGCCATGCACAGCACAACTGCGGCAATGAACACCCCCATCATGGCAAAAGCGGGCTGACGGAGCTCCTGCTGATGGTCAGCATACAGAATTTCTTCTCCGAGCTGACAATTGCGGTTCACATTGGGAATCCGGTCGAAGGCTCCGGCAGGAGTCATAACAATCAGATGCTTCTTGCTGATTTCCATCACAACACCCTTGTTCATGACTGCCCCTCCTCTTCATCATCCTGCTTGCTGACCTGGAGATAATCCCGCAGAAACGGATATGGACCATTATAGATAATGGCAATAGCAATAATATATTTCCGGTTGCGCTCCAGCGTTTTGCGCGACATACTGGTCATGAGCAGCAGTTCCTTAATGGGAAGCATCCGCTTGCTGAGCAGAATCCGCATCAGGCTGCTTTCCCCTGCGAGCATAATTCCGATTGCCACGAGGGCTTCCCGGGAATCCACATGCTTCGGGGAGACGTCCACCAAATCGGAGAACCGGATATGAAACTCGTTTAACACCCCGTCCAGCTCCATAATTTCACTGCGCCGCTCCTCCGCATCCTTTTGCAGCTCGTATTCGCGGATGGCCTGATGAATCTCCACCGGATTGATAATATTTTCCTCGTCGTCCTCCACGTCAAAGGAGCTATAGGGCACCTGCTGGGAGAAACGCTGCTCCTTGCGCACGAAATCAATCAGCCGCCGCCGGATCACCGTTTCCGCAAAGCTCAGGAAGGGTCTGCCGGCAGAAGCGGAAAATTGATTGATTGCTTCATTGAAAGCGGCCAGCGCAATGGCGAATTCGTCATCCCTGGCCGGATCGATATATCTTTTGCAGAAGCGGCTGGTAACCTTGGCCACGTAGGGCTGGTAATCGGTTATAAACTGGTTGCGCAAGCGCACGTCTCCCTGCTGAATGAGCGCAACCAGCTGTTCCGGGGGGAGGTTATCCCCGGGGCGGTGGGTCTGGCTTTTGCCCAAAAATCGCTTCAACAAAACTAATATCAAAAGTTCCACCTCACCCTACAGGGTTCGTTCCTCTCCATTTCGTTCGGGGGGTACGCCAAAATAATCCTTGCTCTGTCCAAGACGCTCCAACGCTTCCTCCAGCGTGATCCGGGTACGCAGCAATTGCTTGAAATCCCGGGAGCCCAGCAAATCAAGATAACCTGCTATCGCCGGACGGTAAGCCTTCAGCACCGCCATCAGTTCCTCCAGTGGAACCTTGAAATCGTTAACTGCCATCTGCTCGTTCAGGAAGCCTGTCACCATAATCGATTCACCCGGATCATCCGGCAGCTCCCGCAGCAGTTCCAGATATTCAATCACAAATTCCTCATAAGTCATCCCGTAACCTCCTTCAAAATGCTTCAGGCTTCTGTACGCGCTTCCAGTCTGCCATCCGGCAGCCAATAAATCCGGCGTGCCGGGTTATTGTTAAGCTTCACATTGCACAGCTTCAGCTTGTTTTCCTCAATCGGCACTACTTCCCATAACCACGGCTGGTCATAACCCGCTTCTGCGACCAGAGAGGCGAATTCTCCGGCTGCCGCGGTCTGGTCCTCCCAGACCTTCACGCCATGATAAGCAAAATCATAAATATTCTTCAGCGTGCAGGAATAGATTTCTCCGGTCTCCTTGTGCTTCAATACATAGGACATACCAGGACCTCCAATGGCCTTTCCAGCAATTTTATGTATATCTCAAAGTAATATTATATCACAGTAATGTGCCCAGGCTCTATCCATCCTAACATGGAAAAAACAGGGACTTGCCCCATGACTCCAACATGAAATCTCTGTATGCCATAAAATGCAGCAAAACACCGGAACCATGCATGATGGCTCCGGTGTTCCGGGGGATAGGACTCGTAAACTGCCGGGCAAGCTACCTGACTGCTTCATACCGCCAGAGCGCAAACGAGAATGGTTGGGGAAAGGAGAAGCTGTACGCTCCGTGACTGTCAGGCTCCAGACGGACAGTGAGCCCGTCTGCTGCCGCCGCTTCCCGGCCATACATGCCGGCTACCCCGGTCAGTTCCAGCGGATGCTCCCCCAGCCCCCACAGCTTCAAGTCTACCGATGCTTGAGGAGCCAGCTCCCTGAAGAGCAGCAGATAACCTTGGCCGGGGGAAACCATGCTTTGCAGCCCGGGCCAGCCTGTACCCGACGGTTCATCTCCAACAGGCAGGATATGGCCGGACAGAATCGCACTGTGATGGGGCTTGACCGTCTTGATCAATGCGGCAAGCGATGCCCTCTGCTCCTCATTCAACCCGGTAAGCTCCATCCAAGCCAACGGATTGGCGAAGAGCGTACAGGCCAGAGCATAGAGTTGCCCGCAGTGCGCGGGGGCTAACGGATCATCCCCATACTTGCCGCGGTTGCGCTCCACATTCAGGAACTCAATCTGCAGCCTCTCCGCCGGAACATAGGAAGCCATTAACCAAAGATTGCGCAGAGTCCAATGGGGATAGTAGCTTCCCCAATCGGTGTAGCGGTTCTCCAGAAACAGGTTCCCGTACTGGGTTTTGCCGAAATAGCCAAGCCGCTTCTGGGAGGTGGCGTCCAGATTGAACACTACCCGGCCTCCGGTTTCCCGGACTACCTGCTGCATCGCTTGAACCAGCCTCTGTTCTCCGGTCTTCGCATGGATTTGAATGCCGTCCAGCTTGAATGCGGCTATGCCGTATTCCCGGTGGAGGCGGAGCAGCTGGGCCACATCCTTCTCCCAGTGCATATAATCGCCTGTTGCGTCCAGTGAAAACCATAGCCCCAGCTTTATCCCCAACTGCCGCGCCAATTCTGCAACAGGCCGAAGACCGCGTGGAAACCGCTCAGGATGCTCGCTCCAGAAATCGTCTCCGCCGCTGTAAAAGTCGCCCCAGCGCCCGCCCTTTGCCGCGGCCTCTACGGAATTGGATGTAATCCCCTTCTGCCAGCCATCGTCAATCTGGACGATATCAAGCCCCAGCTCGGCCGCTCTCTGCAATTCCTGCAGGAGAAAGACCTCGCTCACGCGCCCGTCTCTGGAGCGGTCTCCCCAGGTATTGCTCATCAGGAAGCTGTCCCGCTCCGGCAGATAGGGACGGATGAAGCGGTGATACCGGTGAAGAAGCTCATGTTGCCCGTATTCGGAGCCGTCGAATACACCGATTACAGTGCCGTAAGCACTTATGGCTTCATCATGAATATCCCCGGCTGCAAGCCCTGCGCCTGTCACCGACAGCCGCTTTCCTTCAAAGAGGAAATCGGCGCCCGCATCCCGCGCATGTCCGAGAGGAGTGGCGCTTTCTTTGATCAGCATCAAGCCTGACGCCGCCAAAGTTTCCCTCAGGACCAGGAGATTGCCCCGTAAGCCCCGATGCTCATTGGGATAGAGCAGTCCCTTGTCCCGGCTGACCAGATTATTGTTTCTGTCTGTGACATCGCGGAAACAGACTGTTTCCCAGCGGCAATGCAGGGTGTTCAGCGCCAATGTCTCCATGCGCTCGCCGACAGCAGGAAGCACATGCCCGGCTGCATTGTCATCAAGTCCTGCAAGATGACCGGCCCTTCCTCCCTTCTCACCTTCCTCGTCCGCGGAGGCCTCCCATAATAGCAAGCCCTCTGCTTCATCCACGGTCTTGTCGCCATCCCCATAACTCACGAAGGAGATCTCCTGGCGGATGATTGAACCGCCCGGATAGATGAGAACAGTGAGCCGAAGCAACTGTCTGGCTGCGGCAAAAGCCATATCGATCCAAACCCGCTGATGCTCGCGGGCAATGCCATAATCGTTGTCCCGGTCCGCCTGAACCCTGATCCATTGCGCTCCCTTATCCTGGGAGAGCCACGGAAAGGAAAATACCGGAACGGGGGATTCGTTGTCTGCTTCAACCCACTGTTTGTTCCTTGCTTTATCCACAATGGATTGGCTCACGGGCAGCCCGCCTGCAAAACTCCAAGTGCGCTCGATCTTGTCATTCCCTACAGTCAGGCTCGTTCCCTCAGCGTATGCATAGCAATCCGTCCATTGGCTGATAATGGTCATTTTATTCCTCTTTTCTAATCAAACGAATAGTAATATATTATATATGATATAACTGAACATACCGATAATAAACAGTAACTTTCTCTGAAGGAGTAGTAATATATTATGCCTAAGACTTATGGATTTCACTATTTGTCGGAGGACGGGGACCATCTGTACCGCTTGATAACGGCCGGACACCAGACCGTTGCCCGGGAATCGTACTGCTGGAATGGTCTGACGCGGGGGGGCCGGGGGTTCATCTTCCAATACACCCTCCAAGGGGCGGGAAGGCTGCGGTTCGGTACAGAATATTATGATGTGGGAATGGAGCAGGCTTTTCTGGTAAAAGTGCCCAGCGATCATGAATATGCCATCTCGCCGGAGCACGGGGCGGAATGGGAATTTCTCTGGGTCAGATTCGACGGGCTGGGGGCAGAGGAATTATGGCAGGAATGGATGGCCAAGCTGGGGCCGGTAGCCGGCTTCTCCCCGGAATCGCCCTCTATCGTGCTGCTCCGGCAATTATACAGGGATGCTTCTGCCAAACAGACCGGAGACCGCTTTGACATCTCCCTGCGGATTTATGAATGGATGCTCACCCTGCTGCGCATGCTGGCAGGCAAGGAGGTGGCAGCCGCAGACAAGATTCCCGCCCCCTACAGACAGGCAGCTGCCATTATGGATCAGCATTTCGCAGAAGAACTGACCCTGACACAAATTGCCGGAGAGGTAAAGCTGAGCCCCAATCACCTGTGCGGAATATTCCCCCGGTATTACGGAGCAACACCGATGGAGTATCTGCGCAACCGCAGGATTGAGAATGCCGCCCGGATGCTCCGGGAGAACAGCCTTCCTATCGCACAGATTGCAGCCCGCTGCGGATACAGCAATACCAGCTATTTCGGCAAAGTCTTCCGCAAGGTATTAGGGCTTGCTCCCACCAGCTTCCGCGAGGCCGGACCGGAGGAAATACAGGATGTGCTGCAATTGCTGGAGTAATGCCAAAACAACCGCCCCGGATAGGGCGGCTGCTTGTAACCGGCATTATTATTTCTTGGCGGTGGCATACCAATCATTGACTTCCTTATAGCTTGCATCTCCGCCTGCGGATTTATACTTCGTTGCGAAGGTGTCTACACTGGCTACCGGCTCTTCGCCAACGATAACCTTAACTGCGAAGTCATTCGTCAATTGATTCAACTGGGCGTTCTCCTTGGAGAAGGTAGGCAGAACCGGAGCTACACCAAGAGGATCGGCTATTCTCATCGTAGCCGGCATCACTTTATTCAGGTAGGACCAGCCTTCGAACAAGCGGGCGTCCTTCTGAACACGGGCCTGCCAGTAGATGGGATAATTCTTCTCATCCACACCGGTCAGATAGTTATTGGCTTGGTTGCGCTCATCCGTGAAGATCGGGAGAATAGGAGTATATTGTCCGTCCTTGAGCGTATAGTGCTTGCCTTCCACCCCAATGGCAATTTCCCTGAAGGTGTCTTTCTCCAGCTTGGCATTCATCCACTTGATAGCTTCTTCCGGGTTCTTGGATGCTTTAGGAATGAAGGTAATCCGGTCAAAGCCCGAGTTGGCGTTCAATCCTGCCTTGCCGTCCTTGCCTTTGAGAATCGGCAGATAGGCAAATTTGGCATCGGGGAAATTCTTGTTCAGCGCATCTCCAATGGTGGGGATATCCGCCCAGTTCAGCGCAATCACGCCTGCCTTGCCGCTGGTGAACTTCTCCTTCATGGTTGCATCCTTGTTCACCGCGAATTCCTTGTCCAGCAGCCCTTGCTTATACAAATCGGCGACATAAGTCAGATAATCCTTGAAGCCCGGATGCAGCGGTCTGGGAACAAGCTTGCCGTCCAGCGCACTCCAGCTGTTAGGCATACCGAACGCACCGACGAGATTTTCAATCAGAGGCGTATCGCCCTTAATGGTCATTGCCGCGTTCTTATCGCCGTTGCCGCCCGGATCCTTCTCCTTGAATGCCTTCAGCAAAGCGGTAAATTCATCGATAGTGGTTGGCATCTGCATGCCCAGCTTATCAACCCAATCCTTGCGCACCATCAGACTGGTGCTGGAGAATTCTACTGCCCGCATGGGAATCGCATAGATTTTGCCGTCCACCTTCACAGCGTCGAAGGATTCCTGAGAGACGGAAGCCTTGATATTGGGTCCGTACTTGTCAATGAGCGGCCCCAGATCAACCAAGGCGCCCTTCTTGGCATAATCCGCATACAGAGCCTTGTTGCCGCCGATGGTAATGGCATCGTATGGCTCTGCGGACGAGATCAATAAGTTCAGCTTATCTTCGGATTTGTCGGCAGGCAGCATGTCATACTTGACTTTGTAGCCGGTCTTCTCCTCAATTACCTTGGCTACCGGATACGTATTGTAATCATCCTTCTGCCAGATTGATAACGCTCTCAACTCCGGCTTGGGAGCATTGCTGGCGCTTGGTGCCACTGATGCCGGGGCAGTGCTTGCTCCGGGGCTGGCGGCGGTATTTTCCTTCTCATTCGAAGAACCGCAAGCGGTGGCGCTGAGGGCAAGTCCTGCGGACAGCGTAAGCATAAGCCATTTGGGTTTTCTGTTCATTTTTTAACCCCTCCTGTTTAGTATACTATCATAATTATATGGGAAAACCTCTATCGAAGCGGAGAACGGCGAAGCGAAGAACGGCCAAGCCGGAACCAAGATAGAGGTTTTAACCTCCATTACCCTTTTACAGAGCCGATCAGTACCCCTTTTATAAAATACTTTTGCAGGAACGGATAGACACACAGGATCGGAACAGTGGACGCCACAACCGTTGCAGCCCGAATCCCTTCGGGAGACATATTCATCAGGTCATCGATGCTTTTGTTGGCCGCATTGGAGGTATCCGCATCCATGACCACATCCCGCAGGTACAATTGCAGGGTTTTCAAGGATGTATCATTGATATACAGCATCGGATTAAAGAAATCGTTCCAGAATCCCACGGCATAGAACAAGGAAATCGTGGCAATAACCGGCATGGACAGCGGCAGGATGATCTTAAACAGGATCGTGTAGGTCTTAGCCCCGTCTATCCGCGCTGATTCCTCCAGCGCCTCGGGAAGATTCTCATAATAGCTCTTGATGACCAGGAGATTGAATACACTGATCATACCCGGCAGAATCAACGCCCACAGATTATTGATCAGATTCAGATTCCGCATCAGCAGATAGTTGGGAATCATTCCTCCGTTGAACAGCATGGTGAATACGAACAGAACCATCACAAATGAAATTCCCGGCAGATGCCGCTTCGACAGCGGATAGGCTGTCACCGCAGTCAGCAGGATGGACAGCACCGTCCCAACGACTGTCACCCCAACCGAAACAACGAAGGCTCTTATGAAAATATCCGAGGATACGACTTGTCTCAAGGTGTCGAGCTGGAAGCCTATGGGGAAAATGCCCACCTTCCCGGAAACAATGGCCCATTCCTCACTGACCGATTTGGAAAATACGTTGGCTAACGGCAGAAGCATGGCAAGACCCATGAGAATCAAGAACAGATATACAAAACCATCCAACAACCAATCTCCGGCCGAACGTTTCGTCATGATGTTATCCCTCCCCCAAGTTACCAGATTCCCCGGCTCACTAGCTTCTTACTGATGTAATTGCCGGAAACGACAAGTATAAAACCGACTACCGAATTGAACAGGCCCACTGCTGTACTGAAGCTGTAATCCATTTTGCCAAGGCCCATCCGGTATACGAAGGTCCCGATGACATCCCCTGTCTGGTAGACCACGGGATTATACATGGTCAGAATCTGCTCGGTCCCCGCTTCCAGAACAGAGCCGAGACGAAGAATAAACATCAATACGATAGTGGGAAGAATGCCCGGCAGAGAAATGTGAATCATCTTTCTGATTCTTCCCGCACCGTCGATCGAAGCAGCTTCATATTGCTCCTGCTCAATACCGGCAATAGCGGCTATGAACACAATGGCGTTCCAGCCGATTTCCTTCCATCCGGCGGTGAACACGATCACGCTGCGGAAGTAGCTGTTGCTCATGAAGAAGCTGATAGGTTCTCCGCCGAACGATTGGATGATGTTGTTGACCAGCCCTCCGGAAGGAGACAGTATAGTGATGAACAAACCGGAAATAATAACCCATGACAAGAAGTGAGGCATGTAGATAATGGTTTGAATTGTCCGTTTAAAGATCATGATTCTCACTTCATTCAGAATTAATGCAATAAAAATCGGAATGGGAAACAATAACACGATCTTGTAGACACTGATCAGCAACGTATTGGAGAAGACCTGCGCAAATTCCTCGGAATGGATCAGCTTCTGGAATTGCTCCAATCCTACCCATTCGCTGCCTCTGATTCCTTCGAAGATATTGAAATCCTGGAATGCAATGACTACGCCGTACATAGGCGTGTATTTGAACAAGAACAGAAAAATGAGTCCCGGAATTAATAGCAGATAATAATCCGTATTTCTTAGAGCCAATCTCCATTTGCTGTTTTTCTTCCGCTCTATGGCTCTTCCATCTGCTTTTTTGTTCAGATCGGCCGCACTTATGCTCATCCCGGTCACCTCCATGTGGTAATGGTCTGTCTCTCTGCCTTCATTATACTTGGAGGGGGGAGTTGCTTTGTAGAAGGTAAAACTACTTTTTCTGGTCCCAGCTTATTGTATTTGATCCGATGTTACGGCCTTCAGACGAACCGTTATGGTGGTCCCATGATTCAGTTCTGTCTCGATGGACAGACCATATTGCTCGCCCGCAAAGAAGCGGATTCTTTCATTTACATTATACAATCCATAGGAACTGCCCGATCCGTCCGGCCTTACAGCAGGACGGGGCATAAGCAGCAGTTCCCTAGCCGTCGCCTCCTCCATGCCGCAGCCGTCATCGCTTACGGTGAGCACCAGATCCTCCTTCTCCAGGCGGGCCGCGATGCGGATTGTTCCCCGCTTGTCCCGGGCCTTGCGGATTCCATGCAGAAGCGCATTCTCAACCAGCGGCTGCAGGGTCAGCTTGGGAATGATATAAAGCTCCAGCCCCGGGTCAGCTTCTATGCTGAAGGTGAAGGTGGAAGGAAAGCGGTTCTGTTGGATTTCCAGATAGACCTTGGCCAGGTTCAGCTCATCGGATATACTCACGTTATCCTTGCCCTTATTCAGACTCAGCCGGAAATACTGGGCCAACGCCTCAATCATCTGGCTGGTATCCTCTGCATTGTGGGCAATCGCCGTCCAATTGATCATATCCAGCGCGTTATACAGAAAGTGCGGGTTGATCTGGGCCTGCAGCGCCCTTAGCTGCGCCTCCCGCTCCAAGACCTTGGCCTTGTAGGTCTCCTCCATCAGATTGTTGACTCTGCGGATCAATTGGTCCACGCTCCGCTCCAGCAGGTGAAAATCCCCCTCCGGCACACGGCGGCCTTCCTCCAGCCAGCCAATCCCTTCCTTGCGGATCATCTTCAGCACCACCTGAATCCGCCCTGTCATGCCCTGAATCGTGAAGGTAAGCAGTACAAATACAAGCACCATGAACATAACAGTAATCCCCACTACCGTAGCAATGCTCGTGAACTGGTTCTGCGAGACGGCGGTGTGGGAAATCTCCGATTGGGAAACCTCGGCAAGCAGCTTCCAGCCGGAGGTGCCCACGGTTACGAACATCACGTATACATTTTCCTTGCCGTCATTCCGTTTATAGATGCCATCGCTTGCCGGAAGCACATTTGTGAGAACATCCTCCGGAATCACTTCCTGCACGGCCCCTGGCTGTTGGCCGTTAATGGGAGTGGGGCCGGACTGGCCAAGTTTGTAGATGAGATTGCCGTTCCGGTCAATAAGATAAGGAGCATAAGTGGCGGAAAAATTAATCCCCTCCATAATCTCCCCAATCAGCTTTTCTGACATGTCCAGCATGAGAACTCCGAGTATTTCGTCATACCGGATTGGATTGCGGAGCACCCTGGCCACCGAGAAGACCTTCTGAGGCCCGTTGTCATAGTAATGTTCCTCATATACGCCGGTCCAGACCATTCCTCCCCCGGCGTCCATGATTTCCTGCTGCCACGGCCGCCTCTGCAAGTCAGACAGGGGATACATATTGATATTATCTCTGGCATAAATCCGGGACGGATCAACAAAGATCCGGAACCGGAAAATGACGCTGTTGGTCTGAACCGTATCCGCCAGATTGCGAAGCTTCGTCAGCTGCTCCAGCTGCCCGGTGATGGTTTCCTGTACTTCCAGATTGTCATACAGAGAATTGTTCATGAACACGGAATTGGAAATATCGCGGATGTGTTCCAGTTTATATGTGAGATTCATACCGGCCTGCTTCAGGGTCTGCTGCATGGTGCGGGTTACTTCCTGCTGGAGGGTATCCGATGAACGCTGGTAATAAGAAGCCAGCATAATTGAGATAGGGACCAAAATTAACAATACATAGGCAATCAACCATTTTTTAGCGGCAAAAATACCCTGGCCTAACCCTTTCAAATAATTCCAGCCCAGTTGCAGAGTTCTTCTCATGGCCTCACTCCTTCCAACCCTTGGCTACAGCTGCTCCCGGTAAGCACTGGGGGTATACCCGGTCATTTTCTTGAACAGCTTGCTGAAGTGGCTTGCATCATTATAGCCGACCGCATGGCATATCTCATAGAATTTGTTGCGCGGGTCTTTCAGCAGCTCCTTAGCCCGTTCAATCCGGACTTTGGTCAGGTATTCGAACAGGGTTTCACCGGTTTCCTGCTTATACAACAGACTTACATAAGTAGGACTTAGATAGACGCCTTCGGCGATATCCACAACAGTGAGGTTCTCCGAATAGCGTTGTTCAATCAGATGGCGGATGCGCTCGATGACGCCGCCTGCTCTGCCGCTGCGCTTGTCGTGTACGCTGGTGCACACATCACTGAGATAGGCACGCACATAGTTGTGCAAATCCAGCATGGTTTCCTGGCGCATCACGTTCTCCCAGGACTCCGACTCCTTGGCCTCCCATTCCTTCGAAAGCACATTCAGCTCCACCAGGACACGACCCGAGAGCAAGATGAGCTGCAGGCTCACACTTCTGGCATAACGGAAGCCATGCTTGCGGTTGGCGCCCAGTTGGGTATAAATCTGATCCAGTTCCTCCTGAAGCCGCTCATGATCTCCTGTCTTCAGGGCAGACAGCACGCGCTCACCGGATTCGGTCTCAAACCGGTAATGTCCGCTTTTGTCTGATTCCAGACTGTCGATGGTGAGTATCTGATTCTTGCCCAGATACCACTTCTGCGCGGCTGCATCCCGGGCCCGGCTATACGACAGCGGCAGTTCCTCCAGGCTTTCCACCCGTTCTCCGACACCGATTGTCACGCTGATTTTCATCCATCTGCCCAGATTATCCCGGATGTTCCCGGCCAAGGTGAGCAGCTTCTGCTCGGATGTCACAGGGGAGTAAATCTCATCGCCTTGGAGAGGAGCATGATCCGGATCATCCCCCAGCTTAAGGATTCCCACATATTGTCCGGGTTCATTCTCGAACGCCACCCCTTGCAGCGTCTCGTCCACCAATTCCTGAATAATATTAAGAATGGCGTAGGAGGTGAGCTGCTTATCCCGCTCCGAGCGTTCCTCCAGCACCTGGGCGGCATCATCCACGGTTACCACCAAAATGATATATGCGCTGTCTTGGGTAAGCGGCAGATCAAGGAATTCAATCTTCTCCCTGGCCACCTCAGGCTTGATGCTGTCCCGGATCACCGACATCAGGAACTTCTCCCGCAACAGGGGCATGCTTTGCGTCAGCTTGACCTGCATCTTGCTGACTCGCTGCCGCGCCTCATTCTCCGCATCAAGGGCGGCCACTACCCGCTCCACCACAGTCCCCAATTCCTTGCGGCTGACCGGCTTGAAGATATAATCCACGGCATGCACCTTCAGCGCCGACTTCAGATACTCCGCATTGTCATGGCCGCTAATGAACACAATCTTGGTATTGGGAAGCTTGGCGCGAATCTCCATCGACATCTGAATGCCGTCCATGGCGGGCATCATGACATCCGTGAGCACAATATCAGGCTTAAGGTCCCCGATCAGAGCAAGCCCCGAACTGCCGTCATCGGCCACTCCTACAAGCTCAATGCCATATGCTCCCCAGTCAAAATAAGTGCGCAGCCCGTTTAGCACCGACGGCTCGTCATCCACAATCACCAGCTTGTACATCTTTCCTATTCCCACCCTTCCTCTCTTAGAATACCCTATATTTGCCTTTCTAAATTATACGATGAATCCTTACTGCTCGTACACTCCAAACTGATGCTGACGGTCTGCCGGGAACCGTGCTGCCGGGAATCCATTAAAGTCCTTGACAGATCAACAAGATATTAAGTTTTTATCGTTTCATTATGGGCTGCAACCCTTTACCTTAAAAGTACAGACAAACAGGAGCTGGAAGCAAATCCATATTGTAGCGGCAAGCAAAAAAATCAAGTCACCGCTTAAGAAGCCAGTTTTTTACTTGCTGCTGCGCTTCGCCGTAAGTGAAAATTTCTAAGGAGGAAAAAAAATGAAGGTACGAAAATGGATGAAGAAAACAGCTCTGTGGGTGTGTATGATGTCATTGGCTTTGGGAGCCGGTATACCAGGCGTTATTCCGGCGCCCCTGGCCCATGCGGCAGAGCCAGCTGTATTGACCGTAGACGCGTCTACAGTCATTGCCCCGATGAAGGAGGAGATGCGCGGCACGAACATCGGCTTATGGACGAGAAATGAGTTTCACCCCGTCAGCGGACGGACAGAGCAATATGTCAATATGATCAAGGAAGCAGGCATTTCTCTGATCCGCTTCCCCGCAGGAGCGGAAGCCGACTACGCTTATTGGGACCGGACCAATTCCTATGAATGGCATGTGGGTCCAAGCCCCTATATCAGAACCATAACGGCCGGCATATTTGACAGCTATATGGATCTTGTCCGTGAGGTTGGAGCGGAAGCGATGGTTACGGTCAATACCAAAATCGACAACAAAGAAATGGCTGCGGATATGGTGAGATATGCCAATCTGGAGAAAGGATACCATATCAAATATTGGGAGATTGGCAATGAGCCGGAGTTTTTCGCTTCTCCGTACAACGTAACGCCGCTGGAATATGCAGCCAGGATCAAGGAATACAGCGAGGCGATGAAAGCCGTGGATCCCGGCATTATTATTATGGGTCCGGCTAACGCCCAGCCGACGCAATTCGAAGGATGGACCAAGCCGATTCTATCCTACCTTCATGACAACGGCGCCCCGGTGGATGCCATATCGACGCACTGGTATCCGCTGTGGGGAGGCCAAACCAACACGGAGTCGTCTTCTTATCCCAGCATAGACAATCTGCTGGCCTACGACGGTCCTGATTATGCGAACTCCTACATGAATTGGGCCGGCAAATTTACCGACACCACACCAACCGACAATCTGGTCAGCTACCGCGATACGTATACGGACGGCGCCCTGATCGGCATTACCGAGCTGGGGCAAGTAACCGGCGGCAGTGAAGGGGCCGGAATCGGCAATACAATGGCCGGCGCCCTTTGGCTTGGCGATGTGCTGGGACGTCTGGCTTACCATCAGATGGATTTTGTCACCCAATTTTTACTGCAGGGCAATCAGGCTTACGGTTTGATGGATATGAACAAAAATGTCAGACCCGCCTATTATTTGTACCCCATGCTGAAACGTTATTTCGGCAATGAAATGGTGGAAACAAGTTCCAGCGACAATCAAAACTTTACCATTTGGGCCAGCAAGCGGGCGGGAGAGGAAGACAAGCTGTATCTCATGGTCATTAACAAGCATCAGACAGACAGCTTGAATGCGACGGTGAATCTCTCCGGTTTTGTTCCGGAAGAGTATGCTTCCAGTTGGACCCTGAACGCCCCCAGCATCAACTCCGTTGCCGGTGCCAATATAAACAATGTACAGATCGGAGCGGACGGCACTTTGCCGGAGATCGGGGGCAACATTGTAACCGGCGTGTCAGACAGCTTTACCAGAGAATACCCCGCCCATTCCGTTACGATGATCGAGCTGTCCGAGGCAGGAACTGCCGATCAGACCCCTGCCCGTTTTCTTGGCCAGTTTGCAGCCAACATCAGTGAAAGGAAAGCCGCCGGCGACTGGCCCGGAAGTCTGGCGGAGACCCCCCAGGGCTGGGGCAAAATATACCGGACCGGCAAGGCCGGATGGACTGTTCATCTGCCGAAAAGCGGCGAATATTCCTTTGCAGTCCGAGCTTACGGTGAAGGGGATGCTCCTAACTTCCAAGTGAGGCTCAACGGACAGGATGTGCCAGACGCGGCATTTGTCCCGGGCAGCTCCTGGGATAATTATCAAGGAAGCCTGGGAACGGTCGAAGCCGGATCCCATACGCTTGAAATCCTCAATAACAGCCCGGCGGGACTGAACAACATTAATGTAGCGCATATCGAAATCGTCGGCGCGGCGCCGGGCCCATTCATTCTGGCTTCTCCCGCTGACAGCACCACGGTGGAATCAACCGTCGTGACGCTGGATTGGACACAATCAGTGGCCGGCAGAACCTATCAGCCGTTTGGCGCCGACAGTTATACCCTGGTGGTTGCGGACAACCCGGAAATGAGCAACCCGGTACTCCATACAACGGTCCAATCCACCAGTCACGAAATCAGCACCTTGGAAGGCAAAACAACCTATTACTGGACCGTAACCGCCTTCAATGCCAACGGGGCAACACCGGCAGAAAGCACATTCAGCTTTACCACACCTGTACTCATTGTTCCCAGTGAGCCGGCCCGCTACCTGGGCCAATATGCAACCGGAATGAATGAACGTAAATTGCCGGCCGATTGGCCCGGCTCAGTGACCCAAACGCCACAGGGCTGGGGCAAGATTTGGCGGACTGCCACAACGGAATGGCCTGTCTATTTCCCCGTAAGCGGTGAATACCAGTTCGCCTTGCGCGCCTTCGGCGAAGGAGAAGCCCCTGCCTTTCAGGTAAAAGTGGACGGTCAGCCGCTGGAAGGCGCATCCTTTACCCCGGGCACAGGCTGGAGCAACTTCAGCGGCAGCCTCGGCACCGTAACATCAGGACTGCACTTCGTACAGATAACCAATACCAGCCCCAGCGGGGTAAGCAATATCGGCATCGCACATATGGATATTATGGGCGCCGCACCCGGAAAATTTACGTTAAAGTCACCTGCCAACCATTCCCAAGCAAATTCAACCACCGTCACGCTGGACTGGACGCAAGTGACCGACGGACGGGCTCATGCCCCGTTCGGAGCCGATCAATACAAGGTGATTGTTGCGGACAATGCTGCACTGAATAATCCCGCCGTCTCGGAGACGGTAACGGGAACAGTTCATCAGGTGGAGCATTTGGAGGGCGATACTACCTACTACTGGACGGTTATTGCCGGCAATGCCAATGGTACGACCCGGGCTGTTGCGCCGTTCAGCTTTACGACTCCGTCCCATTACGTTCCGGTGAGCCCTGCCAGATACTTAGGACAATTCGCCGATACGATTCAAGAACGGAGAACCTCCGCCAACTACCCCGGCACCTCTGCCCATACGCCGCAAGGCTGGGGTAAAGTTTGGCGTTTCGGAACCGGCCAATGGAAGGTTAATTTCCCTGCAGCGGGTACCTATGCCTACAAAATAAAGGCCTATGGAGAAGGAGCCACCGCTTCGTTCCAGGTTCAGCTTGACGGGGCGGATGTTCCCAACGCTGCTTACAGACCAGGGGGCAGTTGGACCGAATACCAGGGTAATATCTCCGTTCCCGCAGCAGGCACGTACATCCTGGGATTATACAATAACAGCGAGACACCCGGACATAACGTTGACGTGGCCCATATCGATATTATGGGCGCTGCTCCCGCTCCCTTCGTCCTGACAGCTCCGGGTAATAACGAAACCGTCAACACCCCCACCGTTACACTGGACTGGACGCAAACTATTGACAACTTGCCCTTCGCCCCCTTGGGTGCGGTGGAATACCATGTGGTGGTGGCAGACAATGCCCAGTTCAACAATCCTGTCGTCAATGCAACTACAGCTGCAACCACATATAATGTGAATCATCTGTTTGGTGAAACCACTTACTATTGGAGGGTAGAGGCTGCAAATGACAACGGCCTCACCTTGCCGGAAACGGCATTCCGTTTCACCACCGGAGATTTTATCCAGCCAAGCCTGGCAACGATAACCGGACCGGCGTCGGCCCTTGTCGGGCAAGCGGTGGATTACGGAATCGGCGTATCCATGCCTGAGAGCAGCTTCACCATTATGGAAGCCGTTGTATCCTACGATCCGTCCAGAATTCAATTCGCAACAACAACCGATCTGGAGAGCCGGCTTATTCTCGCTGAGCAAGCCATCACTGCGGTTCAACCAGGCTTTTATGTCCTGGCCACAGGAGTCAGGGCAGATGAAGGACTGGTCTATATCCTGCTGGGTAGAGCGGGAGGAACTGAGCCGGTGAACGGCGGCATGTTTACGCTGCACGGCTCCATCAAGGGGGAGGCCCCCATCGGCACCGCAACCGTTTCACTGAACCAAGCCACTGTATCCGCCGATGGAGACATGACCCTGCTCGGCACAGCCGGTGCATCCGTGCAAACCCAGGTGGCGCTTGCCGACAAAACACAGCTGACCGCTGCAATTACAACGGCGGCCAATCTGCTTGCGGCCGCCGTTCCGGGCAACCAGCCGGGACAGTATCCAACAGCCGCCGTCGTGGCATTCCAGACAGCGATCAACAGCGCTGCAGCCGTGCGCGATAACTCCGGGGCAACGCAAGCGCAGGTTTCAGCCGCCATAACGGCTCTTCAAACCGCCACGGCAACGTTCCGTAGCAGTGTGATTCCGCCGCTCTCCACAGACAAAACAACCTTGAACCAAACTATCCAAAAGGTGGAGGCCAAGCTGGGCTCTGTAACGGAAGGCACCAAAATCGGCCAGTATCCGGCCAGCGCAATGCAAGAATTGGAAGCGGCGCTGCAGACGGCGCAAGCCGTCTCTAATAATGCCGGCGCCGGGCAAAGCCAGGTTAACGGTGCCGTAACAGCGCTGAATGAAGCACTATCTGCTTTCTCCCTGCAGATCATTTCCCTTATACCGGGGCAAGGGGCCATCACCATCCGCGACCTGTCCATCATCGCCAAATATTATGGAACAACCTCGGAGGATGAAGAAAACTGGCCGTTTATCGAGAAGGCGGATCTATTTGACAATGGGGAAATAAGCATCGTTGAGCTGGCCGCAGTTGCCCGCATGCTGGTTGCGGAATGGCTGGAGGATTAATGCAAGAATGAAACTTTCCAAGATGCAAAAATAGGATTGGGGGAAGGCATCCCGCCGGTGAAAGAGGGATGCCTTCTCTCCACCACATATCAGATGAGAAAGGACAAGTGCAGACGATGGCCAGAAAACCGTTGCTCATGATAGTGACCCTATTAACCGGATTCTGTCTCCTATTGCCCGCTGTATCATCGGCCGCAACAACCGGGGCGGACAAGAACGCTGCCGCATCATTCCGGCTGCAGCTTGAGCAGTCGCAGGACGGAATCGGATTATCCCTGTGGGGCCGGCAGCTGGAGGATGTGTATGCCTATGAAATCCGGCTGCAATATGACTCCGCCAGACTTCGCTTCGCCGCTGCCGATATGCCGGCAAACGGCTTTTCAGTTGAACCGAAGTCCGGCGGGGGCTCTCTAAGGCTGGCGCATACCAAAATCGGCACCGTTGCGGGAGAGCATGGCACCGTTAAATTGGCGGACGTGGTATTTGAGCGGGTACGCGGCGGGGAGGCTCGAATTTGGATAGAGAACGTCATATTGGTGGATTCGGAGTTAAATCGGCGCGATACGGACTCAGACGCATCGGCTGTTATTCCGTGGGACGGAGCGGCCATTCTGTCCGATATGAACGGCCATTGGGCTCAGGCGGCGGTTGCAGAAGCGGCGGAGCTTGGTTTAGTCGAGGGATACGGGGACGGCACATTCAAGCCGGAGAAACCTGTTACGCGGGCGGAGTTTGCAGCGCTCTTGGTCCGGGCCACAGGATGGCCGGCTGCGGACAATCCGGAGGCGCTTCTTCCCTTTGCCGACAATAATCAGATTCCGCCATGGGCAAAACCGTTAATTGCAGCAATGGTTCAACTCGGTATTATTAACGGGTATGATGACGGGACATTTCGCCCGGAACAAACGATCACCAGAGCGGAAATGGCGGTTATGACCGCCCGCGCATTGGACCTGCCGGCAAGCGGTCCGGCCCTTAAGCCCGGATTCGCAGACAGGGAGGACATCCCGGAATGGGCGAGCCCGGCAATTGCCGCTGTAGAACAGGCAGGCATCATGCAGGGCACAGGCGCAGGCCGCTTTGCCCCACTGGCAAATGCCACCCGCGCCGAAGCGGCCATGCTGGTCTTAACCATTTTTTACCACAAGTGAGTGATTAAGTTTTGCGGTATTCCAACGGTGTCATGCCGTACCACTTTTTGAATACCTGACTGAAGTAAGACTGGTTTTGATACCCTACCTCCAGGCCGATTTCATAGATTTTCTTATCCCTTTCCAGAAGCAGCAGCTTGGCTGCATACTCCATTTTCACGCGGAGTATATAGTCGCTGAGCCCTTCTCCCGTCCTTTCTTTGTACAGCTTCGACAAATAAGCCGGATGCAAATAAACTTGCTCCGATAGGCCCTGCAGGGAGACGTCTTCGCTTAGATGACTGCGGATATAGGTTTGGACGCGGCCCACAATGCTGGGCCGCGTCTGCTTGTTCTCCTGCTTGGAGCCCATGTTTGCGGGCATACCGTTCCTGCTTGTGCGCAGCAAATGCAAGGCGCTCCGGTACATATAAGGAATCTGGCAGGAGACATAACCCTGCGGGCTTGCCGCAACAGCCGCTTTTCCTTTCAGGAAAGCACGGACATGGTTTTGAATCCGCTCCGAGACATATTGCAGCGTCATTTCGCCATACTCCTGCGGATCCGCCGCTATGCGGCGCCGGGCTTTCACCAGAAACACAAGATGTCCATAGCTGTCCTTGCACCGCAAAAAAACAAAGTTACGCTGCAAATTCTCTTCCGCAATATTTCCCAATGCGAACTCCAGCGCCGCATCCTGCAGGGAGATGTAATCACGGAACCCCTCATCCGGCCGGATAAGCAATACCGCGCATAGATCACCTGGTTCAATTGGAATGCCATACAGTTCCAGCTCATCATTTAATGCGTACACATCACTGGCTTTGCCGGAAATCAGCCGCTTCAACAATTCCCCCTGCAGATGCCGCATATGGTCGCGGAGCAATTTTCTCAGCCATTTCGAAGCCGTTGTGTCCTCCAAAGGAGCTTGGACCATCCTCGTTCCGTACGTATAGGTTTCACTATTCGCCCTCATGATCCATCTTCCTCCATATTGGAGTATTTACTTGCCGACTGCCGCATCAAGCACCAATACCCAATCGTTTCCCCTGCCGCTTGAAGGAGAATAGAAGGTATGCAGCGCATGGTCCTCCAGAGCCGGTAATAATCCCGCCTGAATATATCCCCCATTCCGGGGATCATACCAGGAAGCGGCAACGCCCCCCGCTCCCATCCTGCTCATATCAACCGTGACGGGAGCGCCATTGGGAATATAGATCATGGCATAGCCCGATCCCCTGGTCGCTGACATATAATTGGCTCCGGTCTTGTTGTTCACGATCAGGCTCTGGTCAGGAACCCGGTCAAAATACGGCCTGGATTCCATCAATGCCCGCAAATGGCCCATCTGGGCGGCTCCCGGCCGGTTCAGCCCCTCCCGCCAATGCATCAAATAGCCGTCATCGGCTTCCGTGGCCATGGGCCAAATGCAATGCTGGCCGTACGTATGCCCGCATGCGCCCGAGAATACCGCGTAATAAGCCGCTGTACGAACATCGGAAGCGTCGAAGTAACCATTCTCCGGCTTGAAGCCAATTGCAATATCCTCATAACAGGGCTCCGCATCAATAACCGGCTTCACCGGCAGCTTGGCGTAATCCCCGCCCACCTTGGTATAATTCATGATTATCCGCTCGCCATGCCCCGATTGGATCATGTTGAAATCAAGCCAGCTCTCTTCATGCAAATACTGGGAGGATGACTGCCATCCCTGGGGATGGAATGTCATCAAATGCCGCCCCTGATCTCCCTCCTTCAGCCCTTCCGCCATTGCGCGTATGACAGCAAAATGACCGGCGGTTTCCAACGGTCGGTCTCCGCCAAGCACCCAAATCAGATTGGGGCAGTCTTGATAGCGGTTGCCCAGCCAACGCCCGTAGCTGTAAGCATTGTACTCGTTGAAGATGACCGGACCGACGCCGTGCTTCAGATTGAACTTGTCTCCCCATGCAGGCAGAAGAGCCACATACAGGCCGAGCGATGCCGCGCCGTTCACCACAAAGTCCACATGATCCCAGTAATGGTAATCACCCGCCGTATCCGGCAGCGCGGGGTCATACCTTCCCTCAACATTAAGCAATAATGGCCCCCGCCCATACGCATTACCCGAAGCCAGTCCATCCAGCTCCGCCAGAGCGACCGTTTGAATGACCGTAAAGCTCAAGCGGGCCCGCTGCCGCAAATACTCGCCCGCCTCCTCCCGGTTCAGCTTATGGAGCAGCTCCCAAGCGGTATCCCCCAGCCAAAAAAACGGAGTTCCGTCCTCATGGGCCAAATACCGCCGGTTATCACTGACCCTCAACCTTTGCATCCCCATTCTGCCTCCTCCTCCGCATGTGACAGCCAGCCAAATTCCGCAGCACACATTATTGCATGTTCAGAGCATTCAGAGAGGGCTTTTCCTGCGGGATGCCGCTTTTGTACAGCACCGTATATTGGGAATTCCACTCCGGACGCCCGGGAACAACTGCTTCGAGCTTCATTCCGGCTGAGGCGGCGGACGGCAGAAGATATCTGGCCGTCGGTCCTCTCCCGTTCGTGTTGGGGCTCATCTCGGCGAAATCCCAGCCCAGCAGCCTTTGCCGTTCTCCGGAACCGATTGTCAGATACAATTCCACCCGTCCCGCTTGTACCGGATTGGGACTGTCGTTTAGCATCCACAGCTCCGGCTCGAACCATTCCCCTTCCCCCCATACGAACTTGGGGATGCGGACACTGGCAAGAACCGGGCGGCAGGAGGCCTGAACCGCATAATACGCCGGCTTCGGCTTATCCGGCCACATGACGATGCTGTTGTTGGCCGCCGTCGGCCAAGGCTCGTTGTAGCACCAGTTCAAGGCCATGGAGCATACAGGCTTCTGTCTTCTGGCTTCCTCATAGATGCATTTGTAGCCTTCCGATTGAAGCAGTTGCCCATTCTCAACCAGCTGCTCCAACGATTCGTAAGGACCGAAATAATAGTCCAATTGATCCTCCATCAGCCACATCTCCGGCGACAAGGCATGGAAGGCATGATGGCTCTCCCAGACAGTGCCCGGCTTGGGCGGGAACAATTGCTCCGCCGGAATGAAGCTCTTCAACTGCTCCAACGATGAAGGCGAAGGAACCCCGAACTCGGTATATGCGGTATTCCTGGCTTTGGGCATAGCCTCCAGCACATCCTCTCCGGTGCGGTACCGGAACATGTAGTGGCCATGTCCCATCCCTTCCACCGGAGAAGTCATCAGGAACGGGGTTTTCCGGTCCAACTCGAAGCAATTGGCGTTCAGCAGCCTCAGGGGCAAGGATTGATCGGTCATCCTGGACCAGGAGTTGAACAGCTCGTTGCCGCCGCACCACAGCGCCAAAGACGGATGCTTGCGCAGCCGGGTTATGATGGAACGGGATTCCTGATCCAGCACCCGCAAGTATTCCGGCGTATCCGGGTATAAGTTGCACGCCAGGGGGAATTCCTGCCAGACCATAAGTCCCATTGCATCGCACTGCTCGAAGAAGGCCTCCTTGTTTACGATTCCTCCTCCCCACACGCGCAGCAGGTTCATATTGGCCGCCTTGGCCAGTTCAAGCAGGCTCCGGTAATGGTCCTCCGTGATTCTTCCAGGGAAAATATCGGGATTCACCCAATTGGTCCCCTTGCAAAAGACCGTTCTTCCGTTAATCTCCAACGTAACCGGCGGAAGGCTGCGGCTTTTCGGGAACTCCACAGGCTGAATCCAGCCGCCCTCATGCACAACAAGCCGCACTCTGCGGAACCCGACGCTCTGCCTGATCACGCTCCCTGCATCCACCGGCTTGCCGTCAAGCGTCCTGTACTCCACCTCAGACGTATACAGCGGCTGCTCTCCGTGATCATGGGGCCACCATAGACGCGGGTTGTTCACCTCCGCATGGAACACAACCCGCTTCTCCGACGCCGTCCCGGACACCTCCAATACTTGCTCTCCCTCAGGGTCCAGCAGCTTCCAGACCAGCTGCCCTTCGGGCCTGCCGCTGAAGCTGGCCTCCAGCCTCAGGTCGGCCTTCTCCATCGTTTCATTCAGTTCATAGAAAACCTCGGCGGACGTAATATGACCGACCGGACGTACGGTCAAATAAGTCTCATCCCAAATCCCAAGGGGAATTAACCGGGGATGCCAATCCCAGCCATAGCTGACAGCCGGCTTGCAGGACTGGTCCGCCTCCGATCTGCTTCTTGGAGCATCAGCCCGCTTCGGCGCCGGATCAATCACGATCTCAAGCACTCCGCCCCCGGCAGCCGACTCCGTGATATCCAGTTCCACCGGCGTAAACATTCCTTCCTGGCGCAGCAGCACCAGCCCGTTCATGCGAATGGTGAAGCTGTAATCAATCCCTTTGGACACCAGATACAGCCTTTCACCCCCTTGCAGTTCACGCTTGTCCAGATGACTCCGGTAGGTCCAATACTTGTCCTCCATCCATTCGTACTGCCGCCAATTGTCTCCATAGGTATGGCTGTCCCACTGCTCCTTGCGCGCCCAGTCCAGCTGCACCGCCCCCGGCACGATTGCCGGCGCCCATTGCTCCGGAGCCGAGTCTGCTGCATGGCTCCATCCTGTTTCCCACACTATTGCCATCTTCATTATGCCACCCCGATTGTTCAAGTGATTCGCCCGTTAAAAAGTCAGCATGATTAATGATGCGCGTATAATTGCCTATTCAGCTGTCTGCGGCCAAGGATGCCCTCGACTGCATATTGCGCCGTACAGGCAATATCTCCGTACGTATTCACAATCGTATCAATGGATATCTCATATTCCTTATGCACAAACGGGTGATAGTGGGCGATAAATATAACCGGCGTACCCAGTTTGGTCCAGCCGCCCATCATGTTCCGGGCCACCTCGTCATGCAGCCGCACCACATTCAGACCGTAGCTCAGCTTGCTGCCAATGGAGCACAGCACCAGGTCATAAGCCTGTTCGCTTGTCACCTCATACAGCTTATCCGGCCCCGGATCGATCATCTGTTCAACGTGACCGCTGTACTTCTCAAGCTCACTCTTCATCCGTTGGAACAGCTCCGCATATTGTCCGCCGTTATTCATGATTGCCACATGGAGCACCCGGGTCTCCCTCGATACCGGAAACGGAATCAGCCCCTTCCTGTCTCTTACAACCGTCATGCTGCGGGCCGCTACCTCTTCCGCCGTCTTGCGGCTGTCTGCAAGGTCCGGCGCAGCCACAGCCGGAAGCTCCCGGTCCAGCAATCCCAACTGTTCCTTGAGGGATATGATGCGGCTTGCCCGGTCCCGCAGCGTTGCGGGCGGCAGCATGCCGTTCTCCACTCTTGCCGCCATCTCCTTGTAGAACCGCTCATCCATCCGCGGGAACAGCAGCATATCGCAGCCGTTCTCCAACGCCTTCGCGCAAGCGTCGAAATAATTCATATACCCCACCAGTCCGCCCATCTCCAGTGCATCGGTAACGATAAGGCCCTCAAAGCCCAACTCTCCGCGCAGCAAGTCGACAAGCAGTCTTTTGGATACCGTGGCAGGGGGATACGCGCCTGTAGCCTGGTCGGTCTCGTCAAATGCAGGCAATGAAATATGACCCGGCATAACCGCCATCGCCCCTGCTTCAATAAGCTCGCGGAATACAAGTCCCGGCCCCCTTCTCCATTCCTCCTTGCCCAGAGGATTGGCGGGTGTTGTCAGATGCTGGTCGTAGGAACCGTAGCCGTCACCCGGAAAATGCTTGATAGTGGCCATCATGCCATGATCCTGAAGGCCGCGCATATAGCCCGATACGATCTTGACGGCATGCTCCGGCTCCATGGCTGCGCTTCTCAGGCTGACTACCGGACTGTCCGGATCATGGGCAAGATCAGCCACCGGCGAGAAGGTCCAGTTGTAGCCCAGCTGTCCGGCTTCACCGGCGGCAATCGCTCCGGCTTTATACGCCAGCTCCTCCGAGTTGGTCTGGCTGATGGCCATCATCGAAGGAAACTTGGTGGCCCCAAGCACCATATTGCCGGCGCCGTATTCCAGATCGCTTACGATAAACGGCGGAATCTTGCATTTGGCTTTAAAGGCGGCTATTTGCCGTTCCAGCTCCTCCTTGTGCATCGGATGGAAAAACATCGCTCCGAATGCGTCCCCGCAATCCGGGCCTACCCGCGTAAATGCCGGGCAGCACACCTGATTCAACAGCTCTCTTACGGTCCAGGACCCTACCATGTCCATTGCAGCCTGCGACGGTTTGATCGAAAATTTCAAGTTCCCCTCTCCCTTCATATATGCGCGGCAATCGTTTATCCCTTTACGGCCCCAAGCATGATGCCCTTGACGAAGAACCGTTGAAGAAACGGGTATACCAGCACGATAGGCAGCGTAACCAGCATCGTAATGGTCATTTGAACCGATTGGGGAGTCATGACCCTCACTGTGCCGGCTCTCGTCAGCTCCTCTCCGGTCATACCGGCCAAGGAATTGGTTTGGCTGAGAAAATTGTACAGCAATAACTGCAGGGTCTGCAGCTTCGGGTTGGAAACAAGGAAAAAGTTGTCAAACCAGGTATTCCATTGGCCCACCGCGGCGAATACCGCAATCGTGGCAATAATGGGCATGGAAAGGGGAAAGACGATATGGGTGAAGGTTTTAAAGTAACCTGCGCCGTCCATCTTGGCCGATTCCTCCAGGGAAGGCGGCAGCTGCTCCATAAATGTCTTGATCAGAATAATATAGAACCCGATCAGCGCGTTCGGCAGTACATACAGAAGAAAGCTGTTTTGCAGATTATAAGCCTTCATGGTCAGGTACCATGGAATGAACCCGGCATTAAAGTACATGGTCACCAGCACAAACCGGTAAATGACCTTTCGCAGCGGCAATTCCCGCTTGGTGATGAGATACGCAAAGTAAGAGCTGCAAAGTACGGTAATGACTGTGCCGATGAGGGTTCGCATAACAGATACGGCAGCCGCATTGCCGATTCCCTTCAATTGGAACGCGGCATTGTAGCTTTCCAGGGACAATCCCGCCGGCCATAGGAATACTCCCTTCTGCGCCTCGAATGAATCGCTGATGGAGTAAATGAAGATGTAATAAAACGGATAAACGGTTAGCACCAGCAACAGTGTGAGGAACGAATAATTAAAGGTATTAAACAGCATATCCGGCAGGTTTATTTTTCTTTTACTCATTTTATAGTTCCTCCCTAAAAAATATCAGCTTATACAATACTTTCACCCCGGATTTTCTTCGACAATCCGTTAACTAGGAACAGCAGCGTAATGCTGATGACGGACTTGAACATGCCTACAGCTGTGGAATAAGGGTAGTCGTTTAACAGCAGCCCCTGTCTGTATACATACAGATCAAGCACTTCAATCCTGTCGGCGACCATCACATTATTGAACACCAGGAATTGCTCGAAGCCTGCCGACAGCAGATTGCTCACCGCCAGTAATTGGAGCACAATGAAGGTGGGCATGATGCTGGGAATAGTAATGCTGATGATGGTTCTGAACCTGCCGGCACCGTCCACTCTTGCGGCGTCATACATCTCGCTGTCGATGCTCACGATAGCGGCCAGATAAATAATCGCATTCCAGCCGATGGTCTTCCACAGCAGGATCAGCGTCTGTGTCAACCACACATGGTTGGGGTTGCCCAGAACATTCACCTGGACATCCTCTAATCCCAGCCGCAGCAAGATGGTATTAATTGCCCCTTCAGAGCTGAACATGCTGAATGCCAGCGAGTAGACGATAATCCAGCTGATATAATGGGGCAGTGTAGAGGTGGTTTGGAACAGCTTCTTGAAGCGTTCATTCTTGACCTCCGAGATCATGACTGCCAGCAGGAGGGGCAGCGGAGCGCAGAGCAGCGCGAGCAGGCTCAGCGCCATGGTATTGGTCAATACCCGGACCATGTTGTGGTCTGTCAGCATCTGCCGGAAATGCTCCAGACCCACAAATTCCGTCCGGGTCAAGGATATGCCGGGGCGGTAATCAAAAAATGCATAGATCCATCCAAATAATGGAACGTAATGAAAAGCAAAAGCAATGGAGATAAACGGCAGCGCCATGCATAACAGTATGATGCCCTCCTTGCGTATGCGGGGACGTTTCCTCAGCATTGCGGTCTGTTCCGGATAGGTTGAAAGTTCCACGTTGTTCCTCTCCCTCTTAATCATGGTTGATCCAGCGCCTGTCTACAGGTACAGCTTCATCTTATAGGACCGGCAGCCGCAACTGAATGAACGATCTAACGAATCCATTGAACATTATGAAGATCATGCTATTCGGGTTGAACAATTTACAGATGGGCATGGAATTTTTATAGTAAAAGGGAGTATGGCGTCTGATTATCAAACGCCATACTCCCTGCTCTGATGCATCCGTTAATTGTTAAGCTTTGCCGGCAAGGCACCGGTGGTCTGGCGTCTCTGGGCATAATCATTCACATAGAATTCGGTGAACTTCTCCACTCCGGCATCCGTAAATGCCTTAATCGCTTCCTTCTTGATTGTGGCAAACTGGCTGTCATTCCCCGCCAGAATCAGTCTTGCCGCATAGCGGGCTGCCAGCTCCTTCACCTGGGCTTCCACTCTGTGCAAGTCCTCCGGAATGGCCGGCAGACCAACCTTGCCCTCCAGGATGATTTGCTCCGTTGTAAGCCCGGCAACATTGGTGTTGTTGTCAATAAGCTTGCCTTCCTTGATCCGCTTGGCAAGCACATCCCCAGGATGCAACCCGCCGTAATGCTTGCTGAAATCTTGCTCCAGCAGTGTGATTCCGTTAGCCAATGCTTCATTGGTTGCGAACAGGTCAATGGGCGTGTTGGTCTTCGGATCAATCACAGCGCTTCCCAGACCCATCAGATTAGGGTCGATATTGATGCCGGTTTGGCTCCAAGCCGCGCCCCCGGCCGTTTTCAGCGCAAGAACTTCCTCCTTCAGCTTGGGCTTGCCGTCCGCCATATCCCAGTGTACGCCCTCCACTCCGCTGAACAGCGTTCTGGCGCCTTCGTAGGAATAGAGATAGTTAAGGAATTCCATCGCTTTCTCAGGATGCTTCGAGCTTTTGGATATGGAATAGCTTTTACCGGTCCAACCCAGCGGATTGACGCCTCCGCTCCATGCACTTTTGCCCACAGGCAGCACAACATAGCCTTTGCCCTCGTTGGCGAATTTGGTGTTGAAGTCGCCCATGGCCCACATGGCGGGACCGATCACGATTTGCCCTGCTGTTGCTTTGGCCAGATAATCATTATATTTCATAGTCAGGGCATCCGGGTCCAGCAGCCCCCGCATATAAGCCTTGTTATAGAAATCCATGGCCACCCAGAACGTGGAGGCTTCATCTGTCAGAATGTTGCGGTATTGGGTTTCTCCCAGTTTTCGGGCCATCAAATCGCTATTATTGGTGGTCTGCATGGTGTGCCAGGAGAACGGGACCACATAGGGCCACAGTCCCCAATCCTGGAACATGGAGACCCCGTACATCTTCTTGCCGTCTGCGGTTACGGGATGCTTCTTGACGATTTGCTCCAGGACATCAAGCAATTCATCCGGAGTGTTGAATTCAGGCGCCCCTATATCCTTATACAGATCCCACCGGATCGTGGGTCCAATCGTAAGGGGCTTATAGATGGAACTGGGCTCCGATTGAATCTGGGGAGACAGGAAGTACAGCTGCTTCTTGCCTTCGCTCCAATTCTCCCTGCTGTAATTGACCAGGATCGGCACATTGTTCTTAATGTCCTTGCCGTATTGCTCCAGCATGTTATCCATGGGAATAATCAGATTGCCTTCAATCAGCTGCTTGCCGTATTTGGCGGGCTCTGCTCTGATAATATCCGGCAAGTCTCCCCCGGCCAACAAAACGCTGAACTTGCTGTCATCCGCCTCCACGTATTCAATTTTGACGCCGACTTTTTTGGCAATCTCTTGGGCAATGGCAGAATTGGGATACGTGTTCCAGCTAGTACCCGTCTCAATGACGAGCAGCCGCAACGTGACAACTTCCTCTGTCTTGGCCGCAGGTGATCCGGTGCTTCCCGGCGCGGGACTTTGTCCCGTATCGGAACTGCTGTTGTCGCTGCATGCGGCCAGCATCATCGAGGTGCATAAGACCGTTGCCAACGCCGCTTTTGAGAGCCCCCATCTTTTCATCGTATTTCCTCCTCGTAAAATGGTTGATCTGTTTTCCCTTCCGATGATAACAGGATGGAGGCGCATACAAAACGCAGAAAATGTGGATTCTATTGAATTATCTACAGATAATGGAAAGCCGGATTGAACAATTTTACGCTCCGCTTGAACAAAATTCCTGCAACCGCCGTCTGGGATGCCGTTTTAACCGGACCGCAAATAACGCTAGGAGTCCTCCCGGCTCAACGGCATTCTTACGCGCACCAATGTGCCATCGTTTTGGGGTACCAGCCGGACACCGTAATTGGCTCCGTAGTGGAGTTGAATTCTCTTATTGACGTTGTATAAGCCAATACCGCTGCCTGTTGTTCCGCTTTCCGCCGAGAAACGCTCGCCCGATTCCAAGTAATGATTGATTTCTTGCAATTTGGCGGCAGTAATTCCTACGCCCGAATCGTAGACGGCAATAATGAAATTATCCTCTGCCTCGTAAGCATGAATTTGGATTTGCATGGTTTGCCCGTCGTCATGTCTTCCGAAGGTAATGGAGTTCTCAATCAGCGGCTGCAGAATAAACCGGGGTACCTTGTGCTCCAAATCCCGTTCGTCCACATCGATCTCAAACACAATGCTGTCGGTAAAGCGCATATTAATGATTCGTATGTAATTTTCCAAATAATGCAGCTCATCACGAAGGGTGCACATGGAGTCCTTGCTTGTAAATACAGGCCGCAGGATATTGCCAAGCGCCACAATGCTGGTTACAATATGGTCCGCTTTGACACCGGAAGCCATCCAGCGGATCATATTCAGTGTATTATAGAGAAAATGGGGATTAATTTGATTTTGCAGCGCTTCCATCTCCAGCTTGCGCCGCTTCTCCTGAATGTCATTGGTTTTATTGATCAGATCTACGATGCCGAGAGACATTTCGTTAAACCGCCGGATAACAATGCCCAATTCATTATTCGGCACTTTGGCAAAGGTGACCCCAAGCTCGCCCCGGCTCATATCCTTCATCTTGTGGGCCAGCACCTGAAGCGGATGGATCATCTTTTTCAGCCAAAAGTACGAAATGACGAAAATAACAATCAGGCTCAGCAGAAACACCACAACCAGCAGCGTTTGCATGGAATAGATTTGATTGGATATTTGATCAAGGGGAATTTCTTTTACCATATGCCATCCCGTTCTGTTAAGCCGATAGTAGACCACCTGAACGGAATCCTCCGCTTTCCCCTTGTCATAACTTCCGTAAACGGCTCCCTCAGGAGAAAAGGGATAATAACGGCTGACATCTCCCACATCACTTTGATTGCTGCTGGATATGACAACTCCTTGGGCGTCAACAATATACATTTTCCCTTCCGAAGCGTCCAGCGACGTGGCGTATATGGAGGACAAATATTTTTCGTCCACGTTCAGAATAAGGATGGCATTGGACAACGGTGAAAATAAAGGCCTGACTTCCCGCGCGATGCTGATTACTTTGCCGGGATTCTCATTAAGCATATACGGATTGTAATAAGCCTTGTCCACCCCTCCCTTGATTTTCAATTGGGGAAACGACTTGTAAGCGTCCCGGTAAATATCGGAATGGATGAACCGCTCCATCCATTCCTGTCCCTCATGGACAAGTGTTGTCGTGGCTGTTCCGCCAACAACGCCTTGCGTCTGCCCGATAATATAGATAGAGTCAATAAAATGGTAATTGCCGGCGTAGCTTTCAATGGTGGAATGAAGCGCGTTTTTGATTTCCAGCAGTTCAAGCTGGCCCATCTCCGGCGTGTAGTTCAGAAACCGCTGTACGCTGGCATCCAGAATAAAAACCTTGGACAACGAATCCACATCGTCGACCAGCCCTTCGATATTGTGATCCAGCTGCTGGAATTGCTGCTGCAGCAGAATCTCATTATTATCCTTGATCGTGCCCAGCATAAAGGAATAAATAAAATAAGAAGCTGCCAGCAGCACAATCAAGCTTATAAACATATAAAAAACAATCAGCTGGGTACCAAGATTCTGAAACCGTCCCCTGAGCTTCATTCGGACCCCGAGGATTCAGGCAAGTATTGACTCCGGTACTGGTTCGGATTCAAGCCCGTCATCTTCTTGAACACTTTGCTGAAATAGGTATATTCCGGTGAGAAGCCTACCTTGACTGCAATGTCATATGACTTCATATTGGTCCGGGTCAGCAGTTCCTTGGCTCTTTCAATCCGGTAGCAGTTCAAGTATTCCACGAAGGTAATCCGCAGCTCCTTCTTGAATAAATTGCTGAAGTAACCGAAGCTTAGGTTGACGTGGTCGGCTACCTGCTGGAGGCTGATGTTTTGGTTATAGTTATGCTTGATAAACTGGACGGCCTTTGAAATTTCGCTGCTTATTTGCAGATGAGACCGGGATTGTTCCACAACCCGCACCATATAATCATCGACAGACCCAAGCATCTCGGGCAAGGTATCGCATAAATTCAGCTTTTCCGTAACGTGGAACAGCAGTGCCTTTTCATTTGGCTGGCTATCCTGCACATTGGAATTCACCCACTGGATCAATTGGTACAGGATCACTCTGATGGCGCCTTTCTCACCGGAGAGTGCATCTGTCAATGTGCCTAAATATTGATCAAATTCCGTTTGCTGCATGGGGCTGAGAATTTTCCGCAGCGGCTCGTAGCAGCGCAGCTTGTCTATATGCTCATAAATATGGCTCGGATCGGCAAGATCTCCAGCCTGGTGCTTCTGCCCAGGGCCCATAATAAACTTTTTCTCCAGCATATGCACGGATTCATAATAAAGCTTGCGCAGCGATTTGTAACCGCTTAGAATTCCGCTTACGCCAAATGATACGGAAGCATTGTAGCAGCTGTGCATCACATCCTTGATTTTATTCAAGATCTTGTGAATTTCTTGGTTGACGGCTTGCTCTGAAACCAGATCCTCAAAGCTGACCAGGAGCAAATAACGGGTCTCGTCCAGATAGATGATTTCGCCGCGGTTGTATGAGTTCATAATCTCATAAAAAATATTCAACAAAGCCGCCTTGATTAAATGCCCGTTTTTATCCCGGAACCGGTCCTTCAACTCAAAATAGTTGTCTACTTCAACCGTGCACGCCACCATTCGAACCTGAGAAAGACGGAGCCGGCTCGCCGCGGCAAACTGTTCAAGTTCCTCTGCCGAATAAATCCCGTAGAACAGAAAATCCTTTAAATATTTTTCCTTAATCAGATCCATATTCACCGGCACGGCTGGCTGCTTCTCGTTGCTGCTTTTAAGCGAATCCCGGGCTTCCAGCTCCGAGCGGACTGCTCCAAGAACATGCCCGATCTCTTCTTCGGTCATGGTCAGCTTGAGAATGTAGTTGGAAACACCAAGGGACATGGCCTTTCTGACCAGCTCGAATTCTTCCAGACAGGACAATA
This sequence comes from Paenibacillaceae bacterium, assembly GCA_029256185.1. Taxonomy (GTDB): domain Bacteria; phylum Bacillota; class Bacilli; order Paenibacillales; family NBRC-103111; genus Paenibacillus_AR. Next base: position 40,537 of record JAQSYI010000031.1, read on the forward strand.
CAACAATGCGTGTTTCCTTGTTTTCTTTACGTACCTTCGATATCAGTTCCATTCCGTCCATCTTGGGCATTCGGATGTCGGTGATAATCAAATCGGGAAAACCTTGGCTTAGACAATAATTCCAAGCAGCTTGGCCATCCGGAAGGTCGGCTGCAACGGTCATATGAAACATGGTCCAGTCCACCGAGCTTTTCATCCCGATCCGGACAAGCATTTCGTCCTCCACAATGATCACTTTGTACATATGTCCCCTCCTTTCATGAATTTCTGTTATATTCACCTTCTCCTTTCTATTATGTCAAGGGTATAGAAGATGTTCAACTCCCAGTTTTCCCGGTATATACATTTTCTTCATCTTCCTGCGCTCCTTGGCGCAGCAAAACAACCGCCCCGGATGGGGCGGCTGCTCTGCAGCGGACCGTATTGCTTCAGGCAGAAGAAATCTGCCCCGCAGCGCTTTTTTTACCACAGCAGAATGTTTAATCGCTTAACAGCGCGAAAGCGCGTAAGGTAAACATTCTGATTGGCGATAAAAACTTCCGCTTAAACGCGGTCGCTCATCCTCGAAATACTCCGATAGGAGTTTTTCTCATGATAATTGATGATCACAATGCCCAGGCAAACCAGCAGCAGGGCCAGCATGTTCTTCGGGATGAAGATATTTTCCCTGAGAAATAAGCCGGATGTTAAGGTACCGAATATGGGAGTGCCCAAGCCAAATATGGATACCTTTGAAAGTTCATTGAATTTTAAGAGAAGCATCCAGACCACATAAGCCACCGAGGAGGCTATACTCAACAGCAGCAGCGCGGTTACTCCTTTTAGAGATACTGCCGAGATGGCTCCGTTGCCGGTCCACCCGATTAAGGTGAGAATAATACCGCCAAGAAGCTGTTGACAGCCCGTGATAAAGACGGGGTCCTCATCTCTCAGCAGCAGTTTGGAGAACAGATAGGCAGTCGCCACCGAAACAGCAGCCAGCAGTACAAAGCCTTCTCCAAGCAGCCCGAATGATACATTCATATCCGAACCGATATTCATGACGGCAATCCCGAGCAGACCGAAGCCGCAGCCCAGCAGTTCTTTTTTTCCAAAATGAGAATCCCGATAAAAAACTGGCGCCGCCAAAATAATGATGAATGTCGAAAGCTCCTTGAGCACAGCGCCCTTTGCCCCTGTGGTGTTAGCAAGTCCGATGTAGGTAAAGCCGTAATGCAGCACCGTTTGGAATATGCAAAGGATAAGAATGCTTCTGATTGTTTTTATGCTGAAAGGCGGTTTTTGGTGTTTGGCACGGAGCAGCACAACCGACAAAACGATAAGTCCCGATAATAGAAAGCGTAAGCCTGCAAGAAGGATTTTTGAACCAATGTCACTGCTTGCTATCATAAAATATTCATAGTTCAATTTGATGAGGGGAAAGCAGCAGCCCCACAGAAAGGTGCATAGAAGTGCCAGAAAAACAAGGTTCCCGCGCTTTTGAAAAAAGCTTGACCCGGCCATGATCTCTCCCCCTAGCGTAACGCAATATCAAGCCGGGCAGGTTGCAAGCCGGGAGCTTGCGCCAGTACACGCAATATCCCCTTTTCCTTGGTTGTGCGCACCACCGCTGAAACCAATCCCGCCCTCATTTGTCTGGTATAAGAGTTCACCGGAACGTGGTCACATACATCCGACCCGGTACCAAGCAGGGTGCCGTAACGGTTAATGGAGAAGGTGACGGCCGGAGAAGCGTCGGGAACAATATGTCCCTTGGAGTCGGTGCAAAAGCAGGTGATAATCGCCACGTCCTGTCCATCCGCCGCTATATTCTCATCCTCAAGCCTTACATGCAGCACGGCTGCTTCGCCTGCAGTTACCGCTTCATCCCTTGCAGCTTCAGCGCCTCCTGTTCTGGCCACCGCCTGCAAGGTGCCGGGCTCATAAGGCACCGTCCATTCCAGATGGGTATAGGGCCTGGCCTGCTTTGTCCCATAGCTTTTGCCGTTTACAAACAGCTCTGCTTCCTCACAATTGGTATAGGCCCAAACGGAAACGGGTTCTCCTTCTCTCCCCGGCAGATTCCAGTGGGGCAGCAGATGGATCATGGGGGTACCGGTCCAGAAGGACTGCATTTGGTAAAAGGCATCCTTTTTTTGCAGGAATAGATCCAACGCCCCTGACTGGGAACAAAGCCGTGGCCATGCGGTCTCCCCCCGGTGTTCAATGCCCGCCCATTGGAATGTGCCCGCTATCCACTTGCGTTCCGAGACGATCTGATAGGTGGCTTCTCTGGTTCCCAGACTCACCCCCGATAAATGATCGTAAGCGCTGTAATAGCCCTTATCCCGGCAATCGTCCAGATACCACCCGCGGGTAGAGCTGCTGGCGCAGCATTCCGAAATCAGAATGGGTGTCTGGGGATGCTTGGCGCGAAGCTCATCCAGACAATCCAGATTATAGTTCAAGCCGATCACCTGCATGCCTTCGTTGACCGGAGCATCCACAGGCTTATGACACACCGCTGCGGTGATGCAGCGGGAACGGTCAAGCGCTGCTGCGGCTGCCACCATTCTCTCGGCAATGCGCTTGCCCTGCTCCTGCGCATGAAGGGGCTCTTCATTTCCGATTGACCAGAGAATGACGGACGGATGGTTGCGGTCGCGCTTTATCAGAGCCTCCAGTTGGGAGATCCCTTCAGGCGAGGAATGAAAGCCTCTTGTTTCGCACATGACCAGAAATCCCAGCTCATCTGCCGCATTCATCGTTTCCTCGGCCGTCATATAATGTGCGGCGCGGTAGCCGTTGGCTCCCATTTCCTTCAATAATTTCATCCGGTAGCGCTGTACTCGGTCAGGCATGGCTTTCCCGGTTAAGCCGTAATCCTGGTGGCAGCACACGCCCTTGATTTCAAGCTGCTCTTCGTTGAGAAAAAATCCCCCGTCTGCATCAAACCGGATAGTGCGGAAGCCAAAGGGAGTGAGAACCTGATCCATCTCCACACCGTCTCGCAGCACTGTCGTGCGAAGCGTATACATATTGGTACGGTTGACCGACCATAATCTTGGATTCCGGACAGGTACGGTATCGCGGAGAATGGATTTATTCTTGGGCTGTACAGAAGCGCTTTGATTCCATTCTGCTGCGGTCCGGCCCATGCCATCAAGAATCTCATTTTTGATCTGAACCTCCTGTTCAATGCTGTCGTCATTACGGACTGTCGTTTCAACGGAAACGTCCCACGTCTCTTCTTTCTTGGCCGGACAAGCATAGACTCCCCAGAGATCAACGGACTGGAGCTCCGTTTTGATCAGCCGGACATGTCTGTACATACCGCCGCCGTCATACCACCAGCCCTCCGGCTCCGTAGGGTCGACGAAAACTGCGACCACATTTTCCTTGTCAAAGTTGGCGTAGTCCGTGATATCCACTTCAAAGGAGAGATATCCGCTGAAATTGCGGTGCAGGAGGCAGCCGTTCACATAAATTCGGGAATGGCCCATAATTCCTTCAAAATACAGGGTGATTCGTTTATTCCGGTCGGCAGCCTCTAGAAGAAAGAGCTTCCGGTACCAAGCCTCCTGAACCTTCAAATAGCCTCTGGCCGCACTGTTCTCCTTGGACGGGGTTTCTGTAATGACATAATCATGGGGAAGGGTTACCGCAGACCAATCCCTGCCGGCCGCCTGGTATTGTACGGAGGCGGGACCGGCAACGGCGCCATTGGTTTTGCACATGGAGTATTCCGGCTTTGTTTCATCCGGAAAAGACAGTGCCTTTTCGCTGCCTGCAAGCTTACATTTCCAATCAAAATCAAAGTTTATGACCTCTCTCATATCGCTCAGCTCCTTACCCGTATTATAGCCAGGCGATGCTTCCCGGAGCCATATCATAACCTGTTGATCTGACATGGACATTTCTGCTGAAAAGGCATTTTTATGCACTTGATTTCTATCGGCGCCTTTACTATATTTTAGATAACCTAGAAAGCAGGTGACAGGATGCGGGTTCAGATAGGAAGATTGGATAATGAGAGTATCAATGATCTTGATTCCGCTTTGTACTTGCAAGTGAACTCCTGCGGTATTCTGCATACGGAACAGGACGGCATGGAGACCAAGCGTCCGAAAGGGAGGAAGGATTATCAGCTGGTTGTGATTGTGTCGGGGGGTGCGGTTTTTCATTACAATGATACATCGGTAGCCCTGAGCGGCGGAGATATGATTATCGTACCGCCTTATATCAGAAACGAATACTATTATAAAGCCAGAACCGATGTTCTGTGGCTGCATTTCTCCGGCACGGAGGTCCCTCTCCTCGCATTGCAATACGGCTTGGAGCCGTATCAAAAATACCGGCTTGCTGAAACAGGAGAGCTTATGCTTCATGCCGGCATGCTGATCAAGGAGCTTCAGTTAAAGCGTACGGGTTTTATGCATACCTGCGCCGGTTATTTGCTGCTGATGCTCATGTCCGCCAAGCGCAGGATAGAGTCGGGACTCAGCTTGGAAAAGCAGGGCAGGGCCCCTGACTTGACCTGCATTGTGGAGGATATCCAGAGCAATTACGCCCAAACCAAAGAAATGGCCGATTATGCCCAAATGTGCAGCCTGAGCGTATCCCGGTTTGCTCACCTGTTTACGGAGAGGTATCATCAATCCCCCCACAGCTTTCGCCTGGAGGTGCGAATATCCCAGGCGAAATATCTGCTGAAGGATACATTGATACCGGTTCAGGAGATTGCCAGAAATGTGGGGTATCAGGACCCGCTGTATTTCAGCCGTCTGTTTAAGAAACACACGGGAGCTTCCCCCACCGAATTTCGCGAGAATGCATTCCAGGAGGAGCCCCGCTTATGACCAAGTCCGTTCCGCCCCGTTCCTGCGTCATGTATGCCAATTATTTCACCCATACGAAGCCCCACTCCGTTGCGTACAAAGACGGGCTGAGCTTCTACCTGTTCCGGCTTCAGGCAGAAGGAACCTGCCGGGCCCTGGTGGCGGGAGAATACGAGACCATCATCCCCGGCGACCTGCTCATCTATCCTCCCGATCAGCCATACGAATTAAACGTGCAGCCCCGGAGCGGTCCGGAATCGGAGGAAATTCAACCCGTCGGAGACTACTTCCTGATCGGCAACGGGGAATGGCTGGACTCGTGGTGGAAGAACAAAGACTTGCCCGCCAAAACGAACATCGGCTTTGACGATACCGTCATTACCTTATGGAAGCATATTATCCGCGAAAAGAACAAGGTGATGCAACACCAAGAGGAAATCATGGACTATCTATTTAGAACCTTCTGCTTGACACTGGAGCAGGTGATCCAGCTCAAGCAGCGTACCAAGGGAGCGGATACCGCGTACAAGCTTAAGCAATTCATCGAAAATCATGCCCATGAGCCGCTCAGCTTGGAAACCATATCGGCCTCCGTCGGATTAAGCGTCTCCCGCTGCTCCTATCTGTTCAAAGCCGCTTTTGGCCAATCGCTGTTCGCCTATTGTATTGACGTCAGGTTGAAGCTTGCGCAGCAGCAGGTGCTCTACAGCAATCTTGCCCTGGAACAGGTAGCCGATAAGACGGGCTTCCAGAGCTACCCTCATTTCTGCCGCGTGTTCCGTGAGCGGTTTGGACATCCGCCGGGAGAATACCGGAGCAAATTCGGATTCCGGTTCAATCCTGATTGACCCCAAGCGTCAGGCGTCGGCATACAAAATCTGATTTTCCTGGACAAGTATGGAGTGCAGCTGCTCGATCTTAACATTTTGAACGATGCCGTCCCCGTCAAGCGCCAGTGCGGCTGCGGCTGCGGCCGATTGTCCGAGAATCATGAATACGGGCTCCATCCTGATCGAGCCGTAGGCCGCATGGGTAGCGGATACGCATACGGGTACGATCAGATTGGTGCACTCCGTTTGCTTCGGTACAATCGCGCGGTAGCTAATGGGATACGGCGCGGTTAATCTCACATAAAATCCGCCCTCCGTGCTTACATGCCCTTCTTCGTTTACATAGTATTGGGTATGGTGCGAGTCCATGGCATAGGAGCCCATTCCTACGGAATCGGGCACCTGCGTTTCCAGTCTGACCACATGCTCTGTCACCACATAATCGCCAAGCATTCTGCGGGATTCACGGACGTACAGCTGGGGAGTCCAATGGCCGCTGTCAATAAATTCATCGCGCGGCAGGCCCCACTCTCTGTAAACCGCCCGGATGTCCTCCGGCACCCGCGGATGGTTCTGAATGGTCCAGACATAGCCCTGCTGATAGAGGAGATGAGCCTGCCAAATCTGTTCCCGTGTGCGGTAATCCTCCTCGGGATAGCTATGGTTCATTCCATTGTAATCCGTGGAGATGCCGCTGTTGTTATTGGAATCCGTCTTATCCGCAGTGACCCGGTTCAATTTGAAGAAACGCGAGTCTTGCCCTTGCTCGATGGCCCGGAACAAAATTTCATAATCCGCTTCGTTATAGCCCTCGGGCTTTTCAATCTCTACGCGGTTGTCCGGGTTGTTCGTCAAGCACATGCGGAAGTTATACGCCTGCACCTTATTGTCCCCGTCGCCGATGCCGCCCCCGGCATGGGGATTGACACGCAGGAGCAAGCCGCTCGAGGGCACTCCCTTCACCACATAGGGATCGATCCCGCGGGGCAGCTCATTGCCGGGATGAATGCCGTTTAACGTCTCCCCGTATTGGGCATTTGACTCCCGGCCGACAACATAGGATATGCCGGATTTGCCCATCAGATCCCCTTCATAAGTGGCGTCAATAAACACCCTGCCTCTGTAGATGCTCCCGGACTCCATGCGGATAGAGACGATTGTGGCTCCTTCCTTTGCCACCCCGTCCTTTAGGTCCAGCCTTTCCCCGTAAACGACTTCGATGTTGTTTTCCGTCACAAGCTCCTGCAAAACCTCAAGCGCCACCTTGGGTTCAAACAGCCAGCAAGCCCCGTCCTGCGAATATTTCCGGGCCACCCGCCGGTAAAATTCCAAGGACAAGCCCCCGATCGCTTCCTTCATCCCTACATCCGTATCTCCCAGTCCTCCGGTGGTCAAGCCTCCGATACGCCGGCTTGGCTCGATCACTATCACGCTCTTGCCCATTTTTTTGGCTTGAACAGCCGCCACAATACCTGCAGCCGTCCCTCCATAGATGACAATATCAGCCTGCTTCTTCCGGTTCATTTTACCCCGCCTCCACCGTGATTTCGGTTACATATATGATTATAAACCGCTTGCCGCTTGGGCGAGAATGATGGATCTTCCTTTTTCATTTGATGGATCTTACTGTTTTTGCGGCAGCCGGTCAAACTTTCTATATCCGCGAAATAGAGTAGGCCCATGCGCCATTGCATGGGCCTACTCTATTTTCCCGCTTGACTCAAATATTGAATTGAGAGGTAATCAAATCGTCAATCTTCACCTGATCCTTCTTGAGAGCTCCCGATTGGACCAGATCATCAATCCACGGCTGCAGCAGTTGGGTAGGCAGTGTCTTCTCCTCGAAGAAATAGTGGGTGGCGTTTACAGGCTGGCCGATATATTCGGCTGTAAGCTTGATGGATTCATCCGTATTGTCATTGATCCAGTCCTGAGCCTTCTTGATGGCAGTCACGAAGCGTTGCACCGCCTCCGGATTCTCCTGGATGAATTTGTCAGTAAAGTAGTAAGTGGAAACACCGGAAGCAGCGCCCAGACCTGTGTCGGCAGAATCGGCAAACAAGGTCAGTTTGGAGTCATTAGCCAGTTTGTAGAAGGGGGGATGAATGCCCGCTATATCCAGATTGCCCTGCTGCACCGCTTGAATCGCTGCCGTATCCGATTCGAACGCCACATACTCAATTTGACTTGGGTCCAGACCCGCATTCTTGAAGATTTGGTTCAGAATGAAGGTATTGCAGCTGGGAGCGGTGCCGCTGACGGTTATTTTGGCGCCTTTCTTCGATTCCACGAACTCCTTCAGCGTCTTCCCGGCCAATTTCTCCCCGCCCACAAACCGCATGTGCCGGAATTTAGGATCTACACTGGACGGCGGATCGACCTCGCCGAGAGTTACAGCCTTGATCTTGGCTCCCCCCGCTACGAAGGTAGCCAGCGCATTGGGCAGCGCACCGCCGATATCATTGGTGCCGTTAAGCACGGACGGAAGCCGTTGAGCAGTGGTCAATTCACCGGTATACTTGATTTCCAGACCTTCTGCTGCGAAGAAGCCCTTTTTCTCGGCAATTACCCAAGGGGTGGAGGAGCAATTCTTCTTCGTATCGGTTTTCAAGGTAATCACCTTCTTGCCTGAGGCGGCAGCATCGAATCCTCCGTCCTTCAAAGTAGTCAAGCCCTGTGCACCCTCAATGGGACCGATCGTGTCCGAGGTCCTGCCGTAATAAGCCCCGATTCCGATTCCTGCGGCAACTACGACCGCCACCGATCCAATTACAATAAACCGTTGTTTTTTCTGCAATGCCATTTTCATAACCTCCCAGTTTTGATTAAAGCCTTCTCACATCTGTTTAAGCTGCTGAAGGATACATGACTGTGAACTACTCGATCTGAACCGCTTCTTTCCATACAAGAAAATGCTTCTTCAACCGGCCGAACACCAGATTGATAATAATCGCCAATACAGTAATGTAGAGCACAATGCCGTAGATAAGCGGCAGGTCGTACCTTACACTGGCGCTGAGATAGTACCAGCCCAAGCCTGTACTGGCGCCGATAACCTCAGAAGCGATGATCATGAAGAAGGACAGCTGCGCCGCAATCTCCAGACCGGTGAAGATATTGGGGAGTGCGAACGGAAGAATCACCTTGAAGAACAGGGCGCTGTTGGGTGCTCCTACGGAGCGGGCCGCCCGGATCAGCTGATAGTCCACGGAGCGGGCCCCGGCTATGGTGTTGAACAAGAGCGGCCACAGCGTAGCCCAGAAGACAACCGCTACCTTCTCGGCGGTGCCAATGCCGAAGAAAATCATGAATATGGGAATGATCGCAAAGGGATTCAGCTTTTCGCACATGCGGAAGAACGGAATCAGTATCTTCTCGGCCGGCCGGAAGAAGGTACCCAGCAGAAACCCCAGAGGAAGCGCAACCACGATGGAGAGGGCAAATCCCATTCCCACCCTTCCCAGACTGATTCCCGTCTGCTTCAGCAGTACATCGGATGTGGCGGAAATCCAGATGGTTCTCACTACATCCGTAACCGGGGGAATAACCCCCTCCGGTACAAGACCCGAGCCAATCTCCCAAAAGAGAAAGAAGAGAATAATGGGAATGCTGCCGTATACCAGCTTCTTAAATGTCGCCTTGGATAGGCTCATATTCACGCAACCTCCTTCCAGTCCACCACGCTCTCCTCCAGAAACTCAAGAACATAGTTGAGCACAGCTCCCACTACCGCCACCAGCAAAGCGCCCAGATAGATCCGCTCGATAAAACCCATGCTCTGGGCATTGTGGATGAGCCAGCCCAGGCCGGAATCCGCCCCCATGCTCTCGGCTCCGATCAGCATGAAGAAGCTCATGGTCAGCCCGGTGCGGATGCCGGTCATAATCGCCGGGAACGCCCCCGGCAGGATGATCTTGAAGAAGATCTGGACGCGGTTGGCGTTCATTGCCTTGGCCGCCCGGACCAGCAGCGGGTCTACATTGTTGATCCCGCTGATCGAGGTAAACAGCACCGGCCAGAAGGAGGACCAGAAGATGACGGTGTAGATGCCGCCCTCCCCGACTCCCACAATGATCACGAAGATGGGAAACAGAATATAGGGAGGAATCTGGGAGAGAAACAAGGTCAGCGGCCTGATGAACCGGGCCAGCCAAGGCAACGCTCCCGCCAGAATGAAGCCGAGAGGAAGCGCCGATACCCCGGCCAGAATGAAGCCGAAGAAGACCCGCTTCAGACTAATGGCGATATATAGAATAATATTGATGAATCCCAATTCCCAGCCTGTCTTCAGCACTCTGGAGAAGGGCGGGACGAATACATCACTGGCCCAGCCCAGCCGTGGAGCAAGCTCCCAGATGATCAGCAGTAGAAAGACCAGATAAAAGCCTGCCAGCGTATTATGAATTGATCGGAAAGCTTTATTCATGCTCTAATCCGTCCATTCTGATGTTTTAATGGATTCATGGCCTGAGGGATTCATAGTCTGGGTACCGTCTTGCGCCATGCTACAAAACGGTAGTGGCGGAAATCTGCTCGGATATCCGCACATTGGATTGCTCCTCCGACCGCTGCGGGCCAACCTGGATGCCATTGCCGTTCTGGAGCAATTCCCAGACGCGGTAGCGGATCAGGCTGAAATCGGCGGTGGACTGCACATCTCCCACTGATCTTGGCCGGGGCAGCCCCACCTTGACAATCTCCTTGATGCTGCCCGGGTTGGCGGACATCACGGCTACCCGGTCGGCCAAGGCCACCGCCTCGTCAATGCTGTGGGTGATGAAGATGATGGTTTTCTTCGTCTCTTCCCAGATCCGCAGCAGCTCATCCTGCAGCACCTCACGGGTCTGGGCGTCAACGGCGGCGAAGGGCTCATCCATCAGGAGCACCTCCGGATCATAAGCCAGCGCACGGGCAATCGCTACCCGCTGCTTCATACCGCCGGACAGCTCATAGGGATAGCGGTCCTCAAAGCCGGTCAGCCCCACCAGCTTGATGAATTTGCTGCTGATTTCCTTGCGGTCATTCTTCGGCACCTTCTTAATCTCCAGGCCGAACTCCACATTGTGCCGAACCGTCCGCCAGGGGAACAGGGCGTAGCCCTGCATCACAATGCCCCTGTCCAGATCCGGCTTGGTGATCCGTCTGCCGTCAATATACAGTTCACCGGAGGTAGGAGTGGCGAGTCCGGCGATAAGATCAAGCAGCGTGGACTTGCCGCAGCCGCTTGGACCTACGATGGTGAGAAACTCGCCTTTTTTGACGCTTAGGTTCACGTTCTCCAATGCGGTAAATTCCTTTGCTTCCCCGTTCGCATTCCGCTTGATCTGGTAGTTCCTGTAGACATTGCGGATGGAAATCTTGTCTTCGGTTTCAGGCATGCCCTACGTCCTCCTTCAGATACTCCGCGAGGAACCGGCTTGGGAGGGAGCGCCCTCTCAGACGGTCTGTTCCTCCAGCAGTGCGGAATGGTCAATATAGCTGAACGGGTCCTGCGAATACCAGGACTCCCGGTATGGAAGCTTGGTATTGGCTCCCAGGTTCCGGTTAAATGCGGGGTTGCGCATAATCCGCGCCACTCTGGCGGCTACCTCGAATACCCCTTGGTAGCCCAGATAATCATTGCTTTGGCCAAACAGCGGGAAGATGGTGAAGCCCTGCTTGGAGGCGGAGCCGTTGCCGCCGATATGGCCCACGTACAGATCAGGCTTGATCTTGCGCAGCAGATTGGCCTGCTCGAACAATTGGCCCGCCCCTACGTTGAATACAGTGTCATCCACTCCCGGTACATCCTCCAGGAATTCGTTCAACAGCACTTCCCCATATTTGTCAAAATGATAGCCTCTTAAGCCTACTACCTCCATGCCCAAATTATAGAGAAGTTCCGCTGTGGTCAGAATGCGGATTTCACCGCCGGTTACGAATACACTTTTGCCCTGCAGTTGTTTCTTGTAAGGCACAAGCGCCCTCTCAAGCTCCTCCGTCTCAGAAGCAATGAACCGTTCCGCCCGTTCCTCGATTCCGAAGAAAGCGGCAATATCCCTGATCCACTTGTTGGTGTTGGTAATGCCGATGGGAATGGTCCGCAGCACATAGGGCACTCCGTATTTGGCCTTGAGATGCTCCACAAAGTAATCATCATGGGTGGCGCAGATGCTCACATTCAGGGCCGCCTCAAAGGAATAGGTGAAATCATCGGGATGGGCAAAGCAGGGCAGCACCCTTACATTCAAGTCCAGCGCATTCAGAATCCGGATCAGTTCGACCTCGTCTACCCGGCTCATGGAGCCTACATTCAGCAGATTGACGGTTCTGCTGATCTGGGCCTGGCGCTTGGCCTCCTCCAGAGGATCATCGCTTAGCTGCCGCTTTGCCTTGGCTTTTTCCTCACCTACCATGTTGCGGAGGATGCCATGGTAAACGGCGTCGTACGCGGTGGCCTGAATCCGGGTCTTGAAGCCCTCGCAATGGATGGGCACAATATTGGCGTTGACCTGCTTTTGCAGGTCGTCCAGAATACTGTCAATATCATCGCCGATCAATGCCGGTACGCAGGCATTCATAACGATGATGGCCTCTGGCCGGAATTCCTGCTCCGCCTTCAGAACCGCTTGCCGCAGCTTCCTCTCCCCGCCGGAGATCACATCCACCTCATCTAAGTTAGTGTTGATCCAGCGCAGCCCTCTGGCCGATGCCGCCCGCTGCTGCTGAAACACCTTGTTGATCCCTGCCATCTGGAGCATATTGGCCCCGCAGCCTGCCGGCGCATGAACCACCACCACAGAATCCCGGATAGAGGCAACCATCCCCAGACTAAGGCTGAGCTGGCAGCCCTGGGTTTGGGAAAAGGTCCGCTTGGTGTTGAACAGGCAGCCGCCCTTCTTGGACTGGTTGGACAGATCGCAGCAGGAGCCGCCGTATGCTCCGCAGGCTGCGAGCCGGTCCTCCCGGACGGGAGCCGCTTTATTCTTCAGAAAATCCATAGAATCGTCTCCTCGTATATTATTATTTACACCTGTTAACGATGGCTGACCAGAAGACTGATCACATCCTCCGTCAAAGTCAGGGCGCCCTGGAAGCCCGCATAGGCACGGCTCAGCACCACCCGGTTGGTGATGGGATAGCTGACTGCCAGCAGCGGCACCTTCAACTGCTCCGCCACATCCCGTTCCATCACACTGCCTGCAATGAAGCCGGGAACGAACCCGTCATAATAGCGTTGGCCGTTGCTTTGGGGCCAGTGGCGGTTAATATGTTTGATCACATTGGAGGCGTCCGTATCGAACACCACCTCAGGCGTCAATCCCGAATGGAAGCCGGCAAAGGAAGCTTTGATCTTGGCCTCGTCCTCCGGCAGCAGCGGATCGGTAACGATGGCAAGCTCCGGCAGCCAGCCCAGATCATCCGCCAGAAACCGGGTTACAGCCTGGGCATAATTGGCGTCACCCACCACCGTAGCGTACCGTTGGAAATCCAAATCGTTATACGAATCCGACAGACGCTGCAGGAATTCGTAATAATACGCCCGTTCCTGAAAGATCACCTGGTCAATTATGGCCTGATCCACACCGGCTGCCTTGCCAACCGTTTGCAGGAATGCTGTTGTGGCATGATCCCCAATGGGCAGGGAAACGGTGATGTACGGCACCTCATGCACCTGCTGGAAGGTTTGCGCAGCATCCTGTCCGTACACCTCAGACAGGACAATATTCAGGGAGGCGGAAGCCGCATAGCGTAAATTATCAATGGTCTCTCCGGTGCCGAAGAACGTGTTGACCGTAAGGCCAAGCTTTTGCAGCAGCGCCTTCAGGGTATCAATATTGCCCTTCCAAAATACGTCCTGCAGCGGTACGATGCCGAACAAATTGACGGTTTTGGCATCCTTCACGAGAGCCGGCTGGGTAAAATCCCGGAACAGCGCCTGAAGCACATAATCGTATCCCTTGTAGGAATTCCCCTTGAAACTGGTGGTTTCCGTGCCGATCACCGGGTGCTCTCCACCCTTGAAGTCCTTCACCACCCGGTGGACGTCATCACCGATCATCTCCACCATGCATCCGGTTACCACAAAATACAGGTCTCCATCCATCACCTTGATGGTGTTCTCAATCTGCTCCGCCAGCCGTTCTTCGCCGCCGAAGACAATATCCCGTTCCGCCACGTTGGAGCTGGGCAGGGTCTGGCCGCCGCAATAGCTGCCGCCATGGTAGCCTGAAGCGCCGCTTAACGCTCCTGCCAGATTGCCGCCGCAGCCGGGCGAGGTATGCAGGATCGGGATAGCCCGGGGCAGGGCCTGGACGGTGCCGATAGCGCCCCCCATGGCGCAGGTGAATCTGGGCCGTTCAATAACGTTGCTCATATGCTTCTCCTTTCAGGATGCTGATGCATGAACTACCGCTTTAAGTTCGGGCCGGTTCCTGAAAAAGGACGGTAGACAGGTAGCGTTCCCCTGTATCCGGCAGCAAAGCGACGATGGTTTTGCCCTTATTTTCCGGCCGTCTGGCCAACTGGGAAGCCGCGAAAGCGGAGGCGCCTGAGGAGATGCCCACCAGCAGTCCCTCATAGCGGGCCAATTCCCGCGCAGTTTCCAAAGCTTCCTCATTCTTTACTTTGTAAACCTCATCCACAATGTTCCGGTTCAGGTTCAGCGGGACGAAGCCCGGTCCGATTCCCTGAATCTTGTGAGGGCCCGGAGTACCGCCGGAGAGCACAGGCGAATCATACGGCTCCACTGCCACGATCTGAATATCCGAATTTCTGGATTTCAGCACTTCACCCACACCGGTAATCGTTCCTCCAGTGCCAACCCCGCCTACGAAAATATCCACCTTGCCGTCTGTATCTCTCCAGATTTCCTCGGCAGTGGTCTTGCGGTGAATATCGGGATTGGCCGGATTGTTGAACTGCTGCGGAATGAACGAATGGGGAATCTCCGCCGCCAGCTCCTCCGCCCTGCGCACCGCACCCTTCATTCCTTCCGCTCCCGGGGTAAGCACCAATTCCGCTCCCAGCCCCTTCAACAGGTTCCTGCGCTCCACGCTGAAGGTCTCGGGCATAGTCAGAATCAGACGGTACCCCCGGGCTGCGGCGACGAAAGCAAGCGCAATCCCCGTGTTGCCGCTGGTAGGTTCAATAATGACCGTTTCCTTGGTCAAAACGCCCCTCTCTTCCGCATCCCGGATCATGGCATAGCCAATCCGGTCCTTCACACTGCCTAACGGGTTAAAATATTCCAGCTTGGCAATAACAGTAGCGCCCAGATTCTTGGACTTGTTGAAGTTGCCCAATTCCAGCAGCGGGGTATTGCCGATGAGGTCTGTCAGACTTCTTGCTATTTTCGTCATGGAAGCTCTTCCTTTCATATCGATATTTGGCTTTTGTATTCGTTTCTCGCCCGCGCAGAGAAGCTGTGCCTTATGTTACAGATTGCCTACAGCCTCTGTCTGCACCACACCTGTTTCCAACTGCACCAGCTGCTCGCCCCACTTGGAGGCCCATTCCCGCAGCTCGCTGACCTCCATGGGAGCGGGCACCTTGGATACCTCATGCTCGTCAATCTTGCGGGCCAGTTCCTTGTAAATCTTGGCTTGCTGGGAGTTGGGGGCAGCCTCGATGGTGGTTTTCCCCTGAAGCTCGCTTTGGGTCACGGTAACAGAGCGGGGTACATATTCCACCACCTGGGTTTTCGTTTTGGCCACAAAATCATCGATGATATCCTTGGAGTAAGGAGCATTGATGGAATTGGCGATAACGCCCCCCAGCAGCGCGCCTCCCGAGGTGGAGTACTTGTGAATGCCCTTGAACAAATTGTTCGCTGCGTAGACGGCCATAAAGTCTGCCGAAGAAACCGTGAACACATGCTCCGCAATCCCCTCCCGCACAGGTACCGCAAACCCGCCGCATACAACATCACCGAGCACGTCGTAAATCACATAATCCAGATCCAATTCCTCGAAGATCTTCTGCTGCTTGAAGAGCTCCACCGCCGTGATGATTCCCCGTCCGGCGCAGCCTACGCCGGGAGCAGGGCCGCCCGCTTCTACGCAGTAAATGCCGTTAAAGCCCCGGAAGATGACATCGTGAGCCTTGATTCTGGTTTTCTCCCGGAGGGTATCAAGAACCGTCGGGATATATTCTCCGCCCCGCAGAGTGTTGGTGGAATCGCTCTTCGGATCACAACCGAACTGCATCACCTTGTAGCCTGCAACAGACAGCGCAGCACTGATATTGGAGGTGGTGGTGGATTTGCCGATTCCCCCTTTTCCATATATTGCAATCTGCTTCAATTTCTTCGCCATGGAGACCACTCCTGTTTAGTGGGATTTTGCTTCATTCTTGTCTTTGACCGCCTGAAGATAGCGGTTCAGCTTGGTTAACGCCCGCTCAATCGTGTCATAGATCTCAAATGCCTTGACTCCTTTGGCGGCAAGAGCCTTCTCCGCTCCCGGTCCGATGCGGCTGACCAGAGCCACACTGCAATCCGACAGCAGGCAGGCCGCCCGCTCCAGAGCATCCTCCTCATGGCCCCCGAAGCCGCAAGCCCGGCTGACCAGACGCTCCTCCACCAATGCATACTCACCATTGTCCTCTATCTGATAAATAAGAAAACTGTCACTTCTGCCAAAATGCTGGTTGATCCGAACGCCGTCAAGACTGGAAACCGCAACCTTAAATGCCATTTTATCAGCCTCTCTCCTTCCCGTCTCACCCGTGGGAGAAGGTCTCCTCCATGGGCTGGTCGTACAGCTGAGAGGCCAGATCCTTGCCTGAGCCGGGAATCCCGCAGGCATCCGCGCGGCATTGCATACAATGCCGGAATACAGGCAGATACTCCTCCGCGGCAGCTCTGGCATCCCCTAACTGGAAGCAGTCGGGAGCCTCCAGATGGCTCATCTCGTGCTGGGGGATCAGCGGGATAATATTAATCAGGGAGGCGCCCGCTTCCCGCGTCTGCCGGGCGATCTCGCCGGTATGCTCCCCGTTGACGGACGGAATCAGCACGGTATTGATCTTGATCACCAGTCCCAGCCCGCTTGCCTTGCGGATGCCCGCCAACTGGGCGCGGATCAGTGTTTCCGCCGCTTGCCTGCCCTTGATGACCTTGCCGTCTAGCACAATCGTGGAGCAAATCTGCTCTTGGATCACAGGATCAACGGCGTTGACAGTAACCGTGACGGTCTTGACTCCCGCTTGGGCCACCCGCTCCGCATAACGCTCCAGCAGCAGCCCGTTGGTGCTCAGGCAATTGATCAATCCGGGATATTCCCGGTGAATGGCTTCAAATGTCTCCAGCGCATGGGGTGTGGCCAAGGTGTCGCCGGGACCGGCAATTCCGGCCACCGTGAGCTCCGGACAAAGCTCCAGCGCCCGCCCCACCAGCTCCGCCGCCTTCTCGGGCCGGACAATCCCTCCGGCAACTCCGGGACGGTTCTCAAATTTGTTGAAGCTTCGCTTGCAGAATTTGCACTGGATATTGCACGCGGGACTTACCGGCAGATGAATGCGGCCGAACTTGAAATGCCCGTCTCCGCTGAAGCAGGGATGCTTTCGGACCAGATGGCCGAATCTCTCCTCCTTCAATTCACTTCCGCAACCAGCCATATGGCTCCCCCTTTCTTATGCCGTCCTTTCAACCTTCCAACCCTTCAACCGCCAGTGATCCCTCCTCCGGTTCTTCCCGGTTTATCCCGGCTTATCCCGGTTTCGATCTGCCGTGAAACCGATCATTGATACGCTGCCCAACCCGCGGTTCCTTGGAAGGGGCCGCAGCTTGCTTATCGGGGATAAACGCCTATCGGCACCTTTTTGACGCCACGCGTTTGTCAAGAAGCCGAGCCGCTTCCACGGTTATACTTTCTATCCTGAAATAACAGAATCCCGTTACTTCATTCATCAGTGGTACCGCACAGCGGCATGTAAGTCTGAGACTTACAAAAAGGCCGGAACTTTAAACCCTTCGCAGGTGTAAAGTCCGGCCTCTGGTTAGCCCAGTCGGCATCATATGATACAATTCTTACTTAACTTATCGGAATTAATAGCTTTATCCTAATGGATGAGTCCTCCACTGTCAATAAGTTCCCCTACGATGTCACGAAGCTGTAAATATTGGACAATAAATTTGCTAATCTGTTATTCCACTCATTGACAAATCTGTACATGGTCATATGGTTTTTTTATGACGCATGAGGGGGAACATCTGAATTATTGTGGGGCGGATGGAAATGCTCACGTTCTTCTCATTTTCCATTGCCGTTTTTCGGCTACATTGATCATCGACGCCGCTCACTGGGCTTGCGGCATAAACCTTCCCTTATTGGTTTGCAAACACGCTCTAGCCTCAGGCAAGAGGATGGCCTGGGAATAAGACCCCGGTCTTTCCCTTATTGCTCAGACAGGAGGCCATTTCCCGGAAATAGGCCCTCCTTTTTCCCTTATTCCCTCCCAAACCGCCCAAAATGCGCTCCAAAAATGGGAATAAGGGAAAATACGTTCCCTTATTCAAGAGAATCGGCCGACGGGAAGGACAATAGGGGAATAACGCTTCCCTTATTTCCTAAGGCAGTTTCCATAATTAGGGGACGGAGCCGAGGGGAAGACTTGATCCACGGAGAAAGGGCTCCCCTTCCTCGGAATGACATACTTTCTGCTCACCAAAAAAACAGTGTCAAGCGCTCGTGGAACGCTTGCACTGCCTTTGGGGACGCTTGAGGATTTGCCTGCTCCGCGGCACTCAGCGGACCAGGCAAATCCTTCGCTTGGTCACGCAGCCTTACCGTTCTTATGCAGCTTAGACAGCCTCCTGCACAGATACTTCCTCCACAGCGGCAGGACCTGCTCCTTTGGCAAAATCCAGCAGCTTCACCTTGTCGGGCACAAACTTGAAGATCACCGTCTCGCCAAGCTCGCCCTTCTCCGCCCGCTCTTTAAAACGGGGACTCCGGGCGCTCAACAGAGCAATGGCATGCTGATACTCCTCGCCGCACTTGCTGCACACCTTGCTCAGAGTGCCGGTCAGAGTTACGTTCCGGAAAGCCTTCAATTCCTGTCCTTCTTGCTGGAACAGCAGCGTGGCATTGGGATTTCCCTTGATCTGCTCAACCTTGCCGCTGGTTTTGGCCGTGGACAGATACACATGGAGTCCGTCGGTGGCGAAGCCTCCCAACGTTCTCAACGCAGGCACTCCCTGCTCTGTTACCGTTCCCAGCACTACCCTTGGCGTAGCCGCAATATATTCCGCGGCTTCCTTCAATGCGCTCATCGTTCAATCTCCTCCCGTAATAGAGAAATTCCGGATTTATCAGACACGGCCAAAAGAAAAAGCCTCGTTCGGCAGCGAACAAGGCCTCTAGCTATCTAGTCGGTCTAAAATCCAACAATTCCTATTGAATTTAAATAGATTCTACTGCTTTCTGCCTCCGCTGTCAATACATCGGATGCAAGCAGCCATACAAGTTCTCCGCTTAACCTACACGATAACGTTGCGGAACCCTTTTCTCTTATGGGGCTGGTCTGCTGAAGCACCGCTTTCTTCGAAAGCTCGCCCGGCAGGAACCGCACGTTCCTTCCCCCATAACCGGATCTGATGAATCTGCTCGGGGCTCGTCTGTGATAAGGGCACCACATTCTCGAAATAGCGGATATAGGTATCTTCCGTAATACTGTCATCTCCCTTGACCACCGCTTGCTTCACCACATCTCTCACGGCAGCTTCCAGGTCCGCTCCGGCGAAACCGTCCGAAAGACGTACGAGGCGCTCCATTAAGGAAGAATCCAATTCTTTCTTTAGCCCCTTGCGCACATAGATGCGGATGATTTCCTCGCGCTCCCTGGGAGTAGGCAGATCCACAAAGAATAGCTCGTCAAAGCGGCCGCGGCGCAAAAGCTCCGGAGGAAGCTTGGATACATCATTTGCAGTCGCAACCACAAAAACCCGGGCAAGGCTCTCCTGAAGCCAAAACAAGAACTGTCCGACCATTCTGGTTGAGGTTCCGCCATCACCTGTTCCCAATGCTCCGGCAAGTCCTTTCTCAATCTCATCGATCCATAGCACACAAGGAGCCACATGATCTGCGGTAGACAATGCCTCCTTCAGCCTTGACTCGCTTTGACCCAAGTACTGTCCTTGTATGGTGGATAAGTCCAGCCGGTAAAGCGGCAGCTTCCACGCCGAAGCAATAGCCTTGGCAGACAGAGATTTCCCGCATCCGGGCACGCCAACCAGCAGTATCCCCCGCGGGGGACGAATTCCTCTCTCACGCAGGTCAGCCGTCAGCAGTTGTTCGTTGGCATCAAGCCACAGCTTCAGCCCTTCCAAGCCGCCCACTTGATAATCCTCCCGGACCTGAACCCGCTCAATACCGGATATATCTGCAAAAATCTGATCTTTGGCAAAGGTAATTTCCTTCAAATCCTCATTCATAATAGAGCCATTGGCCAATAAGGTAGCAATTACATTTTCCGCTTCAATCTGGCTGATCCCCGCCAACACGGCAGCGGCCTGCTTCTCCTCCTGTGCTCCCCATTGAATTTCCATTTCACCGCGATAAGGGGAAATCTGATCCCGGACAATCTCAAGCATCTCATCCTCATTAGGCGGGTCCAAGGTGATGGACATTCCATGCCGCTGCAAGGGCCCCCATACGGGCTTATTGGTAATTGCAACCACACTGCCGCCTGTTTCTATAGCCGTAGCAACAATATCCTGAAATTGCCGCGCCGTTCCAGTATCATCCTCAATATCCTGAACCTCGGTGAAAATAAAAGTCTGGTTTTGCTGTTGGCTGATTTTCTGGCCGGCAAAATCCAGTCCGCCAATCACGGATCTGTCATCATTAGCTACTCTGTTATTGGTAATATCCCGGGTTCCCTGAGAGATGGTATGGTAAAATACGGATACAGCCAGCTTATTGGCAAGCTGCTCCATGATAAGCAGTGCTCGGGCCCGTTCAGGAGTTCGGATTGAAATGAACGGAATCCTGGCCTTGAGATACCGCTCCAGTGTTTCCTTGCATGTATTCATATCACTCATGCTTCCACAATACCCTTCTTTTTCGAGTATTTGGTCCAGTAACAGCCTTATGCAGAGGGTTGGGGATAGCTGCAGCAGACGACTGTTCTTTGGCCATGACTTCATAGTTTGTCAAAGGATTATTCCTGATCAGCATAGAGAGATGTCCCGTACGGTCCGCTGCCGCGCTCTTCTCCAGAGCTGACTGGGAATCAATCACATAGGAATTCAGCGTATGCTTCAATGCCGCCCGTATTTCTGGGGGATACGCCTTCAAGGACACAAGCCGCAACAGAACCGCGAATCTCCTGCGGGCATTCAGCAGAGCGCGAACCACATGGTCATCGGTTTGTTGGTTCCTGCTGAACTCCAGATGCATTTGTTCACTTGCTTGCTTCAAGCGCTTCTCCAGGAGCTGATACAGCCGTTCTGTCATTTTGGAATCTATCCCGGTTGTCCAATCTATCGTGCCCTGCTCCATTAGAAGCAGCGTCTGTTCATCTTCATCCCCAGCAGCGAACGCGTCAAAACAACGGACCCAGTCCGCATATATAACAGGGGCCTTCATGTGAACCTGCCGCCCTTCCTCCTGACCAACTGGACGGGAGGGGCCAGGTCCCAATCGGGAAACTGGCTGGCCAAGGCTTCATTGATATTGATCTTGGCAGCATCATTGCCTGTCTGCCGGTTACTGTTTGCCGCGGCATTACTGCCTTCATTACGCTGAATTAATATCGGGCGTTGAGCATTCTCCGCCATATGTAGCGCCCCGCCTTCCTCCTTATAATTTGAGCACGCTATGATTTGAGCACATTCCGGGCAGAATCATAGCTGCTGAACGTGTAATGCTCGGGCGTAACCGATTCCAGCAATTGAGTAACCAGTACAGAGTGGCCATCCTCAACCCCGTAGTCATTGCGCCAATCCACCACATCCGACAGAACCGCACGCAGCATATCCTGGCATTGCTGCAGGAACTGCTTATATTCCTCCGTCACTTTGGCTCTTGCCTTGCGAAGCCTATACGTCTTGAAGAAAAAATAGGCAATCCCGCCGCCGCCCAAAAAAAGAAGAGGAGGAGCGGCTATGGCTGCTATAAGCATGAGTATTCCAACTGCCAGTCCTGCCCAATGCATAATTTTATGACGCAATTTCTTCAGATCGGCGTCCCGGCGCGCTTCTACGTGCTTGGTCAATTGTTCCAGCAATTCAGACTCATTGTCTCCGTTTACAGTGCTGCCGGACCAGTCATCAATTTCGATTTGTATTTTCTCTGGCACATTCATCCGGTTATCCAAGGTCATATCATCATGTGCTTGTCTGATCCAGTCCTTGGAGAGAGCAACCGCATATTTCTGTGTAGCCGCAGAAGCCTGGGAAACCTCCGGATTCGTGGCAAAATTGGTCAGCAGTTGGGTGAAGCTCACCTTCTTCTCCAGCACCTTCTCCAAGTTAAACCGGTTTTGGGCTGCATTACGGTCTCCGGACTCTTCCACAATCAGCTGCTGCAGCCGTTCGTCTCTCCTTAAGGGAAGCTCCTCATCATCAAACTTGGAGACAAGCGTATCCAACAAGGCATCAACTGCAATAGCTATACTGGCATGGGGGAGGATGGGCTGGTTCAGAATATCCTTGAAATAATCGCTAAGAATGGTATGGAGCTTGGCCCCCATCATGGAGGCCTCCAATTGCGGCCATGTACTGCTGTGTTTTCTTAAAAATGAATAGGCCCCGTCGTCCAGCTTCCGTTGCTTGGCGTTCAGAATGGCCCTCCATTGCTTGGTCTGCTCCTCGATAAAGCCCTGCCTCTGTGAGAGCTCCTCTATCCAGTCCTCCACACGCTTGCCTACTTGACTGCGGGCTTCGGGTCCGAATATGCCATTCGTAAACCCGTCTATTAATACAATGATTTCCCGCTCCAGGTTCTGCGGGTCCTGCAGTCCGAAATATCGGTCCAGCCATTGACGGCTTGCTTTATACCGCGACCCCCGTCTCGTAACTAATGCAAAGAAAAGGGCCGTTTTCTCATCATTACGGCTAATCGCTTCCATCATCGCCCGTTCCGCAAGCTCTTTATTATCATTTAGCCAAGCGGCCAGCGCAATCAAGCAAGGGGCAAGCCAATATCTGGGCGCAGCCAGCATATGCTCCTCAGTCGTATTCTCAATGGTCTCCTTCTTGACCAACCGCACGTCAACGGCTTGCAGAATCCCGGTTACCCGCCTTCTGACCTCATTGTAATGTCCAAAGTTGGTTTCAATCTCCTGGCGAATTTTGACCAACCGGGTTTCCGCCAGCTGAAGCTCTTTGAACAGGATATCCTTACGGACAAAATCGCGGAATTCATGGGTAAGATCATCCAGCCCCTGTTGGACTGCCACGAATTCATTGGTAAGCTGATCCAGCCTCTGTTGTGCTCCCACAACCCCTTGATGGACTACTTGCACATTGTGGTCCGTTGCACGGATCTGCTGAGCAACTACTCCTATCTCAGCCCTAAGGTTTCTTATATTAGACTCAATGCCATTCAGGTTAGCACGGTCAATGATTCGCTCACCTGACATTGTCGCCCCCCCTTGTATACGATACTGTTCCATCGTCAGAAACCGCACAAATGCAATTCGTGTAAACCTCAATAAATGCATAGCTGGGATGCTGGGCCAGAATTCGGGCCTTTTCCAGCCCGTCGGGCAAAGTCCGGCCCTTCTTGTAATGATCAACAATGTCGCCTACAATATCCAGTGTATGCACTTCATATGGAAAACCAAGGTTGCACTTGGCAACCAGACCGATAAATTGCTGGATGGGCTTTAAATCCGCAAACTCCTTTTGCATGGCGCCGACAAGCTCCTGAACCTTGGAGTTGTCGCATATGGCCCCATGAGCATCCAGTTGGACCATGGCTTCCATATATGCTTTAGAGCGTTTCTGCTTAAGCCTCTTCTCGAGAGCCGGACCGTTCAACTCCTGGGTAATCCGTACATCCTGCCCCGTTCTTGCACTAAGATTTACTTTATTAGCCTGAGTATTGAGAATAGGCCTACGCAAGCCTTCCACCGTTCCTTTCCTACAGTATATTGATCTCATGTTCCTGAAAATACGATTCGACACAACATGATAAAATTCCTGCTTTTCCCACAGTTTCCTGTTAACACTTTTTTGGGTGTTATCTACTGCACAGGCCCCCATTCCTAGATTATAGGATGGGGGCCTGGCTTGGATCTGTATTGCCTTACCATATAACTATCTCAGACTGCGAAGCTGTTCATCAGCTTCATCAGTCCGGCGGATTCCTGCTCCAGCCGTTCGGAGGAACCGCGAATCTCCTTCATGGCCGAGACGGTTTCCACCGCCTGACCGGCGGCGCGCTCCGACAGGGTAGCGGAACGGTCGGCGATATCCCGCAGATTCTCCGCCTGGCTGACAATCTCCTCGGAGCCGGCGAAGGCCTCTTGCACGGCGGCGGACAGATCCGTCATCAGCTCGGATACACGATCCACCTCCACGGCGATCTCCTCGAACATGGCTCCGGCTTGCAAGGCGGCAGCTACTCCGGCCTGTGCCTTCATGGCATTATCCTGCATCAGGCCCGCCGCCTGCTGCGTTCCCTTGCGCAGCAGCTTGACCGATTCTGTGGCCCGCTCGGAGGACAGTCGGGACTCCTCAGCCAGCTTGCGCACCTCTTCGGCGACCACCGCGAAGCCCCGGCCATGCTCTCCAGCGCGGGCCGCTTCAATAGAAGCATTAAGCGCCAACAGGTTGGTCTGGCTGGCAATCTCGGTAATGAACCGGGCAATCTCGGAGATATGGGCCGCTTCCCGGTCCAGCTCGGACATCTGGGAGGCTGCCGTCTGAATATCCGCCAGTACAGCCTCCATATCCTTCATCGCCTTACCGATGACAGCAAGTCCTTGTCCGGCCTTCTCCGCAGAACGGGTGGAGGCCGATGCGGCCGCTTCACCGGAGGCCGCCGTCATGCGAATGGCAGCAGCCATCTCCTGCAGTGTCCCGGTCATGTGGCCTACCTTGATGCTCTGCTCCCTTGCTCCCTCATCCGTCAGATTAACGGCCTCCGAAATCGCCAGTCCTGCCGACTCTGTCCTCACTGCCTGATCCAGCAGCACCCGAGAGGATTCCTCCACTACCCCGGTGGAATCAGCCAGCCGGTGAATCAGCTCCTTGAGCGATTCCATCATGCGGTCCACGGAGTTGGCCAGCTCTCCCAGCTCATCGGCCCGCTTGAGCCGCATGGGCTCTGCCCGCAGGTCGCCTGCAGCCACCTGTTCCGCCACTGCAGCAATCCGGCGGATGGGATTGGCGATCTGGCGGGAGATGAGCAGACCGAACACCGCGCCGCCGGCCGCTGAAATGACGATCATCAGCAACATGTTCGAGGAAGCCTTCTGGGTTTCTTCCTTCACCTTCAAGGTAGCCTGCTTGGCCTTCTCCGTATTATAAACTGTAAGCTCCTGAATGGCGTCCCCGATCTTGGCCAATTGCTCCTGGCCGGTGGCGAAGCGGAGATCATCGCCTCCACCGCCCGCAGCCGGCATCCCCCCGGGAGCAGATCCCGGATTGGCAGGCATATTGTTCATCATTTCCTGCAGAAACGGCACCATTTCTGTGGCATATTGGTTGAGCGACGTCTTGATCGTCTCAAAAAGCTCCTGCTCCCTGGCATCCATATTCCCTCCGCCGATCACGTTGAGCAGCTGAGTCAACTCCTCACGCTGCGCCTCCATAGCCTCAGCCATTTCCGCCTGGCTTTGTCCGGCAGATGTTCCCAGATACTGCATAAGGCCCTTTTCCATATTGCGGCTGGCATTCTGAAGCTGATTGAGGGAACTGATAGGCAAGACGGAATCCTCGTACATGGCGTTCATATCCTTGACGGCAGCGTCAAGCTGCCTAAAGCCCATTCCGCCTACGAACACCATTAATATGGTCATGAATATCACAAGCATGGCAATTTTTTGCGAGGTTTTACGATCTTGAAACCATTTCATCCGCGGATCCCTCCATAAATTTGCTGCCTATATATGTATTAGAACAATCATAGGCCCAAAAAATGAAGAGCATCTGAAGCCAAGCTTAAAAGTTGCTGAAAATAGTTTAACTTTGTCTGAGTTTTGGACAAGGCAAAACCATGGGGTACACCGCCCGGCTGGAGTGAAATGAGGCAGACCCGGTTGGACTTTGAGAAAAATCTGGAGGAAAAATACAATCCGGTCCTTTTTACGTTGCTAAAGGGGCAACACCTTTCCTATAGCGCTCCCGCTCCGCTTACTCATAACGAAAATTATTGACCTATCCAATATTCTTCTTTACTCGCTCGTTTAACGGAAATTTTTTCCGTTATCCTTGCAATTTCTTCTTTACTCGCTCATTTTACGGAAATTTTTTCCGTTATGTTGCCCCATGTGTTTTTGTTTCGGTATTATGTACTTTTTGATCTGTCAAAGAAAAAGGCATCCGCTTCAATCCGCGGATGCCTTTTTTCCTGCCCTGCCCTGCAGCTTGACGGAGCGTCTGGCCAGCTTCGCCAGCCTTGCCCGCAGCTGCTCCGTCCACTCCCTGTCTCCCAGCGCATCGCTTATGGCTAACAGATCCAGCGCCATGTCGATCTGGGAAGAGACCACCTCTCCCGGAGAATCCGTCTCCTCATTATTCACGCAATTAGCGAACAATTCCGCAGGAGGCGGCATATCTGTATAATCACTGAAGTCTATATCCGCCACAAGATCTCCATGAGCGTATTCCGCCAGCATCTCGTATTCCATGAGTGCGAGATAGTGCACCTGCACCCGGCTGCATACCGGACACAGGAGGATGGGGACATTGTGAATCCTTGTACGGATATGCTTCAGAGTGCCCCGCGTTCCGATCATACTGGCGCCGCAGCAAAAGCTCATATCCATTCCTCCGTTCTCCTAGCGGCTAAGAGGCTCGTGGCAAGACCCTTTTGACATATGTATTCTGTTCCCGCCGATCCCATTCCTTCCGGCAATGTTTTCCTTCTTGCAAGACGGCTTTCTTTAGTGCGTATCTGAAAACCCGCTTGGGGACATCCTTCACCTCCTTTTCGCCCCTTGCATCGTTCCTAACGCTTGAAGTACCCCCGGACTTTTCAGACACGCCCTAGGAAAAATTACCCTATTCATCGAATTTTTCTTGCATTTTTTGCCCATGCTTGTAATAGTAGATTAATAGAAGGGACGTGACAACATGCCTCGACATTATTCGATCGGCAACGGCAATTTTCTGATCAACCTGGACGATCATTCTTTTATCCGTGATATCTATTACCCGTTCGTGGGCCAGCTCAATCATGTAGGCGGCTATCAATGCCGCGTGGGCATGTGGGTAGACAGCCGGTTCGCCTGGTTCTCCGATCCTGACTGGACCTTTCATCACGCCTATGAGGAAGACTCTCTCATTACCAATCTTACCGGGGTCCATAAGGGACTGGGAATTTCTCTTACGATTAATGATGGGGTCCATCAGCGGGAATCTATCTATATCAAGCGCATTATCATCAAGAACGAGTTGGATACGGAACGGGAGGTCCGTTTCTTCTTCCAGCAGGATATGATGATCAATGAGACGGAGGTTGGCGACACAGCCGTCTATTATCCTTCCAACAATACGCTTTTCCATTATAAGAAGGACCGCTACTTCATGTTCAACGGCCTGGCCGGCACCGATGGCATCTACCAATACACCACCGGAGTCAAGCGGTTCCATGGCGCAGAGGGGACGTGGCGGGATGCGGAGGACGGCGTCCTAAGCGGCAACGGCATCTCCCAGGGCTCGGTGGACAGCACCATCAGCTTCCGGCTGATGGTTCCCGCTGGAGGCGAAGCCACGCTTTATTATTGGATGAGCGTCGGCAAGACACTGGAAGACGTGAAGAAGCTGGACCAATACGTGAAGGACAGCCATCCGGGCAAGCTGCTGGACCGGGTGAAGATCTACTGGCAGCGCTGGGTCAACAAGTCGGAGCGGTATTACGGGGATTTGCCGGAGGATGTTGTGAAGCTGTTCAAGCACAGTCTTCTCATCGTCCGCACCCAGATGGATGCCAACGGGGCTATCGTTGCCGCCAATGATACAGACATTTTGATGCACAACCGTGACCATTACAGCTATATGTGGCCGCGGGACGGGGCACTGGTGGCTTACGCCATGTCCATGGCCGGCTACTCCGGCATGGTGGCGCCCTTCTTCAAGTTCTGCTCGGATGCCCTGACTCCCGAAGGATTCCTTCACCACAAGTACAATCCGGACGGTACAGTTGGCTCCAGCTGGCATCCCTACATCTATGAGGGAGTCACCCGCCTGCCCATCCAGGAAGACGAAACCGCTCTGGTGCTGTTCGCCTTGTGGCAGGACTTCGCCAAGCACGGCAATATCGAGCTGCCCCAGTCCGTCTTCCGCACCCTGATCCGCCGCGCCGCCCGCTTCCTTACAGCCTTCGTCGAACCGGAGCTGGGACTGCCCAAGCCCAGCTATGACCTGTGGGAGGAGCGCTATGGCATTTTCACGTTCACCTGTTCAGCCGTCTACGGCGGATTGGTGGCCGCCTCCAACTTCTGCAACCTGTTCGGAGACGATGACCGTAGCCGCAGATTTCTTCAAGCGGCGCTGAATATCCGCACTGCGATGCTTGAGCATCTGTGGGATGAGAACCTGGGCAGATTCGTCCGCGGGCTCTATCAGGAGGACGGCAAGTGGGTCAAGGATACCACCCTGGAGAGCAGCATCTACGGCATCTTCGAGTTCGGGGTGCTGCCGGCCGACGACCCCTGTGTGGTCCGGACAATGACCGCCATCAAGGAAGGGCTGGCAGCCAAAACCCAGGTGGGCGGCATTGCCCGTTATTATCACGATTACTACTTCCAGCGGAGCTCCAATATTGAGCAAGTACCCGGCAACCCGTGGATCATCTGCACCCTGTGGACAGCAGAGTGGGAGATTGAGATGGCCAAGACTGTCGCAGATCTGGCCGAACCCCGGAGAACATTGGAATGGGTCGCCATGCATGCCATGGAGAGCGGCATTCTTCCGGAGCAGTTGGACCCCTTCGACGGCAGCCCTGTTTCCGTGGCTCCCCTCACCTGGTCCCATGCCACCTTCGTGTTGGCGGTGGTTAAATATGCCAGCAAGTACCGGAAATTAAGCGCCGCGTCTGATGTAACCTTTAATGGCATTCAAGGGTTCATCTGACGCGGCGGACATGGGAAACGGCAGCCGTTTACTACCACCGCTGCCGTTTCCTTTCATTCAAACTGCTGTAAGGGTGCCTCCTGCACCTCCAGCAGCCAGCTCTGACCGGCTGGAAGCTGATGAAGAAGGCCGGGATTGCGCTCCACCTGCCGGTTCACCCGGATGATTTTGCCCGAGAGAGGGGCTGGCAGCTCGATTTCCTGAGACAGCAGCTCCAGAAGCAGACACTCATGTCCCTGGAGGATATGATCCCCTTCTTCCGGCAGTTCCACGTGGAGAATGAGCCCGCAGGCATCAAGTGCCGCTTCCGTCAGGCCGATCACCGCTATACCGGCATCTGCCCGCTTCATCCAGAGCCAAGAAGGCAGCCCGGACAGGTTTTGACCGTTCACCACATATTGTTCCACCGCGGAAACGCCCCTTTTACATACTTCCATATATTATTTTTTAAGCCGGATGCAATTACATCGGATCATACTATCCTTAAAGCCGGATGCAATTACTTTCGCAGAAGAACTTGGCCTTAAGCCAAGGCTCCCCAAGCAAGACAGTTGAAAGGAGCAAGTCTGATGAGCACAACAGCAAGCGCCTATAACTTGAAAAAAGTAAGTAAAACCAATCTCACCGTCATTTTCATTGCAAGCCTGCTGATCCTGGTGGAGGGATACCTCTATAACGGGATGAGCCAGATTCTGCTGGAGAACGGCATCCGCATTGCAGTGATTCTCTCCGTCAGCACTGCCCTGTATTTCACTCCGGTCAAGGAACAGATCAAGGGAGGCGTGTTCGGAACAGTGATTGCCCTGGTCGCCTTCCAGGCCAATGTCATGGATACCCCGTCCATCGCCAGCTTCTACTTGCTGTTCGTGGCTTTTGCCATGTCCGCTCTCTACTTCCGGAAGGGACTGGTGCTTTATATGTCCGCTCTGGTGAATGCCATTATCATTATCGCTTTCATTACCGACCCGTCCGCTCTGGCCAACTCCACCGGTGAAGCTTCCGGCCTGACCAGGATGCTGGTCTACTTCAATACCTCCGCCACTCTCATCTTTCTTCTGACCAAATGGGGAAACGACCTGCTCGCCTCCATCACTGGCAAGGAAGAAGAATCATCACGGCTGCTTAGCAAACTGAATGTGACCATGGACAAGCTGCAGGAGGTGTCCCAGGTGCTGGACGGCGACCTCAACCGGTATTCAGGCCATATTCACACCATCAAGCATACCAATGACGGCCTCAAAGCAGCCGTTTCAGAGGTAGCCGCGGGCGTTCAGGAGCAAGCCGTCAATATCGGCGGCATTCGGGATACGGTGCTGGATACAACCGAGCTGGTAACGAGAGCCAAGGACATCTCCCATGTTCTCTCCCTCAACTCTGCGGACATGATGGAGCAAGTCCGGGAAGGCTCAGGCAAGATGACCGAGATGAACCGGCAGATGCAGGAAACAGGCCGTTCAGTGGAACAAGCCATGGCTACGATGGAGGTGCTGCAGCAGAGCGTGGGGGAGATTACCGACCTGTTGCAAAATGTCACTCATATTGCCAAGCAAACCAACCTGCTCGCTCTTAACGCGGGCATTGAGGCGGCCCGGGCAGGCGAGCATGGCAGGGGGTTTGCCGTTGTAGCCCACGAAGTGAGAAAGCTTGCGGAGGAAAGCTCCTCCTTGGTAGCCAATATCCATGCCATCACCACAGATGTAACGGCCAAGATGGACCAGACCGCTGTCAATGTGCAGAGCGGCGCCCAGGCCATTGGAACTGTGGAACAGGTTGTGCAGGAGCTGGCAGGCTTCTTCGGCAGGCTGCAGCATACCTTCGAAGAGGAAAGTACGGCGCTCAGCTCCGAGATTGATCTGATTAACCAGGTGTTCGGCCATTTTATTGCCATTAACGGACAATTGGAGAGCATCTCCGCCATCTCGCAGGAACACGCCGCAACCAACGAGCAATTTCTGGCTTCCATTGAGAACCAGAATGGGGATATGGAGAACATGCTGACCAGTATCAGGACCATTACGGCAAAATGGGATGAATTGCAGTCCATTCTGGTGCAATGAGAGAGTGATCGAGAAACCGGGAAGGGATAAAGATAAAGCCGATACCTCCGCATGCTCCTCCATCCGGGGGCCGCGCTTTCCAAGGGAATTCCCTTGATGAATCGTCCGAAGTCTTCCGCTGTTCCCTTCCCGCTATTATGAGCTGCTCACGAACACATTGCCGCCTCCACTTAACCTTGGCTCCTAGAACATCAGCTCCAGCCACTGCTCCGGGGTGACGGGTCCCAGATAATAAGGCAGATCCACATGCTCCAGCAGTCCCCGGAGTGCATTCTCCTCATATTTGACCCCTGCAAGCTTGCCGGCAAGCTCAGTTACATCCCCTGCGCCGAAGAAATCCCCATAGATGACGGCCTCCGTTATCACTCCTCCGGCTACGTTCAGGCGGATATCGTAGGTCCCTGCTCCCTCCAGCCGTTTGGTCCTCTGCACGTTGAAGGCCGGTGACCGCCCATAATTCCAATCCCAATTGCGGTAACGTTCATCCGCCAGCCTCTGGACACCCTCCCACTCTTCCGGGGACAGCTTGTACTCGGGAACAGCATCGCCGCCAAAGATGGAGACAAGCAGCTTTTGCTTGAATTGCTCCATAGTGACAGGCTCCTCCAAAAACTCGGAAATGTTGGCTACCCGGCTGCGGATGGATTTGACCCCTTTTGACTTCATCTTCTCCTGGTTCACGTTCAAGGCCGATACCACATTGTCTATCTCCGAATTCAGCATGAGCGTGCCGTGGCTGAACATCCTTCCTTTGGTGACGAACTGGGCATTCCCGGAAATTTTCCGCTCCCCCACCTGAATATCATTGCGTCCCGTCAGCTCAGCCTGCACTCCCAGCTTATGAAGGGCCTCTACCACCGGGCCGGTGAACTTGCGGTAGTTATGAAAGGACTTGCCGTCATCCGCCGTGATGAAGCTGAAGTTGAGGTTGCCCAGATCATGATAGACCGCCCCGCCCCCGGACAGCCTTCTTACCACATGGATGCCATGCTCCTTCACATAAGCGCCATTGATCTCTTCAAGAGTGTTCTGGTTCTTCCCGATAATGATCGACGGCTCATTGATATAGAACAGCAGGAAATCCTCCCGGGACTGCACATTCTTCAGTACATACTCCTCCAGCGCCAGATTTCGGGCCGGGTCTGTGATGCCGAGGTTATCAATAAACAGCATGGGAATCCTTCCCCTTTCCTAGGATCGATATAGTACCTACTATAACCGAAATGGCCTCTGCTGTTCCACTGGGACAACAAGGCGCCGGGGGAGCAAGGAGCCAAGGAGCCATGGGGCCGATGCCGGCGTGTGGAAAATGCAAAATGAAACGGAAAAAGCCGCAGGACATTAGGCTGCCTGCGGCTTATACAATCGTTGTGATTCATCACTCAGATCCATACATACTTGCCAGGTGCGGCTTTCTCTTTTGAGACAGCTTACCGCCGTGAAACCGTCCTGAGGGTTCTACACGCCGGTAGCCTGGATTTGCAACGCATGCTCCAGCCGGTTAATGGCGATTACCAACGCATAGACAGAGGCATTGATAATGTCCTCATCGATGCCCGCCCCCCAATACGTCTTGTTCCCGTATTCAATCCCTACATAGGCGATGGCTTGGGCCGACGCGCTTTTGCCAAGAGAATGCTCCTCATAGACAGTAAGCGTATAATCCCTGCCAAGCAGCGTCTTCAGCGCATCATTGACCGCATCCAGCCTTCCTTTGCCCTTGCCTGTCACATGCAGCTCCTCACCCTTATGCACCACATGAAGCTCGGCTCCGTGGTGAGGACCTTGGCCGAAGGAGAAGTCCAGCAGACGCAGCTCCGAGGTGAAGTTCAGATATCCCGCGGCAAAAATCCGGTAAATTTCTTCCGGGGAAAGCTCGGTCTGCTTATGATCGGACACTTCCTTGGCCAGATAGCCCATCTCTTCGTTCATCTTGTACGGAAGCTTGACCCCGTAATTATGCTGCAGGATATAGCCAACCCCGCCCTTGCCCGATTGGCTGTTAATGCGGATCACATCCGTCTCATAATTGCGGCCGATATCGGTGGGATCAATGGGAAGATAAGGCACATCCCAGATTTCTTGGGTTTCCTGCTCCCGGTATTGCATGCCTTTGGCAATGGCGTCCTGATGGGAGCCGGAAAAGGCGGTAAACACAAGCGCGCCGGAGTAGGGCTGTCTCTCATGAATTTTCATCTTCGTCACACGCTCGTAAATCTCACTGATCCGGGGCATATTGCGGAAATCCAATTCCGGTTCCACCCCTTGGGAGTACATATTCATAGCCACGGTAACCAGATCCACATTGCCGGTCCGCTCCCCGTTGCCGAAGAGAGTTCCCTCTACCCGCTGGGCACCCGCCAGAATGGCGTATTCCGCATGGCAGACTCCGCTGCCCCGGTCGTTATGGGGATGCACGCACAGCACTACACTGTCCCGGGGAACCAGATTCCGGTTGATGTAATCGATCTGGCTGCCGAAGATATGCGGCATGGCATTTTCCACCGTGGTGGGAATGTTGATGATGGCCTTGCGGTCCGGAGTCGGCTTCCAGATGTCCAGCACACTGTTGCAGATGTCCAAGGCATAGTCCACTTCCGTGCCGGAGAAGCTTTCAGGACTGTATTGGTAATAGAAATTGCCCTTGGTCTCCTGCGCATATTTCTTCACCCAGGAAGCTCCGTCCACGGCAAGCTGCTTGATCTCCTCCTTGCTCTTGCGGAAGACCTGTCTGCGCTGCACCTCTGAGGTGGAATTGTACACATGCACAATCGCTTGGGGTACACCCTCCAAAGCCTCGAAGGTGCGGCGGATAATATGCTCTCTGGCCTGCGTCAGCACCTGGATGGTCACGTCCTGGGGAATCAGCTTGTTTTCGATCAGGGTCCGCAGGAAAGTAAACTCCGTCTCGGAGGCAGCGGGAAAAGCCACTTCGATTTCCTTGAAGCCCACCTCCACCAACAGCTTGAACATATCCAGCTTCTCTTCCAGATTCATGGGCGTGGCCAGAGCCTGATTGCCGTCCCGCAGATCCACGCTGCACCAGATGGGGGCTTTCTCTATACAGTCCTTTTTAATCCAGTCAAAGGAAGCCGCTTCCGGCATAAAAAATTGCTTCTTGTACTTTCGGTGGTCATACATGCTCTCATTCCTCCTTGTCAAATAAAAAAGCCTTCCATCCCCAGCAATAATTTGCTTAGAGACGAAAGACTGTGTCTTACGCGGTACCACTCTAGTTTATGAATATCCCTATTCATACACCTTGACGGATACGGGCCTACAGCCGATATCCTGCCCCGGTAACGGCGGGCTTCCGTCCTGAACTACTCTCCCTCGTCTTTCGTGACGGGCGGGATTTGGCTAGGCTGCTCTAAGGCGAGTTCCCTGATTTCCTTCTGCTGCTTCGCATCACCCAGCAGCTTTCTGAATACCGGTCGGCAGGTACTGCTCCTTGTCTTCGCTTTTAGTATTTGGGATTTATTCTATAATAGCAGCAAAATTGCGACAATTCCAGTGGTGAACCGAAATTTTTTTGACGGGG
Source organism: Paenibacillaceae bacterium (assembly GCA_029256185.1). GTDB lineage: Bacteria > Bacillota > Bacilli > Paenibacillales > NBRC-103111 > Paenibacillus_AR. The sequence goes on from JAQSYI010000031.1 coordinate 75,012, forward strand.
CGGCCGCTGTGGCGCATTCTATGCGAAATTTCATACAGAGTGGCCTCGCCTCTGGCTGTATCACCCCATTCTATGCGAAATTTCATACAGAATGGCCTGGCCTAGCCGCTTCCACGTTTATACTTTCCTAGACTTTCTCAAAAACCGCCGAAGGAGAATCCCCGGCGGTTTGCTTATGCTGCTGATTCATTACGCCTTGGCGATGGCGGCAACAATCAGATCCCCCATAGCCGAGGTGCCGATGGCCTTGCTCTTGTCGGTGGCAATATCCCAAGTGCGGTGGCCTGCGTCCAGTACCTCTGCGACCGCCTTCTCCACAGCCGCCGCGGCATCGTGATAGCCGAAGGTCAGACGGAACATCAGCGCTACGGACAGGATGGTAGCAATGGGATTGGCCACTCCCTTGCCGGCAATGTCGGGAGCGGAGCCGTGAATCGGCTCGAACAAACCGAAGCTGCCTTCCCCCAGAGAAGCGGAGGACAGCATGCCGATGGAGCCGGTAAGCATAGCCGCTTCATCGCTTAGAATATCGCCGAACATGTTCTCCGTTACAATGACGTCAAAGCTGGACGGACGGCGCAGCAGCTGCATGGCGCAATTGTCCACAAGCACATGCTCCAGCTCCACATCAGGATAATCGGCAGCTACACGGATCACGGTTTCCCTCCATAGGCGGGAGGTCTCCAGCACATTGGCCTTGTCCACAGAAGCTACCTTCTTCTTGCGGGTACGGGCAATCTCGAAGGCTTGCCGCGCAATCCGTTCCACTTCCTTCACACTGTACGTGCAGGTATCCACCGCTTCCAGCCCGTTGGGGCCTTCCCGGCGAAGCTTGTCTCCGAAGTAAATGCCTCCCGTAAGCTCACGAACCACAACCAGATCCGTTCCCTCCAGCACCTCGGGCTTCAGCGTGGAAGCATCTTTCAGACAGTCGAAAATCACGGCAGGACGGATATTGGAGAATAAGCCCAGCGCCTTGCGGATGCCGAGCAGACCCGTCTCCGGGCGGAGCTCCTTCGGGTTGGTGTCCCACTTGGGACCGCCAACGGCCCCCAGAAGCACGGCGTCGGCTTTTTGGCACATAGCCAAGGTATCCTCGGGCAAGGGAGTGCCGCGCTCATCGATTGCAATGCCGCCGAACAAACCGTATTCCGTTTCAAACCCGTATCCGAACAATTCTTCCGTGCGCTTTAAGACCTTCTCGGCTTCGGCAATAACCTCCGGTCCGATTCCGTCACCGGCGATAACCGCAATTTTCTTTACATCTGCCATGGACAAACAGCTCCTTCTTCTCACGTTCTGATAGTCTTCCATAGTATCTGTTGTACCACATGCCCAAGCGGGAAGCCAAGAGCAATAAGCTATGGATTCTATAGGAGAAGCCTATAAGCGGGAGGATTGTGATAAAACGCAGCAGTACCGGTTGAAGCGGCTTTTCCCTATTCTTAAGCCGGGGGCTGGCTTCCTTCTAAAGCCTGCTTTCCCCCCCGGAATGAGGGTTGTTGAGCGCGCTGTGGCGGTACCCGTAGATGGAATAGATCGCCAGCCCAATAACCAGCCAGACGCCGAATGCCTTCCATGTGAACGCCCCTAACTGCAGCATCAGATAACCGCATGACAACGTGCTCAGCGTTGAAATTACCGGCACACAAGGCACCCGGAAGCCCCGCTTCAGATTGGGCTGGGTACGGCGCATCACCCAAACACCGACGGAAACCACGCTAAAAGCAAACAGAGTCCCGATGCTGGTCAGGTCAGCCAGCTTGCCCAAAGGCATGAAGCCTGCCACGAAGGTGACAATGCTGCCGATAATCCACGTGTTGACAACAGGAGTCTGCGTCTTAGGGTTCACCCTTGACATCAAGCGGGGAATCAACCCGTCCCGGGACATAGCGAAGAACAACCGGGACTGCCCGTAGATCAGCACCAGAAGCACCGTAGTAATCCCGGCGATAGCCCCGAGAGACAGCAAACCGGCTCCCCAATCCTGCCCGATATATTCCAAGGCGAACGCTACCGGATTCTTCACATTCAGTTCCGTATAAGGCACGATTCCCGTAAGAATCAGAGACACTACAACATACAGCAAGGTGCAGATGGCCAGAGAGGAAATAATCCCGATAGGCATATCCCGCTGGGGATTCTTGACCTCCTCCGCGGCGGTGGACACACTGTCAAATCCGATATACGCAAAAAAGATGGCGCTTGCTCCGGCGGCAACCCCTTGAAAGCCAAACGGCATAAACGGCGTCCAGTTGCCCGGCTTCACATACCAAACCCCGATGGCAATGAACAGAAAGACTACAGCCAGCTTGATAAACACCATTACCGTATTGAACCGGGCTGTCTTTCGAATGCCTCGGGTCAACAACAACGTAATAAGCAGAATAATCACAGCCGCAGGCACGTCAAAATAGGTCCCCTTGTCCGGATCAAAGGCGCTGGTAAGCGCATGGGGCAGATGAAGCCCGAAACCGTTCAGCAAGCTTTGAAAATAACCGGACCAGCCAATGGCCACAGCCGATGCTGCCACACCATACTCCAGGATAAGGTCCCAGCCCAGAATCCAGGCCAGCAATTCGCCAAATGCGGCATAGCTGTAAGTATAGGCACTGCCCGCCGCAGGAACCGTAGACGCGAATTCGGAATAGCACAAAGCGGCAAAAACGCATGCAATCCCCGCCAGCACAAAAGACAACACCAAGGCCGGGCCCGCATGCTCCGCAGCAGCCACTCCGGTGATAACAAAAATACCCGTTCCAATGATGGCTCCCACACCAAGCATGGCCAGATCAAAGGCTCCCAGCGTTTTGCTTAACCGGACCTGATCCCCTCCATCACCTCCAAGCAAATCCTGAACACTTTTTTTCCGAAACAAATTCATGCTGTCCGCACACTCCCTGTCGATTCAACGTTTCAATGCTTTATCGCAATAAAACAATACCTAACAAGCCATGTTATTTTCTCCGTTCTTCCGAGTTTTTTCCGTGATTTGCATCACACCTTTTATGTTTATTCTCTATTATTCACACATTGGTCAATTAAATTGCACAGAACTGGATTATTTATAGAAGAGCCAGCTGCTGGAAGATTGCCTTGAAGGGCGCAGGATCATCCCCGCAATACGCGAGGATAAAGGCCTATCGGCGTCTTTTTGACGCTGACGCGTTTGTCAAGAAATCGAGCCGCTTCCACGTTACTACTTTCTGGACTTGAAAAAAGCCGGAACAGCGACGGAGAAATCCGTGTGTTCCGGCTTGATGTTTTTTTAGGATCGGTGATCAATGGTATTCTCAGTCTTCAAAGCCCTCCGCTCCGGCCTCTCGCCGGAATTTTCCTGCGGAGCTGCTCCAGACGGTTAAGAGCCCCGTATAAGGTCTCATCCTTCTTGGCGAAGTGAAAGCGGATCAGATGATGGACGGGCTCACGGAAAAAGCTGGACCCGGGAACCGCCCCCACTCCCACATCTCTGGCCAGCACCTCGCAAAACTCCACATCGCTGTCAAAGCCAAACTCGGAAATGTCCAGCATGACGTAATAAGCCCCCTCCGGCTTGGTATGAGCCAGCTTCAGCTCCTCCAACCCCTTCAGGAACAAGTCCCGCTTCAGGGTATACTTCTCCAGAAGCTGACGGTAATAATCGCCGCCGAAGCGAAGGCCAACCACCGCCGCCTCCTGCAAGGGGGCCGCCGCGCCCACCGTGAGAAAGTCGTGGACCTTCTTGGCTACATCGACGATCCGTTTCGGAGCGATGATAAACCCAAGCCGCCAGCCGGTGATGGAATAGGTCTTGGACAGGGAGCTGCAGGTGATGGTCCGCTCCCACATTCCATTGAGCGCGGCGAAATAGACATGCTCGTGAGGAGCATACACGATGTGCTCATACACCTCGTCCGTAATCACGTAGGTGTCATATTTCTCCGCCAGCTCGGCAATGATGCCCAATTCCCGGCGTGTGAACACCTTCCCGCACGGATTGGAGGGATTGCATAGGATCAGGGCCTTGGGGCGCTTGGCGAATGCCGCCTCCAGCTCGTCTTGGTTAAAATGGAATTCGGGCGGATGCAAGGGCACATAGATGGGCTCCGCCCCGGAGAGAATCGTGTCCGCTCCGTAGTTTTCGTAGAACGGAGAGAATACAATCACCTTGTCTCCGGGATTGGTCACCGTCATCATGGCCGCCATCATGGCTTCCGTGCTGCCGCAGGTCACCACAATCTCCCCGTTCGGGTCAATGGTCCGTCCCAGCAGCCGCGACTGCTTGGCAGCCAGCGCCTCCCGGAAATTCTGGGAGCCCCATGTAATGGAATACTGGTGAAAATCCTCCCGGGCCACTTCCTGCAGCCGGTCCAGAATTTCCTGGGGCGGCTCGAAGTCGGGAAAGCCCTGGGACAGATTGATTGCATTGTATTGGGCCGATACCCGGGTCATGCGCCGGATGACAGAGTCTGTAAAGCCGGCTGTCCGGTCAGACAGTTTCTGCACCTTGCTCCCCTCCTGTTACGATATAAGATTTCCGGTCATTGAGAATATGGCGCTCGTCCAACGCATCCTTGATCCGGTTCATGACCAACAGATTGTCCCCGGCGGTTTCACGGAGGAAATAATGGCGCTTGCTTACGCCGATGCCGTGCTCTCCCGAGGTCAGGCCACCCAGCTCATAGGCCTTGGCGTACACCAGCTCCATGTTGTGCTTCAATTCCCCCCGCCAATCCTGCTCCCCGCGTCCGCCTCTGACCACGCAGAGATGCACATTGCCGTCTCCCGCGTGGCCGAAGCTGACCATCTGCATGCCGCTTTCCGCCTCCAGTTGGTTGACGAAGTCAATAAACGCCGTGGTTTGGCTGATGGGAACCACAATATCCACCGGCTCCTGCTCAGAAGCGGCCTCCACCGCCTTCACCAGAGCGCCCCTCACCTTCCAGACATCCGCCGCTGTTCGTTCATCATCGAGAACGATGAAATCCAACGCTCCTCTATGAAGCACCAGGGAGCGGATGCGCTCCGCCTTCTCCGCCACCTCGGCCCTGCGGCCGTCGAAGGTCAGGAGAATATAAGAGCCCGCGTCCGGACGGGGGTACCGGATGCCCAGGAATTCCTCGCCCAGACGGACGACCTTGCGCTCCATGAACTCCACCGCCGTGGGATCGGCATTGGCCTGCAGAATGGACAGCACGCTTCGGATGCCCGTCTGCAAGTCCGCGAAGGGCACCAGCACACTGACGGAAGCCTCCGGCTTGGGCAGAAGCCTCAGCATGCACTTGGTGATCACGGCCAGCGTGCCCTCGGAGCCGATAATCAGGCTTTTGAGAGACAGGCCGCTGGCATCCTTCACATTTTTGCTGCCAACGGTCAACACCCTGCCGTCAGCCAGTACAACCTCCAGCCCCCGCACATAGTCCCGGGTCACCCCGTACTTGACCGCCCTCATGCCGCCAGCGTTGGTGCTGATGTTGCCGCCGACAGTAGAAGCCTTCTCCCCCGGATCAGGCGGGTAGAACAACCCCTCCTGCTCCACATGGGCCTGCAAATCCTGCAGCAGCACCCCCGACTCCACGGTAACGGTGAAGGTATCCTTGTCCAGCTCCAGAATGCGGTTCATCAGGGAGAGATCCAGAATGATCCCTCCCTTCAGCGGGACGGTAGAGCCCACCAGATTGGTTCCCGCTCCCCGGGGCGTGACCGGAATCCGGTTGTCATAGGCATAGCGCAGAATGGCGCTGACCTCCCCGGTGGAGACGGGGAACACCAGCGCATCGGCGCTGCCCGCGAGTCTCCCCAGAGTATCGCTTAAGTACCGGGGCTCGATATCGGCCGTAACCAGCCTGGCTTGATCCTTCACAATATCCAGCAGCATCCTGCTGTCGGCCGTTCCTGCCTGCTCCGCGTTATTCATATGGACCCTTACTTGCCGGCCAGCAGGTCTTGATCCCAGCCTACGGCAATAAAGTAGCCGCCGAATTTTTCCTTGAAGGTTTTCTCGGTCTCAGCCGTTTGGAAGGCTTTTACCACCTTTTTGTAGAGAGCGGCCTTGTCGGCGTTCTTCACATCCTCGCTGCGGGCGGCAACCAGGTTCCAGTATTGCTCTTCCTTCAGACTGGTATCGGCAAAAATCGCCTTCTCCGTCTTCAAGCCGAAATCCAGGGCAAAGTTGCCGTTAATGATGCCCGCGGATACGTCAGCCAAAGCGGAAGGAATCGTGTTGGCAGCCAGCTCCTTGATCTTGATGCCCGAGGTATAGCTCTCGATATCCGCCACGGTGGGGCTGAACCCTGCGCTTGCCTTCAGCTTGATCAGGCCTGCAGCCTCCAGCACCTTCAGAGCGCGTCCGCCGTTGGTCACGTCATTGGGGATGGCCACCACGTCGCCTTCCTTCAGGTCCTTCACCGATGTAACCTTGTTGGAGTACAGATTCAACGGAATAATGAAGGTGTTGCCGATCTTCTCAATCTTGTAGCCGTTGGTCTTGATTTCATTGTCCAGATAGATGCGGTGCTGGAACGCGTTCAGATCGATCTCGCCGCTGTTCAGAGCCTTGTTCGGCGTCACATAGTCGGAGAACTGGACGAATTCCACATTGATGCCTTGATCCTTCAGCGCATTCTTGGCGGGCGTCCACAGCTCTTCATAAATACCGCCGACCACGCCAAGCTTCAGAGTTACGGTTTCTCCGCCGGAGCCGCTGCTATCGGAATCCTTGGAGCCGCAAGCGGCCAGGGACAGAGTCAAGAGGGTAAGGCTGATCAGAAGCGCGGCTAATTTTTTCACTTTCATAGGGAAGACCTCCAGTAAATTAGAATGTAGGATATATAAGTGCACCCTTTACAGAGTGAGGGCCAGAAGGAAATTTTCGTGCATGGTTTTGCAGGAGGCGTCAAATTGGCGCTGCTCCTCCCCGGTCAGCTTCAGTTCGATGACTTCTTTTACACCGTGGCGGTTCAGGACGGCAGGTACGCTGGCATAAACTCCGTTCTGCCCGTATTGGCCCTGAAGCAGGGTGGACACCGGCAGGATGCGGTTCTCGTCACCGAATACCGCCCGCACCACCTCGGCAATGGAGGCGCCGATCCCGAATTCGGTCGAGCCCTTGCCCCCCAGGATATGCCAGCCGCCTGCCTTGCCCTCCGCCGCAATGGCCGCCAGATCCAGCCTGCCATAGGTATCCGGCTGCTCGGAGCGCAATTGGCTTAAGGGCTTGCCGGCGATGGTCACCACAGACCAGGGCACCATCTGGCTCTCCCCGTGCTCTCCCAGGGCATAAGCGTGAATCGACTTGGCATCGATGCCGGTGGCCCCGGACAAGGCCCGGCGCAGTCTGGCGGAATCCAGCGTGGTGCTGGTGGAGAAAATCCTCTGCGGCGGATACTCCAGCCGCTGTTGGATATAATGGGCCACCACATCTGCCGGATTGGAGATGCTCAGGATGATGCCGTCAAAGCCCGACTGCCGGATATGCTCCGTTATTTCCTTCACAATGGCGATGGTCTGCCTAAGCGTATCCATTCTCGTCTGGCCCTTGCTCATATCCGGGAGCGGCCCTGCCGCCACAATCAGCAGATCCGCATCCCGGGCATCGGCATACGTTCCGGCCCGGACGGTGACGCGCCTGGGCAGATAGGCGGTTGCGTCCGACAGATCCAGCGCCTGGGCGGCGGCTTTTTTCTCATCCACATCAATGAATATGATTTCCTCCGCAAGTCCCTGGGAAATCAGCGCATATCCGGCATGAGAGCCTACATGTCCTGCTCCGACGATGATGATTTTTCTTGTTGCCAGTCCCACTGTTCCTTCCCCTTTCCATCAATCCGGTTTAATGCGTATTTCTCTTGGCGACGTAGCTTCCGATCAGCTGAATGATGCTGACCATCACCACCAGCACCAGCACCGTCACATAGGTCACATCGGTCTGGTTCCGGTCATGTCCGTACCGGATGGCGAAATCCCCCAGTCCGCCGGCCCCTACCACACCTGCCATAGCCGTAAGCCCCAGCAGACTGATGGCCGTGATGGTGGTGCTCCGGGCAATTCCGGCAATGCTCTCCCGCAGATACACCCGGAAGATAATCTCCACCGGACTGGAGCCCATGGATAAGGCCGCTTCAATCAGGCCGTGGTCAATCTCGGCAAGGGCGCTTTCGATCTGCCTGGCAAAGAAGGGCACTGTACCGAATACCAGGGGGACTATCGCCCCTTCCACTCCAATCGCCGTTCCCATGATCAGACGGGAGAACGGCATTACGCCGGTCAGCAGGATGATGAAGGGAATCGACCGGAAGAAATTGATGACCTTGTCCAGCACCTGGTACACACCTGCATGCTGCAAAATCCCCCCGGCTCGGGTAACGGTAATGATAACACCCAGGGACAAGCCCAGCACAAAGGAGATAATGCCCGACCAGGAGGCCATAACCAGCGTATCGATAATGGCTTGATAAAAAGCGGACTGCTTGCCCATTACATTGGGAATCCAATTATTCAGAAACTCTTGCATCCGCAATCACCTCCACGCCGACATTCTTCTCCAACAGATACTGGATGGCTGCGGAGATCTGCTCCGGTTCTCCGGTGACAATGGCCACGGTCCCGCCGATGGGAGCATTCTGCACAATTTCAATGTTGGCAAAAATAATGTTCAGGTTGATATCGAACTTCCTGGACACGGTGGAGATCAGCGGCTCGGATACATTCTTCTCCACATAGGTCAACCGCACAATGATCTCTCCGGGCGCAAGCCTTGTTACGGGTGAATCGGTCTCCAGCAGCTCCTCGATCTTCTGCAGATTGGAGGTGGTCCGGAGGAAGTCCTTCGTGATGCTCTGCTGCGGGTTGGCAAAAATCGAGAACACCTCCCCTTCCTCCACCACCTGAGCGTTTTCCATCACGGCGACGCGGTCGCATATTTCCTTGACCACCGCCATCTCATGGGTAATCACCACGATGGTAATGCCCAATTGCTCATTCAGCCGCTTCAGCAGCCGGAGAATGGAGTTGGTGGTCTGAGGGTCCAGCGCGCTGGTGGCTTCGTCGCACAAGAGCACCTTGGGGTCGTTGGCCAAGGCCCGGGCAATGGCAACGCGCTGCTTCTGTCCGCCGGAGAGCTGGCTGGGATAGGCATTCTCCTTATCCTCGATGTCCACCAGACGCAGCAGGTTGCGCACCTTGTCGGCAATCTCCTTCTTGGACAAGCCGCTGCCTCTTAAGGGATACGCCACGTTGCCGAATACGGTGCGGGAGCGCATCAGGTTGAAATGCTGGAAGATCATGCCGATCCGTTTGCGTGCCTTCCGCAGCTCCTTGCCGGACAAGGCCGTCAGCTCCTGACCGTCTACCGTGACCGTTCCGCTGGTAGGCGCCTCCAGCAGATTGATACATCGCACCAACGTGGATTTCCCCGCTCCGGAGAACCCGATGATGCCGAAGATTCGTCCCTTCTCTATCTCTAATGAAACATCGTTCACAGCCACTACCTGGCCGGCACTTGAGTGAAAGGTTTTGCAAATATGCTCCAGCCTGATCAATCCGTATCCCCCCTGGAAAACAAAAACGAAAAGCTGCTGCTTCCCGCTTCATGACTTTTATTCAAAAAGTGGTTTTCACGTCTTTATTCCGACTATTTTTATAGGCATAATATCATTATGGTATTTATTCTGTCAATGTATTTCACAAAAAGTTTTCAGAAAACCCTTTCATATTCACCCTTCCACAAAAACGGGAAGAACCCGGCGGAAAAATTCCGCCAGGTCTGTACTCTTGCGCGCTTGGTTGTGCGTTGTCCGCCTTTGCCGCTCCTCTCAACCACCAACAGCTTGCATTTTGATAGCTGTTGCTACTCTGCCGCTCCTCTCAACCACCAACAGCTATCATTTTGCTAGCTGTTGCTCCGCCGCCGTTCCTCTCACCTGCCAACAGCTATCATTTTGATAGCTGTTGCTACTCTGCCACTCCTCTCAACCGCCAACAGCTTGCATTTTGATAGCTGTTGCTACTCCGCCGTTCCTCTCAACCGCCAACAGCTTGCATTTTGATAGCTGTTGCTACTCC
>JAQSYI010000032.1 GCA_029256185.1 Paenibacillaceae bacterium
CTTGGCCCGGGGTCCCCGGTACGCCTGCACAAAAGCGCCTTGCCAGAAACGAAAATTCGACTAAATCTGCTCCCCACGGAGTTTTCATACACACCCTAGAAGAAGAACTAAAATTCCGTAATTGAATGGACTAACATAAGGAGGCAAAAGAATGAATTTGTCGCACCCTTCCAACCGAAAAATCAAATTGGTTCTGGCAGATGATCATCAATTATTCCGGGAAGGCGTCAAGCGTATCATTAACATGGAGAACGATCTGGAGGTGATCGGGGAGTGCGGGGACGGCATTCAGGTGCTTGAGCTGTGCAATGTATTGCGGCCGGAAATTGTTCTGATGGACATTAATATGCCCGTGGAGAACGGTGTGGCGGCAACGGAGAAGCTCAGGGACTTTTTCCCCGACATTAAGGTCATCATTCTCTCCATCCATGATGATGAGAGCTATGTCTTCGAAACGCTCCGCAAGGGCGCTACAGGCTATCTGCTGAAGGATATGGAGGCGGAGGCCCTGATTAACGCCATCCGTTCTGTGGTGGCTGGACATTCTTACATACATCCGAAGGTTACGGGCAAACTGATCAACCAGCTCAGAAGGATGACTTATCTGGATGAGGTCGGGGTGGCCGCCGCTGATGCCGGTGTCAAGGAAGCCGGTGTTAAGTATATACATACGCCCAGCAGTCCTTTGACAAGACGTGAGGCAGAGGTGCTCCGTCTGATGGCTGAAGGCAAGAGCAATAAGGCAATTGGCGAGATTCTGTACATAAGCGAGAAGACTGTGAAGAATCACGTGAGCAGCATTCTGCAGAAGATGGAAGTGGATGATCGGACACAAGCGGTAATTGTGGCGATTAAGAACGGCTGGGTCACTTTGTAGGAACTCTGGGCGGAGTCACGGCATATACTATTCCTAACAGACCATCGTGTTAGGGAGGGGACGCCATGTTATGGGGGATGCTGTGGATTCTTGGGGCTTATGGCGCGGCAATAGCCATTCTTCATCTGGCTCATGCAGCTTGCAAGCCTCGGCCCAATAACCCGAAAGCGATTACTTATGCCTTGGTTACTCATAATAACGAGGCTCAGATCGAATGGTTTTTGCGGAGCCTCACTTTTGTGTCCAGGCTGAAGGGTAAGCCTATCACCATTGTTGTATTTGATGATTACTCCACAGATGGGACCCTACCTGTAGCAAGGAAAATAGCTGATGAGCGAAACGGTGTAGAAATCCGGCTGCTGCATGAAGGTGACTTGGAGCCTTATTTGATGGAACATGCGGATCAGGCAACGGTAGTTTGCAGACTGGATAGCCTGGGGAATAAGAAGGGGCTGCCGGTTCTGCAGATTTAAGAGCATGCTATAGGGAGGGGAAATGCACAAGCGTATGAAGACAGAGTTATACGGGATTATGATGAGCACCGGTGAATGGCGGTGGGCGGTTACACTGGATGATGAGGTGGATAGCCGCCAGAGGGTTGGACCGAGTGAGAACGGTGCCCGTATCATCCGGTTCAAGCCGGATTTTTCCATGGGACAAGCTGTTCACTTGGCTGAGAGGCTGAATGGAAATTGTAGTACGAAGGTTACAATGAGTCAGATTAGGAGGGAAATGATATCCGGTTGTCTTGAGATGGGGTTTGATCAGAGATCCCTATCCTCCATCCAGATTGTGAGTACCCAATTGCATACAATCGCATCGACAAGCAGTCGCGCTCCGCTAAATCATAGGGTGCTGGATCAGATGATCCGCATTCTGGCGGGGCGTTCTCTTTTGCCTGAGGAACTGGCCGGATTGATGGAAGCCGAAGGCTTAAGTGAATGGAGCGGAGAATGGAGGCGGTATGTCCAGGCAGGTGTAAGCATGGGGGAGCTGCAGCTTGCTAACGGGATGGATGTCACGTTTCACAAGGATTGGCTGGGCGGCAGAAGTATGCAAGCTGTTTGCCGCAGATGCGGGACGAAAGGAACCAGAAGCATGGTTAATGGCAGAGGCATCGGTGGAGCTGAATCGGACCATTCGAACAATAGTGGAGAGCCTGGTATTCGCTGGTCGGCATGCAGCCACTGCGGCATGTTATGCCCTTACTGTGAAGCTTGCTTGACCATGGGGCGAATTCGCCATTGTTCGCTACTGATCCGGGGAGGCCGGAGACCGCCTGTTTTGGTGGCTGAGTCTATGGGGGCAGATCTGAAGCATTGGGGGTTAAGTCCGGCTCAGGAGGCCGCAGCGAGAGAAGGTGTGCAATTTCTTGCCAGAACCGGGGGCGGGCAGAATCAGGAAACAACGCACAGAGCCGCGGAAGAACATGGGAGGCGCATGCGTGACATGGGCCGGCGAGCGTATGCTGCAGAAGTGGGAAGTCAGAGGCCTCCCCGGTTTCTCATCTGGGCCGTCACGGGAGCGGGCAAAACGGAGATGATCTTCCCCTTGATGGAATATGAGTTGCGTCATGGAAGAAGAGTGCTGCTTGCTACGCCCCGCAAGGATGTGGTACTGGAACTAAAGCCTAGGCTGGCCAAAGCGTTTCCCGGGCGTTCGGTGATCGCCTTGTACGGTGGCAGCGAGGACCGGTGGCAGCATGCAGATATTACACTGGCGACTACCCACCAGTTGATGAGATTTCATCATGCGTTCGATCTGGTTATCATTGATGAACTGGATGCTTTTCCCTACCACAATAACCCCATGCTCATCTTCGCGGCAAAGGAGGTCTGTCATCCTGACGGCAGATATGTGTTTCTGTCCGCCACACCTCCCGCGGCAATGCAAAAGGAAGCGGCCAAGGGACATCTGGCCCATGTCCGGGTTCCTGTCCGTTATCACAGGCATCCGCTGCCCGTGCCGAAGCGCCTGGCGATTCCCGCATTGGAGCAAATCGTCAAGCGTGGCAAATTGCCGGTGGGGCTTATCAGGCCGCTTGAGGCATCCGTTGCCCGCGGAGCGCAAGTATTCGTATTTGTACCCAAGATTGTTCTGGTGGAGCCTCTGGTCAAACTGCTGTCGCGGGCGTTCCCGTCTGTCGTGGTCCAGGGAACTTCATCCAAGGATGAAGGCAGATCAGAGAAGGTCACCGGTTTTCGTGAAGGCCGGATCAGGCTGCTTGTAACAACGACGATTCTGGAGCGCGGAGTAACAGTGCCCAAAACGGATGTATTCATTCTCGGGGCGGATGCTTCGCTGTTTGATGAGGCCTCCCTTGTGCAAATGGCTGGACGGGCCGGCCGCAGCAAGGATGATCCGCGGGGCAGGGTATATTTTGCCTCGAGAGAGTGGAGCAATTCTCAGGTATCGGCGATACGGCAGATTGAGGTGATGAACAAGCTTGCCAAAAAGAACGGGTACTTGACCGCAGAGAGGGAGAAGGGGAAATGAATCCAAGCTATGGTGTCAGCCTGGCCCGTATGATGCAGGTGGTATCAAAAGGAATACAGACTTTTATTGGTCCGGCACATCTCCAATGCTGCTGCTGCGGGGAAGCAAAGCGGATAAGCGGTTGGAATCCTCTTGGGGTATGCCAGACCTGCTTGGACGGATTCCCGTGGATTACGGATGTTGTCTGTCCCATCTGCGGCCGCGGGGAGGCTTGTCCGGACTGCCTCAGGCAAGAACAGCGGTATCTGGCGCGCAACCGCAGCGCTGTCCGGTATGATGAAGCCATGAAGGAGCTGCTGGCCCGATACAAATACAGAAGTGATGAGCGGCTGCAGCAACTGATGGGCAGGATGCTGGTACACGCTTACCGGCTGTATCCAAAAACCGGCGGAGCGGGCTCTCCCTTTGATTATATCAGTTACGTACCGGTCAGCTCGGAGCGCTATGAGGAACGGGGCTTTAATCAGGCGGAGCAGATGGCGCTGGTAGTGGCCGGACAAGTAAATCTGCCGGTCGTTTCTCTTCTGGCGAGGACCCGTCATACGGACAAGCAGAGCTTTAAATCCAGGAAGGAACGGGCTGATAATTTGCAGGGAGCTTTTGCTGTCATACCGGGGCGCGCCGCCAAGCTGCAGGCGCATGCCAAGCGCAGGGATCTGCGCATTCTCTTGGTGGATGATGTGTATACCACAGGCAGCACCTTGAATCAGTGCGCCCTGGAGCTGCGGCGGGAGCTGCCGGCAGCGCAGGTTTACGGCCTGTGTTGGGCACGGTGAGCGATCTTTGGGAAGGGCTAAGGGCCGGCAGAGCTCTAATGGAATAAGCGGAGCATGACAAGCTAAGGCTGCATCTGTACAAATCCCCCTTCTATGCGTAAACTGTAGAGAGAAGCTTTTACGAAAAGAGGTGCCCGGGGTGTCATTAAATGTAGGCAACTGCAGCCGTTGCGGCAAGATTTATGTGAAAAATGTGATTCATGACGTTTGTCCTGCCTGTGTGAAAGAGTTTGATAAAATGTATGAGGTCGCTGCCCAATATCTGAGAGATAACCGGGGGGCTACGATCCAGCAGCTAAGCGATGCTACGGAAATTCCTTTTCGGCAAATCGTCAAGTTCATCCGGGAAGGCCGGATCTCTGTTATGAACATGCCTAATTTGAATTACCCGTGCGAATCATGCGGGGCCCCCATTCGTGAAGGGCATATCTGCCCGGATTGCCGGAAGAAGCTGACCAAGGAATACCAGAATCTGAATGAAGACGAGAGGCGGCGGGAGCTGCAAAAGCAAAAGCAGGAAGGAACCAGCTATAATATTAAGGACCGGCTGGAAAAGGATCGCCGTTAGTAAGGGACCCTTTTCCGCAAAAGGCATGCTTTTCTTCGGCAGGATATAAACAAATGAATGAGTTAAACCGATAATAGGGATATACTATTATCGGTTTTTTATTTGATCGGGGCCAAGAGGTGACCAAAGACATGAAGATAAATGATACATCCCGTATTGGCGGAGTGAATCCGTATCGTAAATCGGTGGGCAATGCCGCAGCTGCTTCGGAAGTGAAGAAGGGCAAGAAGGATGAGGTTCAGATTTCCAACGAAGCTAAGGAGATGGCCAGCAGCGTCCGTAATCCGGAGAAGCTGGAGCAGCTAAAGCAGGCGGTTGCAACCGGAACTTATCACGTCGACGGGCAGAAGGTAGCGGAGAAGCTATGGCCGTTCTTGAAGTAACGCCAAAGTCCAGAAAGGAAATGAGAGCATGCCTATACAAGAGCTCCTAGAGATCATGAAGCGGCTGAATGATGTGCATATGCAACTCCTGGAGTTGGCCGATCATAAGAGGCATGCTCTCGTTCACAATCTGGTAGAGGAATTGAACAAGATTGTCAATCAGGAAAGTAAGCTTGTTCGCCAGGCTGCTGAACTGGAAGCCAAGCGTGTGAGTGAGGTTGACGCGTATTTGATGAAGCGGGGATTCCGCCCCGATACGAGAGTAACGGTGACCGATTTAATCAAAATTATGATTAGAGCGGATGAGAAGCGGGCTTTGCAGGAAGCTCAGGGGAATCTTCTCAAGACGCTGTCGCAATTAAAGGAAAAGAATGAACTGAATCAGCAGCTGATCAAGCATTCTCTTGCTTTTATTAATTATTCCTATGATCTTCTGCTGGGTCCGCCGGAAGAGGAAATGATCTACCAGAGGCCAGAGTCTCACGGTGTTCCCAAACGGTCCGGCTTATTTGATACGAGAGCATAACGGTGAAATCCATGCTTGGGGAGGAGAGCTTCTATCATGAGATCCACATTTGGGGGAATAGAAATAGCAAAACGAAGCCTGTTTGCCCATCAGGCGGCATTGACTACAACCGGACATAATATTGCCAATGCCAATACAGTGGGCTACTCCCGTCAGGTAGTTAATATGGTAGCTTCCCGCCCGATTGAAGCAGTGGGGCTAATGAGCAGCAATATTCCCGGCCAGATGGGACAAGGGGTAGAGTTCGATTATATCAAGAGAATTCGTGAAGGGTTTCTTGATAAACAATATTACAATGAGAACAAAAGTTACGGACAATGGACAACCCGGCGCGACACCTTGGAAAAGCTGGAAACGATCATCAATGAACCCTCTGATACAGGCATTCGTCAGGTTCTGGACGGATTCTGGAATTCCTGGCAAGAGCTCAGTAAGCAGCCGGATAATCTGGAGACAAGGGCAGTAGTGAAAGAGTCGGCGCTGGCCCTTGCTGATGCCTTCAACCACGCGGCGCGGCAGTTAAAAGACTTGAAGCAGGATCTGACCGATAACATCGACGTGAAGGTAACCGAAGTGAACTCGCTGCTGAACCAGGTAGCCGCTCTGAACAACGAGATATTCCGAATTGAAGGACTATCCAATGATGCCAACGATTTGCGGGATCAACGCGATGTATTGCTAGATACGCTTTCCAAAATAGTAAATGTTACCGTTACCGAGGAGTCCGATGGATACAACGTTCGGATGGGAGAGGTTCAGTTAGTCCAAGGGGCGACTGCCACGCCGTTCACACTGGAGACAGTGAACGCGGGTTATGTCGTGGATGGAAGCGGGAATTTGAACAGCGGGGAATTGTTTGGTCTCCGCTATTCAAGAGACAAGCTGGTGAACGAATATCAGAACCAGTTGGACTCCATGGTTTCTACCCTGGTCTCCAACGTGAACACGATTCATAGCCAAGGATTTACACAAAAACACCCGGTAGTAGCAGGAGGAGATTTCTTTGTTTATTCGCCCCCGACTGCAACAGTGACCAGCCTGTCAGAGCGGTTGCGGGTAAACACAACCATAACGGATGACGTAGAGAATATTGCCGCCTCAGGCAAAACTTATGTGGATGAGGCCGGCGTTACCAGAGTGGTTAAGGGAAATAATG
Source organism: Paenibacillaceae bacterium (assembly GCA_029256185.1). Taxonomy (GTDB): domain Bacteria; phylum Bacillota; class Bacilli; order Paenibacillales; family NBRC-103111; genus Paenibacillus_AR. The sequence goes on from JAQSYI010000032.1 coordinate 6,783, forward strand.
ACAACGCTCTTGCTTTGGCCACTATTCGCAATCAGAAGTTTACCTTCGATTCATCCGGAATCGAGAAGATTATTCTAAACGGGGGCACTTTCGACGAGTTTCTCCGGGCGGTAGTGGGGGAGATTGGTGTTCAGACGCAGGAAGCGCAGCGGCAGGCAACCAATCAGCAGATTCTGGTGGAGCAGGTGGATTCCCGGCGCCAATCTGTCAGCGGTGTCTCATTGGACGAGGAAATGGCCAACATGATCAAATACCAGCATGCTTATAATGCGGCTGCCCGTGCGCTCACCACCTACGACGAGATGCTCGACAAGATTATCAATAGCATGGGCATTGTAGGCCGGTAAAGAATAATCCATAGAAGGAGGGCACGCTATGCCTTCACGCGTTACGCAAGGAATGCTGAATACCCAGTTGCTGCGCAATCTGAACAGTAACTTGAACAGAATGGACAATCTTCAGAATCAATTGGCAACGGGACGGAAGATTAACAAGCCTTCCGATGACCCGGTTGGAATCAGCTTCTCCATGCGGTACAGAAGCGAATTGTCCGCTAATGATCAATACAAGAAGAATGTTGACGCCACTACCTCCTGGCTCGAATATTCCGATACGATGCTGGACCAAGCGGGAACTGTGCTGCAGCGTGCGCGGGAGCTGGCTGTTTCGGGAGCCAACGGAACCAACTCGGAGGAATCCTACAAGGCCTTTAAGAATGAAGTGGATCAGTTGTACAGTCAGATGATTTCGATTGGCAACAGCCAATTTAACGGCAAGTACGTCTTCAATGGACAGATTACCGACCAGAAGCCATATCCGGACGATGCGGATGCTATGAACGCGACTCCCGAGCAGGGAGAGATTCGGTTTGAGATCGGCTTGGGAGTCAGGATATCCGCCAATGTAACAGGCACTCAAGTATTCGGCGAAGCTGGCGATGAGACCAATATATATCAGGTGCTGAAAACCTTGAGCGAAGGGTTGGATGAGCAAGATTCGGAGAAGGTCAGCTCTGCCCTTGGATTGTTGGATGAGCGGATGAGTAAATTCCTGTCGGTCCGTGCCGATGTGGGGGCCAAGATCAACCGTATCGAATTGGCACAGAACCGGCTGGAGGACATTGATTTGAACGTTCAGTCCCTCAAGTCCAAGATCGAGGATGCTGACATGGCCGAAGTCATTACGAACCTGAAGATGGACGAGAATGTGTATCAGGCATCCTTGTCTGCAGGAACCAAATTAATCATGCCCAGCTTAATGGATTACCTGCGTTAGAAGGAGTGAACCTCTATGGCCTCCATATCCTCCCTTCAGATTCGGCAGTTTCCTGCCAAGCTTGGTATTGATGCCGACCTGGGACAATACTCCATGCGCCAGCCGCGGGCTTCCTTGTCCATCCGTACAGAGCCAAACAGGATGACAATCCGTTCTTATGAAGGAGAACTGCGGATTGATCAGAGCAAGGCATTGGATGCTTATGGTCTGGGCGGTGCCTTGCAGAATATGAACCGGATATACAGTGGAGCTCATCAGGCTGCGCAACAGGGGATTGCCCGTATTGTAGAGTATGGGAACCAATTGGCCAGAATTCATGTGAAGACCAACCCGATAGCCGATCATGCCCGGAATCTTACATTTTCGTTTGACGAATTCAACTATGTGGGCGAAGCCGGTTATGACAATGTAGACATAACGTACACTCCCCGCAAGCCGGATATAGAAATCACGGGCGGGCAAGTAAACATAGAGGCCCAGATTAATCCACCCGAGGTCGAGTATAAGGTGGGAAAGTTGGATATTTACATGATGCAGTATCCCAAAATTGAGTATACCCCTCCACAAATTGATTTGCTCGTGTGATCAAGTATAATCAAGCTATGGCCTGTTGCTGTAGCTTTTTTTGTCTTTTAGGTAAAACACTCTGGAATGGAGTTGGATAAGCGTGATTATTGATTCTGCATGGTTCGGGGAGCTTGAGGTCAAGGATGAAGAAGTTCTGACCTTCCTGCAAGGAATGCCCGGTTTCGAGTCGCACCAAAAATATGTTCTATTGAAGCCGGAAGAATTATCGCCCTTTGCCTATTTACAATCTGTTGAGGAGCGGGAGCTGTCCTTTTTGACGGTGGACCCATTTGCAGTATATCCTCAATATGATTTTATGCTTTCGACAGAAGTCCAGGAGGAACTCGGCATTGTGTCTGAGCAGGATGTGAAGGTGCTTGCAGTCGTTACAAGCAAAGAGAACGTTGCGGATATGACCATGAACCTGCTGGCACCTCTAATCTTCAACGTGCGGGAAAAAACAGGAAAACAGGTTGTCTTGCATAACACGTCCTACTCAGTAAAGCATGCGTTGCTTCAGGCGGAAGAGCATGCGGGAAGCGAGGGGTAGAAGCATGCTGGTTCTGTCGCGCAAAAAAGGGGAATCGATCATGATCGGAGATCAGATCGAATTGGTCATTCTCGGCACCGAAGGGGATACCATCCGGATTGGGGTTAATGCACCGAGAAGCATCAATGTATACCGCAAGGAAGTATACGATTCCATCAAAGCCTCCAATGTGGAGGCCTCTATGGCAAGGATATCTCCTTCTCAACTGCCTAAAATGATGAAAAAGGAAGATAACTCTAGAAAATGAGGAGATATTCGAAGTATATCTGAAATAATGTTGGTAAAATCATAATATAGGCCCGAATTTAAAGAAATTAAAGATTTCACTTCCATGCAAGATAAGTCGATAATTGTAGTAATGGCTCATATAGGGCGGCCGACCTATATCGAAGCTCATCATACATCCACATGGACGTGGATTACGAACCCTTCAAGGAGGAAGAAAACAAATGAGAATTAATCACAACATTGCAGCTCTGAACACCCTGCGTCAATTGGGTAACAACACTACCGGTTCCAGCAAGAACCTGGAAAAGCTCTCTTCCGGTCTTCGCATCAACCGTGCTGGCGACGATGCCGCTGGTCTGGCGATCTCCGAAAAAATGCGCGCGCAAATCCGCGGCTTGGACATGGCTTCCAAGAACGCGCAAGACAGCATCTCCCTGATTCAAACTGCTGAAGGTGCTATGAACGAAACTCACAGCATTCTGCAACGGATGCGCGAGCTGGCTGTTCAATCGTCCAATGATACCAACACTGTTGAAGACCGTGAAAAGCTGCAAAAGGAAATTGACCAGTTGACCTCCGAAATCAACCGGATCGGCAAAACCACTCAATTCAACAACAAGAACCTGTTGAATGGTGATTTGTCCTCCAAGTATGTTGCTGCAGGAACACCGGAAACTCACGTTGTCAAAGCAGTAGATGCAGAAGTTGATGTTAATTTTGCAACTGGTGTAACTTACAATAACGTTTCAACAACTGGTACTAAACCAGCTGATTTTAAAGTGACAGTTGCTGCAGATGATGGTGCTTTGTTTAATTGGGATGCCATTGACGATGGTGCAACTAATACCATTACTGTCACTAAGACCACTGCTGGTCTAAAGGTTGAAATTGCGGCTGACGATGGTACTGATAGCCTTGATGTTGAAGCTGATCTTGTTGCCAACTCCGATGGCAGTTATTCATACAATGCCCATGGCGTTAGCTTTACTCTGAGTAAAGCTGATTATGATGGGATGGGAGCAACTGATACAGTAGTAGTTGATTTGTCAGCCATTGCTACAGCAGCAACTGATACTGATGTTTCCGGAACATATGGTACCAAATCTAACTACACTACTGCAACAGATGGATCAAGTGCAGTTACATTGACAAATGGAGTAAACGTCATTGATGACTTCAAGGTTGACGATGCTCTTACAAATGTGGCCAATGTAACTATTGCTTTTGATGGTACAGATTTGGTTGTTTCCTTAAAGGATAAAGCTGGTGCAGATGTTGCTAAAACTACAATTACAACTGTTACTCCAGGCACGGCGTATACTTTTGATAACTACGGAGTATCTTTCACAATAAATGATCAACTGGATGCAGCTGATGATTTCATTGCCAGCATTGATTTGACAACGAAAAATGTCGACACTACAGCAACTGTGGACAAGTCCCTTACCTTCCAAATTGGTTCCAACGAACATCAAACCATGTCCTTGGCTATTGAAGATATTCAGGCCAAAGCACTGGGCCTAGTAGGATCCGGAACGGGGTTCTCTGCAACTGAAACTGTTACAGATGGTACCAACAATAAGGCGATTGAAAAGTCTCTGGACATCGTTAGCAATGCTGCTAATGCCATTACTGTAATTGATGCAGCAATCAATACTGTGTCTGACGAACGTTCCAAGCTGGGGGCTGTTCAAAACCGTCTGGAGCACACCATCAATAACCTGAGCACTTCTTCCGAAAACCTGACCGCTGCTGAATCCCGTATTCGTGATGTGGATATGGCCAAGGAAATGATGGAGTTCACCAAGAACAACATCCTGACTCAAGCCGCTCAAGCGATGCTGGCTCAAGCCAACCAACAACCGCAAGGCGTACTGCAACTGCTTCGTTAATTTCAGGCGCTCTTACAAGAAGACTCGAGACTATTCTCGGGTCTTCTTTCTGTTTTTACATTTTTTCTATGTTGTTGTCTATAAGTCTCTAATTAATCTGCAGATTCCTTCCGATATATACAGTAACTATTACAAGAGGGCTTGGAGGGACTTAGTATGAATACCAACGATATTTCATTTAACTCCGCCAGTTATTCCGGCGTGGAGCGCATTGTTGTTCCGGATTCATCAGCGAAATACAAAGAAGCAGCAGCTAGCACGGCATCTTCCAGCCCATTGCCCATACAGACAGCCAAGCAGCTGCGGCAGGCGGAGCTTCAGGGAGAAAGCGTTCCGATAAGTGATGAACAATTAATCCGCGCTATCGAACGATCGGTTAAGGCATTGCAAGGAGCCCAGACCTCCTTGGAATTCTCCGTCCATGACAAAACCAAACAAATCATGGTCAAAGTATTGGACAAGGAATCGGGGGAAGTTATTCGGGAGATCCCACCGGAGAAAACCATGGATTTCGTGGCAAAGCTATGGGAGTTGGCCGGAATACTCGTCGATGAACGTCGTTAAAATATGAAATGCGAAGGGAGAGTGGGTTGCATTGGTCAGCTCCATTAATTCCAATCGAATAACTGGCTTGGCATCCGGGATGGATACGGATGAATTGGTCAAGAAGCTGATACAGGCTCAGAGGGCGCCTCTGGACAAGTATGCCAAGGCAAAGCAGATGCTGGAGTGGAAGCAGCAGGATTACCGGAATATGAATACAAAGTTAATGGAATTCCGTACGTCGGCATTTAATATGACGCTGAGCCAGCCTTACTCAGCCCGCAAGATATCGCTTACGAATGAAAGTGTGGCAACTGTTTCGGCGGGAACCAATACGAACGAAGGAACATACACCCTAAAGGTTAAACAACTGGCTCAGGCAGCCTCGCTCACTTCGGGGAAACTAGGGGCCAAGGAGCTCGCTGCAGGTGTAAAGGAACCTGGGGCTGTTACGTTAGCGGAGTTGGATAGCGATATTGGCAATACCTCACTGACCGTTAGTGGAGAGAAAGGAACTGCGACTATCTCCGTAACTGGTGCAACGAAGGTTTCCGATCTGGTGGCCATGATTAATTCCCGGTCGGCGGCAACGGGGGTGAAGGCTTCCTATGATTCCAATTTGGATGCCCTGTTCTTTTCTTCATCTACTACGGGGGCTAATGCAAAGGTGGGGTTGACTTCTGAATCCTCCGATTTACTTACAGCTCTGCAGGTAACAGGTGGAGACTACGAGATGTATTCGGGTGATCCTGATAAGGTTTTTGTCAATGAGGGCTTGGCTGCCGATGCGAAGCAGCTAATCGATAAGACAATAACAGGGACTCAGAACTTCATCATTAAAGGTCTGGAGGAAGACCATTCTTTCAATATTACCAAGAATACGACCATTGGCGGTCTAATAACAGAAATAAATGATAAGCTGGCCAGCAAAGGAGTTACGGCAGCGCTTGACGTAACAGGCCACCTGGTTGTTCATAACAGCAGTGGAGAACAATTGACCTTCGGTGGAGATGGTCTGGCCGCAGTGGGTTTTGAGGGCGGAGAAGTTTCCGCTACTCCCGGTTATGCTCAGTCAGGCAAGAATGCCAGCGTGGAGTTTAATGGCGTTAAAGGAGAATATTCCAGCAACACCTTTACGGTCAATGGCATGACCATCTCGGCAAAGAATGAAGACGAAAGTGTGACAACGACCATCACGGTTACCCAAGATGCAGATGCCATTTATGAATCCGTTAAATCCTTTGTAGATAAGTATAATCAGTTGGTTTCGGACGTTAATTCTGTATTGTCCGAGCTGAAGTATAAGGATTTTGAGCCGCTTACGGCTGAACAAAAGGCAGATATGAGCGAGGATGAAATTAAGAAGTGGGAAGAAAAGGCGATGAGTGGTACACTGCGCCATGATTCTCTCTTGAACAGCGGGATGCTGGCCTTCCGCAATGCGTTTGCAGGCATTGTTTCTGGGCTGCCATCCGGACAGTTGAAGAATTTGGGTGAGATCGGAATTTCCGCCACACTTGTTAAGGATGGAGTAGTCACGGGTTACCAGGATGAGAATGGTAAACTTTATATTGATGAAGCCAAATTGAAAAAAGCAATTACGGAACGTCCTGATGAAATAAAAGCCTTGTTTACTGCGGATGACAACATAAAAAATTCATCTGCCGGAGACGGCATTGCGACACGGCTATATCAAGCTGCGGATACTGTAATGAGGCAGATTACAGAACGGGCAGGTAATTCCGATATGGTAGAAGATAATTATACAATGGGCAAGGAGAGTAGGAGAATTGACGATGAAATCACGCGGCTAACCTTGCGGCTTGAAGCAATGGAAACCCGGTATTACAATCAATTTTCCGCAATGGAGAACTATTTGAACCAAATGAACAGTCAAAGTGCTTGGCTGTCTCAACAGTTTGCTTGATCATAAGAGTATTGGCAATAGGTAAGCGGTGCTAAGTAAAATGAATAGGGGGAGACACCATTGATTCAAGCTCAAGCTCAGAGAAATAAGTACCTGGAAACGACTATTCAGACGGCTTCACCCATTCAATTGCTGGTCATGTTATGTGATGGTGCTGTCAGGTTCTGCAAGCAGGGGATTGAAGCGATGAAGAATCATCAGTATGAGGATGCCAATAATTATATTGTACGCGTCCAGAATATCGTCAGTGAGTTTGTAATTACGCTGGACCGCAGTTCACCTATGGCAGAGGGGCTTCTCAAGCTGTACGAATACTTTAACTTCCGGTTAATCGAAGCGAATATCAAGAAGGATTATACCATTGTCGAGGAAGTGCAGGGATATCTGATGGAGCTTAAAGAAACCTGGATTCAGGCCTCCAAGCTGGCGGGGAGTTCTGCTACTTCGGGAAACAAGCATGGATGAGTTAATAGCGCGGTTGGAAGGATTAACAAATAGCCTCATGGCTGAGTTAGAATTCGCTGATCAGGATCGCCTGGGGCAATTCATGGATGAGCGGCAGCAGATTCTGAGTGCCATGCAGAACCATAACTGGACGGAGGAAGAGAAAGCCGGTTTCCGCTCCCGGATAGCCACAATTCTCACATATGATGCTCCCATCCAAGCACGAATGCGTGCGCTTATGAATCAGGCCCATACGCAAACGGGCAAGATCGAGGCAGGGAAAATCCAGCGGAGTGCTTATGACAACCGTTTTCATGATGAAAGCTACTTTTTTGACCGGAAGTGGTAGCTTCTTCGTTTATTATATGCCGACTATCTCCTTAATTGGGGTAGTCGGCTATTGTTGCTTCTTCGCTGTTAGCAATTAAAACACCTGTCAATACTGGAAATTAAAAGGCCAGTAGGCGAGGGGTGTTTTCATATGTTTGCAGTAACGTTCAGGGAAGGGGGGCTCGAAGGGCTCCTTCACATTCCAGAACCATGGTACATTGATCGAGTCCATTTTAGTCTTGAATTGAAGCAGTTGAATGTGCATGCAATAAAGAAAATCTCTTAGGAGTAGCTTATGAGTTGGCTCCGGTTGAGTGAATGATACAACCCGGTCCACTGAGCGCAATACCGCCACAGTGGGCTTGCTTTATGTTGGTCCTTCCTCGTCGCGTATGGTCGCCATGTTACTATACCAAGAGGCGATGAGTGCGGAGAATAAGCGGAAGCAGAGGAGAAGCTTAGTGAGAAAGCTGTTGCCCATCGGGATCAGTGATTTTCGAAAGGTGGTAGAGGATGGATATTACTATGTGGACAAAAGTCCGCTGATCAGGGAACTGTTGGATAACGGAAGTGAAGCTATTCTGCAGCCCCGGCCGCGGCGGTTCGGGAAGACACTGAATCTGTCCATGCTGCGGTATTACTTCGAGCGGACGGAAGGGGATGCCCGTGGGATGTTCCAAGACTTGGAAATCCTGAAGCAAGGGGAGGCGTATACCAGGCACCAAGGGAAGTATCCGGTAATCTTCTTGACGTTCAAGGATGTAAAGTGCCAGAGCTGGGAGGAGTGTGTTGGCGAGATTCGCAAGGTGATCGGGGAAGAATACCGCAGACATTACGGGATATTGAGCGGCAATCATTTTTTTGCAGATGAGAAGGGAACTGTTCGTGTCCATAATGGAACAGATGGCGGATCTCTCGGCTTACCGCGGAAGCGTGAAGCAGCCGAAGGATAATACCAGTCTGTTCAAAGGGGTGCTGACAGGGATTCTGCGGGTGGCAAAGGAGAGTGTATTCTCAGGGTTGAATAACCTTGAGGTCGGGGGGCGAGGAGTCGGAGAGAGTCTATCATGCCTTCGTGCTGGGACTGCTGGTAAGCTTGCAGGAGACCTATCTGGTAAGAACCAACCGGGAGAGTGGGTATGGTCGATATGATGTGATGCTGATCCCGCGGCAGCCCGCTGAGACCCCATTGTCCGGTGGGGAGCAGCTGGCACATGGAGGACAAGCAAGGCTATGGGCAGGGGGATATGGCAAGGGTGAGAAGACGAGACGTGGAGAAACGCTGGAAGCAGCTGTGGAAGCCGGGCGAAAGCAACTGACGGAGAAGCGGTACGAGACGGAACTGGAGGAGCTTGGAGTACAGGAGATCGTCAAGCTGGTCATCGTGTTTGCGGGAAAAGAAGTGAGAGTAGAGCAGGTGAATTAAGCAGATTTATCACCTATCAGAAGCAGCTGGTTTCTTCGACATGATTCTCTACCCTAACCCTTGGATATCTGGTATAATATGCCTGTATTAGAGGGGCATTTGAAGCGTGGGGCAATGACTCTGGCCGCGCTATGGGTGGGGAATGAGGATGGAGGAACTGGATCAGCAAATACGTATAGATGCCTTGGTAAAGGCCTTTTTCTGCCGTGATTGTCTGACGGTTGATATTATCAATGGCAGGGTCGAATGTAGAGAGCCTCATTGTACTTGTTCAGAGGTACTGCCGATGAAGAGGCTTATTGACCTGTATGCAGCTTTGTTTTTTGTACTGGATAGTGTCAATTATGATGTATATTATTTAGAATCCAAGAAAAAGAGAATTGATGACCTTGCTATTTCCGAGAAATCTCGTATTGCAGGCCTGTGGAATATTCACATTCAGTGCCATCCTTATAGCGGCTTTGGCAGCATTGAACTGGAGCCTGGGACGGTGCAGATGGTGACCGATGACCTGAATGCTTCCCGCGACCCTATGGTGTTACTCGTTCGAACAGTGGCTTGGTTGAGCACGCTGGATGAGCACTTGGAATTGTTTCACAGGGAATGCCTCGCAGTCAATAAGTATGATTTGGCTTGCTCCAGAGGGAGGCTTATTGCCGGCACAGGAAGCATACTGAGAGATTGCGTTGCCCTGAAATTAAAGCAGGCAGCGATCCCAAAGCCAGTTGACGCGAATTACTCAAGTATGCGATATGCTGTTCGTCACTTCTTTCTGATTCGTCCCAGTACATTTCACCCTGTACAGCTTCGTACCTTGAGAATGGGCGATGGGTGGGGGGTGGAGGAGGCTGGGGCATTGGCCGTTGGGTTTATCCCCGGCAAGCTAACGGCGGAGGATTATGATTGGAAAGTGGACACTTCCTCTAAGCCTTATATGTTTACCTTTGCTGGAATTCGTAAGAAAAGATTCGAAAGGCACACCCTTAGAGCTTTTCGAGCTATTATTCGGCGCAAGCCTCATATTGTCGTACTCCCGGAGCTCTATACTCCGGTTCCACTGCAGAATGAGTTAATGAGGCAGATGAGGGAGTCTGCCGTTAAAGAGCAGATCGAAGGGAATTCGGTCAGATTCCTGCTGACAGGAACGTTCCACCAGGAGCGAAGCAACAATGTCTATAACTATGGAAGAGCAGCGCAATGCGGCTTCCCTCTGTATGATATCTACAAGATGAAGCCGTTCATAATTCCTTCGGCTGGAGCCTGTTATGAAGGGAGTATGAAAATATTTGAGCAGGCAGAGGGTATTGAGGGGAACTCTGTAGACAAGAATATGATACATATGCTGAATACCGCAATAGGGAGAATAGCCGTGTTCGTATGCATTGATTTCATAACCGATGCCATTGATAAAATTCTGATTGATTATCAGGTTGATCTTGTGATCGTGATGGCTTACACGAACAATCCTGCAGGCGGGAAGTTCCAGATGGAGGCCCGCCGTCTTGGTGAACGGGTGCGTGCGACTGTTATGATATGCAACAACACAGGAAGCCGTGATAAGCATGAGAGGGCAGTCGTGTTCTTCCCGGGAGTGAAGCGGCCTTATATAAGCGATAAATACATGACGGTATCAACAATTGCAGAAATGCTGGACCTGGCTATTGTTCATTCCGTGTCAAAGTAAATTTGCATTGCATAGAATATTATTGTACTATTAGTGTACTATGTGAGGCGGGTTATCTCTATAATATTGTAAGGGGGGGTACGTGTGGATGCAAAGTTGAAGGAAACGCTGGAATCTGTCGTCAGCAGGCTCATGTCCGGAGAGTACGAGGAGCTTGAATATGATGTGTTCGCCTTGAATGGGTTTTACGGCAAGCTTGTGGAAGGGCAGGATTACCGAACGTTGGCGCGAATAAAAGAAGTGCTCAGTCTGGTTGCCAATCATCAGGAGGATGTTGATCCGCGCAGCTATTACATGGGCAAGTTAAAATCCTACATTGACTTAACCGGAGCTCTTAATAAAAATTACGAAATGCGCATCGCGCATGAAAAGCTGACCGAAACTGAGAAAAAGATTCTCCTGTATGTTGCCTCCCATAAGGATACCACCAATACGGATATTACAGAGAGTTTTCAATACAACAAGAATAATACCAGCAATCACTTAACCAAGCTATTGCATAAAAACATGGTGCGTGTATTCCAGACGGGTCGGAATCGGTATTATTCCCTTACCGCATCGGGTAGAGAATGGGTTATCAAGGAACGCAGGAAGCGTCAGGAGAAGTCTGCTGAAGGACAATCCAGGGCAAGTATGTATTCCTCCTTAATAAGGAAATCTGTAGAGCTGGTCCCTAAATATGAGGAAAATGAATTCTTATCTGACGTGCTCCAAAATTTAGCTAATAACCGCAGTAAGGCTGACTTATTATCGATCACCCAAGCGCCGCACATTGCCAAGGGAGAGGATAGCAGTGGAACATCAGCAAGAGCACTCGCTGATAAATCGATGGTTTAGAGATCTGGCACATGGGGAAAAGCAAAGAGTGCTTCAAGCCATAGGTGGGGGACCTGAAGAGCTCGGTGAATATGTTGAGCTTGTAAGAGTGGATGGGTTAATTGAACAGGTGCAGAGTCTATTCGAGCTTATGGAATTGGCTATCAGAGACGGAAGAAGCATATCGGAAATATCAGAGCAATTGAAACAGACGGGAATCGGGGATGCGGACCTAAGAGAAGCTTTGCTGGACACGATGGCGCCGTTTGCTGAGCTTTATATCAGTGCCGCATGTCTCCGTGATTGTGATGACATGCGCTTCCAGCATATCATCCGAACGATGGTCCATGAGGTATATGTGACTCGCAAGCACCGTCAGCCAGCCTCTCTGCAGGCCTCTCTGCAGCTTGAGGATATCGATGAAGCGGTTAATCTGCTATGGATCATCAAGATCCTGCTGGGCACTCTTTTCGAGCAAAATGCTTCTTATGAGGATGTTAGCTCCTTTATGGTCAATGAACTGAATCTTTCGGAGCGAAAGGCGGCCTTGTTGCTGGAGATTGTTCACGATAACCGGGATAGACTGGAGATGTATTTTCTCTTTGAGCAGCTGCGCACACTAAGATTGGCGCTAGAGGAACGGGATGCTGTGAGGGATTAGCAGCATATATACCGATAATATGGAGATATTCAAGTATTGCCAGAAGCACGCTGACTTTTCCTGATTCCAGGGAGGTCGCGTGTTTTTATTTTTAGCAGCAGACAGCCCGTTTGCTTCCATATGAGATTAAAAAGTTGAAAAATACTCACAAAAGGGGTTATAATAGACAAAATGGCACATCGTTTGATCCTATTTGGGAGCAACGGTCGAGCCGGAAGAAGGGAAGGAGTGAAGTGGCGAATGGGCGTGTATATCCGGTTGGAGATATTGCCTTATGAGATTGACCCGTGGGAATGGGAGCAGGTGTATGAGGAGTCTTTGCTGCTGCTGGAGGCGTATCCCTTTTTGGATCTTCTCATTGATGAAAAAACCTATAAGGTAATCTGGACTTATGTGGACCGGGCGAAGGAAAGGGTGTTGAAGCAGGCGGGAGGGGAGAGAGGCTGGCAGGTGTTTGGGGATGAGGTTACTTTGCAGACGGCGGAGTCCTTCCAGCTGATCCGGAATCTGGAGCATTACCGGGAGCGGCTGGCAGACTGGGAAGGAGAAGGGGAACAGGATGTTCTGGCTTCTTTGCTGGAGGAACATCTGCCTGGCAGGCATGAAAATCTCTTGAAAAGCAGAGTGATGGTGTTCGATGCCAAGACACAGGGACATCCTTATCATCTGTATCTGTTGGCGGTTGCGGGCCTGATTGAAAGCCGGTTTCCGCGGCAGGCGGTGGTGAGCGGTGATATCACGAAGGAACAGATGGAATGGGCGGCGACGTGGGCCAATTCCATTCTGCCTCGTCCAGTTGATCTGTCGGACCGGACGAAGAATGCGCGGCTGCTGGAGCGGGTCCGTGCGCTTGTGCGGGATGAAGAATACGCATTGGAAGCCTGGATGAGGCTGTCCTTGCAAGAACGGGATGATGCTTGCGGAGAATTTGTGAGGAGGAATTTCGGTGCTGGTGCCGTATCTGCTTATTATGTCCGTAAATTCAGGCAACACAAAGTGAGCACACGGGGGTTCAGCTCTGTGCTGAGAGAATGGCTGATCCTGGGATTTTCGCTGGAGGAGGCTTGCCGGATTTGTGTGCTGGATCCGGGTGGATGTAGGTATGATGCTGCGAAATTTGCAGAGTGTGTCCTCTGTCTCAACTGGCATGACGGACCGGAGCATGGGGACGTTACTCGATTGTCCACACTGCTGGAGCCTCGGCGTGAAGTGCCGGAGACGGTCTATTCCCTGCTGGGACGGATCATTCTGACTATGGCTGGGGTCCAGGAGCCTTTGCACTGCAGGCTGTCCTATCAGGAGGCTCTGGCAATTCTGCGGAAGGAGTTGGACGGCCTGTGTGATGTAGAGATATTGGCAGCAGAACGCACAGGAGCGGATAATCAGGAGAACTTGCAGAAGAACCGGCAAAGAGACACCCTCCTGCAGAAAATGCACTCCTTGCTGGACGAATTGGCACAGGAAGAGGCTTCTTCCTATGACATAGACAGTGTGGAGAGGCTCATTGGCTGGGGATGGGAAGACCGCATCCATCCGCTTGTACTGGATAAGTTGGAGCGGATTAGCGCCTATGTCGACGAAGCGAGACGAGAGGAATGCCGCGACGATTTAGAGCGTTTCCGCGCAGCTGACCGGAAGAAAAGAGTGCGGATGCTTATCGCCCGGCAACGCTTCTATTATATTCACAAGAAGGCCTGGGACTACTTGCTGGGCTTAAAGGACCGTCCTGAGCACATGGAGAAGGTGTACCTCCTGCTGTCCGTTAAAGCTGAGGACGCTACCCTGCACCACCTGTGCAAGGCACTGGCCAATAATATCCCGCTGCTGCGGACCTTCATTCTGAAGGAAGAGCTGCTTCATTAATCACCTTGCCCAAGATCCGAGCATCATGTCCGTTCTTGAACAACTCAATGGTGAATCCGTCCGATGTCTGGAGCGCCACCAGGTCCTCAGGCTCATAGCTGTCTTGAGGCAGAACAAAGGCGTAACGGGTTTCCACCGCATAATCCTGAGATTGCTCCATGACCACGGGCATTGCTTTTGCAGAAAGCCTTTTGGTGCGCCGCGGGAACTTTCTGGAGGAGATTTGGGAGGATATGGTAATATCCTTATGGAGCAAGGCCAGTTCAAGGTACCGCTTAACGAATGCCTTGTCCTGCTCCGTCAATTCCCTGAACTGCCGGTCTAATTCCATCTCTTCGTTAGGCGTATCGCTACCCTTGAGAATCCAGTCTGTAGAAACCTGGAAGTAGAGGGATAGGGCAATCAATCCCGGGGCGGAGGGGTTCTTGTATCCATTTTCCCAATCGCTGATTTGCCCGGAAGAGATGGTGACACTGGTATGCTCCGTAATTTGCTCCGCCAGCGCCTTCATGGAAAGGCCGCTGCCCAGGCGAAGGGATCTGATTCTGGTCCCGATTGACTTCAAGTCCATGCTTATTGTCTCCCGTCTTCATATTCTGATCCTATCATAGCATATTCGTAGCTAAGTTCGTGGTAGATTTGAGTGTAAGCAGAATAAGCCCTGTGGATTTCTCCAAATAGACACCGGTTTTTCCCACAATTCTGTGTATAACCCTATCCCCAACCTGTGGATAATGTGCATAACTTTGTGGATATCCAATGAAAACAAGGTTTCACATTGTTAATAATTTGTGTAGATGATGTTTATACCGGAATTTTTAGAATATTTGGCCGAAATTACTCTAGTTTTGTCGAATTGGCTAAGGAACTGCTTAACTCAATTGACATCGTTTACATGCGGTGTTATAGTCAAATTGTGAGATAGACTCACATTCATTTGAACACGAAGGGAATGTTCCGCATGCAAGGTAAAGTGAAATGGTTTAACGCAGAAAAGGGTTATGGCTTCATCGAGCGTGGCGACGGTGGCGACGTATTCGTACACTTCTCCGCTATCCAAACCGATGGTTTTAAGACTCTGGATGAAGGTCAAGAAGTTGAGTTTGATATCGTTGAAGGCGCACGTGGTCCGCAAGCAGCTAACGTGGTGAAGCTGTAATCAACCGATCCCGCGGATCGCTTGAATAAATGGTACCATATAGCAGAGACACACCCCGACTTAAGATCGGGGTGTGTCTCTGTATTGTGCTTACACCATTTCCTTGCTCTCCTCAAAATTTATTGGGCTTTGTAAAGGGATTTTGAAGATGCGCGGCGAATAGGGTATACTAGGGAAGAGAAAGGAGGAGTTATCCATGAAGTTCAGCATCAGAGGCGAACGCATTGAGGTAACGGAAGCTCTGCGTGAATATGTGGAGAAAAAGATCGGCCGGCTCGAGAGGTATTTCGAAGCTCCCCCTACTTCTGAAGTGAATGTGACGTTAAGCGTCATCCGTGAAAAGCAAAGTGTTGAGGTGACCATTCCCTTGCAGGGCGTATTGCTCCGCGCAGAGGAAAAGGGCGAGGATATGTACGCTTCCATCGATTTGGTAGTGGACAAGCTGGAACGGCAGATCCGCAAGCACAAGACCAAGGCGAACCGGAAGGTCCGGCAGGAAGCGGGCTATAAGAATTTGTTCAAGGACGATGTGGTGACACCCGTACACCTTCTGGATGAAGAAGAAGATTACGAAGTGGTGCGGACCAAGCGGTTTACCCTGAAGCCAATGGATGTGGAAGAAGCCATTCTCCAGATGAACATGGTAGGCCACAGCTTCTTCGTATTCGCCAACTCGGATTCTTCTCAGGTCAATGTGGTGTATAAACGGGCCGACGGGAAATACGGGTTGATTGAACCGGCCAAATAAACGAAATTGTCAAGAAAGCCTGATCAAGGAGATCAGGCTTTTTATATTATTTTCTGTGAAACTTTCTCTGCGGTGAAACGCAAGAGGGGGCTTTAACGTATATAAATAGTTAGCGGTCAACTCACTGCCCTAACCGGGTACAACAATTGGCCCACACTTAGAAATGCAAGCGAATACTATCCCTTAACCAGGTTAAAAAGACACCAATTACCATAGCAAGACAATAAGAACCGCTGTTGCTACCAGCGGTTGAAACTGTTACAATTTCTGTATGTGTGTCCATCGATAATGGATTTGAAAGGGGTTAGCCCATGCTGGGACTCGTAAAGAAGATTTTTGGCGATGCGAACGAGAGAGAAATCAAGCGGATGATGAAGAATGTGGAGATCATCAATGCCCTTGAGCCGAAATATGAGGCCATGTCGGACGAGCAGCTGCGGGATCAAACCGGATTGCTCAGAGGCCGTCTCGAAAAAGGAGAGACGCTGGATGACGTGCTCACCGATGCTTTCGCTGTTGTGCGTGAAGCCTCCAAGCGCGTGTTGAAAATGCGCCACTTTGATGTTCAGCTCATCGGGGGCATGGTGCTCCATAGCGGCCGGATTGCCGAGATGAAGACCGGTGAAGGGAAGACGCTGGTTGGTACGCTGCCGGTATACTTGAATGCTTTGACAGGCAAGGGCGTCCATCTGGTTACCGTCAACGATTATCTGGCCACCGTAGGCCGGGATCTGATGGGGCAGATTTATAATTTTCTGGGAATGACCGTAGGTTTGAACCTGACACAGATGAGCCATGAGGATAAGCAGGAGGCGTATGCCTGCGATATCACGTACGGCACCAACAACGAGTTCGGGTTCGATTATTTGCGGGACAATATGGTGCTTTATAAGGAGCAAATGGTTCAGCGGCCCCTTTATTATGCCATTGTCGACGAAGTGGACTCCATTCTGGTGGATGAGGCCAGAACGCCGCTGATCATTTCCGGACAAGCCGCCAAATCAACCGAGTTGTATGTAACCGCCAACCGTTTTGTGAGCAAGCTGCGGGAGGAAGAAGACTATAATGTGGATGTGAAGCTGAAGTCGGTCACTCTGACTGAAAGCGGCGTATCCAAGGCAGAGAACTTCTTTGCCATTGAGAATCTGTTCGACCATGCCAATGTCACCATCAACCACCACGTGACCCAGGCGCTCAAGGCCAATGCCATCATGAAGCTGGACGTGGATTACGTCGTGCAGGAAGACGAGGTCATCATCGTAGATGAATTTACGGGCCGTCTGATGGTGGGACGCCGTTACAGCGATGGGCTGCATCAGGCGATAGAAGCGAAGGAAGGCATCAAGATTCAGAACGAGAGCATGACCCTGGCCACTATTACCTTCCAGAATTACTTCCGGATGTACCGGAAGCTGGCGGGTATGACGGGTACCGCCAAGACCGAGGAAGAAGAATTCAAGAAGATCTACGGTCTTGAGGTTGTGGTCGTGCCTACGAACCGCCCCATGATCCGCAATGACTTGCCGGATGTCGTCTACAAGTCGGAGGACAGCAAGTTCCGTGCGGTTGTTGAAGAAATTGTAAGGCGGCATCAGAATAACCAGCCGGTGCTGGTAGGCACCGTGTCTATAGAGAACTCCGAGAAGCTGTCGGGCATGCTGAAGAAGAAGGGCGTTGCCCATCAGGTGCTAAACGCCAAGTATCACCGGGAGGAAGCGGAGATTGTGGCCAAGGCGGGCCAGCCTGGCACGGTAACCATCTCCACCAACATGGCTGGCCGGGGTACGGATATTTTGCTCGGGCCGGGTGTCCCTGACCAAGGGGGATTGCATATTATAGGTACCGAACGGCATGAGAGCCGCCGGATCGACAACCAATTGCGGGGCCGGGCCGGCCGTCAGGGAGATCCGGGTTCGTCCCAGTTCTACCTGTCCATGGAGGATGAGCTGATGCGCCGCTTTGGCTCTGAGAACATCATGGGGATGATGGACCGTCTGGGCTTCGAAGAAGATATGCCGATTGAAAGCAAGCTGATCACCAAGGCTGTGGAGTCCGCTCAGAAACGGGTGGAAGGCAATAACTTCGATGCCCGCCGCAACGTCCTTCAGTATGACGATGTGATGAACCAGCAGCGGGGGATTATTTACAAGCAGCGCAAGGAAATCCTTGAAGCGGAAAATCTGCGCGATGTGGTCATCGGTATGATCCACGAGTCCATTGAGCGGGTGGTCAATGCGCACTGCGGCGATGATGTGATTCCCGAAGAGTGGGATTTGGAAGCCATTGTGGAATACGCGAGCCGCACCTTCCTCCACGAGGGCGTGCTGACCCGGGATTCCATCTGGGGCAAGGAGAAGGAAGAAGTTATTGAGCACCTGAAGAGCATGGTTGACACCTTGTATACCGCCCGTGAGGAACAGTTGGGCGACCTGATGCGGGAATTCGAGAAGGTCGTCGTGCTCCGCGCGGTAGATTCCAAGTGGATGGATCATATCGATGCCATGGACCAATTGCGCCAGGGTATCCACCTTCGGGCATATGGCGGAACGGATCCGCTGCGTGAATACCAATTTGAGGGCTTCACCATGTTCCAGGAGATGATCAGCGCCATCCAGGAGGAAGTCTCCACTTACATCATGAAAGCCCACGTAGAGGCGAATATCGAGCGCCAGGCTGTAGCCGAGGGCCAGGCCGTAGATCCAAGCTCAAGCGGGGAGCCTGCAGCCAAGCAGCCTGTGAAGCGTGAGGAGAAGGTAGGCCGCAATGAGCTTTGCCCATGCGGCAGCGGCAAGAAATACAAGAACTGCCACGGAGCCAGCTAAGAGTCTAGGGCGAAATAAAGTACCGCTAATTTGCCTCCAAAACTCCCGAGAACGTGGAGATTTTGTCAAAAAAAGCGGATACTAATTTCCTCGCAGCTCCTGAGGCATAAGCCCATAACGGCGAGGCAGCATAGGGGACCGGCTGTTGCTCCATGTTCCTTCAGGGAGAAGCAGCCGATCCTTCTTTGTACAGACGGGCAATATCATAAGACTACAACCAACGGACGAGGTGTGAGGATATGCTGGAACCAGAAGTAAAGCAAGACCTCCGGGAAATTGCGGAGCGACTCAATAATCTTAGGGGGTCTCTTTGACTTAGACCTGAAGCAAGAGCAGATTGCGGATTATGAGGAGAAGATGACCGCCGCCGATTTTTGGGAGGATAACGAACGGGCCCAGAAAATCATAGGCGAACTGAACGCCATCAAGCAGGTGGTCGAAGAGTTCGGTGCCATGAACAGCCAGTATGAGGATCTGGAGCTGACCCGGGAGTTGGCAGAAGACGAGGACGACGACGCTATGGCCGCGGAACTGACCTCAGGGGTAGCCGCTCTCTTAAAGCAATTGGAGGACTATGAGCTGCAGCTGCTGCTCAATCAGCCATACGACAGACTCAATGCGTTCTTGGAGCTTCATCCCGGCGCAGGCGGCACGGAATCCCAGGATTGGGCCGATATGCTGCTGCGCATGTACCGCCGCTGGGCGGAGAAGCGGGACTTCAAGGTGGAGGTTGTGGATTACCTTCCCGGCGATGAAGCGGGTGTCAAGAGTGTGACCCTGCTGATCAAGGGCCATAACGCCTACGGATATATCAAAGCGGAGAAGGGCGTCCACCGGCTGGTGCGGATCTCCCCATTCGACGCTTCCGGCCGCCGTCATACCTCCTTCGTATCCTGTGATGTTATGCCGGAGATTGATGATACCATCGAGATCGATATTCGCTCCGAGGATCTGCAGGTGGATACCTATCGTTCCAGCGGCGCCGGCGGACAGCATGTGAACAAGACAGAGTCTGCGATCCGGATTACCCATGTGCCCTCAGGAATTGTGGTGGCGTGCCAGACTCAGCGCTCCCAGATTCAGAACAGGGAGAGGGCCATGACCATGCTCCGCTCCAAGCTCTACGAGCGCAAAATAGAGGAGCAGAAGAAGGAACTGGCCGAGATCCGCGGCGAGCAGATGGATATTGCCTGGGGCAGCCAGATCCGCTCCTACGTGTTTCATCCCTACAGCATGGTCAAGGACCACCGGACTGGCGCAGAAACCGGCAACATCGGTGCGGTGATGGACGGAGAAATCGACTTCCTGATCGACGCCTACTTGCGGGGACAGATCAATCCGAAGAACGACGCCGATAATTTCTAACGGGCAGAAGCATCCTACATGTTGGTCTCCAAACCCGGTTCCTCAGGGAAAGAGGCGGTGTAGGATTTTTTTGCTTAGGAGCTGCGAGGGGATCAACCGGTGCTTTATTTCGACGCAGTCGCTTAGGCTAGGTTTCAAGCGGGGATTACAGGAGGCTTACGGAAGATGACGGCATCAACAGCTGATAAGGGAAAGAGCACTCATGACACAAGGCAGCCTGCTTTTCGGATAAAAAAAGGAACTGCGCTGCATTACATCTTCGAATATGGATTGCTGCTGCTGGGCTCGCTTATCATTGCGCTCAGCTTCAACTGGTTTCTGAAGCCGAACCAGGTGGCATCCGGGGGCGTAACCGGCATATCGGTACTGACGCTTCATCTCTGGGGCATCCAGCCCGCACTGATGCAATGGGCGTTGAACATCCCCTTGTTCTTGCTGGGAATTCTGTTCCTCGGCCGGCAATTCGGACTGAAGACTGCGGTGGGCTCGTTTGTGCTGCCGCTATTTGTTTTGCTCACCCAACACGGGGAGCCCCTGACGGACAACCTGCTGTTGGCGACGATTTATGGCGGAATCGGGCTCGGCGTGGGTCTTGGCATTGTGTTTCGCGGACGAGGGTCAACAGGCGGTCTGGATCTGGCGGCACAACTGCTGCACAAGTTTACCGGCATCAGCTTGGGAATTGCCGTTGCCATGCTGGACGGCCTGGTGATCGTTGCCGCGGGCTTCATATTTGATGCGGAGAAAGCCTTGTTCGCGCTGATCGGTTTGTATGTGACCAGCAAAACCATCGACATCGTTCAAGTGGGCTTCAATTATGCCAAAGTGGCGTACATTATCTCGGAGAGAGTGGATGACATTGCCGAAGTGGTGCTCCATGACCTGGACCGGGGCTTGACCAGATTGAACGGAGCGGGGGGCTATACGGGAACCGAGCGGACGGTGCTGATGGTTGTGGTCAGCCAGAACGAAGTAAGCCGCCTGAAGGAGCTGGTAAAAAGCGTTGACCCTGCCGCTTTCATTATTATAAGCGAGGCCCGGGAAGTGCTTGGCAAGGGCTTCAAGCTGGAGACTTAACGGCATGCAAATTTTCATTGAATTATTATACTTCCGAACGTATAATAATACATATCTTTTGAACGGACGGAAAGGAAGGTAAATCACATGGCTGCAAAAACCTGCCGTGTCGCCATTGTCGGTTCAACCGGCTACGGCGGCGTGGAGCTGATCCGGCTGCTGCTTCAGCATCCCTATGCCACCATCACATCGGTTGTCTCCTCATCAAGCTCCGGTGTGCCTATCGCTGACGGCTATCCCCATCTTCATCAGATCGTAACGGACAATCTGGACGCTATTGATGTGGCCTTGATGAAGGAGAAGGCCGATGTGGTATTCACCGCCACCCCGTCGGGGGTAAGCGCCAAGCTTGCTCCTGAGCTCCTGGCAGCTGGGCTTAAGGTGATCGATCTATCCGGTGATTTCCGGCTGAAGTCCGGTGAATCCTACACCCGGTGGTACAAGCATGAGCCGGCTCCTGCGTCATATCTGGAGCAGGCGGTTTACGGGCTGGCCGAAGTCAACGGTGCGGATGTGGTCGGTGCTTCTTTTATCTCCAATCCGGGCTGTTACTCCACTGCAACCTTGCTGGGATTAATTCCTGCCGTGCAAGCAGGCTTGATTGATCCGGCGACCATTATCATCGACGCCAAGTCCGGAGTATCCGGTGCGGGTCGGGGCTTGGGACTGTCCGTGCATTATTCGGAGATCAACGAGAATCTGGTGCCCTACAAGCTGAACAAGCACCAGCATATTCCCGAGATCGAGCAGGTATTGGGCCAGGTAGCGGGCAGGGAAGTGACGGTTACCTTCTCGACTCATTTGACTCCCATGACCAGAGGCATTCTCAGCACCATCTATGCTACGGTGAATGGTTCTTATAAGGAAGAGGATTTCATTGGACTGTACCGGCAGTATTACGAAGGCCGGCAGTTTGTCCGCATCCGTGATAAGGGCAAGTACCCGGGCACCAAGGAAGTCTGGGGCTCCAATTACTGCGATATCGGCTTTTCCGTAGACGAGCGCACCGGCCGGGTGTTGATCCTGTCGGTTATCGATAATTTGATGAAGGGTGCTGCCGGTCAGGCGGTGCAGAATTTGAACTTGATGATGGGCTGGGAGGAAGGCGCCGGACTGGCGTTTACACCGGTTTATCCATAATAGAGCGTGCTGGGGAGGATCTGGGGATGACGGAGCTGTTCGCCGTTGTGGAAGGCGGAGGAATTACCACACCGCAGGGATTTGAGGCTGCGGGCTTGCATTGCGGCTTGAAGAAGACGGACCGCAACGACCTGGGGGCAATCGTATGCCGGGTGCCGGCTGCTGCTGCCGGAGTATATACGACTAATCAATTCCAGGCCGCTCCTCTTCAGGTGACTCGGGAGAGCATCGGCAGTGACGGCAGGCTGCAGGTGATGCTGGTCAACAGCGGCAACGCCAATGCTTGCACCGGCAAGCAGGGTGAAGCGGATGCATATGAGATGCGCGCGTTGGCGGCGCAGGCGTTTGGCGTGGCCGAGTCTGACGTAGGCGTTACCTCAACGGGAGTCATCGGTGAGCCGCTGCCCATGGAGAAGGTGCGCAAGGGCGTAGCCGGATTGCCCCAGACGCTGAAGGCAGACAGCAGTGAAGCTTTCTGCCAGGCGATCATGACCACGGATCTGGTGCAGAAATTAATCTGCGTCAAGGTGCAGGTAGGCGGCCAGACCGTTCACATTGCAGGCGCGGCCAAGGGCTCGGGCATGATTCATCCCAATATGGCGACGATGCTGGGATTTATTACAACAGACGGACAGATTTCTAGCGGTGAGCTTGCCAAGCTGCTCAGCGGCGTGACCGATACCACCTTCAATATGATCACCGTAGACGGAGATACCAGCACCAATGACATGGTAGTGGCCATGGCCAGCGGTCTGGCCGGGGGCGGAGAGTTGAACGACTCACATCCCGATTATGAATCGTTTGCAGCCGGTTTTCGCTATGTGGGTGAATATTTGGCCAAGGCCATTGCCAAGGATGGAGAAGGCGCCACCAAGCTCATTGAAGTGAACGTGGCGGGAGCGGAATCCACTGAGGCAGCGCGGGCCATTGCCAAGACGGTAATCGGATCATCGCTGGTGAAATCCGCCTGCTTCGGTGCAGATGCCAATTGGGGCCGGATTATTGCAGCGGTAGGCCGGGCGGGCTTTCCCGTGAATACGGAGACAGTGGATATCCGGCTCGGGGATATTGTGACGCTGGAGCAATCCCGGCCTGTCCGCTTCGATGAAGGGAAGGCACTGGAGTATTTGCGGGGGGATTTGGTGCAGATCTTCGTTCATCTTCATATGGCTGACGCCACGGCAACGGCCTGGGGCTGCGATCTGACCTATGATTATGTGCGGATTAACGCCGCTTACCGGACATAACGGATGGAGGGAATGTGGATGGAAGACAAACAGCAAACGCCCTCCGCCTATGTGATCAAGTGCGGCGGCAGTACATTGGCGGCATTGCCGGACAGCTTCTTCGCCGACATGAAGGAACTGGCGGAGGAAGGCTATTCCCCCGTTATCGTCCACGGCGGAGGGCCGGCGATTTCGGAAACCTTAGGGAAGCTCGGGATCGAAACAGAGTTTGTCGGAGGGCTGCGCAAAACCAATGAAGCGGTTCTCGACGTGGTGGAGATGGTGTTGGCGGGCAAGATCAACAAGGAGATTGTCCGCAAAATCCAACAATCCAAAGCGAAGGCCGTAGGCTTGTCCGGAGTGGACGGCCGGCTGATTGAGGCGGTGCCGGTTGCCAATGCCCATGAGGTAGGACTGGTGGGAGATGTCACCCATGTGAATGCGGAGTTAATCTCGGGCATAGCGGCCCTTGGCTGCATCCCGGTGATTGCGCCTATCGGTCTTGGCGCAGACGGGAGCCAGCGGTACAACATCAACGCGGATACAGCGGCAGGCGCAGTCGCCTCCCAGCTGGGGGTGTCCCGGCTGGTGGTGGTCACGGATGTGCCGGGTATTCTGAAGGTGCAGCCCGATGGTTCGAAGCAAGTGCTGCCGGTAGTGACCGTGGCCGGGATCGAGAGCATGATTGCCGCAGGCGACATTTACGGCGGGATGATTCCCAAGGTGCGGGCGGCCATTGCCTGCATTCAGGGGCGGGTGCAGGAGGTTCTGATCGTGGACGGCTCTCTGCCTGGAGTGCTGGGCAAGGCGGTCAAGGAAGGCACAGTGGGGACGCGGATTGTACGGTAGATGGTTAATGAGCTTATGAGCAACGCATGAATGACCGGGAAGTTAGCCAATAAGGCGCAGGTTAAGCCGGAAGGAGAGTGAGTGACGTGAGCAATCAGGAAAGTGCTATTTTCCCCTCGTACGCCCGTTATCCCATTACCATGGTTAAAGGTGCGGGCAGCCGGCTGTGGGATAAGGAAGGCAAGGAATATCTGGATTTGATGAGCGGCCTGGCCGTGACCAATCTGGGGCATGCCCCCAAGCAGATTAAGGAGAAGCTGGCTGCCCAGATGGATGTGCTGTGGCACTGCAGCAATCTGTTCCACACGGAGAACCAGGAGAAGCTGGCCCGGATGCTGACTGCGAGCAGCTGCGCCGACGCGGTATTCTTCTGCAACAGCGGAGCGGAGGCCAACGAAGCGGCCATCAAGCTGGCCCGCCGTTACAACAGCAAGGTGCTGGGCAAGGACCGCTATGAGATTATTACCTTCCACCAGTCCTTCCACGGGCGGACATTGGCCACCTTGACGGCAACCGGCCAGGATAAGGTCAAGGAGGGCTTCCATCCCCTGCCTGAAGGGTTCGTGTATGCGCCATTCAATGATGCGGCATCGCTTCACTCTTACGTGACGGACAAAACCTGCGCCATCATGCTGGAGATGGTTCAGGCCGAAGGCGGAGTCATTGCCGCCGAGCAGTCCTTTGTCGATGAAGTGGCAAGGCTGTGCCGGGAGCATGATCTGCTCCTGATTGTCGATGAGATTCAGACGGGGATGGGGAGAACCGGCAAGCTGTTCGCTTATGAGCATTACGGGATTGAACCGGATATCTTCACACTGGCCAAGGGCATTGCAAGCGGCCTGCCCATGGGGGCCATGCTGGGCAAGGGGAAGCTCCGGGACGCTTTTTCGGCAGGAGCACATGCCTCCACCTTCGGCGGCACCCCCCTGGTGTCCGCGGCTGCTATCGCTACCCTTGAGGTCATTCAGGAGGAGAGACTGGCCGAGCGCGCGGCACAGATGGGTGAGTACACATTGGCCAAGCTGCGCGAAGGGACCAAGGGCAATCCGCTGGTGAAGGAAGTGCGGGGCCTGGGATTGCTGATCGGTATTCTGTGCGTGCAGCCCATGGGCCAGGCGATCAGCGATATTCATGCGGCCGGGGTGCTGGTCGTGCCGGCGGGGCCTAACGTGGTCCGTCTGCTGCCCAATCTGCTGGTCACCCGTGAAGAGATTGATGAAGGAACAGCCGTTATTTGCGAGGTGCTGGCCAAACATGCGGCCAAGGCATCCGCTGCATATTGATATGAAAGGGGCATCCCGTTGATGGCGCAATTTGTGGAGCAGACGGATAAGTTTATGTTAAAGGGCAGGGATTTCCTGGATTTGGCCGATTTCAGCAGCGAAGAATTACGATATTTGATCGATTATGCCATTGAATTGAAGAGAAAGCTGAAGGCCGGGGAAACGTATCATCCGCTGAAGGGCAAGTCCTTGGGGATGATCTTCGAGAAATCCTCCACACGTACCCGCGTATCCTTCGAAGTGGGGATGTATCAGCTGGGAGGGCAGGCGCTGTTCCTGAGCAGCAATGACCTGCAGATCGGCCGTGGGGAAATCATTGCCGATACCGCGCAGACCTTGTCCCGTTATGTAGACGGAATCATGATCCGCACCTTCGCCCACACCAAGCTGCTGGATCTGGCTCAATATGCCACAATCCCGGTCATCAACGCGCTGACCGATTGGTCCCATCCCTGTCAGGCGATGGCGGACTATCAGGCGGTGCTGGAGCACAAGGGTCATCTGGAAGGACTCAAGATCGCCTTTATCGGCGACGGCAACAACATGGCCCATTCCCTGATGATGGGAGCAGCCAAATTCGGCATGAACTTCTCCATTGCTTCGCCTGTAGGCTACTGGCCGGATGCGGAGATGATCACCCAGTCCAAGCAGGTGGCATCCGTCACCGGTGGCAGCGTGGTGGTTACCGCCGATCCCAAGGAAGCCATTGCCGATGCTGATATTGTCTATACAGATGTGTGGGCGAGCATGGGCTTTGAGGAGGAGCAGAAGATCAGGGAGAAGGCATTCGCCGAGTATCAGGTGGACGAAGGATTGGTCAAGTATGCCAAGTCCGATTATCTGTTCCTGCACTGTCTGCCGGCCCACCGCGGCGAGGAAGTAAGCGCCGGGGTCATCGACGGCCGCAATTCCATTATTTTCGATGAGGCGGAGAACCGTCTCCACGCCCAAAAAGCGATTATGGCTGCAATCATGTAGCAGAGATAGGACCAGCTGTAAAATATGAGAGGAGCAACCCGTATCATGGCTAAGCAAAAAATCGTTCTCGCCTATTCCGGCGGATTGGATACATCCGTTATTCTGGCCTGGCTCAAGCATACGTACGATGCCGAGATCATCACCTTCACCGCCGACATCGGCCAGAAGGATGAGCTGGACGGACTGGAAGCCAAGGCGCTTCGCACCGGAGCCTCCAAAGTATACATCGACGACCTGCGCGATGAGTTCGCCCGGGACTTTATCTACCCCATGTTCCAGGCGGGCGCTCTCTACGAAGGGCAGTACCTGCTGGGAACCAGCATTGCCCGTCCGCTGATCGCCAAGCGCATGGTGGAGATCGCCCGCGCCGAAGGCGCCACCGCCATTGCCCACGGCGCTACAGGCAAGGGCAATGATCAGGTGCGCTTCGAACTGACGGCCGCGGCGCTGGCCCCTGAGCTTGAGGTGATCGCTCCTTGGCGTCTGGAGCAGTTCCGTGAGGAGTTTCCCGGCCGCGCCGAGATGATTGCCTACGCAGAGGCCCAGGGCATTCCGGTGCAGGCATCGGCGGCCAAGCCGTATTCCACCGACCGGAATCTGCTGCATATCAGCTTTGAGAGCGGCATTCTGGAGGACCCGTGGTTTGATCCCAGCTCCGATGAGAACAAGGGCATGTTCGTGTTGAGCGTGGCTCCGGAGGATGCGCCGGACCAAGCGGAATATGTGGAGCTGGACTTTGCCGGGGGCAATTGTACAGCTATCAACGGTGTGCCCTTATCCCCGCTGGAAGCCATGGAGAAATTAAATGAACTGGGCGGCAAGCATGGCATCGGCCGGGTGGACATGGTGGAGAACCGCTTCGTCGGCATGAAAAGCCGCGGGGTCTATGAGACACCGGGCGGAACTATTCTGTTCACTGCACACCGCAAGATGGAATCCATTACCATGGACCGGGATGTCATGCATCTGCGGGATTCCCTGATTTCCAAGTACGCTTCCCTGGTTTACAACGGCTTCTGGTTCGCCCCGGAGCGTCTTGCTCTGCAGGCCCTGGTCGCCGAAAGCCAGAAGAACGTAACGGGCACCGTCCGTCTGAAGCTGTACAAGGGCAATGTGATCGGGGCAGGGGTCAAGAGCCCTGTCAGCTTGTACAATCCCGATATTGCCACGATGGAAGCGGACCCGACCAAGGCGTATAACCAGAATGATGCTACCGGCTTCATCCGTTTGAACGCCCTTCGGTTGAAGGTGGCGGCGGGAGTGGAGCAGACCAAGTAAGGGTTGGCGGGCCACCGGGAAACGTTCCGGCGGCCCGTTTTTATGGAGGGGTGCTGCAGCCTGGACACGTAATTTTAAGGCTGGGCAGAAAATCTTCCCTTTGTGGGGCTGACTTGGCGTATAATAGATAGGACTGGAGAACGCAGAGGAGGGTTTTAAATCGTGTCGAAATTATGGGGCGGGAGATTTACCAAGAAGACCGACCAACTGGTGGAGGAATACACGGCATCCATCACCTTTGATAAAGAGCTGGCGGAAGAGGACGTGCAAGGCAGCCTGGCCCATGTTGCCATGCTGGGCAAATGCGGGATTCTCCCCTTGGACGACGTGGAGAAGATCACCGACGGCTTGCATATCATCTTAAACCGGATCCGCCGCGGGGAGCAGGAATTCTCCATCTCCGACGAGGATATTCATATGAATATTGAGAAGGCGCTGATCGACGAGATCGGCCCAACCGGCGGCAAGCTGCATACCGGGCGCAGCCGCAATGATCAGGTGGCCACGGATATGCATCTGTACCTGCGCAAGCGGGTGGTGGCCTTCATAGGCTTGCTCAGCAAGCTGCAGGAGGCTTTGTTGGGACAGGCAAGCGCCAATCTGGATACCATCCTGCCGGGCTATACCCATCTTCAGCGGGCCCAACCGATTTTGTTCGCCCATCACATGATGGCATACGTGTCCATGTTTCAGCGTGATACGGAGCGCCTGCAGGACAGCTATAAGCGGATCAATATGCTGCCGCTCGGGGCGGGCGCCCTGGCGGGCACCACCTTCCCCATCGACCGCCATTTTGTTGCGGACAAACTGGGCTTTGAGCGCGTCTATGAGAATAGCCTGGATGCGGTAAGCGACCGGGATTTCATTCTGGAATTTCTGTCCAACGCCTCCATGATCATGATGCATCTGTCCCGTCTGTGCGAGGAACTGGTGCTGTGGTCCAGCACGGAGTTCTCCTTCATTGAGTTGGACGATGCGTTCTGTACCGGCTCCAGCATCATGCCGCAGAAGAAGAACCCTGACGTGCCGGAACTGGTCCGGGGCAAGACCGGACGGGTATACGGCAATCTGATGGGACTGCTCACTGTGCTGAAATCCTTGCCCCTGGCCTACAACAAGGATATGCAGGAGGACAAGGAAGGCATGTTCGATACGGTCCGCACGCTGGATGGAGCCTTGCAACTGATCGCTCCGATGATCGCTACCATGAAGGTGAACAAGGAGCGGATGCGCCAGGCGGTGAACCAGGATTTCTCCAATGCAACCGATATTGCGGATTACCTGGTGAATAAGGGATTGCCCTTCCGTCAGGCCCACGAAGTCATCGGCAAGCTGGTGCTCTACTGCATCCAGAACAAGAAGGTTCTTCTGGACCTGGAGCTTGCCGAGTTCCATCCCTTCTCCAAGCTGTTCGGTGAGGACATCTATGCCGTTCTGCAGCCGGAGCATGTGGTGAATGCCCGCAACGTTTACGGCGGAACGGCCTCGGGCCAAGTGGCAGAAGCCATTGCGCGTGCGGAGGAAGTGCTGAAGAGCACGCTCGCCTGGTACGGTGAATATGCAGAGAAATGCAAATAACGGTACGGGATGCAGAGACGGCCGGGATTTCCCCAGAGGGGATCCCGGCCGTCTTCGTGCAGGTTGGGCAAATGCATTCTCGGTCTACCGGGTTATTCAATCCCGATGTGGATGTCGCCTGTATCCGTGCGGGCGCGGATCAGCGGTCCGCCGCTGTCCAGCTTTCCCTGCAGCTTGCGCTTCTCCTTGGCATCCGCTGTGAACGGAGCAAAGTTGTCTGTTGCGGTGACTTCTCCCGTATCCGTGCGGAAGTCCACTCCCACAGGGAAGGCTTGCTCCATGGTAATCCGGATGTCACCTGTATCCGTGTTCAGGGCACCGGGAGCTGTAAGCCTCTTCAGACCCACGATAATGTTGCCCGTATTACTTCTCAACTCCAGCCCCGCCGAAACATTGGCAAGACGCAAGGTGCCGGTATCGCTGGACGCTTCCAGCTTGCTGCCGGTGAAGCCCTGAACGGTGATCTCCCCGGTATCACTTTCCAACTCCATGGTATCCGCCGCGACGGGAGAAACCGACAGATCACCCGTGTCAGTCTGGGCTTTCAAGTTTTTATACACCTTGTCGGGCAGTTCAACCGTTACCTCCATCTTCCGTGAAAACGTAAAGATCCGGTTTACGTCCATGCCAATCATGAATTTTTTGGTTGTATTCACCTGCACCTGAATTTCCGAGTCGCCACGTTCCTTCACTTCGATACCGGCAAATGGCAGATCTACTTGAGGAAGCTCTCCGGCCAGCCGGATTTTGAGCTCATCGCCGCTGCTTGGAACAAAGGTGATCTTTGCGGTTGTAGATGAGATCGAGAAGGATTGGACCTTTTTTCCGTCAATCACCTTCTCTATATCGACGGGAACCGCGAGTTGATCCATCGCTCCGTTCTGGTACAGCATAATCAGGCCTACGGCGCCCATAACGAAGCATGCCAGGGCGACCAGGGCAATTTTTTTCAAATTCCATGCCACTCTCATTCTCAATCCCCCTTGACCAGCCTGATGTTAAGAGCCATGTAGCGTTTTACCAACCTGATCCAGAAGCAATCCAGCTTCCACAGGCCAATTCCAAGTAGAACGCCGAGTCCGGTCATGGTGACGGCAACGCAAATCTCCAGCATGAGAATCGGGAACGTGTCGGGAATGCCGGTTCCGATAATAATCCACACGGAGCTGAACATGAACAGCACTGCAGTCAGCGAAAAGGAGAACAACAGAGCTGTCACGGCGATAAAGGGACCTAGTACGAATATCAGATTAAACAATCCCAGAGCAATGAAAGCTATGATTTTGCGCATGCCTGTCTCCACCGGCTTGGGCGGGAAGGACGGGGCGCCGGGCAGTCCCGGCTGGATGGGCACGGGTATGTACCCCAGCGATTGGATGATCTCCAGCTCGCTTTTGCCGCTCTGCTCCGCTTGACGGAATAAATCTTCATAGACGTGGACAATGTTTTGCTGCTCCTCGTAAGGCAGCCCCCGGAGACGGTCCCGAAGCTGCAGGAAAAAGTCCGCCTTGGACATAGTCATCCCCTCTTCTTCAAGCGAATCCCCGCTTGTTATGTGGTGAATCGGCTGATATCGCCAGTTGCCAACAGTGACGGCTACACTCAAAAGTATATAGCAGGCCGGTGCTTCCCTCCAGTAACTGCAGTCATGTGACCTGTCATATCTTATATGATGCTGCCCTGCACCGGTCATATGAAAACGCGTATACTCACCCGCATATCCATGTAACCGGAGAGTCGAATATTCAACGGAAGCGGGGGCCCTCAATTCCGTCCTCCAGGATACCGCTATTGCCTCCCGGCGCCGGATCAGACCCGGCAGACCGGCCACCCACTGCAACCAAGGCGGGCTGGGGCTGATAACGGTCTTTGGACAGCAGCTCTTTGGACAGGATGGTGCCGTTTTCCTTCTTGGTGCGGTAGGTTTCCACTACGTAGCCCGGCTTGCCTTTCTGAAGGGTTTCCCGTTGGCCCGGCTTAAGCTTCGGGTTCACTACGGTTTTCACCGGAGCTGCCAGCTCCTCAATAGTGACCGATTCAATTTGGAACGTAATACCAGGGGAGAGCCTGCCGAAGAGCTTGACGGTCAGCTTGTCTTTTGCCGTCTCCGTGCGGATCAGAATATATGCATCGGTATTGTTGCGGAATCTGAAGTTGATGTATCCTTCCGAGAAGGTGGCATCCTGCCCCAGCGGCACATAGCTTACCGGCAAGGAATGGTTGCGGCGCTCCACAATCTCCAGTCCGGCCCGCAGCACGGCATTATAAAGCGTGGTGGAGACCTGGCAGATGCCTCCGCCTATGCCGGGCACCAGCTTGCCGTTATAGATTACGGGCGCTTCGCGGAAGCCGAAGCGTGTCTCCGTTTCTTTGACTACAGGAGCATAGTCAAATACCTCGCCTGGAGCAAGCAGCCTGTCTTGGACCATTCTTGCGGCGGAGGCGATATTATGGAACCGTCCTTCGCTTCCCGGCAGGATCGGGGTGGAAAATTCGCTGATTTTCCGTTCGATTCCCTCAGCAGCCAGCTGCTCTGTCGTGACCGGGGAACGCACCTCCTGAAGAGGCAGGGCAATCTTGACCGCTTCGGGCGGAGAGTCTGACTCCCCGGCCACTCGGATCCACACCGCGCGCCAATCCGCTTGCACCAGGCGGCGCAGCAATTCCGGTTCATCCACCCGATAGACGGCGACATCAGGAATGATTTCGATCTGATCTTGCTCCGAAAACCTCCGCTTGGCGGTAATGGGCTGTCTGGCGGCAAGCTCTGCCCAGGTCTGTCCGGCAAAAGCGGCAAAGGCGGCCTCATCATAAGTAACGGCGAGAGGCATCTCGGAATGGGCAAGCTGAAAGCGGTATATGGCGCGTCGGTAGGGGCTGCCTTCGCTTAGCAGCCGCAGCGCCTTGGCCGGACCGGAGGCATCCCAATGGAGTCCTGCGCTGCCGAAGGTACCGGTTTGGTCCGCCCCGGGCTTGTCCGATTCATAATGGATGGGAATATCAGCGGCCAGCCGCAGCTTCTCCTCCAGAAGCTGCTGTGCCTGCCCATACGTTAGCCCCCCTGCTGCAATTCCGCCGAAGGAAACACCGTTCGGTACCGTTTGCTGCAGGCCGTACACCCGTATGCTCCAAGCAGCCGCGGCTGCAAAAATGGCTAAAGCCGTCATGAGCCAGAGGTTCATTTTGGGCCGGTTGAACACATTGTCCACCTCCTGTTAGAAGTATATGAGCCCGTCTGCTCCAATAGATCAAATTCGCAGGCAAAATATGGCGCAATGGTGGCAGTCTGCGGAAATTCCGGGAAATTCGGGTCCGGGACAAAGGAATTTAAGCTTTTGTGTCGAAGTTTAATGAGCTACGCTTATTTTCGTGAATTCAACCGTCGTTTTGCTGTCGATGCATGCTGCCCTACAATACCAGAGTGGATGTGATACTGTGATCGAAATGCAAGACGTGTGGAAAACCTACCAGGACGGTACACACGCCATTAGAGGAATCAACTTGAAGGTGGATCGCAACGAATTCGTCTATGTAGTCGGGCCTTCCGGCGCAGGGAAATCGACCTTTATGAAAATGATATATCGCGAGGAAAAGCCCACTAAAGGACAAATTTTCGTCAACGGCTTCAATCTGGCCAAGCTCAAGCCCCGGAAAATTCCGTTCCTGCGCCGTAATATCGGCGTGATCTTCCAGGACTTCCGGCTTCTCCCCAATATGACCGTCTCCGAAAATATTGCCTTCGCCATGGAAGTTATTGAAGCGCCCAAGAAAGTAATCAAGAAGCGCACCCTGGAGGTGCTTGAACTGGTCAAGCTGCGCGAGAAGGCGGATTCGCTGCCTACCCAGCTGTCCGGAGGCGAGCAGCAGCGTGTGGCGATCGCCCGTGCCATTGTCAACAACCCGTCGGTTATTATCGCCGACGAGCCTACGGGCAATCTTGATCCGGATACCTCCTGGGAGATTATGAGACTCATGGAGGAAATCAATTACCGGGGCACCACCATCATCATGGCTACGCACAACAAGGAGATTGTCAACTCCATCCGCAAGCGGGTGATCGCGATTGAGAAAGGACTGATCTCGCGGGATCAGGCTAGGGGGGATTACGGCTATGAAGATTAGCACATTCGGCCGTCATATCCGCGAGGGCGGGCGCAGTCTGGTCCGCAACGGCTGGATGACCTTCGCCTCCATCAGCGCCATTTCCATTTCCCTGTTTATTCTGGGGGTCTTTCTGCTGCTTGC
Organism: Paenibacillaceae bacterium; assembly: GCA_029256185.1. Taxonomy (GTDB): domain Bacteria; phylum Bacillota; class Bacilli; order Paenibacillales; family NBRC-103111; genus Paenibacillus_AR. The sequence continues at coordinate 40,737 of JAQSYI010000032.1, forward strand.
CGTCAACGTCAACCACTTGTCCCAGCAGATAGAGAACAAGGTAGAAATCAAGGTATTCCTTGATGTGAACATTTCCCAGGAGGGTATCGCCGGCCTGCGCACGGATATCGAGGCCATCGAGGGCGTCCGCAGCGTGGTCTTCGTATCCAAGGAAGAGGGCATGGAGCTTATGCGCGAGCGGATGGGCGAGACGGGCAAGGACTACCTGGAGGGAATGGACGGGGAGAACAACCCGCTTAACGATGCCTTCACCGTTACGGCTCTGGAGCCGCGGGACGTGGAGCGCATCTCCGGACAGATCTCATCGCTCAATGACAACAAGACGCCGAAGCCCATTGTCAAGGTGGATTACGGCAAGGGAACCGTTGACAACTTATTCAAGGTAACCAACGTGATCCGCAATGTGGGGCTGGTTCTGGTAGCTTGCCTGGCCCTCACCGCCATGTTCCTGATCTCCAACACCATCAAGCTGACCATCATGGCCCGCAACCGGGAAATCAAGATCATGAAGCTGGTAGGCGCCACCAACGGCTTTATTCGTTGGCCCTTCTTTATTGAGGGGGCGCTGCTGGGATTGATCGGTTCCGCTATCCCTTCCGGCATCCTGGCCTACGGGTATTGGGAGCTGGTAAGCTCCACCCGCTCGGGGCTTGATACGTTTGCCTTGGAATTGAAGGAGTTCGATCAGGTTTATCTGCAGATGTTCGCCATCCTGCTGGGTATCGGCGTGGGTATCGGCATTTGGGGAAGCCTGCTGTCCGTACGCAAATATTTGCGCGCCTAAGAAGCTGTCCGGCATGCCGGCAGATTGCCGGAAAAGCTAGGGTCCGCGTGTTGCTCAAATAGACATGGAACCATGGATGAATTGTTCGATTTCTGGGTAAACGCACGGCGGCAAAAGGACGCCGCCAGGCGCTTATCCCTCGGGAGGAACCAATCAGTGAAAAAAGGGATCGCAGCACCATTCCTCGCGGTGTTGACTGTAGCCAGTCTCGTGTTTGTGCCCGTCATCGGACATGCGGGCGTCCAGCAGGATCTGCAGAAGCAGATTGACCGGATTACCGAGCAAGAGGCAGCCAACCAGAAGAGAATTCAGGAAGCCGAGAAGCAGCAAACGGTATTGAAGGGTCAGATTGAGCAGCAGAAGAAGGACTACTCCCAGATTCAGCAAGAAATTGCAGAGCAGGGCAAGGTATTGTCCGGTCTTCAGGCCCAAATCACAACTGTGAAACTGGACCTGATGGAGAAGGGCCAGGAGAAGGCGGAAGCGGAGGAACGGGTAACCAGCCGGGACAAGCTGCTTAAATCCAGAGTGCAGCTGATGTATATGAATGGTTCCGTGTCTTATTTGGAAGTACTGATGAGCGCAACCAGCTTCAGCGATTTTCTGGAACGGTTCCAGAACCTGAAGACCATTGTCCATAAGGATGAGGAGATTCTGGAGGCCAACAAGGCGGATAAAGAGGCTATCACCCTGAAGGAGGCCGAAATCGCCCAGAATCTGTCCCAATTGGAGGGGCTCTACAATCAGCAGACGGCTGTTGTCATGACCCTGCAGAAGCAGGAGAAGCAGCGCGAGGTGGCCATTGCCAGCCTCACCCGCCAGGAGCAGGAGCAGGAGTCCATCAGTGAGGAGGCCGAAGCGGCCGTCGAGAAGCTGGTCAAGGACAAGCAGACTCTGCGCAATAAGCTGCTGGAAGAGCAGCGCAAGGAAGCGGCGAAGAAAACCGGAAAGCCGGCCCAGACGAAGCCCCCCTATTCCGGCGGCAAGCTGCAGTGGCCTCTCTCCACAGGGGGGACCATCAGCTCGGAATTCGGATACCGCACCGATCCCATCAAGAAAGTCAACAAGCTCCACAAAGGAATCGATATCGCCGCCCCCAAAGGAACACCGGTTTTATCCGCCGATGAAGGCACGGTTATTCTTGCCAGTTGGGTATCCGGATACGGCAATACGGTGGTTGTGGACCATGACAACGGACTTGTTACCTGGTACGGCCACATGTCGGTTATCAGCGTGAAGGAAGGCGCGGCCGTCAAGCGCGGCGGAAAAATAGGAGAGGTTGGCTCTACTGGGGACTCCACGGGCAATCACCTTCATTTTGAGGTTCGCGCCAATGATGTTCCCGCGAATCCGCGTTCTTATCTGGGGCAGTAATATTAATAAACCCGGAGGGCTTGTCATATACTAGGGCGTGTCTGAAAATTCCGGGTGGAGCAGATTTATCCGAATTTTCGTTTCTGGCAAGGCACTTTTGTGCAGGCGTACCGGGGTACGTCAAGCAAAAGTAACGCAGCCAGGGGCGAAAAGGCGGGGAAAGATGCCCTCAAGCGGGTTTTCAGACACGCCTTAACCAGAGTAAGGCAGCAGAGCTAGAAGGTGGTGTTTGCATGGTGTTCCGGGGACGCACGGTTCTCACGTTCCTGTTGCTGGGCATGTTCGCCAGCAGTATCCTGACATTGACAATAGTAGAGCCCGGCGGAGGATTGGCCGAGCGCAAATCAACGGCTGCGGCGGCTGTGAAGCCTGCTCCGGCAGGCGGCTTGTCCGCCGAAGACCTAAATAAGCTGTCTACCACCTATGAATTGATCCAGTCCAAATATCTGGACGAGGTGGATCACGACAAGCTGATGAACGGAGCGATTCACGGCATGGTCGGTGCGCTGGAGGACCCGTTCACCAGTTATATGGATTCCCAAGAAGCCAAGCAGTTCGAGGATACCATCAATTCCTCCTTCCAGGGAATCGGCGCCGAGGTATCATTAGAGAGCGGAAGAGTGACCATCGTCTCTCCCATCAAGGGCTCACCTGCCGAGAAATCAGGGCTGCGCGCCAATGATGTCATTCTTACGGTGAACGGAGAGACGCTGGACAGCCTCACTCTGACCCAGGCTGTGATGAAGATTCGCGGGCCCAAGGGCTCCCAGGCCAAGCTGGGCATTCTGAGAGGAACCGCCAGTGAAGCGATTGAGGTTATCGTAGTCCGTGATGATATTCCGGTAGAGACGGTTTTCGGCGAGATGGTGACCGATGCCATCGGCAAGATTGAAATCCGCCAGTTCTCCACCAATACAGCCGTCCGGTTCAAGGAGGAGCTGGATCATCTGAACGGCAAGGGCATGAAGTCGCTCATCATCGATGTCCGGAACAACCCGGGCGGACTGCTGCCGGTGGTGGTGGAGATCGCCGAGAACTTTACCCCCAAAGGCAAGACGGTCCTGCAGATTGAGGACCGCAACGGCAGGCGGGCTCCTACTCTGTCGGAGGCCAAGAAGGCACCCCAGCAGCTGCCGGTAGCTGTGCTGATCAACAAAGGCAGCGCCAGCGCTTCGGAGATACTGGCCGGCCTGTTCAAGGATACGGGCACCGGCAAGCTGGTAGGCGAGACCACCTTCGGCAAGGGAACGGTTCAGGTTACCTTTGAGGAAGAGATGGGAGACGGGAGCAATATCAAGATGACCACTTACAAGTGGCTCACTCCCAATGGCACTTGGATTCATAAGAAAGGGATTGAACCGGATGTAGCGGTTGAGCAGCCGGCATTCTATCAGGTAATGCCCTTTAGCAAGAAGTTGACCCTCCAACCGGATATGAACAATGATGATGTAAAGAGTCTTCAGGTGATGCTGGAGGGATTGGGATATGATCCCGGGCGCACGGACGGCTACTTTGGAACCCAGACTGCCGAAGCGCTGAAAGCTTACCAGAAAGGCGGCAATTTCGCTCAAACAGCGGAAGCGGATGTAGCGCTCCAGGAGAAACTGGAGGCAGATGTGGTGGCCCGGATGAAGGATCCCAAGAATGACGGCCAGTTGAACGAAGCCATCAAACTGCTCTCCCGATAGTGCTTCCGGATCATCTTCAGGAAGACGGCAGCAGGAAATAATTTGTCCGATTAGGTAAACGGAGGCATTCTTCATGCAGATGCAGGAATATCGCCGCGGCTTGTAGAATAATGAGAAGGTTGGGGGAGGACTCCAGTCTTCTCTTTTTTTAACGAAAATGCCGGATTGGGGCATCTTCATTCGGGGGCTCCCCCAAAAGTACCCGGATTTTGCTTCGAAGCATCCCGTCACTTTTGGGGGATTGTTTTTGCTATCGGATAAATGTTCTGACTCTGTTCTTCAAAGGAGCTGTTCTGTTCTATGGATCTTGCCTTGGACATTTTGTCTGCCTGGGGGCAGGCGGCCTTGCGCTTGCTGCTCCATCCCTTCTATTATTTGGGTATTGTACTGATCCTGTTGCAATACAGGCGGCAAATCCAACTGGAACGGAAGCTGTTTCATTCCCGCATTCATCATCTGGCCAGTGAGGCATGGAGGTTGGTGCTGTGGGGACTGGCGGCCGGATCGGGCGTTTCCCTGGTGATGGCCTTCCTCGGTTCGGCGCTGACGGCAGAGGCTGTGCTCTTGTTATGGGCGGCGGCCGGAATCCTGATGCTGTTTCGGCTAAGATTTCTTTGCATTGCTTACGCGGCAGGGGTATTGGGAACGGTTAAGGCTGTACTGGACTGGGTGCCTGCCGGTTCGGACTATGCCGCTGCCGGGTGGCTGTACAGGTGGATGGAGCGTGTGGATGCCCCAGGACTGCTTGCATTAGCCGGAGTACTTCATCTGGCCGAAGCGATGCTGATCCGCTATCAGGGGTCCCGGACGGCAAGCCCCTTGTTTCTTGAGAGCAAACGGGGACGGATCATGGGCGGTTTTCAGATGTACGGTTTTTGGCCGCTGGCCATGTTCTTGATTGTTCCGGCGGCGGGGAGCGGCGGGATCGGGCTGCCCTGGGAGCCTTTGTTTGGCGCTGGCCTCGTATCCGGCGGCTGGACCGTGTTGGCGGTGCCGGCGGTGCTGGGTTTTACAGAGCAGACCTGGACGGAGCTTCCCCGGGTGAAAGCCAGACGCAGCTCCGGGCTCTTGATGGTATATGCGGTCGCAGTGGTGGGTTTGGCGCTGGCCGCCCATTGGGTGGCGCCGCTGTTAATTGCGGCCTCCGTTCTGACCATAATCCTGCATGAGGCTCTGATCTGGATCAGCAACTGGCAGGAAGCCAAGCGGCAGCCCATATACGTTCACGAACCCCAAGGATTGAAGATTCTGGCGGTGCTGCCTGGAAGTCCTGCTGCGGCTCTGGGATTGGAGACGGGGGAGATTATCGAAAAGGTCAATGGCATGAGGGTGCGTACCAAGGAGGAGCTGCATCTCGCGCTTCAGGCCAATCCGGCCTATTGCAAGCTGGAGTTGTTGAATCTGGACGGTCAGACCCGTTTTGCCGGACGGGCTGTCTTTTCGGGAGACCATCATCAGCTGGGTATTCTGCTCTGCCCCGATGACGATGCTAGGTATGTGGTGGAGCAACGGCGGGGCCGCGGGCTGCTGTCGGCGCTGTTCCAGAACCTGGGTGGCCTGCCCGGCAAGGCGGGGAGCGGCAAATCTGTATAACGGCTTCATGCCCTTTTGGCAGCATAAGCACCAATAAAGCCAGCCTAAGCATCCGCTTAAGACTGGCTTCGTATTTGTATTTGCCGGGTGGCGCCCGCTATTCCGCTTTAATAGGCTCGCGGAGCACGACGATTTCTACGCGGCGGTTCTTGGCGCGGTTGTCCTCGGAATCATTCGGTGCAACCGGCATGGTATCCGCGTAAGCGGAGGAGACAAACATTTTATCCCACATGCCCTCGGTATTGAGAAAATGCCTCAGCACCGAAAGGGAGCGGGCTTGGGATAAGCCCCAGTTATCCTTGTAGAAAGAGCCGGTCTGCAAAGGAAGGTCATCTGTATGGCCTTCTATGCTGACCTTGGTATTGAGTGATTTGAACAGGGAGGCAAGCTTGTCCAGAATGGGCAGAGAAGCGGATTTGAGATCCGCCTTGCCCAAATCAAACAGAATCAGATCGTTCAGCTTGATGACTACACCCCGTTGTCCGTCATGGGCCGCTACCTGGGCCTGCAGGTTGTTCTCGCTGATGTATTGGTTGACCTTGGCCAGGAGATCCTGAAGATCTTGCTCCCGCATCAGCTTCTCCCGCTCTGCATCAGCTACGGCGGAGGATGACGCAGGAGTCGGGGTTGGCGCCGCAGTCTGTTGGTTTACGGCTTGCCCGTTCAGTTCACTGAGCGATCCCTGGTACTTCTGCAGATAGGAGTCGCCGCTGGCGAATTGCAGATGCAAAGACTGGGCGAGGCTGGCATACTTTTGGGTGTCCACCTTGCTCATGGCATACATGATGACAAAAAATATAAGCAACAGAGTGATTAAGTCGGAATAAGTGATGAGCCAGCGTTCGTTATTTTCGTGAGATTCCTGCTTCTTCCTACCTCTCCTTCTCACGTTCTGCACCTGCCTCTCCTTTTCCCTTCCGGATATTGTGATGCAGGAAGGATGCTAGCTTCTTGCGGATCAGCTGCGGGTTCTCACCGGCTTGAAGGGCCAGGATTCCCTCCAGCATCAGCTCCATCTCGGCGATCTGCTCCTTGCTGCGCACCTTGATCTTGGTGGCAATGGGCAAATAAATCACATTGGCGCTGAATACCCCGTACAACGTGGCAGTGAACGCAACGGCAATGGCCGGGGCCAGGGAATCCGGGTCTGTCAGATTGCCCAGTACATGGATCAGACCAAGCACAGTGCCGATGATCCCCATGGTCGGGGCATAGCCGCCGGCGGCTTCGAAGATCTTGGCGTATTCCTCATGCTGGTTCTCCAGCGCGTCCATCTCCAACTCCAGAATCTGGCGGGTCAGCTCCGGATCGGTGCCGTCCACGACCATCTGCAGACCTTCATGCAAGAACGGATCCTGAGCCTCCATCGCCCGCTGCTCCAGCGCAAGCACCCCTTCCCGGCGGGCAATCGTGGCCATCTCGATGATTTCGTCGATCACCTTATTCGGATTGCGCTTGCGTTCACGGAAGGCCATGTTAAGAGCACTGCCTGTTCCCTTCAACTGGGAGCCGGGAAAGCTGACAATGACGGCGCCGATGGTTCCCCCAAAAACAATAAGCAATGCGCTGGGAATGACCAGGGCATCTATATGACCTCCATCCATCATATAGCCGCCGATTAACCCGGCAAAACCGATAATAAGCCCAATTATAGTTGTAATATCCACACCATTTCCCACCTTTGTTGAAGTATAGTAAAATTTTTGCATATGTAAGAAAAATAAGCAGCCCCAATTGTTTGCATCGGGTAGTAAAAGCGAGTATAATGGACGGGAACAGGCATTCCCATTTCACAAATTTTGTAACTTTGTCAGTTTTTATATCGGATAGTGTCGCAGAAAAGTTTAGAGAAATCGCATTCGAGAGGTTCTCGGCTACGAGGGTGATATGATGAGCGATACAGGAATCAGCGGGAGGAAGTTCCAACTGGTGTCGGATTTCTCTCCGCAGGGAGACCAGCCGCAGGCCATTGCGCAGTTGGTCCAAACCATACAGTCAGGCGCCAAATACCAGACGCTGCTTGGGGCGACGGGCACAGGCAAGACCTTTACCGCCGCTCAGGTGATAGCCCAGCTGAACCGGCCCACTCTGGTTATTGCGCACAACAAGACGCTGGCAGCGCAATTATGCAGTGAGTTCAAGGAATTTTTTCCGAACAATGCGGTGGAATATTTCGTCAGCTATTATGACTACTACCAGCCGGAAGCGTATATTCCTTCTTCGGATACGTACATCGAGAAGGACTCCAGCATCAACGATGAGATCGACAAGCTGCGCCACTCGGCAACCAGCGCGTTGTTTGAACGGCGGGATGTCATTATCGTAGCCAGCGTATCCTGCATCTTCGGTCTCGGGTCGCCTCAGGAATACAAGGACCTGCGCCTGTCCCTGCGGGTGGGTGCGGAGCGTCCCCGCAACGAGATCCTGCACAAGCTGGTGGATATTCAATATCAGCGCAATGATCTGAATTTCATCCGCGGCACTTTCCGGGTGCGCGGGGATGTCATTGAGATTTTCCCGGCCTCCCAGGGTGAGCATGCCGTGAGGGTGGAGCTCTTCGGTGACGAGATTGAGCGGATAACGGAGATTGACGTACTGACGGGTGAGATTCTTGGGACGCGTGAGCATGTTATGATCCCGCCTGCCTCTCACTTTGTCACCCATGAGGAGACCTTGCGCAGAGCCGTTGTCAACATTGAGATCGAACTGGAGGAGCGGCTGGCCGAGTTGCGCGCCGACGGCAAGCTGCTGGAGGCCCAGCGTCTGGAGCAGCGGACCCGCTACGATATTGAGATGATGATGGAGATGGGCTACTGCTCGGGCATCGAGAACTATTCCGGCCCTCTGACCTTCCGCAAGCGGGGGGAAACACCTTATACCCTTTTGGATTATTTTCCTGATGATATGTTATTTGTTATAGATGAATCCCATGTTACGCTGCCCCAGATCCGGGGGATGTACAACGGAGACCGGGCCCGCAAGGAAATGCTGGTAGGACACGGCTTCCGTCTGCCGTCGGCGCTGGACAACCGGCCTTTGCGGTTTGAGGAATTTGATAATAAGGTGACGCAGAGCTTGTTCATCTCGGCAACGCCGGGACCGTTCGAATTGGAGCATTGCCCGGTAATGGTCGAACAGATCATCCGTCCTACGGGTCTGCTGGACCCGGTTATCGAGGTTCGTCCCACCAAGGGGCAGATAGATGATCTTATATCGGAGATCAATGACCGGATCGCCAAGGACGAGCGGGTGCTTGTCACCACACTGACCAAGAAGATGGCGGAGGATCTGACCGATTATCTCAAGGAAGTGGGAATCAAGGTCCGCTATCTTCACTCCGATATCAAGACCTTCGAGCGGATGCAGATTCTGCGTGAGCTGCGGCTCGGCACCTTCCACGTGCTGGTGGGAATTAACCTGCTCCGGGAGGGGCTTGATCTGCCGGAGGTGTCGCTTGTCACCATCCTGGATGCGGATAAGGAAGGCTTCCTGCGTGCGGAACGCTCGCTGATCCAGACCATAGGCCGGGCGGCGCGGAATTCCGGAGGCAAGGTCATCATGTACGCCGATAAGATGACGGATTCCATGGGGAAGGCCATCCATGAGACGGAGCGCCGCAGAAGGATCCAGGAGGAGCATAACAAGAAGAACGGCATCACGCCCCAGACGATCCAGAAGCGGGTGCGGGATGTAATCGAGGCGACCAAGGCCGCTGAATCCAAGGCGGAATATCTGACGGATGTCAAGGGCTCCAAGATGACGAAGAAGGACCGGATGAATCTGATTGAGCGCCTGGAGAAGGAAATGAAGGAAGCGGCCCGCAGCCTGCAGTTTGAGAAGGCGGCGCAGTTGCGTGATGCGGTGCTGGAGCTGAAGGCGCAGGATTAGACCGGATAAATGTTGGGTTACAGAAAGGTGGAGCATGAAGGTGGCAAGCGAATCGATTATAGTCAAAGGTGCCCGCGCCCATAACCTGAAGAATATCGATGTGACGATCCCCCGGGACCGCTTCGTCGTTTTGACAGGTCTTAGCGGATCGGGCAAGTCCTCTTTAGCTTTTGATACCATCTATGCAGAAGGACAGAGGCGTTATGTGGAGTCACTCTCCGCTTACGCCCGGCAGTTTCTTGGTCAGATGGACAAGCCGGATGTGGATTCCATAGAGGGGCTGTCCCCTGCGATCTCCATTGATCAGAAGACGACCAGCCGCAATCCCCGTTCCACAGTGGGGACGGTAACCGAAATTTATGATTATCTGCGGCTGTTGTTTGCGAGGATTGGCCGGCCCCACTGTCCGGAGCATGGTATCGAAATCACCTCTCAGACCGTGGAGCAGATGGTGGACCGGATTATGGAATATCCGGAGCGCACCAAGCTGCAGATATTGGCCCCGATTGTTTCCGGCCGCAAGGGCGAGCATTCCAAGCTGCTGACTGATATCCAGAAGCAGGGCTTCGTCAGGGTGCGGGTGAACGGGGAGCTCCGGGAGCTGTCTGAGTCCATCGAACTGGAGAAGAACAAGAAGCACAGCATTGAGGTGGTAGTAGACCGGATCATCGTCAAGGATGATGTGCAGGCCCGTCTGGCGGATTCACTGGAGACGGCGTTGAAGCTGGGAGAAGGCAAGGTGCTTGTTGACGTGATGGAGCATGAAGAACTCCTGTTCAGTCAGAATCTTGCCTGCCCCGAATGCGGCTTCAGCATTGACGAGCTGTCTCCGCGGATGTTCTCCTTCAACAGCCCTTTCGGGGCTTGTCCCGAATGCGACGGTTTGGGAATCAAGATGATCGTGGATCCGGATCTGCTGGTTGCCAAGCCGGAGCTGACCATTGAAGAAGGGGCATTCTCTGCCTGGGCGGGAAGCACCTCCAACTACTATCCCCAGTTCCTTGCTTCCGCCTGCCGCCATTATAGCATTCCCATGAACGTGCCGGTGAGCCAGTTGACGGCAGACCAGATGAAGATTATCATGTACGGCACCAACGGGGAGCGGATCCGCTTCAGCTATGAGAATGACTTCGGACAGAAGAAGGAGGCGCTGGTGCCCTTTGAGGGAATCGTGCGCAATCTGGAGCGTCGTTACCGGGATACGGCCTCCGAGGGAATCCGTGAGTTTATTGAACAATTCATGGGCTCCAAGCCCTGCGGCAAGTGCAAGGGACACCGCCTGAAGCCGGAAACGCTGGCCGTGACCATTGCCGACAAGAATATCGCCTATGTGACGGCCTTATCCATTGGCGATGCCAGCGGATTCTTCGACAGCTTGAAGCTGACGGAGAAGGAGCAGACCATCGCTCACCTGATCCTGAGGGAAGTGAAGGCGCGGTTGGGCTTCCTCGTCAATGTGGGTCTGGATTATCTGTCCATGTCACGGGCTGCCGGTTCACTCTCGGGTGGGGAGGCCCAGCGGATCAGACTGGCCACGCAGATTGGCTCCAGCCTGATGGGGGTTCTCTACATCTTGGACGAGCCCAGTATCGGACTGCATCAGCGGGATAACGAACGGCTGATCCAGACGCTGCTGCATATGCGGGACTTGGGCAACACGCTGATCGTGGTGGAGCATGATGAGGATACCATGCTGGCCTGCGATTATATCATCGATATCGGTCCCGGGGCGGGAATTCACGGCGGCCAGGTGGTAGCGAAGGGAACGCCTCAGGAAGTGATGGACAATCCCGATTCCCTGACCGGCCAATATCTGAGCGGCCGGAAGTTCATTCCGGTGCCCATCGAGCGGCGCAAGCCCAATGGCAAGTGGCTGGAGATCAAGGGAGCCAAGGAAAATAATCTGAAGAATGTAAATGTGAAGATACCTCTGGGTGTTTTCAGCTGCGTAACAGGCGTGTCAGGCAGCGGCAAGTCTACGCTGATCAACGAAATCCTCTATAAGACGCTGGCCCGGGACCTGAACGGCGCCAAAACCCGTCCCGGCGAATACAAGTCCATCACCGGTCTGGAGCATATGGAGAAGGTAATCGATATCGACCAGTCTCCGATCGGGCGGACACCCCGCTCCAATCCGGCTACCTATACCGGTGTATTCGATGATATTCGGGATGTGTACTCTTCTACCTCCGAGGCGAAGATTCGCGGCTACAAGAAGGGCCGGTTCAGCTTCAACGTGAAGGGCGGCCGCTGCGAGGCATGCCGCGGGGACGGAATTATCAAGATTGAGATGCACTTCCTGCCGGATGTATACGTCCCCTGTGAAGTATGCAAGGGGCAGCGCTACAACAGGGAGACGCTGGAGATCAAGTACAAGGGCAAGAGCATTGCCGAATTGCTGGAGATGACACTTGAGGATTCATGTGAATTCTTCAAGAATATCCCGCGGATTCACCGGAAGCTCCAGACGCTGCTTGACGTTGGGCTGGGCTACATGAAGCTGGGGCAGCCGGCTACTACCTTGTCCGGGGGCGAGGCCCAGCGGGTGAAGCTGGCGGCGGAACTCTACCGCCGCAGCACCGGTAAAGCGATCTACATTCTGGATGAGCCTACCACCGGTCTGCACATTGACGATATCGACCGCCTGCTCATGGTGCTGCATCGTCTTGTTGACAACGGAGATACCGTATTGGTGATCGAGCATAATCTGGATGTGATCAAAACGGCGGATTATCTGATTGATCTAGGCCCGGAAGGGGGCAACCGGGGCGGTACCATTGTAGCCACGGGAACGCCGGAGGATATCGCAGCCGCCAAAGGTTCGTATACCGGCTCTTTCCTGAAGCCGATTCTCGAGCGGGATGTGGCGCGGACCAGGGCACAGATCAGCGCTTCTCCGGAGGAGCAGGCAGCCGATGGGACCGAAGAAGAAGAAAAGCCTGCTGTGTAGCAACGGCAGGAGGAGATTGGAGTTATAGGCTGTCCGGGAGCTTCAGCACCCGGATGGCTTTATTTTTTTGCCGGATGGGATCCAATCGGGAGCAAGAAAGCCTATTCTTGATATTTGTATTACTTTTCTCCGGAAGCGTAACTTTGGGAGGGATTGGAGCGTTTAACAAAGGTGAGGTTAATCAAGGAAGGAAGCGTTCATTCCATGGAGATTAAACAAGAAATGGCGATCCCAAAACTGAAGCGCCTGTGCGCGGGCGCAGTTGCAGCAGGCGCCGCAATCCTGTTGGTTTTGACGGGCGCGCAGCCTGCAGCGGCAGCAGACAAGGTCAAAGTGACCTTGCCCCAATACCCGGTGGTGATAAATGGTATAACGGTGGACAATGCTCATAGTCCCTATCCGATGATTCATTACCAAGGGATCACCTATGTTCCGATGACCTGGGATTTTAGCCGAGCTATCGGGGTAGAATCAGTCTGGAACCCATCCACGGGGCTCAGTGTGAGACAGATGGGTTACACCAGCGGTGCTTTAGCTCCGCTGATCGGAGATGAGCCGGTTGTTAATAATATGGCGCAAGGATACAATGCCCGGGTAGTGGACTATCCCGTTGTGGTGCATGGCCAGGCGGTTTCCGCCTCCGCGCAGTATCCTTTGCTGGAATTTCGTGAAATTACCTATTTCCCGCTCACATGGCATTATGCTGTGGAGGAGTTCAACTGGGAGTTGAGCTGGGGGGACAGCACCGGATTGGCTGTTGCCACCGTCCAAAGGCTTTTGTTCGAGAGAATCGTCCATGATGATGAAGATTATCTATATGTGGACTCCTATATGGGCAATCGTTACTACCGTGCTCCCAAGGCGCTTGATGCAGTGCCCGAGCTGCTGTCCGAGGCGGATAGCGCCGCCATTGCAGATCTATTGGGGGGGAAGCCGCAAGCAGACGGGGACCACGGGCTGTCCTTCGAGGCTTATCAAGGAGAACGAACTGTCCGGGAAGGAACGGATGTGCGGTTTCAGGGGATAACCCTGATGTCTCTGGCCAAAGCTGTTGAGGACAATGATAAGTCCTACGAGGGGCAAACCAAGTATACGAATGAGGGCGTAAGCGTCAGGGACGTCATTGTACAGCTTCACGAAAGCCGTTACCTGGTGGGTCTTACGGTTTATACGCAGAACCACATTCCCGCTCCTTACACGCCCCGTACGTTTCATTTGTTTATCGTGGATACGGCCGCAGGGACGGCAACGCAGGTGCCCGGATTTGACCAAGGCCTATCCGGAATAGTCAGCACTCAACAGAACATATATTGGGCATGGGTGAATGCGCCGCATGATGGAAAAGAAGCCATGAGGAGCCATATCAATCATGGACAGCTTCTGAGAATCGGCGCAGAAGGACAGGTGGAGCTATATAACGAAACCTTCAACGTACTGGATGTGGAGGTTATTGCACAGGATGGAGAAGGCAATCTGTTTGTGAAAGTTGTCAGCGACAAGCTGACGCAGGCTCCCGCCGGGGAACAGGACGGCATCTACCGGCTTGGTCCGGACGGACAATCCGAGAAGATAACCGGACCAGCGGCAGGGGAGACTTATTTGGGGACTGACGGACATCTGTATCAGGTGAATGAGGGGAAGATGAACTGGATTAGCGATTTGACTGCAGAAAAGGCCGCTTTTTGGTGGGATTACGAGCTGAAGTGGGAATGAATATGCATATAGGGGATAGATGAAGAAAGAGGGGCACCGTGTGGGATGCCCCTCTTTACTGTCCGATTGATCAGCTGCTTGATTCCGGCAAAGGAGATGGAATCATACACAGTTGGACATCTGCGCTGCAGGATCTCTTGTCAGGATGCTGTCAAGATACCCGTCAGCTGCTCCTGGAAGGCCGACACCCCGACACGGGCAACAAAACGGTTGAAGCTTTCGCCCTCATCACGGTTATCCTTGTAGAAAAGGATCAGCTGGGCCAGCACAGGGCCAACATCATCGCCTTTGACACGGCCCTTCAACGGCAGGTTGAACTGGGCTCCCGGTCCAAGCGTACCTCCAACCGCGATATCAAAAGCATCAACAGTCCCTTCTGCGGTTTTGACCAGCGCTCCTTGGAGACCGATATCGGCGATCTGCTTCTGTCCGCAGGCATTGGGGCAGCCGACGAAGTGAATGCGGATATCCTCAGCCAGGTCCACATGTTCATCCAGATATTTCGCCACATTTACAGCACGTATTTTGGTCTCGACAACCGCCAGGTTGCAGAACTCATTGCCGGTGCAGGAGACCGTGCGGCTGATGAATTTGTCCGGGTCGGGAGTCAAGCGCTCCAGTACAGCTTCTTTCAGCAGATCGTCAACCCGGTTGTCTGGAATATCGGAGAAGATGATGTTCTGGGACATCGTGGTCCGCAGATAGCCGTTGCCGTATTCGTCAGACAGCCGGGCCAGTTCAGCCAGCTCATCTCCGTTCATGCGGCCTACAGGCACATTCAACCCCACATAGTTCAGTCCAGGCTGAGCTTGCGGATGCACACCATCGAAGTAGGCGGCGTTCCAGCCCACAGTCTTGTCCTCGCCTTGGGTGGGCAGCTCTCCAACAAGCTCCGTAAGCTTCTCCAGAAACTTATCGGCTCCCCAATCGGCAACCAGGAACTTCAGACGGGCATGGTGGCGCTTCTCCCGGTAACCATAGTCACGGAAAATAGTAATAACTCCGATCGCCACCCGCAGCACATCTTCGGGACGGACAAAAACATCGAGACGCTGAGCCAGATGCGGCTTGGCGGACAGCCCGCCTCCCACCCAGACATGGAAGCCCTTGACCTCTTCCCCGTCGATAACCTTCGTAGCGGGAGTATAGGCCAGATCGTTAATCTCCGCATGGGCGGTATTATAAATATTGCCGGATATCGACATCTTGAACTTGCGGGGAAGATTGGAGAAATCACGGTTCAGCAGGAAGAAGTCGTTCACCTGATTCACCAGATCCGTTGTGTCTAGCAGCTCATTGGGATCGATCCCTGCCAACGGATTGCCCACGATGGTCCGGGGGCAGTCGCCGCAAGCCTCATAAGAGTACAGGCCTACGGATTCCAGGCGCTTAAAGATATCCGGCAGATACTCCACCTTCAGCCAGTGGAATTGAATCGCCTGACGGGTGGTAATATCCAGCAGATTGCGGCCGTAGTCCTTGGCAATAGAAGCCAGCACCCGGGCCTGGGGTGAGGTGATGATACCTGAATTGATGCGGACGCGCATCATGAAATACCCGTCCCGGGGCTTCTGCTCATACACACCGGCCCATTTAAAACGGTTCAGATCGTCCTCTGTGATGGAGGAATAGCCTCCGGAAGCGTATTGCTCAATGATCGTGCGTATGACATCCAAACCGTCTTTTTCAAGCTTGATCAGCTCGACTTTATTTAATTTTGACGGATTTTCCGCCCAAATGGGTTGGTAAGCCATAGGTCGTTATCCTCCTTATTGAAATTCCGATTAATTTAGTCTGATTTCAATAAAATAATAGTACCATATTCACCGTCCAGCGTAAATGCTTGCAGTATAAGGCTTTGTTATACAGGATCGGGCTTTTCTTGATAAATGGAGTGGAAAGCCCCTGGAACAATCCGCCAAAGGCAGCTAATGGTAATGTGCAAAGGCAACTAAAAGATAAAATCCAAAATCGGTTAATGGTTAACATTTAAAATTAGCCGATAGTTATCATCAAAATTGTTAGAAAATTATAACAATTATCCCTTGCTGGCTAAAAATAAGTATTTATAATAAATGTATTATGGCGCAAAGAAGCATTTAATGAGGAAGCGTCATGCTGCCCATTGCATGCAGAATTCCGATTACGAAGGAGGGTGAAGGATGGCCAATATTCAGGCGTACCATCGGCTGGACGAAATTGTGGAAGCATATCCGCAGACATTGGAGGTACTGACGACCAACGGCTTTGCGGCGAAGGACCGGGAGGAGCTGTACAGAAAATACGGGGCATCTACCCTACTGAACCATGCGCTTAAGGAGCTTAATCTGAACAAGGACATGTTGTTGGGGCTGCTGAGAGAGAAGGCTGCGGAAGGACAAGAGGCGGAAGAACCCTTGCCCCCAGGGCAGCTGGATTTCCTTGGGACGACATTGTGTTCGCTGCGGGCCATGTTCCGGCACAGCTTTGACGATTGGATGTGCAACCGGCGGCAGGCATCCGGGGAGAGGTTGGATTGCTATATTCCGGACAGCTGTGGAAACGGCAATCTGTATAAGGATGCTTGTCAGGCGGAGGGGATCGAAGATTTCCCGGCGCTGGTCACTTCCTGCGGATTTGGCGAGTACTTCCGCAAGGATTTTGTAGAGCGTTTTGTGAATAAGGGATACTTCAAAGCCGTGCAGCGGGAGAAATTGCATCCGGCTTTTCCGGCCGCTCAATTTCTTGATCCGGAGGGGGTTTATACTCTGTATGGAGTTTACCCGTATGTTCTGCTGGTTGATCTTATACGCTTGGGGGATCGGCCGGTTCCGAAGCGGTGGAGCGATCTCTTGAATCCCGTGTATAAAAATGACATTATTTCTGTAGGCAATGCCAACAAGGTAGCGGAGCTTCTGCTTATGACGATTCATAAGGATCACGGGGACGAAGGCCTCCGGCAGTTGGCGCCTAATATCAAGGATGGGTGGCACGGCTCCCGGATGGCGAGAACAGCCGGTACCAACAGCGGGGATGGAGCAGCGATTTATTATATCCCCTGGAACTTCGCCAACTTTTGTCCCAGAAGTGAGCGCACTGCCATCGTCTGGCCGGAGGATGGGGCGATTGTGAACCCGCTGTTTCTGCTGGTCCAAGCCTCCAGACAGGAGCGGGTACAGCCTGTGATCGACTTCGTGCTGGGCCGGGAACTGGGCCAGCAGTCCGCGGATGCCTACTGCCCTGTGCTGCACTCCCAAGTGGATAACGGACTGCCGGATGGAGCCTCCTTCAAGTGGCTGGGCTGGGATTATATCAAGGCCCATGATATTTACCAGTTGAAGGAGCATACGCAGCATGTTTTCATGAAGGCATGGAAAAGACAGCTGCCCGTGGTTTCGTCACATCATCAGTGTTAATTGTTCATATCCCCTATTCAAAAAAACCGCAGCCGCCTCCATCACGGAGACTGCTGCGGTTTTCTAACAGGGTGTGGACCAGGAAGCTCCTACACCCACCACATTTCGCCCAGAGGCTCGCGGATCAGCACTTGCTGCAGGTTCTGCACTGCCTTGGAGAAGCCTTCCTCCACGGACATCAGACCGTCCTCATGCTCGATGCTCACCACATAATCATAGCCTACCAGACGCAGAGCGCTCATGATATCGGCCCAGGTCTTCAGGTCATGGCCGAAGCCCACGCTGCGGAACTGCCAGGCCCGGTCCAGCATCAGGGTGTAGGACTGCATGTCGGTTACACCATGCTTGTTGATGTTGATCGGATCTATTGAGGTATCCTTGGCATGGAAATGGTGAATCGCTCCTGCGCGGCCGAGAATCTGCACGGCTTGCACCGGATCGATGCCCTGCCACCACATATGGCTCGGGTCCAGGTTGGCTCCGATTGCCTCGCCGGCTGCTTCACGCAGACGGAGCAGCGTGCCCGGAGTATGGACGGAGAAGCCGCCGTGCAGCTCCAGGCCAATCTTCACACTATGATCAGTGGCGAATTTGCCCATCTCGGTCCAGTAAGGAATGACCTTCTCTTCCCACTGCCACTTCAGGATATCCTGATAGTCGTTCGGCCATGGGGCAACCGGCCAGTTGGGATATTTGGCGTCTTCATGGTCGCCGGGGCAGCCGGAGAAGGTGTTAACCACCGGTACATCCAGCTTCTGGGCCAGTTCAACGGTCTTGACGAATGTATCATGGAACTCCTTGGCAATCGCCTTCTGGGGATGGAGCGGGTTGCCGTGGCAGGATAAGGCGCTGATAATCAGGCCGCGGGATTCGACCGCTTGTTTAAACGCTTTCAGCTTGCCGGCATCGGCCAGCAGAACATCCGGATCGCAGTGGGCATTGCCCGGGTAAGCGCCTGTGCCGATTTCGACGGCTTGCAGGCCTTTGGCTGCGACATAATCAAGCATCTCTTCGAATGGCTTTTGCGCGAATAAAACAGCGAATACTCCTAATTTCATGGTAGAGCTGCACCTCCGTTAAAGTTGTCAATCTTATTTTTGCACAGACTTCCTCAAACTATCTCTATTGTAGGCAAAAATACCAGTCCTGCCAATGTCCGAAGTTGCAAATTTTATATCCGATTTTGTGCAAAAGAAAATCCGCCTCCTTACCAGAAGACGGGAAAATTCAGCAGGCCGCGGTAAATTTTATATACGATTTCGTGATTGGGAGAATAGACGATTACAGCTAGGGTCACGATGGCCTGAGTCAGCAGGCAGCGCCCGTAGAAGTAAGCGGCGGATACCTTCTTGCGGTTTACCAATGAACGCTTCAGCAGGGACTCCGCGGCGATCAGCACCCCGTGGTACACACCCCAGGCTACATACAGCCAGCTAAACCCGTGCCATAAGCCGATCAGCACCATAATGAGCACCGACAACCCGGCTCCGGTCCACTTGGAGGGCGACTTGCGGGAGAAGAACATGTAGATATGGTCCCGGAACCAGTCCCCCAGCGTGGCATGCCAGTTGCGCCAGTATTGGGTCAAGGTGGGCGACATGAACGGCCGCTTGAAGTTCTCGGGAACCTGATACCCCATCAACCGCCCGAAGCCCACGGCGATATCCGAGTATCCGGAGAAGTCGAAGAAGATCAGGATGTAGAACCAGATCATCAGGAACAGGGAGGTAAAGGTGTTCAGATCGCCTGCGGCCACGCGGTCAAATGCAACGGTCATCCAGGTGACCAGCACGATTTTCTTGAACATCCCCAGAATGATCCGCTTGACGCAAGCCTCGGCCAGCTTGGCATCCACTTGGTAGGGCTGCTTCACATCGGCCATGAAGTCGCGGAATTTCAGAATCGGGCCGGAGGTGAAGGTGGGCACGAACAGCAGATAATTGGCGTAGTCCACCGGCTTGCAGACGGCGTCCCGGCCGATAAAGTAGGCAAAATACAAGGCGTCAATCGCTTTCAGCACATTATAGATGATGCCGATAGTAACGAGGGCACCCAATACGGGATGGTGGAAGACGGCCATATCCGACAGGCGCAGGAGCACGACTCCTCCCACATTGAGGGCGACAAACAGAATGAACCAGAACAGCCGCCTTCGCTCTGCCCGCGCCAGGAATACAAACAGGGCATAGTTTACCAGCGAATACACTCCGTAAAACACCAGCAGCAGCTGGCTGTAAATGCCGATGAAGGCCAGGTTGAAGGCCAGCAGCAGCCACCTCTTCTGCCCCGGAAGCCTGCGGGTCAGCCCCATCAGCACGGACATGCCGGCGATGGCCAGCACGGCTGTCATATTCAAATACCACATATGTCCAATCTCCTCATTCTTATGCAGGGCAATAAAAGTAGTATAGCATTTTTCCGGGCGGCTGTTAACGTCCCTGTCTTTTACAAAGAGAGGAGCCTCCTTTAATTCACCGCTAATACAGGAGAGTTATACTGCATTTACAATCGGAACACTCTGCGCCCCTGCCGCGCATTCTTCCGGTTAACCGATTAATCCTTCGGTCAGACACGAAAACGGATGACAAACCGGTGAAGGAGAGTTTACTATGGGTATACATGCGTACTTCCGGTCTCTGAATGAAATGGAGCGCATCTACCGCTGCCCCGGCAAATTTAAATTTGAGGAGCATACGGTGGCGGCGCATTCTTGGAAAGTTGTGCAGTACGCCAAAACCTTGGCTGATATTGAGGAGATGCACGGCACTCCGGTCAATTGGAAGAAGCTATATGAGATCACCAGCAGCCACGATTACGGGGAAATTTTTATCGGGGACATCAAAACGCCCGTCAAGCATTCCTCCATGAAGCTGCGCTCCCTGATCCAGCAGGTGGAGGAGGGGATGGTGAACCATTTTATCGATGAGCATATTCCCGAAGAGTTCCGGCCCATCTTCCGCAATCAACTGCGGGAGGGCAAGGACCAGTCTGTGGAGGGAATGATTCTGGAGGTAGCGGACAAGCTGGATCAGGTGTATGAGGCCTTTGCCGAGCTGCAGCGGGGTAACACCGAGAAGGAGTTCGTCAAGATGTACCGGGAGGCCTTGATCAAGATCAAGCATATTCCCCTGGCCTGCGTGGAATACTTCCTGACCCATATTCTGACGGATATGGTCAACGAGGAGTCCCTGTCGCCTATCAATATCAGGCAGATTACGGAGGAAGCGCTGAAGCAATAAGGCTGCGGCTTGCTACGGACAAGACGGGAGCTTGCTTCATGAAAATAGACGGACAATCGTTTTCGGTTAACGGTATGAGCTATACCATCCGCTCCGCTGAACTCCGGGATGCGGCAGAATTGAGTGCTGTACGGCTGCAGATCGACGGTGAGACGGAATATATGGACCGCTGCAGAGGCGAGGGGATTATTGCCGCCGCGGGCTTTGAACAACTAATTCAGACGGATTCGGAGAATCTCCGCAACCTGTTCCTGGTGGCGGAAACCAATCAGCGGATCGTGGGCTTTGCCCGGTGTGAGGGAAGCGTCTTGAGCCGGCTGGCCCACAAGGTAGACTTCGGAGTATGTGTGTTGAGGGAGTTCTGGGGATATGCCATAGGCAGAGAATTGCTGAAGGCAGCCGTCTCCTGGGGGGATTCCACCGGCGTCCGTAAGATTGCGCTGCATGTGCTGGAGACCAACAGCAAGGCCATTCGGCTGTATGAGCAGCTGGGATTCGAGCAAGAGGGTTTGCTGCGGGACGACAAGCGTCTATCTGATGGCCTTTACTACAATACCGTTGTCATGGGAAGGCTCGCGCCATGAGTTGCGGCATAATAATAAATACGGCAGGCCGCAAGGGTCCGCCGTCCGCAACAAACCCGGCTCCCTCCAATGGAACCGGGTTTATTATATGCATCAAAAGCCTTCGTAGATGAACAATCCTTGTCCGGTGAAGTAGATCAGCACCAGAATCAGCATAACCAGATATATCAGGAGTTCGACGGTTTTGCGAATGATCCGAGCCATTCATCCACCTCCTTGGTAAATAAGGGAGCCCCATCCTCCCGGTTCAAGTGAACCAGATCATGAAAATAGGTCGCTTCATAACGGTCCATCAGATCCAGCACGGGCACCCCGCCCGCCTGAAGCATCCGGTTGGTCTCCGTTCGCAGCGGCTCCACATAAGGGGGCTTGGGGAAGTCCTTGTTCCACGGCATCCAGACCACCTTGAAGGCCAGTTGATGCTCGCGGGCATAATCCATCACCCATTCCAGCGCCTCCAGATTCTCGCGGAAATCTGCCGGTTGCAGGCCTCCCCACCGCTGGTCGTAATAATCCCACCGTTCCTTCATCCAGGCGTTGTCCTTGCGGCCGAAGTACAATTCCTTATCGATCCAGCGCGGCTCGTAGGCCAGCAGCTTGGACCGGTCCAATTCCACAGAGCCCTTGTACAGATTCTTCACCAGCTCCGTGCCCGAGTCCCGGAAATAATCCCGGTATTCATACACATAAGGCTCGTAGGGCCGGCGGAACCACTGATAGGTCGGGTCCGTTTCCATGTCGTCGATCATGGTGTGCACATCAATACCCAGCACCAGTTCGTCCTTTATTTCGTACAGACGGTTGTCCAATATACCCTTCAGGTCGGTAATCCGGCCATAGGACAGGCCCATCTCGGTCAGGGGACGCCCGGAGCGCTCCTCCATGTAAGCCCCCGTCACCGCTGAATTTCCATAGAATACCGGGCCTGAGCGTGACCAATCGTGATGATAGAGCGTCTTGGTGAAATCGTTCTTGTAGAACCGCCGCGAGGTCTCCATGGGGTTCCAGCGGGCCAGTCCCCAGTCGGCGGCCAGAAACAGGGCCAGAAGCAGCAGGATAAAGGAGTGGCGGCGGAAAAAGGCGGCGGCTTTCATTGGACGGTCCACCCGACTATAGCGATTTTTTCTGCCAGTCCGCATACTGTTCCCGGAAAGTGGCAGGCCAGCGGGCTTCGTCCAGACCATATTGGGCCAGGAAGGCGAACACCCAGCGCTCGATGCCGAAGCCGACGCAGCCGGTCACCGCATTGCGCTTGCCGAATTTGATATTGAAGGCATTGCCGAAGGTATTGCTGTGGAAATTGACGGAGCTCGCGGCGATGGACTTGTCCAGATAAGGAATACGCAGGCGCAGCTCGTATTTCATCTCCTGGTTGCGCTGGAAGGAGGCCTTGACCTGAAAGTCGTTGGTGAAGAACGGATCATTGGCGATCTCCATGAAGCTGTCCACATTCCATTCGGCCGCCAGCTCCTTCAGATATTCGATGGATTTCAACCGGTTTTCCTTGACGAAGTCCGGCTTGCCCACGAAGATGATCTCCCGCATGCTGAAATCCAGCAGCCTGCCGAAGTCCGTGTGGTTCTTCGACTCGAACCGGTGGCACTTGGAGATGGCCGTCACCACGATGCCGTCGCCCTCCAGCACCTCATCCTGCATCCCTTCATAGCAGTGGTAGCAGGTGGAGGGATTCATGGCATATCTAGGCTTGGCCATATTGGCGTTCAGATCCAGCGGCGCCTCCTGCTTCCAGCCGCTGCTTGCCCGGATGGACTGGGAGAACTGCTCAATCACGTCCAGATCCTCGCGGAGATGGGACAGGAAATGGATATGCTCGGGGAAGGAGGTGAAGTGATTGGTCTTGTTCAGCGTCTCGGCATGAATGACCGCAGGATAATGCTCCTCCTTCAGCCCCTCATAGCGCCGGGCGATCTTGGATACAAAGGCATAGTCCATAAACCGCATCAGGCTGGAAAAGGGCTCCCGGAAGATGAACATGCCCGGCTCCAGAACCCGGATGATTCTGTCATCCACCAACCGGGCGATAATGTCTTCGTTGTAGGGAGTATCGGCCTTATGCTCGAACAGAATGTTCTCCTTGAAGCCGAAATCTCCCTTGGAGAAGCGCTCGATCAGGCGCTCCACGCGTTCTTCAACCGCGGCATTGCCTAACGGGGAACTGTGGACAATCCTCAGCGTATCTCCGGCAAGCACAATATCAGTAATCGTTTCATCCACAAATGCCGACGCATATTTCAACTGACCGTGTTGGGACGGGGCCAGCCGCGCCAGGGATACAACACATTCCATTCCAACTACCTCGCAATCTTCCGGCTGATGAAGGCCGCAATTTCATTGATGGTGTTCAGCGGGTACAGCATCAAGTCCTGATTGGTCACCTGCATGCCGTAGGTCTGCTCAATATGGGCGATCAGCGCCGTGGCGCCGATGGAATCGATGAAGCCGTAGTCGAACAAATGCACATCCTGGCTGAAATCCTCATCATCGGGATCAATTTCATAGCGGTCGCGGATGTGGGCCTCCAATTGCTGGGCGATTTCCTGCATGGGGGAGCCTCCTAAAAGTTTTGTGGAATATCCGAAAAACTGGCTTCGTAAGCATCACGTCTGTCACTCGGCGGAAGGCTCAAGCGTGACAGTCGTTTGCCCGCCGTAATGGGTAACGGTATAGGTATGCGTTCCTTCGTCGTGCTCGACCTTGAGATGATCTCCGCCGATCTTAAGCGGCTCCGGACTATAGAGCTGAATTTGCTGCATGCCATCGGCGAGGAGGTCCAGTTTGACCGTATCCCCCGCTTCTGTCCACTGAAACGGCACATTGCTGCGGAGCAGGTGGAGCTTCTCGGGAGCCCAGTTGATGCTTAGCTTGGTGGGCTTGGGCAAACCGGTGTAGAGAACGCCGTTCAAGCTGGCATAGATATCCCCGTTCACGCCGAAGGGAGAGCTGAGGTAAGGCTTGCCGGGTTCAATCGCGATGCCCAGCGTATTCTTGTATGCGCCGGCCAGATCATCGGGCACCTCCGACGTATCCGCAGTCAGAGTCAGGTTGAGATGCTCGCCTCTGCCCAGCCAATTCTTCAGCTTGGTCAAGAGGTACGTGCCGTAGGACTGCTTCACCGACACCTTGGACTTCAATGTAACAAGGGCAGAGCGGGCCAGTTGGGGCTCTGTCATAAAGTTGTAGCTGTATGTGTTGCGCAGGACGTCCAGATATTGCACATAAGGGAGCAGATCGGACTTGATCCGGGCCGGCAGCTTGTACTCAATGTGGTCAAAATAAATAATGGGCATATCAAGCTTGGCGAAGGCTTCGTAAATCACCTCTGAAGCATACGAGCTGCCCTTGGGCCGGTAGTAATAACCCGGCGAGCTCAACAGCATGGGCTGCTTCAACTGGTCGTCCGTCAGGAGAAAGGGCATGCTCCATACATAGTCCTGGCTGTATTGCGGGTCCAGCGGATCATTGGGCGGACGGAAGCCGAAGTTGTACCAGATGTCCGCAGCGTTTTCGTTGCGCAGCGTCTGCAGCCGGTCGGCATTGTTGATGCGCCAGGTATGCTGATTGGTTCCGGTAGCATTCCAGGGAATGCCCAGATTGTCGAACATCCTGCGGTGAAGAGCAAGCTCTTGCTTCTCCTGTTCATCGGACAGATAGCTGTGGAAGAACAGATGAGGCACAAGCTCCAGCTTCTGCGCCTGTGCATACTCCACAAACTGCTTTACCTTGTCCTTGTAAGGGAAGACCGGGTCATCCAGAGGGATGGGCAGACCGAATTCCAGCTGTCCCACGATCAGATCGTCCTTGCCGTCATGGTTGATATCGTACCAGAGGGGGACGGAATTATGCCCGCCCACCAGCGCCCTGGTATTCACCTGATTCAGCGTCTCCCCGTCTACCGTCCCGTCCGGTTGATAGCTGCCGTCCTGCTGTCGGAGATACACAGTCAAATCCCCATCCTGGCTGCCGATGACCAGATCAGGCACCCCGTCTCCATTCATATCCCGGACGGATGGGGCGGAAAACCGGGAGGTATGGGACAACAGGAGGCGGCCTTCCCCGAACATTCCGTCCTTCCCGCCCTGGCCGGGGAAGCCGTAGACTTGTCCGTCGCCGTTGCCGGCGAGCAGGTCAAGCACTCCGTCTCCGTTATAATCGCCGAAGGCCGGGGCGGCATAGCCCTCTTCACTCCCCGGGGCGCCAACCCGGACTTGCTTGCCTCCGGCAACAAGCGGAAGGGGAGCGGCAAATTTTTGTCCGCCCAGATTGAGAGCCAGCCAGATGCGTCCATCCCTGTCGCCGATCACCAGATCGGGCAGTCCGTCACCGTTCAGATCGGCCACGGCCGGAGCGGCATAGCCTGCAGCTACCTGCAGCTCCGAGCCGTCTGCAGCGAGCACTGGTTGTCTGTCGCCAAAAGCATCGGGACAGGCCATATCATCGCCAAACGGCTGGTTGGCGTAGGCCTCCGGACTGGCGCCCAGACTGGGGAAGAAGCTCAGCTTGCCGTCGGCGCTGCCTGTGATCAGATCCGGCCGCCCGTCGCCATCCATATCGCCAAAGGCCGGATACGCCCGGTAAGGATCGGCAATCTTGCCGCCCAATTCAGTGGGAACCGGATACTTCAGCAGGCTGAGCGGGCGGCCGGAGCCGGACAGCCTGACCCCGCTTCCATAGAACGAATTGGCCAATTGACCGGCGAAAGCAGGCTGCTCCTGCGTTCCTTTGTTCAGATGGACGGTTACATCCTCATACCATTCGTTCCACTCATAGGAGGAACGGACCAGAGAAAAGGAAGGAATCTGGTTATAGCTCTTCAATAATTCCGCCCACTGAATCCCCTCATCGTTCCGAAAGGAGCTGGCCACCTCCAGATGATTCTGGTAGGCCATTGCCGGACGCCCGTAAGGACCGTGGACCTTGGTCACGCTGTAGCCCAGCTTCTCCTTCGAAACATAAGCCAGATAAGCGTTGCGCAGCTGATAGTTGGCCGTGGCAAAGGAAAATTGAAAATAGGGCTGTACCTCCTGGCCGTTCTTGAAGCGGAAATAGGCGCCGCCCTGATCCAGATGGAAATTGTCGGCGGCCTGTTTGACTTTCTGGTCAAAACCCTTGCCCGCATCCATACCGCTCTCCAGATCAAAACCGGTGATGTAATAATGAGTTGGCAGCAGTGCGCTGCTGAGCAGTACACTGCCTTGCCCGTACCGGTTGGCGGACATGATCGTCAACTGGTTCATACTCACCAGCGTCTGGGCAGTGGAGGGAACTATGCCGCTCCCCCACTGGTAACCCGGCAGCGAATTCAGCCTCTCCGTGCCTGCTGCTATATCCGTCATGGCGTTCTGGCTGGCGAAGCTGTCCACGAACAACCGGAATACCTCCTGGATGCCCTGGAGGTGCAGGTCGGCCTCCGGGTACTCGAACTGGATATCCCCGGGAGGCGGTATGGCAGTGATTTGCGCGGCGCCCAAGAATTCAGGAGGAAAGTCTTGGGCGAAATCATTTTCAAGGAACAAATGCCCGCCCTGCTTTACGTACTCCATAAGCATGACGAGGGCATTGCGGACAGTCTCCGAATGTTTAAGATTATAGTCCAGATAAACGGAATCGTATTGTTTAAGCTGCTTCAGACTTAAGCCTGCCAGAGATTTCTTATGAACCTGCACGTTGGCAGCCAGAGTTTGGTTGAAGTTGTCATATGCGGCCTGATCGAACACGTCCCCGTTTGCCGCGAACAGAAGATCAATACGGTCCTCCCGCTGCGCCAATAACAAAGTACATGCCGTCAGAATCAAAAGGGCCAGCAGCGTGGCGGTGGCGATTTTGGCTGCTTTTGTCGCTTTCAAGCGGATACTCCTTACCAGATTCCATATTGTTGCCGGATGCTGTCCAATCAGATCAGGCAATAAGAGTAGTATAGCATTTTTCGCCAATGATGTTAACCTGCGTCGGTTTTTGGAGGGATAGCATCCCATCTGCCGCCGACAGCAGGCGCAGCAGCGGCAGGCGCGCTTGTCTGACCTCCAGTTGGCGTTGAACTTTGCAAATTCGTCTGGAAACTGCCTGTGGTATCGGTTATATTACGTGTAAAAGCGGGGGATTCCCACAGCGATGCCTATTGCTGCTTGATGAAGAGGAGGATGCTCATGACTGACCGGAGAGTCATGGTTGTGGAAGACGAATTGCCGGCCCGGGAGATTCTGCGTGCTTTTCCGTGGGAGACCTATAGCTGTGTGCTGGCCGCTGAGGCCGGACATGGTGAGGAGGCCCTTGCCTTGATCGGCGAGGTCAAGCCGGATATTATCATTACCGACGTAATGATGCCTGTGTTGGACGGATTGTCTCTGGTAAGAGCGCTTAAGCGGGATTATCCCAGCATCCGGATTATTCTGCTGACCTGTTACGGCGATTATCCGTATGTCCGTGAGGCGCTGCAGCTTGGGGTGGTGGATTACATGCTGAAGGGCATCTACCGTGAGGAGGAGTTGGGCAGAGCGTTGCTTAAGGCAGACAGCCAAATGGAAAAGGACGCCCAGCTCGCCAGGCAGTTGGCTGTCATCCGCAATGACAGCACCTCCCGGGAGCTGCGCATTGAGATCGAACAGGCCATGGCGCTGGTGGATAAACGGCTGAACGAGGATTTTTCCGCAGTGGAGATTGCCGAATCGGTGGGCTTAAGCCCCAAATATTTCGGGATCCTGTTCAAGAAGCAGACGGGTGAACTATTCCAAGACTATGTCAAGCGGGTGCGTATGGAGCAAGCCGCCCACTTGCTAAAGCATACGGGGCTTAAAGTGTATGAGGTGGCCGACCAGGTGGGATATCCCAATTACCGTTATTTCACCGAGGTTTTCAATAAACACTTTGGCAAAACACCGAAGGAGATGAAGGGGATCGGACATGTGGAAGCCTGATATTCTCCCCAATGCAGGCATCAGGGCGAAGCTGTTTGCAACTATTTTCGGCATGTTCCTGCTGCTGTTCACCGGTATGCTGTATATCGGCATGAAGAATTCCCAATCCGCGCTCATTGAGCAGAAGTCACAGGATATGTCCGCACTGGTGGGAAGGACCGGCCAATACCTGGACATCTACGTGCAGAATATCAGCAGTTCCTTGTACAGCATCATCAACAGCGAAGGATTCTTCACAGGCTCGCCGGAGCAGGTGAGGCAAATATTGCGGCGGCATCTGAACGCCAACCCCACCGTACTAAGCCAGCTGTACTATATCCAAGGAAACGATGTCATCGCCTCCGATGCGCTGGTCTACGAGATTATCGGCAACCCGAACCTGCGCCAGCTCTATGAGCAAGCCATGAAGAATCCGGAGCTGATCTTATGGAGCAAACCCTACTATTCTCCCTTACTGGCGGGTAACACAGTGGCGTTCTCTCTGCTTGCCCGGGACCCCGGCCAAACTGTCCAGGGGCTCGTGATTGCCGAGATCAACCTGTCCCAATTATCGGGTCAATTAAGCACCATCTTCGCCGAACAGGACCAGACCTTCGTGGTGCTGAACGAGTACGGGGACATGCTGTCTTATGAGAAGCAAAGCAGCTTCATTCCCTTCGAAAAAAACAGCTATCCCCAGCAAATTAAGGCGGGCTTCGTCACCGCGCTATCGGGACTGTCCAACGGGATCAGGCATTTGGGCGGGGAGTTCCAAGGAAAGCTGGCCGCCCGCAGCAATAACAACCGGCTCTCCTGGCCGATAATCGCGCTGACGGATGAAAGCGTATTCCAGACCAGCGCCGCCAGACTGCAGCGGCAGTTCGCCATTCTCGGAGCGATCAGTCTGCTTCCGCTGCTCGCCTTTACCTGGATTATCAGCCGCGCTTTCACCCGTCCCATCAAGCTGCTGGCGCTGCAGATGGACCGGGTCCGCGGAGACCGGCTTATGGCACCGGTCCGTTCCATTGAGCGCAGAGATGAGATCGGGCAGCTGGCCCGCAGCTATGATTCCCTCATGACCCGCATCCACGAGCTTATGAAGCAGCAGCTGCAGACGGAGTCACGCAAGAAGCAGATGGAGCTGAAGATGCTGATGAGCCAGATCCGTCCCCATTTTTTGTACAACACCCTGAATTCCATCGGGAACTTAGCGAGACAGAACCGCAATCATGATGTAGAGGAGACAATACGGTCCCTGATCCTGCTGCTCACCTTCAGCATAGACAAGAAGGAGGACCAGGTGACGCTCGGGGAGGAACTGGTCACGCTGGAGGCTTATGTGCAGATTCAGAATATCCGCTACGGCAATAAAATCAGCTTTGTTGTAGAAGTGCCTGAGGAGGATAAGCGGTATCTGGTCCCCAAGCTGGTCCTGCAGCCCATCGTGGAGAATGCCATCTTCCACGGCCTTGCCCGCCAGACAGCCGGAACTCTGACGGTCCGGTCCCTTGCTTACGATCGCATGCTGAGCCTGTTTGTGATAGATGATGGCGAGGGGCTTGATGTGGAGCGGGTCCGCGGCCTGCTGGCCCGGGCCCGGGAGCAAGCTCCCCCCGAGGCAAGACAGGGCTTCAGCAGCATGGGGCTTGCCAATATTCAGGAACGGATCAGGCTTCTGCACGGGGAGCCGTACGGACTGTTCTTCGAGCCCCAGCCTTCAAGCGGCGCGGAAATAGAGGTGCGGCTGCCCCTTATCTCCGTTCGATAACCTCTAATACAGAACTGCATCGGGATGGTTGCAGCCAAGGTGCGGAGGCCGTCCCGATTCGTTCGAGAACTGACATTATCGCTCCTTCTCTGTATATTTGCTGAAACCCATTCCTGCTATCATGAGAAATGTAAGCGGTTAACTTCACGGGTAAACAGAGGGGGTGGCAAGAAATGAGGGTTTACGCAAAGAAAATCTGGGCTTACAAAATGATGTACCTGCTGATTATGCCCGGCCTGGCCTTTTATGTGATCTTCCGGTATTTACCCATGTACGGGGCCATTATTGCCTTCAAGGATTTCCAGGTGCTGGATGGGATTATGGGAAGTCCCTGGGCCGATCCGTGGTATAAGCATTTTCAGTCCTTCTTCGATTCACCGTATTTCTCACAGGTTCTGGTCAATACGATTTTCATCAGTGTACTGAAGATCATCTGGGGAGTTATTCCGGGAGTAACGCTGGCCGTTCTGCTGCATGAGACGCGCAACGCCGTCTTCCGGAAATGGGTGCAAACCTTGAGCTATATGCCTCACTTCCTGTCTTGGGTGATCATCTATGGTATCCTGCTGGCGTTTTTCTCGGAAACCAACGGCCTGGTCAATAAATGGTTGAAGGAGCTGGTTGGGGCCAGCTACCCGTTTATGACCTCAACGGATTCCTTCCGGGGTATTCTGATCGGTTCGGATATCTGGCAGAACATGGGATGGAGCGCCATTGTTTATCTGGCAGCAATCGCAGGCATCGATCCTACGCTTTATGAGGCGGCCCGGGTGGATGGGGCCAGCCGGCTTAGAATGATCTGGCATATTACCCTTCCCGGTATCCGCAGCGTCATTATTCTGATGCTGATACTGAAGATCGGCTATATTCTGGACGCCGGGTTTGACCAGATCTATATTCTGTACAATGTTCATGTGTACCCCGTGGCGGATATTATTGACACCTGGGTATTCCGGATGGGTCTGGAGCAATTTAATTTCAGCGTTGCGGCAGCGGTGGGACTGCTGAAGTCGGCAGTGGGCCTGGTGCTGGTACTAGGGGCTAACCGCATAGCCAAGATGTGGGGGGAAAACCTATGGTGAAGAAGCTTAGACGCCTGGAACTGTTCGACATCATCGTTTGCCTCATCCTGACCATAGTTGCAGTGGCCTGCATCTTTCCTCTTTTATATGTGCTTTCGGTATCCCTCACGCCGTATTCGGAGGTGCTGAAGCACGGCGGTTTTATGGTAATCCCAAGAAGCATCACATTTGAGGCTTATATCGCCTTTCTGCAAGATTTCCGGATTCCCAAGGCTTATGAAGTGACCGTATTCATCACCGTTGTGGGTACAGCGGTTAACCTGCTGCTCACTGCCTTTATGGCTTATGCTCTAAGCAAGAAGGGACTGCCTGGACGCAATCTGCTTCTGCTCCTGGTCATGTTCTCCATGCTGTTCAGCGGAGGAGTCATCCCTACCTACCTGATTGTCAAGGCCATGGGACTGATCAACACGTACTGGGCCATGATCCTGCCCAATGCAGTCTGGTCCTTCAACCTGATGATCATGAAAACCTTCTTTGAAAATATGCCCGAGGGACTGGAGGAATCGGCCAAAATCGACGGTGCCGGAGAACTCCGCATTCTGTTCCAGATTGTAATGCCGCTCTCCATGCCGGTCATGGCCACAGTTGGGCTGTTCTACGGGGTAGGCCACTGGAATGAGTTTTTTCAGGCCATCATGTATGTGAATGATACGACCAAACACCCGTTGCAGGTCATTCTGAGGGGAATTCTTATTGCCGCGACCTCAGATATGAATCTGGAGAATCCGTTGCCTACAGAGACCCTGCAGATGTCAGCCGTCATTCTGACTGCCCTGCCCATTTTGGTAGTCTATCCTTTTATCCAAAAGTACTTCACGCAGGGAATGCTGATAGGCGCGATAAAAGGTTAAGTCTAGATTGTTCCGTATCCTCACAATAATAAAGGGAGGCTCGATTTATGCACAAGAGATGGATGAGCGGTTTGATGGCGGGCGCAGTATTAATAATGGCCGCAGGCTGCGGGACATCAGGGTCACAACAAGGAAGCGCAAGCACTGCTTCGCCGGATGCAGGTAAGCCGAAGGAGCCGGTGAAGCTAAGTATGCTGATCAGCGGCAACGGAGTTCCGCCGGCGGACAAGAATTTCATTCTGCAGCAGATGAAAAAGGATCTGAATGCCAATATCGAACTGACTGCGATCGAGGCGGAATACGATACCCAATTGAATGTCAAGATGGCCGGGGGCACTCCGCCTGATCTGTTCGCGATCAACGGCGTGATCAATGAGACGAATTATGCCAAACAGGGGCTGCTGCTGGATCTGAGCAAATATCTGGATAAATTGCCGAACATCAAAAGATTGTATACGGAACAGGACTTTAATAAAGGGAAGGTGGACGGTAAGCTGGTGACGATTCCGGCCCGTTCTTATGCCCCCAGCGATCTGCTATTCATCCGCCAGGACTGGCTGGATAAACTGGGACTTCCGGTGCCGAAAACCATTGAGGACATTAAAAAGGCGGCCATCGCCTTCACCAATAATGATCCGGACGGCAACGGGAAGAAGGATACCTACGGGTTGACGAGCGGGGCGGGGCTTGGCAATTTCAGATTCATCTTCAGCGCCTTCGGCACCAGTACGCCTGGGGATTATATGATGAAGGACGGCAAGCTGGCTTATACCAGCATCATGCCGGAAATGCAGAAGGCACTGGAATTTCTCCATGAGCTGCAGAGCGCCGGAGCCCTTGACCCGGAGATTCTGGCTAACAAGGCCATCCAGCACCGGGAGAAGGCGTACAAGGGGCAAGCAGGCATGCTCTATACCCACTGGTCGGATATGTACAAGGACGAGAATATGGCCCAGATCCTCGCAGTCAATCCCAACGCCAAGTGGACAGCTATTGAGACCATCACGGGTCCTGGCGGAACATATATGGGGACTTATGATGTCACCAACACCCCCATGCGGACCGGGCTGTCCAAGTCGCTGGAGAAGAATCCGGAGAAGCTGGACAAAGCGCTTGAGCTGCTGGATTACGTAACAGACGGCAAGGGAGCCCAACTGGTGTTATACGGGATTGAAGGCACCCATCATAAGATGGAAAACGGCAAGGTAACGATTCTTCCGGCCATTACGGAAACCAACTTTGCCTTCAATATGCAATTCACCGGACGGGATGATCTGGCGTACCTGAAGGTGAAATTTGCGAAGCACAGCGCCTATGTGGAAATGGCCAGCCGGGTGCCCCGCATTCTTACTTATTCCTCCATTGTACCCGTACCCCAGGGAGTGAATGCCGGAGACAAGGGCACCTTCGAGTTCGAGGAGATCGTGAAGTTTATCTACGGCAAAACCCCCATCAGTGATTTTCCCAAATTCGTGGATACGCTGACCAAAAATTATAACATTCCGCTGTACATCCAGACGGCGGAGGACACACTAAAATCCACCGGGTATCTGAAATAAAACTCGTATCCAAAGTTTCTAACTTTTTACAAACCGCTCTGTCATTGGACAACATGGGCTGAACATACTCTTCCTAGAGGACGAAATATGGGAGGGCGGTTAACTTTGAATGCCTTTGTAGCTCAATCACTGGATGAAATCCGTTTTTGGTCTAGAATTATGAAAGAGCATTCTCTCTTTCTAAAGCTTGGTTTTCGTTGCGAGGACACACAGTTAATTCAGGAAGCTAACGGGTTCTATGCGGTATTTGAACAGATTGAAGCGAAATCGCATGCGTTTTCCGTTGCCACCGACCCCCAACAGATTAGGACATTCAACAGTGAAGTGCATAACGCGGCATGCCATATATGGGTCTTTAAACGTAAAGTGCTGGGATTAATATTAACCTGCAAGCTTCCTGGGGCGAATAATTTCCCTCTCTTGGTGGATCACATCAGTAGAGAAGCCAATTATTTCCGAAATCGGCTCTGCGAGCTTAACAATGGTCAATTAGAGCCGTTGGCAGATGCTATTATTGACGAGAATGTTTTCTTTTTGAAAATAATGGCGGACCATGCAAAATTCATTGGGCATTTGCTTGACCCGTCAGAGCGTAAATTAGTCGACCAAGCAAGGGCATTTAGCGAAGATTTTGATCAATTGCTTTGGCAAGCCCAAGATTTAAGCTCAATGCGCCCCCAGTCGCAAACCCAGCCCATCCTGAGCCAGTTTTTAGATCAAAATCGTGTTTCGGTCGTTAGCCTTCGTGATTTTAAGAAGACTGCCCGGGATCTCATTGATGCTTGCCGCATTAAGAGCATCATACATCCATTGCTGGCAGACCATGTTTACCGGGAGGCCGAACGTTTCTTAACTATTATTGATATGTTCGAAAACCATTTATGCGGGAATCCATCTTCCGAGCCGGATCAAAGCACCTGAAGAAATAGGTAAAACCGCTTGAGGCGAACACCCGGGGTGTTCGCCTTTGGTGCATGCGCAAATCTATCTTACGAAGCAGATGTTCCCCAGTAACAAGTTATTAGGTTATCTTGCAGGATTCCAAACAAAGTGTTTTGCTGCCCCCTGGAGTTCATGATCAAATTGAAGCCCTCCGAACTCATATTGATCCTTATTTTCCATAGTAAATCCCTTCATCGCTTGAACCACGATCTCTTGATCGGACTCTATAAAAGCAACGGGATACTCGACGATCAGGCCATCTTGTCTGCAAATCCAGGCAATGGCCGCTTCTTCATACTCATAGAAATCTGCTATATAAACATCTGCATTTTTCCATTCCTCATAAGTTTGATCCGCACCTTGATAAAAATCCTCCAAAGCCCATCTGACATTTGCCTCCACCGCAGCGATCATCCTGTCCTTGTGCGGAGACGTCCCGTAATGAGGCTGTCTGGGTGGTTGGATCACGAATGAATAGTTATCGATTGCCGTATAGTTTCCGGTATTGTCAGGCCAGTTGATCTCACCATTTCCTATTTGCCCGTCACAATAGATAATTCCGTTTTTGCTTTTGAATATAGCCAGCCATTCCCCAACACTGGTTTTTGCAAATACGGATTCATTGGACCCGGTATTGTATACGCGAACTTCTACGTCTATGGATTTTCCGATATATGGATGAAGATCTTTGTCTGACACGGCGAGGTCGAGTATTGGTTGGGGATAATACCACAGGCGGTAATTCACATATTCAGACAAGGCATTCTTAATGGCATCTGTTGTAAAACCATCCGGGAGCTTTGTTTCCTGACTTTGCTGGATGTTACTACCGTTGCTTGTGGTTCCTTCAATGGAATCGACCTTATGAACTTCGTTCATGGAGCAGGCAGACAACAATGAAGTAAGGAGCACAACCATGACTGCATTTTTTATTTTCATACACTCACCTCTCGACACGTATCTGACAACAAGTATCCCCAGATCAGCTAATGGTTCTTCCGATTTTAATGTTAACATAAGAGTATACATCAGTCCTGATCCTCAAAGCACACTTCGGCCCATAAGATGAGTCAAACGATCAAAATATGAGAAAAACTCCTATCGGAGTATTTCGAGGATGAGCGACCGCGTTTAAGCGGAAGTTTTTATCGCCAATCAAAATGTCTACCTTACGCGCTTTCGCGCTGTAAAGCACTTAAACATTCTGATGTGGTAAAAAAAGCCCATGAAATTGTATGAAGCACAATTTCATGGGCCCTTCGTGTGATGCCGGTGAGAGGACTCGAACCTCCACGGTTTCCCTCGCGATTTTGAGTCGCGCGCGTCTGCCATTCCGCCACACCGGCAAAAATAAAAAAAAGCGGACGAAGGGATTCGAACCCTCGACCCTCGCCTTGGCAAGGCGATGCTCTACCACTGAGCCACGTCCGCAAAACTTCATGTTTGTGGCCACTGCTGTGACCACGAACGTTATTGTAGCATCAATGGGGAACCATTGCAAGAGGCAGCAAAAATTTGTTAACCGTTTGTTAATATGCCGATGAACAGACCATTTTCGGCGGACATCCCCTCTCTGCCTAATTAAAATTTCCTTAATGTTTTTGTTGTAACCGTTGGACATTGACGCACGGTCAAGTGATAGACTGTACATATGAGGAGGCTCTGCTATATGGAATTAGTCAAAATCACTGACCTTGTGAGTCAACTTGGATTATCGTCCCGAAGCCTGCGTTATTATGAGCAGGCCGGGCTGATACACAGCATTCGCCCCGAGTTTGAGAAATACCGTTTTTACGACAACGCAAACGTTGAACGCTTAAAACAAATCATGGTTCTTCGCAAAATGGAGATACCAATCAGGGACATCCTTCGTATCTACGAGAGCACCGATATGGGCGTCGTAGTCGAAACCTTTGTTGACCGCATCCGCGCTATTGATAAAGAAGTTGATGCGTTGACCGAACTTCGCGCCGTGGTCGATGATTTTCTACAGGCCATGCTGCAGAATGGCGTGACAAAAATCTCCGCGCTCCCCCTGCTCTATGAACAAATGGAAAAGCATTTGGAAAATTTGGATCGTTACAAACCGGAAACATACGCGGAGTTGTCAGCGCTGTCGGACAAACTTGCGGGACCGGTTAATTACGCTATCATCGAATTACCGTCTATGCGCGTTTTGACCTCCGGCGCGGATACGGAGGGCTTTCATCGTTGGACGCAATCCCGTGGGCTGCCGCAGGGTCGTCCGGGACAGCATGAACAGTTCGAACTACAAGACGAGATTTTGTTACGCGTTGCCGAAGGCTTTGAGAACGACGGCGCGTATCAAGAACGAATTTTTGTCGGCGGTTTATATGCGGCGGCCAATGTTCACCTCGACGAGGACTTGGGTCAGCGGTTCCGCGCATTGGTATCCGGCTTTGACGATAACAAATATTACGGGATAGATTATGACCGCGAGTCGATGCTGGAGAACCTGTTATCGCCTGACGATAAACGGGAGCTTGTTTCGCTGCTTGTACCGGTGAAGAAACGGCTGGCAAACCCTGCGCTGTTTGACGCGCCGGAGGAAGTGACCGGTATTTCCATCATAGACATAGAAACGGTAAATCCGGCGCTGTGGGCAGTCGATGTTCCGCTTGATTCCCTCACGCCGATGAACGGCGCGCATTACCGCGTTTTAGATAACGGAGAGGCTGAATACACTGGTTGGATTTCTACGCGGGTGCTTAACACGAATGTCGCGGTGAAACTGCCGTTCCGGGTGGATATTGAGTTTCGAGTGGATGAAAACAGTGCTGGTTTTCGGTACGGCAGCGATGAAGGAAGTATTATCTTCTATCATGGAACATATCTCACTAATGTTTTTGGTGTGAATATGGAAAACCATGCCGATGAAATTCTTTGGCGGGAAGCGGTCTGCTTCCATCAGCCAATATTCGGAGATTATTACCAGCTTCCAAAACGCGGTAAAATTAAACGTAATGATTACAACCACCTGACATGGATTGTAGGTGAGAAGCATTTTGCCGTCATCCTTAATGGAGAAGTTCGGTATTGTTGCGCCAATTTCCCCTATATGGCTATGGACCTATCCCGCACCGAAGCGCGTCCCATGGTCATCGGTTCCAACGGACAGGCTATGAAATACTTCCGGTCTATCCGGGTTACGCAGCTTAGCTTTACGCCGAAAAATAGAATAAAAGTGGGAGAATTATCGATGATAACCAAACGGAGCAACAATATAATCCCGTCAATCCATCGTTTTATTACCAGCGAACACGGAGAAAATTACTGGTTTAACGGTTGCGGACGCTATGTCATGGGCGCTCTCGGCGAAAAGGACTACGATTATGAGTTTTTCGCGGGTGTGACCGGCGATGTGTTCGCGCAAGTGTACCCATATGACCGTTTTCGCGGCGATGGCGTGACCGACTTCATGTTGGGTACGCCCGCCGGCATCCGGTTTGTCGAGGATGTCTTTGACAAGTGCGGGTACGCGGCGACGTTTGTCCCGGAGAAGCAACTCAAAGCCAACCGAGAGATGTATTTACAGACGCTGATGGCCTATATCGACAAGGGCGTGCCAGTCATCAGCAACTTAGGCGTCAAGTGGCACACGGCGTGGACTGTCTTTGTGGGGTACGAGGAGCTCGGTCAAACGCTGCTATTCATGTCCGACAACATGACCGAGCCGGAGCGCGTCTCAGCCGACGATGTGTTCGCGAATAAAGCGGAGGATAGCTTCGAGAGCAGAGGCTGGCTGTTTGTCGGCGAGAAGCTGGAACAGAAAGACTTGGCGCGCATCTATCGTGATGCCATCGCAAATCTGCCGAAACTGTTGATCGTTAAGACGGTCTACTACTGCTTCGGCGGAGAAGCCTTCCGAGCGTGGGCAAGTGATATTGAAAATGGCAAGTTCGACGGGATGAAGCCGGAGGAGTTCGATGGTTGGACGATGTACAGCACCTATGTTTGCATCGCCGCGACGAACGGGAGCTGCTGTTTCACCTTTTTAGACAGAGCCTTACAGTTAAACCCGGAGTTCACGTTTATAAGTGAAATATCCGCTCAATATAAAAAAATGGGCAGAATGTGGGAGCGCGACAGCGACGGTTTGGAAGCGATTGGCGGCGGGTTCAACATCACGCTGGCAACCTTGCAGGACAGGGAAAAGCGCGGTAGAATCGCAGCAAAGCTGCGCGAGTTCGCTGAGTGCGCGGATGAGGTTGTGCGGATTGTAAACGATAATCTGTCGATATAAACAAAAAACCCTTATATCAAGGGTTTTCGTCGTTTTTACCGGGATGCGGTCGGCGGGATTTGAACCCGCACGCCCAGTGGGCACTACCCCCTCAAGATAGCGTGTCTGCCGTTCCACCACGACCGCATATTAATGTAGAAACAGGATAAGAATACCATGATTAATGAAGGAAATCAACGGTCATTCTCTATATTCGCCTCCGCTGAGGAACGGAGGTGAATAGAAGTGAGCCATGTAGGACTCGAACCTACGACACCCTGATTAAAAGTCAGGTGCTCTACCAACTGAGCTAATGGCTCATGGGATAAAGAGGGCGATCGAAGGGAATTGAACCCTCGAGTGTCGGATCCACAAACCGATGCGTTAACCACTTCGCCACGATCGCCGCAATGAGCCCGATTAAAGAAATAAGTGGTGGAGGGCGATGGATTCGAACCACCGAACTCGTCAGAGAACAGATTTACAGTCTGCTGCGTTTGGCCACTTCGCTAGCCCTCCATAAAACAACCCCAAAAGATGGTGCTTCCACTAGCAGAAGCAAGACTCTCAGGGGAAGTAAGAGTGCCGACTAGAGGACTTGAACCCCCAACCTACTGATTACAAGTCAGTTGCTCTACCAATTGAGCTAAGTCGGCATATTAATGAAGAAAATAAAGTACGGAGCCGACGGGATTCGAACCCGCGGTCTCCTGCGTGACAGGCAGGCATGTTAGGCCTCTACACCACGGCTCCGCATGGAGTAAATGTCCGGTCATAATCCGGCCCCGATTAAGGGGGTATTGCAATTGCGGGGGCAGGATTTGAACCTGCGGCCTTCGGGTTATGAGCCCGACGAGCTACCGGGCTGCTCCACCCCGCGTCGTCAAAACATGAGCTTGAGCTACGGAGAGAGAGGGATTCGAACCCTCGAGACGCTTGTGACGCCTACACGATTTCCAATCGTGCTCCTTCGACCAAACTCGGACACCTCTCCATAAAAGGCAACGAATGATATTGTAACCCATTTGCCTCAAAAAAACAAGAAGCGCTTTACAGAAAATACTTCCACCGGACAAAGTTGCTCACGGCCGGAATTTCAATATAGCATGAATAGATCGGGATTGCAAGATGCAACCGGCAGAAATCTGCGGGTTCTCATGGATTTGACTTGCGGGGCATGATAAACTAAGAGCACCAGACAGATTGATGGAGGGACCATTCATGGCATTGAAGCCGCCTAGAGAAGATATTGAGCTATTGGCCCCGGCTGGAGATTGGGATTGCATGCGGGCTGCTGTGGCCAATGGGGCCGACGCGGTATACTTCGGCGTGGAGAAGTTCAACGCCCGGGCCAGAGCGAACAATTTTACAACCGATGAACTGCCGGATATTATGTCCTTTTTGCATATGTATGGAGTTAAGGGCTTCCTTACGTTTAACATTCTGGTATTCGAAGATGAGCTGGAGGAAGCCAAGCAGCTGATCGAAGCCTGCATAGACGCCGGGGTCGATGCGGTGATTGTCCAGGATCTGGGGCTGGTGAAGCTGATCCGCGAGCTTTCGCCGGACTATCCTATCCACGGATCTACTCAGATGACCGTCACCTCGCCGGAGGGGGTAGAATTTCTCAAGCCGTTCCGGTTGAGCCGGGTTGTGTTGGGCCGGGAGAACAACCTGAAGCAGATTCGGGTCATTGGCGAGCAGACAGGCTTGCCTATGGAAATATTCGTGCATGGAGCGATTTGCGTTTCTTATTCCGGCCAATGCTTGACCAGTGAGGTGTGGGGAGGACGTTCCGCCAACCGGGGGGAATGTGCGCAAGCCTGCCGCTTGCCTTACGATCTGGCCGTAGATGGTGTAGTGAAACCCATGGGAGATGTGTCCTATCTGTTGTCCCCCAAGGATCTGGCGGCACTTGAGCTGGTCCCTGAGCTGATCGAGGCCGGTGTTTCCTCCTTCAAGATTGAAGGGCGGATGAAGAGCCCGGAATACGTGGCCAATGTGACGGGGAAGTATAGAGCGGCCATTGACCGTTATTTTGCCGGCAATCAGGACAAGCCTGGTGCAGAAGACATACGCGAATTAATGCAGAGCTTCTCCCGCGGCTTCACCTATGGCTTTCTGCAGGGAACCAATCATAAGAAGCTGCTTGACGGAACCTATCCCAAGAGCCGGGGGGTGTACCTGGGCAGGGTGAAGGAGGTTCTGCGCGATG
The DNA here is from genome assembly GCA_029256185.1 of Paenibacillaceae bacterium. GTDB lineage: Bacteria > Bacillota > Bacilli > Paenibacillales > NBRC-103111 > Paenibacillus_AR. Next base: position 81,519 of record JAQSYI010000032.1, read on the forward strand.
CGGTGGTCTGTGAACTGGAGGCTCCTCTGAAGCGGGGCGACGGTATTGTATTTGATGCGGGTGATCCCTCCAAGGAGGAGGAAGGCGGCAGGGTATACGACTTGTGGTGCGGTCAGGAGAAGGTGGAGGGCGAATTTGAGGAAGGCACCGTGCGAGTGATCATGGGCCGCAATGATGTGGATTTAAGCCGGGTGCATGCCGGCAACCGGATCTGGAAAACAAGCGATCTGCACCTGGACAAGCGGCTCCGCCAAACCTTTGAAACGGATAAGCCTTACCGGGTCTTCCCGTTGCATGTTCGTGCAGCAGGAAGCCAAGGCCGTCCGCTTCAGACCTGGTGGACCGATGTGCTTAAAGGCAATACGGTGTTTATGGAGTCCGAACTGCCACTGGAGCTTGCGCGCAACCGTCCCATGGACCAGACCTTTCTGGAAGAGCAATTGGGACGGACGGGCGGTACCTTGTTCGCGTTATCCCAGTTGGAGGAGCAGCTGGAGGGCGGGCTGATCTTGCCCATGCGGGAGTTGAACCGGCTCCGGCGTGAAGCGGTCGGGCAGTTGGAGGATGAGCGGCGCCGAGCAGAGGTTCATTCCCGGCAGGAGGCGGACATTCATGGCGACGCCAGTCAGCCTGTGTCCCCCGTGGCTCCGCCGGAGCTTACTGCTTTATGCCGCAGCATGGAGCAAGTGCGGACGGCTCTGGAATGCGGGATATCGACTGTTTATGCGGATTTCGAGTTTATCAAGCAATTTCCTGAAGCCGTCGGCTTAATCCGGGAGGCAGGCAAGCAGGCAGTGCTGGCTACGCCGAGGATTCATATGCCGGGCGAGACAGGTTATTTCCGCAATATATTAAAGCTTGCTCCCGATGCCGTTCTGGTAAGGAATACAGGAGCGCTTCAATATTTCATACAGCATGGGAGGGAACATCCCGAAGATTTCCAGCCTAAGCTGATCGGGGACTATTCCCTGAATGTGGCCAACCACAAGACGGCGGCCTTGCTTCTTGCGGCGGGCTGCACCAAGGTGACCCCCTCTTATGACCTGAATATTCAGCAGATGTCCGACCTTCTTGCGCGGACAGACACCTCCCGGGTGGAACTGGTTATTCAGCAGCATATGCCCATGTTTCATATGGAGCATTGCGTATATTGCACTTTCCTGAGCGAGGGGACGGATTATACCAATTGCGGGCGGCCCTGTGAAGCGCACCGGATTTCTCTGAATGACCGTGTGGGCTTTTCCCATCCGGTCCGGGTGGATGAAGGCTGCCGCAATACGGTCTATAATGCTATCGAGCAATCCGGAGCGGAATATTTGCAGCATTTTATCGATCAGGGCGTCTCCTCCTTCCGTGTCGAATTTCTGGAGGAGGGTCCGGATAAGGTGCGGGAGGTTATCCGCTTGTACCGGGAGGCCATCGCCGGGCGCATCAGCGGAACTGAGGTGTGGAGGACGCTCAAGGCGACCAACCAGCTTGGGGTCACGAAGGGCCAACTGGTGAAGAAGAACGCAAAGCAGCGTGTATGATCAATCGGCAATTAGAGCAACGGGAGAAAAAAGCAGAGTGCTGCGGCTGTATGCCGGGCTCTGCTTTTTTTGGTAAACCAGAAAGTATATCATTCTGAGGTAGGAGAGCCCTTTCTCGGTAGATCAAGTGCTGAAGGAGTTGCACAATAAGGCGCATGGGACAACTTAACGGAAAAAATTTCCGTTATCAGAAGGTTTTTCGGTATTTGCTGAGATTTAGCGGAAAAAATTTCCGTTAACTCCCTCAAAACCAGGTCCAAATGCCTGTTTTGGGGAGTTCAGGAGGAGATAGCGGAAAAAATTTCCGCTAAATCGGCGAGAAATGAAGAATTTGCAGAGATAGCGGAAAAAATTTCCGTTAGGAGTAAGCGGGGT
>JAQSYI010000076.1 GCA_029256185.1 Paenibacillaceae bacterium
GCGAAAGCAAATAGCCAACCTATTTGCTTATAGAAAGTAACGGTGTTGGCTGGTAAGAAACCCCTTCTTCTAAACGAAGTGTAAGCAGGGGAGGTTCATCATAGCCTAAATATTAAAAAGTCAGACTTACATGCCGCTTCGCGGCACCACTGAAGGAGGAGCCTTTTCTCGGGTAGATCAAGTTGGGAAGGAACTGGAATTAAAGGGCGCATGAGATGAGGCTAACGGAAATTTTTGACCTTATCAAGAGATTTTTCGGTCATTGCGGAGAATTAACGGAAAAAATTTCCGCTAATTTGCTCAATGCCAGGTGAAAATGGCCTTTTCGGGGACTCCAGCAGGAGATAGTGGAAAAAATTTCCGCTAAATCAGCGAGAAATGAACAATTCGCAGGGATAGCGGAAAAAATTTCCGTTAAGAGTAAGCGGGGCGGGACCGCCGGGCTATCGTTACTTTCGCTTGACGTACCCCGGTACGCCTCACAAAAGTGCCTTGCCAGAAACGAAAATTTGGGTGTTAGCTGCTCCCCTCGGAGGTTTCAGACACGCCCTAAATAAGCAGGTTGGGCAAAAATAAGGGAAAACGAGGGTCCTAATGGAATTGTTTTGCAGGAAGCATGCAAGCAGTTGCCCCTGTTCAACCGTTCATGTCCATGCTCACCTTGCGCTCGGCGAAGAAGCGGGATATGGCGAAGGAGGCAGCGCCGGTTACATTGGAGCGGTGTCCCGGACCGGCAAATTCCAGCCGCATCCGATCCCGGTGATAAGGCAAGGCACGGGTCTCAATCACCTGGCGGATGGAAGCCCCCAGCCAGTTCTCGGCTTCAGCGAAGCGGTTGCCGATAATGATGAGCTCCGGGTTGAAGATATTAATAATATTGGTGATCCCTACACCCAGATAATGCCCGGTTCGGGCAAACAACTCCAATACGGTGGAATTACCCTGCCGCGCCAGTGCAATCAGATCCTCCAGCTCACCCTTGCCGTCAGGGAATACACCGGCCGCCTCCGCAAGCAGCGCATTCTCGGAGGCATACAGCTCCCAGCACCCCAGATTGCCGCAGCGGCAAGGCTTGCCGTCGGCCTGAATGGAGATATGTCCCATCTCTCCGGAATAACCGGATGCCCCGCGGTACAGTTCGTTGTTCATAATGATTCCCGTGCCGATGCCCACACCGATGCTGATGTAGATGAGATTGGCGGCATCCCGTCCTGCGCCGAATTCCTTCTCACCGACTGCCCCCGCGTTGGCCTCGTTGTCTATGGTGACAGGCATGCCGAATTCCTCCTCCAGCAGCCGCTTAAGAGGCACGTCCCGCCAGCCCAGATTGGGGGCAAACAGCACGGTGCCCTTGTTATCGGTAATACCGGGTACCCCTACGCCGATGCCGACAATTCCATAGGGGCTGGCCGGGGCCAGTTCAATCAATTGACGCAGGCAAGCCTTCAGCTCCGCCAGAACCTGATCCGCCTCCAGAATACCCTTCAGGCTTTGCCGTTTCTCATGGACCAGCTCACCCTTGAGATCCGTCAATACGGCATGAATGTAATTGACGCCCAGATCAACGCCAATGGCATATCCCGCCTCCTGACGGAATACGAGCATAACGGGCTTGCGGCCGCCGCTGGATTCACCCATCCCGATTTCATCGAGCAGATTCTCCTCCATGAGCTCCGCCACCAGGGTAGAGACCGTGGCCTTGGTCAGGCCTGTCAGCTTGGCCATGCTGGCCCGGGAGATGGGGGATTGCTTTTGCAGCAGCTCCAGCACAATGGATTTATTGATTTTTTTTACCAGATTCAGGTCACCCGTTTTTTTCACAGCCATTCACCTCAAAGCCTTTCTCACACTCTACCCTGCACAAACGTGCTCATTCTGCGCTTGCCTAACGCGTGCATATTTTAACCTTCAATCACTCTATCCTATATTATAACGGTTTCTCCTGTCCACGGGCAGAATAAACATTGGATACTTCCTGCCGGATAACGGCGGTTGCCCGGAGGGGCCGCTGGATAAGCTTATTTTAGGCGCAAATAGATCATTTGTCAAAGTTAGTTTAATTAATAGACAAACTAAGTTGAAAGTGCTATGATCGAAGTGAAAAGAGGATGCTTGTTGTATTCCAATCCAAGGAGGCTTCATAAATAATGGCTTCGTACTTTGATAACGCAACCAAAATCCCCTACGAGGGCAAAACATCCACCAATCCGCTGGCCTATAAATTCTATGATCCCGATGCGGTTGTCGCCGGCAAAAAAATGAAAGAGTGGCTCCGCTTCTCTGTCGCCTACTGGCATTCCTTCACCTACAACGGCTCCGATCCCTTCGGCGCAGGCACGATGCAGCGGGGCTGGGACCGTTATAGCGGCCTTGATCTGGCCAAGGCCCGCGTTGAAGCGGCCTTCGAGCTGATGGAGATTCTGGATGCTCCTTACTTTGCCTTCCACGACCGGGATATTTCCCCGGAAGGGGATACGCTTCAGGAAACCAACCGCAATCTGGATGTTATTGTCGCCCAAATCAAGGAAAACATGAAGACAACAGGCCGCAAGCTGCTCTGGAATACCGCCAACATGTTCTCCAACCCCCGCTTTGTCCATGGCGCGGCGACCACGTCCAATGCCGAGGTGTACGCTTATGCGGCGGCGCAGGTGAAGAAGCAGCTGGAAGTGGGCCTTGAGCTTGGTGCGGAGAACTATGTGTTCTGGGGAGGACGGGAAGGCTACGAAACTCTGCTCAACACCGATATGAAGCTGGAGCTGGACAATCTGGCCCGCTTCTTCCACATGGCCAAGGCTTATGCCAACGAAATCGGCTTCTCCGCCCAGTTCTTGATCGAGCCCAAGCCGAAGGAGCCTTCCAAGCATCAATATGACTTTGATGCCGCCACCACACTCTCCTTCCTGCGGGGCTACGGTCTGGATAAGACCTTCAAGCTGAATCTGGAGGCCAACCACGCTACTCTGGCCGGACATACCTTTGAGCATGAGCTGCATGTAGCGCGGATCAACGGCGTGCTGGGCTCCATTGACGCCAACCAAGGCGATGAGCTGCTGGGCTGGGACACAGATGAATTCCCGACCAATCTGTACAGCACGACTCTTGCCATGTACGAAATTTTGAAGAATGGCGGCTTGGGCAGCGGGGGCGTGAATTTCGACGCCAAGACCCGCCGCGCCTCCTTCGAGCCCATTGATGTGGTATATTCCCACATTGCCGGCGTGGACAGCTTTGCCCGTGGACTCCAGGTGGCCGCCAAGCTGCTGGAGGACAAGGTGCTGGATCAGGTGCTCGAAGACCGATATGCCTCCTTCACAACCGGCATTGGAGCAGACATTGTGGCCGGCAAGGCGGATTTCAGGTCCCTGGAAGCTTACGCGCTGCAAAACAATCCGATTGTGAACAAGTCAGGCCGCCAGGAGCAAATCAAATCGGTGCTGAACCAATACTTGCTCGCATAAGATTGCAACCAACCGCGTCTGCGTTGCTTCGCTACACACTCTTTAACCCCCAGTCGAATGCGAACTGGGGGTTTATCGCTTACAGCAAGAGGCTGCCCCTCGTGAGGCAGCCCCTTGCGCTGTTCAAGCATCCTGCCGCTTGGAGTTTATGCGGACAGGGGTGACAAACCAGTACATCATCCCCAGAAATACAATACCGCCGGCCATATTCCCGAATGTCACCGGAATCATGTTATGAAACCAACCGGCCAAGGACACGGTTTCCGGATGGGGCAGAACCAGAGCCAATCCCAGCACCGTCATATTGGCGATGCTGTGCTCGTAGCCGGAAGCGATGAAGCCGAAGAGCATCCACCAGATCAGAATGAGCTTGGCCGTATCGCTTTTGGCCCGCATGGAGGTCCAGATGGCCAGACAGACAAACCAGTTGCAGAGAACGCCGCGGAAAAAAGCCTGCCAGAAGGGAAGCGCCATCTTCTTGGCCGCCGAGGCCATGAGCAGATGATCAGCCGCAATGCCGCTGAAAATCCCGGAGCCCTTCACCAGCATCACCAGCACCATAGCGCCCGCCAGATTGCCCAGGAAGCACCAGAACCAGTTTTTCCAGGTATCCCGCCAGCGGGTAGCACCGGTAAGGGAGCTTAGCGTGAAGATCATATTATTTCCGGTAAACAGCTCCGAGCCCGCAAAGATAACCAGGGTCAACGCCACGCCGAAGCTGGCCCCCATGACCAGGGAGGTGACGGGAGACTTGACGGCAAACAGCGGTGCTCCCACGGAAAAAATCAGCACGATGCCCAGACCCACATAGGCGCCTGCAAGTCCGGCGGCAATCAGATAGCGGAGCAGGCTTTCATCCATCAGTTTTTTGCGCTTAAGCGCCGATTCAACCACGGCTTCAATAGATTCGCGATACACGCCTTCCCGCCTCCTAAAAGTTTTGAGTTGATAGCCCGCACAGCGCGGCATAACCGAAAAACTTGCTTCGTAAGCATAAGCTTAAAAGTTTTGAGTTGATAGCCCGCACAGCGCGGCATAACCGAAAAACTTGCTTCGTAAGCATAGGCTTAAAAGTTTTGAGTTGAAAGCCCGCACAGCGCGGCATAACCGAAAAACTTGCTTCGTAAGCATAAGCTGTTAACGGCTATCCATGCCGATGCTGACTTGACCTGCTTCCACCACAACGGGATACACCTTCACTTGTCCGCTGTCAGGAGCCTGCACTTCACCAGTCACCAGACTGATTTTCCAATCATACAGCGGATCAAACAGATATTCGCCGCTGACCAGGCCTTCGCTGATAATGCCTCCCTTGCGGTGGGGGCTGCGGTTCTCCAGAGCGACAATCCGGCCGTCTGTAAGCCGGAATACAACAATCTCTTCTTTGCCTGCCTGCACCCGGACCCCGATCCGGCTGGGAAAGCGCTCCACCGGGCCGATTTTCACATAGTTTACATCTGCCATACTCTTCTCCCCTTTATGAAAATATTAAGAATGCAGCTCCACATTTTCATAGAGGGAGCGCTGGAGGCTTTCGTCGTTGCGCACTTTCATCCAGGGGTCCTCCACCTGGGCCAGGGCCAGCTCCACCCGTTCTTGCAGGGCTTGGCGGGATGCCAGGTTCTCTACGACGGCTTCCCGGATGACTTCGAGTCCTACCCGTTCCACCCAGTCGCTGGTCCGTTCTCCAAAATTGCCGGTTTCCCGGTAAAACTGGATGTATGCACCGCAAATGGCCACCAGTTCTTCATCTGTTTTGACCTTGCAGAGCAGGTCCGCGCCTCTTAGCTTAATTCCGCCGTTGCCTCCCGCAAAAATATCCCAACCGCCGTCATTGCCCACCACACCGAAGTCCTTGGTGCCGGATTCCGCACAGTTGCGGGGACAGCCGTTGACCGCCATCTTGAACTTGGCCGGCATCCACAGGCGCTCGAATTTCTTCTCCAGCTCGATGCCCACGCCGATGGAATCCTGGGTGCCGAAGCGGCAGAACCGGTTGCCGACACAGGTTTTCACCGTACGCAGGGACTTGGCGTAGCCAAAGCCGGAGGGCATATCCAGCTCCTCCCACACCTTGGGAAGGTCTTCCTTCTTTACGCCAAACAGGTCCAGCCGCTGGCCGCCGGTCACTTTGACCATCTTCACTTCATATTTCTCCGCTACTTGGGCGATTTTCTTCAGCTCGGCGGGGCTGGTAACGCCGCCGTACATCCGCGGAATGACGCTGAAGGTGCCGTCCTTCTGAATATTGGCATGGAGCCGTTCATTGATAAACCGGGATTCACGTTCGTCCTCGTAGTCCTCCGGCCGGATCATGCCCAGATAATAATTCAGGGCGGGACGGCACTTGGAGCAGCCCTCGGGTTCCTGCCATTCCAGCACATGCATTACTTCACGGACGGAGCGCAGCCCCTTCTCCCGGATGGCAGCCACAATTTCGTCCCGTCCTTTGTCCGTACAGCTGCAGATGCCGGTTTTGGCTCTCGCCCCTGCCTCATAATCCGCTCCCAGCGCGGAAGCAAGCAGAGCCTCTACCATGGGCTTGCAGCCGCCGCAGGACCGGGTGGCGCCGGTATGCTGCTTAATCTCCTCCACACTGGCCCAGCCGTCGTTTCTGATCCCCGCCAGAATAGCGCCCTTGGTCACGCCGCTGCAGCCGCACACAATATCCTCATCGGCCATGGCCGCAACCGGGCTGGATTTACCGCTGCCTCCGCAGCAACCTCCGCCCATCAGCGCTTGGTGGATTTCTTCGGTCATTTCCGCTTTTGCGGCAGACCAACGGGCCAAGCGGACAGCTTCCCCCACATCGCCGAACAGCACGCCGCCCACAATGGCATTGTCACGGAGCAGAATTTTCTTATATATCTTTTTCCATGGATCATGGACCGTCAATGCCGCAAGACCTGGACCGTCAAGGAACTCCCCAGCGGAAAAAACATCCACGCCCGACACCTTCAGCTTGGTGGAAACTGTGGAACCCGTATACGGTGCGGTGTCAATGCTGCACAGGTGCTTAGCCAAAACCGCTCCTTGCTCATACAGAGGCGCCACCAGCCCGTAGCTCATGCCGCGGTGCTCATTGCATTCGCCCACCGCATAAATTCCGTCGATTCCGGTACGCATATGATCATCTACAATGATCCCGCGGTTCACCGGAATGCCGCTTGCCCGGGCCAGCTCCGCATTGGGCTTGATGCCGGCGGCCATCACCACAAAATCCGTCTCCAGCACACTGCCGCCGGCAAACCGGATGCCCGTCACCCGGCTGTCTCCCAGAAGCTCCTCCGTCTGTGCCTGCATCAGGAAGGACAGGCCCTGGGCCTCCAGCTCCGCTTTCAACATACCGGCCGCAACCGGGTCCAACTGGCGCTCCATCAAGCGGTCCATCAGGTGGACCACCGTGACCTCCATGCCCAGCTCCTTCAGTCCCCGGGCGGCTTCCAGCCCCAGGAGTCCTCCCCCGATGACAGCCGCCTTGCGGTAAATCGCGGCGGCCTCCATCATGGCTTCGCAATCTGCGATGCTGCGGAAGCCCGCAACGCCTTTCTTGTCAGCACCGGGCACCGGGAGGATGAAGGGTTTGGAGCCGGTAGCGATAATGGCTTTGTCATAGGCCACCGCTTCGCCGTTGTCCAGTCGCACCTGCTTGGCTTTCGTATCGATGCGTTCCGCCCTGATGCCGGTAAGCAGGCGGATACCGTTTTGCGCATACCATTCCATGGGGTTTAGCACGATGTCCGGCAGCGCCTTGCTGCCTTCCAACACATAGGAGAGCTGAATCCGGTTGTAATTGGGATACGGCTCTTCCCCGATGACTGTAATCTCGTACTGCTGCGGCTGCAGCTTAAGAATTTGTTCAATCACATTGATGCCGGCCATCCCGTTGCCGATGAGCACCAGCTTTTCCTTGCAGGGATAAGAATTTGCAGCCATGGACAGGCTCCTCTCCATTCCTCGAAGCATGATGGGGATCCGGCGGAGGAAAAACGTGAATTCGTTCACAATCCTGCCGGCAAGCTTCCTCGGATCATCTATTGGTTAAGCAGATTATAATCAATCCAGCTCAAAAAAACGGTAACGAATGTTACCGGGTTCGCTTTGTGCACTTTTTCAATTGAATTATTTAAGCAGAATACCGAATTTTAGTGCCAGTGTTCTTTTATTGGGATTTTTTTTGCATTTTTTTGTGGGAAAAAATGAAATTTTTTCGTAAAATTAGATTAGGACATGTTTGAAAACTCGCTTGAGGGCATCATTCACCGCCTTTTCGCCCCGGGCTATCGTTACTTTCGCTTGGGCGTCCCCGGTACGCCTGCGCAAAAGTGCCTTGCCGGAAACGAAAAATCGGAGAAATCTGCTCCACTTGGAGTTTCAGACACGCCCTAGCGAATAGCATCGCTAATGGGGGTGGCTGCAAATTTGAAAATAAAAGGCTGGATCTTTGCGCTTCTGTGTGTATTAGTGGTCATGGCGTTTCTTCTGGTTATGGAATGGCAGAGCAGTGCAGGGACTGCAACCAAAGGCGCGGCGGCTGTTATGCTCCTGGCAGCGGTGGCCTCAACCGCGTTCTACGCGGGAGACAGAAGAAGCGCCTTCTTAAGAAGGGGCGGCGGCCATCCCGGCGGTCCTGACAGCAGTTGCCGGATGTTGATGAGAATCCCAGACGCGGTTTTTTGCTTTCGGAATCAGGAGCTTATTTTCGTCAACGAATCGGGATCGGTGCTGCTGGGGGCGGATTCCTTATCAGCTTTCTCCTATTCCGGCTTTTGCAACCGGATTCATCTGGAAGACAGGGAGGGCTTCGCCTGGCAGCCGCAACCGGGAGAGAAGGGCAGCAGCCGGATAGAGGCCCGGTATTGCACAACCGGGGAGTTATACCGGGAATGCGAGTTTACGTTAAGCAGGACCACTGACAAGAGCGGCTGTACGCTGCTGGTAATAGTCCGGGATTTGTCGGAGCAGAAGCAACTGAGCAAGCAATTGGAGGATGCAAAACAAATCAGCCAGGATATTCTTCGTTACCAGCAGGGAATTACCTTCAAATATACCTATGCGCAGGAGCAGGAGCTTCTCTGCACGTTCTGGGAAGGGGAGCTGGCCTACGAGATTGGTCTGCCTCCGGCTGCCGCCCTCAACCTCGCTCCGGAAGCGGTGTTCGATGCTCCGGCTGCCATCAAGCTGCGGATTTATTGCGATACGGCCCGGGAAGAAACCGAACCGCTTGCATTCGAGACGGTGCTCATGAATATCCCTTGTCAAGTGATGCTTCATCCTTTTGGAAGGAGCGGGGACGTCATCGAGGTAGTGGGCTATTGCACGAATATCAGTCTGCGGAAAGCAACGGAAGCGGAACTGATGAGAACCAAGGAACTGATGGAATCCTTCTTCAATAATACCTCGGATGCAATAGATGTTTCCGATCTGAACGGTCGGATTATGCTGACCAATCCGGCTTTTGTAGGCATGTTCGGATTGTCCTATGAAGAATGCATCGGCAAAAATGTGCTGGAGATGGTTCCTTCCGATTTGCATGAGGAGGTCCAGAATCTTCATGAGGCCGTGGAGTACGGCGGACATATCAGCGGCTATGAAACCAAGCGGCTGCGCCATAACGGCGAATTGTTCGATGTGAGTGTCACCATCTCTCCTATCCGCAGCAGCACAGGAGAAACCATTGCCATAGCGGCTATTTCCCGGGATATTACCGACAGCAAGCAAGTGGAGGCGGCGCTGCGCAAGAGCGAAACCAAGTACCGGCTTATCACTGAGAATATGACTGATATTATCGGCGTACTGAATTACCGCGGCAAAATTGAATACATCTCTCCTTCAACCAGATCCATGCTGGGCATGGAACCGGAGCAGGTGATGGGCCAGTCGGTGTTCGATTGGCTTCATCCGGAGGACCGGAGCCAGATCAGCGAATTCTTCAAGAAATCACTGACGACGGGTATTGGCGAGGTAGGAGAGATCCGGATTAAGCATTCGGAGGGACACTGGATTGTACTGGAGGTTTCCAGCCGCTGGATGGCGGATCATAACATGGGGGATCTGCCCAATATTCTGCTGGTGGCAAGGGACGTGACGGAGCGCAAGAAGGCGGAGGAACTCATGGTGAAATCCGAGAAGCTGTCCGTGGTAGGCCAGTTGGCTGCAGGGGTAGCTCATGAAATCCGCAACCCGCTTACCTCGCTGAAGGGGTTCTTGCAGCTGCTGCAAAAGCGGACCAATGAAAACGGGTTTTTCTTTGAACTGATGCTGTCCGAGCTTGACAGGATCAATAACATTGTCAGCGAATTTCTTGTTTTATCCAAACCCCAGGCGGTCAAATTCGAGCGGAGCAATCTGGTGGGGATTGTCCAGGTTGTCATCTCATTTCTAAGCAGCCAGGCGCTGCTCAGCAATGTCCAGATTATCGCCTGCATCCAGACCGAGTCTGAGGTACTGGTGGATTGCGATGAGAATCAGCTCAAGCAGGTGTTTATCAATCTGCTCAAGAATGCGCTGGAGGCTATGCCCCATGGCGGGACCATAACCGTGACTGTGCGGCAATCAGCTTCCGATAAGGTACTGATTCAATTCGAGGATCAGGGTCAGGGGATTCCCCCGGAGCGGATTCCCAAGCTTGGAGAGCCCTTCTATACGACCAAAGAGAAAGGGACAGGTCTTGGTCTGATGGTGACGTTCCGGATTATTCATGATCATGGGGGTACTGTCCGGGTGAGAAGCCAACTGGGGATTGGCACTGTCTTTGATGTGGAGCTGCCTGTTGTGCCTGCCCGGGTGCAGGAGTAAGCTTTATGCAGAGCGCTAGGCTATCGTATTGCGGAGCATTTAGCGGAGAACGGGGAAAGGTCCGGCTAACCGGACAGGTGGAGCATACATCAAGGATGCCGTTTTGGCAGGTTTCATTTTATGGTCAGAGGGAGTAGATATTCATGGGAAATAACTTCAACAATCCTTGGCTGTCGGTTTGGGTGCGGCCCAGAAAAACAGTCCGTGCATTCCTGGATTCGGCTGAACCGGAAAAGGGCATGATTCCGATTGCCATGCTGTCCGGAATCATAAACGCCTTGAACAGAGCTTCTGTGAGGAACTTGGGTGATGACACCGGCTTATTATCAATCTTTGTCGTGGCCATTTTAGGTGGAGCTTTTTTCGGGATTATCGGACTTTATCTGGGCAGCGCCATCATCAAGATTACGGGAGGCTGGATTGGCGGGCAGGGAGAGTATTCCGAACTCCGTGCCGCCTTCACCCGGGGAATTAACGTTCCGACTGTCCTGATAGGGACCCTGTGGGTGCCTGAGCTTCTGTTATTCGGAGCGGACATGTTTACATCGGAGATGCCTTCATTGGCCGGAAGCCCGGTCTTATACGCAATTTACTGTTTCTTCATTCTGTTGGAGCTGGTCTTTGGCGTATGGGGGTTCATTATCTCCATGAAATCCATTGGGGAAGCGCACCGTTTCTCCGCTGTCAAAGCATTCTGGAGTGTCCTTATACCAGGAGGAATTTTATTGGGAATACTTGTGGTGTTTATGCTTTTTCTCTCTGTGGCGCTGTAGAACCCCATTCGTCTTTTTTCAGCGGTTATGGTATTCTGTCATTAGTTTGATTATGGGCGTTTACCCAATATTTCGACAGGATTAGGTGAAGATATGACAACAGGTTTACGCATGCCCAGTGATATTGAGATTGCCCGCAGTGCCGGGATGAGACGCATCGGCGATATTGCCGACGGGCTGGGACTGGCAGAAGAGGATTGGGAAGGCTACGGCCGTTATAAAGCGAAGATCGAGCTGTCTGTGCTTACACGGCTGCACGAGCGTCCTTACGGAAAGCTGGTACTGGTGACCTCAATCAATCCCACGGCGGCGGGAGAAGGGAAAACCACTGTAAGCGTCGGGCTGGCCCAAGCGCTCAACCGGACCGGGCGGAAAACGGTCCTTGCGCTGAGAGAGCCTTCCTTGGGTCCTTGCTTCGGCATGAAGGGCGGAGCTGCCGGCGGAGGATACTCCCAGGTGGTTCCCATGGAGGATATCAACCTTCATTTTACCGGGGATATGCATGCCGTGACAGCGGCGCACAATCTGCTGGCTGCTCTTATAGACAATCATCTCCAGCAAGGCAATTCCCTCGGTATGGACCCGCGGCGGATTGTATGGAAGCGGGCCGTTGATATGAACGACCGGGCGCTCCGCCATATTGTAATCGGCATGGGCGGTAGAACGGAGGGAGTCGTCCGGGAGGATGGCTTTGAGATTACAGTGGCCTCAGAGATTATGGCCATTCTTTGTTTGGCCGAGACTTTGGGGGAATTGAAGGAAGCCGTTTCCCGCATGCTGATCGGCTACACTTACGACGGAAGGCCGGTCCAGGTGAAGGATCTGGGTGCCCAGGGAGCGATGACGGTGCTCCTGAAGGATGCGTTGAAGCCCAATCTGGTGCAAACGCTGGAGAATACTCCCGCCTTGATCCACGGCGGCCCGTTTGCCAATATCGCCCATGGCTGCAACAGTCTGATTGCCACAAGGATGGCGCTCAAGCTGGGGGATTATGCGGTGACGGAGGCTGGCTTCGGAGCGGATCTGGGCGCGGAGAAGTTCCTGAACATCAAGTGCCGCAAGGGCGGGATTGCCCCGGCTGTTGTAGTGATTGTGGCTACGGTGCGCGCCCTGAAGCTTCACGGGGGAGCCTCCAAGGATAATCTGGCGGAAGAAGGGCTGGAGGCCCTCAGGCAGGGTTTCTCCAATCTGGAGAAGCATGCGGAGTCGATCCGGGCTTACGGGCTGCCGCTTGTAGTGGCGGTCAATGAGTTTCCTACCGATACAGCCCGCGAGGTGGAGCTGCTGAAGCAGTTGTGCAGCGAACAGGGGATTCCGGTGGAATTGTGCCGCGTGTGGGCCCAAGGAGGAGAAGGCGGGGTTGCGCTGGCGGAGACGGTGGCCCGTTTGGCCGAAGAGCAGCCTGCCCAGCCATTTGACTGCCTGTACGGAGTAGAGGAGTCCATTCCGGCCAAGGCGGAAGCCATTGCCAGGACGTTCTATGGGGCGGATGGAGTGGTATTCGCCGACAAAGCCCGCAGGCAGATGGAAGAACTCGTCCGCAACGGTTGGGACAAGCTGCCTCTGTGCATGGCGAAGACCCAATATTCCCTGTCCGATGCTCCGGGCCGGGTTGGCCGTCCCTCCGGCTTCGCCATCACCATCAGGGAATTGAAGCCGGCGCTGGGGGCAGGCTTTATCGTAGCGCTGACAGGCGATATTCTCCGCATGCCGGGATTGCCCAAGGTGCCTGCCGCTTTGCGCATGGACGTGGACGATGACGGAGCGGTGCATGGACTGTTCTGAAGCATATAAGCGAGCAGCAAACAACAGGATGCCTCATTCAGCAGGCATTCTGTTGTTTATTTTTGTACGGTTTCAATTGGTGAGGCAACGGCCCCTGTCAAGCAGGAAAATGGCATCTCATGTGTCGAATATGATGCGCTAGGTCAAGACGGAAAGATCTACAAGCGTTGCTGCAGGAAGGCGGCAGGGCCTAATTACCCAAATACCTTTTGCCAAAACAATGGTCTAAGCAGAGGAAATCAAAAGGAGGCGAGCACATTGATTAAGCCGGGACAAACCAAGGTAGGATTTATCGGTATTGGTGTAATGGGTAAGAGCATGGCAAGCCACATTATGAAGGCGGGATACGAGCTATATGTATATACCCGCACTGCCGCGAAGGCGGAGGAACTGGTCGGCCAAGGAGCCGTATGGCAGGATACACCTGCCGCTCTGGCACAAGCCTGCCAAGTGATAATTACTATGGTAGGCTTCCCCCGGGATGTAGAGGAGCTGTATCTGGGAAGCGGGGGACTGGTGGAGAACGCTCCGGCAGGAGCCTATCTGATCGACATGACCACCTCCAGCCCCCTGCTGGCCAAACGGATTCACGAAGCGGCTGCGCAGGCGGGCAAGCATGCTCTTGATGCGCCTGTGTCCGGCGGCGATGTGGGAGCCCGGGAAGCCAGGCTGTCGATTATGGTTGGGGGCGAGCAGGCGGATTATGAGGCAGTGGAGCCCCTGCTAAAGCTGATGGGCACCAATGTTGTCTATCAAGGCCAGGCGGGTGCAGGCCAGCATACCAAAATGTGCAACCAGATCGCCATCGCTTCCAATATGATGGGGGTGTGCGAGGCCATTGCATATGCGCAAGCATCGGGTCTGGACCCGCGCTCCGTACTGAAGAGCATTGAGTCGGGAGCGGCGGGAAGCTGGTCCCTCAGCAACCTGGGCGTGCGGATCATTCACGGCAACTTTGAGCCGGGCTTTTTTGTGAAGCATTTTATCAAGGACATGGGAATCGCACTGGAGGCAGCCCGTGAGATGGGGCTTCAGCTGCCGGGACTGGCGTTGGCGGAGTCTCTGTACAAGCGCCTGGCGGCAATGGGCTATGAGGAGAAGGGGACACAGGCGTTGTTCAAGCTGCTGGACCCCAAACAAGAATAACTTCTCCGCCGCCGTTTTTTCAGGAGGAGAACCGCTTGTCAAACAGCACAAAGTAAACGGCTTTTCGTTGATTTGCAAAAAAATCGGCTTCATAAGAAGGCTCTTTATCAAGGAGCTTTTCTCATGAAGCCGTTTTTGCTTGGGATGTGAAGGAGCACTTTGTTTCCGCAGAAAACAAGTGCTCCTTTGCACATTGGACGTTATGATTGCCTCATCACCGTCTGCCTACATGGCCATGGAATCACCGAAGGAATTGGTGAAGGGCTTGGTGGAAGCAGCCGGTTCCTTGTCCAAAGTGCTGTCTTTGGCTGCAGCTTTTCCTTCCATCTTGCTGGTGCCGCTGAAGACGCCGCCGTCTTCAATAACCAGAGAGACGGTGGTGGAATTGCCGATCAACTGTCCGGAGGATAGGATGGTCAGCTTCTCCTTGGCCGTCACATTCCCCAGGACGGTGCCTGCAATGATAATATTTCGGGCGTTGATGTTGGATTTGACCGAGCCCTTTTCTCCGATGATCACATCTCCGGAGCTTTCCACATCCCCGGTAATGCTTCCTTCGACCCGGACCCCCGCCTCCGATTTGATACGCCCCTCGAACACACTGCCCTCCCCAATTATGGTGTCGGTGGAATTAGGGTTAATCCCGTTGCTCTTCTTCCCTTTGAACATGGACTATTCTTCCTTTCTGGCACTCTTTAAGTAGGACTTGGGATCTACGCTTGAACCGTTCTTAAGCACTTCATAATGCAGATGGGGACCGGTGCTTCTGCCTGTGGAGCCCACTTTTCCGATCTGCTGTCCCTTCTTGACCGCATCGCCCTTGGCCGTCTCAATCTTGCTCAGATGCATGTACCAGGTCTTCAGGCCGTTGCCGTGGTCGATGATGATGTTATTCCCATGCTGGGAGTCGGACCCGGTAAACGTTACTTTGCCCGAAGCGGCGGCATAGACGGGCGAGCCGGTAGAGGCCCCGATATCAAGTCCGCTATGGTAGACCATAGAATAGGAAAACGGATCCCGGCGCATGCCGAAGGGCGAGGTAATCGTGCGGGAATCCAGCGGCCAGATGGTGGGGGTAAACTCCAACTCACGCAGCTGCTCCAGCACCGATTCCTTGGTTTTGCTCAAATCGCCGTAGAGGGTCTCCATCTCACTGTATATGGTTTCATAGTGAGCGCGCGTATCGGTGATCAGCTGCTCCTCGTCCGCCTCAGTCACCTCTCTGCTGCGGCCGCCTATGCCCGAAGCGGCTTCAGCCGGGGATTGGGCGGACAACGCTTTGCCGTTGACCGGAAGCTGTCCCAACCCTGTCAGGCGCTTCATCTCTTCCTCCAACTGCCGGAGTTCCTCCATGCGCACATCCAATTGCTCCGCCTGCTCAGACAATTGCAGCAGTTCTCCCTGCAGCCGCTCAATGGTCTGGTCCTTGCCGGAAACCTCAATGAGATGGTCGCTGATATGTCCCGTCAGCGTGCTCTGAAGCCTCTTGTTGGTCTCGTCATAGGATACGGAACGGAAATAAAAGAGGTAAGCCAAGATACAGGCCGCTGTGAACAACAGCGGAACGACCAGCAGCAGAAAAACGGGAATCCTCACCCGCAGCACGGATTGTTTGGGGTCCCGAATCATCATGAGAGTGTAGTGCTTCATGTATACTCTATATTTCATATCTACGCTCCAGCTTTGTTGTATAATATGCGTTACCTATGTTCAAAGTTCGGCAAAACCCGGCAAAAACCTGCATTTTTATGCGATTAATCAGAAAATGATTCTATGGTCCCGGAGGAATTCGGCAAAAAAAATAGAAATTCTAACCAATGAACTATAGAGTGTCGGGAGGAATACTTAATGAAATTGGCAGGGCTCGATTTGGGCAATGACAGCATTAAAATAGCGTTTGACGGCGGCAATGAGCCCCTTCTTGTACCCAATGTGATTGCACCCGGGTACGAGCGCCATATTCTTCAGGAGGAAGACCAGCCCCTTAAGGCACTGGATGTAATGGTGCACAGCCCCAGGCTTGCGAAAAATAATGAGCGTTACTTTGTAGGACTTCTGGCTATGGAGAACGAGGATAATATGGAACTGGAGGATATGGATAACAAGGCATTATCCGACCAGTCCCTGATTGTGGCTCTGACTGCCTTAGCCTATGCGGGTGTGGCGTACGGAGCAGCAAGCCCGGGAAGTCTGCAAGGCTATGAGACCGTGGAATATGTGATCGGCACCGGATTGCCGGTCCGGGCTTATGCAAGATATCACAGGACATTCGAGGAGCGGCTGGTGGGGGAGCATGAGGTTACTTTCCTGACAACACCCAGGCTGCGCAACCGGAAAGTAAAGGTGGTGATCAAGCGGGCCGTGGTATCCATAGAAGGGGCGGCGGCCTTGTTCCATATGGCGACGCATGATTCCCTGCAGGTGAAGGACGAGGAGCTGTATTACGGCTGCATCGGCATTTGTGAGATAGGGGCACTGACCACGGATTTTCCCTTGGTCAAGAAGATGAACATTGATAACCACTTCAGCACCGGAGAGCAGATGGGCCTTGCGACTTATCTGGATATGATTATTCAGGATGTGGAGGACCAATACGGCTACCGGTTTCCCAGCCGCTCCAAGCTGGCCCAGCGGTTGAAGAACCGGGAATATACCATCCGGCGGATCGGCGAAGGACAGACGGATATCCGGCCGATAGTGGATATGTACTTTACGAGAGCAGCCAACAGAATCGTGGAGCTGGTCAAAAAACGCTGGAAGAAATACCCTGATATTCAGTGCTTCTATATCATCGGCGGCGGCGCGGCAGCTCTGAAGCCTTATATCCAGGAGGCTGCCGGTACGGTCAAGCTTCGGTTCGCAAACGACAGTGAGTTGTTGAATGTATACGGCTATCTGAAGCTGGCGAAGAACAAGACTAACCAGCCGATTAGTTAAGCGGCGGCAGCGGCTGGAAGCGGCCGCGGAGGAAGTTCAAGCCCCCGGAGCATATAGCTCCGGGGGCTTGTTTTTGAGAAAGGATATCCAACTGAGGAAGGGGAGCTCACACACGGAAAAGCACTTGGCGGGTGCCTGCGGAGCAGGCTTCCTTGCGGAAAGCGCCAGCTTATACTTCGGATGCCCGTATTACCGCGATACTCGCAACACTATTGTCTCTTGAACTCCAACCCCTTCCCGGCTGACGGACCTGAGAGGCGTTATTTGCGGAAAAAGCAGGGACCGGCGCGGCTAACGGACTGGAAAGCCCTTATTGCGCCGAAATCCCCCTGAGTGGGGGGGCAAAAGAGTCACATAAGAGCGCGTGAGTCCGTTAGAATTTAAAACCATCGGATTTTGGCCAAATAAAAGCGCTGATGTCCGTTGCTCGGCTCTTCTTCGCCCAATACTCCTCCGATAGGGTTTTCTAACGCGCCCGCATGTGCGGTTGTTGCAATACGCTCAGTCCGTCAAAACACTCCAGTCCGCGGAACAAGCTGCTCCAGTCCGTTCATATACGGAACAAGAGCGGCGGGTATCCTGATACTGCCGTCTTCCTGCTGATGGTTCTCCAATAGAGGAATGAGTATCCGCGGGGAGGCCACCATCGTATTGTTCAATGTATGGCAATAGCGGAGCTTGCCGGCGCTATCCCGGTAACGGATGTTGGCGCGGCGGGCCTGAAAGTCGTGGAGATCGGATGAGGAGTGAGTTTCCCCATAAGCGCCGCGGCTGGGCATCCATGTCTCGATGTCATATTGCTTGTAGGTTTTCTGCGACATGTCCCCGGTACAGACCGCCATAACCCGGTATGGCAGTTCCAACAGCCGCAGGAGATGCTCGGCATTCCCGGTAATTTCCTGAAGCATCCGTTCGGACAGTTCAGGATCCGCTTCGCAGAATACCACCTGCTCCACTTTGGCAAACTGATGTACCCGGTACAGGCCGTGGACATCCCGTCCAGCCGAGCCTGTCTCGCTGCGGAAGCAGGAGGATGCGGCGGCCAGCTTAACCGGCTTGGCCAGATCCATGATCTCCCCCGCATGGTAGGAGACAAGGGATACTTCCGAGGTGCCCGCCAGATAGTGGTCATCGCTGCCAATCCGGTACACCTGATCTTCTCCCAGCGGAAAAAAACCGGTATTGACCAGCGTTTCCCGTCTAACCAGCAACGGCACATCCATCAGCGTGAAGCCTCCGGAGAGCAGCAGATCCACCGCCAATTGCTGGACCGCCCGGTGCAGAAGCGCTCCTGCGCCTGTCAGGAAATAGCTGCGGGCGCCGCCTGTTTTTACCCCGCGGGGGATGTGGATTAGTTGGTGCAGCTCGCCCAGAGCAATATGATCGAGCATTTCATATTCCGGATTAACCGGCTCCCCCGCCCGCCGTATCTCCACGTTGTCTGCATCCGAACGGCCTTGCGGCGTATCCGGCGATACAACGTTCGGTACAAGCAGCAGCAGCTCTGCGGTATGCTCTTCCGCCTCACGCAGTTGGTGCTCCAGCTTGGTTAGCCGCTCATTGCACTCCTTGACCTGCAGCTTGGCAATATCTGCTTCCAGATGATTCTCCTGCTTCAGCAACCGGCCGATTTCCCGGGAAAGTCTGTTGCGGGCTTCCCGGCCTTTCTCTGTCTCCTGCAGGAGCTCCCGTTTTCTCCGGTCCCACTCCAGCAGCTCATTCACATTGAGGCAGATCCCTTTGCGGTCCGCCGTTGCTTGAACAAGTGCGCCATTTTCCCGGATCCATTTCATTTCCAGCATACTGTACCCGCTCCCTCCGCTTTTGGTAAAAATGCAAAAAACGCCCTCATCCGTATGGGACGAGGAGCGTTTGACTCGCGGTGCCACCCAACTTGACCGGACCAATAAAACAGTCCGATCCTCTTTGGTTCCGCGGTAACGGGCGGGCCGGTAAACTTGGGAGAAGCCTCTGTGAAACTCAGACCGGTTCTCCTTAACGAATACGCCTCGGAGTTGGAAGCCCGTCATCGGCGAATGCTGTTGTGTAATTGAATAATAGTATAGCTTATGCTGCGGTGTTTCCGCAAGCCGTCATTTTTTACGTAAATGCCGATTGGAGGATTGTTGTTGGGGGGCTCCCCCAAAAGTACCCGGATTTTGCTTCGAAGGATCTCGTCACTTTTTGGGGATTGTGATTCGGGGGCTCCCCCAAAAGTACCCGGATTTTGCTTCGAAGGATCTCGTCACTTTTGGGGATTGTTTTTTCTGTTAGACATGGGAAAGTCTGCATGAGAGAATGGAGATTAAAGACCTGCGTAAACAGAACAGGCAAGCGGAAATGTGCAGTTGGCTGACTAAGACCAAGGAGGCTTATTCATCATGAAAGTTGGCGGTTATTACGGAGGTGGGGGATCTCCTGTGGAGGGCATGCACTTCCGCGACCCCCAGGCCCCGAAGGCGAATTGGGGAGAAATGGAATTTGGCAGGGTATTCAGGTTATTCCGGCCTTATCTGCTTTTGCTGACAGGGATTCTCGTTCTGGCGCTTGCTTCCGCGCTCATCGGTCTGATTCCTCCGCTCTTGATCAGGGAGATGGTGGACCATGCTATACCTGACGGGGACACTAAATCGCTATACAGTTTGGCGGCTCTGATGGTTGTGCTTCCGGTTGGGGCAGGGCTGCTCAGCGTCTGGCAGAATCACCTGAACAACAAGGTGGGCCAGAGCGTCATGCGGGATCTGAGAAGGCAGCTGTTTGCCAACCTGCAGCGCCAGTCCATGTCATTTTATACCCATGTCAAATCAGGGGAAATTATCTCGCGGCTGACCGGGGATGTGCAGGCCGTACAGGGAATTGTGACCGGGACCATTATCAACGGACTGACTCAGATTGCCATTGTGGTGACAACGGCGGTCATTCTGTTCCGGCTGGATTGGCGGCTGGCCGCTGTTTCGCTGATCGTGCTGCCTTTGTTTATTCTGCCGGTACGGAGGGTTTCCCGGACGAGGAAACGGCTCAGAGGCCAGGCCCAGAAGGTCAAGGGGGACATGTCAGCTCTGCTTGGCGATATGTTCGGCGTCTCCGGCGCGCTCCTGACCCGCTTGTTCGGCCGGGAGGACTACCAGGAACGGCGCTTCTCCGGGTTAAACGAGGAAGTAATGGCTCTGGAGCTGAAGGTCAATCTGGTGGGCAGATGGTACTCCATGGCAGTGGGGGTGCTCGCTCCGCTGGGAACGGCAGTTATCTTCCTGTACGGTGGTTTGATGGTTATGAGAGAGGGACTTACAGTTGGGGGTATTATTGCCTTTGTTTTCTATGCGGGCAGACTGTACGGCCCTATATCCATGCTCTTGAATCTGCATGTAGAAGCAGCTACTGCCATGGGTATTTTCGGCAGGCTGTTCGAATATATGGATATGGTCCCCGAGATTGCAGATGCTCCCGGAGCGTCTGTGCTCACAGATGCTCGGGGGAGAGTGGAATACAGAAACGTTTCCTACAGGTATGCTGAGTGGGGAAGAGCCGGGAACGCGGACGGGAGCACGGGCAAGAGTGAGGACAGGATTGTGGGCAAGAGTGAAGGCAAGGGCGCAGAGTGGAGCGTGAACAGGGGGGCGGATGGGGATGCGGGCAAAGGTATGGAAAAGGTTAAGAACGATGATTTGAGCGGGGAAAGGACCGCCGCCGCTTCTTATGCGCTGCGGAATGTGAGCTTTCTGGTGGAGCCGGGGGAATTGGTGGCGATTGTCGGTCCCAGCGGTGCAGGTAAAACCACGCTTATCGGCATGCTTGCTCGGCTTCAGGACCCGACAGAAGGCGCAGTGACTGTGGACGGACATGATCTGAGGAATATTGTCCAGAACAGCCTGCGGGAGCATATGGCGTTTGTTACCCAGGACTCCTTCCTGTTTCACGCCACCATCCGGGAAAACCTGCTGTTCGCGCGGTCCGATGCCACTGAAGCCGAATTGTTGGAGGCCTGCCGGCATGCTTATATTCACGATTATATATCGGGACTGCCTCAAGGATATGACACCATGGCAGGAGAAAGGGGACACCGGTTGTCGGGGGGAGAGAGGCAGAGGATTGCTATCGCGAGAGCGATTCTTAAGAATCCGCGGATTTTGGTGCTGGACGAAGCCACGTCTCACCTGGACTCGCAATCGGAGGCCTATGTGCAAAGCGCCTTGGAGCAGTTGATGAAAGGGCGGTCAACGCTGGTAATTGCCCACCGGTTGTCCACCATTCTGGCGGCTGACCGGATTCTGGTGCTGGAGCAGGGCAGATTGGCCGAACAGGGCACCCACCAGCAGCTGCTGGCCCAAAACGGCTTGTATGCCAGACTGTTCCGGACCCAATATTCTTAATACGCGGTCCCGTAAGTTCCTTCTCCCGTCATTTCGTGCAGAAATGCTGCCAACGGTCGAATGGAAATGGTCCGCATCTCCGCCTGAGGGACCGGGGGATCGGTCAACTAAAGCAAGCGAAGTAAGCAAACTAACCAAAGTAACCAAAGTAAGCAAAGTAAGCAAAGTAACCAAAGTAACCAAAGTAACCAAAGTAACCAAAGTAACCAAAGTAAGCAAACTAAACAAACTAAACAAACTAAACAAACTAAACAAACTAAACAAACTAACCAAAGTAAGCAAACTAAACAAACTAACCAAAATAGGAAATGGGGAAAACTCCCAAAGTATGCAAAGAGAAAACCTCCCGCTAATCAAGCAATTTTTACTCGAACATCTGAATTTAAAGGAAATAACGGGAGGATCGAGATTGTCGATTAACTGGACTTAACTAAGCTATCATATTGCTAGCTGTTGCGCCTTTGGAGCCCCACTCACCCGCCAACAGCTATCATATTGCTGCTAGAATAAAAAGTAGACACCTCCTAAGAACAGATCGATAATAACAACAACGAGAAAGAGGTGCTCTGGTGAAAGAGACAAGACAACACTACA
>JAQSYI010000033.1 GCA_029256185.1 Paenibacillaceae bacterium
CAAGTCTTCGCTCCGAAGCGCTACCCTCTCCGCTCCGGGTGGTGAGCGGGCGTGAGACTCCGCGCATCCGCCCTCTGTCTTCGCTCCGAAGCGCTACCCTCATTGCTCCGGGCGGCAAGCGGGCGTAAGTCTCCGCGCATCCGCCCTCTGTCTTCGCTCCGAAGCGCTACCCACAAAAACAGGAGCTTCACGCGAATGCGTGACGCGGCTCCCGGCACGCCGTCTCACCCAACAAACCCAAGCAGCAGGCTCGACGGGCATAACGTTGCGAAAGAACACCGACTGTCAAGCGTGTTCCACTATGGATGAATCTGCCGCTGATACGGCAGATTCATCCACAGTGGAACGTAAGCGCCTCCCAGCACCGCACCCACCATCAACGACGGCCCAGCCTGCTCCTCCGCTCTCTTGCCGGGGTCTTGGGGCGGCAGCGCCCAAGTCGCCCCCCTTTGGCGAAAGGGGGGAAGGGGGGGAATCGACATACGAAAAAGCTCCCATCCTCCACGCCCGGCAGCCAATCTGCCAAACGTAGGGACGAGAGCTGTTAAGTTCCCGCGGTTCCACCCTACTTGACCGGTGCAAAACCGGTCCGCTTTTTCCAAAGAAAACGATGCTCAGGACCGCCCTTCACCATCAACCGGATACCGGGCTCCCACTGCTCCCGGCTCGCTGCCATCCGCTTATGCATGGCTACTGTTTCCCTCAACGCACCTGCATTTGCCTATTACCTTCAAGATAGTAACAAATTCCTGCTCATCTGTCAAATAGTTATGGTAAAAAATGAGAAAAATCCTATCAGAGTATTTCGAGGATGAGCGACCGCGGTTAAGTGAAAGTTTTATCGCCAATCAGAATGCTTAACTTACGCGCTTAAGCGCTGTAAAGCAATTAAACATTCTAATATGGCAACAAAATAATGCCCTACTCTGTAAATCCGTGCTTGTCCATCTGATCTAAGAAGCTGCGCGACTTCCATCTGGCGTCCAGATAGGCATCCATCAGCCCCCGCATCACTTGCTTCAGCTGAACCTGGGTCAACGGCTTCATCTCGATCTGTCCCAGCCGCCGCAGGTCGATTTGCCGGAACAGCCGAAGCAGCTTCAGAGTGCCTGGCCCAATCCCGATAGCCTGAGGGTCGCGGCTGCGGCAGTTGGTGCATAGCAGCCCTCCCCCCGACACGCTGAAGCTCATTTCCCCGGCAGCCCGTCCGCAAGCTACACATTGATCCAACTCGGGAGCATATCCCGACAAGATCAGCATCTTCATCTCCATCATATGCGCAATGGCAAAAGGCGCCTTATCCTCTTCTATTCCCTTGAAGGCAGCCAGAATCTGCTCAAACAGCATGGGACTGGGCTCCAGTTCTCCCGTAAGCTTCTCGGTCATCTCGGCAATATAAGCCGCATAAGCGCTTTTCATCAAATCCTCGCGCAGCTTGTGGTGGGAATCAATGATCTCACCCGCGTTAAGCGTTCCCATCTGACTGCTCTTGTATACCACAAATTGACCATATGTAAAAAGCTGCGTGATGGCGCCGTGGCGGCTTTTCAGCTTCTTTGCCCCCCTGGCCATCACGCTCATTTTGCCCGACTCTCTGGTATAGATGGAGATGATTTTATGCCCTTCCCCATAATCCATGCTTCTGATTACGATTCCTTCCACCTTATACAGCATGCCATCAGCTCCCGGTTGCCTACAAACGTTTAGCCGATCACCTCTGCTCCTGCAGCCTCCAGAATTTCCTCCTGCGGCTCCTCTTGCTCGCCGTCAGCAGTCATCTCTTTATAGAGCAGGTAAGCATTCACGTCCCCCGTTATCGAAAAATAGTTCCAAGTGAAGTCTCTCATTTGTACCATCCTTTCTTCCGCGGACTGTGACGCGCCCATGGAGTTAGGATAGGAGAAATGAGCAGGGGTTATGCGAAGCAGTTTATACCATGTTTTCTCGATTCCCCCCCTTCCCCCCTTTCGCCAAAGGGGGGCGACTTGGGCGCTGCCGCCCCAAGACCCCGGCAAAGGAGCGTGGGAGCGGGTGGGGCCGTCGTTGATGGTGGGGGGAGGCGTATGAGCCGCTTTCGCTCCTATATGGATGAATCTGCCGCTGATACGGCAGATTCATCCATATAGGAACACGCTTGGGGTTGGTGTTCTTTCGTGACTTTATGCCCGTGCAGCCTGCTGCTGTGTGCGTGTGGGCGGGGGTTTTGTGTGAATGAGCCGCGTCACGCTTATGCGTGAAGCTTCCGTGCGGATGGGGTGGGGCGCGGAGTCTCACGCCCGCTCCCACCCCGACTGCCAACCGCCAACCCCAAAAATACACCTAAAGACTACACCTAAAGATTACACCTAAAGACTAAACTTAAACCTCAGAGCTTGGATGTGAGCGCCGTGTCTTACGCCGGCTTCCCATCCTTCTTATTCCTCTCGCGGGAACGCCTCGTCTTACGCGGCTCCCGTTCCTGAATGCATCTCAATCCCTAATCGTGCCGGAAGCCCAGATCCTTTAGCACCCGGTCTTGGTTGCGCCAATCCTTCTTGACCTTGACCCACAGCTCCAGGAAGCACTTGGAGCCCAGCAGGCGCTCGATATCCATGCGGGCTAAACGGCCAATTTCCTTCAGCAGCGCTCCGTTTTTGCCAATCACGATGCCCTTCTGGGAATCCCGCTCCACGAAGATGACCGCCGAGATATGCACGACGCCGTTTTCCTCCACCTTCATCTGCTCGATGGTAACGGCGATGGAGTGGGGGATTTCCTCTCTGGTTAACTGGAGAATCTTCTCCCGCACCAGTTCGGCGCAGACGAATTGCTCCGGGTGATCCGTGACTTGGTCGGCCGGGTAATACATGGGGCCTTCGTTCAAATACTTTTCCGTCTGCTCCAGCAGCACATTGACGTTGTTGCCCTGCTTGGCGGATACGGGCACAATCTCTGCGAAGTTATACAGATCCTTATACTGCACGATAATCGGCAGCAGATCATCAGGCTTGACGGTGTCGATTTTGTTCAGCACCAGGATGACCGGAGTCTTCACCGTCTTCAACCGCTCGATAATGTAGCGGTCTCCTCCTCCAATTCCTTCGCTCACATCCACCAGAAACAAGATGGCGTCCACCTCGTTTAGAGTGCTTTCCGCCACCTTCATCATATAGTTGCCCAGCTTGGATTGAGGCTTATGAATACCCGGTGTGTCTAAGAATACAATCTGTGACTTGTCCGTGGTGTAGACACCGTGAATTTTGTTGCGGGTCGTCTGGGGCTTGTCCGACATGATCGCCACCTTTTGTCCGATGACGCGGTTCAACAATGTGGATTTGCCCACGTTGGGGCGCCCGATAATGGAGACAAAACCCGATTTAAAGCCTTTTGCCATAGCAGCATTTCCTTTCGATTATGAAGCATATTTTTAATTTGCCAAAATCGCTCATCGGACAGAGTTCTTACGCTTCCTCCAGATCCTTCGGGGCAAACGCCCCCGGCAGCAGCTGGGAGACCGTGGTCTGCAGCACATCCCCCTTCAGGTTGGTCAGATAGACCGGCATATCCGGCGCGCATAGCTCGCTCATCACCTGCCGGCATATCCCGCAGGGCGCAACCGGCCCCTCTGTATCCGCCACCACGGCAAGCGCCGTAAAGGAACGGGGAGCATGCCCGTCCGCAACCGCCCGGAACAACGCCGTCCGTTCCGCGCAATTGGTTGGACCGTAAGCGGCGTTCTCAATATTGCAGCCGTAATGGATATGCCCGGCGCTGTCCAGCAGCGCTGCCCCTACCTTGAAGCGGGAGTAGGGAACATAAGCCTTTTCCCGCGCTTGCTTCGCCGCGTCAATCAAATGTTCAACCCGTTTCGTTCCGCTCATCCCCATCCCCCCAATCCTAAATGGCAGACCCGTCAAAAAAACCGCCACATCCCAGCCGGAGCCGACCAGCGTCAGATACCGCCAATCACAGTTGTACCTCCTGCCATAAGAGACTGCGACGAAATAAAGTCCGCTAATGGGTTGACAAAACGCCCAAACCCATGGATATTTGTCAGCAAAAGCCGGTGCTCATTTCCTCGCAGCTCCTAAGAACCCGCCGCCTAGAAGCCACCTGCCGCCTACCGTCCCAGGAAGAATGCCAGCACCGTCAGCACCGCTCCCAATACTCCGCCCGCAAGCAGCCCGCCAAGCGAGCGCCCCTGCTTCTCGTACAGCATCACCAGGAACAGGCCGGACATGCCGATGGCAAGCAGCGCTACCAGGGTATCGGCGCTCTTCAGAATAATCAGGGTGCTGAAGGATACCGCAACCGCCATCCACAGACTGGGCCTGATCCTGCTGCTGTTGCGGAAGCGGGTCTCTACCACGATGACCGCCAATACCACCAGTGTAAGATACAGCCAGACAGAACCGATGGACAGAGGCACTTCCGGATGCTCCCATCTTGTCACCCAACGCTCGATTGGCGTATAGAATACGGCCACTCCCACAGCCGCGGCAAAAACCGCCGTTACCAGCACCGCGGCAGCCGCCACGTCCTTGGCAATCTTGGCAAGCGGATGAAGATTGGGCATGGCCAGATCGACGGTTTTCTCAATTCCCGTATTAATAAGCTCTGTTACAATGACCAAGGTAATCGCCAGAAGCAGCAAGAGGATGTCGGTCCGCGGCAGGCGGAAGAACAGGGCAGACACCAATACAGCAAAGGATGCGAAAAAATGAAATTTCATATTGGGCTGCGTCGTCAACGCATATTGAATGCCTTCATAAGCATGACGCATGCTTTTTAACCAACGGACCAACGGATTCAACGGGTGATCCCCGCCTTTGCGAGAATTTGCTCCTGCTTTGCGAACATCAATTTTTCTTCTTCTTCCGATTCATGATCATAACCGATCAGATGAAGGAAGCCGTGCACGAACAGGAAGCCGATCTCCCGTTCCGGTGAATGTCCATATTCCTCCGCCTGGGCAAGCGCTCTGGGCACGGAGATGACGATATCTCCGAGGGGCTCCGCCTGGAGATTATCCGGCTCATCCCCCTCTTCCACGTCTATCTCCGGAAGCTCAATCTCCACTTCCTCCATATCGTCGTAGCGGATGGGCAGCTCGTCCTCACTGGATTCGGACATGGCGAAGGACAGCACATCGGTTGGCTTGTCCATGCCCCGGTATTCCTTGTTCAACTGGTGAATGGTCTCATCGTCCACAAAAGAGAGGGCGACTTCGCCGGAATCCACCCCTTCCAACTCGCCGGCCAGCCGCAGCAGCTCCTTAAGCATACCCAGCAGCTTGTCGTTAATCTCGTAATCCTCTTGCTCATTTATACATTCCAGATAAAGATTCAAGGGGCTCATCCTTTGTTTTCTTGATTTTTGGGCAAGTCGCTCGGATATTCAATCCGGGAATGGAAGATCCCGAGAAGGGTTTCCTTAAGAGCCTTGGCCACTGTATCCAGTTCCTTCAGGGTCAGATCGCATTCATTGAACTGGCCGTCATCCAGCCTGTCCTTGATAATCTTCTGCACCAGCGAATCAATCTGCTCAATAGTGGGATTGCGCAACGAGCGCACTGCCGCTTCTACACTATCTGCGATGCCGACGATGGCCGCTTCCTTGGACTGGGCCTTGGGACCGGGGTAACGGTAATCATCCTCGGTGATTTTATGCGCTTCCGCTTCGCCTGCCTGCTGCTTGGCCTTGTGATAGAAATATTTAAGAAAGGTGGTTCCGTGGTGCTGCTCGGCAATATCCCGAATCTGCTTGGGCATCTTGTGTTCCTTGAGCATCTCCACCCCGTCTCGGGCGTGGGCTACAATAATGGACTTGCTGAGCGACGGCGCGATACTGTCGTGAGGATTCTCGATATTCAGCTGATTCTCAATGAAATAGCTGGGCCGCTTGGTCTTGCCGATATCGTGATAGTAGGAGCCTACCCGGCATAGCAGCCCATCCGCCTGCACCGCCTCTGCAGCGGCTTCGGACAGATTGCCCACCATGATGCTGTGGTGGTAAGTGCCCGGCGTCTCGGTCAGGAGCTTGCGCAGCAGAGGATGATTCGGATTCGACAGCTCCACCAGCTTCAGAGGAGACAGGATGCCGAAGGCCGTCTCGAAGAAGGGCATCAGGCCCACTACGAAGATGGCGGTCAACAGCCCTCCGGCAATGGTAAACCCGCTGGCAAAGGCGATATCCTTGACCGTATAATGGCTGTCCAGCAGGAAGAGGATCAGCATGCCTACTAAGCCGAACAGCGAGACCATAATCCCCGCTTTGAGAATGGAGGACCGCTGGCTCGCCTTGTGAAGAGAATGGACCGCCGTAAAGCACATGACCAGGGACAAGAACCCGTAGCGGTAATCAAACAGAAACTCCGGCTGGCTGTTGAAGATCACGCTGGAGACCACACTGGTCAGCACCGCCGCCAGAAATCCCAGCCGCACATTCATCAAGAGCACCAGCAGCATGGTGCCCAGCGATACAGGCGCCAGGAACCCGAAGAAAGGATAGTCCAGCGACTGTCCCAGGGCGACGAATTTCATCACCAGAAAATTCACGGTCATGATCACGCCCAGCATGAACAGTTGGGCATTGTTGCCGCTGGTAATGGCGCCGTTCTGTTCCATATAAATATAGAACCCGACCATAATCAAGGCAACCAGCAGCCATAAGCCCACCTCAGGCCAACGGTTGCGCGTGTCCTTGAGCAGATCCAGCTTCTGCAGCCGCTCATAGATCTCCTCGGTGATCATCTGGCCTTTGGCTACGACCAGCTCCCCTTTGTTGATGTAGACAGGCAGCGTCTCTTCCCGGGCCTCCGCCCTGGCCTTATCCGTCGCTTCCTCATCATAGAAGGAATTGGGGGTAATGGCGAACCTGGCAATTTCCTGGGCCATTTCACGCTGTGTATTCTTGGTCAGGATGGACGAATTAACCAGCTCGGTTACCTTGGAGCGCGCCGTCGCCGCATCGCGGATCTGCTCATTCATCAGCTTGTTGACAATCTCCACGGTGACAGGCTGCATGGCGAACAGGTCTTCTCTGGTCAAGAGCGGCAGCTTATAGTACGACTCCTCCGGCAGCTTGTAGATCTGCTCCTTCAGCTTGGTCTCCGCTTCCGTCTGAAACTTGGAGCTGTAGAGACTGTTGCGCCCCATATCGGTTACCGTCTGGCGGATAAAGTCATTCATCACCGCCGGAAAAACATCCTTATAAAGACTGATCTTCAATTCCTGCGCCAGACTGGCATTGGTATTATTTTCGATGACCTTCTCGTACAGGTTGTTGATCAGAACCTCGCTCTTCAGAGAAATGGTCCGGTACTCCGGAGATATCTTGGCAGCTGCATCATCTCTTGCTTTTTGCGTCTCCTTCTCAAGGGCAAGCTGCTGCGGCGCCGGAATATTGCTTTCCGCAACTGTATTCTGCACGATGTCATAGGTTTCGGGAACCAGCTTGCTTGCCAGCAGCAAGTACAGGAGTATCCCGAACAGCACAAACAATAGCAGGCGCATGGCTCCGGAATTTTTCCACCCGCCTTGCTTGTAGCTGAATGTCCTCTTAATCGGCATAATCTTCCGCATCATGGTACTGTCAGTCCCTTCTTTTTACCGTACAGCAATGGATTGGGCACTCTGCCCAGGCTTGTCCCGCCTTCATTCAGGCATTTCTCTCCGCGTCTTCCGTGTAGGCGACAATGATCTTCTGTACCAGAGAGTGTCTGACCACATCCTGCTCGTCAAAAAGTACAAAACCGATTTCCTCGACATGTTGGAGAATCCGCTGGGCTTCCATCAGCCCGGATTTCTTGCCTCTAGGCAGATCGATCTGGGTCACGTCACCGGTGATCACCATCTTGGAGCCGAAGCCCAGACGGGTCAGGAACATCTTCATCTGCTCAGGGGTGGAGTTCTGGGCCTCGTCCAAGATGATGAAGGAATCGTCCAGCGTCCGTCCTCTCATATAAGCCAGGGGGGCAATCTCGATGGTTCCCCTCTCCAGCAATTTGGCAACCTGCTCCGGTCCAAGCACATCGTTCAGGGCATCATACAGCGGCCGCAGATAAGGATCCACCTTTTCCTGCAGATCTCCGGGCAGGAAGCCCAGGTTCTCGCCCGCCTCCACCGCCGGGCGGGTCAGTACGATCCGCTTGACGGAGCCTTCCTTCAAGGCGACTACCGCCAGCACCACAGCCAGATAAGTCTTGCCTGTGCCGGCCGGCCCGATTCCGAATACAATATCCGACCGCTTGATAAGATTCACATATTTCTGTTGGCCAATCGTCTTAACCCGGATCGGCCTTCCCCGGTGTGTGGCGGTAATCTCGCCCTTGAACAGCTCCAGGAGCTGGTCAGCCTTCATCTGCTTGGCCAATTCCAGGGCATAGGCCACATCACGCTCTGTCAGCGGATAATTGTTGCGGATCAGCGTAAGCAGCACCTCGAACAACTGCCGAAGGGGCTCCAGCTCGTGGGCAGCGCCTTGAATGGCGATCTCTGCGTCCCGCGAGAAGATACGGACACCGGAATGCTGTTCTTCAATAATATGAAGAAACTTATCCTGCGGCCCGAACAGCGCCAATGCTTCTTCCGCGTCCTTCACTTTCATCTTGACGGTCTGCTCCTGCTTGTTGTCTGTCAAATGTCTCATTCTCCTTGGACAATGGCTAGTTCTTCCGTTATCGTTTCCTCGACTTGGAAAAGCACATTCATATACACTTTACCATTGTCGGTCTTTTCTTGCAAAACATTGTAAGAAACGAACTTGGCATCCTTGCCCGCATTCATCAGTATATCCGCTTTGGCCCGCTCAAGCCCCGCCGCCCGGGCCGCCTCAGGCTCTACGGGAACATCCTCCTGACGGACTTCCATCACTTTTTCGGTCAACCAGCCTACAGGAAGCATATAATTGCGCCAGCCCAAGGTTTTGCGGCTTTCCTCTTTATCCGATGCTTCATAATCCGTTTTGCCGTAACCGGTAATCTGCAAGGCCCTGCCGCCGAACACCAGATAGAAACGCTTGAACACCTCACCGGTGTATACCTTGTGCTGGCGGATGAGCGGAACCTCTATGCGGGATTCGTACCAGATAATCCCCCGCACCGTACCCTCGGCTGCCACCACTTGCCGGTTGGTCTCATTGCCCAGGATGCCGGAGATGAGCACGTCCCCTTTTTTGACATAGCGGTTTGGCTCCACCATGGGCTTTCCCTTCGTGGATTGCACCTGGGTCACGACAGCGCTCTTGCGTGCCACCAGATGGCGGGGACTCAGGAGCTCCCTCTGTTCGGGGCGGGAGGACTCCACTACCTTGATCACTATCCGCGTTCCCTGCTTCTCCACTCCAATCCAGGACACCTCGGGGAGACTATGGTTCAAATCCCGGGCTAATTCATCGAGAGGCTTCAGACGGAACTTCCATTGAAAGGGCTTGATGCCCTGCTCTCTGGCCGCCCGGAGAATCTCATAAGTGGGAATGGTGTCGTTGCCCTCCACCTTCACCTGCCATACCATGGAGGAGAGCAGGTAGATGCCAATGAAGAAGCCGACCAGGCCGGCAACAAAAAATTTCCGTTTCCCAAGCCTCCCCAGGAAAAAGGGAAAGCCGTGCCGGGTTTCCACATGAACCCGGCAGCCTGTCTGCTTCAAGAGCGGACGAAGGCGGAAAAAATCCCTGACCAGCAGCTTGGCCCTGGCTTGTCCGCTGCCCGTCCGGCGGATCTCCCAGATGGAGAACCGCTGGCTGACAGCCAGGTTAAGCAGCGGCTCCAGCCCGTCACCCCGAATTGTGACGGCCACATAACCCCGCAGGCTTCTGACAAATTGCGGCTGCATACTCCCACTTCCTTCTTAGATAATGTAACTGCAAGTATTCCGGGCTCCTGGGTCCCCGCAAAGTATCTGGAATAAGCTCGAAGCCAAGGCACGCTTTGTTGGGGCTCACTGGATATATTTCAGGCTATGGATATTCCCTTCCACCAGCACTTCTTCGGTCATTATCGTCCGGATGCTCAGATTCGCTCCCTGAACCTCCAGCACTCCCTTGGACAACGACAGCTTCAGCAGCTCCTCCGAGAAATGCAGCACTCCCCGGTGATTTTCAATGTGGAGCTGAAGATTGCCGAGCATGGTCAGCCGCGGCAGATCCATGGTCACATCCTGGGGAATATCCAGGACTCTTGCTGTCCACTGGTCTAGCTTTTTGCGGATACGGCGCATATGTCGGCTCTACCTCCCGGGAATCGCATCTGTCGTTTCTTACATGGCCAACCCTCTCCGTGAACCGAAAAGAGCCGTCTCGTATCTTTACAAAATATGCGAAGCGGCAAGGGAATATGATAGCCGGTGTCAACCGCAACGCGTGTCGGTTGGCCCTTGGCGGACTCTGTAGCCCGGGATAAATTGTTTTCCAGTCCTGATTTGTATATTGCAGCCTGGCTAACCGGTTGATGGTGCAAGTACGGTCTTTGTCTGCCGGCGATCCACATGAACATAATGGTTTCACGGACCGCTTAAATCCATTGGTAAGCAGAGTTGGTCCATGATATATTGAATGGGCAAAAGAAACCTCTCCTTTGGGGTATGGTTGGCTGATGCCTCCATTTTGCCAAGGAAAGGTTCCTTTTTGTTTTACAATTTTAAGAAGGGGGCCTCTAGGGCGTGTTTGAAAACTCGCCCTAAGTCATTTATGACTTTTGGGACACTCTCTTATTCACTCACTTACTTCTTGGATTTCATAAATTCGTCCAATTGCTTCTGCTTTTCGGCTATAATTTTGTCGGACCCGGAAGCTTTCGCCTTGGCGATAAACTTCGGCAGCACTTCATCCGGATCAACGGAACCGGTATCGAGACCCGGACTAAATTCATTGCTTACATTACCCGCTTGCGCAACTTCACTCTTTACATTTGCTGTGTCGAAGATGAAGCCAAGAACCTTGGACGTTTCGGCGGAATCGTTAAATTTCTTGAAATTGTCCCATTTGTTCGGGTTTTCGCTGGCCCACAGGTAATTGTTGAACTGGTTGCCGAATAACCATGCTTGGTTCAGGTTGTAGCCGGACGTACTGGCGTCAATGCCCGGAGCGAAATCGATAAGGTTGTCGCTTTTCTTGACGAAGTGCTTGCCCTCAATGCCGAAAGAAATCAAGTTGACCAGGTACTTGTCGGTATGCAGCAGGTTCAAAAACATCATCGCCCGTTCCGGATTCTTCGAGGTTCTGGAGATGGACGTCATCGAGCCCGTCGTATCCGTAGTCGCGATGATTGGCTTTGTCAGCTCCACTTGAACCCACTGTATGCCGGAGGACTGGCTGACCTCGGCGTCCTTGCCCGGTTTCAACTGCTCCAAAAAAGAGAACGCTTTGCCTGATTTCAGCGAACCGCCCATATCCTGCAGCGTCGCTGCATCCTTGTTCACGTAACCGGCCAAGTACCATTTCCGGGCCAAATCCAGCCCTGATTTATATTCAGGTGTTTCCAGCATGTTAACCACTTTAGTATCTGTCGAGTTTCTTTTGACAGTGCCGAATGCGTCGCCGACTGCTTCAAAATAGTTAGGATAATAATACCGGTTCATAACGGTCGAACTTTTGTTCATCACCAGCGGTGTGACTCCAGGCTCTTTCTCTTTGATCATGTCGTAAAAGGGCTCAAGGTCTTCCAGCGTCTTGATTTTTTTGATGTCGATGGCGTACTTATCGACCAAATCCTTGCGCAGCATAACGCCGTATTGGCTGGCAATCTCTTTGTTAACCGGGAACCCGTAGTTTTGGCCGTTAAATTTGCCGCCTTCGAGCAGAGCAGGGTTCAACTGCTTCTTCGCCTCCGGCGCAAGCTTGTCGATCAAATCGTTAAGCGGAATAATATTTCCTTGCTGAATTTTCGTGCTGTAGCTGTCCCAGTTCACGGTATACATCAGATCGAACGGTTCGTTGGATGCAAATTTGAGATTCATCTTGTCCTTCCAGCTTCCCCAGTCGATAACCGTCAATTCAAAGGTAGCATTGATCTTATCCTTCAAATATTTGCTGATTTCCTGATTGACCAAGTCTTGATCCTTCGGAGCAGAGCTCCCCGGCACGAACATCTTAAGCGCATACGGCTCCAATGTCGGCTTGGCCGATTCCGTTGGCTTCGCACTGCTTTCAACCGTTGGAGAAACGGATGAGTTTGCCTCCTCCTCCTTGCCGCAGCCCGCCAAGATCAAGGATAGCGACAACACAGACAGCATCGTCATTATCAACCCATTTTTTAATTTCATCATACATGACCCCTCCCAAAATTATAGTTTATATGCCAACCAGCATTGCTGGAACTAGCCTTTAATAGCGCCTACGGTCAAGCCTTTCACGAAATATTTCTGGAAGAACGGATACGCGAGCACAATTGGACCCATGCCGATCATCGCCATTGCCATCCGCACGGTTTCGTTCGGCAGCTTGGCGATCTCCCCTGCAGTAGAGGAGGAATTGCCTGCATTGGAAAGCAGAAATTGCAAATTCCGCATTACTTTGTACATCAGGTACTGCAGGTTGACCATTTTGTCATTGTTCATAAACACCAGGCTGTTGAACCAGTCGTTCCAATATCCCAGTGTATAGAACAGCCCGATAGTGGCTATGACCGGCATCGACAGCGGCAATACGATCGTGAAGTAAATTCGGTATTCGCTTGCCCCGTCAATGCTGGCCGATTCCATAATCGACGGATGGATCGTCTGCTGGAAGAAGGTACGCATCATGATGACATAGAACGCGCTCAAAAGGTGGCCCGGAACGATCAACGCAAGCAGCGAGTCGTTGAAGTGCAAATAATTCGTATAAACCAGGTACCACGGCACAAGCCCTCCGTTAAAAATCATCGTAAAAAAGATAAAGAAGGAGAAAAAACCGCGGTAAGAAAAATTGTGCCTGGCGAGCGAGTAAGCGAACAAGGATGTGATGAACAGTCCCAACAGCGTTCCTACTACCGTGACTACAATGGAAATTTCATAGCTTCTGAGCACCTTCCCAAAATCGTTAAAGACGAACTCATAGGCAGCCAGACTGAACTTGCCCGGTATCAACCGGTACCCTTCAACCGCCACCGTCTTCTCGTCGGTGAACGAAACGGCAAGTACAAGCATAACCGGAAACACACAGAGCACGCTGTAGATGATAAAAACTCCATTGAGAACCACATTGGCTGAACGTGATATCGCGTTAGGGT
This sequence comes from Paenibacillaceae bacterium, assembly GCA_029256185.1. Classification (GTDB taxonomy): domain Bacteria; phylum Bacillota; class Bacilli; order Paenibacillales; family NBRC-103111; genus Paenibacillus_AR. Next base: position 13,187 of record JAQSYI010000033.1, read on the forward strand.
CCGTATAGGACTTCTTCACTGCAACAGAAGAAGCATCCGGATCTCCTTTGATTGCGGTTTCCATGCTGTTCCTCCTCGAATTTTATTAAAATAACGCATGTTCCTTGCTGTATTTGCTTACTAACCCATTAGCCCCCAGAACCACGAAGAAGCCAACGACTGCCTGATACAACCCTGCTGCGGAAGACATGCCAATATCCGAGAATTGAAGCAGCGCGCGGTACACGTAAGTGTCGATCACATTCGTGGTCGGATACAGCGCCCCGGCATCCAGCGGCACCTGATAAAACAAGCCGAAATCTGCATTCAAAATTTTCCCTACCGCCAGCAGCGTCATAATGATAATGACGGGCTTGATCATCGGAATTGTAATACGCGTAATTCGTTGCCATTTGGTAGCGCCGTCGATTAACGCGGCTTCATAATATTCCTGATCGATCCCGATAATGGCGGCCAAATACAGAACGCTGGAGTAGCCGATACTTTTCCAAACATGAACCAGCGGCAGAATGAACGGCCAATATTTCGGCTCGCCGTACCAAGCAATAGCCTTGGCGCCAAGAGGCTCCAAAATCGCTTTGTTGATGAACCCGTATTCCTCGCTTAACATTGAGAAACCCAAGTAGGCAACCACAACCATGGACAAAAAATACGGGAGGAACATGACGGTTTGATAGAACTTGGCCGCAAACCGGTTCCGCAGCTCGTTCAGCATCACGGCGAACAGCACAGCCAGCGTTGTCGTTAACACAATAAAGAGCAGGTTGTACAAAATCGTGTTCCGGGTAATGACCCAGGCATCTGTCGTCTTGAACAGAAATTTGAAATTTTCAAGACCTACCCAAGGGCTTGCCCATATGCCCTCGACGTAATTGATGCTCTTGAAGGCGATGACCGTGCCGATCATCGGCAGGTAATTGTTGATCAACAAATAAATGATTCCAGGAAGAAGCATAATCAGGAAAGCCCGTTCCTTCCACAACGTCCGCCAAACAGTTGATTTCCTCGGCATCATTCCCTGTTCCATCGTCCTCCACCTCGCTTTCTTTGAATTGATATGGCTTTATTATAGAAGCTGGCCTCCAGGGGCACTATGAAGCGTCATGACCTAATTAGCGATATGATGACGTTGTCCCACAAAATGAACAAAAAAAAGCGTTCCCGCAGGTGATGGGAACGCAAGCCGATCAAATTTGATATTTCTTACGATATTCCTGCGGAGTGACACCTGCCATTTTTTTGAATATTTTAGTGAAATAAGAAAAATTATCATATCCAACTGAGGCACCGATGTCGCCGATTTTGATATTTGAGGTTGTAAGCAGTGTTTTGGTCCGATTTATCCTTGCCGCAATGATATATTCCGTCAGCGATAATCCCGTCTCTTTCTTGAACAGCCTGGATAAATAAGCCGGATTCAAATAGACATGATCCGCCACTTGCTCCCGGGTTACTTCGTGCAAATGCTCCTCAATATAGTGCTTCACCTTGCCGATTATTGCCGAATGATCGTCGTCCAGATTGTTGATTCCGTCGATGGCTTGGTTGACCAGCCGGATTGCCCAGTGCTGAAGCTTGCTCAAGGATTTGACCGATGCGGGGTCCTCCAGCAGCTTCTCTGATCCTATTAATTTTTGAGCTGATATTCCTCTCTTGTGGGACAAATGATAGATCAAATGCAAGAAGGAATGATAAATTGCTTTTACGATTTCGATATGAACCGGCTTCTCTTGCAATCTGGCAAACGTATCGTTGATTTGAGCCAGCAACACCCCTTTTTTACCCATATCAATCATTTCCATCCAGTTGTGCCACATGATCGACGAGACATACGTCCCATTTTCCGAATGCTGCCATTGCCCGCACATCTCGGATAAAGCGATCACCGAATTCATTCTTGTCACATTGTTATGCTCTAATTCCAGCAAGGCATGGTAGACATTCGTCACTTGCGGCAGAGGCTTCATATCTCCGACATAACAAGACACATCACAGTAAAAATACCGGTTGCAGGCGTGGATAAACATCTGACAATCCTCCTTCAGCCGCGAAGCCAACAGTTCTGCAGAAGGAATGTCATCTTCGTCCAGGTATAACAAAGCGAATAAAATGCCAGGGCGCTCCTGGATGACGGCTCCTTCCAAATGCCGAATCAGAAGCTCCTCCGCGGCATTTCGAAGCGCATAAGACATAATTTCTTCATCCCTACTGTCGAACTCTTTATGCCATTGTTCAATCGAGAGCATGACCGGCCAAATCTGCTTGGCCAGCAGACCGCCCGGCATGTGGTACGCGGTCAGCATTGCATTGATCGGCTGACGATACTGACCGATACCGTTATGAAATATATCCTGCCAGAACCGTTCCACAAGAATCGGCTTCTGATTTTCCCAGAGCTTATAATATTTGTTGTACAACTGATTGAACGCTTGCGCTTCCCTCTCCTGCTCCATATGGGCGATAGCGCGGGCGAAAACTTGCTGCAGCTGGTCGTAATCCACCGATTTCAGAATATATTCAAATACGTTAAGATGGATGGCCTGCTGGGCATATTCGAAGCTGGCGTGTCCCGTGACCAGGATGCACGGAGTCAATGGATAGTATTCATTCATCCACTTGCACAGCTCCAGCCCGTTGCTTCCCGGCATTTCGATATCACAGATCATAATATCGATATGATACGCCTTGCATTGCTCCATAGCTTCATCCGCATCGTAGGCCTCGAATATTCCCGTTACGTTCAATTCGAACCAATTTATTCTCTTTTTAACCGCTTGCACGGCATACCACTCGTCGTCCACGATGATGACGTTATACATCGAAAGCCTCCCCGTGTTTTTGCCTGAGTATCGGAATGCGCAGTGTAACCTTCGCCCCCTGCTCCGGCATGTTGCCTAAAGTCGTTTCGACAGGCTCGTTGAACATCATCTTCAGCCGCCGACACACATTCCAAATGCCGAGATGCTCGTTTCTTTCGACATCGCCGGCACGTTGCATCGCTTGAAGCTCCGCCAGCCGCTCTTCCGGGAATCCGTTGCCGTTGTCCGTAATATCAACGGTAACAAACCGTTCGGGATCGACCGGGTCCGGACGTACGGCGATACGAATCAGCAACATATCCTTCCCCTTCTTCATACCGTGGATCACACAATTTTCCGCAAAAGGCTGCACCGTAAGCGGAGGAATTCTGCAATTCATATAAGCGGCGTCAGCCGCAATATCGAAGGTGAGCTTGTTCGGAAACCGCAGCTTTTGAATTTCCAGATAATTCTGTAAATGGTTAAGTTCTTCAGAGAAAGAAACCGATTTCCGGTGGTTTTGCATCGTGAATCGAAAATAATCCTGCAGATGTTTAGCCATCTTCTGAATCAACTCGTGCTCCTGAAGGGACGCCAGGCTGTGAACGATATTCAGGGAATTCATATAAAAGTGAGGGTTGATTTGCGCCTGCAGATGCTTGAGCTCCGCTTCCTTGACCTGCAGCATTTTCTCATAGACGTCGATCTTCAAGCTTTGAATTTCTGAAGCCATCTGATTAAACGATTCGATCATAAAGCGAAACTCCGTCGTCTTGGTCGGATCCAGCCGGATGTCGAGATTTCCCATCGTGATCCGCCTCATACCCTTGATTATATCGTTCAGAGGGACAAGAATCACCTTGCGCACAAACAACAAACAACCGATGGCGATCACGGCCGCCACGACCGGGACAAGCAGGATGACCCGCTGAAAATACGGCAAATGCTCGAGCAGGATACGTTCCGGAATAAAAATGAGCAGCTGCAGCGGAAGCTCCTTAAACGAACCTTTAATAGTTAAATAGCTGCTTCGATCATCCGGAGACCGGATGGACGTAAATCGCTCCTCCGATGACAAGAATCCGGCAAGGCCTCCAGCACCCGATTCCGTCCACTCGGCTCTGTCCGCCAGAAGCTCTCCCTTCCGGGTAAACAGCGCCGCTTCCCGGCCAAAGTCGTTCACCATCGCCATCAGTTTATCCGCTTCTGCCAGAGCGCCAACATATACATCCTGAGTAATCCCTTTGAATACTTTCATGAGATACGGCTTATCGGCCAACGTAACGACGATCCACGAGTCGAAGTCCCGGTCCTTCTGCTCTTTTAAATACCTGCTGAGGCTTTCATTCAACTCTAACTGCATTTTTTTGTCGCTATGCAGAACGATCAGATCTTCCTTCGCAAGCGAATAGGCGAACAACGTGTGAACTCCCTCATAGGCATCAATATCCGCTTTAAATTGATTCATAATCCGCTGCTTGGTAAAAAAATATTGTCCGCTGTCTTCGGGAAACATCCCCAGAGAGTAGAGCTCCGGATAAGCATAATCGCTTGAATAGTCGCCAACGGCAATCTTCAGCAAATAATGCTTCAGATCCACCATTTTATTGTCAATATGTTCAATTTGGTTGGTCAGATGATTGTACTCCGATTGGGACACCTGAATCCGCACAACGTTCATCGCATAGTAATTGTTGTAAAATAAAAAAACGACAAAAGGCATAATGATCATCACGATTCCGACAATCAACTTGAAGCGCATGGATTTGGGCTGAAACAAGGCGAACCCCCTTGCTCACGCGGAAAGGCTTCCGCATTTGTTTTGGAAGAGCATGACCATTCTGACACAATATCCTTTCATAGCGGCTTTTTATTCGCTAGCCACTCATCCAACTGCCGCTGCAGCTCGGCTATAATTTTGTCGCCGCCAACTGATTTAATCTTTTGCAGAAATTCAGGCAAATATTTTTCCGGATCCAGCGTTCCCGACAACAGACCGGGACCATACTGGTCCATAATGTTATTATAGGCGGCAATCTCGTTTCTGACAGGCGTCATATCGAATATAAAGCCTAATGTTCTGGAGCGTTCCGCTTGTTCAGTGAAAGCCTTAAGCTTCTCCCACTTTTGCGGATTTTCGTTCTCCCATGTATAATTCAGAAACTGATTGCCGAACATCCAGGCCGTTCCCGGGTTATAGCCCGAGCCTTGTGCTGTAACCCCGTCGGGCAGTTTGATGATGTTAGGTTTCCCGTCCACCTTCATCCAGTGCTTTCCTTCAATTCCGAATGAAAGAAGATTCACCAGATAGGGGTCTGAGTACAGCATGTTCAGGAACATCATGGCTCTTTCCGGATTGCTCGACGTCCTTGAGATGGAAATCATTGATCCCATGGTGTCCGTCGTATGGATGAACGGCTTCGTCAGATCAACCTGCACCCAGTCGAACTTCAAGGAAGACGATTCCTCCTCTGCTTTGCCCGGCTTTAACCATTCCACGAAGGAAAATGCCTTTCCGCTCTTGATGCCGCCGGAGAAATCGGTTATGATCGCAGCATCCTTGTTGATATAGCCGGATTCATACCATTTGCGCTGCAGCATCAATCCTTCTTTAAATAGAGGGTCCTCGAATTTATTGATAACTTTGAAGTCATTCGAATTGCGGTAAAGCGCACCGAAAAATGCCAGATCAATATAGTTCAAAGCGTTCGTAACGCTGTTGGCCGATACGGCATTTTGCTCCGTGTAGAACGGAACGATATTCGGTTCATTTCGCTTGATCACCTCGAACATAGGCTCGAGGTCTTCAAGCGATTTCACCTTGCTCGGGTCCAGCCGATATTTGTCCAGCAAATCTTTGCGGAGCAGCACGCCAAATTGGCTTCCCGCTTCCTTGTTCACCGGCAGCCCGTAATTATATCCGTCCGGAAAGCGTCCGCCTTCCAGCAAGACCGGATCAATCACATTTTTCGCTGTTTGCCCGTATTTATCGAGCAGATCGTTCAACGGTAGGTAGGCGCCTTGCTGAACGCGGCTGGAAAAGCTGTCCCAATACACCGTCCATACAAGCTCGAATTTTTCACTGGCAGCGATTTTCAAATTAATTTTGTCTTTCCAGCTCCCCCAGTCAATTACGGTCATCTCGAAGGTGGCGTTGATCTTGGCCTTCAGGTAGTCGCTGACCGCTTTATTGACTTGTTGAAGATCCTTTGGCACTTCACCGGCCGGAACATATAGGGTAATATGCTCCGGCGGAAGCTCCGAAGCCGGCGGACCGGAACCTGTGATCCCGGACGGTTTCCACTCATTCCCAGAGCTTGCCTGCCGCGGCACATTCTCCTCACGATTCGATTCCCCGCCGGCGAAGAAGCAGGCGGAAACCAATACGGATGTATATACCCAAAGAACCGAAACTGCCAAACCTGCTCTTTTGCTTATCTTGCCCATACTTATCACCCGCCCCGCCTCGTTTTGGCTTCTGTCATTTACAGTCCATAATCCCATTTTACCAAAAATTAGGGAGCTTATCTCTTTTTTATTACAAAACGGGGACGCCCGCCGGTCGCTGTTTGCAACCTGTTGGCCCCCCCCGATCACCTTGCAACCATATCATTCATACCGATACGTTGATAGGTTTCCGTATTTACGGCCACATCCGCATCCCGGATGCGTTCATCAATCATCCGATCGTATGCCTGCGCGCCCAAATGGCTTATTATTGCTTCTTTCACTTCATGAAACTGCAGATACCCTGCCGGACTCCTCTTGATGCACCGTGCAAGGATGTAAGCCCCGTTCTCTTGGAACACGTCCGTTATCCCGCCTTCAGTCAGGTCAGTCACCTTCGTGTGTAAAATGGGATGAACCAAAGCGTCGCTGCGCGCGGTATCCGCATCCATGCTCAAATATTCAAAATTTGCATCCGCTGCGTACTTGGAGGCGGCGGCTTCCGCGCCCATCCCCCGGTCGATGTCTTCTTTCATGAGCTTCAGTATTTCTTTCGCTTGTTCACCCGTTGCGGAAATTTTCAGCAATTCGATGAGATCTTGCTTTTTATAACGTTCCTTGTTGGCCTGGTAATACCCTTCCAGCTCTTCCTCCGGGAAGCGGGATTGCCAGTGAAGCGCCTTCTTCAATTCTCCGGCCGTATTGGAGTTCACGATATGATAGTAATCCGCTTTACTGTAACGAACAGGACCGAAGATAACCGCCTTATCTCGCTTCGCGCGCGCTCTCCTTTCATTTTCAGCATGGAGTCTGTTCAAGAATCCCTCATACGAGATGTCCGTAATAATTTGGTTTTCCTTCGCTACGATTTGCGGCATTTTGCTTGCGACGGCATCCGCTAACGCATCCTGCCTGAGCTTATCCAGCGGCACTTCTCCCTCATAATTCGCCGTCCAGAATTCCGCATCCGTGCTTGCACCATACTTGGAATGGAAGTATGCGGATACTTTCGCCCGATTGACCGCAAGGCTTAGTTGAAATTCAGCCAATGTGAGCGGCTCTCCATCAATAAGGGCAACTACCGCATGCCCCTCCAGCTTGTTGCTCGCGTCCCCGCTCATCCCCGCTGCCGAAACGGCGGCCACAAGGGCAATGACTGCAAAAACGAGCTGTCTGATGCGCCGATGCAGCCTTCTTACTTCTCCGCCGGACTTCACGCTCTTGTTCACGAATCAGCCTCCTCCCCCGGATGATTATCGTTATGAAAGCCGACCGGGTCCGGCGTCAACTGGCACCAGTTGACGCCGCCGGTAATGCGGACCCACAGCTTATCCTTACTCCGGATATATCGTCCGTGCCGTCAGCGGATGCATGCCATCCTTCCCATCCCACACAAATACCTTCAAATAAGCGCTGTTCACATCCTCCGGCATGATAATATTTTCAGTCAATACCGCATATTCATAGCTCTTGATGATAATGTCCTTAAGGCTTGATTTGACCAGTCCTTTCTCATTGAAGACGGCAAGAATCAAGGTGACCGTCTGCTGCTTGTCGGTGGAATTGATCACTCTGGTCGAAGCATGCACAACGCCGTATGGCGTGAATGAGCCAAGGGCATTCCCATTCACATCCGTAATGGCCGGAGCCGGAACGATAAATCCGGGCCCTACGATCACCTCGGAGCTGTTGCTCGTTAATCTCTGCCCGTTAATGAAGACGCTGGCCGTCAAGTTTGCCGACCCCTGCGAAACTCCGGTGATCACGCCGTCCTCCGATACGGTTATCGCTGCGCTGTCCGATGCAAATTCCACCTCTAGCCCCGCCGCCATCAAATCCAGTGCTTTTCCTTTGCTGTCTGTTCCCGTCACCGACAGACCCATGGTATGGCCCAGTCTCAGCTGAAGTCTGTCTGCGGTTAAGACAATGTTAGTGAGGTTCTCCGGACTGAAATCTTCTTCCCATAAAAATTTGACCGCATCTGCCGCGACTTCTCCATCCGCTTTGTCGGACAATTGCACATTGCCGCCTGTACCGGCTTTGAAGTAGTGGATGCCAAAGGGGAGCCATTGACCGCCCGGGACCGTCTCATTAACTGCGTACGTCTTGGACCCGCCGTCAAAGTTTACTGTGAAGGAAGCATTGCGAGCCCTGCCCGCTGTCCCGTCCGGCAGCTGGTAATAGACAGAATAATAGCCGTCCTGCAGCAAATTAGGCGTCCAGGTAATCGTATTCGCTCCCGTTCCCTTGGGAATGGTCACAAAGTCGCCGTTATAGGCGGTATTCCCGGTCTGATTCGTCCAGTTTCCCGTCTTGACTGCATCCGCATTATCCACGATTACAGCGCTGCTGGTCTTGACTGTAATCGGATCGCTTGGGGCCGATTCGTTCCCGGCAAGATCCCTCGCAACCACGTAGAAGGAGTAGGCTGTATCCGGCGCAAGCCCCGTTACCGTTCCATTGCCGCTCATGATAACGGAAGAGAGCAGCGTATCGTCAGCAGCATCGTAAATATCGGCGTCCAGCGGCACCCCGTTCTCCGAAGCGCTCCACGTCAAGTTTACCGTCGTATCCGTGCGATCAATTGCGGCAAGCTCAATCGGCTTATTCGGCGCAACCGTATCGGAGATCGTACTGGCCGGGTCCTCGAATACGCCTATATCCGGTGCCCCCGTATAGAGTGCATTGCCCCAGAAGTCTTTGCCTCCGTTCACGGGCATGGCTCTTCCCTTGCCGATTAGCGGAGAATTTGGCTTCAGCTTGTAGCCTTCTACTGACGCGATGCCATCAACACCCGTGCCTGGATTGACGAACAGCGGATCGTAGGTCAAATTGTTCACGCCTTGAACGGGCGGCGCCGAGCCGAAGAAGTTATTGTTATAAAATTTTGGACCGGCCGGGTACGGAGCGTTCCCCTTCGATGTGTAAAAAATATTGTTAATGAACGTGGAGTCTGGATTATCCGACAAAATGAATCCGTCGTCGTTGTCGTTATAAAACACATTGTTGTAAAATACCGTCGGGTCCTTTATGTTCATCGTCACGCCCCTAAACCCGTTATGCTGATCATTCTGGCTGATATTGTACCGAAACACCGTCGTTCCGTTTTTTAATTGTCCCATGTCCATAGTGAAGCCACCCGTGTTGTCATGGGAATAATTGTACTGGAACAGATGATTTCCTTGTGCCAAAATGTCTACGTCGAACGCGTTGGAATCCGTATCTGAGCTGTTCTTATAATGAACGCGCGCCACTTCATTGTTCTGGAACGTCGCCCCAAGCGTCTTCCATACCCACATGCCTGCAATCCATTTGCCGTCAACGGAATTGATGCCGACGTCGTACGCCGAATTGTGTTCGACAAGCGGATTATTGGAGACCCCGACAACGATCGCGTCAGATCCTGTTTTATTGAACGTATTGTTGCGAATTACGACGTTCTGGTGGTAATAATCGAAGGAGGGTACCTTTCCGTCGATATTGATGCCCATCGTTCTGATGTCGTAAATCGAGCAGTCCTCAATCAGCAGGTTTTTATAAAATGCATGCTTGTCCGCAGGGACATTTTCCTCCCATTCCCAGCCGTTAACCAGAATCGCCGCATTATTGTTTTTGCTGACCCATTCTCCATCCGTATTCAGGACCGATGTGGCTCCTGTAACGGATATTCCGGTTACATCGTGAATATCCAGCCGAAGCAAGCTGATGTTACTCATAGGCCCGTTGTGGAATGCGCGGATCCACACCCCCGAACGCCGGTAATACGCGGACTTGTAGTCGTCATAATCCAGCGGGTTGAAGTTGGTAATTTCGATATCCTGCAGCGTAATATGCTGCCGATTTTCCATAAGCACGCCGTATCTGGCGCCGCCTCCGTTAATAACAGGCTTCGTTTCTCCGCCGTATTTGCCGATCGTAATCGGGCTGCCTTCAGCACCCGAGAAACTGATTTTAAACGCTTCATTCCAAATACTTCCGGATTTTAACAAGATCTGATCTCCTGGCTGAAATCGGCTGCCTCTGTCGCTCACATGCTTCAGGGTTTTCCACGGCGCGTTGACACTGGTGCCGCTGTTGCTGTTGCTTCCCGCCTCGGAGTCCACGTAATAAACGGTGCCGGTTGCGGCGCTCGCCATACGGATCGGCGGGATAGCCACTACAGTTAACAGCAGAAGCGATACTGCCAGCAGCATTGCAAGTTTAGCCCTGTATGGTAGTTTCCTTCTCACATATATACCTCCTTAATCAATCGAAAGACGATATCTGCAGCCTGTGCCAGGGTTACCCCCATTCCGCACCTTGATTAATAAAGCTCCAATTGCTTGGCGATGAATGACAGCTCATACAATCCGATCTCACCATCGCCATCCAGATCATAATCGGGATTCCAGCGAACATGCCCTGAGGTTACACCGTAATGGCCGGCAATAATAGCGATTTCCGTGACGTCATAACCGGGATCGCCGAAATCTCCAGTCGTGCTGGTAATCACGAAGCTTTGGAATCGCAGAGCTGCTGCATACAAGCCTGCGACAGCCTGCTCCAACTGTTCATTAGTGGCTGATGCGTTATCGGCAACCGTTTGTGCTCCCGCAATCGCGGCTCCAAGTGCAGCTTTCGCCTTTTGCGGATAGTTGCCGATCAGATAGCCAACAACTGCCTGATCATAGAGCCCTTGCACATTTTCAATGAGCGCATCCAACTCCGTATAGTCAGACTGTGTAGAAACATGCGCAACGGCTCCAGCGGTATTCCCCGCCTGTTTGCTGCCCTGGGCATCGGCAACCGTTACCTGCTCGACCCGGAAACTCCCTGTTCCCGATGCGTGTACCGCAGTAAAACCAAGCGACAGTATGTTCCCATCTCCCGTAAATGCATGCTCAAGACCCAGGTTGGCCAACATAACACGGATCGTTCCGGCGTTCGTGTCTGCATAGGAATCGATGATTTCCGAATGGGCGCCAATCGCTGCCGCACTTCCCGCTTTATAGGCGAAGATCTGCGGATCGTAGGAGAGCGTAATATCTTCGGCAGATACTTGACTGGCATTCGTTAATCCTACGAATATGGTTACGTCAGATCCGAGTTCAACGTTCATACTTCCTGCAGTCAGTGTTACCGCCAATGTATGCGGCTCAACCTGTGCTGCGGTATAGACGAAGGAAGTGGCATTCGTGTGCCGGATTCCGTCTCCGCCGACCGTTGCGGTATACATGCCGCTGGTAAATACGTCATCGTTGATAGGAAACGTAAAGGAATAATGTCCTTGCGCATCACTGGCCGCTTGGTCGATATGAACCAGCTTGCCGTCAGCATCACCAACCACGACTGTGACGTCCCGTTGTTGTAAGCCATACGTTTGACCTGATACTGTAATGAGATTGGTATCGTTTTCTATTGCAACGTTTACCGATATTTCCTCCTGAGGCGGATTCATCGACTGAAAGGCTGCAAGCCCCCATAAGCTTCGGGCCTTTTTGGTCGGTTCCCCATTAGTCGTCCAGCCCCACTGTCCCCTCTTGCTGAAGCCGCCGTCATTCAGGACCGCGTTCATAATTACTTGCCTATTATTCCACGGCTCCGCGATCCCCAGCGCGCTGAGCGGGACTGCCGCTTCAATCGTGTATCCCTTTCCATCCGTATCCGCCGTCAGTTTCATATCAATATTCGGATATGTTATGCCGCCGTTGACATAGATATAATTTTGCACTCCGTTGGTGAGCCCGCCGCTTAGAACAATTTGCGCATCAGATGGAAGCATTGTCTGCTTACTCTCCGGGTAAAGCTTATAATCCAAATCCTCCATTCCAAGGAAAATCTCCAGATTGTCCCCATTCCAAATATTAGCCCCTGTCTGAGTGTTTTCCATCGGAGTGGGATCTTTTATTTTAGCCCCCACGTACAATACGTCATAATCATACTTTAAATAAACCTCAGCGCTGTGCTTCGCATTGTTGGCATCAACCTCGCCAGCGATTGATGCGGATAATGCGCCTGACCAATCTCCGGAGGGGACTCCGTTCGCATCGGTTTCTATAACACCGTCAATGTGTATGGGATTCGGTGCGAAACGAATCTCTGTTTCCGCTGGGTATACCATATCTCCCGGATCTGTCGGATTAGCCCCCGGGGCGGCATAACCGAACGATGCCCGGGTTATATACGGATGTTTCATGCCATACAGCTCACCGGATGTATAAGCCGGCAGCCTGATCTGCACATATTTGGTTCCCTGAGGCAACCCCTCTATTTTCAGTGCGGTCGGAATCCATTGCGAGTTGTCCAGGAATGGCGTCTTTGCATAATGACTGCTTGTGGTGGCGTTGGTAAAGCTCACGCCATCCGTGGAAGTCCACACCTCGAAGTAACGGGACGGAGCAAAATTGTAATAGCCCTCGACGTATACTGTCTTGAACTCTTTTCCAGCCGGAGCCTCATAGGTCATCGCCTGATCAGAAAGCGTTGCATCATTTCTCCGGATGTAAGAAAGTGCCGCAAAGGTCCGTGCATCCAAAATTTTGCTGATGTCCGACAAGTTTACAACATTCAAATTGCCGGTATTCGCTCCTTGGACGAACTGAGCAAAATCCGTCATATTGTCGACCAAGTAGGTGACAGGGTCAAAAGCCGCCGAGTTGCTTTTCAATGTAATGGCGTCCAACTGGAAGTCCCCGCCGATTGCCGCGTCCTTGTAGTAGCTCGCTTGCGGCATCATCACCTTCAAATAGCGGGTTCCCGCCGAAATGGGGCCGGAAACATATGTCGCCTTCACGGTGTTTCTATTCTGCATTAAATCGGGGCGCAGCTGCCGGACCATCGTCACCTGACCTGCGTTGTCATACCCTCCGGTTATTGGATTGTACACGGCCTCGCAGACCGATAAACCGCCCGCATCGTTAAAGTTCAATCCCCATTTATTGAAAATCACATCAATTGAGATTGATTTGAACTCTGCGCTGCCCGCATCGTAGACCACTTCGCCCCCTGCCCTTGCCATCTGCCTTCAGCTGATGTTAGTCCCGTATGACTGAACGTGTGATTCCAATTGCTCAACGGATCGACGAATTTACCTCTAGCGTTAAACGGTACGACGCCTCCTTCAACAATTGGGACAGGTGCTGTAGGATCGGGTGTCGATCTGCCGTTGATAACAATCGCCGGTGCGGCAGTTCCTTCCTTGGTAGAAAACTGAATTTCGTTCGCACTGCCTGTCAGAATAAGGGTGTACGTCCCATCCCCGGTAATCAGATCAGAAACGTCAAAGGAATGGCTTGTACCTGCCGCAAAGGTGGCATCCGATTTTACATCAAGCAGAGCAACGGGCTGGGGGACGTTCGTATAAGAAATGGTCGTCTCCGTCCAATTCGTAGCGCTTCCTCCATATACGCTGATTGTAGCGGTTCCGCCCTTTACACTCGTCAGATTCAGAACGGCAGATTCCACTTCCCCTGCCCCGCTAATTGCAAATTTCATAAAAGCTCGTTTGCTGCTGCCCAGAACAGTCATGGAGGTTCCACTGCCGGTACTGTCACCGCGGCTCGTCCCCCACATCCAGTTATCGTCAGTCGGCTGAAAAACTGCGGCAGCTGCTCCCGCGATCTGAACATTCATTGCCAATAGATTAGAAGCAATCAGAAGTATGACTAATAAGAAGGATATTACCGATTTTTTGTTACTTATTATCACATACCCACCTCCATAAGTTTCCCAAAAACATGCAGTAGTTTCATCTTTTCTCCCTTCCAACACTCGATTTCGGACTATCTGTGTCCCTGTCACGATCTTAACGCATCGGATCCTCCTCCCCGCCTTCTGCCGCCGTTATCTCGCAGGACGTACCGCTATCCGGGTTCAATTTATATGTTAAAAGCGCTTACTTTTTTAAACTAGACAATGAGGTGACCTATTTAATGTTTTCATGACTTCAATCGTCCTCCGAGGCCATTCTTTAACAAAAAGAACAAAGAGGTCATCTTAATTCATTGTTAGCGATTCCAAATTTACTGTATAATTGCGTCGCATGATACCTATTCTCGCAGCCGGGCGTTACCGAAACGCCTGCAGCAGATTCAATGAAAGGGGGACATGAAATAAATCGGTTAAAAAAACGAATCAGGGAGAAATGAATATGGTAAAAAGCATCAAACCCGCTATGCTGCTTTTCCTGACTATGGTCATTTTAGTCTCCGCTTTCTTGCTCACATGGAGCCATGAAGCCAACGCAAAATCGCTATCCTTCCATGCGTCAGACGACTCCTGGATGTGGGGAACGACTTCTATGGGTGCTGACAGCACAAGCATGACCGTCAACATCTCTCACGGGAAAACAGCTTACCTGAAGTTCACCGTCAGCGGTGCCGGGACGATTTCGAACGCCATCCTGAAGGTCAAAGCCGTTACAGGCGGCACAGCTACGATTGGTGCTTATGCGGGCACGGACAACAACACGTGGACGGAGTCGAATCTGGCCTGGAACAACAGGCCGGCTATCGGCAGCCTGCTGGAATCCCGAAATATAACCTTTATAGCCGGCACGGTCTATGCATTCAATGTCAGCTCGCTTGTTACCGGCAACGGAACGTATTCAATCATGTTGCAAGCGACTGCAGGAAGCGAGATCTCCTTCTCCACAAAAGAGGGTTCAAGCGCGCCTCAACTGATGGTATCCGACGGCACGATGCCGATCCCGTCCGAAGGACCCAGCCTTGACGACTATACCTTGTTAAGAGATTACTCGTTCGGCACCTCCAGAAATGTGAACAGCCTCACAGTTCTTTCCAACTCATTCAATCCCTATGGCATCGCAGGCACAACCGTTATCAACAAGGAGTGGCAGCTTTACCAGCCCATCAACTCGACGAACCACGTCCTCACCACAGACCGCTTGGAGTTGACCGCACTGGCCGATTTGGGCGGCATATACAAGGGGGGGATCAGCAGCGGCCAAATCGCGACGAAGGAAACCTTCTATCCGTCTGAGGGCAATACGTACATGTTCCAGCTTCGGGCCAAAATCCCGAACGGAACCGGTACATGGCCGGCTTTCTGGATGTACTCCCCGGGCGGTGTAGGCTCAACCAACTCCGAAATCGACATCTTTGAATTTTTTAACTCACCGACGCAAAATCATTACGACTGGACCGGGTTCGATCACGGATCCGGCGGAGGCAGCAACTACTACAGCATCATGACCAACCAATGGGTATGGCATCCGGGAATCGATTTCTCTGCTGATTATCATTTGTACACGCTCATCTGGAAAGAAGGGGAAATCCAAAAATGGGTGGACGGCACCCTGGTCAAAGGCACAAACTTTACGTGGATCGGCCAGGCGCCGCAGGTCATCATTAATCTTGCCATAGGCGGCAGCATCAATCACAACCCTACCGCAGGCACATTCCCGGCAAAATTCGTGCTCGATTATTTCCGGGTTTATGTGAAAAACTAAGGTGTGTTTGAAAACTCCGTGGGGAGCAGATTTAGTCGAATTTTCGTTTCTGGCAAGGCGCTTTTGTGCAGGCGTACCGGAGGTACGTCAAGCGAAAGCAACGAAGCTAGGGGCGAAAAGGCGGTAAAAGATGCCCTCAAGCGAGTTTTCAGACACGCCCTAGTCGATACAAACAACTGTCCTCCTCCTTGTTGATCAACTGCTTGGGAATGTGAAGCTTGATGGATTCCAAGTGATTGTCAGAGGCACGCAGCTTCAGGAATTTAATCCCGTAGCTCAGAGTGTTGACGTTGCTCAGAATGAGAAAAACGCCACCGTGCACCCCAGTCCGGTAATCGGCCGGAGGGGTGCACGGTGGCGTTATCCGCCAAGCAGTATAGTCGGTACGGACCTCATACCCAGCCGAACAGCCGCGCGGCCTGGGCGGTAATGAACGTAACCAGAAGGGCAATGGACAAGGGGATGGCCGCAGACAGGAAGGTCCACTTCTTGCTCTTGGTCTCCTTGTAGATGTTGAACAGGGTGGTACCGCATGGATAGTGCAGCAGAGAGAAGAGCATCATATTCAATGCAGTAAGCCAGGTCCAGTTATGCTGGAGGAAAATATCCTTGATATTGGCGATGCCGTCCGCATCCACCATGGCTCCCGAAGCCATGTAGCCCATCAGCAGGATGGGGAGCACTACCTCATTGGCCGGCAGCCCCAGGATAAACGCCATCAGAATGAAGCCGTCCAGTCCGATCAGATGGGCGAAAGGGTCCAGGAAAGAGGCCATATGCTGCAGCACACTGGAGTCACCGACCATCACATTGCCGAGAATCCAGGTAATCACTCCCGCGGGAGCCGCCACAACAATTGCCCGGGTGAGCACGTTCAACGATTTATCCCGGGAGGACAGCAGGATGGTCTTCAGAATCTGCGGTCTGCGGTATGGCGGCAGCTCCAGGGTATAGTGGGAGGGCACGCCGCGCAGCGCGGTCTTGGAGAGCGCCCAGGACACCGTCAGAGTGACGGCAATGCCCAGCAGCACCATGCCCATAACAACAAAGGCGGTGGCAATGCTCTGCAGGCCGCTTGCCGCACCTGCGGCCATGAACAGGGAGGACAGCAGGATCAGCGTGGGCCAACGGCCGTTGCACGGCACGAAGTTATTGGTCAGAATGGCCAGCATCCGCTCTCTTGGCGATTCAATGATCCGGGTGGACAGGATGGCGGCGGCATTGCAGCCGAAGCCCATGGACATGGTCAGGGCCTGCTTGCCGTGGCCGCCGGATTTCTTGAACAGACGGTCCATATTGAAGGCAACCCGCGGCAAATAGCCGAAGTTCTCCAACAAGGCGAATACGGGGAAGAAAATGGCCATAGGCGGCAGCATGACGCTGATAACCCATGAGGTTCCCCGGAAGAACCCAAGCACAACAATGCCGTGCAGCCATTCGGGAGCATGAAGGGCATTGAATCCTTTGGTCAAGTAGCCTTCAACAAAGCCGAAGCCGTCGGCAATCAGCTTGGAGGGAACATTGGCCCCGGCGATGGTAATCCAGAATACAACGCCCAGGATGGCGAACATAATCGGATAGCCCCAAAGCTTGGAGGTAACGATCTTATCCAGCTTATAGGTGCCCTCCAGCTTCTTCTTATCCTCATACCGGACGGTTTGTTTGCAGATCTGGCGGGTAGTTTGGTAGATATCGCCCACGATGGTGTCGCGGATTGCGGTTCCTCCTGCCGTTTGCCGGGCCAGCGCAAGCAGCCCTTCAAGGGAATCAGGCGAGTTCATGACAGGCTGGCCGGCCATGGGAAGCTCCCCCTTTCCGCGGAAGAGACGGCTCCCCGTTCATCCGTTTCTTCAGGGACTCGAACAGGCTCAGATCCTCATCCAGCAACCGCAGCGCCACCCATCTGACCGGGAATCTGTCTCCCAGCGTCTTCTCGATGGAAGGGGCGAGCAGCTTCAGCTTCTCCTCGATCTCTTCGCCGTAATCCACCAGAAGAGGCACGGGATTAATCCGCCCGGTGGCCACCGCCTCCACCTGCTCAAGCAGTGCGTCAATGTTCAATTCACTGCGGGCCGATACGGCTACGGTTGGCACTCCCAGCTTCTGCTCCAGCTTGGGCACATCGATCTGGATGCCCAGGCGTTTGGCTTCGTCGATGAGATTGATGCACACCACAACGCGGTTGGTCATCTCCAGCACCTGCAGCGCCAGATTCAGGTTCCGCTCCAGAGAGGTGGCATCCAGCACTACAATGGTTACATCCGGCTGTTCGAAGATGATGTAATCCCTCGCCACCTCTTCGTCGGCCGAATTGGAATACAACGAATAAGTGCCTGGAAGATCGATAATCCGGTAAGAAGCTTCTTTAAATGTATATTCTCCTTCGGCCAGAGATACGGTTTTACCCGCCCAGTTGCCGGTATGCTGGCGAAGTCCGGTGAGCAGATTAAACAACGTGCTCTTCCCTGTGTTGGGATTACCCGCAAGCGCAACGGAATATCCGCTCATTCCTCATCATCTCCCGTGTACTCCCCATAAATCAGAGAGCTCTCTTCCTTGCGGAGAGCGATTATCGTATTGTTGACCCGAAAGGCGATAGGGTCGCCCAGAGGGCTCTTCTGCAGCACTTCAACCCTGTTATGGGGGACGAAGCCGAGATCGAGCAGGCGTCTGCGGAGCACTCCCTGAACATCGATCCGGGTCAGGCAGATCCGGCTGCCCAACGCCGCCTCGGATAACGCAACATTCATTGCCGTCATAACAACCCCTCCTCTTTCATTAAGGACAAAGTGTTTGCCCAGTGCAACTTTTATGGTGTAAAACATCGATTATCCAGTCTATGCCTTACCTTGATTATACGCCACGCAGTTGTTTTATTCAACAAAAATATTTTCCCATGGGCAAGTTTTGGATAATTATTAAAAACAAGCCCAAAACTATATTTTATTTGGTTTATACCCGCTTTTCCTGCCTTTGCACCACAATTCAACCCTATTGTACGTCCCCAAAAAACCGGCAAATACTTTGCATGGGAACACTCTCTTTTGTCCAACAAAAAAATCCCCTTCTTGGAAGAATGGGCTGTCCGGCACCCGTCTGCAAGGAAGAGATTTCTTTTGTGAAGCTTTTGGTGTTCCCGATTAGGGCGTGTCTGAAAATTTGCCTGAGGGCATCTTTCACCGCCTTTTCCCTCCTCGCTTCGTTACTTTCGCTTGACGTCCCCCCGGTACGCCTGCACAAAAGTGCCTTGCCAGAGACGAAAATTCGGGTAAAATCTGTTCCCCCGGAGTTTTCAGACACACCCTATTTCTTCAAATTCTGCAGTTTTGCAATTTGCTCCAACGGCAGGCCGGTTAACTCGGCTATAAGCTCACGGGCAAACCCTTTTCCCAGCATATTGCGCGCTGTTTCTCTAACTCCTTCTTCACGGCCTTCTTCCCTGCCTTCTTCCCGCGCCAGCTTCGCCCAGCCTGATTCCAGCTTCATCACATATCCCCCCTCACCATAGATTCGTTTCATTTCGTGCTGCACTTGCCTGTGTTCTTCCTTGTTCATCGGCAGATACGTATCAAAAAATGCAGTCAGCAGCGCCGCCCTGGCCGTGTCCAACTCCAGTCTTGTCATCATCCTCACAAACTCCAGCTTCAATTGAACCTTATCCTCTTCATTATAATGCATACTGCTCAACAATGCAGCCGCTACCGGATTATCCGACTGGATGAACTCCCGCCAGTTGTACTTGCGCAGCTGCAGCCGGTAATACTGGAATTGCAGCACATTCAGAAACGGCAGGCTCCAGCCGAAGCGGTCCGGCTCCTCTACCTTCCGCCTGTGGCTCAGCAGCGCAATCGGCAGCACCCGCAGCCGGTACTTCTCATACAGCCGCGCCGCGTAGATGAACATGCGCTCGGGATACTCCTTCTCGTAATACGACTGGGGCTCCGTGTGTACCAGGATGAACATCTCCTCCCCCTTCAGCCGAGTCTTGACAAGAATATCCAGCCGTTTTTTGGTGGAGCCCACGATATCAACTACAACTTCCTCGGACAAAAACTCCACATGGGTAAAGTCAATCTGTGCTGCCGCCTCGGCAAAGAACAGCTCCATAAACTCCCGGAAAAACACCCGCAGCAGTTCCTTATACAGCCCGTCGTGATCCGTACTCCTCCCTTCCTCTTCCCTCAACTCCGCATCCCTCTCTGTCAACATTCCCTCTTCTTCCGTCAACCCTTCATCTCCCTCCGTGTTGATATGGCAACGTCGGCTCAATTACGATTGAAGCCGCATAAAAAAGCACACGTCATCCACCCTCCCCACGGGAGAATAGACACGTGTGCTTCACGGCCGTCCGTATTTTGCCTTGATGCAACCATAGCATAAACTTGGGCAGCAGGCAACAGGCAGCTAAAATTGGCCAAGCAATCGATTTTCATGATAAACTCGATCTCCACCGGTGTATGGAAAGGCAGTTCATTGGAGGAGATGGCCGACCGGGCTTGGCGGCCCATCTCTTTGCGAGTACATCCGCCACGAGCGCTTCCCCATTTATACTGTCTGGCGGCATTAACAAAACGGCAAAGCCTGGGCAGAGCTTCCGGTCTGATTGCTGAACAGCTTTAAGCCCGTTTCCCGACCGTCAATCCAATTTCCCGCTGGCCGCGGAACAGGATGACCGGGAATGGCTCACCCGGCTCTATGGCTTCATACAGCCGGAACAGATCCTCGACCGTGTCCACCTTGCCTCCTGCCAGCTCCAAGACCACATCCGCCACCTGGAAGCCCGATTCCAGCTGCCAGCTGCCCCATGGGAGCGATTCGACCACAACCCCGGTTTCCCCGGGCAATCCGGCAGCGGACACCTCGCCCAGCCCCACCACGTTCTTGACCTTGCACCGTCCCCACCGGGACAGCTGCGGCCGGCGGCCGGATGCGCTTGCCGCAGCGCCGGGAACGGGCAGCTTGGGCGTCCGCGCTATCCTCCTCAGCTCCGGCTTGCGCACCCCGAATTCATCCATCGGAAAATTGCGGAAGCCCAGCTTGAGGGCCGGAGATCCCTCACACACCTGATAGTTGCCTGCGGCCGGATCCACGAACAACGCATCGGCGGTCAGCGAACGGCTATCCGAGCCGCTCTGCTCCTGCAGCCGGGAAGCCGGTTGGGGTTCCCCTGCATCGGGCGCATGCAGCAGATTCCCGTCGCATAGCTGTCCCCACGGCTGCGGCACCCGGACCGGTGCATAGGGAGTGAAGACGATATTATGGCGGATGATATCTCGGCTTCCCCGGTACCAGACATGGGGATGGAGAGTATTATCCACCATAATGTTGTTCTCGCAGATGCGGTAGAAGCCCTCCCGCAGCTTGATTCCCCCGGCCAGGCACAGATTGTTGTAGATCTGGTACCAGGACGAGCCGTCATCCAGATCGATATCCCAACCGTAATCACAGCGCCACCGGCTGTTCCGGAGCGTAATCGGCCTTGCCATGTCCAAGACGGGCAAGGGGCTGTCCTCCGCCGTTTGGTCCTGGTTGATGCGGTCCGGGTCCACATCCTCCAACATCCAATACCGGTCCCGCCCCCAGGAGTTGAACGAGCCGTGGTCCCCCGTTTCCAGCACCGTATCGAAAACATCGCAGCCTTCGATCACATGGCCGCCGAAGGTTCCTTCCGAAATGTTGATCCCCGCCCGGGGGGCCTCATAGATGCTGCAATGGCGGACCGTTATGTCCATGGACATGGAGATCTGAACAGGGGCGGATTGCTTCTCCACCCGCCCGACCCGGCAGATCAGACAATCCTCGACCAAGCCTCCTGCAGGATATTGATTCGTCCGCGGTCCCAGGGCCATATCCATGTCCTTGAGCTTCTGCCGCTCGTGATATTCGAACAGCGGGCTTCGGGCGGCAGCCGGATCACCTACGAAAGCGATGCCGCTGGCACCCACATCCGCAATATGGCATCCCCGGAAGAGGGGATTCCGGTTGTACCCGTCTACGAAGACGGCATTCCCGCCCAAGTGCGTGAAGGTGCAATCCGAGACCGAGCAATTCTCGGTTCCGCGGAGCAGCACCGCTCCGCCGCGGTAGATGGTCCAATCACTTCGCAGCAGCGGCTCCTTGTTCTCCATGAAGGTTCTCGCCGCATGCTTAAATGTTAGCCCGCTCAGCCCGATATGAGTGACGGGAGCCTCCCCGCTTCCCGCGAATTCGACCAAGTGGGCCAAACGGACCCCCTCGACAAGCGCCTTGGCTATCTCTGTTTCCGGGCAGGGAAACAAGTAGAGCATTCCGGCCTCCGAATCATGGTACCACTCCCCGGGAGCATCCAGCTCCTCGATCATGTTCTCCACATAGCGGTACTCGTCGTGCATCCCCATCTGCCGGTTGTTCTGCCAACCGCCCTCCAAGAGCAAGCGGTTGTTCTCATCCTTGCCCCGGATCAGGTAGTGATAGTCCCCCCACAGATGCTTATGCATGGCATGGACGTAGCCGCCGGCCGGGTCAGCCCAGCGCCGTACGCGTTCTTCACGGATGCAATCGGCGGCGTACCCGTTCAAGATGCGGACCTCTTCACTGTAATTCGGGTACCGGGCCATGCGCATGGCTTGGCCGTTCACGAAGAGCTGGTCGAGCTGCAGCCCGTGCGGAGTCTCCGCCTGCAGGATTCCGCCCTTATAAGGTCTCCATTCAAGCCCAAGCCGCAAACTCCCGCTGAGCACAGCCTCTTGGCCGCAAGCCGCCTCATACAGTACCGGAGCAGCCTCGGTACCGGAATCCTCCGGCGTAAACCTTAGGGTCTCCGGCAGATAGTAGGTGCCGCCGTACACGCACACATGAACCGGCCTGCCCGCCTTTCCCGCCGCCCGCGCCGCCCGCTGGGCCCGCTGCAGTGTTGCATAAGGGCGTTCTTCCGTTCCATCCCACATGTCATTGCCGTCTTGCGAGACATAAATTCGTTTTGTCGCCGGATTCATTTGCAGCACCGCTCCTTTTTGTCAACAACTTTAATGTGATATGAATATTTATTGGGCCGCCCCGGAATAGCGGCGCCGGAATCACCAACAGACGGATGCGGGGGTGGCCCCGTCCGTCTGTTGGTGTGTTTGCCTGTCGCAGATGGTGCTGCGGGTGCCGCTTGATGGCTGTGTTTGCCTGCTATGGGTGCCGCATGACGGCTACAGGATAACCGCATACCCCCGCAGCTTGGCATTCAGCGCTTGAATCTCCGGCGCTTCGGGTGTACCGTCCGTCTTCCACAGCTGCAGCGATACCGTTCCGTCCGGTTGATCGAGCCCTTCAGCCCCGGTAAACATGCAGCGTACCGTATAAGACGTGCCGTTGTACTCCCCAGTCCCCTGCACGGCCGCCTGGCCGTCTGCCCAAATGAACCAGTCCATCCGGCGGACGGTAAGGTACAAGCCTTGCGGTTCCACAAAGATTCTGAGCGTACCGGTCGGCGTTCCCGTCTGGTCATAGGCGAACCATCCGGTCAGGAAGATCTCCGGGGCTTCTCCTTCCGCCACCTCAAGGAAACCGGCAACGGCGGCCGACCCTGAAGCGGAGTTGTACACCGCCACATCGGCAACGGCTTCACCGGCGTTATAGGAGGCGTTGTTCTCCAATTGGACCGTCACCCGGTACAATCCGGCGGGAAGCTGGAGCGGCAAGCCGGCTATGCCCGCGGAGTCCGTGATCACAGCCTGCTGGAGCGCTTCCTGCTGAACCGGCACGGCAGAACCGTCCGGCTGCAGGCGGTCCAAGCGGAAGCGGAGCGGCAAACCTGCCAATGTCCCGCCCGCGCCGGGCTGCTGCGCAATGATCTGTGCGGCGAGCCAGGTGTCCGCTGTGCTCTGCAGATCCGCCTCCATGCTGCCGGTATACACGAGCTCCGCCTGCTGCTTCACGGCCACGGCAGGGAACTCCAGCAGCAGCGGCGCGTACGGCGCAAGCGTCAAGCTGTCGGCCGCTATGCTGCCGCTTGAGATCAGCTCCCGGATAGGCGTTACCGCTTCCCCATTCCGTTTGAGCACAACCTGCTTAGGCTCCCAGGTATAATTTGCCACGTTCACCAGCAGCTTGCCGCCGTAAGCCGCCGTTCTCCATTCCACGCCTTCCACCCTATTGCCTGTGGCGGCATCCACCAGCTCCAGCTCCGCCAAACCCAGCTCCTGCAGCACAGGTGCCAGCAGATCCCGCAATGCGTTCTCTGCGGGGGCAGCCATGGCCTCGGCAGTCCCGGTGATGGGGATGATGACGGCATGGTCTGCGATATACGCCCGGTCTTCCGGCGCGATCACACGGTTGTAGGCATCCCGTGCCAATGAATCCGCACCCAGGAGAACCACCCTGCCGCCTTGTTCCATGAACGTTTGGACAGCGGGCAGAATATCCGGCGCCACATTCTCCGCATCCGGGATAACCAGCAGCTTATAGGCGCCAAGGTTGCCTTGGACGACCTGGCTTTCGCTGATGAAGCCGGCCTTCTGTCCATAATGGCTCAATGCCTGGTAGGCCCGGTCCACCGCATCCAGATGGGCGGGTCTGTACAGGGCGGAGGTTCTGGAGTACAAGATGGCGGTATCCACCGGCGCATCCTGGAACGCCTTCACTTCCTGCCCCAGCCGGTTCAGGTCCAGATTCGTCCGGCCGACCGCCGATACCACATCCGGCCGGTGCAGAACGCTGCCCTCGAAGTCGCTTGCCGCATCATACGTTCTCTCCCAGACCCAGATGGTTGAAGCGCTTCGTCCATGAATGGCGCCCTGCCACAAATCCGTGCGCATATGCGCTGCCTGCTCGGGCGAGTACAAGCTGTCGCGGTCCACGATGATATGATCCTCGGAGTTGAACACCGGCGCTTCCCGGTAGGAGCCGAGCAGATCGTATATCTTCAATTTCTCCGTAATCGTATTCGTCGTATCGGAGAGGAAGTTCCAGGAATCCAGCCCGTTCAGCTGCGTGAACCCGGCGAATTGCTCCGGATCCACGCCCCAGGCCAGAACCGATTTCTGCGACTTCATCAGCATCCCGCCCATGAACTTGGCACTGAGCGGAATGTCCGGCGCCATTCCGTGGATCAGCTCCGCCATCCATTCATGCCATCCGGAGAACAGATCGTCATTAAAGTGCATCCAGTCATAGAACAAGGGGGTTCCTTCCACCCGCTCCGGCAGGGGGACCTGCTCGAACGAGGTGTATGCGGTTCCGTACGCTCCATTCAACTGGCCCACGTCATGATGGACCTCCGCAAGATACTGCCTCCACAGCGGCAAGAAGGCCGGATCCTTGTACGTCGTATAGACCGGTTCATTCGACAGCACGATATCGTGCAGGGACCGGTAATCCTTCACCAGCGGGATCACTGTCCGCAGGTAATCCTCGAGAACTTCCTTCACCCTAACGTTCGTAATGTTGACGGGGAGCGCGCTGTTAGCGCCTGACCGCATCTCCGGATACTTTTCCAACAGGAAAGCGGGGAAGTAATGGGGCGACAGCAGCAGGCTGACCTGCTGGTTGTGGTCCTCCGCTTGTTCAAGCACCTTCTGGATGTCGTTGCGGACCGTGCCTGCGGAGATGAGGTAATCCGGCTTAACCGTGCTGTCGTCCTCGAACCCCGGATAAGCCAGCAGGTTGGTTCCGTTGGCGCCTTCCGTCACGCGAAACGCATCCAGCAGGAGGGAGTCCGTCACATTCTCCGTCAATATGCGGAAGTCCATGGACGTCTCCGTGCTGCGGGTCTTGTAGGTCCCTGTGATCTGCTGCCAACCGTAAGTGCCGTTAGGAATGGCCGTGCGGGCATCGTATGTGCCGAACCAAGCGTTCTGGACATTCACGCCCTTGACCCAGCCGCTGAATGTATAGGTCGTGTCCGGCTTGACGGGGATGGTCTGCCACAACGTACCAAAGGTATTGGGCGCCTTCGGCGACCGGTTGCCCACCTGCACCGCCTTGTTCCCCTCCTGCACCCCGGCCGTATCGTAC
Organism: Paenibacillaceae bacterium; assembly: GCA_029256185.1. GTDB lineage: Bacteria > Bacillota > Bacilli > Paenibacillales > NBRC-103111 > Paenibacillus_AR. The sequence goes on from JAQSYI010000033.1 coordinate 38,861, forward strand.
CGGTAGGTCACATCAGCATTGCCGCTGTTCCATCTGGACCATCCCGCAATCGAATCCGGCGTCAGAATGACCCGGTTGGGCCCCGTTTCAATCTGCACGATATTCGTGCCGAACTTGGAGAAGTGCGGGATGTCCGAGCGGACCTGGGCGAATGCTCCGTAGCCGGTGAAGAATACCGGCCGGTTCTCCGTCTCTCCCGTCACCGGATCCAACATATCGGCTCTGAACGAGTAACCGTCCGTGTCCACAGGTCCGGTCACGAAAACCGGAGCGGCCAGGGGATTTCCCGTGCCTGCCAAGTAGGCATTCAGCCGTTCTTCCGTATGCCCGGCCATGGCCTCCAACTGGTCCGCCACATATTGGGCCCGGTCCAGTCTGCCGTTCGCCACATCCGCCTTGCCATAGCCGATGAACCGTTCGATCACGGTCACATCCACCGTTTCATAGCTTACCGGGATGTCCTGCGCTTGCGCTGTTGCAAGCAGCGCCTTCAATGCAGGCAATCCGGCGGCCACCTGGTCGAGCCTCTGGATCAGGTCCGCGCTGCCGGGCAGGATGGTCAGCTTCCACTCCGCACTGCGGGCTTCCGACGTCTCCTGATCCGTCATGACCGCCGTCACGGTCTGCACGCCCAGATCAGTGAACGCATGGACGAACTGCTTCCGCCATACCGAATGGGCCGGGACGGTGACCAGTTGGTCCGTGATCCCGATCTGTGGTATCTGAAGGCGGTATTGCCGGGCCGTATCGCCATGATTGGCCGCATACAAAGAGAATGCCGCCGGCCGGTTCCGCTCTGCGGTGATTCTGTCCTCGCCCGGGCTTCCGTAATCCCGGTCCATCCAGACTCCCCAGCTGCGGTCCTGCGGCATGAAGTTCAAGCTGGCGAAGGGCTTGCTGTCCTTCGATTTGCCGATGCCGGGGGTCCACTCCACATATCCCTTCCGCCCGGAGCCGTCATTGTCATTGAATACGAGATTGAACGGCATGCTCTTGCCCGGCGTATACGAATGGAGCGCTCCCCACGGAATCGCAGCCTCGTAGACGGTCACGTTCTCCGTCCGGCTAGTCTTCAGCGTAACGGCTTCCTTGGGAAGCGTGGCATCCCCCTTATTCCATACCCATACCTGGGACTGGCCGTCCACATGGGCAAAGCCGTACTCCGGTCCGTACACCCCGTCGGTGCCGGAAGCGAACTGAACGCCGTCCCCCGACCACATGGCATCGCCCCCCACTGCCTGATGGATATTGTCTGTAACCTGGAAGGCAACATACAGCTGTTCGCTGTCGTGGGCAAAATAGGCTCTGCCGGACAGATCGCTCTCCCCGCCCCAACCGGGCATCTGAACCTGCACGGCAGGATCCCCGGGAAGATCTGCGTAGGCATATCCGGCCCAATCATTCAGTTGCCCGTCCACGGTAATCGAATCCGCATAGAAGACCGGCACGAACTTCCCCGCTCCCAAGCTTCCATAGAACAAATCCTGCCCGGTCACCGTCTCTCCGTCCGCTCCGCCTCTGATCCCGTATGCGAACGAGGATACGGGACTGTCGTCATATCCGGCCTTGACCGCGTACGCTTTCAGCGTAAGCGGACGGTCCACCGCAATCGGCTGCCCGTACTGCAGCCTCGTCGCCGATGTTGCCGGATCGCTGTTATCCGTCGTATAATAGACGGCCGCTCCCACGGTCTGTACCGCCAGAGCGACCCGTGTTCCCAGGTCCACCTGGCCCGCTGGCGGATCGGAGACAACGGGGGCCAGCACCGGCAGTGTCTCGAAGCCGGAGTTCTGAAGCAGATTGACAGTGCCGCCCGCCTCCGTCATGGAGACATCGTCCATCCAGAAGGCCGTGGTCACGTCCTCCGACACCACTGTGAATGGAAACGAAGACATATTCGCACCGGTCGTTATGGTAAATTCAATCTGCGTCCAGTCATAGGTTCCGGCCGGCATGGCCTTCCGCAGCGTCCACGCGGGATCGCGCATGGCATTGATCCGTGCGGCATCGATGCCTTTCACCCGCATGCTGACCTGATAGGTGGTATTGGGCTTGACCGCCACATGCTGCATGACGGCTATGAATACGTTCGGCGCCTTGGGCGTGGCGTTCGTCAGCTTAAGGGAGGACGTGCCTGAATAGCTGACGGCCTTGTCGATATAGACATCCCCGGTCACCGTACCGGAATAATGGCTGCCGGTCCATGCGGGAATATTGGTGATGGCGGCGGTAGCCGCATAAACCCTGTTCCAGACAAACCCGTTCCCCAGCAGAAGGGAGAGCACCAGCACCGTCACCCATACCCGGTAAGCTCCCCTTCCTTTGGCCATCAAAAAACAGAACCCCCTCAAGCGTGGATTTGCCATTTGGACAACACCCCGTTTTCTCAAATTTGTGATTATTCTTCCTTCATCATCCTTTTACGCCGCTCCAGCTGATCCCTTTCTCAATAAGGCGCTGGCAGGAGGCAAAAACCAGGAGGAGCGGAAGCGTGGCGATCAAGAGCATAGCCATGGTCAGATTGGTATCGGAGACATCGCTGTTGGTTCTGCTGCTCATATAGACCGAGAAGGTCCACAGATGATCGTCCCGGAGTACGATGAGCGGCCACAGGAATTCGTTCCACACCGGCATGAAGGTCATGACAGCCACCACCGTAAAGACGGGAACCGACATGGGCACGACGATCCGGTAGAAGATCTTCCATTCGTTGGCCCCGTCGATGCGGGCCGCCTGCAGCAGTTCGTCCGGCAGCTGCCCGAAGAAGCCCTTGAAGATGAAGATCACCAAGCCCCATGAGGTATGGGGCAGGATGACCCCCCACAGGTTGTTCGTCAGGTTCAGCTTCTCAATCACCAGGTACAGCGGGACGATGACGGCGATTTCCGGAATAAACAGGGTGGCCACGAAAAACAGGGTAAACCGCGCCGACCACTTGCCCGTCATCATCTTGGTGATGGCATAGGCAGTAAGCCCGCCGAATACAAGCTGTGTTACGATGGTCATCCCCGTGACGAACGCACTGTTGTACAGATAAGTCCAGATGGAGATGCTGTCCGAGAAGAACGAAGTGCCCTTGATGACGGCCAGGTAGTTATCGAAGACCCGCCACCAGTTGCCGGATTGGCTTGCCGCCGTCACCTTGCCTGTCATAAAGTCCGACTGCTCCAGGAAAGAGACGATGCTCCCCGCCAGCCCGTCTGCTTCCGGTGCTGTGCGTCCCTCCTGCACCGGCCGTTCCGTCTCACCGCCGTACCATTCGAAGTGGGAGAATCCCCCCGCCTTAATGAGCGGATACTTGGTCTTCATGATCTGATCCGTGAACAGCTGGGTAGGCACCACTTGATTTTTGCCGGCGTTGAATTCATACGACTTCATCTCCGCCCGGTACAGCGCCTTCCCGCCGGCCACGCCGGTGACGGTCATCTCACCGATGGGCTGGTTCTGATGCTTTTTCCAAGAAAACCACATGGCTTTCAGCGCATCCTGCTCCATGGCTTCCCGGCCGGTGTCCCCGGCTTGGGAGTAATCCAGCGTCAGGACGATGGATTGGGGCTTGGCCGGAATCCAGTCGGGCGGCATCTTGAAGAGCGACAACGCATCCTTCAGCGAGGAACTGAACGCCCAGGCCAGGGGCACCAGCGACAGCAGGATGAAGAGAATGGTCACCGAATAAGTAACGAGGGTGAAGCCGGTCTGTCCTTGCTCGCGGATCCGGTTTCCTTTGGATTTCATGGTTTCTTCACCTCACTTCTCCCGGGAGGCCCGGATTTGGATGTAGGAAAACAAGGATACGAGCAGGAAGACAATCATCGAGATAGCGCTGGCCGGCCCGTACCGGTTCTGCTGGAAGGCCGTCTCGAAGACGAGCATGGTCATCACCTTGGAGCTGTTGGCGGGTCCGCCGCCGGTCATGACGTAGATGTGGTCGAACGCCAGGAAAGCGCTGGTCAGGAAACCGATAAAGTTGATGCCGATCACGAACTTCAGGCTCGGCAGCAATATGGCTGTCATGCGCCGCCATGGTCCGGCGCCGTCCAGCTTGGCCGATTCCAGCATCTCCGCAGGGATGCTCTGCAGCGCCGAGTAGTACATCAGGACGCTGAGCCCGCCCCCGAGGACACCGGGAAGCACCAAGGCGAATTTCACCATCGCCGGGTCGTTCAGCCACATGAGCGGTGGCAGGCCAATGGATGCCAGCAGTTCGTTTAACAGTCCGAAGTCGGGATTGTACAGCCATTTCCACAAGACCAATGAAGCGATGGACGGTACGGCCGAGGGGACCAGATACAAGAACCGGAAGAAGATGTTGCCTCTCCTGATCCCGGTCAGGAACAGCGCTTGCAGCAAGGGAACCCAGAAGGTCATGAGAAGCGACAGCAGCGCCAGGACAAACGTATTGTAGACGGCGGTCCGGAAATAGGTGGACTTGAGCAGCAGCGAATAATTGTACAGGCCCACATACCGCCCTGGAGGCGACATCTGGTCGAAGTCGAAGAAGCTCATGAAGGCCGCATAGACCAGCGGCACATACTTAAACAGCAGGAACGAAAGCATGGACGGCAATATAAACAGAATGGTCATCCAAGGCAGCTTCAGCCCTGCCGCCTTGCGGACCTTCACCTTGGGGATGGTGATATCCGTCTGCACTCCCATTCCACATCCCACCTTTCCGATCGGTTCATAGAGAAATCCCCGGGCAGCGAGCCCGAGGATTTCGCATGTCCGTTTTATTATTTTTTGATTTCCGCATTGTACGGATCAACGATCTCGCGCTGCGCCGTCTCCTGCGCCGCTTTCAGCTCCGCCGCGATATCCGCGTTTTCGCTCAGCAGCACCTTCTGGATCGCCTTCACAATATACGGGGACAGCCGTTCCTTCAGCGCATATTCCAGGTGGACCGACTGGGCCGCCTTCTGGACGCCGCTGATCAGATCAGCCGGAACGTTCTTGGCTCCCTGCAACGGGTTGACGTCACTGCGGACGGAGAGCAGATTGGGCATGATGCCGTTGTCGTACAAGTACTTGATGTCGCTGTCCTGCACTTCCTTGGAGGTCAGATAGGTGATATAGAGCCATGCCGCATCCTGCTTCTCCTTGGACGATTTCGGGTTCAGAATCCAGTACTCCCCTCCCACCTGTGAAGGCGCTTTCCCGGAAGGGCCGACCGGCAGCGGTGCAAAGCCCACATCATTCAGATCCACGCCGTTCTTGGCGAAGCCGCCGAAGGAATCCGACGCGCCCAGCATCATCGCCGCCCGGCCTTGGAAGAAGTCCTTGTTGTTGTCGTCGATGTTCTGGACTACATTGCTCTGAACCACCTTATGCTTCCACTTCAAGTCCCGCCAGTACTGCAGCGCCTTCACCACAGGCTCGCTGGTGAACTCCAGCTTGATGGTGCCGTCCGCATTCTTGGTCGTCAAGTCGCCGCCCGCCTGCCAGACGTAATATTCGAAGTGCCAGTCCGCCCACTCCATGCCGAGCAGTGCAAAGCCGTACTGCTTCTTGGCCGGGTCCGTCAGCTTCTTGCCGTAATCGGCGAATTCATCCCAATTAGCCGGCGGTTTGCTGGGATCAAGCCCCGCACCTTGGTACAGCTTCTTGTTGTAGATCAGACCGACCGTGTACATCTTGTACGGCAGGCCGTAGACCTTCCCGTCCTTGGTGGCTTGCTCCAGGGAGGAGGGGATATACTTGCCCTTGTCCGCAAAATCATTCCAATATTTCGTCAGATCCAACGCGTACCCCGCTTTGATCCAGTCCTGAATGATCGGGAAGTGGGCATATTGGTAGGCATCCGGACCGGTGCCCCCCGCCATGGCCGTCATGAACACTTGACGGTCACTGGTTCCCGTAGGGGGTGTTTCGTGCTTCACCGTGATATGCGGATATTTCGCCGAAAAGCCGGCCCATATTTCTTCAATATGCGCTTTCCGCGGCTCGTCCGGCTTCGGTTTGTCCCATACAGTAATCTCCACGTTCGCCGGCTTGACTGAGGCTGCCGTGCTGGCCGCCGGCTGGGTGGCTCCCCCCGGCGTGGCCTTGGCTGCGTCTGTGCTTCCGGCATTGCTGCTGCCGCCGTTGCCGGAGCAAGCCGCCAACAGAAGCATCGCCATCGCCCCCGGAATGAAGCCTTTTCGCTTAAGGATGTTCATTTAAATCCTCCCTTTTGTTTTGGTTTGTTTTTGGATGCATCTTTATGATAAACCGTCCGTTCCGGGAGGCGTTATACAGGGAAATGATCCTTTGATATGAGGATTTGTACTTTCGGCGGCAGCGGCTCTCTTCTCGTCCTCGCGCACTTGGATGGGCGACTGGCCGAAGGTCTTGCGGAACAGCATGCCGAAGTACGCCGCGTTGTCGTAGCCCACCATCTCCGCGATGCTGCGGATTTGCATATCCGTTGTCTTGACCAGCCGGTATGCCTGGTCCATCCGGGTCTGCATGATATAATCCGTGAGATTCATCCCGGTCTTCTCCTTGAACAGCCGGCTGAAATAGTTGGCATGAATGTAGTACTGCTGGGAAATCCATAGCAGCGAAATATCCTTCTGGCAGTCGCTGCTGATCACCCTCTTGACCTCTTCGACAATGTCTTCCCCGGTCCTCCGCCCCCCCGGCGAGCAGCAGTTGGCGACGGCGGCCGCCTGCTTCATCAGGTCGGACAGCGTCTCCATCCAATTCTCGGCATTCGCTACCTCTTGCAGGAACGTCGGGTAATCGCCGAGAAGGGCGGCGCCGTCGGCGTTCTTGGCCGCCGTTATGGAGCGGAACAGACGGTGGACCTCCAGACAGAATCGTTCCCACTCCCGGTACTGGCCCCCGGCCGGATCGGTCATCGGGAGCATCCGTGCCCGCAGCCATTCGCCCAGCTCCTGGGTGCGGGACTCCTCCAGCCAGCGGAGCACCGTCTTCTCCTCAGCCTCCGTCACCGGCTTCGAATTCTGTACGGACGCCGCTTGGCCAAGGGCATACACTGCACCGTATCCGCGGATGATCCGGTTCTGACTGGCCAAGGACGCCTCGGCATAAGACCTGCGGAGCTCCTCGGGACGGGCCGCTTCTCCTCCCCTGCCGACGGCAACCGGAATACGGAGCAGGCGGTCCACGTTGCGCCAAGCCCGCTCAAAGGCGCGCCCGGCCCGCTCCCGGTCCATCTCCTCCGCCAGCTCCACCACCGCCACGATCTCGCGTTTTTTGAAGGCATGCTTGAACACCACGCCGTGAAGACTCTCCTGCCGGAGACATTCCCCGATGATGTTCTTCACACCGAACCACAGCAGCGGCTCTTCGCCGGCCTGGAAGCGGAGATGGGGAAAGGCAATTCTGCCCAAGGCGAATACCGCCGCACACAGTGCGGAGCCGGTGCGCCGGAACCCGAAGTCCGCCCACTTAGCCTCCAGGCGGTCTTCGGCAGTCTCCGACACCAGCTTGGACAAGATCAGCTCTTGAATCTCATCCGCATACTTCCTGAAATCGGCTTTGAGCTTCTCCACGGTAAGACGGTCCTCCGAATCCCTCTCCAGCTCCCCGAGCTTGCTTGCCAGCACGCTGTTGATCTCGGCCTCGTTCAGAGGCTTCAGCAGATAGCGGGTGACGCCCAGCTCCATCGCTTCTCTTGCGAAGGAGAACTCCCCGATTCCGCTGATGATGATGCATACCGTCTGGGGCTTCAGCCGCTTGACCTCCTTGATCAGGGTCAAGCCGTCCATGGCCGGCATCCGGATATCGGTAATGAGGATATCCGGCAGCAGTTCCCGGAACAGCTGCAAGGCACGGCTTCCGTCACCGGCGGTCCCTGCAAGCTGCAAGCCCAGCTCGTCCCAGTGGATCTTGGTGATCATCCCCTCCAGGATGATCGCTTCATCCTCCGCGATCAGCACTTTAACCATGGTCTACCATCCCCTTCTTTGGAATCACCAGCCGGATGACGGTACCGAAGCCCTCCGAGCTGGCAATGGCCATCTCCCCGTCGCTTCCGTACAGCAGCGCGACCCGCCGGTATACATTCATAAGCCCGATGGAACGCCGTGAGCCCGGCTTCACCTCGCTGCGTCCCTCTTCCAGCATCCGGTTCAGGGCGCGCACCTGCTCCTCCGGCATCCCGGTCCCGCTGTCTTCTATTTCAATGCACAGGTGCGTCTCCGAGACGGAACGGGCCAACAGATTGACATAGCCGCCCTCCGCTTTGGGCTCGATCCCGTGAACCACCGAATTTTCAACAAGAGGCTGAAGGAACAGCTTGGGCACTTCATAATGCTCCATCCCCTCTTCCAGATCAATGATGAAGTCCAGCTTCGCGCCGAAACGGATTTTCTGGATGGACAGATACAGCTCGATATGGCGGATTTCCTCCTGAAGGCTCGACATGGCGTTCCCGCTGACACTGTACCGGAACATATGGGCAAGACCCTGCGATATCGTGCTGATCCGGTTGTCCTTCAGATGGGAGGCCAGACTGTCGATGGAGCTCAGGGTATTGTACAGAAAATGCGGGTTGATCTGGGTCTGCAGGGCGATCAGCTCCGCTTCCCGCCGGGATAGCTCGATCTGCAGGTTATCGGCGACCAGCGTTTTGATCTGCATCGCCATGCTGTTGAAGCTCTTGCCCAAGTAGCCGAATTCGTCCCTGCCCGGGATCTCCACCGTGGTGTTCAGCATCCCCCGCTCCAACTGTCCCATGGCCTTGCACAGCAGCAGAATGGGCCGCGTCACGCTATGGGAGATGACCACCGCCAACCCCATGGCGAATATGAAAATGCCGGCGGCAACCAGCAAGGATTGCCGCAAGGCTTTGTTGGCTCCGGCAATGACATCGTGGTCCGGTTTGACGGCGGTCAGAAACCAGGTCTGCCCGGCAAAATGCTTCACAGTCACCGTTTCGCCGCCCCTCCTCCATACGCTGTTTCCCAACCCCAGCTCCCTCCGGAACTCCTCCGCGGGAATAAAGGGAGCCCCAAGCTCCTCCTTCGCCACGGACAGCAGATTCCGGCCATCCCCGTCGGTGATGGCGAACCGGGCATTATTCCCCTTCCTGTTGTCCAACTGGTTCAGCAGCCACTCCAGGCTCATCGAGATTTGCAGGACGCCGACGGGCTTGACCTCGTAGGTCCTGATCCGGTAGATGGGGTGGGAATACAGCATGACCGGTATGAGCTCTCCGTTCCGGTGCTGGAAATATTCCAGACTCCACTTGCTCCGGTTATCCAGGAAAGCCGCGCTGATCCCCGTCCTCCGCCACCGGTCCGAATCCCCCTCGCTGATGGGGGGCGTATGCAGCTCGCTGAACGTATCCGCATATTCGTTATCCATGATTGTGACCGTATAGATTTCACTGTTCCTAGCTTCGAATTCAATCCGCTGGTCGATCATCGAACGGAGCTCGTAGGGGGCATCCGGCAGATTCTCCGTCAGTGTCTGGAATTCGGTATCACCGGCCAGACGGATGGCCATCTTGTTGATCTCCGTCATTCGCAGCTCCACATGAGAGACCAATTGATCCATGGTCTGCTCCAGATTGGCTTGCGACGACTTCTCCAGCTCCCCGCGGACATGGACATAATTGATCGTCCCGACGGAAGCAAGGGTTAAGATAATCAGAAGTCCGAACGCTGCGATGAGCTTCACCTTATAATGGATGGTATAATAACGCCGGTTGGATATGTTCATCCGCTCACTCTCCGTCTTTTTACGGATCTGCTTGATGATAATTACAATAATGGCGGCACCGGGTTTTGACAACTGCAAAGACTGCCGGAGTGATCCGGCAGTCCGACGGCGGCCTTGCCTTCAGCTTGCTGTTCACCGCACGGTCCGGAGATGATCGAACTTGTACGTCAGTTGGGCCCGTGCCTCCAGTGCGGAACTTCCGCTCCACACATAGAAGGTGATGCCGGTGATTGGGCTGCGCGTGCCGCAGAGATTCACCGTCACCGTATTCCATTCGTTCGCCTTCAGATTGTATACCGGCTTCTCTCAATAGATGACCGAGCTTCCGTTATTCAGCTTCAGGTACAAGGGCTCCAGCCCACCCGTAGGCTGGCTGGTCGGGTATACGTCCAGCTTCAGCTCCCCTGCCGCTTGAAGCTGCACGCCGGTGCAGGCAACAAAAGGGCCATCGCTGCTTATGAACATCATCAGAGCGGTCCTTCTTGCCTTCAATAATTTCCCCTCCCATATATGAGGATAAATGCCTTCCTGCCGGCCGCACCACCTCCCATTTTCATTATGAAGCGGTTACATCACCTGTTCAATCCAACGATTTTTACCTCCCGCTATCATTAAATTATCGTCACCGCCTCCACTTGCAAGGAAGGGGCATACTCCTCCCGGAACGAAATAGCCCCAAGAGCGGTTTAACCATACATAATAAAGTCGGAAAAGTGCACAAATAAACATGTTTTTTGGATTTGCATTTCCGGTTCGATCCGGTACTCTCATAATAGGTGATTCTTTAGTTGTGATTTCCGATAAACTGTGGCATGAGGAGATGAAGCAGATGCGCAAGTTTGAATGCGATGAAAACGAAGTGAGAGAGCTCATTGACCGGGTAGTCCGCAGAACGATGAGCATGGACTTCACCTGGAACTGGTCCTGCGGAGTGGCCTTCTACGGGATCAGCAAAGCCTGGCAAGTAACGGGGAACCAGGAATATATCGATTTTCTTGTCAAATGGGTGGATGAATATCTGGAGCTTGGCCTTCCGCCGATGATGGTCAATGCTTGCGCCATGGGGCATACTATGCTGACCTTGCATGAAGCCACCGGAGATTCCAAGTATATGGACTTATGCTTGCTGAAGGCCGACTATCTGCGCAAGGAGGCCATCCGGTTCGGGGAAGGGGTCTTCCAGCATACGGTTTCCTCCAACAACGATTTCCCGGAGCAGGCATGGGCGGATACGTTGTTTATGGCCGCGTATTTTCTGCTGCGCTTGGGCTTTAAGCTGGACAACAAGGAATATATCGACGACGCGCTCAACCAATTCTATTGGCATGAGGAATATTTGCAGGATACCAAGACCAATCTGTTCTACCATGCCTGGGATAATGTCCGGCAAGACCACTTGTCCGGTATTTACTGGGGCCGGGCCAATGCCTGGGCGGCTTACACCATGTCGCAGGCTTACAAAATGCTTAATCCGTTCATGCCCATGTGGATGCAGATTGGCGGTGCATTGGGAGACCAATTAAGCGCCCTGGTCCGGCTGCAGACGGAGGACGGGCTGTGGCGGACTGTGCTGAACGACGGGACCTCCTATGAGGAGACCTCGGCTTCGGCGGGTATTGCCGCGGCTCTGACCATCTACGGCCATCCGCTGCATCAGAACTATATGGCCAAGGCTTACCAGGGCATCCTGGCCAATATCGATGAAGACGGCTCCGTCCGCAATGTGTCCGCGGGCACCGCGGTGATGCACAGCGCCGACGATTATAAGATTATCTCCAAGAAACGGGTACAGGGCTGGGGTCAAGGGTTGACTCTCGCCTATCTGGCAGCGTTACTGCAAAACAAGGAGATTGTCAACAAGATTTAGGAATAGCAAACCGGCAGAAACAGCGGGAGACGGGGATGGCAGACAATGCCCCACTCCCGCTGTTTTATTGGTATAATACATAGAAAAAAGGAAAAATCATGAGAATCATCATTTCACCGGCAAAAAAGATGAAGACAGACACCGACTCATTAAATGGCCGGCAGCTGCCGTTTTTTTTGAGAGATACGGAAATTCTCCTGGCCTATTTGAAAAAGTTGAACTACGAGGAAGCTAAATCCGTGTGGAACTGCAATCATGCTATCGCAGCCCTAAATTATGAGCGGATTCAGAGCATGGATTTGCAGCGCAATCTGACCCCCGCCCTCCTTTCTTATGAGGGAATTCAGTATCAGTACATGGCCCCCGGGGTGTTCCAAACAGCAGAGTTAACCTATGTGGAGAAGCATTTGCGGATTTTATCGGGGTTCTACGGGGTGCTGCGGCCCTTGGACGGAGTTGTTCCTTACAGGCTGGAAATGCAGGCCAGGCTGGGGGGCCCCGGCTTGGATTCACTCTATGCGTTCTGGAGCCGAAAACTGGCGGACCGGCTTCTTTCGGAAAGCCGCTGCATCGTCAATCTGGCGTCCAAGGAATACAGCAAATGCATCACTCCTTATGCGGACGGGAATGTGCGGATCGTTACTTGTGTGTTTGGCCGGAAGGCCGGGGACAAGGTTGTTGAGAGAGGGACGGAGGTCAAGATGGCCAGGGGCGAAATGGTCCGGTTCATGGCCGAGCAGCAAATTGAGTCGGTCGAAGCAATCAAGGGCTTCGACCGGCTGCGCTATGCTTTTGCAGAGGAGCTTTCCAATGAAAGCACCTATGTTTTTGTACAGAGGGATTAGCCTGCTGCGGTTTCTTCGGCAAACTGGCTGTTATACAGATCGGCATAGAAGGTATCGCCTGCCAGCAGCTCTTCGTGAGTACCTTGTTCAATGATTGTGCCGTTTCTCATCACCAGAATGACATCGGCGGACTTGATGGTGGAGAGCCGGTGGGCGATCACAAAGCTGGTCTTTCCCTTCATAACCTCCGCCATGGCTCTCTGCACTTCCACTTCCGTCCGGGTATCCACGCTGGAGGTGGCTTCATCAAGAATCATGAGGGCGGGATTGGCCAGCATGGCTCTGGCGATGGTCAACAGCTGCATTTGCCCTTGGGACACATTGCCATCCTCGCTGGAAATCACCGTATCGTAACCGTGCTCCAACGTCCGGATAAAGTGGTCGCAGCGGGCCGCTTTCGCCGCCTGTATAATCTCCCCGCGCTCCGCATCCATTTTTCCGTAGGCGATATTCTGGGCGATCGTGCCCTGGAACAGCCAGGTATCCTGCAGCACCATACCTACCATCCTGCGCAGCGCACTCTTGGGAAGCTCCCTGATATCCGTATCATCAATAAGGATTCGGCCCCCGTTCAGCTCATAGAACCGCATCAGCAGATTGATGAGCGTCGTCTTCCCTGCACCGGTGGGACCGACTATGGCCACCATCTGATTCGGCTTTACCGACAGGCTGACATCCTGCATCAGGACGGCGTCGGGACGGTAGCCAAAGCGCACATGCTCAAAGCTTACGGCGCCCCGGGGCGAGGGGATCTGCTTGAGCGAAGCGGTATCCGGCGCTTCCTCCTCCTCGTCCAGAAAGGCAAACACGCGCTCCGCGGACGCCAGGGCAGCCTGCAGCGAGTTGAGGAAGTAGGAGGATTGGGCGATGGGCTCGGAAATCTGGTTGACATACTGCAGGAACGCCTGGATGGTCCCGATGGTCATCCTGCCGTTCACCGCAAAGATGCCTCCCACAATGGCGGTCACTACAAATCCCAGCTGGGTCAGGAAACGGATAGCCGGATAGATGGCGAACATGACAAACTGGGCTCGCTTGTTCGCCGCGTATTGCCTCCCGCTGATCTCCCTGACGGTCCGGGTAACCTCCTCCTGCTGATTGAAGCTCTTAATAATCAGGTTGCCGGTATACAGCTCCTCAATCCGGCTGTTCAGCTCGCCCAGAACAGCCTGGTTTTCGGCTGCTGCAGCATAGTTCTTCTGCGAAATCCACTTGGTGGCGAACACGCTGATGGACATGGCCACCAGAATCAACAGCGTCAGAAACGGACTCTGGGTGAGCATGATTATGACGCTGATGGTGATGTTGAACACGGCATTGATAAATTGCAGCGAGCCGGTTTTCAGAACCTCCGCCACCCGGTCCAGGTCGTTGGTGGTTCTGCTCAGCAGATCCCCCGTTTGGTGGGAGTCGTAATAGCGCAGGGGCAGCCGGGTGATCTTGGCGCTCATCTGTTTGCGCAGGGACAGCACCAGCCTCTCCCCCACACCGGCCATGGTGTATTCCTGGAGGAAGGCAAAGCCGGAGCTTAGCAGATACGCTCCCAGGAACAGGAGCAGGGGTCCTCCCACAGTCTCCGCCAGGAGATGAAATCCCCCGCCGAATCCGTGCTCGCTCACTCCCTCGATCAGCCGGTCGATGGCCCGGCCCAGAATCAGCGGCGTGGCTGTAAACAAGCCGATGCTCCCCAGGGTGGAGAGTACAATGACCGCCAAGGCTCCTTTTTGCAGAAACAGCAGTCCCAGCAAGCGGTTGACCGCAGCCTTTGAATTTTGCGGGATATCCTCCATCTCATAGGCACGGACAGCTGCGTCCCCGGTTTGATTGGTTTTCTTGGCTTTCTTCATGTTCTGCTGATCTCCTTCTCCGTAAGCTGAGACTCGGCAATTTCCTTATATACGCTGCAGGTCTCAAGCAGCTCTTCATGTCTGCCGGTGCCGGCGATGGTTCCCGCGTCCAGCACGATGATCTGATCCGCATCCATGATGGTGCTGATCCGCTGTGCGATGATCACTACGGCGGCATGGCGCATCTCCTGCTTCAACGCGCTCCGCAGAGCGGCGTCGGTCTTGTAGTCCAGTGCGGAGAAGCTGTCGTCGAATACATAGACGGGCGCCTGCTTGACCAGTGCCCGGGCGATGCACAGCCGCTGCTTCTGGCCTCCGGAGAAGTTCGTGCCGGCCTGGGCCACCGGGCTGTCATACCCCTGCTCCAGAGAGGAGATGAAGGCATCCGCCTGGGCGATTCCCGCGGCATGGCGCAGTTCTTCGGGAGCAGCCTCCCCGTTGCCCATGCGGAGATTGTCCGCGATTGTGCCGCTGAACAGAAATGCCTTCTGCGGAACATAGCTGATGTGCTCCCGCAGCTCATGCTGCTTCAGGCTGCGGATATCCTGGCCCTCCAACAGAATCTCTCCCTTGCGGATATCGTATAAACGGAGCATAAGGCCTGCTATAGTGCTCTTGCCGGAGCCGGTTCCACCGATGATGGCCGTTGTTTTTCCTTGCTCGCATACGAAGCTGAGCCCTTCCAGCACAGGCTTCTCGGCCCCCTTGTAGGAGAAGCTCACGTCGCGGAAGACAATCTTCCGGGGATCGGCCGAATCCAACCGGGCTTGCGGCCCGGGGGCGTCCGCTATCTCCGGCTCCATATCCATCACCTCCCGGATACGGTCCAGGCAGGCGGTCATTCTCGGCAGCATCACCAGCACCATGGCCGACATCATCAGGTACATCAGCATCATGATGGTATATTCGGTTACCGCGGATATGCTGCCTACCTGAATGGTCTCCCGAAGCACCAGATCCCCTCCGAACCAGACAACCGCACCCATGGCGAGCCCCATGATGGCCCATACGAGGGGATTGAAGGCGGCGAAGGTCCGGTTTAGGCGGATCACGTTATCCGCATATTCGGTAAAAGCGTCATCGGTTCTTTTTTGCTCATAGGCCGTATTGTCAAAAGCGCGGATAACCCGGATGCCTACAATGGATTCCCGGACGATCCGGTTCACGGTATCCACCCGCTGCTGAATCGTTCTTGAGATGGGGCTTGCCGTCCGGAACAGCAAATAGATCACGGCCAGAAAAACCAGCATGGCAATAAGCGGAATATACACCAGGCCGGGGCTTACGGCTGCGGTCATGATCACTGCTGCAACGGCCACAAGCGGGGTAGGCAGAATCATCTGCGTCACCATAATCATGGTCTGCTGGATGACGGTGATATCTCCCGTGGCCCGGGTAATCATGGAAGCCGTGCCGAAATGGTTGAATTGCTTGACCGACAGCAACTGGGTCTTGTCGAACAGCTTCTCCCTCAGGTATTTCCCCGTCATTGCCGCCAGGTCGGCGCACAGATAGCTGCCCCAGAGAGAGACCAGCGCCGTGATCCCCGCCGCGGCCAGCATCTGCAGGCCAATCCGCACAATAACCGGCACCTGCTTCCCGATAATGCCCACATCGATGATCTCCGCAACAAAATAAGGAACCAGCAGGGTTCCGAAGGATTGCAGCAGCGATATAAACAGGATCCCAAACAGAATCTTCTTCTTGCTTCCCAAAAATTGCATCAGGTACTTCATTCCCTGCTCCTCCTTAAGCTCTGTCGGTGCCATTATGCTCCAGAGAATTCATGGTCAGTGTCAGCTGCTTAAGAAAGGCGCGCTCGCCGTGCAGCATGGCTGTTCGTTCATCCGCCTCCATATTCAGAAAGGCTGTCTCCTCCAGATGAAGCATATCCGCCAGGATGCCGTCGGCGTATTGCTGCCCGTCCGGTGTCAGCAGAATATATTTGCTGCGCTTGTCCCAAGGGGCCACCTTCTTGAAGATATAGCCCTTTCTCTCGAAGGCATCGAGAATCGTATTGACAGTTTGCTTGGGGTAAAGCAGCTTTTCGCAAATAAAATGCTGGGTGCATTGCTCCGGATATTGATGAATGATTTGGAGCACGAACAGCGAGCTTGAAGTAAGCCCGTGCATTTTCGCCAGCTTCTCATAAACCTCCCCAATGCCGAAATAGACATCGTAATAGCCTCGGATCGCTTCCCTTATTTCGTCGCGCATGCAAAAAACCTCCATAACAAGCGGATTATAATAGTCCGTTTTCGGACTATTAATTAATTTAACATATTTATAGGCTTTTGTCACGGGGAGAATGTACACAAAACAGCCCCTGCGTCTTCCCTCCATAAGGAGAAGGATAAACAAAGGGGCTGACTTATAATATATGCAGATGATCAAATCTTGCATCTCCCGCAGCGCAGCATCCGCAATTACCTGCCGTAAGGCCGCTTGGACCTCGGCGGTCCGAGAATCTCGGACCAGACAACGGCGCGGGCCATCTCTTCTGCCGCTGTATCAAGGGAGAATGCGGCCGGAGCCGGAGCTTCCGGAGAGCCTGGCGCTTTGGCCGCAAGGGGCAGACCGCTCCCTCTGGCCTTATGCGTTAGGGCTGCTGTAGCGGTTATAGGGGCCGCAGCTGCCGCAGGCTTCCGCGCCGCTTCCGCCTCCCTTGCCTGCTGGCGCTCCATGCGCTCCCTCTCTCGCGCCGCGGCCCGCTCTTCCTCCCATTGCCGGGACATATTCTCCCGTTCCAGACGTTCCGCATCCCTGCGGGCTTCTTCTCTGGAAAGGGCCGAAGGCCGGGGCTGGGGAGGCTTGCGCTCCCCGGGTCCGCCCCCGAAGGTGGGCATGGGCCGGACTGGCTTGACGGGAGCTTTGCCCACAGTACCCTGTCCTTGCTTGGACTTGCCCAGCAGGGGAAGCACGATAGTAAGCAAAATAAGGATTACACCGAATAACGATCCCATCTTCAGACCTCACCTCCTGAACGTTTTTAAGTTCGTCGCAGTCTCTTAGGACGTGTCTGACAACTCGCTATGAGGCTTCCAGTAGTCTCTCAAACTCCTGCAGCATTATTCCTGATCCGGCTTGGCTGGATCATTCACCTTGCCGATGGAGCTTCTCATCTGGGTATCGGCATCGATATTCTTGAGATTCATGTAGTCCATCACACCCAGCTTGCCGGTGCGCAGAGCATCGGACATGGCCAATGGAACCTGGGATTCGGATTCCACCACCAGCGCCCGCATCTCCACCACCTTGGCCTTCATCTCCTGCTCTTGGGCAACCGCCATTGCCCGGCGCTCCTCCGCCTTGGCCTGGGCGATCCGCTTGTCGGCCTCTGCCTGCTCCGTCTGGAGATACGCGCCGATGTTCTTGCCGATATCCACATCGGCAATATCGATGGAGAGAATCTCGAAAGCTGTGCCCGCATCCAATCCCTTGCTCAACACCGTACGGGAGATGGAATCCGGATTCTCCAGCACGTTCTTATGGGAGTCGGAGGAACCTACCGTGGTAACGATCCCTTCTCCTACCCGCGCGATAATCGTTTCTTCCCCGGCTCCCCCTACCAGCCGGTCGATGTTGGCTCTAACCGTCACCTTGGCCTTAACCTTCACTTCAATGCCGTCTCTTGCAACTGCCGCAACAATAGGAGTTTCAATGACCCGGGGATTAACGCTCATCTGCACGGCCTGCAATACGTCCCGGCCCGCCAGGTCGATAGCCGCAGCCCGTTCGAAGCCAAGGGGAATGTTGGCGCGCTGGGCGGCAATCAGGGCATTGACTACTCTATCCACATTGCCCCCTGCCAAAAAGTGACTTTCCAGATGGTTGATATTCAGTCCAAGCCCTGCCTTGGTAGCCTTGATCAGCGGATTGACGATCCGGCTGGGGATAACCCGCCGCAGCCGCATGGCCACCAGTGTGAAGATGCCTACCTTGACCCCCGAAGCCAATGCCGAAATCCACAGCATAAACGGAAAAAAGCTGAAAAACACCGAAAGCACCACGATCGCAAGCGCGATCAAAATCAATGTCGTTATCATCGGATCCATATTGTTGCCTCCCACCTGATAAAATTAGTTGACTTCTGTCTGCTCTTCACGCACTACGACTCTTGTGCCTTCCACCTGTATCACCGTAATCCGGCTTCCCTGGGCAATAAATTCGCCCGAGGTCACCACATCGATCCGCTGGCCGTTGATGACGGCAGTACCCGCCGGACGCAGCGTCGTCAGGGCGCTGCCGGTCTGCCCCAGCAGATGGTCCATCACGGGCTGGGACACAAACCCCAGTTCGCTCTTCAGTTCATCCTTAAGAATGAACTTGTTCCATATGCCGCGGCGGCGGAGCAGATAGATGACAATCCCGGTCACCACCAGCGCCATGGCAAAGCCCAATCCCAGGGACGCCGCCATATCCGAGGAATCATACGCCGCCATGATCACACCGCTGACCAGACTGATAATTCCAAGTATGGCCCATATCCCAAAGCCTGGTACGAACACCTCGATGACCAGCAGCACAATGCCGATGACAAACAGCACCACATCCTCCACCCCCGCAAATCCGGCTACAAAATGGCCGAAGAAATACAGCGCGAAGCTGCCCACTCCCACAATGCCCGGAATTCCGAAGCCCGGCACGAACAGCTCAATGGCAATGCCCGCCAGACCCAGCACGAAGAGCAGCGTGGTCGTATAAGGATGAACCAGCAGCCGGGCCAGCTTCTCAGCAAAGGAAGGATTGAATTGCTCCACCTGCGCGCCTTCCAATCCAAGCGCTTTCAAAACCTCGTCATGAGTCTGGAGCAACCCGTTCGCATAGCCCACCTTCAGAGCCTCCTCCGAGGTAAGGGAAACCAGCTCGCCCTTGCCATAAGTCCGGTTCAACTCGGTTACCGTCAGCTCCCGGTTCTTGTTGACCATGCCTTCGGCGATCTCCGGGTTGCGTCCGTACAGCTCGGCGGCAGAGCGCATTTCGCTTGCCCACATGGCAATAACCTTGGCGCTATCCACCTCTTGCCCGCTTCCATCCACTACAGCCGCCGCGCCGATGGTACTGCCCGGCTTCATGTAGATGCGGTTGGCATTGAGGGCGATATAGCTGCCCGCCGAAATCGCCTTGTTGCGGATGAACGCTGCAGTCGGCACGCTGCTGTTGGCAATCAGCTCGCCGATGGACAGCGCCGAGTCCACTCTGCCCCCCAATGTATCCAGATCCAGTATAACATAATCTGCCTGATGCTTCTCCGCATCCTCATAGGCCCGCTCCAAAAAACTGTACAGCCCGCTCTCGATGGTCTGGTGAGCAGGGACGACATACACCAGCTTGCTGCCGTTCTGCCCCGTGCCTGCCGGACTCCCTTCTTCTGCCGCGGCCAGACCGGCGGGCAGCACAAATAGGAGCGCAAGAACTGTTAACCAGAACGACCGTATTAAAGACCGCGTTCTCATCTAAACATCCTCCCTCCTTACACTTATCACGTACTACGTAAATATAGTCCTTTCGTTTCATGAAAAAAACAAAAAACCAAGAACACTCCGGTCACGATGAACCGGAGTGTTCCTGGTTGTGGCGGTTGGCTTGCTACGCCAAGGATTGCTGCACAATCTGATTGACAAGCTTGCCATCGGCGAGCCCCTTAACCTTGGGCATTAAAGCTCCCATTACCTTGCCTATATCCGCCTTTGAGGAAGCACCGACTTCTTGGATGGTCTGTTGTACAATCACTTTGACTTCATCTTCACTCAGTTGCCGCGGCATATATTCAGCAAGAATAGTAAGCTCCTGCTTCAGTTGGTCTGCCAGATCCTGCCGGCCTGCCTTCTCGAATTCATGGAGGGAATCTCTACGCTGCTTGATCTCACGATTCAGAACGTCAAGGACTTCTTGGTCATCCAGGGTTTTCCGTTGATCGATTTCTATATTCTTAATCGACGAACGAACCATTCGGATTACGGAAAGCCTGAATTTATCCTGGCTCCTCATCGCCTGCTTCATATCTTCGTTCAATCGGTCGTTTAGGTTCATGAGTAAGGCCTCCTAGAACTTCCGCTTGCGAGCAGCCTCGGACTTAAGCTTGCGCTTAACGCTAGGCTTTTCATAGTGCTTACGTTTTTTAACCTCCGCCAACACGCCGTCCTTCGCGATGGATTTCTTAAAGCGGCGAAGTGCTGCATCGATTGTTTCATTTTTGCGTACTCGAGTTTCTGACACCAGATTTCCCTCCCTCCGAACAGACCGTGTCCAAAAAACAGACGGTTATCAAACTACATTATATGTTATAGGTTAATCCAGTGTCAACCGCACATGCAAAATATCGCCCAAGCAATCTTTCCTGATCAGTCGCGCTTATTCAACGGACCCAGTTTTTCCCCGCCAAGCAGATGGTAATGAATGTGATATACCACTTGTCCGCCATTGCTGCCGCAATTATTGACCAGACGGAATCCGGATTCGGCGACACCCAGTTCATTGGCAATGATCTGGGCCGCCTGGTGAATCTCCCCAATCAGATGCAGATCCTCGGGAGCCACATCGTTTGCAGTCGGTATATGCTTCTTGGGAATAATAAGCACGTGCACAGGCGCAGCAGGCTCAATATCATGAAAGGCAACCACATGCTCATTCTCATAAACCTTTTTGGAAGGAATTTGTCCCTCGACAATTTTGCAGAAAATGCAGTCCATCTTGTTTTACCTCCATCAATTTGTCAGGATTCCTTCATCATACCAAAATTATCCCATAAAGTGGAGGCCTGTCCTCTCTCGATAACTGAAATCAGGATAGAGCAGCCCTTATGTTAGGAATGGCTGCTCTATCCTTCTCCAAACAACAGTGCACGCTGCGTCTTAGATATACCAGTAAGGCAGCAGCGACAACGCGGCCAGCCCGAACAAAGGCAGAGCGAATCTGCGGAAGCGGGGACCAAAGCCGAACGGGCCGCCCCAGCCCGGGTACGGAAAATAGCGGGCCTGCTCTTCCCCATCCCCGCTGCGGCCGGGACAGGCAATGTATACATGCTCATTATCCAGCTTCTCAATAACTCCTTCGTATACAGCACCGTCATGCATTTGAATCCGCACAAATTTGTTCATATGTGTCTGGCACAGCGCGTAAGCCTCATGTGTCTGCATTATGCTTCCCTCCCATTTACCACCATGATATGCGCCCTGTTTCTTCCAGGCTCCCGCCTTGCCAAAAATAGGCGGTTGCCCAATTCGGGGGATAATTAGACTGATAGTCTATTTTCGACTGGACGGCCAGGGAATGGCGTTTTATAATAAAGACAGCAAACTGCTGACAGGTGTGATCACTATTTCGTACATGAGGGAAACCACACGAAAGAAGCGGGACCAAGTCATAGAAACCGCCCTGAAGATGTTTATGGAAAAAGGTTATGAGAATGTGTCCGTAGATGAGATCATTGCAGCCACAAGAACCTCCAAGGGCACCTTTTACCATTACTTCAAAGGAAAAGATGAAATATTGGAGGAAGTCGGCAACCGCCAGACCAAGTTGATTCAGGCATGGGCTGAATGGCCGGTGTCCAGAGTCTCCTCTCTGGAGGGGCATATCAACCGGCTGTTCACGGATCTCGCCGACAGCATCGTCAAGTACCGGCTGCTGGTTCGCTCGCTCACTTCCATTACCCTGCAAGGGGAATCGGCGCTGACCTTGCTTGCGCCCTTTGATCTGCTTGGCAAGCATCTGCTGGTCTGGCTGCCCGACCCCCGCAAGGTGGATCTGCTTGTCACAACCTATGTCGGCACTTTGTTCAGATGGTGCGTTCAAAGCAATACCGAGCTTCTGCCCATGCTTCACTATAATCTGGCGCTGGCATGGACCGGATTGCGCAACGGGCATAGTCTGGGCCCGGATGAATTGCAGCTCGCCCCATCCGCAGATTATCTGCTTCATGCTAAAAACAGGGAGGAACCGAAAATGAGAGTTGCTATTATCGGAGGAGGGTTGGCCGGACTGACTGCCGCTGCTTACCTTTCGGAGGCGGAAAATGTAGAAGGCATACTGTTCGAGCGCAGTCCCCAACTTGGGGGCCGGGCTTTCACTTACGAGAAGGAAGGCTTCACCCTTAATTACGGAGCACACGCGGTTTACGGAATTGACCGCCATAACCTGACGACTATGGAGAAGGAGCTGAATATGTCCTTCAGCAGCAAGCAGGTGGATAAGCGCCGCGTTGTCTATTCCAAGAACGGCCAACTGACTCCTGCTCCGCTGGATTTCGTCAATATAGTGAAGACCGACCTGCTGACCGCCATTCAGAAGGTACGGTTTGTGGGCGAGGTAGCCGCCATCATGGCGCAGTTGCACAACATCAAGAACTATGCCACTCTGGGCGACTATCTGGACCAATCCGATGCCGATGACGATATCAAGGAGCTGTGGGAGCATCTGGTCTGCTCCAACTTCTTCGTCTCCCCTGAGGATGCACGCAAGGTAACGGGGACAGTTGTGGGCGAATATTACCACAATCTGTTTCTCTCCAGCCGTCCGGTTAACTATGTGATCGGAAGCTGGGCGGTCATCACCAATCAATTGCTGCAGAGGATTACGGATTCGGGACGCTGGGAGGTAGCCTTGCAGGAGGCGGCTGACAACATCCGTTACGAGAACCGTAAATTCTTCATCAAGACCAAGAAGCGGGAGGAAGCCTTCGATAAGGTGGTATTCGCCATGCCGGTCCAGCAGGTGGTCAAACTGCTCCGCGGCACCGCATGGGAACCGTTCCTGGAGAAATACCAGGACAGCAAGCCTACGGAGGTGATGGTCTACGATATCGGGTTAAGCCATGTGGTAGCCCGTCCCTTCAGCTACATCAGCGATATGGATGAGAAGATGTTCATTACCGATGTTTCGGCTACCGACCATACACTTGTACCGGAGCATGGACAGCTTCTCCAGGGTGTAGCCTACCTGAACGACGATTTCGAAAGCGACCAGACCCGCAAGCTCTACCTGGACCAGAAGCAAGCCGCTATGGAAGCTCTCTTCGACAAGCATTATCCGGGCTGGCAGGATGCCTTGACCGTGAAGCGGGTATCCAAGAAAGCCATGGTCTCCAGCGTCAAGAATATCGACGGCAATGAGCTATTGCCCAACCGTATTGAGAACGTGCCCTTCTACTTCTGCGGCGACGGCTGCATCGGCAAGGGCGAGTTGGCGGAACGTTCCTTCTCCAGCGCACGCAATATTTCCCGCATGATTCTGGAGGAAGCAGCCGCTTTGGTCAAATAAACGGCTTGCGGATGTGATAAGCAAGCAACTTGCAGTCCCCCGGTGCAGTCGTGCTGGGGGACTTTCCTTCCTGTATATGCAGAGCGTCTGCTTACCGTTGCGTACGATATGGTGCGGTGTAGTGCGGTATATGCTGTATAGTGCGGTATATGCGGTATATGCTGTATAGTGCGGTATATGCGGTATATGCGGTATATGCGGTATATGCGGTATATGCGGTATAGTGCGGTATAGTGCGGTATAGTGGCACTTACGCGGGTCGCAAGACTTGCTCCTTGGCTATGCGGACTTCTGTATGAAATTTCGAATACAATGAGGGGCATCCACCGGGAAAAGAGGAATTATGTATAAAATTTCGTACAGAATCGCTGCTTTTCCGACGTTGCCCCGAATTGTGCGTACAGAAGGGGCAGCTACCCCTGGAATGAGCAGCCTGCACTCCGCGCCTCACGTCTTTTTCATAGCAAGGACTTCGAGCTTAACGGAAATTTTTTCCGCTAAACTCTGTAGAATGCTCTGTTGGCTCTCACATAACGGAAATTTTTTCCGTTATCCCCCAGTTAACACCCGAAAAAAAGGGGGGGGTCTGCCTTTTTGGCGAGATTAACGGAAATTTTTTCCGTTAATTTCTTCGGATTACGGAATAATCGCCCTATAGCGGAAATTTCTTCCATTAAGCTTTTCAGCCCCCTCTGCTTTTGACAAGCCCCACCAATAACACTCTACCAACCCGCCCTTAGCCCTTCATTGAGCCCACAAGCTCCAGTTCACTTCGTTTGGACAGGGGACATGTGCGCTCTTATTTGACGAAAGTTGCAGGATTGGGATTCAGGCGCGCTTAAAACAAATAAAGCTCCCGCCACCATGCAGTGGATCAGGAGCCTTTATAAAACATAGAGTATTTTCCGCTTTCCTCAGGGGATAATACAAATACTAAATGAGCTTATTTGGCAGCGGCGTGAACATCCCGCACAGAAGCAGGAGTCTTGGCTGCTGCTACCGGCTTGGCCTCTGCCGCAGGCGCGCTTTTATTGAGGTAGGCCACAAAATAAATTCCGGCTACAAAGATGGAACCGCCCACCAGGTTGCCCAGCCATACAGGAACAAAGTTCTGGAAGTAGTCTGCCCAGGTCAAATGCCCGGCAAAAATCGCCGCGGGAATAAGAAACATATTGGCGACAACGTGCTGGAAGCCGATGGCGACAAAAGCCATGGTCGGAAACCAGATCCCCAGAATTTTGCCTCCGATATCTTTGGCTCCGTAAGAAAGCCATACCGCCAGAGCTACCAGCCAGTTGCAGCCGATGCCGGAAATGAAAGATTGCAGGAAGGAATCATGGACTTTATGCTCGGCCATGTCCACTGTTTTGGCCAGGAATGCTCCCGCTTCTGTAAGACCGACCACATGTCCGAAGAAATATGCGACGAACATAGCGCCGGCAAAATTGCTGATCGTAATCAGCAGCAAGTTCCGCAGCATTTGCCAGGTGGTGATTTTACCGGTAAAACGGGCCAGGGGAACTGCCATCATATTGCCTGTGAGCAGCTCGCCGCCTCCTATCAACACCAGAATCAGACCTACGGGGAACACGGCCGCGCCAATGAAAGTGGCGAAGCTCCCCCACTCGGCAGGCATACTGGCAATGACACGGATATCGAGCAAAAATCCAAGGGCTATGAAAGCCCCTGCAGCAAAGCCCAACGCGAGCACCGCATGCAAAGGCAGAGTCGCTTTCTTGTAGCCGGATTCCGAAGTATATTCGGCAATTTCTTTTGGAGTCAAATATGACGCCATTTGTAGAGCCTCCTTTAGAGTTTCATGTTGTGTGCGATTGTTCACACTTTCTAGTTATTCTAATTAACTTATTGTAACCCCGTCCGGTGATGAACGGCCAGTGAACATTTTCAGACAAAACATGCAACCGGTTTCGCCGGGAGGACTAAATTTGTTCACATTCTCCATGCAGAATACTCCCGGAGAGTAAATTCTACTCTGCCCGGGAGTACGTGTCAACGCGCTTGCAGATATTACATTGTCTCAAAACTGATGCGGCTTCCCGCACCGGCTGCAGCAGCGGGAATCACCACCAGCCTGCGGGGCAGCCTGGACTTCAGTTCGGGCACGTGGCTGATTACTCCCACGGTCAGACGCTCCATGTGGAGCTTCTCCAGAGCATGAACAACCGTCTCCAGCAGATCCGGGTCCAGTGTGCCGAAGCCCTCATCCAAGAAAAAGAATTCCAAGGGGTGGGTGCCGTTCAGTTGAATCTGCGCCGACAGAGCCAGAGCCAAAGCCAGAGATGCGAGAAAGGTTTCTCCCCCCGACAGGGTACTGATCGGGCGGCGAAGCCCGCCATTGGCATCGTCCCGGATCACGAAGCCCCCTGTCGAATCCGTCTCCAGGGCGTATCTTCTCCTGGTAAGCTGGCCAAGCCGCTCTGATGCGGCGCGGCTGACCTGCAGCAGCTGCTCCATGGCCATGAATTCCACGAAGGCGTTGCCCCGGAGCACGGACTGAAGCTTATGCAGCCGGTCCAACTGCTCCTTGGCTGCCAGACGACCCTTCTCCAGCTGATTCCACCGCACGTGTTTGGCCGTCAGTTCCTCCAAGTCCCGCTCCGCCTTGGCCTTCAGTCCCAGTTTTTCCTCATCCTGCGCCTTGGCCGCTGCCAGCTTCTCCTCGCTCTCCGTACACTGGACCTCTGTACCGCGGCGCCCGCCCAATGCCTCCTCCACCTGGCTCAAGCCTGCCTTCGCCTGGGCCAATTCCTCCTGATGCCGGGTGATACGCCGGGCAAGGAACTGCTTCTCGGCAGGTGCCAGCAGCGCGTTCCTCGCATCCTGCGCAGATCCGAAGCCTGCTGCGCCAAGCTCCCGTTCCCCGTTGGCCTTGGCCCGCTCCAGTGCAGCTGCCGCGAACGCCTGGCCTTGCCGTGCTGCAGCCAGTGCGCTTGAGTACTCCTGCTTGGCCGCCTGCAGCTCTTCTTGCATGGAGCGGGCTGCCGCTTCGGCGTTCTTCAGGGACTGGAGCTGCCGGATGGCTTCAAGCTCCAGCTTCTCTGTCTCCGCTTCGGAATAGCCGCCTTGCAGCAGCTCCTCCAGCCTGGTCTGCTTCTCTCTGGAAGCAGCCAATCGGCTGTTCTTCTCTGCGGCGGCGGCAATCAGCTCCCGCTCCAACCGGGAGGCTTCCTCCTGCAGCTGCTGAAGCTTGCGCCGGCTCTCCTCCAGATAAGGCTCAGCCTTGGCCAGCCGGGCCAGCAGCTCATCTTGTGCGCGCAAAACCTCCTGCATCCCATTCCACTGCTCACGGACAGCCTCCGGAATAAGTCCGGGATACTGGCGCCGCCACTCCCTTTCAGCCGCTTCAGCCAACCTGGCCGCCTGCTCCCATTTGGCAGCAAGGCCAAGGACGGCGGACTCCTGCGCCGCAAGCCGTGCATCCGCTCCGGCCAGTTCAGCCTGCCTATAGCGTATGGCCTCAGCGGATTTGCGAAGTTCTTCGATCCAGCTTCTCGTCTCCCGCTCCAGCGAGGCAAGCTGCTCCTGCGCCGTCTGCAGCTGTGCGTCCGCTTCCACCCGCGTAACCGGGAAGTGCGGAGCCAGCGCTGCATGCTTCTCCTCTTCCGAAGCTATGCTATTCCCTGCTGCTGCAGCCTCGCGGCCGCCCAGAAGCAATTCCGGGGCGTCCCTTCCTCCTCCATTGACACTGTCGCCGATAACCATGTGTTCCGTCATCATTCCAAGCCGGTCCAGCTCTCCTGCAAGTCCCGTCTGGAGCCGGGCCAATCTGTGCTTCAGCCCGGCCACGGCTGTGCCAAAGCTGCGCCAGTCTGCTTCTTCCCGGTTGGCAGTCTCCTCCGCCTGGGCTGATTCATCCATGGAGTAGACAGCGGGAGACGGATGATGGGAGGAGCCGCACACGGGGCAAGGCTGTCCATCGGCCAATGTCTCCGCCAGCCTGACTGCAAGCGTAGCACGCAACCCTGCCTGTGCCAGCTGCTTTGCTTGCTCGGCCCAGCTATGGGCGGATGCCAGGAGCATGTCCTCCTCTGCTTCCGCCAGCATGAGCCGGTCCATATAATCTCTGCCCCGGCCTGCAAGCTTCAGCTGCTGTTCCTGTTCAGTCTCTGCCAGCTTCCGCGCCTCTCCCTGAAGCCGGGTTCCCTCTTCCACTCCCAGGCGGGCCTTGGCCAGTTCCTCTTGCGCTTCGGCAAGCTGCCGCAGGGCGGTCTCCCACCGCTCCCGCTCCAGCATGGCCGTCTGCAGCTGCTCGCGTTTGCCCGCTTCTACGGCTGTGGCCGCAAGGCGGCTCTTGAGCTCCTGCTGCAGGGACAGCGCCTTGGCATAGCGCTGGTCCTCGGCGGCAGCCTGCTCCACCGCCGCAGTCCGGGAGCCGGCAAGCAGTTCCTCGCGGCGGACCCGCTCCTGCAGCTCCGGCTCGCCCAGCCGCAGCTCCTTATGCAGCGCAAGCGCCTGCCGGATTGCGGCAATCCGCTCCTGCAGAGGCTGCTCCTCCTGCTCCAGACGGGTCCGGGCTTCGGCGTGCATCTGCTGCTGCCGGGTGTAGCGGTCCGACACCTGGACAACCGCCGCTTCGGCTGCGGCAAGACGGGCCTCTTCCAAGGCGAGCGTTCCCTGCGCTTCCTCCCATTCCCGGAGGAAATGACCCGTCCGCTCCGCATTCTCCGCCAGCTGCAGCCTTGCCCGGTCTGCCTCTGTCTCCGGCTGCCGCGCCGCAAACTGCTCCACGGCTGCAGCAAGCGCAGCCTGCTCCCGGGTCAGCTTCCACAGGCTGCGCTGGTCTGCCGCAGCCGCTTCCGCCGCTTGCAGCAGCAGACGCTGCCTCTCAGCCTCCGCCGCGGCCGCCGCAAGCTTTGCCTCCGCTTCCTTCAGAGCGGAGGCGGAGGCGTTGCCCAGTCCAAGCTGCTCCGCCTCTGCCTGCTTAACCTCCATATCCGTTTCCCTGAATCTGGAGGCCACCTTGGCCGACAGACCGTCCCCGTACTGCTCCAGATGGAACAGGCGCTCCAGCATATGCCGCCGCTCCACCCCTTTTAGGGAAAGGAACTCGGCGAATTTTCCCTGGGGCAGCACCACCGCTCTGGTGAAATCCGACATGGACAGCCCCAGAATCTCCTGGACCCGGGCATCCACATCCTTGGCCTTGTCGGCCAACACTACAGGCTCCCCGCCATCCAGCGCAATAAGCCGGGCCATATTCTGATTGACGGATACCTCTCCCGTCCGCTTGTACTGGCGCTCTACCCGGTACCGCAGAGAATGCCCCGCTCCCGACAGCTCGAAGGTAAACGAGACGCTGCAGACAGTCTCCATCTGGTTGATGATGCCCTGGGTGCCACCCGGGGCCCGCTCCACTCTTCCGTACAAGGCCAGGGTCATCGCATCGAGAATCGACGATTTGCCGCTGCCGGTGGGGCCGAATATCCCGAATACCCCCGCATCGGACAGACGGGCAAAGTCCACCTCCTGCCGCTCCCGGTAGCTCTGAAGGCCGGAGAGGGCCAAATGGATCGGCTTCATGGCTTCTCCCCCCCTGCATGGGCGTCTTCCGTCCCGCCTGTCTGAAGCATGGACAGAAACAGCCGCACCAGTTCAGGCTCCGGCTCCGCTCCTCCGGTTTGGCGAAGGTAAAACCGCCGGAACAGCTCGTCCACCGGCAGTGAGCGCTCCATCCCATGAATCTCGTCTTGCATATCGGGGTATACCGGGCGGATATGTATAATGCCTTCATGGCTTTTGCGCAGATCCTGCAGTTGGCCCATATTCAGGGCTTCATTCAGATGAATGGTCAGATCGATCCACGCCCTCGCATCCCTGCCTTCGTCAAGCCAGCGGTGAACCTGTCCGATCCCCTCCTTGGCCGTCCATTCCACCAGAGGCCTACCGGCGCTAAGGGGCACCTCCGTGATCGACGGCCTGCCGCCGGGGGCTGCCTCCACAATGGTGACAGACTTGGCCTGTCCCGTTTCGGAGAAGCTATAGGCCAGGGGCGAGCCGGAATAGCGGATCGGCGTATCCGCCTTGATGAACTGGGGGCGGTGAAGATGGCCCAGGGCCACATAATCTGCTCCGGCACACAGGGCGGCCGCTTCAACCGTATATGCGCCCCCCACCTGGATCGGGCGTTCGGAGCCTTCCGACTCTGCGCCCCCCAATACATACAGGTGGCTCATAATCAGGTTGACGCTATCCTTCCGGAAGGCCGAGCAGGCCCGCCGCGCAACCGCTTTGATCCGCTCCGAATAAGCGCTGCGCAGCAGCTCCTCATCCGCCTCCCCGCTGAGCAGCTCGCCAAGACGCGCCTCCGAAGGATAGGGGAGGGCGAAGAGAACCGCCCTCTCCCCGCAGCCCGGTATCCCAAGCTCTACAGGCTCCGCTTGCGGCAATCCCCACAACCGGATCTGATGGCGCTGCGCCAAGGGCGCGGCAGCCGCCAGACGCTCCGGGCTGTCATGATTGCCCGCGATCACCGCCACATGGCGCTTGCCCCCGTCGGCCAGCCGGGACAGGCTGTCATAGAACAGCTTTTCCGCCAGCGAGGGAGGATTTACTGTATCGTAGATATCACCGGCGACCAGTACCAGGTCAATTTCCTCGCTCTTGACCATAACCGCCAGCTCATCCAGAAAGGCCTCCTGCTCAGCCTGGCGGCTTCTTCCCTCCAGCGTCCGCCCCAAATGCCAATCGGCGGTATGAAGTATTCGCACCGTTTCGTCCTCCCTTGTCGCCGGTCTACATAGCCACAACCTGAGCCCCGTCGAAATAAAAGATAATCTTCTCGTCTACCTTCCGCCGCCATATCTCCTCCACAGCCCGTCCGTACAGCTCCAATTGAAGCCGGTAACGCCGGGACAATTCGGCAACAGGCTGTCCTGCCGTCCGGTCGGTTTTATAATCCAGCAGCACTGTCTTGCCGTTCCTGTCCTCAAACAAACAGTCGATAACGCCTTGAACCAGCAGCAGCTCGT
Organism: Paenibacillaceae bacterium; assembly: GCA_029256185.1. Classification (GTDB taxonomy): domain Bacteria; phylum Bacillota; class Bacilli; order Paenibacillales; family NBRC-103111; genus Paenibacillus_AR. The sequence continues at coordinate 69,339 of JAQSYI010000033.1, forward strand.
GAGCTGCTGCTTCCCCGCAATCCGGGTAGACCTCGCCCGCCCGCAGACCGAAGCTGAAGGGAAGCTCCCGGCGCACCTGAGTGGCCGAAGCCAGCCTGCGGCCGATGTCCGTTGCGTAAAAAGCGGCGATAACTCCCGCATCCACGTACTCAAGCTCTTCCCTCGAAAGAATGCGCCGCTCCGCCAGACTGTCCATCAGCTCCCTGATCGCCCCTTCGTCAAGCTCCTTGCCCGCAGGCGTATGCTGCATCACCGTGTGGTAGATAGTGCCTGACTCTGCCGGCGTCAGCTTGCGCGTCCTGCGGAACCGGGGCAGACGGTACAGCGGGGAAGAGCCGGAAGCATTCCCGTACACCGGCAGGATAGGCGCTTCCCACGCAAAGTCCGCATCGGAGATGCGAAGCACCTTGTTTGCATCCAGCCGCTTCAGTTCGGATACGGAGGTTTTGGTCAGCATGGCGGACGCGCCGCCGTAGGGATATTCCCACTCCAACTGGCGCTTGAGCCGTTCTGCCAGACCTGACGGCTCTGTCACCACGGGAGCCAGATGACGGACCGCTTCAATCACTTCCGCGCTGTCCGCTCCTTGTTCCGAAAAAGCCGCCGTCTGGACAGAGGCCAGAGAACCGGCCCTAACAACGGATACCTGCCACGGACACAGTGAAGCGCCTGCGAAGTAGCCGGAACCGGACTCCCCCGGACTGTCCGGGGGACTCTCCACCCTGGCCCGGATGCGAGCCGCCGCCTCCGGATGCTGCAGCACCGCAGGCATGACCCAGTCCAGGTAAGCCCGCGCCCCCGCCAGCTGATAGTCGGGCAGAACAGCCCCCTCTCCTCCGGAGGCTCTGAACCAGACGGCAAGCCGGGAGGCGAGCGACGGGACAGTACCGGTCAGGATGAGCTTTTCCTTGGCCCGGGTCAAAGCCACATACAGCACCCGCATCTCCTCGGCCAAAGTTTCCAGCCGCATTCTGCGCCGGATCGCCAACTGGGGCAATGTGGGATAAACCGCGCGCAGGGCGGTATCCGTATATCTGGCCCCGAAGCCCAGCTCCTTGTGAATCAGGAAGGAACCGTTCAGATCCGTCAGGTTAAACAGCTTGTTGGTTCCGGCCACGAATACCACCGGAAACTCCAGTCCCTTGCTCTTATGGATGGACATGATCCGCACCACATCCTCCTGCTCGGAGAGCGCACGGGCCGTCCCCAGATCGCCGCCGCCCTCCCGCATCCGCTCCACAAACCGCAGGAAACGGAACAGGCCGCGGAAGGAGGTGGCTTCGTACTGTCTGGAACGGTCGTACAGCGCCCGCAGATTGGCTTGGCGCTGGGAGCCGCCCGCAAGCCCTCCCACGTAGTCGAAGTAGCCCGTCTCCCGGTAAATATCCCAGATCAGCTCAGACAGGGAGCCCTGCCTGGCTTCCCTGCGCCAACGTTCGAGCCGGCGTACAAATCCCAGCAGCTTGTGCGCCAGCGCCAGTTGGCTCTGCGCCTCCTCCTCCGCTCCTGCCGCCGTCTCCCCCCATCCCGGCTGCATCTGCACCGGATACGGAAGAATAATGCCCGATGCGGTAATGCCGGGGCTTGCTGCAGCTGCCCGCAGTCCTTCGCCTGTCTGGCTGATCCATGCCTGCAGGGCCGCATAATAGTCCCCCTTGCGGTCCGCCACCCGGACCCGGGCCAATTCCTCGGCGGACAAGCCCACCAGAGGCGAACGCAGCACCGCAGCCAACGGGATATCCTGGCGGGGATTGTCGATCACCTTGAGCAGGGACAGCACGGTCTCTACCTCGGTTGCGGCAAAATACCCCGTTTGGATATCCGCATAAGCCGGAATTCCCAATTGGTTCAGCTCTTCAATAAGCACAGGCGCCCAGTTGCGGGTGGCCCGCAGCAGAATGACGAAATCCCGGAATTGGGCGGGCCGCTGTCCCCCGTTTTTCTCCGCAACCGGGAAGGGGGCATCCCCATCCAACCCCATCATCGTGCGGATGCGCCGACCGATATAGCGGGCCTCCAGTTGTGCGGCTGCAAGCTCCGCCGCCTCTTCTTCCGCGGCTCCCTCACCGCCTCCAATCCCTCCCGCTTCCCCGGACTCGGCTGTGGAATCGTCATCCGGACTGTATTCCCCCTCCACAGCCTCAGACGGGCTTCGGCGGCCGCTGTCTCCCTTATCAACCAGCACCAGCTCGGCCGAATAATCGGGAGAGGGAGCACCGCCTCCGGTGCCTACCCTGTCCTCCTGGCCGGATCGGCCGCCTGCTTCCTCCATTCCCGGGAAGCGCGCGCCGCAAACCAGCTCCGCATCCCGGTCATAATCCAGCTCTCCCACAGACTGCCGCATGACCCGGCGGAACAGATCGTTAACCCCGTCCACCACCTGTCGGCGGCTGCGGAAGTTCATGGCCAGATCAATCCGCTCCCCGTCCGCGGAAGCTCCGCCCGGACCCTCTGCTCTCGCCGGCTCCGCTTCTATCGGCTCTGCTCCCTTATGCCCAGCTCCCGTAGGCCCTACATCTGTCCACCCTGCTCCCTTATGCCCGGCTCCTGCCCGCTCTGCTCCCGCTTGCTCCGCATCCCTTGGTTGTCCCTGACCGGCGAGCTGTACGCCGTTGCCGGAGTTGGAACTGGAGCCGGAGCCCGAGCCGTAACGGGCGTATTTCTCCAGGAACAGGCCGGGCTCGGCCAGCCGGAAGCGGTAGATGCTCTGCTTCACATCGCCCACCATGAACCGGTTCCCCGGCTCTTGCCGCGAGATCAGCGCCACAATGGTTTCCTGGACCAGATTGGTATCCTGGTACTCATCCAGCATGATCTCAATGAACTGCTCCCGGTAGGCCAGTGCGGCGGCGGTAGGCACCAGCCCTCCATCCCCGTCCCCCGCGCTTCCAAGGATATCCAAGCACATATGCTCCAGATCGGTGAAATCCAGCAGGCCCTTCTCCCGTTTGGCCAGCCGGTAGCGCTCGGCGAACTCCTCCGTGAGCTTCGTCAGCTCCTTCATCAAGGGCGTCATCTGCCGAAGCTCGGCAAAATATTCCTCCGGTGTCCGCACAAACAGCTCCTCCCGGAGCCGGCCCAGCTTGTCCTTGGCATCCGTACGCAGCTGCTTGACCTGCTCTTGAAGCTCAGGATCGCAGCTATCCTTCTTGCAGGGCTTCAGCTTGCCGAAGGCGGCAGTCTGGAACGCCTCATGCAGCGCCGTCCAGCCCTCTGCCGCAGCGGCCTCCAAATAACGGAGCAGGGCCAGTTCATCCTCCAATGTGCTTATGTAAGGCGCAGGTCCGCCAGGGGCTTCAGACAGCTGCAAGCCTTCGGCAAGCAGGGCGGCCGCCCCGCCAAGCTCCAGCCGCACATCCTTAAGCAGAGAGCCGAACCACGGCTGGTCCGCTGAAGCCTCTTCGTACATGGCGGCCATCCGGTTCAGCCAACGCTCCGGAAAAGGATGACTCCGCGACGCCTCGTACAGCCGTTCCACCAACATCAGCAGCGGAGCATCGCTCCGGTCCCCGCCGAACCAGTCGGCAAGCTGCCAGAAGGGATGGTCCTCCGGCGATTCTCCGTACCGCTCCTCGAACAGCGCCTCCAGCTCCTCCTGGCGGAGCAGCGCCGCTTCCGTATCATCGGCTACCCGGAATCCCGGGTCCAGATCGATCAGATGAAAGTAACGCCGGATCACCTCCGTGCAGAAGGAATGGAGCGTAGTGATGGAGGCCCGGTTCAGAAGCGCCAGCTGCTTGCGCAGATGGTCCGAATCCGGCTTTTGGTACAATGCATCCTCCAGCGCCTCCCCGATCCTGTGCCGCATCTCCGAGGCGGCCGCCTTGGTGAAGGTAGCCACCAGCAACCGGTCCACGTCCACCGGATCGGAATCGTCGGAGACGCGCCGGATAATCCGCTCCACCAGCACCGCCGTCTTGCCTGAGCCGGCGGCGGCGGCTACCAGCAGATTCCGGTCCCGCCGCACAATTGCGCGCCACTGCCCATCGGTCCACCGGCTTCCTTCCGGCCGGGCGGGGATCTCATCTTGCAGCAAATTGCCGTTCATTGCCCGTTCCCCCTTCCTTGTCCATCCAGCCGCTCCTGCTCCAGGCAGGCGGTTTCCTCCAGGGCCAGCCATATATCGTCCTTGCCGTACATTCTCATGGAACGCTCCGCGCTGCCGGCGAGAGCCGGGTCAAACCGGCATACCGGTTTGTACGGGCAGAAAGCGCAGGCGCTTTTCTTCCCCAGCCGGTAAGGCTCCACCGCCACATGCCCGCTGGCAATATCCGTGCCGATCTGGGTGATGGCGCTGCGCACATGGGAGCGCAGCCGGCTCCAGCCGGCCTCTGTAGCCACAGAGGCGCTTTTGTAGAAGGAGCCGTCATTCTTCACCGAGACAGGGATCAGATCGGAATGTCCCCCTTTTTCCTTCAGAGCGCTGTCCATCAGAAACACCGTTTCGGCATCCGCAGTCACCAGCCCCTTGGTCTTAAACTGCTTGCGGACAGCCGCTTCCGCCTGCTCCCGGGTAGGAGTGTTGCGCAGGCCGAGCAGCGGGTTGTGCACATGAAAATACAGCACTCCGGCCGGTTTGGCCGGCTCGCCCAGCCAATGGACGGAATGGGTCAGCACCACGTCCAGATAAGTAAGCATCTGCAGCGAAAGCCCGTGGTACACCTCCGGCAGCCGCAACGCCGTAGGTCCGGATTTGTAATCGATAATGCGAAGCAGCATCCCCTGGTCGCTGTATGCCCGGTCCACCCGGTCGATCCGCCCGATAAGCTCCATGGTTCGCCCGTTGGCCAGGGGCAGCACCAATGACGGCAGCTCCGCTCCCGGACCGAAGCCCACCTCCAGCCCTACAGGCACGAAAGCTCCCTTTCTGGCATGCTCGGCCAACATGACGGAGGTTTTGCCGATGATGCCCTTCAGCTTCTGCGCCATGTAGCGGTAGCGGGGAGTGCTGGACAGAATCTCGTTTTGCAGCCGCGGAGACAGCCAGTCCACAATCTGGTTAACCCGCAGGAAAATTTCCTCCTCCGGCAGCAATCCCCAGTCCAGCTTCTCCTCGGTCAGCTGCTTGGCGAATCCGCTTAGTGCGGCATGGTACAGCTGCCCGATATCCGGGGCTTCCAGACGGTAGATCTTCCGTTCCCTGAGCTGCAGCCCGTGTGAAGCAAAATGCGAGAACGGACAAGCGGCGAACCGTTCCATCCGGGAGACGCTGGCCCTCAGATTCTCTCCGTACAAAAGCAAGGAGGCGCTGTCGGATAACGGTTGTTCCCTGTTGTCGTCATACAGGGAGCGGGAGGAATTCCACAGCCGTTCCCTCCACTCCGAATGTCCCAGCAGCCAGTTATACGCCTCCAGCCAGACGGGCAAAACCGGATTGCCTTGGCGCACGTGCTTGAGCCATCCTACCAGGTGGGAAACCGCCCTGCCGGGATGAACAATGTATTCCAAGTGCTCTCTGGCCGTCATCCCGGAGACGGGCTCCGGCTGGGACAAGATTTCCCTCGCCGTGGGGAGGAGGGACTTCACCTGCTTGATCACCTCGGAAGGCAGCAGAGACCTGCCCTCCCCGTCTGCCAAAGGGTAGCTGATCCACAGCCTTGCACTTGGAGCACACAATACCGTATAGATCAGAAATTGCTCATCCAGAAGCTTCCGACGGCTGCTGTCGGCCATGGGAATCCCCTGCTGCAGCATGAACTCCCGTTCGTTCTCGGCAATGATCCCGTCATCTTGCATCTTCTGGGGAAGAATGCCTTCGCTTGCCCCCAACACCAGCGCAACCTTCACCTGCGCCGAGCGCGTGCGGTCGATGCTGCCGATAAGCACCTGATCGATGGCGGGGGGCACCAGTGCAAGGCGCAGACCGGCAAGACCGGTATCCATCAGTTTGGCAAACAGCTCCGGCTTCACCGCTTCTTCTCCCAGAAGTCCGGCCAGCTGATCCAGCACATCCATGATCAGTTCCCAGATCTGGGAATGCTCCCTGGCTTTGGCAGGACGCCCTTCGGCAATACATTCCTCCGTCCATTTCTCCAGACGGGCGGGCGCCTGCTGCTCCTCCAGCAGCAGGAAGACCGCCTCCGCCATTTCCCGGGCTCCCCCGGCCTGCGCAAGCCGCGTCTGCAGACGCTGGAGGGGCTCCATCACCTGTGCGGCGATGCGCGCAAGCTGTCTGGATGCCGCCAGTTCCTCAGGGTCTTGCTCCTGCCAGGCAGCATCTTCTTCCAGTGATGCCGGCCGCCTCAGCTCCCAGCTCCGGGGATCGAGAAACCGCCAGCCGTGTATGCCGTACATCAGCACATAATTCTCCAGTTCATCCCAGGCCTCCTGTGCCGGAACATCCCCTTCCCCGTTTTCCGCCGGGAGAAAAAAACCAGTTTTCACACACCGGAACACGGCCTCGTACGGCCAATTCTTGTTCACTGCCTCCAGAGCGGAGCGGATCAGCTCCACCAGGGGATGGTTCAGCACCGACCGCTTCTGGTCCATAAAATACGGAATGCCGTAATCGGTAAAAACCGTCTCCAGCAAATCTCCGTAATCCTCCACATTGCGTACGCGCAGGGCCATGTCTCTGTAACGCAAGCCTTCATCCCGCACGAGACGGAGCACCTCCCGGGCCGCCGCCTCTACCTCCGCCCTCCGGTGGACCGCCGCACAAATGGTCACACGCGGCTCTTCGCCGCTTGCCGGCTGATAGCCTTTGCGGGCCGATGAAAGGCGGTATTCATACTGCCGTTCCAGATGGGCGAGCATGGGGCTTGCCGCAAATCTGGGCGGCACCTGCTCCTTCACCATCTCGATTGCCGACTCGGGCAGGCTCCGCGTCAGGAGCGCTTCCTGAAGCTTGCGCATGGTAGTGGCGGTGGGATGAAACAGGTCCAATTCATGGGGATGCTCCCCGGCGGCATACGGCCGGTTCAAGGTGAGCGTCAGCGTAGTTTGGCGGCAATGCTCCGCCAGCGCCTCCACAACCGCCTGCTCTTGCGGGGTGAATCCGTTAAACCCGTCGATCCATACCTCCGCATCCCTTAACCATCCGCAATCCCGCACCCGCTCCGACAGCAGCGTCAGGAAGCAGTCCCCGTCCAAGAAATCCCGGCTTAGCTCCTCTTCATATTCGCGGTAAACCAGCAGGATATCATGGAGCTTCCCGGCAAGCGTGCCTGCATGCTCCGGAATCTTGCCGGCGAGACGCTCCCGGTGGTCATGAAGCTCCGCCGGAGTCAGCCGGTAGCGCTGAAGCTCGCTGAACAGAGCATGCATACTGTCTACAAATCCCGGTTTCTCATAAGCCTGCCGGAACAGGCGGAGCTTGTCATTATGCTTATGCAGAAGGCGGTGCAGCAGCATTTTTTTGCCCAGATCATCAATAGGGGTACCCGCTGTTCCGCCCGTCTCCTGCATAACCCTCCAGGCCAGACGCTGGAAGCTCAGCACCTGGGCCCGCAGCAAGCCGTGGACCCCGGGGGTGGCAACCAGAGCCAGCTCCGCCTGGAAGGTAGCCTGCTCCGGCACCACGAGCACCAGCGGATGCCCGTCCGGCTCCCGCTTCAGAAGCTCGCGGATTTCCTCTAAGCATCTGGTGCTTTTGCCGCTGCCTGCCCGTCCAATCATATAGCGAATGCCCATCCTGCGGGCCCCCTTCCGTTGCGTAAAAAACGCTATTCCTTATTGTACCACATTTAGAGAAAATGAGAACATACGTGTGGAATCCGGCAGGATATGGTAAAATGCATAGGAATAGCTTCGGGGGTTAATGCCGCTTTGGCGTGATGACTAGAGGAGGAAGCGTAATGATAAAAATTAAATTTCCCAAAGAGCAGAAACAACAGGCCGTTGAAGACTGCATCCGCTATTTTGCCGAAGAGCGGGGTGAAGCATTGGGACATCTGGCTGCCGAACAATTGATCGATTACATGCTGGGGCTTATCGGCCCTGTTGCATACAACCAGGCTCTTGCGGATGCGCGGAGCATGATGAATGAACGGCTGCAAAGCCTGGATGACGACCTTTATTCCCTGGAGAAACGCTGGATCAGATAGCGCATCTTCTCGTGGGTATCCGAGCCGGGAGCGGGGGTATACACACTGCAGCGCAAATCCGTCGCCCCCTGAACCTGCAGGCTGGTTAGCTCAAAGAGCATCCTCCCCGCCCTGGAATGGCGGAATTCCAGGCTTACCTTGGGTGCGGAGTTCACATCGTATTCCCGCCACATGGCCTCGAACTCCCGGTTCTCCGAGCAGAGGCTGTCCACGAAATTTTTATACCAGGGATCCCCCATGTACTTGCCGTAATAAGCGCGGAACATGGAGAGAAAGCCCCTGGTGAAATCCTCCCAGTTCACTGCCAGAGCCTTGAATTCCTTGCGCATAAACAACAGCCCGATCATATTGCGTTCCTCCAGCGGCACTTGGGCAAAATCCATGAACACAGCCGCTGCTGCCCGGTTCCAGCCCACAATCTGGCAGCGGCGGTCGGAGACCAGCACCGGATAGTGAGTCAGTTGGCTGATGATGACCGTCAGAGCATCGCCGATTCCCGGCTCCTCCTCCACCTGTGCTGTTTCGCCGTGGGCGTTGGCAAGCTGGAGCATGTAGCGCTTCTCCTCATCATTTAGCTGCAAGGCATAAGCAATCCGCTCCAGCACCTGATCCGACATTCTAATGTCCCTTCCCTGCTCCAGCCAGGTATACCAGGTTGTGCTGACCCCGGCGATCTGGGCCACCTCCTCCCGGCGCAGTCCCGGAGTTCTCCTTCTCGTCCCGGCGGGAAGCCCCACCGCCTTCGGCTGCAGCTTGGCTCGATGCACCTTCAGAAAATCCGACAAGGCTGCAAGACGCACATCATCCGCTCCCATAGCAAGACCATCTCCTTTCTGTTTCCTGATTATCCGCTCCCTCTCTGCCGGAGAAACCTGCTAGGGAGAGCAAGCTCAGGCATTCGCCGCCCAAACCCGGCTGTTCGCCTCTTTTGCGGCAATGGGATTATGTATTAGTTATTATACCAGGATAAACCCTAACTTGTAATAGGATAAAACCTGTGCCAAGATACAATCAGAGTTGTTCAAAAATTGGCAGACGGCCTGGCGGCCGGTCAGGAGGTTAGCGATATGGGAAGGGTTGTTATTACGGGAATGGGCGTTATCACGCCGTTAGGCCAAGATCCGGAAACATTGTGGCGCAATATCGCGGCGGGAAAATCGGGAATTACTGCATGGCAGGAGATGGAGCATACCGCCCACAAAACCAAAATTGCCGGTATTGTCCGCGGCTTTGATCCTGTTTTTGCAGTTGGTGCGAAGGAAGCCCGCCGGATGGACCGCTTCTGCCAGTTTGCCGTTGCCGCCTCCCGTCAGGCCTGGCTGGATGCGGGACTGCCGGCGGAACCCGACGGGAGCGTGGATCTGGAGCGCACCGGCGTCTACATCGGCTCGGGAGTCGGTGGCATCTCCACCTTTGCGGAGAATCAGAATGTGCTGACCGGGCGGGGTCCGGGACGCGTCAGCCCTGCGGTGGTGCCGATGATGATCGCCAATATGGCCGCCGCCCAGGTGAGCATCATGCTGGGGGCGCTGGGTCCTGCGATGGCGCCGGTCACGGCCTGCTCCATCGGCAACACGGCGATTGGCGAAGCCTTCAAGCTGATTCAGCGGGGCAGCGCCGATCTGGTGGTGGCAGGCGGCAGTGAAGCTGCGCTCTCCGAGCTGGCGCTGGCCGGGTTCGGCAACGCCGCCGCCTTGTCCCGGCGCAACGCGGAGCCGGAGCGGGCCAGCAGGCCTTTCGCCGCCAGCCGGGACGGGTTCGTGATGTCGGAGGGAGCAGGGATTGTGGTGGTGGAGGATCTGGAGCATGCTCTCCGGCGCGGGGCGCGGATTCATGCGGAGATCATCGGCTACGGGGCAACGTCGGATGCTTATCATATGGTGGCGCCCGATCCGGATGGGAACGGCGCATTCCGCGCCATGAAGCTGGCCGTCGCCGACGCGGGGCTTACGCCCCGGGACATCGACATCATCAGCGCCCATGCCACGGGCACCGAGCTGGGGGACGCCGCCGAGGCTGCAGCCGTCAAGCGTTTGTTCGGCGGCGGAGCAGGCCGCATCCTGGTAACCGCAAGCAAATCCGCTCTGGGACATATGCTGGGAGCGGCAGGGGGAGTGGAGGCGGTGGTGCTGATCAAGGCTTTGCAAGAGGGCATTGCCCCGCCTACTATCAATCAAGATGAAGGAGGGACGGACCCGGACATCGGCCTGGACTTGGTGCCCAACACCGCCCGCTCTGCCCCCTGGCTGCGCATCGGACTGTCCAACTCCTTCGGCTTCGGCGGGCATAACGCGGTCATTGTGCTGCGGAAATACGAGGACTAACAGGCGGTCAACGCCCCTCCATTGACTGCCCCTTCCTTCTGTGATAAAAATGAAGCCAAACCATTTCTTTTTTGCCGGTGCTGATGTTTTTGCCGATGTCGGATTATTCGGCCGGAACTTCTCTGCAATAGAGAGAAAGGGCGGAAGTTTGTGAAAATTCATTATTTGCAGCATATGGAGTTTGACGGACCAGGAGGGATCGGCGCCTGGGCCGGGAGCAAAGGACATCCCATAGACGGCACACATCTGTGGGCGAACGAGGCGCTGCCGGAGCCGGAGCAGTTCGACCTGCTGGTGATCCTGGGCGGTTCCATGAGCGTCTATGATACGCTGGAATATCCCTGGCTCTCGGCGGAAAAGCGGCTGATAGGAGAAGCGGTCACAAAAGGCAGGCTGGTGCTGGGGCTCTGTCTGGGCGCACAACTGCTGGCAGACGTTGTGGGAGGCAGAGTTCAGCGCAATGCCTTCCGGGAAATCGGCTGGCATACTGTCTATTTTCATCATGCGGATGCGGCCTGCAGCCTGTTCGGCTCCCTGCCCGGGCCGGTGAAGCTGCTGCATTGGCACGGGGACACCTTCGCCGGCCTTCCGGAGGAGGCTGTACTGTTTGCGTCCAGCGAGGGCTGCCCCAACCAGGGCTTCATGTACCGGAACCGCGCGGTGGGGCTCCAGTTCCACCTGGAAGCGGACGAACAGAGCCTGACCGCCCTCGTCGATTGCTGCGGGGCAGGTCTCACGGCAGACAAGTATGTGCAGACTCCCGAACAAATCCTCGCCGGAGCAGACCATTTGGCCGGGAGCACCCGACTGCTCTTCTCTCTGCTGGACAGGCTCGAAGCGATCTGGCGGTTGCACCTCAGCAACCATCGGATCCCTTGACAAAACCGAAACCTGTGTTATCCTTCAGAATAGTGATGTCCCGGGGCCCGTCTGCACAATAATCGCGACTGGAGTTCGTCTGCATAATGCCCATGCCTGACAGTTCTTCTGCATAGTGCCCATGCCTGACAGTTCGTCTTCACAGTAACCGCGCCCGGCAGCACCTATGTACCGACATTCCCGAGATCCTACTGCAACTTCCACCGCCTAACCCAACACGAAGACCCATTGGTCTTCGTGTTTATTTCTGTTTCCCAAAAGCTTCAAATTCACTGTAGTTCTCTTGTTTGCCGCCAACTCAACCGGCTTTTTTGTGCCTCCATGCCCAGTTTGTTTTTCACCCCGTATTTCATATCAAAAATAAAGGAGTCTCCATGATGATTAAAACCTGCTCATACCCGCCAGAAGCCAAATACCTGATTATCCATGCGGATGACTGGGGCATCCATCCCGCCGTGAATGAAGCTGTGCAAATCTTGTTCCGCATGAAGGCCATCACCTCCGCCTCCATAATCGCGGGTGGACCAGCGTCAGCGGAAGCCTGCCGCTATGCAGCCGAAACCGGTGTCTGCGCCGGGGTTCACCTGGCCTTATCCTCCGAGTTTCCGCCCCTGTCCCCTCTAGAACAGATCCCTTCCCTTTTGACCGGGAACGAAGAATTCCATCCTCTCCCCATCCTGGAGGAAAAGGCTGTCCACAACGAGATATTCCGTGAGTTGCTCACCCAACTGGAATACGTTGCCGATTGGGGAATTGCCGTCTCCCATCTCGACTGCCACAAGGGGTGTGTGCTGGGCTTGAACAGCTCCCGCAGCAACCCTTGGCTGGACTTCGTCTGGCAGATGTGCGCAGACCGCCATATTCCCTTTAAGCTGCCCCGGGGGATCATGCATGCTCCGGGATTTTCGGACAGCTTCCGGCAGAGGATGAAGGGGCATTGGGCCAAGGCTGTAAACTTAGGGTTGCCGCTGATTGACGATCTGATCGTCCCTCCGTTTCAGCTATTGCCCGGCGAAGATTATCCCGCCTATAAGGAACAGATTCTTCACGCGCTTCGGCGGATCACGGCCGGCACGGTGGTGGAGCTTACTCTGCACCCCGCTCTTCCCGATCACCTGCTGAAGGACACAGACAGCCACTGGATAAAGCGGGAATGGGAGTTCCGTTTATGTCTGGACGCCGATTTCCGGGGAACAATCCGCTCTGAAGGCATCCGCCTCATTCCATGGAAGCGTCCGTAACCGATGGCGCCACCCGAAGCTCCTCCCATCCTCCAACAGCTATCATTTTGCCAGCTGTTGCGCACCTGGAGCTCCTCTCTCCCTCCAACAGCTATCATTTTGCCAGCTGTTGCGCACCTGGAGTTCCTCTATCCCTCCAACAGCTGGCATTTTGCAAGCTGTTGCGACCTTGGAGCTCCTCTCTCCCTCCAACAGCTGGCATTTTGCAAGCTGTTGCGCCTCTGGAGCTCCTCTCTCCCTCCAACAGCTGGCATTTTGACAGCTGTTGCGCCTCTGGAGCTCCTCTCTCGCTCCAACAACTGGCATTTTGCTGCTAGAATAAAAAGTAGACACCTCCTAAGAACAGATCGATAATAACAACAACGAGAAAGAGGTGCTCTGGTGAAAGAGACAAGACAACA
>JAQSYI010000034.1 GCA_029256185.1 Paenibacillaceae bacterium
GCGGAAATTTTTTCCGTTATTTCCTCCTGAACTCTCCGAAACAGGCATATTTGCCCGGTTTTGAGGGAGTTAACGGAAATTTTTTCCGCTAAATCTCGGAAAATACCGAAAAACCTCCTGATAACGGAAATTTTTTCCGTTAAATCGCCAATGAGCCTTTATTGCCAACTCCTTCAGTTCTTGATCTACGGAGAGAGGGCTCCCCTTGCTCAGGACTTTATACTTTCTGATTTCTCGAGGATAGACGCCTATAGCGTCCTATGACGCCAGGCGTTTGTCAAGAAGTCGAGCAGCTTCCCCGTTCCTATCTCCGGAGATTTCAAAAATAAATTCACACTTAACCAATCAGATTTATATGATTATAACATAGTACGGTTGTCCGGACAACATGTTGACAGTATGAATCTTGTGTGATAAAAATGTAATAACCAATCCCATAAAAGCTGATCAGATTACTGAAGGCTAAGATCAACCCTCTTCTCAGAGGGCGTCTTAGCCTTTTTCATTCTTATTGCTGGAGGCCTCCATATGAACAGAGCAATATCCGGCGAGCCGAGCGCAGCCGAGCTGGTGGAGCTTCACAGGGAACACCTGTGGCTGCATCTGACCAACCATAAGCCGTATGAAACCCAGGACCCGCCCATTATGGTGGAGGGACAGGGATACATCCTGAAGGATATACAGGGGAGGGAGTATATAGACGGCCTATCCGGCGGTGTCTGGGCCGTCAATGTAGGCTACGGCCGGGACAGCATCGCCGATGCGGTGAGCAGACAGTTGAAGCGCCTGCCCTATTACGCCGGCTCCATGGCCACGCCCCCTTATATCATGCTGGCCCGGAAGCTGGCCTCGCTGCTGCCTGCTCTGCCGAAGGTCTATATCTCCAGCAGCGGCTCGGAGGCCAATGAGAAGTCCTTCAAGATGGCCCGGCAATACTTCGCCGAGAAGTATCCCGGCGGGAAGAAGCATAAGATTATTTACCGCAACAGGGATTATCACGGCACCACCCTGGCCGCTCTGGCCAGCAGCGGGCAGCAGGAGCGCAAGATAAAATTCGGCCCGCTGCCGGAAGGCTTCGCGGAGATTCCCCACGCCTTATGCTACCGGTGCGCCTTCAAGAAGAGCTATCCCGGCTGCAATCTGGAATGCGCCCGGGCGCTGGAGGATGTCATCCGCCGGGAAGGGGAGGACAGCGTGGCCGCAGTCATCCTGGAGCCGGTCACAGCAGGAGGCGGAATCATCCCGCCGGTGCCGGAATATTATCCGGTGCTGCAGGAGATCTGCCGCCGGTATGAGGTGCTGCTGATTATGGATGAGGTGGTGACCGGCTTCGGACGCACCGGCCTGATGTTTGGACACCAGCATTACGACGTGGACCCGGATATCATTACACTGGCCAAGGGGCTGGCGAGCGGCTATATGCCCATCTCCGCTACGATGGCGAGCAAGAAGATTTTTGACCGCTTTCTGGCAGAACCGGAGGATATAAACGGCTTCTTCCGGGATATCAGCACCTTCGGCGGCTGTACCGGCAGCTCCGCCGCAGCCCTGGAGAACATCCGGATTATCGAGGAGGAGAAGCTGGCGGACAACAGCGCGGTCATGGGATCTTATCTGATCGAACAGCTGAAGGAACTGGAGGATCTGTCTATCGTGGGCAATGTCCGGGGGAAGGGGATGCTGATCGGCATCGAATTGGTGGAGGACCACCGCACCAAGCAGCCTCTTCAGGAAAAGCAGCTGGCCAGCATCGTTGCCGATGTCAAACAAGAAGGAGTCATTATCGGCAGAATGATGCGCAGTGTCCCCCATCTCAACAACGTCCTGTACATGGCCCCTCCGTTGATCATGGGAAAAGACGGACTGGACGCAATAGCTGCGGCCTTGCGGAAGGTGCTGGGCAAGCACCTTGCGTAGAATAATGATTCTGCCAAGGAATTTATCCGAGGAAGGAGGGTTGAAGTGGCAAAGCGCAGAGGTTTCATGCATTCCGTCAAAAACCACATGTCTGTCGAACGCTTGTTGACGTTGGGCACGATTCTTTTTCTGCTGCTGCTGTGGTTCGGAGTGACCAAGCTGCGGCTTTTCCCGGAAATTCTGGTGCCCTCCCCGCAGAAGGTGTTCTCCAGCTTTGTGCGGATTCTCCAGGAGGGCTACAAGGGAAACAGTCTGTTTACCCATCTGCGAGACAGTCTGCTGCGGCTGCTGATTTCCTTCTTACTGGTGATCGTGACGGCCATACCTCTGGGGCTGCTCAGCGGATACAATTCCAAGATCCGGGCAATCGTCGATCCGCTGATCGAATTTTACCGTCCGCTGCCTCCCCTGGCCTATTACACCCTGCTGGTCCTGTGGATGGGCATCGAGGATTCGTCCAAGATCGCCCTGCTTTATCTGGCTGGATTCGCTCCCGTGTATATTGCCTGCGAATCGGGAGTCCGGAAGCTGAAGCGGGACTATATCGACGGAGCCTATACCCTGGGCGCCAGCAGCCGGCAGGTATTCTTCCATGTCATCTTCCCCGCCTGTCTGCCCGATATGTTCGTGGGGCTGCGCACAGCCATCGGCGTTTCCTATACCACGCTGGTAGCTGCCGAAATGGTTGCCGCCGTCACCGGCATCGGATGGATGGTGCTGGATGCCAGCAAGTTTTTGCGAAGCGATATTATATTTGTCGGCATTATTATTATGGGGATCACGGGCATTATGATTGACGCCGTTCTAAGAGCCATCGAACGCAGAGTGGTGCCGTGGAAGGGCAAGGAATAAGAAAACCATGAGGGAGAGGATAACAATGAATAGAACATGGAAGCTTCTGTTGACAGGCGGATTGACTCTTGTACTGGCGGTGCAGCTGGCCGCATGCGGCGAAAGCAAGGAAACAGGAGGCCAGGCGAAGCCGGAGGCCGTTACCATCGGGTTCCAGGACATCCCCAATGATGAGATTGTGGCCAAGGTGAAGGGCTGGTACGAGGATGAGCTGGGCGTGAAGGTGAACTTCAAGAAATTCGATTCCGGCCGTGATGTGAACAACGCCTTCGCCTCCAAGAGCATTGACATTGGTCTGATGGGCAGCACCCCGGCCTCCGTGGGCATTGCCACCGGCTTGGAATATGAGGTGTTCTGGATTCATGATGTCATCGGCGCCGCCGAATCCCTTGCCGTGAAGAACAGTGCCAAGGTGAATACGGTCAAGGAATTGGCGGGGAAAAAGGTGGCGGTGCCCTTCAGCTCTACGGCCCACTACAGCCTGCTGAACGCCCTGGAGCTGGAGGGATTGAAGCTGGCGGATGTCACCATACTGGATATGCAGCCCAATGATATTTTTGCAGCCTGGCAGAGAGGCGATATCGATGCGGCGTATGTGTGGAATCCCGTGCTGGGCAAGCTGCTCGCCGACGGCAAGGTGCTGACCGACAGCGGCAAGCTGGCAGAGAAGGGCATCGTAACGGCAGACGTGGGCGTAGTGAGCAAGGAGTTCGCCGCCAAGTACCCGGATATCGCGGCCTCCTACATCAAGGTTCAGCAGAAGGCATACGACCTCTATAAGAGCAAGCCTGACGAAGCGGCTGCAGCGCTGGCGGAAGGGCTGAATATCGACAAGGCGGAGGCGCTGAAGCAAACCAATGAGCTGATCTGGCTGTCGGGCAAGGAGCAAATCTCGGACAAATATTTCGGCAGCGGGGATAAGAAGGGCAATCTGGCCCGGATTCTCAAGGCTACCGCCGATTTCCTGGTCGAACAGAAGGCGGTGGAGAAAACGCCGGGGCTGGACGCATTCGAGAAGAGCATCAACGGCAAGTATATTGAGCTTGCTCTGGAATAAGGCGGGAGGCTTCGCGGATGACAACAGAGGAACGGTGGCCCGGCGAGGAAACCAAGCGGATTGTGGCCTTGGAGCATGTGTCTTTGAACTACCAGACCGGTGAGGGCCCCAGTGTGCTGGAGGATATTACGCTGAATCTGCACGAGGGGGAATTCGTATGCCTGCTGGGCCCCTCCGGCTGCGGCAAAAGCACCCTGCTGAAAATCATCGCCGGCTTCATCCCGCCAACGGAGGGAACAGCATTGATGGAGGGCGAGCCGATCAAGGGGCCCGACTGGCACCGGGGGGTTGTGTTCCAGCAGCCTCCCCTCTATCCCTGGCTCAATACCCGCGAGAATGTCCGGTTCGGCTTGAAGATGCGCAAGGTCCCGGAGGCGGAGAGCACCAAGCTCACAGAAGAATATCTGCGCAAGGTGGGACTGCTGGAATACGGGAACAGCAAGCCCTACGAGCTGTCGGGGGGCATGAAGCAGCGGGTGGCCATCGCCCGGGCGCTGGTCAACAGCCCGCGGGTGCTGCTGATGGATGAGCCCTTCGGCGCTCTGGATGCCCTGACCCGGGAGGAGATGCAACAGCTGCTGCGCAACATTTGGTGGGAAACCAAATGTACGATCTTATTCATTACGCATGATGTGGATGAGGCCCTGTCGCTGGGAACCCGGGTGCTGGTGATGTCCAGACGGCCGGGGCGGATCATCAGACAGCTTCAGCCCTCCTTCACCTACGGCATTACCGGGGAAAATTCCAGCCGTACGCGCTACACCAAGGAATTTCTGCAGCTGCGGGAAGAGATTCTCGATTTGATCAACGGTCAAAAACTGACCTATCATTTGTAGAGAAGGCAGCATAGACAAGTCCGGCATACTTTGGACCACGATCGGGTACAGGAGCAGGAGCAAGAACAGGAGCAACCCGAGTTTACAAGAACCCCCGGAAGGAGCAAATACTGCTTATCCGCGGGTTCTTTTTTCATGCGGTGTGTAACCAATCTGTCAGGAGGCCGGGCCCAGAAGGCTCTTTACAACAAACTCCAACTGGGCTTCCAACGAGATAGGGTCATTGTAGTAGGCGCCCTTCTGATCAAAGAAGAATACCTGGTTGTGCTTGACCGCCGGCAGGCTCTTCCACAGGCTGTTCTCGTACAGGTCGCCGGGATTGCCCTCCTCGGAGAACGGACTGGTGAAGATATAGTCACCGGCGTATTCGGGCAGCTGCTCCAAGGTAAAGCTCTTGCCGAAGCCGCTGCCTGCAATCAGCTCCTGCTCGATCATGGCCGGAGCCTTGAGTCCCAGATAGCCGTGAATAATCTCACCGCTTCTGCCGCCCTTGTTGCCCCAGGCATAAATTCCCTTGTCATGGGGCTGCAGGATCGATACGGTTTTGTCTCCTACCGCTTGAACGATTCGGGGCTTCAGTTCGGCAATCTTGCGGTCCCATTGCTCGACCCACTCCTGAGCCTCCTTCTCTCTGCCGGTGAGCTTGCCGAATTCAAGCAGCATATCCGAGGGAGTACCCTTCCCCAGCTCCAGGCGCACAACCGGGGCAATCTTGGTGAGCGCCTCATACTGCGCCTCATCCAGAAACTGGAGCGAAACGATCAGATCCGGGTTCAGGCTAAGGATAGCCTCCGGATTGGGTTGGGCCCCGAGATTCACCACTCCATCGAGCATGCCGTCATGGAACGGACTCTCCAGACCGTAGTCCAGTGCAGCCACCGGCTTAATGCCCAGCTTCAGCAGATTGCCGATGGCGCTCCCCGTCAAATCCACGATCCGCTCGGGATGAGCCGGTATGGTCACAGTTCCTTTGCTGTCCCGGTAAGATTTCGTCGCCTCAGCGGTGACGGTTGGCTGGGGAGTGGCATTTGTTTGCTGGCTTGAACCGGGGGCCGTTGCCCCATTCCCTGAAGCGCCAATATTACCCGGGCTTGATGCGCCGGAGCATGCAGCGAGCAATACGGTGATGCACAGCAATAAGGTTGCCGCCGCTGCAGAAGCTGTTTTGCTTGCCTGATGCATGGTTCCCCCTCCGCTTCTTTTCAGTTGATAACAATTTTCATAATCACTGAAACTATAGCATTGGGCAAAATCTGCAACAAGGGCAATTTGCGGACAGGCACGGGGCAAATCCGGTACGCCCCCCTCGGTTCTGGATCTCGCTCTGTATTGCGCCGGCGGCAAGCCGCAATATTTCTTGAAGCTGCGGCTTAACGTATGGGCGTCGGGATATCCCACAAGCTCAGCCGTCTCCTGCAGGGAGTAGTCGCTAGCCGCCAGCAGTTCCGCCGCCCTCTCCATGCGAATCCGGGTGAGCAGACGGATCGGGCTTTCGTTGATGCGGCGCTTGAACAGCTTGGTGAGATAACTGACGCTGCAATCGAACATCTCGGCCATGCTCTCCAGGGTAACGGGCTCCCTGTAATGCTCATGCAGATAACGCAGCGCCTGCCCCAACAAATCCGGGGGCTCCGGCTCAATCCCCTGACGCCTCATCTGCCATAATAGCTCATGCACGAACTGATGGAACAACCCTCTCGCGTGAAATACAGCCAGCGGGTCCCGCTTCATCCAGTCCTGAAACATCTGCTCCAGCTTGTCCAACAGCGGCAGCGGATACAATGGAACGAAGCAATATTGATGCCGGAACGGCTGGTTCTCTTCAGATTGGTGCTTCTGCTTCCAAGCGGAGGGGCCTATCAATAGGGCCTTATATAGAATCAGGTAATATTCCAATCCATCGTCTACTTCCATCTCCAGGGATGAGCCGCGCCCGCCATGCAGGATATGGAACCGGCTGATGCAGTAAAGGGCCCCGTCCAGCCGGATGCGGGCAGAGCCGCGAAGCGCGAACAAAAAGGCGTTGGCCGGCAAACGGTAGCTTGCGAGCCTCTCCCCCACCCCCAACGCAGCGTAACGGATATCCATCACTTTGACGGAGGCATGGTTCCACAGCATAATATGTTCATTCAGCTTCATGGCAGTTCTCATTCCTCTCCATCCTGTCCTTGCTCTCCATCCGACAACAACATTTCCCTTCATTATATGATAATGATTATCATCGTAAAGATAAATCGTTTAAGGGACATGGGGCCGTGGAGAGAAGATCTGTACGTACAGAAGGCATGAGTCATGCGCAGTAGATCTGGGTGTACAAAGTGCATGCGGGTACCCACCGAGTGGGAGAGAAATCCAACGTGCTTGAAATTCTATATAGATTGCGCTGGCTACTCAAACTTTTCTCTTGCGATCCCGGGCTATTTTTTACTACGAATTATGTAGGCTCTATCCAGAGTCCGGATTTGGTTTGACGCTACCCTTTGCTTGGGACGAGAGATTATATATGAATAATCATATAGATTCTGTCCTGCACCGGCAAAAAAGAGAAGTCTGTATGAAATATCATACAGAATCGCCTCCTCAGCGGCAGCACGGGCCTATTCTGTGCGATATTTCATACAGAATCGCCTCCTCAGCGGCAGCACGGGCCCATTCTGTGCGATATTTCATACAGAATGGGCCCGTGCTGGGAATGTGGGGAGTACACCTGAATTTATCCGACAAATTTCCGTGTTTTCATACAATTGTTGAAATATATCCGACTCTATATATCGGAAAAGTATATATAATAGAGTTGACTAATAAAAAAGCTGCGCCAACGCGGCAACAACTCTATTAGGAGCGTGCAACAAACATGAGGATAACGGCAAACGGCAACAATGTGACCCTGGACAGGGAGCTGACCGTGAAGGAGCTTCTGGTCGAGCTTAAGGTGGAGGCTCCGGAATATGTGACTGTGCAGCTTAATGACAACATCTTGTTAACGGCGGATTTCCCGACAACGATTGTGAAGGACAACGACGCGGTAGAATTCCTGTACTTCATGGGGGGCGGGGCAAGATGAGCTTCTCCAACGAACAGCTGGAGCGGTATTCGCGGCATATTATATTGAAGGAAGTCGGGGTCAAAGGACAGCGCAAGCTCTTAAACGGCAAGGTGCTGCTGGTGGGAACCGGCGGTCTGGGCGCTCCTGCGGCCATGTTCCTGGCGGCGGCAGGCGTAGGCACCATCGGCCTGGTGGACTTCGATGCGGTGGAGCTGTCCAATCTGCAGCGCCAGATCATCCATCTGACCCCGGATGTGGGCAAGCCCAAGGTACAATCCGGCAAGGAGACCATTCAGGAGATGAACCCGGATATTCGGGTCCATACCTATCAGGAATGGGTGAACTCCTCCAACATTCTGGATATTATCAAGGACCAGGATTACGACTTCATCATCGATGGAACCGATAATTTTCCGGCCAAATTCCTGATCAACGACGCCTGTGTGCTGGCGGGCAAGCCCTTCTCCCATGCGGGCATCATCCGCTTCCAGGGCCAGACCATGACCTACGTCCCCGGCCAAGGCCCCTGCTACCGCTGCATCTTCAAGGACCCGCCTCCGCCCGATGCGGTGCCTACCTGCAAGCAAGCGGGAGTGCTGGGGGTAATGGGGGGCATCATCGGCACGATCCAAGCCACGGAAGCGATCAAATACATACTGGGCATCGGCGACCTTCTGACCGGTCATCTGCTGACCTATGATGCCCTCTCCATGTCCTTCCGCAAGATCAAGCTGGCCCATCGGAGCAGCTGCCAGGTATGCGGCGAGCATCCAACCATTACCGAGCTGATCGATTACGAGCAAGCGGCCTGCGATTTGAAGCAGTCCTAATGCCATCTCTTAGGAAACGGATAAGGTGAACCCGATGATAGTAATGAGAAAAGAGCACTTCGAGGACATCCTCGCCCATACTGCGGCTGCCCTGCCCAATGAGGGCTGCGGACTGATCGCAGGCACCATAGCCGACGGCGTGAAGACGGTGGAGAAGGTCTATCTCCTGACGAACATCGACCAGAGCCCCATTCACTTCTCCATGGACCCCAAGGAGCAGTTCGCCGCCATCAAGGACATGCGGGCCTCCGGCTGGGTGCTCCTGGGCAATTTTCACAGCCATCCTGCCACCCCTTCCCGGCCTTCCGCAGAAGATATCAGCCTGGCATATGATCCTTCCGCCAGTTATCTGATCATCTCCCTGGCCGACAAGGAGCAGCCTGTGCTCAAGTCATTCAACATCAAAGAAGGCAGCGCTTCGGAAGAGCAGCTGGAAATCCACTGAATCAGGAGGAACGAATCATGGCGCAGGTCGATTATAAGGAATTGAAAAAAGGCGGATTCATGCGACAGGTCCAGAAGGACCGTTTTTCCCTGCGGCTGCGGGTAGTCGGGGGACATATGACAGCGGAGCAATTGAAGAAGGTATATGATCTTGCCGAGCGCTTCGGACAAGGCTATGTGCATCTGACCTCCAGGCAAAGCGTGGAGATTCCGTTCATCCGCCTGGAGGATGTGAATACCGTCAAACAGGAGCTGGCCGACGCCGGGCTGCAAGCGGGGGCCTGCGGTCCCCGGGTGCGCACCATCACCGCCTGCCAGGGCAATGCCATCTGCCCCAGCGGTCTGATCGATACCTCCGATCTGGCCAAAGAGTTCGACGAGCGGTACTATGCCAGAGAGCTTCCCCACAAATTCAAGCTGGGCATTACCGGCTGCCGCAACAACTGCCTGAAGGCGGAGGAGAATGACCTGGGTGTCAAAGGGGGCGTAATGCCCGCGTGGAATCAGGAGAACTGCAGCTACTGCACCCTGTGCCAGGCCGTCTGCCCGACACAAGCCATTGCGGTCAACCGGGCGGCGAAGACTCTGGAATTCGACGAGTCCAAGTGCGTCTATTGCGGCAAATGCCTGAAGTCCTGCTCCACCGGCGCCTGGACCGGACAAAGCGGCTATATCGTGTCCTTCGGCGGCCTGTTCGGCAACCGGATCTCCATCGGCAAGCCCCTGTTCCCCATCCTCTTCTCCAAAGAGGACCTTCATCAGGTGATTGAGACTACTCTGCAATTTTTCAAGGAGCACGGCAAATCCAGCGAGCGGTTCGGCAACACCCTGGAGCGGGTGGGCTGGGACATCCTGCGCGGCAGGCTGGACGATGTGCTTGCAACCAACAGACAGAACGGAGAATGACAATGAGCGAGATCAAGCCTGATGCATATGTGGATATTACCGACGTGGTATGCCCCATTACCTTCGTGAAGGCCAAGGTGGCGTTGGAGGAGCTGGAGGAGGGCCAGGTGCTGGAGATCCGGATGAATGAAGGAGAGCCCATCCAGAATGTGCCGCGGAGCCTGAAGGACGAAGGCCATAAGGTAGCGCTGGTGGAAAATGACGGAGACGGCACATTCCGCATTTTCGTGGTCAAAGGGGAAGAGTAACCATATTCGGACCGCGCCGGTACATAGCTGATCCTACCACGGGGAGTCCCCGGCCCAACCATCTTGGGAGAGGACCGTTCCGGCTTCCGGCGCGAGCCCGGCAGTTCCCTCAGGGCGTGTCTGACAACTCCGCGGGGAGCAGAATTCCCCGATTTTTCGTTTCTGGCAAGGCACTTTTGTGTAGGCGTACCGGGGACCCCGGGCCAAACGAAAGTAACGCAGCCAGGGGCGAAAAGGCGGTGAAAGCTGCCCTCAAGTGAGTTGTCAGACACGCCCAAGGAGCACTGGCTGGCGGTCAAGAGAGCCGCTTATCCTGATCACCGCCAGGAGCCTTGCGGGGCCAAATAAAATAGGTAACTGCTATAACCAAATCTATGCCCAACACGACAGACCAGATGCGAATAATTCCCCCCAAAGCCTGGGTACGGGAGCTGTCTTGCACCAGATGCGTAAGCAAGAGCAAAATGCCGCAGCCGATTCCATAGGCCAGCAGATGAAGCGTCCAGCTCTTCAGGTAGCTGCGGGAGTGAGCCAGGCCATACAGCTTAACCGGCTTCTCCCCCTGCCTGGCAATGTAGTAGCGAACCCGCTCATCCGCCCAGGCAACCATCTGCCTGCCGAACGCTATCGATACGCCGATATAGACGGCGGCTACACCATGAGCCGTTGTAGCAATGCCCCCGTTATACAAATCCCAACCGGTCACCGCCAACAGAATCAAATCAATGAGCGGCGTCAATGCCAGCAGCAGCATGCCGACAGCGGGCATTCGCAGAATATAGCGGAATGAAAGCCCCAGCGCAATAACCACCCAAAAGGCGATCTCACAGCCCACAATAACCCAAGCGATGGCATTCACTGTCCGTCACGTCCTTTCTAGTCCCTGCCCCGAGCCGCGGTATATTCAATCCATCATGTATGGTAAGAAAAAGTATAGCATCCGCCTTTAAATAATACAACTGTATTAAAATATTGTTGTTTCACCGCCGATTTGTTACAATGAAATTATGCCAAAAATTGTTGATCATACTCAAAAAAAGCTGGAAATTGCCGAAGCCGCCTGGCGTGTAATCAAGCAAAAGGGCATAAAGGGGGCCAGTGTAAGGAATATTGCCCATGAAACAGGCTTGTCCCTGGGGGCGCTGCGTCACTACTTTCCCGGGCAGGATGACTTGCTGGTATTTGCCATGCAGGTTGTCAAGGACCGGGTAACAGCGCGCATTCAGGAAATGCGGCTGTCTGATTTGCCGCCTGTCAGCAAAGTACTGCACATTCTGTTGGAGATGGTGCCTACCGATGAGGACAAGCGCCTGGAGATGGAGGTATGGTTTGAGTTCACCTTTCATATGAGGAAGAGCAATCCCGCGGCGTTTAATGCGCAGCATGATGGAATCTGTGAGGGAATCGGGCGGCTTTTGGCCTACCTGGCAAAAGAAGGAGCGCTTCAGGAGGAGCTTGACCTGGAATTGGAGACAGAGCGGCTGTATGCAGTGCTTGACGGCCTGGCGCTGCACATGCTGTTAGACCAAGCGCAGCTCTGCAGCAGGCGGGCCCAAGACGTGCTGGAGAGACATCTGCACAGCATCTGCAGGTGCGTTACGAAACCCGGGTAACTGTCACTAAGGCCTTGTCGTTTTTCCGCTCATCCGAGGCTGCCGTCCGTCAATACGACGCGCCATTGGCATACCTCCGTCATGCCGATTTTCTTATACACCCATCTTGCAGCAGGATTGGAATAGAACAGATAGGGGTATTTCCCTTCATTCAATAAGGTGTCGGACAAGCCGATCAGCATCTCCGTGCCGTATCCCTTGTTTCGGCAGCTGGGATGGGTCACCACACCGATTATGATGGCGCTATTCACCCCTTCTCTGACAGTGGAGCAAGATGCAACCATTTGGCCGTCTATACTTAAGTACATGGTACGGTCGGTTGAAGTGCCCTGGCGAATCCATTCGCTTTCCACGTAATCGTGCTCATTTTTCGAGAAGCCCTAAAATTCTTGGGCAGAGGCCAGCAAATGATATTGCATGCGGATTTCTTCTTTGGAGGAAATGGTCCTTAATATTAGCTCCGGGCGGGCTCTGGATCGCGCCGCCTGCTTCACAACTCCCAGATAAGAAAGGGCATCCTGTTTCACCTTGACATAGGGGATGAATTTCCCCATCAACGCAGAGGGCCCGGACAGCTTCGAGAAGGCAAGCTCCTACGTGAAACCCTTTCCGATGAAGCAAAGGAGCACCTTGGAAAAAGGCCGCTTGCCGTTGATGGCAAGCCTGCTGAAGAGGTAATAACCAAACTGAAAACCATCTTATCCCCTGAGAATGAGCAGTGGCTCAAATCAGAGGTCCTAACTCTTCTTCGGAATAGCCAGATTTTATATGAACTTTCAGACTTCTGTCTTGAATATGTTATCCAAGCAGAGATGCCCTTACAGGAATAGAGTGATTAAAGAATCGCTAATGGTATGGCTTTTGCCTAATTTGGATTCCAAATAAGTTGATGACGACACAGCCCTCGCAGATCTCCGTGTACTTTACCCATCTGCGGAGAGAATCTCGGGGGTTGCCTTTCCATACCAACCCGTTCGCATCTTAACAATAAGCGACCAATATAATAACATATGTAATATAAAAAATGTAATATAACGATTCATATATTGTCTTCAAGAGGGGAGAAGTTGCCTTTGCCGCCGTAGCCGAAGCTGACAAAAGAGGACATCCTGACAGCCGCCCTGGACTTGGTCAGAGAGCAGGGTGCCGACGCAGTTAACGCACATAATGTCGCCAAGAAGCTGGAATGCTCCACGCAGCCTATTTTCAGCCATTTTGCCTCCATGGAAGTCCTGAAGGCCTCCGTTCACTTGGAGGCAGAGCAATTATACAATCAAGCCATGCTGGATGGCCTGTACAGTGGCGGGGAAGGATTTCTGGGGATGGGGCTGGCCTATATCCGGTTTGCCCGTACAGAGAGCAGGCTGTTTCAGCTCCTGTTTTGTCCGGCGCATTTCAGCAGGCCAAGGCCACGGAGATTGCCGGAACCACCGAAGAGGACGAGGAGATCATCCGCACGATCGGGCAGATGGCCGGACTGAGTTCCGAACAGACACAACGGCTATATTCCGGCATTTGGTTCACAACGCACGGCATCGCCTCCCTGTTGGCTACCAACGGAAGCACGATGGACGTCCGTTGATCCCCCGCTCTGCAGTTGTATCAACAAAGCCCAAGTGATGATAGGCATCAACCGCATATGGAGAAGAATGAACGGTAGGGCCTGCGGCCCTTATCGCTGCCCTGTGTGATGTACTACAACTGGAATCTACCATCAACTCCATGGTGCAGTGGCATCCTTCTTAGTGGAAGACCTCTCCCGGTACCCAGATCAAAGCCATGATCATCAACATACTCTGCGCCCGTTCTCCCTTGTATCGCGTCGAGGAGTTCTTCGACGATCTGGATGTGGACCTTCTGTTTGGAGCAGGTCGGCAAACGCTTCCGACTTCAATGACGACATACTGGAGCGCACCCTGGATGTCCTTCATGAGGCCGGAGCTAGCGCATTCATTTCACCTGGAGCTTGTCCGTCCTTCGCCAGATCGGCTTGCCTCTGGACGTGCTCCACAACAACAACACCTCCATCGTCATGAGCGGTGCTTATGAGTAGGCTCCGGCCGAAGGGCTGCAGGTCACCGAATGGCTACAGCAAGGACAAACGCTTTGATCTGAAGCAAATCCTGCTAGGCCTGTGGATCCCCCAAGCGGTTGCCCGTTTTCGCTAGAGTCGAAGACGGCAATCTGCAGGACAAGACCTGAAATTTCGCCTTCATTGACCATATGCGCTTCTTGCTCTCCGAAGAAGAATGATCCGGAGTCACGTATGTCGCCGACAGCGCTCTGGTCACCCCTGACAACCTGGCCCGTTTGCGGGAAAAGGGGGGCGTTTCATTCCTCACCCGTCTGCCGGATACGTATGCCCTGGCCCAGGAATTGCATCTGTCCGCTATCGCCCAGGACCAGTGGGAAGAAGCCGGAACGCTGGGAAATCGGGAAAAGGAAGCCTCCGTCTACCGTACCCAGTCCTTCATCCGGGAGTTATACGGACAGCCCACTCGGTTTGTGGTGGTGCATTCCAGTCACTTGCAAGCAGGAAGAACAGACCTTCAGCCGTACCCTAGAGAAGGAGCAGCAAGACATCGCCAAGCACGTGAAGGAGCTCTCCTCCCAGTCCTTCGCCTGTGAGAAAGATGCCGAGAAGGCGCTGAAGGCATTCGTCAAAGTCCACAAACGTTGGAAGTGGCATGAGGGTGGTCTTCACCATTGAACCGTAAACCTACACGCTGCCGCGAGACAAGTAGGGCCGTCCCAAGGCGGGAGGTGTGTTGGAGCAAGGCGTGCGCTACCTGATTACGGCAGCTCCCGCTGCCCCCGGGAATAAGAGACCACAAAGCATCAGAGTACGTTGGGGCTGTTCATCCTTCTAAGCAGCCATCTGAAAGAGGAGTGGTCGGGGCTTTGCCTGTTGCAGACGTACATAGGACGGGATGAGGCGGAAGCCCGGGTTTAGATTCTGAAGGACCCGGCCATCCTGGATGCGGTGTATCTGAAGACCCCCAGCCGGATCGAGGCGTTGGGGATTGTGTTTGTGATGGCGTTATTGGTGTACGGCATGCTGGAATGGCGGGTCCGGGAATAAATGAAGCAAGAGACAAAACAGCTGGTGCTGCCAGGCAAACGCAAAAGCTTTAAGCCGACGGCAGAAATGCTGCTGGCGATGATGAAAACCTTCATGGTGATTGTGATTCGGTATGGGGACGGGTGAATGGAGCGGCAACTGGATGCCGGGCTGGACCCACGAAAAACCCGAATCTTACGCTTGGCCGGGTATACCCCCAGCATCTACATCACATCTCCTGGGGAATAAGTCCTTTTCTCGCCCAGGGAGGCTTAATTCTCCGTTCACAAATTATTCATGCGGAATATGGGCTGGATATTCGGGTTCATAGGGAATACCTCCGTACCCGTTGTATACAGAGGCATGCGCCAAATGTTCGTCAAATTACTTTAATTAATTTTACATATTAACAAATATTTCACTACTCTTTCCAAGGGTGCGAATGTCAGTTAACAATCCAACAAAAAGGAATATCAAGAGAACAATAATTATAACCAGAGCCATAACAATCACACAAATCTGAACATTCCCTTGGGCAAACAATAACAACTCCTTCACACTCATCATAGAATGGTGTAATTTTGATATCTTGAAATTTATTAATGTATTCCATTTTCTTTTCTCCTTCGCAATTTTTATTTATAAATCAAATCATTTTCTAATTCGATAAATGATTCGTAAAGTATGGCTCAGCTTTTTTAAACTAAAAATAAAAGTATGGATATTAAATACATATATTCCATAAGTGATCATTAGTCACATAAGTACCCATATTCGTAGACCCGGGAGATCTTCCTGTTAGTAGAGTACGTGCAGGTGATTGTGCTGCGCTTGTCCGATGGAAGCCGTCTTCGGCAGTTGGGGCAACCTTTGGACCGGGAACCAAAACGATTACTCGCGATCTGGATAAATCCATTTGCGTTTAGAATTCTTTAAAATTAAAAAGCCTCAAAATTCGGTTAATTCTCCTTCAACAGGGTGCGAAATGTCAGGTCCAATTCTTTCACTCCTCGGATTTAGTAGCGCTCCTGCAGGAGAAGTAAGTTTGCTTCGGGCATGCTGAGCCGCTTTCGCGAGAAGCTGAAGAGAATGGATTTGATTATTTTGAATGAAGCGGGTTATGTGTCGTTTTAAACAAACGGGTTCAGAGCTATTGTTCAATGTGATTGCGGATTGTTACGAACAGCAATGTGTGATCGTCACGTCCAATCTCGAATTTGGTCAGTGGACTTCCATTTGGGGGGGCATGAAACTAACGTCAGCCTTGGTTGATCCTCTGGTGCATCACGCACATATTCTTTCATTTACGGGCGAAAGCTCCAGACTCAAGCAAGCCAAGGAACGTATCCCGCAGTGAAGATTGTTGGAATGTGGCTTCGGCATTTTTCGCAGTAAGTTTACGCACTTTTCGCTTGCAAAAAACACCCAGTCTGCCTGCGGATATCCGGATCGACTTCTCCATGAACATACGGATTTGGACCTCCTGCCCCGATTCACTACCGAATGGCAGCTATTTGGCATTCCTTCGTCGTAGTGCCATTATCTCATCCTTCTGACGGTCCTACTAGGGGTCAGTATTTGACGCTTACCAAATGGGGATAACCGGCTCTTTCCTTCTTTCAAATGAAATGATATGGACATGAATCACTAATGGCTGGGATGTAATAGCGTCATGTAGCTTGGCTGCAAACAGTATATAGTTAAAGCGTACGCCTTAGTTAACATTACACGGGGGTCTGTTTTAAACAGCCTTTATGTCAAGGTTTAACTGATAGGTGGATTCATCATCTGCTGAAAAATTTATTATCCTATCACCATCTCTTATGATATCTCTATTATGTGATATGTAGATAATTGCAGAATTAATGCATTGCTCTCTAATTACATTCCATACTATTTCTTCAGTCTCTTTATCAAGTCCAGATGTAGCTTCATCTAGGATAATTATTTGCGGTTGATTAATTAGTACTCTAATGATTTCCAAACGTTGTTTTTCTCCGTGAGAAAGTTTGTTTAAGTGAATTTCCGAATCTAAACCTTGTTGCATTTGGTGATCTAATCCAAATATCTGTAGTAATTGATATACATCTTTGTCACTCTTTATATTTGGACCATCTACCAAATCATAGAAAAGATTTTCTCTAAGTGAACCATTAAATAAGCTACATTCATCTAAGATAAATGCAAATAACTTGTTAGTTATTTTATGATCCGGGTATGCCCAAATTTCACCGTCATAATCATAAATTCCAGCTAACATCCTGCAGAAGGTGGATTTTCCAGCCCCACTTTTTCCTATAATAGCAACTCTTTCTCCTTTTTTAACTTCTAGGTTGTAATTATAAAGTATGGTTCTATTCCCCATCTTCAAAGTAACATTTCTGCATTCCAATATAATTTCATTTCGGTCTGAAGATATAATCTCCAGTTTGTCTGGGGCATAGATAATTAGCGGATACACTCTTTCATAAGAGGACTTAAAATCTTTAACTACAAAAGGCAGGGAATTAAAATATTCCATTGGTGCTCCAGCTTTTTGAACAATATTTATGAAGGAAAGAAATAGTCCCATTGTTAAAAAATCTTTACTTATAAAATAGGCACCAAACAAAATTATTAAAAATTGAGTGATATTCCCGATAAAACTTGATAACGAACCTACAAGAGCTCTAAATAAGCTAACCTTTTTGCTGGAACTTAAATATGAATCAACTTTTTTTAGATAATATTCACTTTCCGAATCGAATAATCTATTCAATTTGATGAATAAAAATCGATCTACAATTCTCTTAGTCGTATCTAATAACGAAGCTTCCATCGCCTTCTGGTCATTTTGAATGATATAATATCTTTTTGAAAAATAGCTATTCATTATAGTTTTCATAACTAATAAGGATAGTGATATACCCGTTAATGTAACATTTATTTTCATTAATATAACTATAAGAGATATTAAATAAATGACATTTAAAGGTATCTCAATAAAATTCGTAATTATTGTGTTAAGGACTTTATTTAGGTCTTGATTTCCACGATATATTATATCTCCAGCGGAGATCTCGTTCATGGAACTAAATTTTTTATTCAGGAGAGCATTAATAAAGAATCTACGTGACTGTTTAACCATTTTAATGCTAAACGACTGTTGAAGAAATGAATGCAAATACTCGAATAGTGAAGTTCCTAACATTACCAAAGTTCCATAAACAAGAACTTTACTTAATTTAGGAATCTGCATACTCGGAAGAATATCATCAAAAATTACTTTTGTTATATAAGCTGGAAATAATCCAAGAGCTAATAGTATTAATCGCATAATGATAATTACAATTACAAAGAAAGTCATACTCTTCCAAGAGATTAATTTACTAATATGTATATACCGGTTGCCTAATTTCATTATCAACACCCGCTTAATGTAAGCTAACTGATAGAAATTCGATAAGTCTATCAGTTAGCTTAGAATTAAAACCTATCCTTTAATAAAACAACCTAAATCTCCGCAGGTAAGTGTGCCACAGTAGCCTAAAGTACCACAGGTATCAGGAAGGTCAACACTACAATATCCAGTACATAAATCACTTGTACATGCATTTACTCCTTCACATTCATCGTACTGTGGTGTGAAGATTCCACCTTTAACAATGTAATCCATATATTTTCACCTCCTTATTCAAGTGAAGTAATTATAGTTAAGGCAACTTGCCTCAGCTAACACCGAATAATATTACCTATTTTTTCTTCATATAGAACCTATGTAATCTTTCCTTAAAATTGTAGTGGAGTTGATGGCACTCAAAGTCATTTCCGCGCAGACTCATATCAGGACATCTCCCATTACACAATGGAAGGATACTACAATCATTGCATTTTTCAGGTAGTTCCCAATTCATCCATCTAAAGAAATTATCTTTATTGGTAATCCCCTTCTCAATACTTCCTACTTTTTTTATTTTATTACCAACCTCGTGCCAACATTTGTATAAATCGCCATCGGCATCTACAACAAAACCATTGTTGTTTACGGCCTGACATATATTCCCCCCTCTATTTCTAGGGTAACCATTTCCTATCTCAAATCCTAATGAATCCGCATATTCAAATAGTTCCATTTCCCATTCAGCAAATTCTTTTGTAGCTAAGCAATTATCAGATATAGATTGGCAAACTTCCGTAGATGCAGTTACAGGAGCTAAGTACAATCCAACTTTATTGTTTAACCCCGAGTCCATTAAAATCTTAAATAGAGTACCTATATTATCTTTATTCTGCTTAGTTACATTCACTCGGATGTTAACCTTTATAATTTCATGAACATCTATTATGTTATTAATTATCTTATCGAAAGTACCTTGCCCGCCAACTAGTACCCTTGATTTATTGTGACTTTCAGGACCACCATCTAGTGTTACTTGTACATGTCTTACTCGATTTGATTCAACCATTTCGAGGGCAATATCTCTGCTTAATAAATAGCCGTTACTAATCATTCCTGCTGAATAAGCAACGTCCTTTTCTTCACATATACGTATGAACTCTTTTGATAATCTTGTAATGAGATCCTTATTCAGAAGTGGCTCTCCACCATACCAATTTACAGAAAAGGATTTTTTTCCGTCAAGTTCCCTTTCAACTAAATTAATAAGCCTTTGTTCTTCTTCACCTTCGAGGTATTTATCTTCTTGCATTTCATAACAGTAGTGACATCGAAAGTTACATTGCAAGGTTGTTGCAATTGTCAAGCCAAAGTGCTTTGTACTGAATCTCGAGGTATTCCTAAGATATTTATATAAACCTAACTCATCCATAGAAGAGTCAGTTATAAATCCGGCCTCCAATAATTCTTGAACTTTTTCCTCAGAAATTAATGCAGTCTCTCCAATTTGAATTTTATTAAGAAGAGACAGATATTCAGGAGAAATTTTCACATATGAGCCACTATGAGCATTAAACATAAATTCCTCACCATTTTTTTCGAAATAGTTGTTATACGAAGAAACTTTATACATATACGTATCTCCCTCCAAACTTATTTTATATGTATTTACACAAAAGATAGTTCCTACTATGCCACTGTTTATAAAATAATTCCATCAATATACAATTTACTCTTTTTCTCCCTTGTAAATTATTGAACACATTTCCACAAATGTAAAGTGTGAAATTTGTGTATATTTGTATAATATATTAAACAACCATATTTATTTAATAATTATCTATGTTATAAAAGAGGCTTTATTCAATCCTAATCCGTGATAGAAGTCTTGAAGTAATGGAGATAGTCAAAGGAAATAGACTCTCCGGCGGAGGAAATAATAGAAAACCATCATTCTCACTTCACCTCTGAGGTGCTTTTTGAATATCCAATTTGTGTGCGGCATGACAAGGTATTTTCAAAACCTCGTTATAATTCTTAGGGGCTTCTGACGAAGCGTCAGCGTATAGTGGGCTCATGGCGAACGGAAATCAAACTTCCACATCAAATGAACATCCTCCGCCTCTAAACGCCGAAATCCCTTGGCCGTTTGCGACTGAATCAAATCTTTGGGGCTTGCTCCGGCCTTCTTTAGGTGGCAATCCAAGGTATTGATAGCAATCTCGGTGTGTTTGGTTGAGCATAAAGATGATCTGTTCCACGCTGCGCCAGGTCTGCTCCTTTCGTAGCCGAATGTCATCTTGTAGAAGAGCATCAGGAAGGCCGGTGGATGACCGCTTCGTCCGTCCATTCGGCATCAGTGCTTCCCACTGTCCGCTTCGGTACTGGAACAAGTAGATTCGGATGCTAACGCGAGTCTTCATACTACCGGGAATGTGGTACGTTTGCTGAGCGGCCTGCTCCAAATAAGCTTTGATCTCACCGGGGACCATCGGGGGCCGCCGATTGACAATAGGGGCGATCAGGCTTTAACGAAAGGCGGACATTTGATCTTTCACTTGCTTTTCCATCGGTTAGGTACGTTCCTTTTTCAAAGAAAGATAGGGGGAACTCGTATATTCATTGTGAAGGCAGGCGGCTGTCGATGCTATGAACATTATCTTGAGATAGGTACCCTGTACCGCCATCACCAATGAGCGGACATGATGATGCAGGAGATGAAATAAATAAATATCGCGATACGCGCGGAGTTGGTGTCTTGCTACATCCCACAGTTCAAAGAAGCCCCCCCAAAGAGACCGTTTAACCGCTTGCTCGGACCATGGTTCCACATGGGGGAGCATGGCCAGAATCCAACTCCATAGGTAAGAGGCATTTGAACCAGATGTTCTCTGTAAACGGAAGTCCAACGCTAGAGGACCTTCTCCGAGAAGGGACCATTGGGAGGGAGTCACTTTGCGCCAGGGATACGCCTTGGTCCTGCTTGTGAATGACCTCTTCCTCCACGTCCAGCGCCACTTGGTGGTGCTTCTCCACAAAGTTCGGAAATCATGCTGCAAGTGCCCCCGCTTTCCGGCAAGGGGCAATAGAAATGATAGTTCGGGACCCCTTGGGTTACTTCCCGTGTGATGACTGTCCTTAGAAAATTCCCATGATGGTGAAGGAGTTGGTGTTCTTGTCCGCTGCGTGGACAACGACGAGGTCGATCTTGTTCGGGAATGCCGCCGTTTCCAACGACAATATCTAGATAAATCTGGACAGACTCATTCCAATCCATAACGATAATGTTGGAGGAGACGCTGTTGGGAAGAGGAAGACGGGGTTACAGTCCATAACGTATTCCTCTGTTTTTTGTTCCGCCGCTCCTTGGACAATGATTGTCTACCCTATCCGCCACTTATGGCAAGAAAAAAAACCTTTCTTCCCGACATGGGAATTGAGAGACAACAGCATCTAGATCACGGCGCCGGGCGACTAATTTGCAGGTTCGGCTTTCGCCTCCAATAAAGATCCTTTATTTCCTATTTCCAAATTATTCATGCAGAATCTGGGATAATAATGTATACTATAGTTATATAATTGGACAGTCAAAAGTTCTACAGCGCTAAGAAACCAGCGAATCACGCTCCACATCAGTGTTTTCCTGCTTGGATTTTATTATTTTGTTATGGACAAGTAAGGATTTTGATTAAACAGGTGAAAAATAGACTTGCGTAAATAAGCGGCCACGCTGGCCTCGGAGGCCACGGCATGGGACGGCGTCCGAAGATAGCGGAAAAACAGCCCCGAGGTCCGGCCGGAAAACTGCAAAGTGATGAGTTGAAGGAGTCCCATCGCCATGCACTGGCACATCACGAATGCCTCGATGGCCTGGATCGTTTTCTGGATGCGCTGCTGATCTTGTTCGTTCGTTACAGCTTCTAGCTGACAGACTTCCTCTTTTCTCAAAAACCGGTTCAGCTTCGGCATGGACTTGCTCCAGAAGCGGTAACCGAAGGCGGGGGTGACCTGCTTCATTTCCCGAAACGTGCATTCAATCTTGAAGCGACAGCTATACAAGCGGATGATGTCGGCAGCTGCCAGGCTCAAATCGGTACTGACCAAATTAGAGCAGCATTCCTGATGAAGGACAAGCACAAAACGCGGCTCCTGATACAAGCCTTGGCCCTAAAGTAGATCCAGACATAGAAACCGGACCGTCTCTTCTTTGCCGTACAATGAAAGGGTTGTGGTTGGGAAATCAGCTGTGCGAGTCGTAAACAGCTCTTTCAGTTTGACTGCCTGGTCGGCCCGTCCCGGCTTTTTCGTAAGGGGACGTTTGTAGGGCAACTACATTCGATTTCTCCTTCGTCACCAGATGCATGGGGGGGGGGAGAAGCAAGGTGGCACGCATTCAGCCGCTCCAAGACCGGAACGGACAAGAAGTGTCGATCCAAAAACAGCAGCGCTAGACCGAACCCTTTTGCAGCCTCGAAACCTTGTTCAATCATTTGAACGACATGAGCGGCCACTAAGCGAGGGATCCCGAATCACAGAAATCACACCCAGATGGTCGGAGCGCAGCATGAAGCCGACGAGCAGGACAACAGGCATGTCTGGAAAAACGGGAATGAAAAGGAAGATCTTAAGGATACCGCAGATTTGTCCATTTTTTTCTATGTTACGATTTTTCGACAAGAGCTTTTCACTGTCCAGTTATATCGATGTGGCATAAATTCATGCCGTTATAGACGTTTGATTGCTTTAAACTGGTTTAGCCATGAGCACATACTTTGTTTGGGTCTTTGTCTGGAGTACCGATATCTTCAGAACCAACTTATTGTCTTTCTTTATACAATTTGCAACTGTAGCCTGATATGATAATACAAGATAAATAATCAAGAAAGATGGAGAGCGATAATGAAAAAAATCATATTCCTTCTTTTCGCTTTGCTTGCATTAAGTGCTTGTCGTGATACGGCTATGCCTGCGGAAAGCGCATCCCCGTTAAAGTCCGAGCAACAAAGTTCAACCCCATGGCAAGAGGACTTGGATGTATTAGTAACCACTATTAGAAGTAATCATCCGAGCCTTCTGGATGATTCACTCAAAGACTCATTTCTGAAGGAAGCACAAAAAATACGCGAAACCCTTTCCGATGAGAACGATACCAAGAGCATGATAGAATTAATGCGTCTTGCTGCGTCGGTTGGTGATGCCCATACTTATCTCTCGCCAAAGGAAACTGCATTTTATGGAGTTAATTTTCTCTGGTTTAAGGAAGGCTTATTCCTTATAGTCTCTTCCGATGAAGCAAAGGAGCACCTTGGAAAAAGGCTGGTTGCTGTTGATGGCAACCCTGTTGAAGAGGTAATAGCCAAACTGAAAACCATCGTATCCCATGAGAATGAGCAGTGGCTCAAATCAGAGATCCGAGCTCTTCTTCGGAATAGCCAGATTTTATATGAACTCTCCATAGCGGATAAACCCGAGGAGCTTACTCTAAGCTTAGAGGATGTCAATGGGGGCATTTCTTATGTTAAAATTACGGCTATTCAATCCAATCAACAAAGTAATATTCAATACCAAGCACTTGAGAGCATAAATAACAAATACCCGACGAATTATATAAAAGATACTCTTCTTTACTGGTATCAATATATGGAAGAACAGCAAATCCTATATATCCAATATAATAGATGCCGAAACAGTAAGGAGCAAAGTGTTGAAGAATTCATCAACGAAATTAAAACGACTATCGAGAATAACCCAATACGCAAAATAATAATCGACTTAAGAAATAATTCCGGCGGAAATTCTATCTTAATCCGCTCCCTTATGTCCTACATAGTCTCTAAAGAATTAAACCATCCTGAACAACTTTTCGTGTTTATTGGCAAGGGCACATTTTCCTCCGGGATGGAAAATGCGATAGAATTCCGCGATTGGAACAACGCCACTCTCGTCGGTGAGCCTACCGGCGGAAAACCTAACTCTTATGGCAATACCGTCTCTTTCCAGTTGCCCCACTCCAAGCTCCAAGGGCAATATTCAACGAGGTACTTCATTAATGAAAAAGGTAATGATCAACTCTCCGTATTTCCTGATATTCTCATAGAGCCCAGTATACAGGAGTGGAGGGAAGGCCGGGACTTCTGTCTTGAATATGTTATCCAAGCAGAGATGGCCTTACGGGAATAGAGTGATTAAAGAATCGCTAATGGTATGGCTTTGCCTACGTTGATTCCAAATAAATCGATGATGACACAGCCCTCGCGGCTCTCCGCTGTACTTTACTCATCTGCGGAGAGGCTCTCGGGGGTTGCCTTTCCATGCCAACCGGATGCATCTTGACAACGAGCGGCCAATATAATAACATACGTAATATAACATTCGTAATATAACAATTCATATATTATCTTCAAGAGGGGAGGAGTTGCCTTTGCCGCCAAAGCCGAAGCTGACAAAAGAGGACATCCTGACAGCCGCCCTGGACTTGGTCAGAGAGCAGGGCGCCGACGCAGTTAACGCACGTAATGTCGCCAAGAAGCTGGAATGCTCCACGCAGCCTATTTTCAGCCATTTCGCTTCCATGGAAGACCTGAAGGCCTCCGTTCACTTGGAGGCAGAGCAATTATACAATCAAGCCATGCTGGATGGCCTGTACAGTGGCGGGGAAGGATTTTTGGGGATGGGGCTGGCCTATATCCGGTTTGCCCGTACAGAGAGCAGGCTGTTCCAGCTCCTGTTCATGTCCGGCGCATTTCAGCAGGCCAAGGCCACGGAGATTGCCGGAACCACCGAAGGGGACGAGGAGATCATCCGCATGATCGGCCAGATGGCCGGACTGAGTCCCGGACAGGCACAGCGGCTGTATTCCGGCATTTGGTTCACGACACACGGCATCGCCTCCCTGTTGGCTACCAACGGAAGCACGATGGACGACATCGAGGCCAGGAGGGTGCTCCGCGATGTCTATAAAGGCTTGCTGCACAATCTAAAACAAGAAGGCGGGGACTCTTTATCATGATAAAATCCTTTATTCACAAGCACCCTTACGGGGCGGCTATTATAGCAGCCGTGCTTTGTACCATCCTTACAGCAGTTGGCGCCGCCGCGGCCCAGATCGCCGATCTTGAAGACGCACCCGCTTACCTGATCATGTCTGCCACAGTAGCCTGTTCTGCTGTGATCGGCCTGCTTCTGGTCGCCCGGTCCGGTCATTCCCCGGCTTTTTACGGCTTCCGCCGTCCTGCCGCAGGCAGCTTAAGCAAGGTCTGGCTCTTTGTGCCGCTCCTGCTGCTGGAACTGGTCCCTCTCGTTCTGTATGGTCCCACCTTTAAGGAAGCTGCTTCCCTGTATGCCGTCCTCGCGTTGTTCACGATCCTGGTTGGTCTGAATGAAGAACTCTATTTCCGGGGACTGGTCCTCGGCTTCTTGCGGAAGCAAGGGCCAAGGGCAGCCGTCATCGGTTCAGCGGTCATCTTTGGCGTACTGCACGCCATTAATGCGCTTGGCGGAAGCAATCTGTGGGAAGTCCTGCTGCAAATCGCCTTTGCCTTCCTGGCCGGACTGGTGCTCGCCCTTCTCGTTAATATTACCGGAAGCCTCTGGATCGGTATCCTGTGGCATATCGTTCATAATTTTATTTCCTTCGGAAGCGAAGGGGCCTTGGACAGAACAGCGCTGACAGTTGCCGGTATTCAAGTGTTAATCCTGCTGGTCTATTCTGTGGGACTATGGAAACAAGGGACCAGGGAGTAGCCTTTAGAGGGACGGCGCACTCTTGCGCCTGGCGGCAGCGAGGGACCGGTCCAGCTCACCACGCCATTTCCATGGACTCAACACTCCAGAGAGCGTTTCATCGGCACAAAGCGTATGCCGTTGATCTCCTGCTCTGCAGTTGTATCAACAAAGCCCATGTGATGATAGGTATCAACCGCATATGGAGAAGAATGAACGGTAACTTCCGTATATTCGGTGAATGAGCGATAGTAGGATATGAGTTCATTAAACAATGCCTTGGCAATGCCTTTGCGATGGAATTGCTTATCTACGAAAAGCAGGGAAATATGACACGGAGGTCTGCTTGCAATAACTCCAACCACCTTTTTCTCGATAAAGCAGCCCCATATCCGAAACTCGTTATTCTCAACCTTTTTCCTGACAGTATCCGGGTCAATAAAAGCTCTGAATTCATTAATCCCCCCCGCACTGTATTCAGGAGCTTCAAATTCCAGAAACACATTCCATACGAGATGAAGAGCCTCTTGCAGTTCGTTCGCGTTTAACATCCTGATTGCATAATCCATATCGCGCCTCCCTTTGAGAAATGGAACGGACAATGAAGGGATGGAGAGACCGAAGAACAGGCCGCAACGCTATTGTTTGCAGCCTGTTGTCCGATAATTGCAATTGTCAGCCGTATTCAGTCAAAATAGTTAAGGCTCATGGCTTCCCGCACTTCCTGCATGGTTTCCCGGGCTATGCCGCGGGCGCGCCCGGTCCCGGTAATTAAGATGTCGTCCACGTCATCCGGTCTGGCGGCATAATAGGACCTGCGCTCCCTCATAGGGTCAATAAGCTGCTCCAATGCGGAAATAATAAGTCCTTTGCATGCAGAACAACCCATTGTTCCTTTTTCACATCCCTCGTAAATTTCAGAAACTTCTTTTGGACGAAATGCTCCGTGATAAGCGTATATGGGGCATATGTCCGGGTGCCCCGGGTCGTTTTTGCGAATACGGGCCGGGTCCGTCACAGCCTTTTTTATTTTATAGGCAATTTCTTCTGTTGAGGAATCCAGTGCAATGGAATTACCGAGACTCTTGCTCATTTTGGCGTTGCCGTCCGTACCGACCAGCCTCGGCGTTTCACTGATCAGCGGTTTGGGCTCCACAAACACAGGCTTATACAACTCGTTGAACCGGCGTACGATCTTTCGCGCCAATTCCAGGTGGGGAAGCTGGTCGTCCCCTACAGGAATGATGGATGCTTTGCAAAAGGTGATATCGGCTGCCTGACTGACAGGATAGCCAAGAAAGCCGTAATACAGATCGTCCAGACCGCTATTTTTTGACTCCGATTTAACGGTCGGGTTGTGACGCAGCACATTGACCGTGACGAACATGGAAAACAACACGGTGAGTTCCGCAATCTCCGGAATCATCGATTGGACAAAGATCGTTGCCCGAGCCGGGTCAATTCCTGCCGATAAATAATCCAGCGCAACCTCACGCAAATGGCTTCGGATCAGATCCGGTTGTTCAAAGTGGGTAGTCAGCGCTTGAACATCCGCCAAAAGCACGAATGTTTCATATTGCTCCTGTAAAATAACACGATTTCGCAGACTGCCGACGTAATGGCCAAGGTGAAGCTTTCCGGTAACCCGGTCTCCTGTTAAAACCCGTTCTGTCATTGAATAACATCCTCCTTGTTTTAGCGACAGTCATCAACAATTGAAAACTGTCATGTTTGCTGCAGTTGAGTTTTTGAATCCCTAGCCGTCGCCACCAACCTTCTTCCATGGCCATCACCCCCTTCTTAAAGTCAAAAAAACTCCGTCCCATAAGGACGAAGTTATCGTTGTGCCACCTTAAATGACCGTTTCGCTGCATGCATGTTGAGCAACGGTTCCGGTCTTCGCTTGACGGTGCGGAGATTGCCGCAAATGGCACCACAGCTATCAAGATGATAGCTGTTGGCGGGACAAACTCGATACCGCTCCCTTGATAACGGCGGGATGCCCGGCATTTCCCTACTGCACCTGCACGGTGGCTCGGAAAAGCAACTCCAAAGGCCATTCGCACACACGTTGGACACCGGTTCGCAGCAACCACCGGCTC
Source organism: Paenibacillaceae bacterium (assembly GCA_029256185.1). GTDB lineage: Bacteria > Bacillota > Bacilli > Paenibacillales > NBRC-103111 > Paenibacillus_AR. The sequence continues at coordinate 28,011 of JAQSYI010000034.1, forward strand.
TCTGCAGGTCCATTCCGTATGCCTACTTACCCTTTTTCTGCGTCGTTCATGATATATGGGGTATCTTACTACATCCGGATGAAACGGTCAATCCTATAATCCTCACTCTCATTTCCAGGGATACCGGGTCAGTACAGATTTTGTGTGATCTTCTGCGCGATGTACTCCATCCTGGGAATGATCCGGCTGTCGTCGACCGTATGAAGCTTATCCGGCTTGAACAGCTGGAATTTTTTGAGGAGGTAGTAGTCGAATAGCGCTTCGTACACAGTCAGATGATGCTCCATCAAATATTTGACGTCCAGCAGATTCTGTAACAGCTGGTCCTGCAGAACGATCAGATTGCCGTTGATGGGATTAAAGACCCCCTCGCGTATCCCCTCATTGTAGAATTCCAATACCTGGCGCTCCCAATGCTTCATCGCGCTTCTCAGCCGCTCCCCGCTTTCCGGAGAACTGCCCTCCAGCCCCTTCAGGAACCGGTCCGTAACGGATTCAAGCAGCAGAACCGACTGCTCGAAGATCTGCTGGAACCGCTCTGCGTACACCCGATCCGGGTCCGAGCTGACCATCACCTCATGAATGTATTGCACCATCACCTCTACAGCATAGGCGACAAGCTCTTCTTTTGTTGAGAAATATTTATATAACGTTGCCCGGCTTACTCCTACGATCTTGGCGGCCTCGTCCATACGCAAAGATTGAAATCCGTTCTTCCGGACGTATGGCAGCAGCTTCGCAATCAGTCTGCGCCTTCCTTTATCCTGCTTGTCTTGCGTGCCATCGTTGCTCATCTGTTATCCCCCCATCTAGTTTAGATTATAGCTGTTTTGTACAGTCAAATAAACATAATATACAAATTATATGTTTTTTGTTTACTTTGTTTACGAAAGCATGCTATCATAGCGTTGAAAGGCCGCCCGAAAGTCTACACAGAGCGGGCTGGAGTTGGGTTTCAAGTTTCGTGCTGACACGAGGATAAGCGCCTGACGGCGTCCTTTGCTGCTGACACGTTTGTCAAGAAGTCGAGCCACCCCCCACGTTTAACCTTTCTGAGACTTTAACAAAAGGAGGAATAAAATCATGAGTAACAAAAAGGTGGTTGTCATTACTGGTGCAAGTGACGGCATCGGAGCTGCCGCAGCCCGAAGGCTGAAGGCTGACGGACATACCGTGGTTGTGGTCGGACGATCGCCAGAGAAGACCCGCGCAATCGCCAGAGAGCTTGCTGTCGATAGCTACATCGCCGATTTCACCCGACTTGACGATGTGAAGAAGCTTGCGGATAAATTGAAAGCGCGCTATCCCCGAATCGATGTCCTGGCCAATAATGCCGGCGGGGTTTTTGGTGAGCAAACCAAAACCATCGACGGTTTCGAGAAGACCTTCCAGGTCAATCACCTTGCGCCATTCCTGCTAACCCGCCTGCTGCTCGATACCCTCATCTCTTCCCGGGCATCGGTTCTCCAGACCTCGAGCACCGTGCGGTTCACCAAGAAAATCGACCTTGATGACCTCGACCATAATAAAAACTACGACCCGGTGCGCGCCTATGGTGCAGTGAAGCTGGAGAATATTCTCTTCACGATGGAACTGCACCGGCGCTACCATGATGCGGGGATTTCCGCGGCGTCGTTCTACCCGGGAAACGTGAAGACCAATTTTGCATCCGCGACGACCAGCCCGATCATGCGCACGGTGCGCTTCTTCGGATATATGCCGGGAGTCGGAACACTCCTGCTCTCCACACCCGAGCAAGGGGCCGATCAGATCGTCTGGCTGGCGGAGGGTACTCCCGGCATCGACTGGCGGTCCGGAGCCTACTATTATAAACGCAAGGACAGCGAGCCGCGCAACCCGCAAGCGGTCGATGCCGATCTGGCCCGCCGATTCTGGGAACGTTCCGAAGCGCTCCTCGGAGACCACCTCACTGCCCACTGATGATCCCCCCTGCAGGTAAGCCTGGCGCAAGCCCCGAACGCCATGCCGCGGTTGGGAACAGCGGGCGGGGCCTTCGCTTCCTGTTGTGATAAATCAACAAAAACACCGCCATTCAGACCTGGGGCGGTGTTTTGTATAGCTTGTAAAAATTAAGGAACCGCAAAAGCAAATAAGAAACCGACTTTACTAACGAACGACCGTTAGTTATAATGAAATTAAACAGGAAACATCCGCGAAAGGAATTTTTGATATGGAAACAAGGCAGGAAACGGGGCTATTTGTAGATACAAACGGAATTTTGATCCAGAATCACAATAAAAATTCCATCCTTTATGTTGCCATAGATCTCTTCTCTCAAAGTGGTTATAACGCTGTCTCGATCAGAGATATCACAAGGGTGGTCGGCATCAAGGAAAGTTCTTTGTACAATCATTTTAAAAGTAAGACTGCGATCTTGGAAACAATTTATTACAATTTCCGGATAGACATAGCAAAAATAATACCTTCCCCGGATCGTCTTGATGCCATTGTATCTTCAATGAACATTGATGTTTTTTTGACCCAAGGCTTTCAGAACTTCCTGGAGCATATTCAAAATTCAAAGATGGAGAAAATATGGCGAATTCTCTATTTGGAACAAGTCAGGGACCAGGAAGCCAGAGCAATCTACCTGAATGATATCGTCGCAGGCATCTGTGACAGTTTGATGATTGTATTTGAGAAGTATATTGCCCTCGGTCAGATTCGATCGCACGATCCCAAGATGCTGTCCATTCAGTATCAATATCCATTGTTCCAAATGGTCAACATGTATGTTCTAAGAAGGCTGGACGGCCAGGAAACGACAAGTATGGAACAAATGATGGTCAATCATATTTATTTTTTCTTAAGTATGGTTCGAGCCTGAAAATAATTAAGGGGAGAATGATCGGATGAGCGGGAAAGAACAATCGATTTCCTTTTATAGGAGCGGCGGAAACCCGGATCTTTTCATAAAGGCATATGATCACACACTCCGGTTATGGCAGGTATCCGTGGAGTCTGTATATATACCCAGCTCCTTTGGTCTCACACATGTGCTTGCTGCAGGACCGGAAGGTGCCGAGCCATTGGTTCTGCTGCATGGCTTCGGATTCAGTTCGACCGCATGGTTTGGGAATATCCAAGCCCTGAGTGCCGGTTACCGGATATATGCGATAGATTTTCCGGGTGATATTAACAAGAGCCGTTCGACCCGGCCTATAAAAAACAAAGCGGATTGCGCAGCTTGGTTTACTGAGATGTTGGACGGACTTCATATAGAGAAGGCAAATGTATGCGGGCATTCTTATGGAGGATTCCTTGCTTTGGTTCTTGCCGCCCGCTTATCCTCCCGCATTCACAAGATAATCGCCCTTGCCCCGGGAGCAAGCCTGCAGCCTCAGAGCAAAGAATTCTTTATCCGATCCTTGCTTGCAGGAATGCTGCCCACCACAAAAAGGATTAACAGGCTAATGGATTATATGACGGGGAAGGGCAATACCATTAATCAGACCATTAAGGATCAGTTCATAGCCGCCATGCAAAATGCGCTTCCGCGAACAAAATTATTCATTTCATACCTAAAAGATGTTGAATTGGAGCTAATTAAGGTTCCTGTATTACTACTCATTGGAGATCAGGACATTCAGTACGATGTTGAAAAAGCCGTTGCGCGGGCCAGAAAGGTTATACAAGGCATTGAAGTCACTGTCATTCCCGGTACAGGACATGGGCTCCCGTTAGAAAAGCCGGATATCGTGAACAGATTCATGCTGGATTTTCTGGGACGCAAGTCATGATTCGTTTAATTGAACGTTTTAGCCCCGCGCTGAATACTTCGCCTGGCAGATGCCCCTGCTCGCGAGGTTATAAAACTCCAAGGCAGGGGTGCAAAGGAATGCCGAAGGAAGGCCACTAGAATTCCTGGTATCGAATCGAAAGGATCTTCCTATTTTTCCATCCGCTTCGTTCCAGTAAGTATAATGAAAATCCCCTTGCTCATCGCAGTATTCTAATAAAGATACTTCAAACCCCGCGGTCTAATCCGGAACTGCACAACGAATATACCCACCGGGCTTTAAAAACTCATAACAATGCTTTGCTGCCGTTATCTTCCCAGGCATTGCTTGTAAAAACAAGACTACTCATCGGCCATATGCTCTAAGTCGTTCATCGTTTGGGCCACAATCTTTCCTTGTTCCATTTGCTGGATGGATTGTTTTAACCTTTTGAGGTTGGACGGGTTGTAGAAAGGATCAGTCTGAGTTGTGATTTCAAAAGGAATTCCACCTTGACGCAACGACTGTCGAACAAAGATATTTACCGCCGTCGTCATGTTTAGCCCTAATTCCGAGAAAAGTGATTCCGCTTCTTTTTTCAGATCTTCATCCATCCGAATATTGATATTGGTTTGTGCCACCCCCAACGCCCCTTTCACTAATATTATTTACAATATATTACATTTTACGCACAAGGTAAATACGGCGTGCATATTTTCAATAAAAAAAGAGGTCCAGAGCAGCGCGGCGGGAATGTCTCCCAGAATAACACCGATGTTCACACCTTGCGATACTCCGATAAGGTGGGGCTGGTGTTTTGGTTAGGACCAAAACATATCCTCTCTTTTCCGCAAGTAAAATCAAGTAGGGGTGAAAAGGCGGTAAAAGATGCCCTCAAGCATGCTGAAGAGCAAACCTTGTATACCGGATACCCGACGTTGCGAAGCTACAACAAGGCCAAAGGCTTTTCTCTCACAACCGTGAATACGCAACCGGATCGCTCAAAGTGAACCACCTGTCCCGACTGCCGGACTCCGGTAGGCCCCGGGGCTCCTGCAACTGCTTTCCCCGGCTTCTTGTTTGCAAGCTGTTGACAACAAGCCCAAAAAGGGCTGCAACAGGTTATGATCTCACCACCTGTCACAGCCCTCCAACCCGCGTCCGACGCGGCCTCGCGGTCTTACTCCTCCCCAGTCGCCACCGGGTTCTCCTCATGGCTGATCCAATCGCTCCAGCTGCCCAGGTAGAGCTTGGCATCTGGTCGGCCTGCTTCGGCCAAGGCCAGCAGATTGGGGCACGCGGTCACGCCCGAGCCGCAGTACACGATGATCTCCTGATCAGGGGAGATGGATGCGAAGCGCTCCTTCAGCGCCTCCCGATCCTTCCACAGTCCGTCGGCATCCAGATTGTCCTTCCAGAACCGGTTGACGGCTCCGGGAATATGGCCTGCCTTCTTATCAATGGACTCCTCCTCGCCCCTGTACCGCTTCGGCTCCCGGGAATCGATGAGGACCGTACCCGGCCACTCCAGCTTCTGCCGCACATCCTCCATAACCACCAGCTGCAGATTCTTCACGCGGCTGCCGAACACCTTGGGTTTTGCCGCCAAGGGCGGCTCATCATTCACCGGATAACCGGCCGCCTGCCAACGGCTGAAGCCGCCATCCATCAGATACACCTGCTCATGCCCCATAAACCGCAGCAGCCACCACAGCCGCGAGGCCATCGCGCCGCCCTGGTCGTCATAGACGATGACCGCTGTATCCCGGTCGATTGCCCGCTCACCCAGCTTCAGCGACAGCACACCCAGATCGGGCATGGGATGCCTTCCGCCGTGCAGCCCCACCGGGCCTGACAGGTCCTCCTCCAAATCCAGATAGACGGCTCCCGGCAAATGGCCCTGCTCATAGGCCAAGCGCCCCTGCCCCGGCTGGCCCAGCTGAAACCGGCAATCCGCCAGCACCTGCCGCTTGCCGCTCATCAGCCGCTCCAGCACCTGCTCCTGACTCATGATATAAGAATCCCTTTGCGCCAATATGGTCAACTCCCCCGACTTTGTTGTTCGCTCAAGTAATGATTCCATTATACCAAATTGTTTCTCCGTCTGTGGTCATACAGCAGCGATATATTTCTGGCTGATCCTCCCTCCTTTTATGTTAAAATAGGGAGTAATCGAAATCTTAATCGACTGCGGAGGTGTGATCCTGTATGAACAGCGCAGATCTGCTTATGGTGATAGCGGCCGTCATTGTGTTGGGCGGTCTGGTTTATTGGACAATACGGCGTTCGGGAAGCGGACGGCTAGGAAACGGGCGGCAGGGGACAGCTTTTGGCGGGAAGCCGGTAAAAAGGCCATCCTCCCATCAAAAATGCTCCCGGTGCAAGCAGATGGACAAGCTCACCTTCTACTCCAACAACCAGGGAACGGTGATGGGGCTGTGCAAGGAATGCCGCAAGAAAATCGGCGACAGAGAGAATCTGATGCCGCTGTGACGCTTTCAGGGATGTTTCTTCATGATACGATGCAGCTCCCTTACATCCTTCAGCAAGGGCTTATCCCTATTCGCTAACTCCCCGTATTCATGATGGCCAAATACGAGCATAGAACCAAACAAAGGGGCATTCAAACGGATGAACCGGCTGTATTTTCCGGAGCATGTGCAGATAAACGGCACCTTGAGCAGCTTTTTTAATGCCAAATTCGTACGCAGTATTTCAATTTGCTGTTCGGCGCTTTGACAATCGGTGATAATCTTCACCATATCCGCATTGCGGGACTCTATCTCAAGAGCAAGCGCTGCAGCCTGTTCAACCGACAGTTCTACGCCAACATGAGCGGACATCAGAACTTCCGCCCCCCTATCATGGAACTCCTGTATCAGTTCCTTTTGCTTCCGGATAACCTCCGGACGCATGGACACCTCCCCGGGATTAGCGGCTGCAAACGGCATGCCGCATGACTCGAGACTGCCTGGAGCGTCATCGTCATACATATACATGGGAATATCCACACTGCCGAATCCGGCCTTAACGGCTTCCTTCATTATACTCAGGCGTTGCTCATCGCCCGCCCCGTCCTCTGTCTTGTAATAAAGTGCCATCATCGGACGGTCCGTGGATGCGGCTATCTCCCTGAACGCGTCAAAATGTTGATCTTGCCCGTTCATAAGCTGAATATGCAGGATAAACGCATCCGCACCCTCAAGCTCGCCGTTTCTTATATCTTCTATTGCGGCTTCTGCTGTCCGCTGTCTGATCGAGCCTACAAGCAAAGGCGGCTTTAACGAACAAAAGGTTTGTTTCATTATATGGCTCCTCCCTTCTAACGAATGAATCTCAGCCGTGGATTTTTAGAAACTCACTCATTCTTTGGCTTATCCTGCTCTCGTTGCATACAGCATTCTTCTGCAGCTTCAACAATTCATTTGCAAGCCCTGCCTTAAGCGGCATGAAATCCGTCTGCTTTAGTCCGCTGACTTGAAGGATCTTCGAATTATCTATTATCCTGTCGAACAGTCTGTCGTAGCATAGCTGATACCTGGCCCCGGCCACCTGTGCCGGACCAAACAAATCCAGATAGGTTTGGGTGTTAACAGCGATATATTCAAGGCCGATTATTTCCTTGTAAAATTGCGCAACCTCTCCCCAAGTGTGATGCTCGGAGGAGGAAACGGTATAGGCTTCCTTGAATGTGGCGGGATTGAGAACAAGACGGGACAGCATCCTGGCTACATCTCCCGCCCAGCTCATTGTGGCTTGGACGGAGAGCGCCTCCTTGGGCAGGAGAACCGGAAGATTGTTATGCGCTCTGTACAGGAGAGTATCCACCTCAAGCGTCACCAGCTGATACCTGAATTTGGAGTAAGTAACCGCCGGGCGGACGATGGTCCAGTTAGGAAGCCCGGAGTCTCTCAGTATATCCTCCTGCTGTGCCTTATACAGCGAATAATCTTCAGTCGCAAGAAAAGCCCGGTCCTCGGACACGTCAAGCAGCCGCGCCGAATCCTCCTTTAAGGGAATGCTGTGGGCATAGACTCTATAGCTGGACAAATAAAGATAATGACCGGTATTGGCAAGCATCATCTTGTATCTGTTTGAGAACTCCTCTGTTGAATAAATCATAAAGTCGACGATGGCATCGTACTTGTTGCGCATCCACTCACTCAGGCTCGAATCGTCCTTGGCATTGGCTTGAATATAGGTGATGTCTCCGTCCTTACTTTCAATCACATGAATCGCATCCAGTGAAACCACGTCAACCTTATACCCCATAGCCGCAAGCTCCGGCACCAAGTACACGCCCATGGCGCCCGTACCGCCAAGAACCAATATCCTCTTGCCGTTCCCGTTCTGCATGGTCAGTCCCCCCTCACCATCAATACAACTTTTCCGATACTTTCACCGCGTTCCAGCAATCCGTGCGCCGCTTCCGCTTCGGTAATGGGCAATGTCTTGTAGATGGTGGGCCTCACCTCTCCCGATTCTACCCTGGGCCAGACCTCTTCTACCAGCTTGGACAAAATCCGCGCCTTCACCTCCGGCGGCTTGCTCCTGAGCGTGCTTCCGATCAAACGGATATTTTTCATATACATGGTACGCATATTGACAGGCGATAGATCCCCGGCCAGCGTCGCAATCATGATCCAGCGGCAGCCGAACGCAACATAAGGGAAGCATTCGCCGACCCATTCGCTTCCGAGACAGTCTATAGCGATATTCAGAGGATGCCCGTTCTCTTCCTCCCGTTTTAACACCTCCACTATGCTCTCCCCGGCAGTATCCACCACCACATCCGCCTGCAAATGCGCAATGGATGCAGCCGTTTCACTCCCCCTGACACTGGTGATCACCCGAAGCCCGAAGGCCTTCGCCATCGGAATGATCACGCTTGCCAGACCGCTTGCTCCTGCATGCATAAGCAGGGTATCACCTGATTTCGCACCGCCCTCCATAAACAAATTCAAATATGCGGTTGCAAAAGCTTCCGGCACCGCCGCCGCTTCCACCATCGATAAGCCCTTGGGGACAGGCATAAGCATGGAATGATGAACGGCGGCATATTCGGCATATCCTCCGCCTCCAAGCAGGGCACAGACAGGATCGCCTATCCGCCAATTTCCATCCGTCCTCGCGGCAGGGGATAACTCCCGGATAACGCCTGCAATTTCCAACCCCGGCCACTCCGGACAGCCGGGCGGCGGCGGATAGTTCCCTGCCCGCTGCATGAGGTCCGCACGGTTAAGTGCGGCGGCATGAATTTCAACCAGGACCTCTCCGTCAGCCAGGACCGGATCAGGCACTTCGGACCACAGCAGATCCTTGTTTGCTGCAATCATTACGGCTTTCATGGGCCAGCCTCCTCGTATATGTCGATCATCAGTTACCCTTAAATTCTAGTCCATTGAGTTTTCCAAAAAAATATGACATACTACTGAAAAAGAATCCTATCCTCCTGGGAGGGAGCATAAAATCTGATGTTTTCTTATGATGTGCATGCTTTATCCTCTCTTTGTTATTTCAATCCAGTCTCCTATCACTTTTCTCAGGACCACACCTGTGACTTTAGCGTACTACCTCGCCCTTTTTCCAGCATGGCTTTGATGCTGGACGGAGAGGGCTTCTTGGAATCCGCTTTTGACAAAGTGCCTATTCAGATTCATAAGGGCGATTTGCTCTTTATTCCGGTTGGTCAAAGGTACATTTCCTCATGGCGGGGAAGCCCCAACATTTCCTATTTGACTGTCCATTTTAATTTCAAGCAGGCCGGTGCAGGCTTTTCTCCGTCCCATTTTAGAATGCAGAAGGTTTCGGCGTTGGACTTTAATCTGCTTTCAGACGATTTTGAATACATCTGTCAGCATCGCTTGAGCGAAAGAAAGGAGACTCTTGCTGTACTGAGCAAATTTTACGCTGCCTATTACAGCGTGCTTCCCCAATTGGTGCCTGCAGTAATGCCCGTTGCGCGAAGCAGCACCGTTCAGAATGCAATCGAGTACATCGACGCTCATTACACCAGCAATTTCAAGGTAGAAGCCTTGGCGGAACGATGCTATCTAAGCGAGTCAAGGTTCTTCTATATTTTCAAAAAGGAAACAGGGCTAAGTCCTATCGAATATAAAAATCATATCCGGATCAACCGGGCCATCCAATTGCTGGAGATTGATGCCAGGAAAATCGAGGACATTGCCGCAGAATTAGGGTTTTCCAATACGGCCCATTTCCGGCGCATATTCAAAAATGTGACCGGCAAGAATCCGAAGGAGTATCAGCAAGGTTTGTACCACTTATAAAGAGCACTCCCCCCATCGTTCCCGCCTGTGGGCCAAGCATTCGCGGCTTCGCAGCTATGCCCGGCTTCTGCTGTTGCTATAGGCGCAAAGATGAGCCTCCGCTCCCCGCAACTCTTTCTCGCACCATTCCCGGTTCAGCCTCAATTGTCCATTCTCCCGCAGACACATCGACATCCCCCGCCCGAAGAGGTACAATGAAGGGATGACGCATCTAAGCTGATGCTTACGATGCCAGTTTTTCGCCAATGCCGGTAGTTCCGGCAACGAACTCAAAACTAAGCCTATGCTTACGATGCCAGTTTTCGCTTGCACAAAAACTTTTAGGAGGTACTTATGGACGATGAAGAAGCATCCCCCTCCTTTCATATCGTTCCTATGAATATCAGGCACTGCCAGGACATCTGCACCTGGACCTATGAGCCCCCTTATGACATCTATCAATGGAGCTCCTGGGCGCAGATGGAAGAGACAGCGGAGGAATTCGGCGACAGGGAAATCCGGGAGACCCAATACGTTTCCGTGCTGGATCGGGAAGGCGGCCTGCTGATCGGCTATGCCCAGTTATTTCCGCTGCTCGGTGTGACCCGGATCGGTCTGGGAATGCGGCCGGAGCTGTGCGGGCATGGAATGGGGCCTGCTTTTGTGAGGTTTATTGCCGAGGAGGCCAGGAGGCGGCAGCCCAAGGATGAGATTGACCTGGAGGTGCTCACCTGGAACGTCCGTGCGCTCAAAGCCTATACCAAGGCGGGCTTCGTAGTGACCGACAGCTATGAGCGTCCTACGCCAAAGGGGCCGATGAAATTTTATTGTATGGTTTATGAGCCGCCTGTTAGCCGTACATAACGCATAAAGGCGCTGCAACAGACGGATGAAGCAGAGCCCTTACACCCGGATCATGTTATTCCAAAGGAAGCTTGATTTGAAATAGATGGAAGCGGTACTATTGAGGAATAGGCTTTTGGCCGAAGTGAGGTGAATCCATTGCTTAAGATCAAGCTGCCCAAAAACCGGATCGAATTTTTGGCTGCCGGGGCGGAAAAACGCATGAAGCTGGCCGTGCTGGAACGGGGCTGGGAATATTACCACAGAGGATTGGTGGATAACGTCAATCTGGTGCAAGGCTACATTCTCCAAGCCGATGTCCGCGGCAAGGAAATCTTCCAGGTCCGCCTTGATTTGGAGCAGTTCGAGCGAAGCGAATGCACCTGCGGCTTCGAGGGATATTGCAAGCATATGGCTGCGCTTATCTTCAGCGCCTATTCCGCCCATGGCCGCCCGGAGCTATTGCTGATGCAGCTGAAGCAATCGATTGTTGCCAGAAGAAAAGCCAAGCTGGGAGTCAAGACGGACAAAGCTCCGGATACAGCCGCGGCCGCCCTGCTGCCCGAGCTTCCTCCCAAGGAATGGGCCCGGTTCTTCGAGCAGCGCTTCCACGGGTATTCCCTGTCCAACCAGCATTCCGTGGAGCAGTTCCACCAAGCCGTATGGGATACCTTGGGGGACACGGCAAGTGCTTGGCCCGGGCCTCTTCAGGCTCTCTACCGGCTGCATGTCACCTTGTACATTCTGGGGAAGATCGACCAGTTTCATACGGATAACCAGTCTTCCTACTTATCCTTCTATATAGAGAACGGCTGCAAAATCGTCGCAGGCCACTGCTGGGATAAGCTTCGCGAGCTTGCAATGGAAAAACCCGTCCTGCAGGAAGCGGCATCCGCATTCCCCAAGCATTGGAGGGAAACGCTGGATTCGGTAGGAGCCACCGTTACCCGGCACCGCACAGGACCGGTGCTGTGGCTCGATGTGTACCGCTTCTTATGGTGGGGAATCTTCTACGGAGCGGGGGCGAACGCTGCCGAGACGGCGGACAGAGAGCTCCGCCGCCTCAAACAGTTGGCGGAACAACAGACCTCTCCCCGGGCCAAAGAAGGGGTGCTGCTGGCTCTGGCCCAATTCGATGTTCTGGAGAACCGGGACCAGGAGGCCATGCAGCGGCTGGGGGAGCTTGCCACCAAGCATTTCTCGGATTTCTACGTGCTCTTGGACCGGCTGGCCGGTGACGGGCAATGGGAGCGCATGCTCTCCTGGCTGCGCTGGCTGTTGCCGCTGTTGGCCAAGGCCAAGCAGGAGGAGTTCAATACGGGCTGCGCCTACTGGGTGGAAGCGGTCAAGCATCAGCCTTCCGATGAGGAATGGATCAAGGTGATGCTGTCTCTGCTCCCCCGGAGCTATTACTATTACACGGATTACCTGATGCAGACCCGCCGCTTCCGGCAATGGGTGGATCTTCAGCTGGCTACGGGAGTCACTCCGGCCAGCCTGTATACAGCGGAGCTGAAAACCGTGGAGTCCCATGATCCTTCCCTGCTATTGCCCCTGTTCCACCAATCCGTGGAGCGCGCGGTGGCAGAGAAGAACCGGGATTCCTACAAGCTGGCCATCCGGCATCTGAAGAAGCTGAACGCTCTATACCGGCAGCTGGGCAAAGTGGAAGCATGGAATGACTATATGGCGAGGCTTCACATCAAATATGCACGGCTGCGCGCTTTTAAGGAAGAGCTAGCGAAAGGACAGTGGACAGTATGATTGCCTCAGGACCTTATACGGTTCACGCCTCCTGGATGGCCGGCGGCTCCCTCTTCCTCTGGGGAACGCGCAAGCAAGGCGGTTCAGTGGATTGCACCGAGCTTAAATATCTGTTGTTCGCCTGGCATTCACCCAGCTTCTACGGCACCTTTATTGAAACCATGGAATACAGCTCCCGGGAAGGTCTGGTCCTTCCTGCCGAGGAAGCGCTCCATTACTTCTGCGATACGGCGGAATTGCAGCATGCTTCGCTGGAATGGGCTCCGGAGACGGCGCCGCTGAAGAATGCGGCGGCCTCCATCCGGGAGTCGCTCTCCGCCGGGCGGGTGATGCCTGACTATGACAAGTGGCGGCAAGGGTCCATCGGCTGGAAGCTGCAGTTGCCCGAAGAGCTGCGCGGCCTGGAATCTCCCCTCCTGAAGGCATGGGCCGACTCTCTGATAGAAGCGGAGGTGCGCCGGCGCCCTGAGCTCAAGGAAGCGTTGAGCCGGTTATCCGAGAGCGTCCCCCGTATCTCCAGAGGTGATCTTTCCACCGACCTGTGGCTGGATGAAGAGGATTGGCTGGTTTCCATCGGCTGGAAGCCGGATACCACCCCCTTCCGCACCTGCCTCCAACTGGCGGAGCCCGAGGAGGGACGCCCCTGGCGGCTGCAGATTGTACTGCAGGACCGCCAGCAGCCGGATACTCTCGTGGCTTGCGACAATGCGGGCACACCCCTGCCGGGAGAACGGATACCGGAGTCCTGGCAGGATGACGCCCACCGGGCCTCAAGGGATGTGGAGCGCTGGCTCCACATCCTGCCCGGATTGCGGGATCCGAACAACGCGGAATGGCTGCGCCAGGAGCTGACATATGACGAAGCTTGGGAATTTCTGGCCCAGGGCAGTCTCCGGTTGGTGGAGGCGGGCAGCTCTGTCTTTTTGCCCGCCTGGTGGGAACGGCTCCGGCGCACCCGGCCCAAGCTCAGGGCTAAGCTGCGTTCTTCGGTGGGTTCGTCCGGCGCTTCCAGCTTCGGCTTGTCCCAGCTGATGGAATTCGACTGGCGGCTGGCCGTGGGCGACATGGAGCTGACCGAGGAAGAATTCCGCATCCTCATCGAGGAGAAGCGCCGGCTGGTCCGTTTCCGCGGACGCTGGATTCAACTGGATCCGAAGCAGCTGGAATCCATCGAGCAGGCGATGAAGCAGGTGAAGAAACGCAAGGGATTATCCTTCCGCGATGTACTGGAGCTGCATCTCATGGAGGATGCGGAGCTGTCCGCCGAGGACAACGGATATACCGGCGAAGACAACCTGGACCTGAAGCTGGAGGTGGAGTTGAACGACCATCTGCGCAGTCTCATTGAACAGTTGAAGGAGCATAAGGGCATTCCCATGCAGAGTGCTCCCCCCGACTTCCAAGGCACCCTCCGTCCCTATCAATCCGAAGGGGTGTCCTGGCTGTTGTTCCTGCGTCAGTTCGGACTTGGCGGCTGTCTGGCCGACGATATGGGACTTGGCAAGACCATCCAGTGGATCTCCTACCTGCTCGCAGTCAAGCAGCAGGAATCAGCGGCAGGGGCAGCGAGCACCACACAGGAGTCAGAGCCCCTTCCCCCCAGCCTGCTCATCTGCCCGACCTCTGTGCTGGGCAATTGGCAGAAGGAACTGCAGAGATTTGCACCTGCGCTGAAGGTTTTGCTCCATTACGGTCCTTCGCGGCTCAAGGGGGAGGAATTCAAGAAGGCTGCAGAGGCGGCAGATCTTGTGCTATCCTCCTACACCCTGGCCCACCTGGATGAGAAGGATCTGGGCAATGTCTACTGGAGTTCAATCTGCCTGGATGAGGCCCAGAACATCAAGAATGCGTATACCAAACAATCCGGCGCGGTCCGCCGCCTGGACGGCTTCCACCGGATTGCCATGACCGGAACGCCGATTGAGAACAGGCTGACCGAGCTGTGGTCCATCTTCGATTTCCTGAATCCCGGCTACTTCGGCTCCTTGCGGGAATTCAACCAGCGGTTCGTCCAGCCGATTGAGCGGCTGCAGGACCCGGCACTGATCGGTCAGGTGCAGCGGATGATCCGCCCTTTCCTGCTGCGGAGGCTGAAGAAGGACCCGGCAATCCAGCTGGATCTTCCCGACAAGGACGAGAGCAAGGTATTCGTCTCCCTGAAGGCCGAGCAGGCTTCCTTATATGAGAACTATATCCGTGACCTGTTCGAGCGTCTGGACCAGCTTGGCCCCATGGAACGGCGCGGCTTGATTCTGGCGGCGTTGACCCGGTTGAAGCAGATCTGCAATCATCCCGAGCTGCTGCATAAGGAGCGGAGGGGCGGAAGCATCCAGTGGAGAGAACGCTCCAACAAGCTGGAACGGCTGCTCGATATGGTGGTGGAGCTGCGCCAGGAAGGGGACCGTTGCCTGATCTTTACCCAATTCGTGGAGACAGGCTACATGCTCCAGACCGTGCTGCAAAAGGAACTGGGAGAAGAGATTCCTTTCCTGCACGGAGGCACCCCCAAGAATACCCGGGACGAGATGGTAGCCCGCTTTCAAGATGAAAGCCTGCCGGAAACGGAGAGAAACGGCGTGTTCCTCCTCTCGCTTAAAGCAGGCGGCATCGGGCTTAATCTGACGGCGGCCAACCATGTCTTTCATTTTGACCGGTGGTGGAATCCGGCCGTGGAGAATCAGGCCACAGACCGGGCTTACCGGATTGGCCAGAACCGTCATGTGCAGGTGCATAAATTCGTTACCTTGGGAACGCTGGAGGAACGGATTGATGATATGATCGAGCGCAAGCAGGATCTGAGCCGCCAGATTGTCGGCGGCGGTGAAGGCTGGATTACAGAGTTGTCCACGGATGACCTGAAGGAACTGTTCACCCTGCGCCGCGAGTGGATCAATGTATGAGGAGATCAATAAACAGGTACGTATCTACCGCTACCGGGCAGGAGAAGGTCTGCACTTGTTTGGCGGTGTCCAGGTCGGTGTATGCTTGCGACAGCATGCCCGACCTTTGTTTTTGCATATGTACTATGGTGGGTATGAAGTAAGGCCTCCACAACCAGTTGGAGCCGCGGAAGGTGACATCCTTGCGCCACACCCCATCCCCGTTCCGCTCGAAGCTGGCGGAAATCTGCACGCCGTCGCCTCTGCATAATTGCACCCTCAGACCGTTGCCGGGAACCTCATGCAGCAGCCCCTCCACCAGAATATCCGGCTCCCGCACCTCCTCCATTCCGGAGAGTTTTTCGGCCAGCTCCATCAGCCGCCGCTCCGCGGAGGTCAGCTTCTGATAGGTGGCGTAGGTATTGCGCCCGTAACGCTCAAGCTCGCTGCCCAGCAGCTCCGAATAGCAGTTGGGATGCTGGAAGTCGGCCCTCGCTTCCGAGAACAGGAACCCCTGGACATAACGGGCGCCGGCGGACATGGCGTTGGTCAGGTCCGTCACATTCTCCACGCCCTCCACCAGCAGGGATCCCCCCATCTGCTCGGCAATAATGGAGAAGGAGCGCAGCAATGCCTTATATCCGTCATGGGTGGCGCTCTTCTTCAGTATCTTCAGATCCATCTTGATGATGTCCGGCTGGAACGTGGCAATACGGTCGAGACTGGAGAAGCCGCTGCCGACATCGTCAACGGCAATCAGACAGCCGTAGCGGCGGTAGATATCGATGATTTCCCGCAGCTCGTTGAGCTTGCCGTTGAAGGATTCCTCCGTAATCTCCACTACAAGCTGATTTCCGGGCAGGCCATGGCGCTCCAGCATCTGCAGGGTAGGCAGCGTCCGCGTTTGCTGGAACATCCGGTAAATCCACCCCGGCTTCAGATTGACGAACAGCAGCCCGTTATAACTTTCGTTCGCCATTTTCTCGAAGGCCAATCCCCTCAGCTTCCGGTCCAGAGCAATTTGCAGCCCTTCCGGGATGGCGGTATTATGAAAAAAAGACCCCAAGCTGCGGACTTCATCTTGCAGAAGCTCCCGCCCCAAGGCCTCATATCCGATGATCGACTTCGTTTGCAGCGATAAGATAGGTTGAAAAAAGGGACGCACCTGTCCTCCAGGCAGTGAATAAGCTGGTGTGTCCATCATCTTGCGTTCGCCCCTTTGTGATATACAAGTGTCCCTAAATATAACAAATGCCATGGATGTATTGTACAACAAACCTCTCATAGGCGCAATAAACCGGAACATTATATGTCAGGTATGTGTCACCTATTTATGGAGTTTTTTGTCGATTTATTTTCATTTTCACTTGAGTTGTTAAAAATATAATTAAATTCGACATTTTTTAACATTATTTCATGCCTGGTTACTTTATAATGAAGTATTATAGACAATACAGACCGGGTCTTTAGTTCCATATGATGGTGACGGTCCGACCAAAGCATGGTGGATGGTGAAGAAAGTGAAACGTATGGGCAGATGGGCTATTAGCGGCTTTATGATGTGCTCCTCTCTTGTCTGGCTCTGGCTGGGACTCGCAGAATCCAACCACCGCTGGCTTATGTTGGCTTGTGGAGGATTACAGGTCCTTGCCGGCTTCGGCATGGGAATGTTATATGACCGGGTCCGTGCATTATCGCTGCGCGACGACCTGACTACAGCGTACAACCGCAGATTCCTGGCCAGAGCAATGCCTTCCTTATTGTCGAGGCTGGCCAGACAACATAGAATACTTACCGTCACGCTGATTGACTGTGATGACTTCAAGAAAATCAATGACCAGAATGGCCATCATGCCGGGGATATTGTGCTTCGCGGCATCTCCCGCTTGCTGATCGAGAATATCCGGCGGGAGGATTATGTCGTTAGATGGGGCGGCGATGAATTCCTGCTGATCGCTAACGACGCGGATATTGCCTCTACCCGCTCGATTGTGGACCGGCTTAACGGCGAGCTTGCAACCATGTCATTGTCCATGAATATGCCCTTATCCGTTTCCTCGGGCACCGCGGCTTTTCCGGAAGATGCCACCCGCCTGGAGGATCTGATCCGGATTGCCGACCAGCGCATGTACCATACGAAGCTCATGAGGAAGAATCTTCCTCCCGCTTCCTCCGAACTGAATAAACGGGATGCGCTAAAGGCTCTCTGATCCGCTTACGCCTCCTCCTAAGAAAACACCGGCTCATCCTGCTGAATGACAGGAATCTCGGAGCCGGCTTTATACAATCAATCATACAAACCAACCTCTCACTGAGACTGTAAAAAAGGGTTCACCTTCTACCCGTTTGCCGTCACCATTGGCTGCTCTTCACATTTGCCAGGTTGACATCCGGGAAAACACGCCCTTTCTCTATTTAGAATCATCATGAGACTATTGTGCTGACCCACCAAAATTGAGAAAGACCTGGCCAAATACCGGCAGGTCCTTTTTACGTTGCCAAAGGAGCCACGCCTTTTCTATGCGCCCCCGCTCCCGCCCCGCTTATTCCTAACGGAAATTTTTTCCGCTATCCCTGCAAATTCATCATTTCTCGCTGATTTAGCGGAAATTTTTTCCGTTATTTCCTCGGCAAATACCGAAAAGCCTCCTGATAACGGAAATTTTTTCCGTTAAATTGTCCAATGAGCCTTTATTGCCAACTCCTTCAGTTCTTGATCTTCGGAGAGAGGGCTCCCCTTGCTCAGGATTTTATACTTTCTGATTTCTTAACAAAAAACCGGAAGAAGCGGTCCGCTCCTCCCGGCTTTTGTTGCTATGGCTATAATTCCGTCAATTATTTCTTGAAGATGCCGAAAGGTTTGCCCACTGGCAGGAACACCCGGCCAAAGTGATTGTTCAGAACGTTGGCGCCACAGCCGTAGAAGGATAGAAGCGCAATAAGCAACTCCGAGACGGCGGCAATATTATGAGTAAATTCTTCGGCAATGCCCAGCGTGCTAAGGGACAAGCCAATGAACAGAAAATCGATCAGCACGAAGATCGCGAACAGAACCTTGTTGGTCTCCATGGCGCCGATGGTCATGAACAAGGTGAAGATCAGATAGCCGACAAAGGCTGCGCCAAGCTGGTTTCCGTCAATCTGGCTGGCCAGCGCCTCCCCGAAGGCACCCATCTTGATCATCCAGGTCATAGCCACCCCAAGCCAGAAAAAGCCGTATGCGCCAAACGCCGTTGTACCGAAATGATTGCCGTGCTTGGCATCTTGAACTGCGGCGAACAATTGGGCGAACGCTCCAAGAAAGATTGCCCACGGAATAACATAGGACAAACCGGTAGTCCACTCCAGCTTCTGGGTGGATGCCACCAAGGTTACCATAGCCAGACCAAACAGCCCTATGGCTGAGGGATCTGCAGTAACGACTTTGACATGCTGCGAATTGCTCGGATTACTCATAATTCGGGTTTTCCTCCTACGGAATCAGATAATTTAGACACTCGACATCTCTCATTTTCGCAGAAATGAAGGTGAACTTCGAGTGAACAATTTCGTAACAATTGTCGGGTCAAGAGACATTTTATCGAATTTTCCCCCGGAAAACAACTGAACTTTATTGGCGCATATTTCCCGGCTGCTTTCCTCAATAATTGACCATGCGCGAGGATAAACGCCTGACGGCATCCTTTGCCGCTGACGCGTTTTACCCGGAAATCGAACAATCAACCACGTGTAACCCTATCCTGAGATTTTTTAAAAAAACTCTTTACAAGTTGACCCAAGGTTGATTATAATAACTCACAGTAACCCGATCATGATATTTACAATTTCATAGTTTCGCTATTCCATCATTTATGATGGAGTACTTCTTATCAAGAGTGGCTGAGGGTAAGGCCCTATGAAGCCCGGCAACCGGTCATCCGGAGCAATGTGTCACGCATGCATCACCATGCTGCGCCCAAGCTCGGACTGACGTCTTTGGTGCCAATTCCTGCGGATCGTTACGGTTCCGGCAGATGAGAAGGGAAGCGACCGTTATGCCTTTGGCTGACGATTCTGCCCCTTTTTGTTCTGCAAAAAGGGGCTTTTTACGTCTCGGGGTTCCCGTAATGCAATCGGAATTTGCTTCGGGGCGGCTGCAAATTATGGGGTTGTTCATGTTTCGTCGGCCCTTTTAACTTCGAGTGAGGTGGCATGCAAGGTGATTCGTCTGGAACAGATAAACAAGCATTATACCGTGGGCAAGACAACCTTTCCCGCGCTCCATAACATTAACCTGTCTGTGGACAAGGGAGAAATATTCGGGGTAATCGGACATTCGGGGGCGGGCAAGAGCACCCTGATCCGGTGCATCAATCTGCTGGAGCGGCCCACATCCGGCCGGGTCTTCATCGACGGCATAGAGCTGACCGGGCTTACGGACAAGAGACTGCAGGAAGAACGGCGCAGGATCGGGATGATCTTTCAGCATTTTAATCTGCTGTCTTCTGCCACTGCCGCTGCCAACATCGCCTTTCCGCTGGAGCTTGCAGGACGTCCCAAGGCGGAAATTGCCCGTCGGGTGGAGGAAGTGGTCTCTCTCGTAGGACTGGAAGAGCATGCCGGCAAGTATCCGGCCCAGCTGTCGGGCGGACAGAAGCAACGGGTGGGCATCGCCCGGGCCCTGGCCAATAATCCCAAGGTGCTGCTGTGCGATGAAGCTACATCGGCGCTTGACCCCCAGACCACCAATTCGATTCTGGCGCTGCTCTTGGATATTAACCGCCAGTTGGGTATTACCATCGTGCTGATCACCCACGAGATGCATGTCATCCGCACAGTCTGCGACCGGGTTGCCGTTATTGACAGCGGTAAAATCGTGGAGGAAGGAAAGGTAACCGAGGTATTCCTGAAACCGCAGCATCCCACCACGCGGGAATTCGTCAGCCAAGTATCCGACAGCCTGGAGCTGAAGGAAACGGTCTCCCACAAGAAAGCCGCCGGAGAGCGGAATATTGTCCGGATCACCTATCTGGGCGAAACTACTTACCAGCCTGTGCTGTTCGAGGTCACTCAGCAGACGGGTACGCCGTTTGCCATTCTCCAGGGCACCATCTCCAGAATGAAGGACACGCCCTACGGCCAGTTGACCGTAGAATTCGGCGGTCCTGAGCTGCAGATTGAGCAGACCATTACAACCCTGCGCTCGCGCGGCTTCGATGTGGAGGTGCTGTAGATGGACTGGTTCAAAAATGTTGACCCGCAGGAAATATGGCAAGCTACACAAGATACGCTCACCATCCTGGGCATGTCTACCTTGTTTACCATTCTCGCCGGTTTGCCCCTGGGCATTATTTTGTTCATGACCTCCAAGGGGCAGGTTCTGCAAAACCGGATCGTTTACGCCGCTCTTTCCGTGGTGGTCAATATCCTGCGCTCCGTGCCCTTCGTCATACTGATGATTTTGGTCATGCCGTTTACCAAGCTGCTGGTAGGCACCTCCATCGGAATCCGGGGCTCCATTCCCCCGTTGGTGATTGCTGCCGCCCCCTTCTTTGCGCGTCTGGTAGAAACTACGCTGCGGGAGATCGACAAGGGCGTGATCGAAGCCGCCAAAGCCATGGGAGCATCAAGCTGGCAGATTGTACGCAAGGTGCTGCTGCCCGAATCGCTGCCCGGTCTGCTGGCCAGCATGACCATCACTACCGTCACTCTGGTGTCCTATACAGCCATGTCCGGCATTATCGGAGGCGGCGGCCTGGGTGATCTGGCAATCCGGTACGGGCATTACCGCTTCATGCCGGACGTAATGGTGGTTACTGTCATTATTCTGATTATTCTCGTGCAATTGCTGCAGATCCTTGGTGACCGTCTTGTGATCCGGTTCAGCCGCAAATGACATAGATCAAAAAGCACGCATATTCTTAAGGGAGGCACTACTATTTATGAGAAAACATCCTGGCCGTTATCCTGTCCCTCATCCTGTCGCTTTCGTTCGTACTTGCTGCATGCGGTGAAAAAGAAGAATCCGCCGCAAGCCCTGCTGCCAGCACGGCAGCTTCAACCGCCCCTGCAACTGCAGCCGCTTCCCCAAGCCCGGCCGCTGCCAAGGAAGTCACCTTGAAGATCGGCGCATCCGCCGTACCTCATGCCGAGATTCTGGAGCATATCAAGCCCCAGTTGGCCAAGGAAGGCATCAACCTGGACATCAAGGTATTCACCGACTATGTGCTGCCCAACACCCAATTGGATGAAAAAGCGCTGGACGCAAACTTCTTCCAGCATGAGCCGTATCTGGCTGATCAGAACAAAACGCGCAACCTGAAGCTGGTGAAGATTGCCGCTATCCATATTGAGCCCTTCGGCATCTATTCCAGCAAGATCAAGAAGCTGGACGAACTGAAGGACGGCGCCAAGGTTGCGATCCCCAACGATGCCACCAACGGCGGACGGGCCCTGGCGCTGCTGGAAAAAGCCGGCCTGATCAAGCTGAAGGACGGCGTGGGCATCAGCGGCACCGTTAAAGATATTGTGGAGAACAAGAAGAACATCAAAATCAGCGAGCAGGAAGCCGCCATGCTGCCCCGCACGCTAAGCGAAGTGGATCTGGCTGCCATCAACACCAATTTCGCGCTGGAAGCGAAGCTGGTGCCAACCAAGGACGCCTTGCTGCTTGAGGACAAGAACTCTCCGTACGCCAACATCGTTGTGGCCCGGGAGGATAACAAGAACTCCGAAGCGCTGCAAAAGCTGGTCAAGGCGCTGCAAACCGATGATGTCAAAAAATTCATTAACGATAAATATCAAGGCGCGGTTGTTCCAGCATTCTAAGTGGCTGCGACGAAATAAAGCACCGCTAATTACCCGCAGCTCCTGAGCCTTTTCCGGGCAAGCCTGCCGCCGTAACGGCCGTCACTTTTGTGGCGGCCGTTTTTGCTTGGACACGAATCAGCCCCATAATTGTGACAAAATCGGAAATCCCTTGTTGCAGGGCGTCACGGAAATCGAGGGTGTGCGTATATACATGAGAGTAAATTTATGACGCGGGAACTGGATGCTTACGATGCCGGCATTGCTTACGGAAAACTTATAGCCTATGCTTACGATGCCAGCTTTGCTCCGCAAAGCTTAGCTTATGCTTTCGATGCCAGCTTTGCTCCGCAAAGCTTAGCTTATGCTTTCGATGCCAGCTTTGCTCCGCAAAGCTTTAAGGAGAGGGATAAATATGCTGACTTATTCGCTGCGGGGGGAAGACGGGCTATCGGACGAATTCTACCTTGCTGCGGCCCGGTTTACGGATACGGTGCTCCGGCGCTGGCAGAAGTCCCTGCTCCCGGCTGCACAAGATCTGAAGCAATACATGGGCATGACCGGCGCAGAAAAGATGCGTTCCATAAATGAATATGCCTTTGACCTGCTGACGCTGGGCGTGCTGTGGCAGACCTATATGAGCCAGGCTAAGGCCATTGTACCGTGGCGCGGCAGACTGCTCCGACGACTGGTGAGAGCCAGGATGGAGTCGGAGCGCCTCAAGCCTGCCGCCGACCGGATCCGCGCCAGATTCGGTGCCGACTGGCTGGCTGCAGGCGATCCGTTCCCTGCTCCTGCCGGTCTTCCCACCCTCAAGGATATGGACCGGTTGCTTCTGTGGCTGGCGGCAAGCGGTGAATTCGTCCAGGAAGCGGAACGGCTCAGCTTATGCCGCCAGTATCTGGAGCGCCAGCCGCTTCATACGGTCCGCAGCTTGCTCCAGACGGCGCTCACCGAGGCCGACTGGTTCAAGTCGCAGGCTGCCGAAGCGCTGGGCTCCTACACCCCGGGTGTAGATGCTTACCGGCAGCAGAAGAGCTCCGGTGACCAGCGGCGGGAGGACGCGCTGCTGCGGGACCGCCACCAGGTGGAGTACCACCTGAATTTGTTCGGAGCGGAGCTGATGAACCGCGCCTACCGATCTGACTACTCGGGCACCGCTGCCAAAGCCGTGCTGCTTCCTGTCTGCCTGAAGGCCCGTTCAGGAGCGGATTGCGCAGCTAACCGGGCCGGGGACCCCCACCGCTGCCTTCAATGCTCGAAGGAGTGCCGCGTTTCCCAGGCCGTCTCGCTGGGTGAGCAGGAGGGCTTCGAGGTAATCATGATTTCTCACGAAAGCGACGCCTTCTCCCGCAGCTTGATCGACCGGCTGATCCGGGAGAATACGGGTATTGTAGGCGTGGCCTGTGCTCTTAATCTGGTGTCCGGTGGACTGCGGGCCAAAGCAATGGGGATTCCCGCGCAATGCGTGATTCTCGATTATTGCGGCTGCGGGCAGCATTGGGATGATGGGGGAGGCTTTCCTACCGATCTGAACCTTTCCAAGCTTAAGAAGATCGTCAATCAGGAGATCTGATTGAGTGTCGGAGCCGCAACCGGGGTGCCGTCCAACTGCACTAAAGTGAGTGGCGCAGGTAATCCGGATTCACCAATTCCATGACGGATTGCCATGCTGGCAATACTCCTGCACTCTGCCGCCATATAGGAGTGTACAATACATTCTGTATGAAATATCGTGCATAATTTGCTCCATACCTCGAAAAAACGTAATTCAGTATGAAATATCATACACAGTAGCGTTTTTCCGGCAGAAATCGCCAATTATATGTGAAATATCATACAGAATACAAAACAGGGGCATCAAGCGTGGTAAGCGGAGCTTCCTGCTTTCTCGACCTCATCTGCTTGGCCCTCGTAAGCTGTCCGCAATCTTTAAACTGCTCTCCGCTTGATTCTGTTCAGCATCCTTTCAGCCAACATTCAGCCAGCTTTTAGGAAACGGTGGTACACTGGGCCGGCATTCTCTATTTATTCATGGGGAAGGAGGCACAGACATGGGGATTTCATCGATTTCAGGCAGCACGGGCACCGGCTCCTATTCTTCAACGGCTGCCAGCGACACAGCGATCCTGGAGAAGGAAAAGGCCAAGCTGCAAGCGGAACTGAAGCAGGTCAACGCGGGCAGCGGCGACGCCAAAACCAAGGCGGAGAAGGTAAAGCAGCTCCAGCAGCAGATTCAGCAGATTGAGGCGCAGATTGCACAGAAGAAAGGAAACGCAGGCAATTCTTCGCAAGCCCAGGCACAGGGAAGCGGCAAGGACGGCAAGGACAAACCGGCAAGCGCCAACGTGTGGACAGGCTCCGGCCAGTCGGCTGTCAGCGGCTTTAAAGCGGACGGAAGCTTCGACATCTATGTGTAAGGAACGTTGACATGAGAGACCGTTTCACCAATGCAGGCATGATGCTGCTGTCGGGAAACGGTCTTTTTAGCGCGTATACAGATAGCGGGTGGTTACCCCTTCGCTTGCAGCCGGAACTGGTAAGGAGAGATACCCACCTGCCGCTTGAACAACTGGCAGAAGTATGAGGTATTGCCATAGCCCACCTCCTCTGTAATCCGTTCCACAGAGTAATCGCTGCCCCGCAACAGAAAGCAAGCTTTGTGAATCCGGTATGCGGTCATATATTCGGTAATGCTGCTGCCGGTACGGGAACGGAACAGACGGGAGAGATAAGTGGGGCTAAGGTGAAGCTCAGCAGCCAGCAAGTCCAGATCAAAGGGCTGCCGGTAATGTACCTCGACCCATTGCATAATATTCTCCACGTGATGAAGCTCCCGCTGGGGGTGCTCCCCCTTGGGCAATTGGTCGGCGAAAGGGCTCCGGAAGCGAAGCTGATGGAGGAGATTAATCAGAAATACGGTTGTTTCCGTGACGCCTTCCCTCTCTCCGGTTTTCTCCAGTTGCAGGTGAAGGTATTGAAATAGACGGACAACGGGATCATCCTCGCTCAGACCAGCAACAGCCTGCACAGGTAGCTTGCCCTTCCATAGGAAGCGGAAGAATTCATGCAGAGATCCCAGAGGCTTCAACTGATCATCGTAATTGCCCGGCTCGCAGGAAAAGACCGTGCGGATATACCGTCCGTTGCTGCGGCTGTTCATGCTGATGCGGTGCAGCTGGTAGGGCTGGAAAACCAGCAGCATCCCCGGCTGTGCCTGATAGATATGCCCGTCAATAATGATCGTGCCGAAGCCCTCATGGATGTAAAGGAATTGCAGACCTTGATGGGAATGGAACTTGTGGAAGGCCGAATTGACCGTTTCGCTGCGGTACTGGTATACATAACAATTCTCCGTCCAGGCAAGAGGATCAATCCATTTCATCCGAAAGCCCCCTACAAAGTTTTGAGTTGATTGCCACCTAGTGGCATATCCGAAAAACTTGCTTCGGAAGCATAGACCTAGTTTTGAGTTGATTGCCACCTAGTGGCATATCCGAAAAACTTGCTTCGGAAGCATCGACTAGTATTGAGCCCCTATTGCCACCTTAGCCGCCTATCCCAAAAACTTGCTCGGGAGGCATCGGCTTAGTTTTGGAAAGCTACGCTTTCCCGCGTGTGTCGCCGCCTCTGGAGCAGATTATAACGTTTCCAACAGATTACTGCAACCAAACAACATTTTCCCGCAACCAGACAAAAGTTTTCCCTTCGCTATTGCTCTATGATGGGATTAGAAACGAAGCGCATACATGCTTCAACAACGAGGTGAGCGAATGGAATTTGGTCCTTTCCGGTTTCATGATGCAGACGAATTATCCCGTGAGATCAGGTCGATGAATTTGAATATTCCCATGGCCGCTGATACGGAGGCTCTCAAGAGAAAGCCGAAGGTTGGCGGCCGCGAGCTGCCCAATTCCATGGCGGTGCATCCCATGGAAGGCTGTGACGGCAACCGGGACGGAAGTCCCGGCGAGCTGACCGTCCGCCGGTACAAGCGCTTCGCGGCTGGAGGGGCGGGACTGCTGTGGTTTGAAGCGGTAGCCGTCGTGCCTGAGGGCAGAGCCAATCCGCAGCATCTGTGGATTCACCAAGACAATGCGGAATCCTTCAGACAGGTAGCAGAGGATATTCAAGAGGCGGCCCAGACCTCCATGGGCAAGGAGCATAATCCGCTTCTTATTATGCAGTTGACCCATGCGGGGAGATTCTCCCGCCCGGTGGATAAGCCCCACCCGATTATTGCCTGCCACAATCCCTATCTGAACCAAAGAATGATGCTCCCTGACTCCTACCCGGTCATCACCGATTCCGAGCTGGAGCGTCTTGAGGATGACTACGTCGCAGCGGCCAAGCTGGCCAGGGCGGCAGGCTTCCATGGTGTTGACGTGAAATGCTGCCACCGCTATCTGGCCTCCGAGCTGCTCTCAGCTTACGAACGCAAGGGCAGCTATGGCGGCGATTTCGACGGAAGAACACGGTTTGTCCGCAACATTGTGGGCAAAATCCGGGCTGAGCTGGGCAATGATTTCATTATCGCCACCCGGATGAATCTGTACGACGGCATTCCTTTCCCTCATGGCTGGGGCGTAGACCGGGAGGATTACCGCAAGCCGGACCTCACAGAGCCGCTTAGGCTGCTTGCCCTACTGGAGCACGCTGGAGTCAGTATGGTTAATGTGACGATGGGAACGCCTTATTACAACCCTCACGTGAACCGCCCTTATGACAAGGGAGGATATACCCCGGATGAAAGCCAGCTTGCAGGCGTGGAGCGTCTGCTCGGCGGAGCGGCGGCTGTTCAGCGGAGTCTGCCTAATCTGGCCGTTGTCGGGACCGGCTACAGCTGGCTGCGGCATCTGGCTCCCTATGCGGGGGCAGGAGTGATCGAATCCGGCGGCGCGACCATAATCGGCCTGGGACGGAGCGCCTTCGCCTATCCCGACTTTGCCAAGGATATTATTGAGACCGGACGGATGAAGAAGGAAAAGAGCTGCACCGCTTGCAGCAAGTGTACGGAGCTGATGCGGGCCCACAGCGTAACAGGCTGCGTGGTGCGCGATCAGAAGACCTATGCGCCGCTGTACCGGGAATTTTGCCTGAACAAGTAATCTGCCGACCTGATCTTATATGACATTGCAGTACCGTACAACAGCATCACGGACAAGAGGCAGGCAGAAGACAAGGAGGAGCTATGGACAGAAGAGTCGCATTAATTACCGGAGCAAGCCGGGGCATCGGTTTAGGCATCGCCGCCAAGCTTGCCGGGACGGGAATAGCCGTGGCTATTGTGGGTACCCGGCCGCCTGAGCAAGTGGAGGAAGCTGTGAAAAGCCTGGAGGACTCGGGCAGCCCCGTCTTATACGTGCAGGGCAATATCGCCTGCGGGGAGGACCGGGAGAGAATCGTAAGCGGTTGTGTGGAACGCTTCGGCAAAATTGATATTCTGGTCAATAATGCCGGGGTGGCCCCCAAGGAGCGGCTGGACATCTTGTCCACCACCGAAGAAAGCATGGATCATGTGCTGGGGATCAACCTGAAGGGAACCTTCTTCCTGACCCAGCTTGTCGCAAACAGGATGGCAGAGTGGACAGCGGCAGGACGATTGACCGAGCCGCGCATTATCACCATTTCCTCCGTATCCGCTTACGCCAACTCGCTGAACCGGGCGGAATACTGCCTGTCCAAGGCTGCGCTCGCCATGATGACCCAGCTGTTCGCCGAGCGGCTGGCAGAGTACGGCATCCATGTTTATGAGATTCGGCCAGGCATCATTGCTACGGATATGACCTCCGGGGTGAAGGAGAAATATGATGCCATGATCGCAGGCGGACTGACTCCCATCAAGCGGTGGGGATATCCGGAGGACGTAGCCAAGGCAGTCCTGGCCATGTGCTCGGAACTGTTCGCCTTCTCTACCGGGGATGTCATCAATGTGGACGGCGGATTCCATATCCGCAGATTATAGAAGGAAGAGGGAGAACCGGACGCCATGATCAGGAATCATGTGGAAATAGGCGGCATCAGGATGGATGTGTACAGCCTGAATACGGTTATCGTCGGTTCGGGCGCTGCGGGCCTGAATGCGGCAGACAGCCTCCATCAGTTGGGGCAGCAGGATATTGCCCTTCTCACCGAGGGCATCAACATGGGGACCTCCCGCAACACAGGCTCCGATAAGCAGACCTATTACAAGCTGGGGCTTGAAGGCAGCGTGCCCGATTCGGTAATGCGGCTGGCGGAGACCCTGTTTGCAGGGGGCGGCATGCACGGGGATATCGCCTTGATCGAGGCGGCGCTTTCCCCAAAATGCTTCTATAAGCTGGCGGAGATCGGCGTACCCTTTCCCCACAACCGCTACGGCGAGTACATTGGCTACAAGACCGACCATGATCCGGGCAAAAGAGCCACCTCGGCCGGTCCGCTTACCTCCCGCTTTATGACCGAGCAGTTGGAGCGTCAGGTGAAGAACAAAGGAATCGCCATTTTTGACGGTTACCGGGTTATTGCCGTCTTGACAGACCGCAGCCCTCAGGGAGAAGCGCAGGCAATAGGGCTGCTCACCCTCCATTGGGATACCCTGAATGAAGAGAACATGGGCTTTACGCTGTTCAATTGCACCAATATCGTATACGCTACCGGGGGACCTGCTGGCATGTATCAACAGAGCGTCTATCCCGAGAGCCAGACGGGGGCAACCGGTGCAGCACTGGAGGCAGGAGCCAGAGGGGTCAATCTGACCGAGTCCCAATACGGGATTGCCTCTACCGATTTCCGGTGGAATCTGTCCGGCACCTATCAACAGGTGCTCCCGCGCTATGTATCCACCAATCCGGACGGCAGCGGCGAGCGGGAATTTCTGGACGACTGCTTTGACACACCGGGGCAGATGGCGGACGCGATTTTCCTGAAGGGCTACCAGTGGCCCTTCGATCCCCGCAAAGTCCATCATCACGGGTCGTCCCTGATCGATATTCTGGTGTATACGGAGACGCAATTGAAGGGGCGCAAGGTGTATCTGGATTTCACCCGCAATCCGTCCTGGCTCTGCTCCGGCACGGCTGCACCGGGAGAAACCGGGGGCGGCTCGGAGGCGGCAGAGGAGAACGGAGGCCGGGGAACGGCGCCTGGGGTTGGAAACCGGATGGGAAACACCGGAATCAGCGGCGTGGACTTCTCTCTTCTGGGCCACGAGGCTTACGAATACCTGCGGCAATCCGATGCCTTGTTCGGCACTCCCATTGAGCGGCTGGCGAAGATGAACCAGCCCGCCATTGATTTATACCAACGAAACGGCATCGATCTGTCCCGGGAATACCTGCGGATTGATGTATGCGCCCAGCACAACAACGGCGGTCTCGCAGGCAATATCTGGTGGGAGAGCAATCTCCGCCACTTCTTCCCCGTGGGGGAAGCATGCGGCACGCTGGGTATTTACCGGCCGGGAGGCTCGGCGCTGAATGCCACCCAGGTGGGCAGCTACCGGGCGGCGCAATATATTCAGGCCCAATACCGGCAGGAGCCTCCGGCTGCGGAGGTGTTCGCCGCCAAGGTGTCCGGGCAGGTGGAGAAGAAGCTTAAGCTGGCGCAGCACCTGGTTGACGGCATCTCTGCAGCCGAATCCAGCATCTGGTCGGCCAGAGACACGATGCGGGCCAATATGACCCGCAACGGAGCTTTTATCCGGTCCGCTCAAGGCTGTACGGAGGGACTGGAGTTCTGCCGCCGGCAGCTGGCTAACTTTGCAGACAGCACCCGGATCGCCAACCGCCGCGAGCTGCCGGAAGCCTTCATTAACCTGGATATCCTGCTCACGCAGTTGGTTTATCTCAGCGCAATTGAAGAGCATATCGGGGCGGGCGGGGGAAGCCGCGGCTCCTATCTGATCCATGCGGAGAACGGGGAGATTCCCCATCCCAAGCTTGCCTCGCTGTTCCGCTTCCAACTGGAGGAGGGGAATCTGGCCGGGCAGGTGTGTGAGATGGAGCTGGTGCATGAAGCCGGAGAGTTCCGCTGCGGCGCCCAATGGAAGCCGGTGCGTCCCATTCCCGACCATGACAACTGGTTCGAGAACGTCTGGAATGCTTATACACGCAATCAAATTATCGTTTGATTATACAGACAATACATTCTGGGAGGATTTGGTATGGCACCCATACGTGCTGCTTTGATTGGAATCGGAGGTTATGGCAAAGAGCATATTCGCGTGCTGACGAAGCTGGCCGAAGAAGGAAAGATCCAATGCACCGCTTTTTGCGATCCCAACCCCGCTGCTTTTCCCGAACAGGCGGACTTGCTTGTATCCCTCGGGGCCAAACATTATGAGGACTACCGGGTGATGCTCGATTCCCATGCGGGGATCGATCTTGCCATTATTGCTACGCCAATCCCGTTGCACAAGCCCATGTTCATCCATGCCATGGCACGGGGCATTCATGTGCTCACGGAGAAGCCGCCTTGCGTCGCCATTGAGGATCTCGATGAAATGGCCACAGCGGCGAAGCAAAGCGGCAAATTGGGTGCGGTCAACTTTCAGAATACTTCCGGCCAGGCGTTCCGGCTGCTCTTGAAGATGATCCGGGAGGGCGCTATCGGTCAAGTCCGTACGGTTACGGGCACCGGGATGTACCTGAGGCTGCATCAATACTTTCAGCGGGCGCAGTGGGCAGGGAAGCTGACATTGAACGGAGATTATGTGCTGGACGGTCCTACCCTGAATGCTCTCTCCCACCAATTGAACAATTGCCTGGTAGCCGCAGGGGGCGGCGATCCGCGTCTGTCTCAGCCCCGGACCGTGCAGGCGGAGCTCTACCGGTGCAATGACATCGAATCCGAGGATACCTCCTGCATCAGAATCGAAACGGAAAATGGGGTGCTGCTTCATAATTATACGACCCTTTCCAGCAGCCAGACGCTTCTGCCTGTTATTAAGGTAACGGGAACGGAGGGAGAAATGGTCTGGTCCTACGAGAATCATCTGACTGTCATAAACGGCCATGGAGAGAGCAGGAATGAGGTTTTTCCCAAAGAGGATCTGGTGCGCAACATGTATGACAATCTGCTGGATGCAATCTCCGGGGGGGCGGTGCCGCTCTACAGCAGCATTCAGGATTGCCGCAGCTTCATTCTGGCGGCCAACGGAGCTTTTACTTCATCCGGCGTGATTCATCCCATCCCGCAGCATGCACTGGCACAGGATACGG
Organism: Paenibacillaceae bacterium; assembly: GCA_029256185.1. GTDB lineage: Bacteria > Bacillota > Bacilli > Paenibacillales > NBRC-103111 > Paenibacillus_AR. Next base: position 59,492 of record JAQSYI010000034.1, read on the forward strand.
TCGAAAGCGGCCGCACCTACACCCACATCCCGCTGATCAGTACCCATATCGAGCAGGCGGCCGGACAAGGCAAGCTATTCTCCGAGCTGCCGGATATCCCGTGGGGCGCTTCCGCCAAGCCGGTCAATATGGAGAATTATAAGCGGCTGCTGATCCATACAGGGACGGAGCACCGTTCGTAGGCTGTCCTGCGGCGTATACCGAAGAGGCACACCTGGCCGTTAGCGCCCGGTGTGCCTGGTATAGTTCCCATGGGTGAATGCACAAAAAAAGAAGAAACCGGGCGAAGCAGCTTGCTTGTTCCCCCGGTTTCTTCTTAATTAAATGGCACAGCCAGGTGGTGCGTGTCAACCGATGTGCAGCATCCGCCTTGGGGCCGCTCGACTCTGCACCGGAAGAACAGGACCGCCTGTAGTCCGCCGTTATTCAAATACAAAGTCCTCATCGGTCAACTGCTCGACACGGAGGGCTTTAACGTAGCCGTTGCCCTTTTTCGAGAAAAAATCATGCTGCTTCGTCTGGGTGCTGATGCCGTTCAACACAATCGGATTGATCTCTTCTTCTGGAAAAACGGGCTCCAGGCCCAGGTTCATCATGGCTTTGTTGGCATTGTAGCGCAGGAAAGCCTTCACTTCGCCGGCCAGTCCCACCCCGTTGTACAGCTCGTCCGTATACTGCTCCTCGTTGTCATGCAGCTTGTGCAGCAGCTCCAGCAATTCGGCTGCAGCCGCCTCCTGCTCCTCCGGGGCAAGCCCTGCATGGATTTCCTGCGCCAGCACGCCCACATACAGCCCATGGATGCTCTCATCACGCAGAATCAGGTCGATGATCTCCCCGCTTGACGTCATCTTCCCCTGACCGGCCAGATACAGAGGATAAAAGAACCCGCTGTAGAACAGATAGCTCTCCAGCAGCACAGAGGCGGCCATGGCCAGATACAGGTCCTTGCCGGCAGTGGCCCCTGTGTAGTAACGGGCGATGGTTTCCGCTTTATATTGAAGGCGGGGATTGCGCTCCACCCACAGGAATACCTCATCGATCTCCCCGGTTGACGCAAGCGTCGTGAAGATGCTGCTGTAGGACTTGGCATGGATCTGCTCCATCATGGCCATGAAGCCCAGCACTGCCTTGCGCTGCAGGCCCTCTACAAGCTCCAGAATCCGCGGCATACCGATGCCGCCTTGCACCGTATCCAGCAGGGTCAGCCCGCCAAGCACCTTCATATACAGCTCCCGCTCCGCCTGACTGAGCGTAATCCAGGACATCTTGTCGTCGGACAGGGGAATCTCGTCGTCGGTCCAGAACTGCATGATATTCTGGCTCCAGAACGTGGAGGTGAAATCGTCATCCGGCCGGTTCCAATTGACAGCCTTCATTGCGCACATGGATGCTTCTCCCCCTTCTTTGTTGGCTCCGGCTCTCTCTGTTCCGCTGTACCGCAGTCCAGGAGCCTGCCCCACGAAGTCATGCTGATCCCATCGGACAAGCTTCCTGTATCCTTCAGGCGCTTAGACCGAGCAACTGATGCACTCGTCAACCGACAGCATATTGGTGCGGGTATAGTACAGGGATTTCAGGCCGATTCGCGCCGCATAAATATAGTACCGGGCCAGCTGCCTGGTGGACACATCGCTGTTCACATGGAGCACCGTAGAGATGCCCTGGTCCACATGGGCCTGAATTTCAGCGATGAGATCCAGCACCTTGAACTGGTCCATCTGGTAAGCCGATTTGTAATAGAAAATATTGTCCCTGGCCAAATAGGGCATGGGATAATAGGTGGTGGAGTTGGCATAAGTCCGCGTCTCGATAAGCGAGACAATGGGCATCACGCTGGAGGTGGCATTCTGCACATAAGAGATGCTCTGCGTGGGCGCTATCGCCAGCCTGTACGCATGGTACAACCCGTGTGTCATCACCGCCTCCTTCAGCCCGCGCCAGTCCCCGGGAGACGGAATCTCCATTCCCGCGAAGAGCGCCTGCACCTTCTCTGTTGCCGGCCGGTAATCCACTTCCGTATACCGGTCGAAATAAGCGCCGCTGGCATACTCCGAGCGGGCGAAGCCCTCGAAGGAGCAGCCCCGTTCCCGGGCGATCTCCATGCTCTGCACCAGAGAATAGTAGTTCATCATCATGAAGAAGGTCCGCACAAAATCCTTGGCCTCGGCGCTCTCATAGGCTATTTGGGCGGAAGCCAAATACCCGTGTAGATTCATCGCCCCAAGCCCTACGGAATGCAGCTCCTGGTTCGCCTTCACCACCCCGGGGGCATTGGCCACACGGGTCATGTCGCTCACCGCCGTCAGAGCCAGCATCCCCTCCCGCACGGATTCCTCCAGCTTCTTCGAACGCATGACATTGGCGATGTTGAGAGAGGCCAGATTGCAGCTGATGTCCCGGCGGATCGTGTCGGGCATGCCGTAATCACCGATCTCCGAAACCTCCTGCAATTGGAAAATCTCCGTGCACAGATTGGACATGCTCACGGTGCCCAACCCTTTGAGCGCGTGGAAGCGGTTGGCGTTGCTCTTGTTCATGATATAAGGATAGCCGGATTCCAGTTGGACCGCCGCAATCTTCACCAGCATTTCCCTGGCGCTCATGACCGCTTTCTTTTTGACCCGGTTGTCGGCAAGCAGCTTGTCGTACATCTCATCCATGTCCAGATCGTCCAGGAAACGCCCGTAAGCCTTGTAGACGGAGTACATGCCGAATACATGGAGCGGCTCGTTGCGCTCGGCCAACTCATAGAATTTTCCCGGCACGATCAGGCCGATGGACAAGGTTTTGAGCCGCGCCTTCTCGTCAGCGTTGATCTTCTTGCTGTCGAGAAATTCCATGACATCCCAGCCGAAAATATTGTAGTACGCCGCTCCGGAGCCCTTGCGCTGCCCCATCTGGTCGGCATAGGAGAAGGCGTCCTCCAGCAGCTTCAGCACCGGCATAATCCCCTTGGCCGCTCCCTCCACACCCTTGATGGGATCGCCGCGTCCCCGCAGCTTCGACAGGTTGACGGCCACGCCGCCCCCGATCTTCGACAGCTGCATGCAGGTGCCCAATATGTAGTTGATGGAGTTCAGGGAGTCATCCATCTCCAGCAGGAAGCAGGACACCATCTCGCCGCGGCGCTTCTTGCCCGCATTCAAGAAGGTGGGGGTTGCCGGCTGTAGCCGCTGCTCCATCATCGAGGCGGCCAGTACCCGGGCATGGGCTGCCTTGCCCCTTCCCAGATGCAGCGCCGCGATGGCCACCCGGTCCGGGTAGTGCTCCAGGTACGTGGTCTTGTCATCGCTCCTCAAGGCGTAATCGGTATAAAATTTGGATGCCGCCATATACGAGGCGAACTCGAAGCCGTAGCTGTGGGTCAGGGCATAGATTTCCTCCACTTCTTCAGCCGTATAATGCCGGTAGACATCCTCATAGTAGTCGTTGTCGATCATATAGCGGACCTTTGCCGCAGTGCCGGAGAAGCTCAGGCTCCTGGCCAGCGCTTCCTCCATAAAAGCTTGGACCGCTTCCTTATCTTTGGTGAGCAGGAAGAATCCGTCCGCTCCGCGCTGCATCAGCTGATTGTTCAGTTCCAAGTAACGCAACTGATTCTACCTCCCTCACAAAATGGTCTGCTTCCTTGCGGGTTCCGGACAGCTCGAACTTGCCCAACACCGGCACATGATACTGCTCGGAGATCCTGTCCGCGCTTTTGGCGAAGCCGTCTCCCCAATTGCGGTTGCCGCTGGCCGCCACCCCTCGCAGAAAGCGGCTGTTGCGCTTCAGAAAAGCCGCCGTCTTATCCGGCACCTGACCAAAGCCGGAGGTGTATGTGACCAGAACGAAGGGTTCGGAGAGCGTAATGTTCTCATCAATGCGGAGGCAACGCATGTTCAGCTTGTTAACGAACCGGGCCACATTGCCCGTGCGCGACTCATAGGCGATCAGCATCCTTCGTTCCTCCTGAGAGCTTTGCAGAGCAAAGCTTGCTTCGTAAGCATAAGCTAGAGCTTTGCAGAGCAAAGCTTGCTTCGTAAGCATAAGCTAGAGCTTTGCAGAGCAAAGCTTGCTTCGTAAGCATAAGCTAGAGCTTTGCGGAGCAAAGCTTGCTTCGTAAGCATAAGCTAAAGCTTTGACTGACCGTCAAACCGCCGCGCCCAAGGCCTGTACGCCCGCATATTCCGGCTCGGGCACACATACGGCCGCCCCGCAGCGCAAGGATTCCTTCACATCAATAAACCGTTGATTGTCGGAGCCCCGGAAGAGCAGATGGTAGCTTCTCCGCTCTTCCACGAATTTCCCGTCCATCAAATAATCGCTGCCCGCAAGCAACTCCTGCCAGCCCTTGCGGTTAGGCGCGTTTGCCAGAATATGCTCGAAGGTGTAGCCGGTATAGGTAAGAACGTTCTTGCCCAGCGCCTTCACCCTCCTGGTCAGCTCCGCAAAGGCTTCCGCCTGCCCAAAGGGCTCCCCGCCGCTCCAGGTGACGCCCTTCAGCAGCGGATTGCGTCCCACCTCATTCACAATGGAATCCAACGTGACTGTATTTCCCCCGGCGTAGGCATGGGTATGAGGATTATGGCAGCCCGGACAAGCGTGAGGACAGCCCTGGGCGAACACCACCAGCCGGATGCCGGGGCCGTCCACGATGGATTCCTTGATGATGCCTGCTATGGTAACAAAACCTTCCGTCGGGGCCACGAGGACGCCTCCCTGTACTTTTGCAAAATTTTGTGAAACGGTGTTGCAGTGCCTTTTCATCCGGAGCTCTCCCAAAAGTAACCGGCATTACTTCAAAGCTTCTCGCCGCTTTTGGGGGATTGGTATTAGTAATGCTTCACCCGGTCCCGCTCTTCCGCCCGCTTGGCATCGTTGAAGCGGTCCAGGGTTCCTACCAGATAGCCGGTAATCCGACGGATTCGCTCGAAGCGAACCGGACCCTCATGCTCCCGTCTGCCGCAGCGGGGGCAGCGGTCGCCGATAACACCCGTATAGCCGCATACCGGATCGCGGTCAACCGGATGGTTGATGGAGCCGTAGCCGATCCCCGCTTCCTTCATCGCCCGGATAATGGTCTCGAAGGCTTCCGGGTTGTGAACCGGATCTCCGTCCAATTCAACATATGTAATATGACCCGCATTGGTCAGGGCGTGATAGGGCGCTTCCAGCCGGATCTTGTCGAAGGCGGTAATGGCATGATAGACCGGGACATGGAAGCTGTTGGTATAATACTCCTTGTCCGTAATCCCCGGAATGGAGCCGAATACCTTGCGGTCCATCCGGACGAAGCGTCCGGCCGTGCCCTCTGCAGGTGTGGCCAAGAGCGTAAAGTTCATCTGCGATACACGTGCCGCCTCATCCAGCTGTGCCCTCATCCGGTCGATAATCCGGATGCCCAGCTCCTGGGATTCGGCCGATTCCCCATGGTGGCTGCCGGTCAGCGCCTTCAGGCATTCAGCCAATCCGATGAAGCCTACCGACAGGGACCCGTGCTTGATCACTTCTCGGATCTCGGTGTCCGGAGACAGCTTCTCCGAATCGATCCATACCCCTTGTCCCATCAGGAACGGGAAGTTCTTAACCTTCTTGCGGGCCTGGATTTCGTAGCGCTCCAGCAATTGCTCCATAACCAGCTTCACCTTCTGATCCAGCTCGGCGAGGAATGCCGGCACATCCATCCGGTGCTTCAGCGCAAGTCTGGGCAGGTTGATGGTGGTGAAGCTCAGGTTGCCCCGGCCGAAGGTAATCTGGCGCTCTGTGTCATGCACATTGCCGATCACCCTGGTTCTGCAGCCCATATAGGCAATCTCCGTTTCCGGTTGGCCCGGCTTGTAGTATTGCAGGTTGAACGGCGCATCCTGAAAAGAAAAATTGGGAAACAGCCGCTTCGCGCTGATCCGGCAGGCCAGTTGGAACAGATCATAGTTGGGATCGCCGGGATTGTAGTTGATGCCTTCTTTTACACGGAAGATCTGGATCGGAAAAATCGGGGTTTCCCCGTTGCCCAGCCCCCGCTCCGTGGCCAGCAGAATACCCTTGACAATCAGGCGCCCTTCCTTGCTGGTATCCGTCCCGTAATTAATGGAGCTGAAGGGAATTTGCGCTCCGGCGCGGCTGTGCATGGTATTGAGATTATGGATAAGAGCCTCCATGGCTTGAAAGGTACTGCGCTCCGTCTCCAGATAGGCCTGGCGCTCGGCAAGCTCCTGCGCTTCTCCGGCAGCCTTGTCATCATGCAGAATGGCGGTCAGCAGCTTGCGCTCCACTGCACGTTCTTCCGGGCAGCGCTCCAGCTTGGGGCTAAGGCCCTGAACGGTCCATTCGCGGAAAGCGGCCAGCAGCTGTTCCTTGCCGGCATCATCTATGCTCCAGCGCCATTCCAGCACCTTCAGCAGATTGGCCCGGTAGTGGCGGGCATGCGTCTTGGCCACCCCTTTGGCCAGGCCGTAATCGAAGTTGGGGATGCTCTGCCCGCCATGCTGGTCGTTCTGGTTGGACTGGATGGCGATGCAGGCAAGTGCCGCGTAGCTCTGAATATCATTGGGCTCCCGCACCTGGCCGTGCCCTGTGCCGAAGCCTCCATCGAACAGGTGCTCAATGTCAATCTGGCAGCAGGTAGTAGTCAGTGTCAGGAAATCCAGATCGTGAATATGTAAATCCCCGTCTTTATGGGCGGCGGCATGTTCCGGCTTCAGCACGAACAGCTCATTGAACTGCTTGGCTCCCTCCGAGCCGTACTTCAGCATGGTGCCCATGGAGGTATTGCCGTCGATATTGGCATTCTCCCGCTTGATTTCGCTGTCGGAGGCATCCTGATAGGTAATTTCCTCGAATACCTTCATCAGACGGGTGTCCATCTCGCGGATGCGCGTCCGTTCGGCCCGGTACAGGATATAGGCTTTGGCGGTGCGGACCAGACCCGCATTCATCAGCACCTGCTCCACGGTATCCTGAACTTCCTCCACGTAAGGAATATCCGGTTTGCCCTCCAGCTCCCGCATCACCTTCTCGGCCAATATGAAGGTTCCATCCAGATCGGCTTCACCGGTGGCGGCAGCCGCTTTGAGAATGGCATTATTGATCTTATCGATGGCGAACAGGGCTTCCCTGCCGTCTCTTTTGCGGATTTTGGTAATCAAGCATCAACATCTCCTTAAGTTTCGGGTCATAAGACAAATAAATACGTCTTCCGTATGCCCCACCGGGACGAAAGACGCACGAACACGCAAGCGATGCTCTCATTCGAACTGGGATCGAAGGAGCACTTAAACGTATTCGAACACCTTCCTATCATCCGTAGGACGCTTGCATGTTCATGATCAGGCAGGTCTCCTGGCTTCGGCTTCAGCGCCCAGGGATGCCTTCCCGGCCTCAAATGGCCAGTGGCTGATTATACCCGGGACTATTCCGTTACAGTGGCGGGACCGCGCCGGCTTATCCGGCTTCCCTATTAAGCCTCCATCACAACAGCTTGTACAATTATGGTTGGAAGCACCTGATCAAACTAGATATAGTAGACACGAATGAAATTGTACACAATATATGGATAAACGTCAATCCGAAATTTGAACCATATTTCTAGTAAGCCGTTTTTTTATAGGAGAGTCTGAGAGCTGTTTCGCAGAGAAACCCAGGGGGCACACGGTCCCGGGGTCGAGATGTCCCCCGCCTAAGGTCTGGCATCAAAAACCGACGGGGGTCCGTTTTGCCAAGAAACCAAATTGCTTAAGATAGATACATAAGGAAGACGAGACGAAAATGAACGGGAGGAACAAGAATATGAGGATGACAGGGAAAAGAGGTTTGGCGCTGCTCCTGATTGCTTGCGGAGGCCTGATCCTGCTGAGCAAGCTGGGTTTTGTAATGCATGGTCTGATGGGCTTTCTGTTTCCTTTGGCGCTGGCTGTGTTGGGGTATTACGGAATTAAACGGGGCCGGAGCGTTATCGGCTGGGTGCTTCTTTTAATCGGAACGCTCACCCTGCTTGCCAAGTTTTCCGGCTTTGTCGCCTTGGCTATCGCCGCCGGTTTTATCTACTACGGCTATACCCTGCTGAAGAACAAGAACACGATGGAAACGGAGGTATAAGCCATGCGTCTGGAACGTTCCCGCACCGACAGCAAGCTGTTCGGATTATGCGCCGGACTTGCCCGTTCGATGGATACGGATGTGACCTGGATCAGACTGGCGTTTATCGTGAGTTGTTTCCTGACGGGAGGCATAGCACTGTTCGTCTACATCGTGGTCTCCATGTTCGTTCCGAAAGAGCCTGTCCACGTTAGCCATGGGCCGTACTGGTATGTACCGGCATCCCAGGCTCCAGGCTTCAACGGCTATGGAGCGGTGCAAGTCCCGGCAGGCGCAGCAGCCTTTCACGCCCCTTCCTCCATCGATGCAGCCATTCACAATCTGGAAGAACAGAACCTGATCACGGAAATCCGTGAGCTTCGCGCCAAGCTGGCCCGTTACGAGCAACAATAATTCATACAGATTCATTATCTGATAAGGAGACGAGATAATTATGGGAGTATTCCGCAGAATGAAAGACATGACCAAAGCAAGCGCCAACAACCTTCTGGATAAAGTAGAGGATCCGGTTGCCATGCTGAACCAATACCTCCGCGACATGCAGGAGGAGATTGCCAAAGCCGAAGTCGTTACCGCCAAGCAGATCGCCAGTGAGCGTATGCTGAAGGAGCGCGTGGCTGACGCCCTGGCCCGCAGCCTGCAAAGTGAACGCCGGGCGGAGGAGGCTTTGCGGTTGGGACACGAGGAAGCGGCCCGCCGCTTTCTGGAAGAGAAGCTTGGACTTGATGAGCGCGCCCAGGATTTGTCCCAATTCCATGCCCAGTCCAAAGCCCAAGCCGATGAGCTGGTGCGGCAGCTTCAGGAGATGAAAGACGAGTTCTACCGGATGCGCAGCAAGAAAAATGAGCTGCATCACCGGGCCGAATTGGCGAAGCTTAAGAAAAAGACAGCGGATGTGTTCCAGGTAAACCGCATCGACTCCGGCTCCGCGGCACTGGGCTTCCACCGCATGGAAGAAAAGATTATGCAGTTGGAGGCGGAAGCGGATGTGAGCCGGATGCTGGCCACTACTCCCTCTCTGAACGGCTACTCCGGTGCAGCTTACGGCGCTCCGCAGGACCCTCTCAAGGAATACCGTCTGGAAGAAGAGCTGCAGCGGCTGAAGAACAAGCAGAATCCGCCGTTGTAAGAAGAAAGCTTGGCTGGATGGAATCCGGCGTATATGGATAACCGCCTGGCCGCGTCCTTTGGCACCTTGCGTTTGTCCCGGTAATTGAAACACCATGCATGCTTATACTTGGAGCTTTATTGACGAAGAACCTGGCGGAAGTATACCGCCAGGTTCTTTAACTCCATCGGATCACAGACTACGGCTTCAGCCAATCCAGCACGATCATCCGCGCTACACCGGAGAATGAACGGATGCTAATCTCGTTCTCATCGAACAAATCCGCCTTGCCGACAATGCTCCAGACACTCCCGTCATCAGCAGTTACCCCCAAATACGGGGACAGCAGCGATAAATCCAACAGGGTAATTCTTGTTTGGCCGGGAATCATGGAGATAAAGCCGTTCTCAAATAGAATCCGGGCCTGCGAGAGTGCTTCGGCGGCTGAATCCACGGCAGTCTGAGACACGCCGGTAGCAAGATTCACGGCTTCCGCAGCCGAAATCGCCGCAAGCAGAGTCTGTTTGGTGCCAATGGCATACATCCCCAGCTTATCCCCCTCCACAGCACGGCCGGCCAGCGCTTGCGCTGCCGCAATGCCTGCTTGCAGCGCGGCCTTGTCGGCGGGCTGCACCGGAATAACAGACTGGGCAAACGCTGCCATCGCTGTCTCCAGCTCCGCTGCCGCAGCCGTTACCTCCTCCTGCACGGCAGACGTCCGCTCCAGCACCTCTGCAGCTGCAGCGATGGCGCTCTGCAGTGCTGCAGCCGCGCCCGGCGGATATTCCCCCGGCCCGTTGCCGATAACCGCACTATCCAGGAGCGCTTGCGCCTGAACGATCAGGCTGCTCAGCACCGTCTTGTCTGCCAGAATCAATGTCAGCTGCAGCGCGGACCGGGACACATCCAGCGGGAAGCTGACTCCTTGGCGGGAATACACCGCCTGCGTTGCCGCAAGCTCCGTCTCTCCAGGCTGCGCCTCCTGCCGCACCTGTCCCCGAAGCACGGCTACAGGACCGTCTCCGGTTGCCGGCTGGTCCCCGCCGGTTGCCATCAGAAGCAGCAGAAGCTGCCCTTCCTCCGGCTTAATGCCTGAGCCGACCACCTGGAATCCGCTGCGGACTGCGGCAACCGCTTCAGGTGCAAGGGCGAGCACATCGTCCGCTTCATCGGGAGTGCCATTGTCATCGGTTACGGTTGCGAACAACAGCTTGGCCGGATCGTAGCTCACCACAGCCAGCAACGCATCCATGCCTTCTTCTGCCGTCAGGTCCCTTATACCGACAGTAGCCTCCATGCTCTGACCCAGATATACCGCCTCAGCGCCGCTAAGCGCAACTGCCGGGACAGCGGGGTTCTCCGGTTCGGCTTCAACCGCGCGCAATCGGAGCGGATTGGCCGGAGGATAGAGCGCCAGGCCCAAATACCCGTCGCCGCGGATCGCCGTTTGCGATCTGTCCAGAAAGTCGTAAATCTTCTCTCCATTGGCATAGAAGAATATTCTTACTCCAACGAAGGTTCCGTCCTGCTCCACATCCACCGCTCCCCATTGCATCTTGTTGACGCCGGAGACGATGGCTTCCGTGGGGATGGTAACCCGGAAGGCAGTATCCTCAGCCCCATTGATCCACTTTTGCAGTTCCACATTATGGGAGCGGAATACAGTGAGGTAGTGATCCTGGTTGTCTCCCCACATGGATTCTTGGGCCACCTGCGCCCTCATGAGAATGGCGGGCCAATCCCCTTCCGCCGGAGTGTAGTCCACGTCGGCTTCGAATAATACATTCCCGAACCGGGAGCCGGTATAGAAGGTCGCGCCTTTGGACCAGGAGTTATTGCCCTCTCCGGTGCTGGAGCGGAAGCTCATGTAGCCGTCTTCATCCATAGCATAATCGCCTGACAGTCCTTTGCGCGACCAGTTCTCCCCTGTGGACAGGATCTGCTCCATATCCGCCTTGGCATACAGGTCAATCGAGGGCATGACGATCGAAGCGAAGAATACCAGCTTGCCTGCCGCCACATCTTCAATGGCTGCGGAGATCTCCTCCATGGAGGCGCCGGTTTCCTCCAGCACGGTCAGGTTGCGATCAATAACTGCCTCCAGTGCAGTTTTGGCCGATGCGGGGTAATTGTAGTCCGTTCCGTCAAAAACCATCTCCATGCACAGCAGTTGCGCCGATTGGACAGCAAGCAGCAGTTCCTTCTTCCGGGCAAAACTATCTGCGCTTTCCTTCAGCAGCACAGCCGCCGCTTCCAGTTGGGAAGACGATGCTTGCGGATCATTCCACACGGCTCTTGCATCTTCTGTCCGTTGGCGGAAAGCTGCGGACACGGCTTCCGGCATGTCTTGCACGGAAGCAAGCAGATTCTCCGCCTGGGCAATGGCTTCTGCCAGCAGAGCTCCCGCATCAGTCTCCACCAGGGGCAGCAGGATGGCCACGTTGTCGATATTGACCGCCACCTCCGACACCTGGGCAAACACCTCTACAGAAGTGTTGCCGCCTGTGCGGAATGGAAGCTCAACTTGCACCCATTCGGGCATATTCGTGCTGGTGTTGGCCCTGATTACCAGCTTGCTGCTCTCCGCCTCCGTACTGTGCTCCCCGGAGTCCGATATAACGCCTACCCGCGCTCTTCCTCCCGTCAATGTGCTGACAACCCCGGATTGCTGGGCGCTCTGCACCCGCGCAGTGAAGATGTAATCGGTATTGGGCTTCAGTCCGGTTACTGTCTGGCGGATTCCGGTCCCCTCACCGGCAATATGGGCTCCGAAGCCATCGTTGCGGACATAGAAGGCAGAGTCCCGCTTCAGCTTGACGGAGCCGGTTCCATACTTGGTCCAAGGAGCCGCTATGTCATAATTATCCGAAGACATGGAGCGTTCGAAGACTCCGTCTGCTACCGCGTTCCTGTATGGAGTATCCGTAAGCTGAGGGGCAGTAATGACCGGAGGGCTTGCGAAATCATGTCCCGTCTTGAAATCATTCACAATCTCCCCTGTGGAAACATCATACTCATATGCCCCTATATAACCTGTAGGATTAATGCCTTCCAGCGGCTTGCCCGAATAGGCGCCATACCATGTGGTAAGGCCTTCCTTCAGCCGGAAGTCACCCTGGCCGGGATTGCGGAAGATGGCCTGGGCTTGTGCATTGGTCAGCTGCAAGTTGTAATTCCAGGCCGTATCACCGGCTACGTTGTAATTGTTGCCGGTAATGTTGTTGTAGTACCTTGTTCCATAAGCGGACATGGGATAGTTGGTGATGGTCACCATGCCCATGGGCGCCTCATTGTAATTGGTATTGTTGAAAAACAAGTTGAAGCTGCTGATGGAGTTATTTTTCAAGCCGGAACGGGCCTTCAGGTTATAGGAAACATTGTGATGCACCAGATAATTCATGCTGTTATTATCCAGATAGATGCCGTTGGCAATCTCCGAATCATGAATTTTGTTGTAACGGATCTCGGTGCCTGCCCCATCAGCCGAATAGGTATAAAGCGTCCCCAGATCCTCGCATAATTCCCCGGCGTAAGACAGATCATTGTACTCGATAATGCTGGCCTTGGCCTGCCGCATGCTGATTATATCCCTGCCCGCCCGTGTGATCGTATTATGGCTGACCAGGAGATTCGTGCCCGATAAGGTTACAGCCGAGGCCCACCCTCCCGTGTAATCCGCATCGTGCAGGTAGGAGTTGACCAGCCGGTTGTCCTCCCCCTGCAAGGTTACCAGGCCGCCTGCGGCATAGGCCACCTCCGAGTTCATCAGGATGTTGCGTTTTCCGTCCAGCAAAATGCCATTGTTAACCTCATCGTATACGTTGCCGTTGTCGAAGTTGGCAGCGTGGTTGATGTACTCCGCCTTAATCCCGTCAATAACCGCATCCTCTGTGCCGGAGCTGGTCACAATGGTAGCTCCCCGGATGCCTATGCCTCTAATTGTTACTCCTTTGGTTCCCGACAGATCAATCGCGATTTCCCGGCGCTTGGACTCAATCTGCTTGTCGGCGGGATCGGTCCTCACATAAAGCTTGCGGGCGACGCTGTCCCAATACCATTCGTCATCGGAATCCAGCAGCGCCTTGTGCCCATAGAGAATATACTCATTTCCCGGCTTGGGGTGGTAGTATTGCGCAGTGGGGTTCGCCGCTTCCCCGTTCAGATTGATGGTGATATTCTGGCCGGTATGAGCCAGGACGGTGCCGGGCCTGGAATTCCACTTTTGCCCGGAAATGTACCACATGGTTACGCCGGCCAGATTAATTCCCGCCAATTCGGAGAGCTGGCTGTCCTTAATAACGGCTGTCTTGGCGGTGGTATTCAAGGTTACCGTATCGAATGCGGCTTTGTCGAATTGGAATAATCCCCCCTCGGATGGAGCAGCCGTCTGTCCCGCATTAGGCCAACGGGCCTCATAAGCCATACTGCCGTCTATAAATACCTGATTGCCTCCGCCGGTCACCTTGGACCCCGTTGTCTGATAGGTGGAGTCAAGGCTCCAGTCCATATCCGCCCTGTATAAGCCGGTGGCGGCATCCAGCGTCCAGTTGTCCACCAGATCAAGTCCGCTGATAACCGGGTTCTCACCGGGAGCCCCCAGAATCAACTGGCCGTCCTTGGGACGGACCGTCTCGCGGTATACGCCTGTCCCCACAATAATCCTGGCCCCTGGCTCCGTCACCTGCACAGCTGCGCCGATGGTCTTGTAGGGGCTTTGCAGTGATCCGTCTGCATCCCCATTGCTCTGCGCAGCTGCAGATACGTATGCCAGCATCGGGTCGGCGGCCGGACCGGGAATATCCTCAGGCTCTCCGGCGGCGGAATCCTTGGTATAATTGAGACCATCTGCCTTAAAGTTGACAGGGGCCTGGTCTTGCTGCGGCTCATAAGCTGCCGGACCGATATAAACAGAGTCCACATACCAGTGGAGGGACAGGTCGTTTGAAAGCTGTGCTATCAAGTCGGCAATCTCTGCTTCCGTCATCGCCGGGTACAGATTCTGCACGGCGGCAGCGGTGAACAAGGTGCGAATATTGAAGGTAATGCGGCCCAGGGGCCAAGCATCCGTCTTGCCAGCCGGCACCTCATACCGCAGCCGGTTCCAGCCGGGCTTGATCTCATTGCCGGAAGCGATCAGATTGTTGGAGCCCACGCCTCTCAAATCATAACGCTCCCCCGCGGAGGCAGAGCTGCTGGACCAATCCCTAAGGTTAAGGTCCTGCATAATCAGATTGCCCTCTGCCGCATAGGAGGGATTCACATACACCCAGGCGGATACCACATGGCCCGGGGCTCTTGCCATATTCAGCGCACCTGTATCTGTGATGCTCACCCCGGTTGCCCCGTCCGCCCGTTTCTTGCCCAGTCTTAGAGCATAGTCCCCGTGCGCTCCCTCCTCAGCCGAAGAGATTTCTGCCGTTGCAAGCGACGTATTCCAATAGCCCTGCCAAGGAGTCAAGGCTTCTCCGTTCCAGGGAGATATGCCGGCCGAACCGGTCAAAGCCCCTTCTTCAAAGGACCAGAAGAAGTAAGGAATCCTCTCCGCCTCCTCTGGATCATCCGGTATATAAGCGGGTATGGTGACTTTGAAATCCGAACCGCTTACCCGGCCCTCCAGATCCTTAACCCTCACGTACACCTCTGCTTGCTCGTACCCCGCAAGCGGAATAACGATGGTATTGGAGCCTGCCACGGCAGTGCTGCCTGCTCCTGACGTATCCGCCGGTGGAGTGCCAATCCCGTAATAAGCGGTGCCGGCCTTGTCGGAGATGAATGTGACTGCCCCGGAATCTCCATTCAAGCGGCTGGCCGAGCCCTGGGACAGGACCGGGGGCGAGTCGTCCTCCGGCGGCCCCCCGTTTAATCCGTCCGCCTCGAAGCCGGCTGGCTGTTCGCCGAATTCAGGCTCATAGGCCGCAGGACCAATGTAGATGGAATCCACATACCACTCCAAATCCAGATTATCGTTTAGCTGAGTATAATAGGCAGTTGCCTGTTCATCGGTCATAGAAGGATAAAGCGCTTTCACCCCCGCCAAATTGAAGAGGGTTCTTATATTTACGGTTAATCGGCCGTTAGCCCACATATTCGTTTTCCCAACGGGAACCTGATACCGGAGGTTGTTCCAGCCCGCTTCAATCTGATTGCCCGCAGTTGTGCGCGAGGCATATATTTCCCCGGCCGTGGTGCCGCTGACCGCCCAATCGCGGAGATTCATATCCTGCATGGCAATGGAATCTCCCACATACGCCGGATCCACATAGATCCATAGGGAAATGATATTGCCGGGAACGGCAGCCATGCCAATCACGTTGGAATCAGTGGTGCTGACCCCGTTGGAGCCATTGGAACGGTACTTGTCGATCTTCAGGGTCTTGCTGCCTTGAGCTCCTGCACCCTCTGGCGCATCGGCGATAGACAATGCGTCGTTATAGTAGCCCTGCCATACGCCAAGCGCTCCTCCATGCCAGGGATTGGCGCCGGTGGTGCCTGTATCCGCCCCTTCCTCGAAGGACCAGTAATAATATGGAGTATCGGCAGAATTAACCGCCGCATACACCCCATTGCCCAGCACCGCCATCAACAGCATCCATACAGCCAGCAGAGACGATAGCTTTTTTAACATGATCAATTCTCCTTTCTGTACAATGGAATATAACGAATGGCACAGCAGCTCTCGGGGCTGCCTGCAAATCTTCTCCGCAAGCCGGCCCCGAGTCGGTTCCTATAGTTACTTGGTCTTCCTCCATTCATCCAGCTGCCGTTGGGCATCCGCCATAATCTTGGCGATTCCCGCCTGCTCGGTCTTGGTCTTATATTCCTGGAGCTTCACTGCAGGGTCCTCCGCTCCCGAATTCAGCAAGCTTCCATATTGGCTGGCCACACTGTTAACGGCGGCAATCTCTGCGGATACCTTATCCGGATCGAAGTAGAAGCCCATGAGAGGCGAGGGAGTCGCCGACTCGTTGTCCTTCTTGATCTGATCCACCATCGCCTGGTCCTTATCCGGTGTCAGATAAGCATTGAAGGTATTGCCCAGCACCCACGAGGTATTGTGATTGTAAGCGGAGCCTGCTATCGGCTCTACCACATTGTCCGATATTTTCTTGTAATGCTTGCCTTCTATTCCGTATACAAGCAAATTGTATATTTCCTTGTCCGTGTTGATCAGATTAAGGAACATGGCGGCGCGCTCCGGGTTGGGGGAGGTGCGGCTGATGGCATTCATCGTGGTGATGATGGAATTGGTGGTGACACTGTAGCCCGTAATTGGAATAATGACTACATCTTCCTTGAACTTGGTCTTATAAGTAGCGGCGGCATCGGCGGCCAGAACGGTGTGGAACATGGATACCGCCTTGCCGGTTTTGATTACCTCATCATCTGTTTTGGCAATGGCGGCGTCTTCATTAATCAGGCCCTTCAGATACCATCTGCGCTGGGTTTCGATATACTTGTCGGATTCGGGAGAGCCGATCTTGGCCACCACCGTCAGATTGGGATCATTAATGCGGATAAAGCTGCCGGCGGCTACGCTCTGTATGCCCAGGGCATAGATCGGCGGAGAGGAGCTTTTGGAATAGGCGAACGGGATCATGTTGGGCTCTGCTTTTTTTACACGCTCCAGGAAGGGTTCAATATCCTCGTACTTTTTGATGGAGGCTGCATCCAGACCGTATTTGTCCGCATAGCTCTTGCGCACCACGAAGCCCTCGCGGCCTGTTACCGTCTGGTAATTGGGTATGCCGTAGATCTTGCCCTTGTATTTGGTCGCATTCCACACGAAGTCGGGCATGCTCTTCAGCACCTCGGGCGCATATTGCTTCAGCAGGTCATCCAGGGGCAGGAAGGCGCCCGTAGAGGCATTCTTGATGTAATCAAAGGACCAGTTGGACGTCCAAGCCAAGTCGAATTTCTCACCGGAAGCGGCTACCACATTCATCTTCTGCTGGTAGTCACCCATAGCCTGGGGCTTCAGCTTCACTGTGGCGTTGATTTTCTCTTTGAGAAGCTTGTTCACCGCATCCTCTACAACCTGCATGTCCGCCGGGATTGCCGGAAGCGGGAAGTACCAGGAGAGCTCCACCGGGCTTAGCTCCGGCTTTGCGCTTCCCGCCGCGGTTGGTGCAGGCGATGAGCCGGCGGAAGGAGCGGCCTCTCCTCCGCTATCGCTGCTGCCGCAGCCTGCCAAGGAAGCGGCGGCAAGCATGGCAGCCATCATTCCCGCGCCCCATTTCAAGGTTAATCTGTTCATTCTCATGACCTCCTGAAAGATGTGTATATTGTAATTCGATACTGCCGGGAGCTATCCTTTGACCGATCCGATTGTTAGCCCTTTGACGAAGTGCTTCTGGAAGAACGGAAACACGAGCAGCATGGGGCCAATCGCCAGAAGGGTCATGGCCATCCGGGTAGACAAGCTGGGAAACTGCTCCATGTCCACCTTGACATTCAGAAGAGCCATGTTGTTGGTAATGAAATCAATGGTATTCATGATCCGGTAAAGCAATAGCTGCAGAGGCACCAGGTGCTGGCTGTCGATGAACAGGAGGCCAAGCCACCAGTCATTCCAGTAGCCAAAGCACAGGAACAGCCCGATGGTTGCCAGCGCCGGTCTGCATACCGGCAGGATGATCATGAAGAAGGTTCGCCATTCTCCCGAGCCGTCCATCTTGGCCGATTCGATGATTTCCGCCGCCACCTGATCCATGAACCCCTTCATCACCAGCACGTAGAAGGGATTGACCAGATAAGGAACGATAAGCGCCCAGACCGTATCCTTCAGGTGCAGATATTGGGTAACCAAGATGTAAAAGGGCACCAGTCCTCCCCCGAACAGCATGGTAAACAGCACATAGAAGGCCAATTGAGAGCGGTAAGGGAAGTCCCGCCGGGACATGGTATACGCCAGCATGCTAACTAACAGCAGGCCGCAGATGCTGCCGATAACCGTTACGGTGATGGTAACCCCGTATGCCCGGAGAAGCTGCTGGGGCGCTTCAAAAATCAGACGGTATGCCTGAAAGTCGAATTTTTCGGGGATCAGCCGGTACCCGTGCTCCATAAGGGACTGTTCGTTGCTAATGGAGATGGAGACGATCAGCAGGAACGGAATCAAGATCAGAGCCGATATGCAGATGAATATCAGATGAATGACTGCTGTACTAATGTTGAACGAGCTTTTCCCCGTCATGATGCACATGCTCCTTTACCATAGGGAGTTATCCCTATTGATTTTGCGGATGACCGCATTGGCGGAAACCACGGTAATAAATCCGACAACCGACTGGAATAATCCGGCGGCCGTGGACATTCCCACATCTCCCACAACCCTCATGGACCGGTAAATGTAGGTGTCGATTACCTCCGTGACACTGATAAGAAAGGGAGAATCATTGGGAATAAAGAAGAACATGCCGAAATCCGAGCGGAAGATGCGTCCCAGATCCACAATAAGCAGGATGATCATGAGCGGGGTCATCAACGGCAAAGTAATCTTGGCGGCCATTTGCACTCTGCTCGCGCCATCCATGCGGGCCGCTTCGTAGTAAGCCGGGTCCAGCCCGAGAATACCCGCAAAGTAGATCAGAGTGGAGAAGCCGATGGACTTCCACAGGTGAGTGAAGGCCAGAATGGCCGGCCAATATCCGGGCTCCTGGTACCACTTGACTTTGTCCAAGCCCATACCCAGCAATACTTGATTCAGGAAGCCGTTCTGCTGATCCAGGAAGGCCAGCACCATATATCCGACTACCACCCAGGAGACGAAGTAGGGCAATGCCATGATGACCTGATACACCTTCAGCATGCGGCGGCCCAGCTCGGCCAGCAGAATAGCCAGAGTGAAGGAGCAAAACATGGTAAGCAGAATGAAAATAATGTTGTATCCCACTGTGTTGCGGGTGATGATCCAGGCATCGTTGGAGGAGAACAGGAACCGGAAGTTCCTCAGTCCCACCCATTCGCTGCCGAAGATGCCTTCGTCATAACGGTACTTCTTGAAGGCGATGATCAGTCCGAGCAACGGGATATAAGAAAAGATCAATTTGAAGATGATGCCGGGCATCGCCAGGGTAAATAAAGGCAAGCTTTTTTTGAATGTTTTCCACCTGCGGCTGCCGCGGCGCTTTAACAGAGCAGGTGTGGCTGAAGCGGAATACAGCTCGTGCTGAGCGCTCAACGAATTTTCCTCCTTTGGTTCATATCACTGCATGTCATTCCGGGATCAATGTAACATGACCATGCGGGGAACGAACATTGTAAGATCGGGAGTTTTGTGTAAAAACACACTGCAAAATTGTCATAATTCCCGGTTGTGCCGCAGAGTTCAACAATTCCCCCTCCGGGAGCAGGACAAAAACAAAGCCTGTACGCGGGGGATTCGTTCCCGCACACAGGCTCGCCGGTTTTGTTGCCTCTTTTCCCCCTTCAATCTGCCGCCCTACTTTCACCGGAGGCCTCCCCCTCTTTCCTCTCCAGCAGCATCTTCTGCCGGTATTCCTTGGGAGTTGCGCCGAATTGTTTCTTGAACATCTGAAAGAAGTAGCTTTGATTGGCATAGCCTACCTTTTCCGTAATGTCATTGACGGTATAATCCGTTGCTTCCAGCAGTGCTTTTGCTTTTGCCAGACGCTCGCGGTGAATATATTCATGCAGCGGGAGACCGGTAGTTTCGCGGAAGACCTTCTTCAAATGGGAGGCCTGCACCCGCAGCATATCCGCTGCCAGCACAGCTCCCAGGTTGAGATCCGCCAGGTGCTCATCCACGATTTCCTTGACGGCCTCCGTCAAAAGCGCATGAGCATGCCCTGTCTTCTCCTGTTTGCGGGAATGGATGATATCCATCAAGGCGTTCTCCAGGATTTGAAGCGCCTCAAATAGGGTCTCGCTCTCCAGAATCATGTCATACCATTGTTTGTTGTCCAAGGCCACCTGGAGGATGCCGTTCCGGTTAATATCCTGAATAGCCCGCATGATGCCGGAAACCACCGTGAACAGAGCTTGAATGATCTCGTTGTAAGCCAATCCGGACAAAAGCTCTTCCATCTCCTTCAGCAGCATCCGGATGTGGTCCGCCCGGCCGGTTTTTAAGGCTTCCTCCATTCGCCTGTCCCAGGAGGGAAGAAGCTCCCGGTCCATCTCGCTTATTCTCCCCGCCTTGGTCATCTTTGCGGTAATTAATGACTTGAACCCGTATCTGAAGCGGAATTGCGCCATATCCTGCGCTCTGAAGTATGCTGTGGTCAATTGTCCGGCAGGCATGCTCATATCATCCACTGAAGCCGTTAGGGAAACATGATAATACGAATCGATGGACTGCTGAATTGCGGCCAAAGCATCGCATAAGTCCGCTGTAATCCGGGTTTCCTCGGCCTCCTGTGCATCCTTCTCCCTGTTCCCCTCCCCGCTGCCGACCAATGCCACAACCGCGAACTGGTCAGCCTGCATATACACCACACTGCAGGAATAGTGTTTGCCCAGCATCTCCTCGGCTATGTTGCAGACGGCAAACTTGATCAGCTTCTGGTCCGCAGCGGAGAAGGCCTCCTCGAAGAAGCGGAACCGGTCTATCCTCAGGATGCAGACCCGGTAAAGCCCCCTCTCCGGTAGAAGGTCGTCCCGGTCCTGAGCCGGAAAAATAAGCGCCATCTCTTCTCCTGTCATAGAAGCGCTGTCCATAAACCATTTGCGCAAATAATAGGATTGCATGCTGTTGGTTCTGCTGTCATATGCCTGCCGGAGCTGCTGCAGATGCTGTACCGCATCCTTGTAGTGATCACGGATTGCTCCAAATTCATCCCGGCTGCCGCCGCTTCTCCCACCCGGTGAAGATACGGACAGATCAGCCATAATGGAGGCTACAGGGCGGTAAAGGAACCTGGAGACCAATGCAGAAATCACCAGTGTCATCAGAATAAATACGCCAAGCAAGGTCATATACCACACCCAAAGCTTGTTTGTACTCTCATATACGGCGTTATAATCCTGATAGCTTGCCAGATGCCAGTTTCTGTTGCGTGAGCTTAGCACCGTTACAATCTGCTTCTCCCCATGGCTGTCTTCCTGAATATAGGTCAGCTTGCCCTCCTCCAGGCTGCCCACGGCACCCATCAACTGCTTCTCGTCCGCCTGATTGTCCTGATTGCTCTGCAGCACGATTCCATCCTGATCCGCTATGACCAGATTTCTTGTGGCATCATGATCCAGCAAGCGGATATTCTGCAGATTCTCCAGCAGCCATTCGGCCCGGATGTTGAAGGCCATGACACTTCTGCCGCCGGCGCCCTGCAGAGGTCCGAAGATCAGGTAAGTGAATACCTGTCCGGAGCGTTCGGCAGCATTTTCCCGCTGCAGCGCAATCAGCCCTGAGCGGGGCGGGGTGTCGCCAACCTGCCGCAGATAAGCGGACAGCGCGCCATCCATGGAATCGTTATGGAAATCTCCCGTGTAACGGGTGGAGATGTACAGATCCAGATAAGGATTATAGACGATGATGGATTCGAGAAAGGGCGCAGAATTGATCCAGTTGTTCAGTCGGTCCAATCTGGGTGCAACGTCCGGATACTTAAGCGTTTTCATATTCATCAGAAATACGGAATCGGGATCAAAGAAGCTGCTGGTAGCCGACTGCATGACAATCTGGTTCATATACTGCACGTTATAGTCAATCTGCTGCAATACCTTCAAGTTGGCTCCTTCTTGAATTTGCAGGATGGTGCTCTTGGAGCGGAGGTAGATGGAAAAAGAAGAGATAACCAGTACCAACACCGTGAGCAGTGTAAGACTTAAGAGGATATGCATCAAATATTTTTTGCCGAACCAGGAACGTATGGCCTTCATCAGAATCCCCCAATGCACATGATGTTCCATGTGGCGTATTCGTTGTTTCTTATTGTAATTTTACATCATCACAATCCGCAAAGGGTGTAAACTGTAATTTTGATGCAAAGCTGTAATAATGCCCTCTCTCCCGCATTGCTGCAAGCCGGCCATTTCCTATAGAAAAAACATTCGACAACTTAGTGACATTCTCGATTTTCCCGAACACATGTTCTATAATCTTTTTATAGCACTTATTACTCAAACTTAACCGCTGCGTCAAATCATGTGCTATAATACTTTTAAAGCGAGGTGCGTATGGCAATGGAAGAATTGCTGCAACGGATTTTAACCGAGGTGCAAGACATTAAACAAGGGCAACAAGAGATGAACGAGCGTCTCACCCGGCTGGAGAGCGGCCAAGTTCGGCTGGAGAGCCGCCAAGCTCAGTTGGAAGAAGGCCAAGTACGGCTGGAGAGCCGCCAAGCCCAGTTGGAGGAAGGCCAAGTACGGCTGGAGAGCCGCCAAGCCCAGTTGGAGGAAAATCAACTGCGGCTGGAGCAGAAGGTGGATGGAATTTATCAGGCTGTAGTACGGATTGAAGAAGGACAGCCCCTGGATATATTCGCCCTGCTGGAGAATATTGACCGGAAGCTGGACCGCCGGGATTCCGAGATTGCCGTGCTGAACAAGCGGGTGTTCAAGCTGGAGTCCGACATGGAACGCTGGAGCCATCAGCAGGACAGATCATCGATTTAGGCAAGCTTGGATTCCCGGAATGATCGGACAGTGAGCAGGAAAGACCCTCTGGAGGCGCACCCCTCCGGAGGGTCTTTCCTGCTAAAAACCCCCGTGTGATGCCGCAGTTTTTTACCCGGCCAGAAAAGCCGCCAATTTATTTTTTTCCGGCAATCAATCCATGTATAATATAGCTAGACATATGCGCGCGCAAAAGGAGGCATCCCCACTTACATGAACAGACGTGGGTTTATCAAATGGCTGTTGGCCGGGCTGGTATTTCTGTTTGGCGCAGGCTCATTTTTATTCCGCAAGCTAACCGAAGACGATGCCCCCTCTATGACGGCGCCCTCCGCCCCTCCCGCTGCTGCACCAGAGCCTGCTGCAAGTACTGCTCCTCCGTCTCCTGAGCCCACACCCCGGGAGAAGGGCGCGCTGCTCTTATCTCTTTATCTGCTAAGCGATATCCACATGATTGACTCCCAGCCCATCATTGACAAACTGCACAAAGCTCTCAAGGACATCACCAGCATGGACGGCAAGTTGGAGGCCATTGTCATGGGCGGGGACCTGACTACCTATGCCAGAGACTCCGATTACAAGCTGCTGCGCAACGCCCTGAACCAGTATAAGCTTCCTGCCATGTACGGCAACATGGGCAACCACGAATATTATGATATCTGGATTGATAAAAACGGGGGCTGGAGCACCGAGACTATGCCGAACGGCAAAACCGATGCACAGGCGCGCAACCGGTTCATGAAGTTTATGGGTATTGATAAGCCTTATTCGGAAGCCTGGGTGAATGGGATTCATCTGATCATGCTCTCCCAGGATACCTATGTTCAAGAGAAATCCGATGTTGGAGAAGGCGCATGGTACTCGGATGAACAGCTTGCCTGGCTGAAGAAGACGCTGGAGCCCCATGCCGACGGCAGCCCCGCCCTTGTCTTCATCCACCAGCCGCTGCCGGCGGCAGGCTCCGACGGGGGCAGCCACCGCCTGATTCGCGCCAATGCCTTCCGTGAGATTCTGAAGCCCTATTCCAACCTGTTCGTATTCTCCGGACACACCCATCAGGATCTGAACCTGCCTAACCGGTACGCGAAGGAAACCTTCCACTGGTTTATGAATGCATCGGTGGGCAAAACCCGCGGGGAGCTTTCCCAAGGAATGTATATCCAGATTTACGAGGGGGCTGTCACCGTCCGGGGCCGGGAATTCACCAACAATACATGGATAGCTCCGGCAGACTGGGATATTCCCCTGGTATAAACTGTGGATGGACCAATTTAATATAAAGGAGCATTACGATGGCCTGGAGTGAATTGCAGCAAATCCCCAACGAATATAATGAGCAGTTCAAAGCAATCGACGACAGCCTGATCCGGCTGCTGCTGGAGCGGAAAAGTCTGGCCAAAGGCAAACATATTTTCCCGCCGAGGGAGATTATGGAGGAATGGACGGTCCGCTACGGAATGGATATTTCCCATGTGAGCTGGCTGCTTCACTCTCTTAACGAAGGCAGTGAGCCGGCAATGCCAGTCAAGCCGCGGGATCTGCTGGGAGTGCTGCCGATTATGCGCAAATCTGTGGTGGAGGGGGTAGAATTTCTGCTGACCCACAGCATGCAGCACGCCAATGGAAGTGAGGTGTATGTGGAGATCCAGCACCTGGAGAGTGAAGAGCAGTCCATCCATCTCCGCCCCAGGCTGCTGCTGGAGGTGCGGGGGCCACAGCAACGGCAATACAGCGTCCGAAGGTCCGGCTCCCATGGCAGCAACCTGCACGCCCAATTGCGCTTTATGGTTACCCCCCGGCTGCCTGACAATCTGGGGGAAGTGCGTTTTGCCTTGATCCCTTTCGCTATCCCGGCGGAAGTGCCGCTGAAGGAGCTTATCTTGGATAAGGATGTTTACTTTGAGTAGTGGGAGAAGATGCCCGTGAGTCCTTTCATTTATGCCCATAGAGGCGCTTCCGGCCACGCGCCGGAGAATACGATGGCTGCTTTCATCCTGGCTGTGGAGCAAGGGGCAGACGGGATTGAATTGGATGTGCAGATGACTGCAGACGGCCGCCTTGTTGTCATTCATGACGAAACCCTGGACCGGACCACCAACGGACAGGGCCTGATCGTCCAGCACACTTATGACCAACTCCGCAATCTGGATGCCAGCTTTACCTTCCCGGCTTATCAGGGGGAAGGAATTCCTCTGCTGTCCCAGGTGCTGGAGTTGCTCGCTCCTACCGCATTGGAACTGAACATTGAGCTGAAGAACGGCATTGTGCCATACGATGGAATGGAAGAAGCCGCTGTACGGCTGGTCAGGGAGTACGGTATGTCAAGCCGCGTTGTCTTCTCGTCGTTCAACCATTACAGCGTAGTCCAGCTGACCCGGTTGGCCCCGGAGATCGAAGCGGCCATCCTCTATGAAGCCGGGCTGTACCGGCCTTGGGAATATGCCGCAGGCTTGGGCGCCCGGGCGCTTCACCCTTATTTCTACAGTGTCACTCCGGAGATTGCCGCGAACGCGCGGCTGGCCGGCATTCGAGTGCGTCCCTGGACCGTCAACAACGAGGCGGACTTTCGCCGCCTGGCCCGGGCAGGCGTGGACGCTGTCATCACCAACTATCCGGGACACTTCAAGTCTTTGCAGCTGTAAAAATTCCGTGTTTTTGAGGCTGTTCGAGGATAAACGCCTGACGATGCCGTGCGTTTGTCAAGAAGTCGAGCCGCTTCCCCGTTTATACTTGCTGAGACTTCCAACAAGGGGCAGCCTCTTTTACCGTTTTGTGTAGAAATTCTGGGTGTAATACACCTCAAGCTTTCCTCCAAAAGCAACGCCCACGCCTAATTCCGCCATATTTTCGTCCAAGAGATTCTCTCTGTGCCCGGTCCGGGAATTCAACCAGCCGAAATGCGCTTCGAACGCATCCGTCTGTCCCGCAGCGATATTCTCGGCATACCCGCTATAGCGGATTCCCGCCTGCACCGCCCTGTCCCACGGCTCCTGCCCTGCAGGATTGGTATGCTCAAAATATCCCGAGGCTTGCATATCCTCGCTATGGACTCTCGCTACCCGGGCAACCTGATCGTTCCACACGAAGGGAGAGAGCCCCCTTGCCGCTCTAGCTGCATTCGCCAAATCGAAAATTTCCTGCTCATAGCTGTCACGCAAACGAAGGCTCGGCTCGCTGTAGAAGGCAGCAAGGCCTTGCTCCGTTTCTTCTGCAATCAATTGGATTCCAGCTACGGCATCCCCATCCTGGGTATCGTAATAGAAGGTGGCATAGGCCTTCCCCAACTGGTAGACATCACTTTCACCGTCTGAACCCAGCGTGAAGCGGGTACGCCCCTTCAGAATGAAAGCAAGAGGATCACCCAGCACGGAGGCGATTTGGGAACGGCTCATTTCAGGCTTAATGTCCGCGGAAACTCTCCAATCCTTGCCCGAGGTGAACAGGCCGACCACTTGTCCGTTCCGGATTCCAATCTGGGTGTAATGAAGCGGATCACGGTTGTAGATGTACCAATCGAAGCCGTATTTGCTTAAATCCCGGCGTGCGGGCTGCCCCAGCTCGGCCAAGACGAACGCCTCCGTATCACCGAGGGATATGCCCCGCACCTGCTGCTCCCCGTTCAATCCCGGAGGCTCGGGCAAAGCCTGAACCGCAAGTCCTCTCATCTTAGCGTTCTGCAGGAATTGGACAGCCTCCGCTCTGGTTAAAGGGTCCGCTGCCGCATAGCCCTCCACAGTAGCCGAGGTTTTTCCCTGGGAGAAGCCCTTGTCCAGCAAATATTGAACAGCACCATCCACAGACAGCCGCTGTCCTGCAACCCCGGCCACCAGCCGGGCAACATGACCCCGGTTGTATTGGGCAGCGTCCGGATTTAACAATAACGGCCAATTGCGGTCCTTGGCAAAAGTGTAATAGCCGGCATACCATGCTTCCCCTGCTGCCGCTCCGGAAACCGTACCCGCCTCCGGAAATGCCCGGATCAGCATCGCCAGAAACTCCGGCTCGGAGACCAGAGCCTCCGGCTTGAACGTGCCGTCTTCGTATCCGTCCACAATCCCCTGAGCAGCCGCCCATTCGATCGTCTTTTTGGCCCAATGATTCCCTGTATCTCTAAAAACAGCCGCCTGAGTTACACTTTCCCCGGCCGGCCATAACAACGATGATAATAAAATGAACCCGCCGGCAATTGTCAGCCATTTGCTTTTCCAACTGTTCAATCCTTCTGCCCCCTGTTGGAGAATTCATGTTCTATCCTGAAATAGCACTGGTCCCTGCCGCAGGCCGGATGGTGTTATGGAAGCCTGGAAACCGGCAAAGCCGGTTTGAGGGTCTTCTTCGACATTTCATCGGTCTTCGGTGCCCCGAATAGCGGCGGCATGGTTGGCTACCTCCATTGTAAACAGGGAAAGGCAAAAAGAGAACAGGGTAATTCGGCAAAATGTGACAAGATTCACGATTTATATGAATTATTTTCGATTATTTTCTCCAGGTTTTTCTTAGCCGCAGTGCTGCTCCTGTTCGCTGCAGCCCTTCCAGCAGCCAGAATGCCGATATCCACAGCATCAGATCGAAGCAAATATTAAAGCCGAACAGATGCTTGACCAGATCCGCTTCCCCATCGCCGATAACCGGCGTCACGAATAAGATCAGGGCACCCAAGCCGATTGCAGCCAGCACCTCCAGATAAAGCCGCTGCCGGATCTGGAACGACTCCAGATAGCGCCGCGCCAACACCAGATAATATGCCGCGAATACCGCCGCAATGAACCACAGCTTATTGGGCAGTACTTCCAGCTTGAACTTGTTCCAGAGATTGAAGGCATCCGGCAGCTCACCGGCCCGGAATCCCTCTGATTGCTCAAAGCCGCCCAGATAGGGGGGACGGTTATTCATGCCGTTCCCGGCAGCAACCTCAAGTTTTTCATACAACCGCATGGGATGGTTGAGATAGAACTTGATGACCTTCCCATGGCTGAAGACAGGATAAAACTCATTGGCAAATACCGGGTCCTTCTGGTTGATCGCCGCTTTGTCAAAATAATTGGTTCCCGCATTGACCGCAAATTTCTCCGGCAGGCCCAACTCCCGCAGATCCTGCTCCACCGTCGGCGAGTCCTTCAGAATTCCGAAAAAAACGGTCTGGTATTGGTTAATAATCCGCAATTCCTTCGGCAAGGAGACGTATATCGCGACAGAAGCGGCAAACAACAGAATGGCCATCGAGCAGGTGAGCTTCCTCCATCCGCCGCCTCTTAATGCAGAGAACCGCAGACACAACAGCGCAAGCAAGATTCCGATCGGCGCATTCTGAACCTTGGAGCCGATCAGAAAAACAGAGGATACAACAAATCCGGCCAGAAAAAGCTTCATGGGCTGTCCCCGGCGAAGCAGCCCCGTCGCAAAGCCCATGGACAGAATCAGAAAAACCAAGGAAACAGGCTCGCTGTACAGCGAATTATAATAGGCGGCATAGCCGATATCGGTAAAAATCAATACGAACAGCAGTGCCGCAAGCCCGTTAACCCAAGCACTTCGGCGCTTATTGTATTTGATTGCAAGCCAAGCCCCGGTCAGAAACAACAACCCGTATACCAGTGCAAGCAAGCGCATATCGAATCTGCCGCCGTCAAGGAGCAGCCAGCTCAAGCCTTTTGCCAGAAACACAAGAACAAGAGAAGTGCTCACATAACCGCCCAAACCCACTTCCGATATAGCGAACTCGCGGATAAACCAGCCAAAATACTTTTGCCCGTAGGTTAAGCCGTTGTCCGTATATTGGAGCCCTACGGTTCCCATGATCCGCAGAAAGTCTCCATTATCGGCCATGCCGACCACAGGCTTTGCGAATAACAGCCACCCAAGAACCGCCGCCGCCGCCAACACCGCTCCATACTCAGCTTTTATGAATTTGCGGAGCATCTCTCTTTTTCCCCCTTGATAACTGCATGATATAATGCGCGGCGAACAAGGCCAGAAGAGGCATGAGCGGCGCCGAATAGCGGGAATGAGCCAGATATATCGTATGTAAAAGCGACATATAGCCAAACAGGATCAGCACCAGCTTAACCGCCCCTTGGCGCCTGCTGCGGTACAACCCGAGAAAGCCGGGAATAAGCAGAGCATAATGGTACAGCACCGCAACGGCCAGCGGTACGCCGGGAAGGGCCATCCAATAGAATACATCGCCCCAGAACAGAGCCAACTTGCCAACCGTGTACCAGCTTATGTAGAGCAAGGGCTGGCGGGAGAAGCCTTCCTTGATCCGCTGAACCGCCCGCGCCGTGTCCTGCTGATCATTCACCCGCTGGTCATTGGTGGTATGCCAGGTTTTCTGCTCCTCCATGAACAGCGCGGGAACCGTAAACGGATAGGTGCCTAACAGCAACGGATTTCCGCCGGATTGGGTCAACGGGATGAACCGTCCCTCCGACACCTGATAGTTGCGGACCCACCAGGGCATGAGACAGAGCACCAGCACAACAGATGTAATCAGCCCGCAGCGGACCAGCCTGCGCCAGGGTAACTTGACCCCGTACAGATAGAACAGGAATACCAGTCCGGGCCACAGGGCGATCGTCGGCCGGATGTAGACTGCAGCTGCCCAGAGCAGGCCGAAGGCCAGCGCCCAGCGGGGTGAGGGCTCGTCCATGGCACGCAGCGCCGTATAGAAGAGCAGCATCAGGAACAGCAGGAACAGGGATTCGGTGAAAATGAACATGGACATCAGCCACAATGGAGGATAAAAGCTGGCGAGCAGCACCGCAAGATAAGCCGTTCTTTCATTAAAGATGCGCCGGCCGACGGCAAAAAGCAAGTAAAGCCCACCGGTCACCATCGCTGCCTGCAGATAGCGAAAAGTCTGGGCCAGCCCTTCGCCCCCGCCGGCCAGCTTGTAGAGCAGCGCCAGTGTTCCCGGGAGTGCCGGAGTGATGAACAGGGTGGGCCGTTCAGGGTCGTTGTAGGTGAAGCGGCCCTCCTCAGCGAGAATGCGCGCCGACTCCAGATAGCCCCTGTCATCGGAGCCATAATCATAATGATGGCCGTGAAAGGCGATCAGCAGACATTTCAGTGCAAAAGTTCCAAGAAGCAGCATGATCAGCCGCTTGGGGCATGCATTTTTCTTGTTCAATATATAGCTACCCCTTCCAGCCTATCAATGTAACACCAGCCAGTATCAGCACGCAACCGGCAATTTTGGCCGCTGACAGCGGTTCGTGAAACACGTAATAAGCACCGACTGCAGCGAAGATATAAGCCAGGCTTTGTATAGGATAGGCGAGACTCAAAGGAACCCGGGAGAGAATGAACAGCCACAGCACTGTAGCCACCCCGTACATGGCAAGTCCCGACAATACATGAGGAGACAGAAAGAGCCGGACAACCCCCAAGAAGGATTGAAAGCCGCCTGTGCTGTGCTGCATGCCATATTTCCACAAAAACTGGCCGCTGACCAGGATCAGCGTATTGATCAGGATCAGAAAAAAATAGATAGGTGTCATTTTCGCTTTGATACACTCCTCTTATCTTACTGAATCTGCTATACGATTTCCAATCCTTACCCGCTCCGCTATACCTCGGTCTCCCCTGGCACCGGTCCGGAATAACATTGTATACTATTGATGCAGGCTTTATGCTTCCGGCAGGCGGTGATCCGTCTGCTGGAATATCCGTTATAATTCCGGGAGGAGTCGCCTTGTTTGAAATCATGCTTGTGGAAGATGATGAGAAAATCCGCGCCATTGTCGGCGAGACTCTGCGCAAATGGCAGTTCAGAGTGCACGAGACAACCGACTTCGACCGGGTGCTGGACCAGTTCAATCAAGTGCACCCTCATCTGGTTCTCCTGGATATCAACCTGCCCGTGTTCGACGGCTATTTCTGGTGTCAGCAGATCCGGTCCATTTCCAAGGTGCCGATTATTTTTCTGTCCTCGCGGAACCAGAACATGGACATTATCATGGCCATCAACATGGGCGGGGATGATTATGTGCAGAAGCCCTTCGATTTGGGGGTTCTTGTAGCCAAGGTTAACGCTTTGCTGCGGCGCAACTATACTTACCAAGAGGACAGCCTTGCGCTTATCCACCGGGAGCTGTCTGTGAACCTGGCCAATTCCACCGCACAGTACGGCAAGCAGACTGCTGAGCTTACACGCAACGAGTTCATTATTCTGCAATTGCTTATGCGTAATATTGGAAAAATCGTATCCCGCGATGATCTCATGCAAGCCTTATGGATCGAAGAACAATTTGTCGATGACAATACGCTGACTGTGAATGTGAACCGGCTGCGGCGCAAGATCACCCTGCTTGGCCTGGACGGTTATATTACAACCCGCAAAGGAATGGGGTATCTGATCGAATGAGCTTCTGGAAGTTTCTCAAATGTGAGAAATCCTATCTTTATCTGTCCCTGACCGGATTTATGCTTATTATTGCCGTGTTCGGCACCGACCCGGCCGTAAGCTTCCATAAAGGCACCCTTCTTTATGCCTTTGGCCTGTATCTGTTCCTGCTGTCCGGCTTCCTCGCGTACAGGTACCTGCAGACTTCGCGGGTTATCCGGCATCTGCACGATGAGGACGGAGAGACCTTATCCCTTGAGGCGGCTTGTTACCGCAAGGAAATGGAAACGCTGGAGAAGGAGCATATCCGGGCGCTCAACCAGGTTCAGATGAAGCAGACGGCACATTACAATTATATTGTTTCCTGGTTTCATGAGATCAAGACCCCTATCTCCGTCTTGCGCCTGCTGCAGCAAACCGCCATCGACCCGAAAAGTCTGGAGGAGGAGCTTTCACGGATTGAGCATTACGTAGATCAAGCGCTCTACTATGCCAAGCTGGACAGCTTTAATCAGGATTACGAAATCAGGAATTGCGATCTGGAAGAGTTAGTGAAGCAACTGGTGAAGGGACATTCCAAGACCTTCATCTCCAAAAAAATCAGGATCCATCTGCATGTGGAATCCACTATTGTGCAAAGCGATGCCAAATGGCTGCACTTCATTGTGAACCAGTTGCTTACCAACAGCCTGCAATACACAGGGGAGCTCGGGGAAATAACGATTGCTGCGAGGATCACACAGGAGGAAAAACAGCTGATTATCCGGGATAACGGCATCGGAATCGACCAGAAGGATATCAGCCGGATTTTTAACCGGGGATTCACCGGTACAAACGGAAGAACCCATTCCAAGTCCACAGGAATGGGTTTGTATCTGGCGCAGGAGCTATCCAATAAGCTGGGGCATTATATCACCTGCACCTCCCAGGCAGGACAATATACAGAGATGGTGGTGCATTTCCCCAAGAACCATGACAATTACTTGAGCATACTGGCCGCTGACTATCGCACGTGCTGATTGACGATCTTGTAGTACAAGTTGGCGGAGGACAGATAGAACAAGACATAAACCAGGAAATATACACCCAGAATCCCCCACACCGCATCGCTTAGTCCAGGATATTCGGTCAAGGTTTCCAGCAGATAGTATTTAATGATGAACCAGCTATGCCAGACTGCCAACACCAACGGCGGGGCGAATATGAACAGCAATTGCTTGCGGATGACACTGCGCATCTGCCGGCTCTCCACACCGATTTTGCGCAGAATGGCGTATTGCTGCTGCTCTTCGGTCGCCACCCGCAGCTGCCGGAAATAAATGACCGAGGCAAGGGCAAATACAGAGATCAGCGCCAGAAACGCGCCGGAGAACAACAACAGAGAGGAACTCTCGATTTGGGCTGAATACACATCGGGAAACGAGGAGTAATAGGCCTCCGGCACCTGACGGACAATGGCCTGAATCTCTCTTGAGAGCGCTTCTCCACGGGTAGCATTCCCGATCTGGTAGAGCTCAAAGGATCTTACCTCGGCATCAACGCGCAACTGCTGATACATCCCGTCGGATACCACGATTACAGCAGGCTTCTTGCCCCGGGAGCTGCCGGGAATCGTACTCCAGCCCAGCAGAGCGTAATCCTTCTTCTCAACTAAGTGAAGGGCAGCCTCCGAACCGGCTCTTATCTTGAATTCCGGCGCTGTCCCAGGTTCATAAATCTGTGCCAGATTGGTCCCTTTGGCCAGAGATACCGCTTCCTGCCCCTCCAGCTTCAGGGGTTGGTCCCCGCCGCGCAGGACGGTCAACTCATTATAGGCATTAACCGGAACCACCAGCAGCTCCGGCATGAAATATTCCGGCTCATCGAAGGCCTGCTTCATGTCCGTAACCGGCTGTGCCGCCACAGCTTCCAGCGTCCGGTAATCCTTTATTCCGTGCTCTGAGCTTTGGATCATGGCTTGGATCTTGTTATTCCGCTCAGCATCCAGTGACTGGAAGGCGATATGGTTGGGAATGTTTTGTTCCACGCTGTCGAATTGCACTTTATAGTTGATGACAACAAAACAGGTCAACAGAATAACCGCCAGGCCGGTCAGGGAAATGAAGGTAAGATTAGCCGTATTGCCCTGCACCTGAAACCGCAGGGAGGAAGTCCACAATACGGTGTTGCCCTCAAAGTAGTTTTTGCCGCGGCTGATCGCTGCAAGCAGCCACCCCACGAACTGCCGGAAGAACAGATACGTCCCCCCAATAATCCCCACCGTTACTGCAATCATGCCAAACAGAGGATAGTCCTGCCAAATCACCGATTTAATCCCCCGGCTGATGATCATGCACGCTTGCGCAAGCAGCAGGATGGACAGGAGCGCCAGCAGCCCGGAGAATGCGATAGGCTTCTCCATCTTCTCCTTGGCATGAAACAGCTCCATCAATTGAACGCGGCGAATCGCGTAATGGCTCTGGATGCTGATGATCACCGCAAGCGCCAGGAACAGGGCAACCGTAGTCCCGATTGCCGGCAACGGGAATGACAACGAAATCACCTGGTCATATTGCATCAGATTCACGAGCAGCATGCCGAACAGCTTCGAAAGCAGCCCCCCCAAGCCAATTCCCGCCGCCAGCGAGATG
Source organism: Paenibacillaceae bacterium (assembly GCA_029256185.1). Classification (GTDB taxonomy): domain Bacteria; phylum Bacillota; class Bacilli; order Paenibacillales; family NBRC-103111; genus Paenibacillus_AR. The sequence goes on from JAQSYI010000034.1 coordinate 93,228, forward strand.
GAGCTTAGAATCAAAGTCTCGTAGAACACCATCAGGGTAAGCTGCCGTTCTTGCAGACCAAGCAGCAGGTAGAGGCCGAATTCCTTCTGGCGCTGGCGCATAAAAAATGAATTGGCATATAGAATGAAAAAAATAATAAACAAGAACACCACAATTGACGCGATCATTACCCCGTTCCGGAAATTACGGCGGTTCTCCAGCATGTCCAGAATATCCCGGTTAAACATCAACGAGGAGAAAGTAAAGTGGATGACCACTCCGATGATCATGGAGACCAGATAGATCGTATACAGCCGGAAATTCCGCTGCACATTCCGCAGGGTCAAGTCGAACAGCTTCATCTGGCCCGCCCTCCCAGAACGCTTTGGGTTTCCAGGATGCGGTCATAGAACTCCTTCTGACTCTGCCCGCCCGCAAACAGCTCATTCACAATAGAACCGTCCCGCAAAAAGATCACCCGCTTGCAATAGCTGGCCGCATAGCTGTCATGGGTCACAATCAAAATAGTCGTTCCGAACACGTTGTTCAGGTGAACCAGTTGCTCGAGCAGTTGGGTGGCCGAACGGGAGTCAAGCGCCCCGGTGGGCTCGTCGGCGAAGACAATGGCCGGACTGGTAATAATGGCGCGGGCGGAGGCGGTACGCTGCTTCTGGCCACCTGAGATTTCACTGGGGTACTTGGCTTCTATATCCTCGATATTCAGCGCCTGCATAATCGGCTTGAGCCGTTGCCCCATTTCCTCCTTGCCGAATTTGCGCAAGGACAAGGGCAACAGAATATTCTCCTTCACCGTCAGGGTATCGAGGAGATTGTAATCCTGGAAGATAAAGCCCATGTGCTCCTGCCGGAATTGCCGGAGCTGCTGCTTGTTCAAATCCAGCAGGGACTTCTCCCGCAGCCACACCTCCCCGCCCGAGAAGCTGTCTATTGTCGACAGCACATTCATGAGGGTGGATTTCCCGGAACCCGAAGGACCCATTACAGCTGTAAATTCTCCTGCCGCTATGGACAGATCAATATTTTTGAGCACAAGTGTCTTTCCGTAAGATTTGCTTACATTCTTGGTACGGATAACCGGTTGCATGCCAATCCCTCCCGAGGGTTTCCCGATTACAACGAAGCGCAGCAACGGGCAGGAAACTGGCTTCGGAAGCAACGGACTTTACACATACTATAGCCCGGAACAGAGGGACGAACCATCGAAGCAGCATGAAAGGAGGTGACAATTTTGTCACGATGACGGTTTTTTTTCGGCTCCTTTGCGTTTTTGGAATGTGCGCACCATCCCCGCCACAATCCATAGTACAAGGATAAGCCCGCTTGCTCCAATGCCGTAAGGGTAATAATGCTTGAAAAAATCAAGCAGTTCCATATAGTTGTCAAAAACCGTCAGGGAGGCGGCCACAAGAACAACTGCCATGACTACGTTAACCCAGCGGTAATCCTTAATAGACAGCCACTGGGACACTGCAAGGCTGGTGGCATAATGGAGCAGACATAGTCTGAGCAGCGCGGAGACGGTCATAATGGTTAAGCCGTAAATGTCAAATCTTTCGATAAAGCCTACACTGATCAGCCGGACCATGCTTTCCACAGGAAAGGTCTGCATTTGGGCCTGCTCTACTCCGAAAATGGCCACCGGTCCAGCCGCGGTGGAGGGAAAGATAAAGATGCAGGCCATGAACAAAATCAAGTAAAGCTTCACATGGGAGCCGGCCTGGGATTCCGGCTTGCGGACATGCAGCATCAGCATCACGATCATTTCGCCGAATATGGCGAGAATGATGATAATCACCGGTATAACAGGACCAATGCCGTTCTCAAGGATGGGCAGCAGTTTGGAATAATCCTTTCTTGTGTGCAGCGAAAGGGATACCAGTGAGCCGGAGACAATGTTGTACAGCAGAATCCACTCACTCACTCGGGCAATGACCTCTATGCCTTGATGGACCATATACACGAGCACCAACGTAAAGGTAACGGTAATGATCCATTGGGGATGCTCCACCAGAAAGATAGAGCTGATGAACACGGAAAAACCGTATAGCGTGATCACCGAGAGGGTGAAAAAGTATAGAATGAGCGGCAGGGTCATAATCCTTCCAAACCAGGGACCTAGCCACTGGTGCATGGCTTCTATGATGGTTCTGGTGTACAGTTGGTATTGCAGCTTGCCCATGGCAATGAAAATCACGATTCCGCAAGCGAACCCGCAGATAACACCGAGCCAGGCATCACGCCCCGCCAACCGGAGATAGACAGGCACCAAGAAAAAGTGACCCATGATGATGAGCAGCGGCATACCCAGGAAGAAGGCTTGCCTAGGGGAAATCGCTGTTTTCTGCAAGGAAATCACCTGCTTTCAGGGAAAAGATTCGACCAACCCCAATTTACGGATGCTAACTTCAACATCGGCTTGGATAGGAAGCTCAGCAAAGATAGACTCCCATTCCTCCTTATGTTTCTTCCAATACTCCGGGTACTTCCGCTCCACAACCTGCTTGATGCCGAATATATCCGTTTGCCACTCCTTCTGCGCCACCTTCATTGCTGCCATGATTTCCTTGTTGATCTCTTTGGCCGCCAAATCATTGATCAAATCGACGTTGGCTTTATTCATGGTGAAGTGGCCCAAAACCTCTCCAACCGCCATCCTGCTGTGGATATCGAGAGTAACAGAGAGTTCATCCTCTTGTAATAAGGGTTTAATCTTTGCTTTTGTACACTCCATAATCTCCAGGGAAATCTTCACTTGCTGATCCCCGCCTTCGCTATCTGCTTGGACAACCAGAATCCCCCCCTCCACATCTCCCCGCACCCAAAGGACGCCTCTGGTTTTCTCAGAATCCAATTCCCCCACCCATTTGCCCTTCTTCAGCACCGCCATTCCTTCCACCATGGGAACCGGCTGCTTGTTGTGGGTTACCTTCTTGATGAGTGAAGCAAAGCCTGTGCCGCCATGGGAAAACATCATCTCGTTGAACTGATACAATTGTACTCTGGGCGCCCTGGACAAAAGTCCTTGATTCTTGATTTGCTGCTCAATCATGACTGTTGACAATATCGGCAAATCCGTCTTGAGATTAATGATCTCTTCGGCCGACACCTGAGACAGCAGAATATAAGGGTTGGGTTGAATTTCGTTATTCCGGTTGAGAAAATCAAGCATCGGGATAACATCCTTATGGGAAATGGACGGACCGATTACGACTATTTTGACATACGGCCATAGCAGCTGATTGCCGATATTCTGGATGAATTTCCGGCCGGCGTCAAAAATAGTCTGTCCTTCCACCGTATACATCGTAGTCTGATTCGCCCCCTGCAGCTTCTGGGAGCCGGGCTGCTTCTGTGAGCCCAAGAGAGCCAGAGTCAGCCTTATCGTTCCATCTTCCTTCTGGTCAATTCCCACCCCGGCTATCAGCGTTCTTTCACTTAGTTCAGTGCACGAGGATGTAATGAACAGGATAGACAGCGCCAAAAGCCCCTTCTGCAGAAAAATCAAACGTCTACTCCTTTTTTTGCTTCTTGCCATTCGACTCCCCCCCTTGCTTGATGCGCCTGTAATTCTCGGGGTTCAACGTTTGGGGCCTATGCCAAAGCGACTTCAGCGGGAAGCGGAAGATGGCATCCTTCCAATCCCCCCATTTAAGGGGGAACAACGGCGACGCATAGGGAACGCCGAAGGACCGGAGGGTAGCCAGATGGGTAACCACAATCATTCCCAACAGCAGAATGCCGTAGATTCCCAGAGTTGATCCGGCCAAGGCGAACAGCAGCCTCAGAATGCTGATGGGCTCCGCCAGGGAATTGATCAGAAAGGTGGAGATTCCGGCGAAGGCGACTACCACAACCACCGGTATCCCCACAAGTCCCGCTTCCACCGCAGACTGCCCCAGTATAATCGCTCCCACGATACTGACTGCTTGTCCGATGGGACGGGGCATCCGCACCCCTGCCTCGCGGATAACCTCGAATACAAGGATCATTAAGATGACCTCTATGTAGAGCTGAAAAGGAACCCCTTCCCTGGACTTGGACAAGCTGACCAACAGAGAATATGGAATAAGCACGGGATGGTAATATTGGACAGCCACGAACAATCCCGGAAGCATGGTTGTGGTCAGGAAGCTCAGAATCCGCAGCAGCCGTACCAGACTGGAATAGAAGGGGCGGGCATAATAGTCCTCCGATACCTGAAAATGACTGATAAGCAAGTCGGGCAAGGTCAACACAATCGGGGTACCGTCCACAAAAATAGCTACCCGTCCCTCCAGAATCCGCGCTGCTGTTATATCGGGCTTCTCCGTATTCGCAATGGTCGGAAAAATGGAAAAAGGCGCATCCTCGATGTGCTGCTCGATATAGCCTGATTCGATAACCATATCCACCTTAATTTTACTGATCCGCTTTCGTACCTCTTCCACAACGGCTTCATCCACAATTCCTTCCACATAGACCATAACAACCTTAGTCTGAGTCATAGTTCCGACAATACTCGTCTCCAACCTCAGTTGGGGATGATGGATTCGTTTGCGGAGCAGGGACAGATTAATGTTCAGATCCTCCACGAAAGAATCCCGCGGCCCCCGGATGACCGTCTCCGACACAGGCTGGTCAATTGCTCTTGATTTCCAGGCCCCGGCCGGAATTAACAAGGCCCGTGTCTCCCCTTCTACGAATACGGCAACATTGCCCTGCAGAACAAGCCCGACGATGAAGGAGAATTCATCCGAGTCCCCGATATCCATTACCGCAAGTACGGATTCCCTCATAAACGTAAGGACATTGGTGCCGTCCGTGGGCAGCTCCGCCTTCATAATGGGAGATATAACACCCTCGTTGACCGTCTTCTTGTCTGTAATGCCCGTTATGGAAACCAGCAGAACAGCCCGCTTGGGACCGGTTCCCAATTGAAAACGGCGGCAGAGAATACTGTCATTTTCCCCAAGGATCTCCCGGAGATGCCGCTCATTTAGATCCAGTGAAGTTTGCACGGTCTCTGGCGGAGGAAGCTTCAGCCGCTCCGACGATTGGCTCGCATGGGGGTTGGGCTGCTCCTGTTTGGATTGCTTTGCCTTGGCTGTATGGAGCCTGGCATATTTGGCCTGCTTACCCATCCATCGGATCAAGGGCTATCAATCTCCTTTTCGATTCGCCTGCAAGACCTGCATCGGTTTGATTATTAATGATATTGGTATTATTTTCACTAACAGCCGCAATTTATGCAGGAGCTGCGCATAAAGCCCAAAAATGAAAAGGCCTCTCCATCGCAGCATACCCCGGAGATACTCCGATGCTGCAATAAAGAGGCTTTTTGTGAACATATACCGTTTTTTTGCTGCTATAAGTAAGGAATGTTACCCGCGCTTGCGCAGCACGGCTACTAATGCGGTAGAGCCTGCGGTATAGGCCTCGCCCTGATAGTTGCCGTAGAACTCCGGCACAGGCAAGCCATACTGCTCTGCAATCTGAAGCAGCTCGTCGCTCTGCATGGGCAAGAGCCTCACTCTGTTCTCGTACTCCTCTTCACTTGCGGCGCCCTTCACCGACAGGCGTCCATGAAACAGAATGCCGTCCTCCTCCAATTCGTACAGACGCCGGAAGGTGATCGTCTGATCTGCCAGCTTCCGCTCGATCACCGGCAGCTCCTTGACATGATCGCGGAGAATGCGGTCATAGTTCACATTCTGCAGAATCAAAGCCCCGCCCGGCTTCAACCGGTCGAACATGCCAATCACCGCATCGGCGATCTCTGTCAGATCATTAAGATGAACAAGAGAATTCCCTACGCATACGACTGTTTCATACCCTTCTGCGGGGAGGTTGTCCAATCCCCGCATATCCAGCAGCAGCGTCTCAAAGCCCGTTGCCCCGGGGGACTCCTGCTTCTTTTTCATTTGATCTACCATAGACGGGTCCACATCGATGGCAGTAACGGAATAGCCCCGTTCACTAAGGGCTGCCGCAAGGTTCCCGGTTCCGGCTGCCACGTCCAGAATTCTGCCGCCCGGTACAGTCTGTTTTGCCACAAAATCCACCTGGGCAGGGGCCGCGGGAAATATCTCATCATAATACCGGCTCAAAGTCTCGTAGAAGCTCACCTTTCCCAACCACCTTTCATGTAATGGAAATCATGGTCCGTATGTCTATAGTTTATCCTGTTATTCTCCTTTGAATCGAAGGGAGGAGACGGCTTGCTCCAGATCCGCCAGATGCTGTTCGGTCCGGGCAGACTCCTCCAAGTTCCAGGAAACAAGATAGGTAATATCCTGTTTGGAAAAGATGTATTGCGTGAGGCGGGAGGGAGCCGTCTTGCTGTTGTTCTCCACTGTGAATTTCGTTGCATCCACTCCGAACATCTCCTCCTCTTCTTTGTCCACAACGAGTTCACTGCCGCTCTCCTGAACCTTCTTGTAGAGCTGGTCAACTTGCTTCACCGCTTGCCCGTATGCTTCATCACGGGCAGCGGTAATATTGAAGAATCCTCCCGGGAAGAGGAAAATTTGCTGATCTCCATCCGGAATTCCCAACTGGGAGACGCCCGGAAACGCGCCCGGTTCCCAATATTCCGGTATTTCGGCAGAATAACCCAGCTTCTTGTTGGTGAACTTTATCTTGCTGGTGTAATCAACCAGGTCCTCTTCATCCTCAATGAGTCCCAGAGCATCATTACGCGCCGATAAGCCCAGTTCGAAGGAGCGGGTAATCCGTTCAACCAGATCCTCCGCGTCCGCCGAAGGCAGATCCCTGGGATGGGAGATGGTTAGCCTGTATTTGTAGCCTTCCTTCTCCAGGAAGAACAACAATAGCGTACTCCATTCCTCACCTTGTCTGATTTGAGCGGTCCATAATGAGGCTGGCCGGCCGGCAACCACCACGCTCTCCGTCTTACCGGTTTCCAGATATGCCGGAGCGTATCTGTACGCATAACGTTCCTCTGTCCGCCTGACCCACTTCTCCACGGTATCGCCCTCAGCCAAAGTGGTCATCTCCACCTGGGCATAGCTGGTATAGGAGTCATCCTCATATTTGAATTCATCGGCCATACCGGTGCTGCTCCAGCCGGCAGGCACCGAGAGCGAGTAGCCATAATCCTCATGGGCATGCTTGCGGTATCCGTCCTGATTCACGGCTACATCCTTAAGCGCCGCATCCTGCTTGTCGAAGGAAAGCCGGAAGCTGTCCAGCAGATCCGTATAACCGCTGCGCTTGATGGTATTCTTATAATTCTTCTCCTCATAGATGGACATCACGACATAGCAGATATAATCCTCACCGCTGTATGCCCGGGATTCATAATAGCCGTAGCTGTCCCTGCTGATAATTCTGGCGTAGGACTGGCCTCCTGCTGTCACATACTGGCGCTCCAAAATGGTGACGTCTTCCTCCTGGGAGGCAAGGGCCTTGAGCAGCCCGCTCTTGGAATATTCGTGCTCCTTCTCTTCAGCGGTAATCCGCAGGGAATATTCTCCCCTGGCGTCAGCCAGGGACACGGAACCGCCCGTTTCCGATTGATGGTACAGTTCAAGTCCCGACGGGTACTTCATGGACCAGCCGAAGCGGCTGTCGCCGATCCGGGTCTTGCCTTGGTCGGAGTCGAAGGCTCCTCCGCTCCCCGCCTTCCCTCCGGGCAACGCCGCCCCGGCCAATTCACCGAATACGACGGTGCGTTTCACTGTACCGCCGGCCGTTTGCAGGGTGAATTCAGCCGATTCACCCGGCAGGTAGTTTTTCAGGAGCTCGTTGAATTCCACCAGATTGGCGGCAGGATGATCCCCCAACTTGAGGAACTTGTCCCCGGGTTTAATACCCGCCTTGGCCGCCGGTGAATCAGGCTCAACGAAGCTTACGGTCATGGGTTCTTCTGTGGGAATGCCTACCAGCGCCGCCCAACTCTCCTCAAGTTCCATGCCTGTGGCCGGCCGTTTCACACGCCCATAGTCCCGGAAATGCTGCAGCACGTACTGCACCGTATCTGCCGGAATGGCAAAACCCAGATTATCCACTCCGTAATCTGCATACTTAAGCGTATTGATGCCCACAACCTCGCCCTTCAGGTTAACGAGAGCACCTCCGCTGTTGCCCGGATTAATCGCCGCATCCGTCTGCAATAGACGATACGTGGAATTCACGGAGCGGTCCAGGCCGCTGATCACCCCTACCGTGACCGAGTTGCGGAGGGAGAAGGAAATGGGGGTGCCGATGGCAATCACCGTCTCGCCCACTTGGATGTCCGCCTTGGCTGCAAAGGCGGCCTCCTTCAGTCCTGCAGCGTCAATATGAACCAGCGCCAGATCACTTTCCTCGTCAAAATGGGTGGTCTTGCCATTATATTGTTTGCCGTCAAAGGTAACCACTACAATCTGATCCATGTTCTTGACCACATGGGCATTGGTAATAATGGTTCCGCCGGATTCTACGATCACTCCGGTGCCATGGGTAAGGTCGAACCGGCCAGCCGGCCCGGAGCTTCCAGCTTGGCGGCCAATAATCGCCACAACGGATGGCGATGTCTGCGAGATCGCTTGGGGAATCGCCCCTATGGCGTAGTCGGTATACCGTCCATCCCCGTTGGCGGTGGTGGCGGCACTTATGTAGGCAGACACCGGGCCTGTGGTTGTGTACGCCGCAGGAACAGATCCGCCGGCCTGGTGCGCAGTTTGTGCTGAAGCTGCCGCTGTTGCCGACCAGGCTCCTTGCAGCAAGCCTACAGCAAGCGCTGCGGCTGCCATTCTATGAATCTTTCTGATCATTGTCTCTCTCCCTCTCCCGCGGACTCCATGCGCCCGGCGGAGCCTTGCATATGCAGGCTCTTCTATGTAATGTATCATGCTGCCTGTCCCTGCCACAACAGGAGTTTTTGGCGGTTTCTGTCTGTTAAGACAACAAGAAGAACCCGCACGGATGACGGGCTCTCCTGTCTCTTCCTATCAGCTGTACACAACCAGGATATCTACAAACTCCTGTAATAGCTCCGCAGCGGCTGCTGCAAGGGGGCATAGCCGGTCTCGTACAGCTTGCAGTACGCCTCATGCCGCTCAGGGTCCGCGGCCAAAGTGCGCCCGCCGCTCTTATCGATGGCCCTGGCCGCCTCTTCCGCGCTGGCATATGCCCCTGCGCCGATTCCTGCAGCCATGGCCGCTCCCAGCAGCGTGGCCTCAGGGATCGGAGGCAGCTCCAGCGTAAATGCGGACACATCCGCCTTCACCTGCAGCCAATGGGGATTGCGGGTGCCTCCGCCTACCACCTGCAGCCGTTCAATGGGACACCCCGCAATCTCCTCCGCCGAGCGCCGGATGGATTCCAATTGGTAGGCCGTGCCTTCCAGTACGGACTTGATAATCTCCCCCTGGCCATGCTCCTTGAGCAAGCCGATGAAGGCGGCCTTGGCGGATGTATCCGGGGCGGGCGCCCCGCTGCCCGTCAGATACGGGAAGTAGAGGATGCCCGTAGGCCCCGGCGCCGTCTTGTCCAGCAGCTGGAGCATGCGTTCATACGATACCGGCTCCTCCCCCAATTGGGCCCGCAGCCATTCTACGGAGCCGCCGGAGGAGGAATTGCCTCCCATCCAGAACATCCGGTCCTTCGCCACATGGCAGCCGAAGGACAGCCCGGATTCAAATTCCTTGCGGCCCAGTGGCTTGTCGGCCATGGTCCCTACCAGTGTTTCCGCCGTCCCCATGGAATCGTAGATAATTCCCGGCTTAATCGCGCCTACGGCCAGCGCCGCAACGACATGATCATGCCCGGCAATGGCTACAGGCATACCTTCCGCCAATCCCGTCTGCGCCGCCGCCGCCGCTGTGACTCCCCCGCCCAGGGGTGTTCCGGACGGCCAGGCCTCGGGATAGATGGCGGGATCCATGCCGAACCGGCGCAGCCAGGGCTCATCCCACGCCTTCGTATCCACACGGAAGGCATAGGTGCGGGCCGCCAGTGAATAATCGAAGGCCAGCGACCCGGAGAGCCGGTAAGCGATATAACCCGATGCGGACAGCCAGCAGGCCTCAGGCGTGAACGCCTCGGGATAATGCTCCCGGATCCACAGCAGCTTGCATAGCCCCAGCTTGAAGCTTAGATGCAGGCCGCTGGCCTGGAACCTCTCGTAGGTGTCGCATTGCGACCGGATCCAATCCGCCTGCGGCTTGGAGACATCATCGAACCAGGGCATGAACGGCGACAGAGGCTTGCCTGTCTGCCTGTCGATGAGGAGCCCGCTCTCCGCCATGCTGGTAATCCCCACCGCCCCAATCTCCTTGGGATCAACGCCGCGGATAACCTCCCGCACGGCTGAGGCCAGCAGCTTCCACATTTCCTCGGGTTCGTAATAGAACTCTCCCCGCTCATTCTGATGCGTTGCCGTAGGCCTGCTGGCAATTGCCAACGGCTTGCCGTCCTTGCCGAATAACCCGGCCTTGCTGTTGGTAGTGCCGATATCTATGCCAAGAAGCATGGGGCTCCCTCCATCTGTCACGAAGTAGAATAGTCTTGTTTCATTCTATCCTGCTCCCGGCTGATTGGCAACGGGAATGTACGTACAAGCTGCAGCGCTTCGCCTCCACCGCAGCGGATTCCGGCGGCAATCCGAATAGACCCGTGCTCGCTTGGCCGTTAAGCAAAGCGTGCACGAGTCTGAATGTTACAAGATAACCGCTTACCGTTTCCCCGGGTCGTACGGCTCTCCCAGTGCCGCGGGAGCCGTTGCCCGGCCGACCGCGCCTGCCAACACCAGAATGGTCAGCACATAAGGCAGCATGAAGATGAATTCCTGCGGAATGTGGGAAGACCAGGAATAGAGTTGGACCACACTGCGCAGAGAGGTGGCGAACCCGAAGAACACCGCCGCTCCGAATGCCCCAAGGGGGTTCCACTTGCCGAAGATCATCGCAGCGATGGCGATGAAGCCCTGGCCGGATACGGTATTATGGGCGAAGCTGCTGGTCGTGGTCAATGTGATGGTTGCTCCGCCCAACGCTGCCAGAGCCCCGCTCATGAACACCCCCATATAACGGGTGCGCAGCACCTTGATCCCCACTGTATCCGCAGCCCCAGGGTGCTCCCCTACTGCACGAAGCCTTAAACCAAAGGGCATCTTGAACAGCAGATACCAGGCCACAAACACAAGAATATAGGCGAGATACGTGGGAGGATAGGCTTCGAACAGCGCTGTTCCCACAAAGGGAATATCGCCGAGCAGCGGAATCCTCACCTTGCCGAATACCTCCTGCAGCGTTTCTGTCTGGCCGGAGCCGTCAAACAGCACCTTGACCAAATACACGCTAAGTCCCGCCGCGAGAAAGTTGATGACCACGCCGCTTACGGTCTGGTCGGCCTTGAACGTAATGGACGCCACGGCATGGATCGCCGAGAGTCCCACGCCCAAGACTGCCGCTGCCAGCATCCCCACCCAGGGAGACCAAGCGCCCCAGCCTGCGTCTTCGGCGTAGAAGCCGAACAGCGCAGCCGCGAATGCCCCTACCACCATAAGCCCTTCTATGCCGATGTTGACCACGCCGGAACGTTCAGAGAAGATGCCGCCCAGGGCTGCCAGAATCAGAGGCGTGGAGTAGACTAGAGTAATATTGAGCAATTCTGCCAGATTCATCCCGCCGCCTCCTTTTTCCGCTTCGCCATGAAGGGCTTGAACAGCCACTTGACCAGACCGCTTGCCGCCACGAAGAAGATCACAAGACCGATAATCACCCGGATTATCTCGGGAGGGACATCCGCTTCGAAGCTCATGCCGGCCGAGCCGTATGTAAGGAAGCCGAACAGAATGGAGCTGAACAGAATGCCTACGGGATGATTGCCGCCCAAGAGAGCCACGGCAATCCCGTCGAAGCCGTGTCCGGTGCTGGCTGCCGCACGGGTCATATAGCCGAACACGCCCAATACCTCAATCACCCCGGCCAGTCCGGCGAACATGCCGCCGACAAACATCGCCTTGACTATATTCGCTTTGACGTTCATGCCGGCATACTGGGCCGCATGGGGGTTATGCCCCACTGCACGCAACTCGTACCCCTGCTTGGTCTTCCACAGCAGGATATAGAACACAGGAACTGCCAAAACCGCCAACAGCACACCCCAATGAAGCCGGGAACCGCCGAACATCCCCGACAGCCAACTGGAGGTGATGGAAGCCCCGGCATTGATCATCCCCGACCGCTGAGTGCCTTCTGCAAGAAGGAAGCGGCCGATCAGATAATTGGCCAGATACAAGGCGATCCAGTTCATCATAATGCTGGTGATAACCTCGTTGATGCCACGGGCCGCCTTGAGCCATCCAACGATCGCTCCCCACATTCCTCCGGTGAGCATTCCGGCGATAATCGCCAGAGGCGCATGAATGAAGGCGGGCAGATCAACGCCCACACCCACCCAGACGGCGCCAAGCATGCCCATAACCAATTGGCCTTCAGCTCCGATATTGAACAACCCGGTCCGGTAAGCGAAGGCAACGGACAGTCCGCACAATAGCAGAGGCGTAATCTCCCGCATGGTTTCTCCAATATCATAGGAACTGCCGAATACCTTCTCCACAAGTGCCGCGTAGGACTTCAACGGATTGAAGCCGCCGATCAGCATAATGACAGCGCCAGCCAACAGCCCAAGCAAGATGGCCACCAGCGGGACAAGCGCGGAGTCCTTCATGAATACCTTCATCCATTTATTCATGCTTGGGCTCCCCCCTTCTGCTGCCGGCCATCAAGAGGCCCAATTCCTGGTCATCCGTGTCCTCCGGCCGGACCTCCCCGACCACGCGTCCTTCATACATGACAATAATCCGGTCGGACAGCTTCATGATTTCCTCCAGCTCAAAGGACACCAGAATAACCGCTTTACCCTTATTGCGCAGCTCCACCAACCGTTTATGAATAAATTCAATCGCTCCCACATCGAGTCCCCGGGTCGGCTGGGCCGCAATCAGCACATCCGGATTCTGGTCCAATTCCCGGGCGATTATCGCCTTTTGCTGATTGCCTCCTGACAGAGAACGGGCTTTCACTCCGGTCCCGGAAGCCCTCACGTCAAAGTCGGCGATAAGGCGCCTGGCATGCTCTTCCATGGCTCCTTCATGAATAAAGCCGTTCTTGTTAAACGGCGGCTTGAAATAGCGGTTCAGCACCATGTTCTCTCTCAGGGAAAAATCCAGCACCAGCCCATGCTTGTGCCTGTCCTCCGGGATGAGTGACAGACCTGCCTGGGCAATGGCCCGCGGCGTCTTGTTGGTCGCATCCCGCCCCTTCAAGATCACCCTGCCGGACTCTACCTTGCGCAGCCCTGTGAGCGCCTGGATCAGTTCGCTCTGTCCGTTGCCGTCCACCCCGGCCACGCCGAGGATTTCGCCGCCCCTTACTTGAAACGAGATTCCCTTCAGCGCCTTCAAGCCCCGGGCGTCACGAACCTCCACATCCTGGACATCCAGCATAGACTCTAAAACATTGGACTTTGACTTAACGATATCAAACGATACATTTCGTCCCACCATCGCTTCGGCCAATTGAGTAGGAGATGTCTCCCCTGTACGGACAGAGCCCACAACTTTGCCCCTGCGGATGATGGTAACACGATCGGAAATAGCCATAATCTCTTTGAGCTTATGGGTGATCAGAATAATCGATTTGCCCTGTTTGGTCAAATTGCGCATAATCCCCAGCAACTCTTCAATTTCTTGGGGTATCAATACTGCCGTAGGCTCATCAAAAATGATGATATCCGCCCCCCGGTACAGCGTCTTCAGAATCTCAACCCGCTGCTGCATCCCCACGGAAATATCCTCAATCCGGGCGTTAGGGTCAACCTGAAGCCCATACAGGTTGGACAAGCGCTCCACTTCGGCGGCCGCCTTCTTGATATCGGTAGCCAGCCCTTTCCGGGGCTCGCTGCCCAAAATAATATTCTCCGCTACGGTAAAAGGGTGCACCAGCTTAAAATGCTGGTGCACCATTCCAATACCGAGCTTGATCGCTTTATTCGGCCCGTCGATGACCACTTGCTCCCCGTTGACCAGAATCTCCCCTTCATCAGGCTGGTACAGACCGAAGAGAATGTTCATAAGCGTGGATTTGCCGGCTCCATTTTCCCCCAATAGAGCATGGATCTCGCCCTTGCGCAGTTCCAGGGTGATGGAATCATTGGCTGTGATGCCGGGGAATCGTTTGGTGACCCCCCGCATCTCCACCACGACGGGAGCCGCTTGGACTTCTGCCGCTCGGTTCATCGAATCACACTCACTTTTCGGGAACTTTGATTTCACCGCTGATAATCTTGGCCTTGTATTCCTCGACCTTCTTCAGCACATCCGCAGGGACATTGGGATTGGCAGCGGGAAGACCAACGCCGTTATCCTTCAGACCCAGAACAACCGGTGTTGTATCGAAGGTGCCCTTGTCAATCAGCGTTTTGGAAACATCGTATACGGCCCGGTCCACATATTTCATCATCGAGGTTAACGTTACATCATTGCCGAACTCGACGGATTGATCCTTGTCCACGCCAATAACCCATACCTTCTTGCCCGCTTTGATGCGGTCCGTGGCTTCATTGAACACGCCGGTGCCGGTTCCGCCCGATGCATGGAAGATGATATCCACGCCGTCATTGTACATGGTTGCAGCAGCAGCCTTGCCTATGTCCGGCTTGTCGAAAGCGCCGGTATAGTTGACGGACACCTTGGCGTTGGGATTGGCCGCCGCCACCCCGGCCTTGAAGCCTGCTTCAAACCGCTTGATTACCACAATGTCTACGCCGCCGACAAACCCGACCTTGCCTGTCTGGGTCATCAGGCCGGCAACAACGCCGGTCAGGAAGGACCCTTCATGTTCGGCAAAGGTAACGGACTTCACGTTGGGAGCCTCCACCACGCTGTCGATAATCGCCAGCTTGGCATTGGGGTTGGCATTCGCCACCAGCTTCATGGCGTCGCCGATAATGAAGCCGATCCCCCAGGTGATGCTGTAGTTGTCTTTAACGAACGTGTTCAGGTTAGGCTGATAGTCGGTATCACCCTTGGATTGAAGATACTTCACCTCAGCTCCAGTGTCCGCCTTCAGCTTCTGCAGACCTTCCCATGCAGATTGGTTGAAGGACTTGTCGTTCACTCCGCCTACGTCGGTGACCATCCCGATCTTAAACGTCGGCGCCTTGCTGGCGGCTGGTGTTGGACTGGCTGCAACACTGGCAGCTGTGGAAGCCGCAGGACTGGCGGTGGCGGCTGCTCCGTTTTCTGCATCTTTCTTGCCGCAACCGGCTAAAGCGGATACCATCAGTACAGAAGCCGCTGTCAGAATAATACCTATCTTTTTCATTTCGTCCCCTCATTTCGCTCAATTTGGTTCTTGCATCTTGCAATCTGTCGCCCGGATCGACCACTCGTCAATGCATTCCGCTGCATGGCTTTCCCCGAAAACAGTTCGAATTTGACGCTCCTGTGTGAATCATCCCCTAAGCTTCCCAGCTTGTTCCTTTTTTATGTATGTCCCCCTCTCTTCGGCAATGCGAGTGTACACGTTAGAATAAGTGACATTAACAATCGAAATATCCTCTGTGGTTTGCCGATTCGAAACTCCCGTCATATATTCTAACATCAACATCCGCATCCGGCAATTATTCTGGTATATATCCAGCCGGATCAGGCGAGGTCAGACGCTCAAGCCGCAGTAAATAGGCGAATGCCTCATCCTTGCTGTCCCCGCACATTTCCTCAGAAGGCTGCAGACCGGAACAGACAGGGGGTCGTCCGGGCATGCCAAACAGACGGCAATCCAACGACTCGGTCAGTTGAATGCACGGAGTACCCGCAGGCTTGCCTCCCGGCATGCCCGGTATCGGAGAAGAGATCGATACGGCAATACAACAAGCGGCGCATCCCTTACGGCAGTCCACATCCCCACCTCCTGTCCCTGCTTCCAGCTTAGCAGACAACTTACCCGTTTGTCCCAAGAACTGCTATACCAGTTGCGTTATTGATTTTCCCCGCAAAATCCCTCGCCCAAAAGTGACGAGATGCTTCGAAGCAAAATGCGGGTACTTTTGGGGGAGCCCCCGAATGTAAATGCCACAATCGGGCATTTACGCAAAAAAACAGCCCCTGCACAAGAGGCCGTCAGACCACTGGCAGGGGCATAAATATATCGGGCATTAAAAGTTGAAATTATCGGGGTCGGAACCCATCCGCTTGTCCTGGTTAAGCGCGTCGATGGCGGCCATGTCCTTGTCGCTTAGGACGAAATCGAACACATCTGCGTTCTCCTGCTGCCTGGACGCACGGACGCTCTTCGGAATGGTCACCACGCCTTGCTGCAAATCCCAGCGCAGAATGACCTGGGAAGCCGTTTTGCCGTACTGGGCCCCAATCTCATTCAAGACCGGGTGATCCACCAGCGCCCCCTGGGCAAGAGGACTCCAGGCTTCCATCTGGATGCCGTGCTCCTTGCAGAAGGCCAGCAGCGGCTTTTGCGTCAGGTAGGGATGGAACTCCAACTGGTTCACCATTGGCGCCATACCGCTATCCTGTATAATATCCTGGAGATGATGCACATGGAAGTTGCTCACGCCGATCGCTCTTACGCGGCCTTCCTCATAGAGCTTGACCAGTGCCCTCCATGTCTCGATGTACTTGCCTTTAACAGGCCAATGGATCAGATACAGATCCAGGTAGTTCAGACCCAGCTTGTCCAGACTGCTCTCGAAGGCCGCGATTGTGGAATCGAATCCTTGATCGCTGTTCCAGACCTTGGTCGTAATGAACAAATCCTCACGCGGCACTCCGCATTCCCTGATGCCTTGTCCCACACCCGTCTCATTCCGGTAGGCTGCAGCGGTATCAATCGAGCGGTAGCCCAACCCCACAGCAGACTTTACCACATCCGCCACCACGCCGCCGTCTTCCATCTTCCATACTCCAAGGCCCAGCCATGGCATTTTCACGCCGTTCTTCAACACTGTGCTGTCCGATAATGACGCAGGCATCGTACCACTCCTTGTTCTGCTTATAGTTTGATGAAACAGCGAAAAGCTCTTTTGGTCCGCTATGCCTATTCTAGCACAGCGGGGCGCGCGAATCACTCCGGCAGCAGCTGAGCGGAAACAGAGCCCTCCTCAGTCGAAACCAGTCCCCCAAATTAAAATGCCACAGGTGCCCGTAGTGGCCCATCGTATGCGAAATTTCATACAGAATTAGGTGACAAAGAGTCACCCTTATTGTTTGTTCATTTTGCTGCCGCAGAAAAAAAAGCCCGGGAGCCTAAGGAATAACATTCCCTCCGCTCCCGGGCTTCATCCTGCTACCATTCCTGCCGCGACAGCAGGGAGGAGAGGAATACCAGGGCAAGCCCCTGTCCCCAACCCTGCACTCTTTGGCAAGGCACTCCCATGTATCCTGCAGCATCCTTCATAACCGCCGTTCCCGCCGATACGCCCAGCACCGATCCGTCCTCGGCGATCCGGGACAGCATCCCCGTGATGGAGCGGTTGACATATTTGTTGTACAGCTTGCCCTTGGAGATCAGCGCCGCAGCAATGCCCGCGGAAGCGGAGGTCTCCGTGTACGACTCCGGATTGTCCAGCACCGTGTGCCACAAGCCGTCTTCCGCCTGCAGCCTGACCAGTGCGCTTAGCTGGTCGCGAACGGAGCCCTCGATGATCATGAAGGAAGGATGCGTCACCTCAATCAGCCGCAGCGCCCTGACCATGGTGATGGCCGCCCAGGAATTGCCCCTGCCCCAGAAGATTCCGGACATGTGGCTCCGGGACAGATGGTCCCAGCCGTGGTAGTACAGATTGGTCCGCTCATCCTGCAGAAATTTCTCGTGTCCGTGATATTGCTTGATGCCATCCTCCAGATAATCCTCCCGGCCCAGCATATGACCGATTCTGACCAGAAAGTAGCCCGCCATGAACATGGTATCCACCCAAGCCTGCTCCGGGAAGTTGTAGCTCTCGGAATTTACCGTGTGCTGGAAGATGCCGTCCGCGAACCGCACGGCGTCATTCTTCAGGAAATCCGCCATTTCAACCGCATGATCGATATACAGCTTGTCTCCGGTTGCCTTGTACAGGCTCAGCAGGGAATGTCCGATGGACACCGCATTCACCGTCAGCCTGGGCAGACCGTCCTCCAATTGCTCATCCACCCATTCCTTCAGCCGCTCCATATATTCCTGCTTCCCGGTAGCCTCATAAGCCTCCGCCACACCGTAGAAGGCAACTCCTCCAGGCCAATCCCAATCGAAGTCCATCCGGAAGGTTCTGTCCACTACCCGGTCGATCACCGTCAGTATTTCTTGTTCATCATAAGCTAAAGCTGGCATTTCTCTAGCTCCTCTCCCATGGCTTCTGTCTCTTATGATCTGTCTCTTATGATCTGTCTCTTATGTGCTACCCCTTGACCGCACCGATCATAACGCCTTTGACAAAATACTTCTGCACAAAGGGATACACGCACAGAATCGGTACAGTGGCCACCATAATCGTGGCATATTTGATCGTCTCGCCAATCTTGAACTGGTCGGCGGAGCTGGCCCCCGCGGACATGGAATCCGTGGAGTTGGCGATCAGAATCTCCCGCAGCACCAGCTGCAGGGGAAACAGATTCCGGTTCTTCAGGAAGATCGAGGCGTAGAACCAGGCGTTCCACTTCTCCACCGCATAATACAGGATCATGACCGCCACCACCGGCATGGACAGAGGCAGCACGATCTTGAACAGGATGGTCAGATGGTTGGCCCCGTCGATCTTGGCCGATTCCTCCAGGCTTTCGGGGATAGCCATAAACGAGGTGCGCATGATGATCAGATTGAAGGTGCTGACGGCAAAGGGAATGATGGTAGCCCACAGGGAGTCCACCAGACCCACATTCTTCACAATCAGATACAGCGGCACCAGTCCTCCGTGGAAGAACATGGTGAATACAATCAGGAAGGTAAACAAATTGTTCCACATCACATTGCGGCGGGACAGCACATACGCCGCAATCGCCGTCAGCAGCAGGTTGATGGATACCCCTACCACCAGGATGAACAGAGTATTGCCGTAGCCCTTGATGATCCCGGGATTCTTGAACACGCTTTGGTAAGCGTCCAGGCTGAAGCCCAGCGGCTTGTACAGGAGCCCCTTATGGGCAATCAGCTGGCTGGAATCGCTGATGGAAGCGAAGGTTACATACAAAAGCGGGTAGATTGTAACGACCACCAGCAGCGAAAGAAGAATATAGATGACGATGTCGAAGGTCTTGTCTCCGGAACTGCGCTTTATCTCCATAATGGCTCCCTCCTACCACAGACCGCTGTCGTTCACCCTGCGGCTCACATAATTGGCCGAAATCAGCAGTATCAGATTGATGACCGAGTTGAACAGCCCTACAGCGGCGCTGTAGCTCCATCCGAACTCCAGCAGCCCCTTCCGGTATACGAAGGACGAGATGACATCCGCCGTTTCGTACGTTACGGGACTGTATAGCAGAATAATCTTCTCGAAGCCCACATTCAGCATATTGCCCATCCGCAGGATGAACATGATAGTGATGGTGGGCAGAATGCCCGGCAGCGTAATATGCAGCATCTGCTTCAGGCGGCTCGCCCCGTCAATGCGGGCGGCCTCGTACTGCTCCTGGTCAATCCCCATGAGCGCGGCTATATAGATAATCGATTCCCAGCCAATCTTCTGCCAGATCTCCGACAGAATATAGATGGGGCGGAACAATCCCGGCTTTTGCAGCATCGCAGCCCCGTCGTAGCCGAAGGCAGTGAAGAGGGAATTGATGATTCCGTCACTGTTGGTAAAGTCGGTGATCATCCCGCAGATAACCACCAGCGATATGAAATAAGGCATATACGAGATGGTCTGCACAACGCGCTTGAAGCCCTGGTTCCGCACCTCGTTAATGAGCAAGGCCAGTATAATCGGTGCGGGAAACATGAACAGCAGGGAATACAAACTGATAATCACGGTATTGGTCAGAATCCGCCAGAAATAATAAGTACCGAAGAAATCACGGAAGTGCTGGAACCCGGCCCAATCGCTTCCGATAATTCCCTTCATGGGGGAATAGTCCTTAAAGGCGATAATTGCTCCGTACATGGGCGCATAATGGAAGATAATATAATAGACCAGAACAGGCACCATCATGAGATAAAGGAGCTTGTTCAATGAAAAATCCCGGAAAAACCTGTGTCTGAAGCTGTTACGGTCGATTGCCAACGCCTCTTTGCCGAGGGGAACCGCTTTGGCCATCTCTGCCACTCCTCCTTACTTTTCTCTGTTTGCAAGCTGCCCGCCTGCCAGGAGCCGGGGAGACCCAACTGCATTCTCTCCCCGGCCGCTGCCCGCTGCGGATTACCGCTTGCTGTAGCGCTCCAAAGCGGCTTTTTTGATCTCGACGGCACGGTCCAGCTTAACCGATTTCATCTTTTGGACGTAGGCATCGAAGGATTCCAAAGGCTCGGCGCCCAGAATGATCTTCAGGGTCATCTCATCCACCAGCGTATCCACATCGGTCATAATTTTGGCGTACTCCGCACTTTCTTCCGGTGTGGGGGTAACCAGCGGAAGCTGATGCTTCGCCATGTCCGTCTTCTGCCAGACGCCGATGGCATCCTTTTGCTGCTGCAGCATCATGTATTGCTCCGTATAACGCTTATCCTGCACGAACGGACCCATGGTGTTGCCGCGGATATAGAGGGACATAGCCTGGGCGGGTGCCAGCTTGTCGGGATTGTTCATCAGCAGATCCGTATACTTGGGATAACCGTTCTCCATCTTGTAGCTGACCCCTTCCGTTCCGAAGTTAAAGAACAAATGGCCTGCCTCGCTGTAGCCGTAATCCAGCATCTTCACTGCCAGCTCGGCATTCTTGGAGCTGGCGGAGATAGCCACCATGCCGCCGGTGGAGAAGGAATAGTCCCGTTGCCCGAATTTGGGCGTATCCCCTTTGTTCAACACCGGATACGGGGTGCCGATTACAGAGGCCTTGGCATTGCTCGCCTGAAGCAGCGGCTGCCACTTGCCGATGCCTCCTCCCGCATTGCCCCATGTGGCGCCGGTTGCGCCTGTGGCGATGTTGGCGTCCAGCACCTTGGAATCCACGGTTGCGATATTCTTATCCAGCAGTCCGTCTTGGTACCATTGGCGGAACAGGGCCAGGAAGTCCTTGTAGCCCGGCTCTGACGGTCCGAATTTGACAACGCCGTTGTCCAGGAAGAAATCCCGGGTTACGCCGAAGGCGCCGACGAACGCGCCGTTGTTCAGCTCATTGAATACCCGGGGTTTGGCTACGAAGGAGATGGGAGCGGAAGCACCCTTCTTTTCCTTGAATGCCTTCAGCGTGGCGGTCCACTCCTCGATGGTCTGAGGAACGGGCAAGCCCAGCTCATCCAGCCAGTCCTGGCGGATAATCGGCCCCTGGAAGGTAATCAGGGAAGCGTCGCCGCGGATAAAGGGGAAGGAATAATAGCTGCCGTTATCCGTTTTGACCATTTTGTCGATCTCCGGATTGTCCTGCAGGAACTTCTTATAGTTAGGTGCATATTTGTCGATGAGATCGTTCAGCTTCATGATATAGCCGTCTTTGATCGCTTTTTCCGGACCTCCGGGGAAATTGAAGAAGTTGTACTCCACCATATCGGGCAGTTCCCCGGAAGCCAGCATGACATTGAAGGATTCGTTGACTTGATTGGTGGGCGGCGCAGTGAAATTCAGCTTGACCCCTGTGACCTTCTGCCATTCCTGATAGAAGGGAACGTCGGCATGAGAGGATTTCAGTCCGACCAGATTGTTGGGGAGCGCCCCCCAATAAGTCAAGGTTTTATCCGTCTGAATGGGATAGGTCGTTGCCTCCCCCGAAGCCGTGCCGGTTGCGGCAGGCGATGCGGAAGGAACGGCGCTGTTGCCGTCGTCCTTGCCGGAACATCCTATAAGTGTACTGCCCATCATGATTGCAGCCAAAAGAACGGATACTGTTTTCTGTCTCTTGATCACAGTTGATGACCTCCTTTAAATTGGGTTGCCGGATAAGGTATGAATGCTTGCGCGCAGCTCATGCCTAAACTATAAGACCGCCACGCCGCTTCTGTATATCTTCAGTTCATCCAAAACGATTGAAATTGACGAACAGACGATTTGCAATTTGCCCAATCGGATAGGCAATCGGTCTAACTCCGTCCGTTTTTGCCCGGAAAACGGATAAATCCGTCTGTCTATGACTCAATTATTTCCCAAAACAACCCCGGGAATTTGCAGCAAAAAAAGCCCCTGCCCCGGACTTCCGGGAGCAGAGACTGTATGGTGTGCAGCCGCCGTTATTCATCTGTCGTTTCTTTATAACGGCCCGGAGTGATGCCCTCCTGCCTCTTAAAGGTGCGGATGAAGGTTCCCACATCATTGAAGCCTACGGCCTCCGCCACCTCGCCCACCGTCAGCCCTTTGTCGGCCATAAGCTCCTTGGCCCGGACAATTCTCCGCTTGTTCAGCGCATCCAGCAAGCCTTCGCCGGTATAATCCTTGAACAGCTTGGACAGATAGGTGGGCTTCATGTCAAAATGCTGCCCCAGCAGGGACACATTCATCCCGGGATCGGTATAACGCTCCTCGATAAAAGCCGACACCTCGCCGATCAGACTGTCCAGCGCCTTCTGACGGGATAATTGGACGTTCTGGGAGCGTTTGTCCGCGGCATATTCACAAGCCTGCCTCAGGATCACGTTCATCTGGGCTTGCATGTCCTGCAAGGTCTCCGCTGAGGTGAGCGCTTCAATCATCCGGGGGTTCTGGATCAGGATGTTCTCCTGGACTGCCCCGATCTCGCCGATGCTCTTGATGAGGGTGCTCACCAGATCCAGCATCAGGACCCTTGCCACGGCCGCAGAAATGGAATGGCGCTTGAAGTTATGCTCCAGCACGCCCTCCAAGGTATGGCTTGCCGCGTCGAAGTCACCCACCTTGACAAAGTTAATCAGCTGCTGTTCCACCTGCATCGGATAATAATAACCCGGATCTGCCTCCGCCTGGGTGTTGTACTTCTGGATTTCCTCGAAAGGCAGGATCTCCCGCTTGCCCATCACCAGCTTGTACTCCATGGCATACAACGCTTCCATATAAGCCTCGGGGATGCTACCCACTCCATGGCGGATGCTGCTTAGGGATACGGTCAGATGGATGGCATATTGATTCATCAGGAACTCCTGCGCTTCACGGACGGCATGCAGCAGATCGCCCATCCGTCCTTCGGTGCTGTCTTCGGAGAAGCAGACCAGACAGGCCAGCGCATCATCCACATCGGCGACGTAACCGTGATGGCGCTTGTTCACCAATTCTTCAAGCACATTCGTAATAATAAAATGCATCAGCCTCAGCTTCTCCGCCGTATCCTTCCCCTGGACCCGCTCCAAAAACAGCTCATTATCCTCGGTATACACCACGACCACCGCAAAATCGTCCGAATCAAACTTCATGTGGAAGGTCGTGACTGATTCGTTGACAGGAATCTCATTATCCAGCTTCCCCTTCAGCAGTCTCATGACAAAGTTGGCCCGCAAAGTATAATGCTGCCGCTTCATCTGAAGGGCCATATTGTCCAACTCCAGCAAAGTGCTGTCAAGGGCATGCTCGATGTAGCTGAACTCATTGGCATTCTCCGCCTGGGCCACTCTGGATTTGCTGTTGAAGGCCTGTACCAGACGCCGGACCGGATTGTAATTTCTTCTGACGAAGATATAGGTAAGCAGACCGCCCCCAAGGAGACTGAACAGGATGCTCATATAGGTCAGCTCCCGGACCAGCTCCGCCTTTTCCCAATACAGCTCGCTTGGAATCATGGAGACATATTTCAGCTTGGAGACTGTGGATTGGATGCTGAACACCTCGAAGCGGACCCCGTTGTTCTCCCAAAGGATCAGGCCGGAGCCGCCGCTCAGCTCCTCATACGGAAAATGTGCAGGCAGCTCCCCACCGGAGCTGGAAACGAGCACCTGATTATCCTCATTCATAATCAATACATGGCCCTTGCTGAACACCTCGATATTGTTGACGGCGCCCAGAATGCGGGACTGGTCGATCAGGATCACATTGGCCCCTGTGGGGCTGCCGTTCTCATAATCGTAGGTTCTGACATAGGCCAGCGCCTTAACCAGGGAACCGTTGTCATTAAGCCTGTCCATGGGGATGAAGCCGCTGAACTTCTGCCGCCTGACAATCGCCTGCCAGTCTTCATAGGACATGGACGGGGATTGATGCAGCTCCCCGTAGGCAAACTTGGCTTCGCGATGAAGACTGGGAAGAATCACCGTCTCCTGCGCGGCCAAGTACACGTAGAATTGGTCCACCATGGAATAAGCGGTCTTATACAGACCCAAATCCTTGGTTACATTGTGCAAGTCGTACATATAGTCCTGCGGAAACGTCCGGTACTTGTAGTTATCGATAAGCTCGCGCACTCTGGTATTCCAGGTCAGCTCGAAGTTCAGCCTGTCCACCGTCTGAAGCTGCTTGTCCATCTGCTCCCGCAGCTGCTTCAGCAGGGAATCGTTGGCCAAGTGGATCTCGTCGCTGAGCATCCTGCTGGACTGAACATATACGATGATGCTCATGAACACAGGAAGCAGCAGCACAGCCATATAGGAAAGAAGCCAGGTCAGCAGTACGCTGCGTTTATTGAGCCACTTTCTCTTCTTCTTCTCCATCTCGATTCTCCCTGCCAATGATTATCCAATTGAATCCCAACTTTTATTCTACACGTTCGCTCCACTTTATTACAATTGGGGACAGAGGGAAATTATCCGGCTCCGCCGGCCGGGCAATGTTCCTTGTTCCCGCATTGCCCGCGGCGCAGTAAGGAGCTTGGCAGAATACCGGTGAAAGCTTAACATCCCCTATGCTCTCTTAAGCAGTCTCATCCCTGATGAGCAGATTGCGGTAGGTATACTTGCTGAAGGAGAAACGGAAGGAAAGGGCCACTCCCCCGGACTCGATGCCCACCGTTCTTAATGACTTGCTCTTGACCTTGGCCCGTACCAGTGCCGCAGCAGCTTCGGGATCATCGCCTTCGACGGCGGCGGCTACCGCCTGGGCGAAGCTGCGGCTGAGCGACAGACTGCGGTACAACGGATATACCGCCTCCGCCAGCGCCCGGTGAGCCTCCGGCTCAAACACGGACTGGACCGTGCCGGGAGGAATCGTCGTTCCGCTGCTGTATGATTTTACCGGATCGGGGAAGGGGAAGCTAATGAAATAGCCGATTCCGTTGGTAGCGGGATAATTGCGTCCGATCCGGGGAGAAGCGATCTTGAGCAGCCGCTCCATGCCGTCCAGATCCAGTTCCACCACAGCCTCAGACCACTTGCGGGCATAGGGGGCGCTGTCAGCCACTTTGCGGTAGAACGGAGCCATCTTCCGTGCCGTCTGCTGCAGCACTGACGCAAGTGTTGCCGCCGCTTCCGGTTTGACCGTTTTTTTATCCGCAGACCGTCCTGCCTCCGGTACCCGGCGCCCTCCCGCTGCAGTTCCGGGAACCCGGATTTTGCCTGCCCCTGCAATCCTGGCTTGGGGGTTAGCCCAATAAATACGGCCTGGTTGTTTGTCCATCATTGCCAGCCCCTCTTTGTTCAGCATTGTCCTTCTTAATACCGTATGGCAAACCGCTGCACATGTGAGGGCCATGGCGCAGAGACATAGAATTCGGGCGAGATGTGGTAAGATGGAGAAGGAAGAAAATACATGTATGAATGGCAAAGGAGACATTTCATGGAGAAGCAACGGTTTGAAACTTGCTTGGACCGGTATGCAGACTTGGTTGTCCGCATCGGCCTCAATGTGAAGAAGGGCAAAACGCTCTGGATCAATGCCAATCTGGACAGTGCAGTCTTCGCGCGCAAGGTAGTGGAGAAGGCTTATCTGGCGGGTGCAAAGAACGTGCACTTGGACTGGAACGATGAAGCAGCCACCCGCACCAAGTACGAGCTTGCTCCGGACGAGGCTTTCACGGAGGTGCCCATGTGGAAGATAAAGGGTATGGAGGAGCTGATGGAGGGCGAAGGCAGCTATCTGCAAATCTATGCCCCCAACCCCGATCTGCTCAAGGGCATTTCCCCGGAGCGGATCGCTGCCGCCAATAAAGTCTCCGCAGAGGCGCACAAAACCTTCCGCAGCTATCTGTACAAAGGGACCAATATATGGGCGATGGCTTCTGTGCCCACCCCCAGTTGGGCGGCCAAGGTGTTCCCGGAGCTGTCGGCCGATGCGGCCGTAGAGGCGCTGTGGGAAAAGATATTCGAGGTAAACCGGGTGTATAGCGAAGATCCGGTTGCGGCATGGGAGGACCATCTCTCCTTCCTGACAGAACGGATGAATAGCTTAAATGCCAAGCAATACAAGGCGCTTCATTACCGCGGACCGGGCACGGAGCTCACAATCCGCCTGCCTGAGGGACATATCTGGAAAGCAGCCACCTCGGAAATTCCCGACGGAACCCGGTATGTGCCCAATATGCCCACAGAAGAGGTATTTACCATGCCGCACAAGTACGGTGTAGACGGCACGGTGGCAAGCACTCTGCCCCTCAACTATATGGGCAATGTTATCGACCGCTTCTCCCTGACCTTCGAGAAGGGACGCATTGTTTCCTTTTCCGCAGAAGAAGGCTACGAGACACTGAAGCGGCTGGTGGACATGGATGAAGGCTCCCACTATCTGGGGGAGGTCGCTCTTGTGCCCCACAAATCCCCGATCTCGGATCTGGGCATCATCTTCTACAATACCATGTTCGATGAGAATGCCTCCTGCCATCTGGCTGTCGGCAATGCATACCCCTATACCCTGGAAGGGGGAACAGCCATGACTCCTGAAGAACTGGAGACCCGCGGAGCCAACCAAAGCCTGACCCATGTGGATTTTATGATCGGCTCCGGCGGCCTGGACATTGACGGAGAGACGGCGGACGGCACCCTGGAGCCGCTCTTCCGCAACGGTAACTGGGTGTAGAGGGCGGCGGGCTGCCGGACGGAAAATATCTGCTCCCCTTCATCCATATTATGGTATAATTCGAAGATAAACGTCTGACGGTGTCCTCTGCCGCCGTGCGTATGTCAAGAAGTCGAGCAACTTCTCCGTTTATACTCTCTGAGACTTGAGCAAAGGAGCTGACGTCACATGGCCATGATATTGGCAAGCTCGGAGCGGACCCGCCTGCGGGTTTCCCGCGCGAATGACCTGGATTTTGTACTGGAGGCAGAGAATCACCCGGATAACAGGAATTATATTGGCCAGTGGACCCGGGAGCAGCACCGTTCCGCACAGGAGGGCACCGATACCGTACATCTCATTATCGAAGCGGATCTGGCCCCCGCCGGGTACCTGATCATTGCAGGCTTGGAGCATCCCGCGCAGAGCATTGAGCTGATCCGTCTGGTGATTACCGACAAAGGCAAGGGATTGGGCAGGGACGCGCTGAGGCTGGTCAAGCGCTGCGCCTTTCACCGCTGGAACGCCCACCGGCTGTGGCTTGACGTCAGAAGCAACAACCCCCGTGCCCGTAAGCTCTATGAGGAAGAGGGCTTCGTTGTGGAGGGGACGCTGCGGGAATGCCTGAAGCTGCAGGATACATATGTGTCTGTGAGCATTCTATCGATTCTTGCATCCGAATACCGGGACGGCCATTGAAGACAGGAGTATAACAGCCCCAAAATGTTAAACGGCAGAGACGGATTGTGTCCGTTCCTGCCGTTTGCTTTTTTCCCGGCGCGCGCCGCGTTTATTGTGTATGGCCGGTCTGCAGATTCTTCTTATACTCATTGGGGGTCATGCCGGTTACTTTCTTGAACACGGTGCAGAAATGCGGATAGCTGATAAAGCCGGTTTTCTCCGCCAGCTCGTAGTTCTTGAATTTGGCCGAAGCCAAATATTCCTTGGCCTTGCCGATGCGCTGAAGCGTAACAAAGTCAAGAAAATTACTGCCGGTCTCTTCCTTGAACAGATGGCTCAGATAGCTGGGATTCATGTGAATATGCTCGGCGACCCGGGTCAGAGTAAGATTCTCCCCCAGATGCAGGAGGATAAATTCAACCGCCTTCTGAATATCGGGATGCATCCCCTCATATCCTGTTCCCGGGCTGCGGGGCAGCCTGACCAGCACCGCCTCCAACGCTTCGAACCAAGGCTCCATGGGAGTATTGTCGGCCAGCGCAGTCCAGTCGCTGCGGTTTAAGGAAATAGAACCCGCCGCTTCAAGCCACAGCGCCGCATTGCGCTTCAGTATGCCCGGATGGGGGCGGCGCGCTTTAACCGAATCGATGAAGCAGCGCAAGCCTTCCAGACGTTCTCCGATATCCGGCGAGTTCCAGGATGCCAAGGCCTTGTCCTCCAGAAGCTTCCACCCCTGCGGGTCGATGCGGTCCCATACCTTGGTCTGAAAATCAATATAATGGTGAATCGGTCCCTGCTCATAAAACGCCGTTTCCGCAGCCAGCATGGCCTCCTGAAGTGTTTTGCGCAGCGGGCCGATGCCGGTGAAGGCGGAACCGATGCCGAATATGACGGATACGCCGAAGTACTTGTTCAGCCAATGGGACAACCGGTGATGCAGCTGCTGGATAATGGTCTCTCTCTGTGAGCTTCCCTCATGGGCGGGCAAGCCCAGCACCAGCATCGCCTCACCTGAGCGGTAAGGCAGAACAGTGCCTGCGGCCAGTTCCCGGATGATTTCGTAGGCGGCTTCCAGAATCGTATAGTCAAGCAGGTGATGGTCTGCTTCAGGATAGCGGGCATAGAATTGATTGCGCCGCACCAGCGTCATATAGATGCCGGTCACCAGCGGCTTGGGGCCGGTCCGGAGACCCAGCCAGGGGAACAGCTCGTCAAGCTGCCGCTCCCCCACATGCATCCCCCGCAGCAGATCACCCAAGGCCCGCCGGCGGATCTCCCACATATGCTGGGCCATGATCTGCTCCGCATAACGGGCGCGGCTGCTCAGGCTCCGCTCCGCGCGGATCGTCTCGGCGCAAGTCCGAAGCGAGTTCTCGATGCTCTCCGCATTCATCGGCATCTTCACCAGATAGCTGAGCGCCTTCATCTCAACGGCATGCTGGGCGTACTCAAACTCCTTGTGGGCGGTGAGGACGGCGAACCGCACATCGGGGAAGTCCCGTCTGAGCGTTGCAATCAGCTCCAGTCCATCCATCACCGGCATGGTCAGATCGGTAAGGATCATATCCGGCTTATGCAGGGCGCATTTCTCAAGGGCCTGCTGGCCGTTCGCCGCCGTTGCCACTACCTCCATCCCCAACTCATCCCAGCGGATGTTGGAGATCAGCATGTCCACCACCATGTATTCATCATCAACGAGCAGCACCTTCAATTTGACCTCGGCCTCATGGCGGCTCATCATCCGGCAGCCTCCTTGTCCCTGGGTACGCGCATCTCTACGACGGTTCCCCGGCCGGGACCGCTGCTCACCGTCAGTCCGTAGCCTGCTCCGTAGTACAACCCCAGCCGGTCATGAATGCTCCTAACGCCCATATGATAATAGCCGGAGGTGCCTGTGCCCTGTTCGTCCTCCAGCAAGGTCTGCAGCTGCCCCTCACTCATCCCGACTCCGTCATCCGCCACACGGATGACAACGGCATCGCTCTCCACTTCACCGGTCACCACAATCGACCCCAGTGCCAGCCTGGGCAGAATACCGTGAAAGATGCTGTTCTCCACCAGCGGCTGGACGGAGAATTTCGGGACTAGTACCTGCAGCGCCTCCTCCTCCTCGATATCCACCTCCAGCACGAACATATCGGGAAACCGCACCGACATCAAATATCCGTAATGCTTCACACCCTCGATTTCCTGAGCCAAGGGGACCAACTCCTCGATTTTATCCAGATGGAACTGCAGCAGAGCGACCAGGCTCGTGATCATCTGGTCCACCTCGTCCGTCTGGCCCTGCCGGGACAGGTAGCTGATCGAATTAAGCGTATTGTACAAAAAATGCGGTTGAATTTGCGATTGCAGCACTTTGAGCTCGTAATGCTTCTTGGCTTTCTCGGACCGGATCAAATCATCCATCAACTGCTTGATGCGCACAACCATTCTGTTGAACGTTCTGACCAGTTGTCCGAATTCATCGCGGTAGCTGTTCTTAATTGCGGTCTGAAAGTCGCCTGTGCTGACCTTCTCCATCTGGCCGGTCAACAGCTTCAACGGCCGGGTAATGGAGCGGGACAGGTAGAAGGAGATGATCAGGGACAGCGGTATGCCGAGCAGTCCGATGGCAAAGGCATAGCTCCTGATCCAGCGGACCGATTGGTACATCTTCTCTTCCTTCAGGATGGCCATCACCTGCCAGCCCCACTTATTGGTGGTCATGCGGGCGGCGAACAGGGGGTGGCCGTCTGTGTCGGTGAATTTTTTGGCTTCCCCGTTGGTCTGCTCAACCATATCCGGAGGCAGGCCGGTCAAGCTGTATTCCTTGGTGAATACATCGTAGGCGACATAAGGGTTGCTTGTGGTGAGGGGGCGGTTCTTGGCGCTGAGAATGAGCAGATCCTCCCGGGAGGTGTAGGTCCACTCTCCATAAGCGGCCAGCACCCCCTGTATATCCAGATCGGCCACAAGCAGGCCGCGGTTTTCCCCCTGGGGACCCTTGAGCCCCACCATATAAGAAATCGTATAATCGGAAACCGGCGACATGTAGGGCTCCGTCCAATAAGGGAACGATGTGCCTACCTGATCATTGTCCATTATCGTTTTCACGTGACTGTAACCGTTTATTTCCCATAAGTAACCCGATGTGCCGATCATTCGTCCGTCCGAGGTAATCACATACAGGTTCTTGACATCGTAATTCCAGAACAGACGATAGTTCTCCAGCAGCCTGACCGCTTCCTCCGTCCGGTCCGACACCAGCCGATCATCTCTGGACAAGACCAGCATGTTGGCTTGCAGGTCCTTCATGAATTGGTTAAGCAGCAAGTCGGTGCGCTCCAGCAGATGGGACACATAGCGGGATTGCTCGTTGGTAAACTGGCGGAACACATACTGCTGCGAGCCGTATCCGAGAAGCATAATCAGGCCGGTGATGGGAAGGAAGGCAAGCAGGAAGATTTTGACACCGAGGCTGGGCCGTTTTCGCAATCGCACTCCTCACAGTCACCTCCGGCTGGGCGTGTTTGAGAACTCCGAGGGGAGCAGATTTCCCCGATTTTTCGTTTCTGGCAAGGCACTTTTGCGCAGGCGTACCGGGGACCCCGGGCCAAGCGAAAGTAACGCAGCCAGGGGCGAAAAGGCGGTGAAAGATGCCCACCAGAATGCAGTTACGGATTTTTTGGGCTTTCCTTTCTCGTTTTTTGGAGCATGAAAAGCTTGTCCCAGCCTCCGGGGAGTCTCGCAAAAACAGAAAGTTTTTCAGCAAAAACGCAAAGGTTCAGCCCGGTTTCTTTCGTTTATACTGGACCTACGCACCACATACCATAAACAAAAAAAGGAGAAACCGGATGGATGGGAATGAAGCAATCGTCCCCTCATTGCAGACCGCAGCGAGGAGGAAAGGACACAGGCAACGGGGCTTTCTGTCTATACTGTACAAATACCGGTACCGGTATTTGCTGATCGCTCCCGGCCTGCTGTATATTTTACTGTTCCGTTACGGGCCGATGTACGGGATTGTTGTCGCTTTTCAGGATTATAACGGCTTTAAGGGGATTAGAGGAAGCGATTGGGTGGGGTTCAAGTGGTTCCTTACTTTCTTGAACGGCCCCGATTTCTGGCAATTGATGCGTAATACGCTGGTGATCAGTTTAATGAAGATCGGGTTTGGCATGGCTCCCGATGTGGTTGTGGCCGTCCTGCTGAATGAGGTGAAAAACCGCTGGTTCAAACGCATTGTGCAGACGCTGACATACATGCCCCACTTTTTATCCTGGGTCATCATTTACGGGATGGTGCTGGCCTTTTTATCCACGAGCTCGGGGCTGTTCAATCATTGGCTGAAGGACTGGGGGTTTGCCCCAATTCCGTTCCTGATGTCAAACGACTGGTTCAGATGGATTCTGGTGTTCACCGACAACTGGAAGGATCTCGGATGGGGGGCCATCATCTACTTGGCCGCCATCGCGTCCATCGACCCCCAATTATATGAAGCAGCCGTGATGGACGGGGCGAACAAAGCCCGCCAAATGTGGCATATTACGCTGCCGGGCATCCGCAATATCTTCATCCTGATGCTTACGCTGCGGCTGGGCAGTGTGCTCGATGCGGGCTTCACCCAGATTATCGTCATGTATAACTCCCTTGTATACGATTCTGCCGACATTATCGACACATGGGTGTACCGCGCCGGCATTATTGAGAACAGGGTCAGTCTGGCAACGGCGGTGGGCTTGTTCAAATCAGTGGTCGGGCTGATCCTTGTTGTGAGCGCCAACCGCATCGCCAAGAAATTTGACTCCCAAATCTGGTAGGAGGGCTTTATCTTGAAAGCTACTAAAGGCGAAAAGCTATTCTACGGCTTCAACTATCTCTTTCTGGCAGCATGCGGAGTGGTCGCTGTTTTTCCGTTCTTCTATGTGGTTGCCGTATCCGTCACGCCCTATGTGGAGGTGATCCGGCACGGCGGCTTTATTCTCCTGCCACGCCACATCACGCTGGAAGCATACCGGCAGCTGCTCACCGAATCGGAGATTCCGCGTGCCTTCCTGAACTCCGTGTTTATCACCGGAACTGCGACTGCGCTCGGCCTGTTGATGACCACGATGCTGGCCTTCGGGCTGGCCAAGAAATCGTTGCCCGGCAGGCAACCCATTCTCCTGCTGCTGCTGTTCACGATGTTCTTCAGCGGAGGCCTGATTCCCCAATACCTGCTGATGAAGTGGCTCGGCCTGCTCGATACCTATGCGGTGCTGATTCTCTCGGGCACGGTGTCCGTATTCAACATGCTGATCATGAAGGGGTTCTTCGAGAATTTGCCGGCGGGGCTGGAGGAAGCGGCTCTGATCGATGGCGCTTCCGAGCTGCAGGCGCTGTGGAAGGTCATTCTGCCGCTGTCCCGGCCGGTCATGGCTACTATCGGCTTGTTCTATGCCGTAGGCTATTGGAACTCCTTTTTCGAAGCGGTTCTCTATGTCCGCGATACGGCGAAGCACCCGCTTCAACCCGTTCTGCAGAAGATGCTCATGGTACCGGATGCGTCGGAGATTGCCGGCAGCATCGAGGACTACGTGCCCAGCGAAGCCGTGAAGATGGCTGCCGTTGTGGTATCGATCCTGCCGATCCTGCTTGTGTATCCGTTCTTGCAAAAGCACTTTACAAAGGGGGTGTTGCTGGGGTCAGTCAAAGGGTAAATCAGGCAGGCATTGGGTAGACCTGGCAGGACCAGGCAGGCTGCACCTAGCCATAAGCCGGTCCGACGTAAGGGAATGGGGATTGACCAAAACCACTCCGTCGGTCAGACTCCTAAGCGCAAGACAAAGCGTTGAATGAACGTTACAATCCAAGATGAACGGGGGAATATTTCGATGAGGAAATGCAGTAAAGTATGGATCACTATGAGCTTGGCCGCCGCCTTGTTTGCGGGCTGCTCAAGCAGCGGCCAGGAGGCGACAGCACCGGCGGCCGTTACGCCTGCACCCAGTGCAACAGCAGCGGTGAAGCAGCCGCTAAGCGTGGAAATCGACCGGTGGTATCCGGCAACAGTGGAATATCCCGCTCCGGAGAAGAATGTGCTCCTGCAGCAAATTAAGAAGGACCTGAGCGTTGATCTGAAATATACCATTACCGCCGGGAAATCCGATGACTGGCGGGCTAAGCTGGGCACCCGGGTATCCGCCAACGATCTGCCGGATGTGATCTATTTCTTCAACATGGCGGATTACCGTACAGCCAGCTCACAGGGTTACATTATTCCGCTGAACGATCTGATCAACGACAAGAATATGCCAAGCAACATGAAATGGATCACCCCCGATATGCTGGTTTCCATGACCGATGACAACGGCAAGTATTATGGCATTCCCGTCCGGCCGTCTCCATCGATCCTGGGTTATTTCATCCGCAAGGATTGGCTGGATGCGCTTAATCTGAAGGTGCCGGAGACTGTGGAGGACTTTGCCAAAACAGCCGCCGCCTTCGCCACCCAGGACCCCGACAAGAACGGGAAGAAGGACACTTACGGCTTCACCGCCTCCGGCTGCATGACCTGCCAGGACTACTGGGGCTTGATCGGTCCGTTCACCGGCAATACCAGTCCGGGTGAATATATCTTGGACGGCAGCAAGGACATCAAGGGCGGCTTCACCTCGCCGGAGCTGCGCGCTTATCTGCAATACATGAACAAGCTGATGAAGGACGGTGTGCTTGATCCGGATATTGCCACCAACGACAGCACCCGGAAGACGCAAAAGATCGAGCAGGGGCAAGCCGGCATCTTCATGTACACCGGAGATTATCCCCGCAGCATCGAAGCCAATATGAAGAAGCTCAATCCCAATGCGGAGCTTGTCTATATGCCGGCCTTGACAGGCCCTGCCGGCAAGGTATCCCCCGCTCCCAAGTCAGGCGTCTCCAACGCCATCGGCATTACGCTGAAGGCGGCCAAGGACCCGGAGAAGGTGAAGCGGATCATCGAGCTGGTCAACTGGACTTACAGCGGTACCGGCCAGGAGCTGATGCTGTTCGGAGAAGAAGGGGTAAACCACAAGAAAACAAACGGCAAAGTATCGGAAATCATTGAAGGCAAGCAAAACGATTATCTGTCCGTCTACTCCCTGAACGGAGGCATCTCTCCTCTGTTCGACAATCCCGACATACTCAAGCTGAAATATAAGGACGCCAAGGAAATGGACGTCATTAAGCAGATGATCGCAAGCGTAGGGAAAGCCACCTCTGTTTATAGCCTTGGAGCCAAGGAGCGTCCGGATCTGATGAACGATATCAAGAAATACCGTGAGGAGATGCTGGCCAAGTTCATCTACGGAACCGTTTCCACCGATGATGCGAGTTGGAATGATTACATCAAAACCCATGATGAGAAATACAAGGGCAATCAGGTGCGGGAAGCCATGCTGACCGATCTGAAGAAAGCGGGAGTCACTCCATAAAGAGGTTGTTTGAACACGCACATAAAGGCAAAGGATGTGATGGCAATTGAACCGGCACCGGTGGAAACGAGGTTTATCCGTACTGATCCTGTGGGCCATGCTCGCCAGCGCTTTCCCTCTTGCAACTGTCCACGCCGACAGCGGCGCTTCAAGCAACGATCTGCTGTTCCAAGATGACTTTGCGGCCGGCATTGCCGCCAAGTGGGATGCCGGAGGAACAGGCGGCAATTGGTCGCAGGCAACCGATAACGCCAACCTGGTCATGCAGGGCGTCAGCACAGCCACCAGCGGGAATCCCGGCAACAAGCGGGCCAAGAGCTCAGCCTGGCTGGACTTCTCGGCCTCCAGCCTGGACTATACCCTGAGCTTCAAGGCCCACTACACAGGCGGCACCGCCTCGGGCGGAACAGGCGAAGCCATGCGCGTTCTGCTGCGCTATAATCCGTCCACGCTCTATTACTACTACTTCGAGTTCAATCAGAAGAATAATACCGTGTCATTCTGGAAATACACCGGCAGCTATGTGTCCGTGAACGCCGCAGTGCCGCTGGTTAGCATCCTTCCCGGCTATAATCTGAGCGCCTGGCATCAGTATGACGTTGCCGTCTACGGGAATACGTTCCGGCTGTATATTGACGGCACGCCCGTAATGACCACTTCGCCGGATAGCGATATTCAGAGCGGCACAATCGGGTTTGCACACCGCAACTCGACGGTGAAGCTGGATGATGTCCGGGTCACCGCCTCCAATCCTTACGATACAAGCGGCCCCGTGATTGCCCACACGCCGGTGAATGTGGTGGATGCCGTCTATGGAGCGTTGATTCAGGCGGTGATTACCGGCAGCTCACCGATTGCCGCATCAGTCTATTACCGGTACGGGAGCGGTACCTCGCTCCCCTTCTCCAGCGTGTCCATGACGCAGGAAGCAGGCGATGTCTATACGGCTGCCGTGCCCGGAACGGATGAGCAGGAGATGCAGTATTACATTGAAGCGGCGGATGCCGCAGGCCGCAGGGCAACCAGCCTGTTCGCCGATTCCTTCGACCGGCCGGAGGAGAGCCAGGAGCTATGGACGAATATGCCTTCAGAATGGGGCGTTGCAACTGATGGGGAAGGCCACAGCGTGCTTGCCAGCCTGATCGACAAGAAGACGACCTTCTTAAGCAATCCCTCCGGAGTCTTGATGAACGATTACGACCTGGACTTCAGAGCCAGGCTCAGCAGCAAGAATTCCGGCTATGCCAACTTCTACTTCCGTGCCAACGGTGGCGATTACTACGCGGTGGAGGCACGGGTCAACGGCACCAACAGCGTGCTGTTCAAGATGCATTATTGGCAAAACGACCTGTATCAGGCCAATCTGACCGCCAATGTTACCTATGAATACGATCCCGCCCAATGGCACCGGTACAAGATCCGGGTGCGCGGCAATACCTTCGCCCTGCTGATTGACGACCAGCCGGTGATAAGCGCAACA
The DNA here is from genome assembly GCA_029256185.1 of Paenibacillaceae bacterium. Taxonomy (GTDB): domain Bacteria; phylum Bacillota; class Bacilli; order Paenibacillales; family NBRC-103111; genus Paenibacillus_AR. Next base: position 129,780 of record JAQSYI010000034.1, read on the forward strand.
GATGGGGCCAACCGGTATACAAGCGGCGTCATCGGCTTCAAATCCTTTGAGGTCGGACTGGTTGTAGACGCCGTAACGGTCACTTACCCCGCAGCGGTGAGCGGGTCTCCGGCCTTGTCCATCTGGCATCAGCCGCAAGCTCTGGCTTACTACAACACGGACATCCCCGTTGCCTTCTCGGTGAGCGATACCGGGGCGCCGGTGACAGCAGCCGTATATTACCGGTATGGGGAGGGAGCATGGGAGACCCTTATCCCTCCTGCCACCGGTTCAGGCGGACGTTCGTTTACAGGCCTTATTCCCGGCACGAACAAGGATGACGAAGTGCGGTATTATATTACCGCGAGTGACGGCAAAGGCGGGGAGGCACGGTATCCGCCGGCTCCATCGGGAGACATCCGGCTGGACATCCAACCTGTCGTGCCCTATGCCATGGATTGGGAGCAGGCTGCTGCCGGGACCGTGCCTGCAGGCTGGACAGCCACAGGCGCAAACGTCAAGACGGTCAGTCTCTTAGGCGGCAACAAAGTGCTGGAGATCGACGGGACTGGCGGAGTCAAGTTTACGGATCCGCGGTACGCCAACCTGGATCACTTCAAGCTAAGCTTCAAGGCCAAGTACGAGCGGACGGGTACAGAGGGTTATAACACCTGGCGCTTGCGGTACCGGGCGGTGGACGAGAGCAACAACAATTCGCTGGAGTGGGGCAGCCACAACAGCAAGTATTTCCTGATGCGCAAAACAGCGCTGGGCGGCAACTATTATTTGGCCAACTATGTGAAGTCGCTGCTGAATGATTGGCATGATTATGAGCTGCAAATCTCCGGCATCACCCACAAGCTATTCATTGACGGCTCCGAGGTTACCCGCGGCGAAGACTCGGACCCCCTGCGGCTTGAAAAGGGGTATCTGGAATTTGGCGTGGTGGGCGGCATCAGGCTCCAGGTGGATGACCTGTCCCTGACCCCCCTCTCCGTTCCCGCCATTGTGGATACAAAGCCGGCAGATAATTACACAGGCATCTATTCGCTTGGTGAAACGCCGGGACTGGACATCAGTCTGTCTGCGGGCGCGGAGGCAGCCGCCTTCGGCGTTGCGTACCAGGTCTACCGGGCGGAGGGGGATCAATCGCTGGTACTTTCCGGAGAAGAGACGTATGCGGTACCCGCCTATGGAGCAAGCAGCCACCGCATTGAGTTCCTGTCCGGGCTTGCGGAGATCGGCACTTACGATGTCAAGATTGCCTGGACGGTAAACGGCATCCCCGACCCCGGGCTGGCCCGGACCATGCGGATGGCAGTCGTTCGGCAGCACGCGCCGGTCAGCCCGGCAGACCTGGAGATGGAGAGCAAATTCGGCTTTAATACCCATTACCAGCTGAACTGGCGCGAGGATATCATCCAAGGCGTCCGCAAAACAGGAGCGCGCCATCACCGCAGCGGGCTGTCCTGGGGAGAGATTGATGCCAACCGGACAGACGGGGCAGGCAATAAGCTGTATGACTATGGCAAGACCGATGAGCTTCTGAGCAAAATATCCGGCTATGGCTTCAACCAGACGGTCATTATGGATACCCATGCGAATTCGGCCTACCGGCAAGGCTCCCCCAATACGCCGGTTGCGCTGGATGCTCTCGCTTCGTTTATGTCAAGCACCGTTAACCGGTATAAATCCTCGATCCGCTATTGGGAAATGCCCAATGAGCCGGAGCTGGTGGCACAGCCTTATCTGCCCGCGGATTACGCATTGATGCAGCGGGTCATGTACCAGAGCATGAAGCAGGCTGATCCCAACGCCGTGTTGATCGCCGGAGACCATACCTCAAGCGTACGCACTATTCTTCCCGGCGAGCTGGAGCTTGGCTCGTATGATGCCGCGGATGCGTATTCGTACCATCCCTACATCTATAACGCCATGCCCGACGACAACATCCAGAGCTTCGTCAACGACGTGAAGGGGCTGGTGAACGCCTACGGCGGATGGAAGGATTATTACCTGACCGAGGGAGGCTGGCCAACCGCCAAGGGAGGCTATCCGTCTGTATCCGAGCAAGTGCAGCGGGATTATGTGGTCCGCGCCTTCCTGAATTACATGATTCTGGATCAGGTGAAGGCTTATGAGTATTATGATTACCGCAATGACGGAACCGATGAGCAGCATTACGATATTTTCTGGGGAATCGTTGATAATGACGGGCGGCCCAAGCTGGCTTATGCCGCTGTCAATCAATTGATGACAGAGCTTAATCATGCGGAATATCTGGGCAGACTGAACTCTTCCGATTCGAAGGCAGCGGCCCATATGTTCTTAGACGATGGAGAACCAATTCTTGTCGCTTGGAGAAAGGTGGACCATAAGGATAATCCGGCCGTTGTGCCCCCAACCTCCACGCTGACCATCCCTGCAGACGGAAGCCAGCTCACCGTAACCGACATTAACGGGAAAGAGTCGACGGTGCCCGTAGCGGGCGGAAGCGCCCAGGTGGTTATATCGGGGTCCCCGGTTTATCTGAAGGGCTTCGGTGCCGGCACCGCCTTCTCCGCGGCGGCACAGCTGCTCGAAGATAAATATGCGGATGCCAAAGTCCGGCTGGAGGCGCTGCAGAATCCGGGCAACCAGACCGAAACGGCTGCAGTCCTGACAGAGCTGGGACAGATCCGTTCCATGTTGATTGGCGCACTTGAAGCTCCAGGAATGGCGGCTAAGGCTGCGGGCCTGCAGGAAGGCATTGAACAGATCTACGCGCTGATGAAGGATGCAGCCGGACTTATTGAAGACGGGGTTGTGGACCGGCGCCAGGGGAACGTGGCCCTCGAAGCGCTGTACAATCAGGCGGAAACAGCGTCGAAGTCCTTGATCTATGTGAAATACCTGCAGTCCGCCGGGGCGTCCGCCACGGATTACGGTGCAGCAGTTGCCGCTGCCCGCAGCGCATATCAGAGCAAGAAGGGTCCATATGGCCTGATGCCGGTATCGACAGCCGCCGTTATGCGGATGGACCGCTACGCCAGGCTGGCCGATGCCCGTGCGGCAAGCGGCTTGCACGCAGAAAGCTACGTCTATAATCTGCTGGCCAAGTCTTTTGCCGGGGCGGTAACGGATATGGTTGCGGCCGAACCGGTGACATTCGCCGGATTGCTCCTCTCGGCGTCGCCGTCTCTTATCAGCAGTGAAGCCGGCTTTAGCAGTGTGCTCAACATGGCCGTTGCCAACAAGACCGGTACGGTTCAGCAGGCGGTGCTGAAGCTTGAGCTGCCGGCAGGATGGACCCTTGATCCTGGAGTGTCTTCCGAACAGGCGATCACTCTTCAACCGGATGAGACTATGCCCCTCGCCTGGAATATTCCGGTACCGGCGGGGGTTGCAGCCGGACTTTACGAGGTGAATGCCTTGCTGCTGGTGGGTGGCAGCGAAGTTCAGCGCACGAAGGTCAGGCTGCAGGTTAATGATGCCATTGGTGCGGAGATCCTGCCCTTGACCACCGGAATCGGAGATATAGACACCATTACCGTTAAATTGAAGGGAACCTCCATCAACAGCAAGTCGGGCTCGGTCGTAGTCAAGGGTCCCGACGGTGCAACCCTAACTCCGGTCAACGGCAACACGTTTACCGGCTTGCTCCAAGGCCAGGAGAGGACTCTGTCCTTCGTATGGACGAATCAGCTGCAGCGGGATTTCAACGAGTATCCGGTTGATCTTACTGTAGTTGACAGCGCCACGGGAACTCCCCTGTTTCATGATCCCGCAATGCCGCTTGATTTCATAGTGATCGGCAAGGCCGCGGCGGCACCGGTTATCGATGGAAGCCTGAGTGATTGGACGGATGCGTACCCCATTCATCTCCGCGGCAAAAACCGGAACAGCACCGGCGTCTATGACCCGGCCAATGTGGATGCGGCGTTGTACCTGAAGTGGGATGCAGCCAACATCCACATTGCCGTGAAGGTGAAGGATAACATCCATAAGAATTCGGAGACTGCCGCCAACCTCTGGAAGAACGATTCCGTTCAGGTTGCGTTTGATCCCTTGGACAACAAGGGAACGGCATACGGTCCCGATGACATGGAATGGGGCTTCGCCATGAAGGACGATGCTGCTCAGACCACCTATATCTTCAAATCCATGCCGCCTAACCCGAGCGGAGATGTATCCGGCCAAGTGCCGTTCCAGGTGGTCAGGGATGAGGCTGCCAAGACCACATTCTACGAATGGACTATTCCGTCTTCGAAGATGGCGGGACTGCCCTTGCAAGCCGGCGGCAAGATCGGCTTCAACGCGGCAGTCAACGACGCGGATTATCAGAACGGCCGGGACAATTTTATCTTCTGGACCAAAGGCTTGGCCGATTCGAAAAACCCGGGATTGTTCGACAGCTTCATGCTGCTGGACGACGGAGAGTAATAGCTGGATGACCCCTCATAGCCCTGGGACTGCGGAGACGTTCTGCGCAATCCTGGGGCTTTTTTCTGTGAGGGCAGAATCGAACAGGCAATCTCCAGCGGAAAAACGAACAAGCAGCACTGGGGACGTCTGCAAATAAGCACATGTTTCCTGCGGGAACAAGTGCTTATTTGTGCCAAACATCCAATGTGTGCCTCAATTCTGGTGAACAGTGGACCCGCTCCCTTTATTCAGAAAAAAACCGAGAAGGTGGAGCTTCCGTTGCCCATTCTATATGAAATTTCCCATACAATGGTCCAACTCTGCTACCGGCAAGGCCATTCTGTATGAAATTTCGCATACAATGGCCTCTCATCGTTCAACAGCTGGCATTTTGATCACTGTTGAGCCTCTAGGGATGCTCTTACTCACTAACAGCTATCATTTTGCCAGCAATGGAGCACCTTCAACTCCGCTCAACCGCCAACAGCTATCATTTTGCCAGCTGTTGAGCCTCTGGGGCTACTCTTGCTCACTAACAGCTAGCAAAATGCCAGCTATGGAGCACCTTCAACTCCGCTTAACCGCCAACAGCTATCATTTTGCCAGCTGTTGGCGGCAACTGTTGGTTAATCGACAGTCTCAAGCTGCTCTCCCCCTTTCCCTATGTCCATTTGCCATTCCGGTGCCAGTATCATTTTTTTCTTGGGTGATTCATGCCTGCAATAACGGTATGCTGGCTGAACCCGCAGAAAACGGGAGCGGAACGCTATTCCCGGTCCCGACAAAAAAATGATTATTGTAATGGAATCCGTCCGGAGGTACGCTCGGGTTGGAAAGCAAGGCTTTCCACAATCCAAAGCGCCAGGCAGACGGGAGTTGTTAACAAATGTATGAACGGAAAATTTTACTTGCAGACGGACTCAAGCATCACAAATACAATTGGCCCAAAACGCTGCTGACTTATCGGATAGCTGCCAGCGAAGCGAATATTCAGAATTATCATCTTATCGACGATAACAGACAAGCTATCCCCTTTCAGCTCGGAGGCTATGATCATGCTGACGGTACTGTTCAGCTAAGCCTGCTTGCGGATTTGCCCTGCGGAGGACAAAGGTCCTTTGAATGGGTGGAGGGAGCCCCCACGCATGACAGTGCTTACGGGATGACCCTAACGGAAACAGACGGGGGAATTGCCGTGAATTCCCGGGAAATCCGCCTGCATGTGCGCAAGTCCACAGAACGGACGGAGGATGGACGCTATCCCATCCTGAACATCGAGAGTGCAAGGGGCGGCCGGGAAGGAGCCGGCTCCCTGTTGACGGACCGGGAGTTGGTTTCCTACGAGGCTGAACTGCTGGAGCAGGGACCGCTCAAGACAGTAATTGCCGTCCTAATGACCTTCGGGGATGGCAGCTCGTACAAGCTGACGCTGACCGTTGCCGAAGAGATGGAGTTTGTGGAGCTCAAGGAAGAGATGGAGGGCTTCCCCCCGTCCTCCACATCATCCTCCATCCCATCCTCAGACCGTTTTGTTGTGCAATGGAAGCAATTCGATCCCCAAACCCGGTATGCCCGCTTCCGCAATGTGGAGAAGGTGGACCAATACTGCGACGGGCAGGGCTTCCTGCCTTTTACTCTGCAGTCTTACGCCAGTGCAGTCAGTTGGTGGTCGGTCAAAACAGCTTCATTCATCGATGAGCGCAGCGGCCAATGCATCGGCGTGTTCGCCAAGGATGCAGCAGACTGGAGAGGAAGCCGCTATTCGATCTGGGGCTGGCCGAAGGAGCTGGAGGTGCAATTCCGCTATGATCCCGCCGCGGAGCAAGGCCGAAGGCTGACATGGGAATACCCGCTGACAGACGGCTGCCGGAGCACCGCCGTTGCCTTCTATGATTACAGCAAGGAAAACAGTCAGGAACAGAAGAGCTACGCGGATTACTTATGGTTATGGCATGAGTTTATCAGCCTGGACAAGGTAAAGGATTGGGTGCTGCGTTGGGAGGAGGATCAGAACGCTTATCCCCGGTTTTTTCCCGAGGAGAGCATCCCCGAAGCCGGGTTGGATGTATGGCACTATGGTATCCGCAAGGAGGCGTTTACCCCCGCTTTTATGGAGGAGATTGTCTATCATCTGTCCCATAACATGAATCATATGGACCAGGCGCAGCCGGTGCCCGCCAGGGAGTTCTTCAGTTGGATGTACGTCTTTGACATGTCCGCCCCGGCTATGACTCAAGAACAGTTCGATGATTTCAAGGCCTGCTGCGCCTTTATCGCCTATACCCATGCTGACGAGAACCTGCTGCCTACGGGCCATATGCTGGCGGGGCACCCTAATTTTCTGGCTGACGCCCGCTCTGTCCCCGCATTGATGGCTTCTCTCTTCCCTACCCATCCCGATGCCCGCCTATGGAAGGACCAGTTTGAACGGGCCATGGCGTTGAATATGAAATACCACATCCGGCCGGAGGTCAAGGCGTGGGGCAGCAAGGCGGGGAGATGGACGGAAAATCTGGGCTGCTATAACTTTGCTGCGCTTGTGCCCATGCAGAAGACAGCCGCTCTGCTAGACAGAAGCTTCGGAGACAAGGTGTTGTTGAATCCGCGGCTTAGGGACTGGGCGGGCTGGATGCTTCATTCCCTCAGCGCTCCTATAGACGGAAGGCGCACCTATCCGCCCCAAGGCGCCCACAGCGGCAACTGGCAGGACCCGATTACGCCTCCCATCTATGTAAGGATGCTGGCGGAGCAGCTCCATCTCTATGATCCGCTGCTCTCGGAATACCTGCTCTATGTCTGTCCGCCGGATTCACAGAGCTTCGAAGCCCGCAGGAAAGACGCGGATATTTATAAGAGCCTGCTGCAGAAAGAATTCCTCGGCAACCGGGGTACGCGTCCGGCATTGAGCTCCGCCAAATATACGGGTCACGGGTTCATCCTGCGATCCTCCGTGGGAGAGGAAAGTGAAGTATCCGTACATTTGCAGCAGATTGATGAAGGTCCCAACTACCGCTGGGGCCGGGCGGGCCAGGGCGGCTGCGGCACCCTGCATCTGTGTGCGTCAGGCCGGAGATACAGCTACAACCGTCCCGAGGACGTGGGCGACCAAAATATGGGGGATGTGCAGAACAGCTGCAACTTTGGCGTGCTGGTGGGTCACGAGTACCGCAGCGTCGGCAGAAACGAGCTGACCGGGGCGTTATATGATTTCGGCTTTGCCCAATACGCCAAGGTCTACGCCGGGGACTATTCCCGCCCCTTCTACCAGTCCCGCAGCGTCATATTAAGCGGCCATGATTATATCACGGTCTATGATCAAGTGGGAGATATGCGGGTGAGAGGCAGATTCTCCTGGTTCGTGAAGGAAGCGGAGCCGTTCCCCGCCATCGCCCAGATCAAGCCCGGAGCAGCCGCGGTTTATGTGGAGCCGGGGATTGCCATTGACGTAAGTCAGGCAGGAGGCGCTAATGCCGTGAAACACCAATCCAAGGGGGTGCACTTTGACGGCTTTGGGGATTTCCTGACTATCGTCTCTCCCCGCACTCTGAATGCGGATTACTGCTCCTATACGTACAAAACCGCCTATGGCGCCCAGGTCAAGCTGGAGGGCCGGACAGATCTGATCTTCCGGGACGGCAGCTTAATCCGCCATAAGGAAGAGCAGGCCTGCTTTACAGGATACGCGGGAATCGTCCGGCTATACGGTACAAGCAAGGCGGAAGCGGCATTGTTCGAGGGCAGCCGGATCGGCGCATTGGGCTTCGAGGTGGAGTTGAAGCCAGCGGCAGACCGCGGCGGTTTTCCCCAAGCGGGAATCGGCTTCACTGTCAGCCAAGGACGGCTTGCGGGCAAGGCCATCTGTTCGGAGCCTGTTTGGGTAACCGTTCGGACCCCGGCCCAGGCTGGGGCGAATGGAGCAAGAAAGCTGTACGTGAACGCTGCGAAGCATGAATGGGAGCCTGCGGACGGCGGAAGCATACGCTTCCTGCTGCCGGAAGGAGAACATGAATGGGAGTGGACCGAACGCTTGCCTGTCCCGGCAAAGACCGAGGTGCTCCAGACGGTTGCAGCTTCAGGGAAGGCAGATGTGCATTGGCGGGCGGCTGCCGGCGCAGAAGGTTACCGGGTGGAGATCAGCCGGGATTGCGGCAGGAGCTGGAGCCGGACGGCGGTGGTGAACGGGGAGCATTCAACATCTTATGCACTCGATGGGCTGGAGAATGGAGTGAAGCTGCACGTCCGCATCCAAAGCTTTCATGCAGATGGGGCAGCAGCCTGGAGCCATGACTATCCTGTATATATCACCGCGGCGCCTCCCTCACCTGTTGAAGGGCTAAAGGTATGGAAAAGCGGTGCCGGCTACTCCATCGTCTGGGGCAAGCAATTGGGCTGCGGCGCATATAAGCTTTACCGCCGCGCCAAACGGCCAGGTGAGGAATACGCCCTGATCTATGAGGGGTCGGCGGCAGAATATTGGGACTCGCCGGAAGCCGCGGACAGCGATAGCTCTGCTGCTCAATGGTATGAATATGCAGCAAGCGCGGTTAACGGCAACGGTGAAGGCGGCATGTCCCTGCCCCGCGACACCTCGCCGGACGGTCCCGCCTACTGGGACCCGGAGCCGGAATCCGGCTTCCGGCGCTACACCAGGAGCCATGAATTTGGCTACAACGGCTTCGACCACTGGACCAACAAAACCAAGCCGGAGCTAATTTATCCCCGGTGAGCGGCAGTGTTGCCGCAACATCCTTGGACTAACCCCTCTTGCTCCCCCTGAGCACCTTTCACCGTGCTCCTTCAAGGGCATTGAGCGGGAGGATTCCCGATGGGGTGGTTAGACTTATGCGCGGTATCCCATGGTGGAACTTGCAGCAGCTTCATGCTGCAAGTTCCATTCCGCATAGGCCAGCAAGCTACCAATACTGCTTAAACCGGCTTTCGATGTCGCATGGACGGGCTATCGGTGCTGCATAGGCTGGCATTCGATCACGCGGCCAAGTGAGGTCCAAAAATAACGCCCCGCATTTTCCCTTATGCTCCATCCAACTGGCAGCAAGCTGCAAATAAGACCCATCTTTTTCCGCTATTTGGGCTGGGAGGCCGGGTTTTAGGGGGATTTAACTTCAATAAGGGAATTTGCAGGGCCTTATTGAGACATATTCCGATTTTTCTGAGGCATAAGGGAAAATGATGGGTCTTATTCTGGTTCGTCGCTGTTTGAGGGGAATAACTTTTGCCAAACTGGTCCACTGGCGCCCATCTCCATTCTCCAGCGTCTCTCTCTCCGTGCCCTCGGCAGCAGCTTGCCTAGTACACGCTGGCTGGCGTTGCTGAAACTTCGTTAGATAGCAAACCACAAAAAAGCCCCGTATTTCCGCGAAAAAGCGGAGTACGGGGCTTTATCTGTACAAAACCGGTTTTGTCAAACCACATGATCCGTTGGCAGCACATGATGGGATTAGCCTGCATCACCCAACCTGCTCACACGACCGAACTTACCTGTATCAGCCAATTTGGCACATTACCGAGCATACTCGCATCACCCAACCTGCTAACATGACCCAACATACCTGCATGATCCAGCTTAGCCGCATGATCTATAGACAAAAGGCAGACGTGGACCGGATGGTTCGCGTCTGCCTTCATCTTACACACTAAATGAGCTTTTGAGGGAAACGGTAAGGTTGAATACCGGCTTCTCCGGCGTGGTGGTCTTGGAATCCACATTGAAGTAGCCATGGCGGAAGAACTGGAATTTGTCCTGCGCCTTGACCTCCTTCATGCCCGGCTCCACATAGCCCTGCACGATCTCCAGAGACTTGGGATTAATCGAGGACAGCAAATCGTCGTTGCCTTCATCCTCGCCGTCATCGGTCTTTTCCGCCACCAGTTCGTCATAGATCCGGAACTCGGCCGCGATAGCCCGGGTCGCCTCCACCCAGTGGATGGTGCCCTTCACCTTGCGCCCGGTGAAGCCGGTGCCGGACTTGGTCTCGGGATCGTAGGTGCAGCGCAGCTCCACCACATTGCCCTCCGCATCCTTCACCGCTTCCTCGCACTTGATGAAGTAAGCATGCTTCAGCCGCACCTCATTGCCGGGGAACAGGCGGTGATACTTGGGCGGCGGATTCTCCATGAAGTCGTCTTGCTCAATGTATATTTCCCGGGAAAACGGAATTTGCCGCACGCCCATCTCTGGCACCTCGGCGTTGATCTCCGCATCCAGCATCTCCACCTGGCCCTCGGGGTAATTGGTAATGACCACCTTAAGCGGCCGCAGCACGCCCATGGTTCTGGGAGCCTTCAGCTTCAGGTCCTCCCGGATAAAATGCTCCAGCATCCGCGGGTCCACAGTCCCGTTGCTCTTGGAAACGCCCGCTTCCCGGATAAAGGATTTGATCCCTTCCGGGGTGAAGCCCCGGCGGCGCATGCCGCTGATCGTATAGACGCGGGGATCGTCCCAGCCGTCCAGCACGCCGCTCTCCACCAGCCGCTTGATATAACGCTTGCCCATGATGGTGCCGGCAATCTTCAGCTTGCCGAACTCGTACTGGCGGGACACATGAGGCATCTCCGTCTCGCGGATCACCCAGTCATAGAAGGGACGCTGATCCTCAAACTCCAGCGAGCACAGGGAATGGGTCACACCCTCAATGGAGTCCTCCAGAGGATGGGCATAGGCGTACATGGGGTAGATGCACCATTGATCCCCGGTATTATGGTGGTGAACATGGGCAATGCGGAAGATAACCGGGTCACGCATGTTAATGTTGGGCGAAGCCATATCGATCTTGGCCCGCAGCACCCGTTCTCCGTCCTTGAACTCCCCTGCGCGCATCCGGGTGAACAGATCCAGATTCTCCTCCACACTCCGGTTGCGGTACGGGCTTTCCTTGCCCGGCTGGGTGAGAGTGCCCCGGGTTTCCCGGATCTCATCGGCAGACAGATCGCAGACAAAGGCCTGCCCTTTCTTGATCAGTACCAGCGCCCTGTCGTACATCTCCCCGAAATAGTCCGAGGCAAAATGCATCCCATCCCATTCAAAGCCCAGCCATTGGATGTCCTCCTTGATGGAGTTGACGAATTCCACATCTTCCTTCACCGGATTGGTATCGTCAAAACGCAGGTTGGTCCGCCCGCCGAACTCGTCGGCATGCTCGAAATTGATGGTAATGGCCCGGGCGTGCCCGATGTGCAAATATCCGTTGGGCTCAGGCGGGAAGCGGGTCACAATATTCTTGACCCGTCCTTCCTTCAGATCCTCGGTCATAATGGTTTTAATAAAATTGGAGGCAGTGTTTTTAGTTTCCATAGGAATCCCTTCTCACGCTGGTTAATGGGGTTTTGGCTTTCTGTGCAACCTTTTTATCTATTATACACAAAAATTTTAGGGAATATATAGGCGTGTTTGAAAACTCCGGGGGGAGTAGGTTTCCTCGATTTTTCGTTTCTGGCAAGGCACTTTTGCGCAGGCGTACCGGGGACCCCGGGCCAAGCGAAAGTAACGCCGCCAGGGGCGAAAAGGCGGTGAAAGATGCCCCCAAGCGAGTTTTCAGACACGCCCTAGAAGGGGGAGGCAAAATGTCCGGCTATCCTGAACCAGGCGCATGAAATGCTGAATACCATCGCTGCTGACACTGACAGGCCTATTCTGTACGAAATTTCGCATACGTTGGGCCAGCTCGGGCACCGGCAGGCCAACTCTGTATGAAATTTCGCATTCATTCGCCCTGGGCGGCCACACCGGGCTCCCCGGGCACCTGTAGAAAACGAATGAGGAGCCGCCAAGCTATGGCAGCTCCCCATTCGTTTTCTTTTCCCGCCTGCCCAAACAGCCTGCGGCCTTTGCGGAAACATTTTCACCCTATGGATCGTCTGGTTAGATAAGAGGTGATTCACTTATGAGAATTCGCATGCTCCTGCTTGCCTTGCTTGTGTCCCTTGCCGCTGCCGCCTGCAGGAACGAAGCCGGTCCGGATGAGATCAAGGGAAACGCCATCATCGACTGGGTGGATTTCGTGATGCTGGACGGCCGCTCCTACAACGGATTATACGACGGAGTGATTGTTAACCCGGAGGATATCACGGAACAAGTTGCCGGGAAGACCAAGTTCAAACTGTCCGATGTAGTCTCTAATCCCGGCTATAGGACCAAGGACGGCGACGCCGCCTTCCTCCCCATCGGAACGAAGCTGTACCGTGTGAAGGGCTTCGAGGCGGATGAACTGATAGCGGCACGCGACGAAAAACGGATCGGCGGCTACCGCCTGTATGCCGAGAATGAATTTTACAAAACCGTTCAACGCCATTATGAAGAATTACCCAAGGACAAGACAGAGCGTATTGAATTGTACCGGATCCAGGAATTCGAACCCTACAAAACCTTGCTGGCCGCAGACATGGACCGGTTTATTCAACTGTTGGACACGGGGAAGGATACGGACAATTACACTCCCCCCAACAGGGAGAAGGACCCGGACTATTACCGGATGGTCTTCTATACGGATGAGCCCATTGCCCACTCCTTCACCATTGCCGACGACGGAACCAACGTCTTCTTTTCACCATGGACTACCCGGATCGTCGATCCCGCTGTCCGCACTCTGCTCCAGCCTTAACATGCAACCCTTTGATCCTGCTATCCGCATTGTGCTTAAACCCTCACCTTATGTTCCTATCCCTTGATGCCGGTGGTGGAGATGCCCTCGACAAAATATTTTTGCGCCAGGAAGAACACAAGCACGCAGGGGATAATCGCCACTACCGACATGGCCAGCACCTGGTTCCACGGCACCCCGACGGAGTTATCCAGCGACATCCGCAGTGCCAGGGGGATGGTAAACTTCTTGACACTGGTAATATAAATCAGTGAGCTGAAAAAATCGTTCCATGTCCAGATGAACTGGAAGATGGCTGCTGATATGAGTGCGGGCGTGGACAGGGGCAACAGAATGCGTACAAGAATCATAAACGAGTTGCAGCCGTCAATCTTGGCCGACTCATCCAGCTCCCGGGGCAAGCCGCGGAAAAATTGGACCATCATAAAAATGAAAAATGCGTTGCTGGCAAACAAGGACGGCACAATAAACGGATTGTAGCTGTTCAGCCAGTCCATGTTCTTAAACAAAATGTAGCGCGGAATAATGATGACCGCATTGGGAAGCATCAGCGTGGAAATCATGATTGAAAAGAATACGTTCTTCAAGGGAAATACGAACCGGGCGAAGCCATAGCCGACAATTGCGCTGGACACCACTGTAAACAACACGGTAGGCAGCACCAGCTTGAAGGTGTTGGCAAAATACAGGCCGAACGTATATTGCCCGGACCCGCGCCAGCCCTCCCTGTAAGCATTCCAATCCCAACTGGACGGGATCAGATTCAGCGAGCCGAATATCTCCTCGTTGGTCTTAAAGGACGCCGAGAACAGCCAAATCAGCGGATAGATCATCAACAGTCCGAAGATGGTCATGAAAATATAAATGAAGATTACGCTCCTCTCCTGCCGTTTCACCGCCGATCCCCCCCATCCTCATAATGAGTCCAATGTCCCGATGATTTGAAGACCAGTCCCGTAAAGACGATGACGATCAGGAACAGCACCCATGACAGGGCGGACGCATACCCCATTTTCAAATACTTAAAGCCTTCATCATAGAGCTTCATTCCGTACAGGTAGGTGGATTTCAGCGGTCCCCCGTCCGGCAGAATCACAAAGGCGTTGGTGAATTCCTGGAACGCCCCCACCATCTGCATAATCAGGTTGAACAGAACAATGGGAGTGATGAGCGGCAGAGTGATCTTGAAGAACATTCTTACCCGGGATGCCCCGTCTACCCGTCCCACCTCATAGAGCTCCGCAGGCACCTGCTTGAGCCCCGCCAGGAACAGCACCATGGACGAGCCGAACTGCCACACGGTGAGCAGCGAGATGGTGAACAGCGCCACATGCTGGCTTCCCAGCCAATTCACAGCCGGTATATGCAGGAAGGCCAGAATCTGGTTAACGACCCCTTCCTTCATGAAGAGAAATCTCCACAGCACCGCAATGGCCACGCTTCCTCCCAGAATGGAAGGCAGGTAATACACCGTGCGGAAGAAATTGACCCCCTTGATCTTCTGGTTCAGAATCACCGCCACCAGCAAGGCGAAGGCCAGCTTCAACGGAACGGCAATGATGGTGTAGATGAGCGTCACCCGCAAGGAGGTATAAAAGGTGGCGTCATTCGTGAACATATTTACGTAATTATCAAGACCAATAAATTTGGGAGCATTCAACAAATCATAAGAGGTCAGTGAATAATACAGCGATGCGAAAAATGGGTAGCCTTGAAAGACGAGAAATCCCACAATCCAAGGGCTGATATAAGCCAAGCCGATCCATTGACGGTTGCGCCTCTTGGGCTTGGCCTTCCATTTTTCCGCTTCCGCTGCCAGTCCGGCTGCTTTCATGCTCTCCACTCCTTCCTTTCTCTCTATATGAAGCTTAGCCCTTCAATTCCTTGACCTTATCGGTTAGACGCTTCACCAGCTCATCGGCAGCCTGCTCAGGAGTCAGCTTGACGAATGCAATCTTTTGCAGCAGGTCGTTGGTGATTTCACTGATTTGGGAATTCTGGGAAAGGGCTGTATCGGGAATAGCCTGGCTGGATGTGGCCAAATCAACGGCCTTGGCTACATTCTTGTCCAGCTTGCCCGCATCCACAATAGCCTGCCGCGTAGTTTCCAGCGCGGGCACAGCACGGACATCGCCCAGTGTCACAGCCGCATCCTTATTGGTCAGCAGCCAATTGACGAACTTGATTGCTTCTTCCTTGTTTTCTGATTTGTTGTTCACGCTGACCACCATGGAGGGGCGGACCAGCGCAGCGCCTGTTTTCGCGTTAGGAGACAGCGGTGGCAGAGTTACATCGATTTCTGTTCCCTTAGGCAATGCAGCTTGGAATTTGGTGATTTCACTGCTCCAGCCCTCTATTGCCACCAGTTCCTGATTGATCCACTTGGGATTCTGGTCGGTCTTGCTGCTGAACAGCTGGGACTCGCCCATAGGTTGGAAAACACCCGCTTCATAAGCTTGCTTGATCCAGGTGAAGCCCTCGACAGCCTGCTCCTTCGTGAAGCCCAGCGCACCGTCCTCCTTGACCAGGGATGAGCCGGAGAGCTGCCGCACGTAGGAGGTCCACATCAGCTGTACCACGCCCATGTCGGAGTTCATCAGGTAATACTTGCTGTCCGTGCTGCGGATTCTCTTCGCTTCCGCTATCAGGGAATCCCAGCTGAAGCCCTTGCTGTAATCCACGCCCAGCTTGCCGGCAAGCGACTTGTTGATGATCAGGGTACGGCCGTTGGTGCCCATGGGCAAGCCGACGATCTTATTGTTGTAGGTAACGAAGTCCTTGAGATACTGCGCGTTGAAGCCGCTCAAATCCATGGATGACTTGGACAGATCAGAGAGCACCTCCTGCCCCTTGGTCAGCTCCGCCAGCCAAGGCTGGTCCAGTTGGATAATGTCGGGAGCGGTGGACCCGGCAAGCTGGGTTTTGATCTTTTGGTTATAGCCGTCGAATCCGCCGTATTCCGGCTCGATGGTCACATGTGCGGCGCCTTGCTTATACAGGCTGATGGCATCAAGCGTCCCCTTATGCCGCGCATCGCTTCACCACCACGAGAACCTTAGATTCACCGGCTTGGTGGCTGCAGCCGTACTGCCTGCCGCCGGAGCGGTGCTGCCCGCTTCCTCCTGGCCCGAGTCTCCGCAGCCTGCCAGGCCCCCTGCAATCAGAGCCACAGCCGCGGCTCCGTTAAGTGCCTTGAACAACTTGTTCATGGTGTATCCCCCATTTCGTTTATTTGCGCTGCTAAAACGTTTACATTTGGATTATAGCATCCGTGCGGGCGCCCTAAGAACCTCGCAGTTTGGGATAAGGTTTGATTATTTGGCTTCTTTTTGGCGTCTGCTTGGGTGAAGGGAGGTTCATTTGTCTTTCCTCCGCAATTTTTGACACTGCATTGTCCCGGGCAATTTGGTCTACTATAATCAACGTATAAATCCATACGGACCGGGGTGGGACATGTACAAGCTGATGATCGTGGATGATGAAGCCAAAATACGCAACGGCCTGCATCATTATTTCCCTTGGAATGAAATCGGCTTCGAGGTCGTGGCAGAGGCGGACAACGGCAAAGCGGCACTCGATTATATTCTGCACAATCCGGTGGATGCCATGCTTTGCGATATCCGCATGCCCGTCATGTCCGGCATCGACTTGGCGCGGGAGCTGCAGGAACGCCAACTGAAGGTGAAGATCGTCTTCCTGTCGGGCTACCGGGATTTCGAATACGCCCGTCAGGCGTTGCTGTACGGGGCCATGCGCTATATCGTGAAGCCGACGAAATATGAGGAATTGGTCGAGGTCTTCAAGAAAGTGAAGGAAGAGTTTGACGCGGAGAAGGGACAGTCTCAGCCCCAAGGCCAATTGGATAATGAGGCGGAGACAGATGAGGATGCGCATGAGCCGCAAGGGTACCATGAGAAGAAGATCGAGGCGATCAAGGCCTATGTCCAGGAGCATTATGCAAGCGTTACCCTGAGCGGGACGGCGGATCATTTTCATATGAATCTGTATTATCTGAGCAAATACTTCAAAAAATGGACCGGACAAAATTTCAGCGAATATCTGACCTCGGTGCGGATGGAGAAAGCCGCGGAGCTGCTCCAGGACATCACTTATATGACTTACGAGATTGGCCGGATGGTCGGCTATGAGGACCCGAAGCACTTCTCCCGGGCCTTCCGCCAGTATTTTGGGGTGAGCCCGCGGGAATACAGGGAGGCGGAGCGTTGAAGCTGAACAACAGGAAGGAGAGTGGACGGTTGTGAGGACGAAGTTTTTCATTAAGCATCTGGCCATGTTTCTGATTCCGCTGCTGGTTCCCCTTCTTGTGCTCGGGTCGTTCTCCGCCCTCTACGCCCAGCAATTCATCAAGCGGGATATCAACGGGAACAATATCAACCTGCTTAAGCAGACCAAGGAGAATGTGGAGCTGATCTTGAATGAGACGGACCCGCTGAATCTGGTATACGGCAGCAACGGCAAAATTACCGCCTATTTAAGCAGCATTCTCCGCAGCCAGGCGTTAAGCGAATACGAAATTCTGGCATTCGATATTCTCAAAAGCTTCCTGAGCGCTCCGGCCAACGCCAGAGCCTATATCGACTCCTTCTACGTCTACCTTCCCAACGACAACGGCCGCTTCCTCTCGTCCAAGGAAGGGATCGTGGATCTGGCGCATTATTATGATACCGGCTGGTATGACTCCATAAAGGGCATGGGACCTGCCGGCAGCGCATGGACCGAGTCCCGCTATGTCCGCCAATATGCCTTCGAGACAGAGCCCGCACGGCTGATTACCATCTATCAGGGAATCTCGGGCACAGGCGGGGTGCTGGTCTTCAATATCATTCCCCGTTATATCGAGAATGTGCTTCAATCCCTGTATACCTCCCCCGACCAATGCGTCCTGATCGTCGATGAGAGCAACCGGATTATTCTAAGCGACAAGGAGCCGGACTATCTGAAGAAGATGAATATCTCCCAATTGGCCTCTTCCGATGAATCCTTCTATACGGTGGAGACAGACGGAGATTCGTATATTGTGTCCCAGATGAAATCGGCCCGCTACGGCTGGACCTATATTTCCCTTATCCCTCAACGCTCCCTGTACCATCTCCCGTACAAGATCCGGGAAATTACCCTGCTGCTGCTGCCCGTCTCCCTGGCCGTAGGGCTGGTCTTCGCCTTCTACTTCACCAATATGAACTACAAGCGCATCGCAGGCATCGTCAATGTAATCCGCTCTGCGGAGAAGGGCCAGCCGCTTCCTCCCGTCCCCAACCGGGTGATTGACGAATACGGCTACGTCATGCATACCGTGCTGAATTCCTTCATCCACCAGAGCCATCTGGACATGCAGCTGTCCGAGCGCAAGTATAAGCTGAAGTCGGCGCAGTTGGTGGCTCTGCAATCCCAGATCAATCCCCACTTCCTGTTCAACACGCTGGAGACGCTGAACTGGGAGGCCATCGGGCTGACGAAGAAGCCCAATCAGGTGTCGCGGATGATCGAGCATCTGTCGCAAATTCTGCGGTATGCCCTGAGCAATCCGAAGGAGTTCTCCATTGTCCATACCGAGCTTGAGGTGCTGCGCAGTTACCTGACCATTCAGACCTACCGGTATGAAGGAAAGTTCGACGTGATCTGGGAGATTGATCCCCGGGCCAGACACTGCCAGATCATCAGGCTTCTGCTGCAGCCTATAGTAGAGAACAGCATCTACCACGGAATCAAGGAGAAGGAGACCCCGTCCCTGCTTAAGATCAAGGTCAGGAAAACAAAGGCCTCCATCCTCATCTCCATCGTGGACACCGGTCTCGGTATGGACAAAGCCACCCTCGTGGCGCTGCGGAACAGGCTGCAAAGCGACAATGAAGAGTTCGACGGCAGCCATATCGGCCTGTACAACACCAGCCAGCGCATCAAGCTCACCTATGGCAGCGACTGCGGCCTGATTGTCCGGAGCAAGCGGGGATACGGGACGGCGGTGTATCTGGAGATCCCTTGCGGATGAGAGGGAGGGCGAGGGAAAAGACGTGAGGGGGCATGGCAGAGCGGCCCCATCAGTTGGGAGCTGCAGAGCGGCGTGGCGTAAGCCAGCGGTGAGAAAGCAGCGGGAAAGAACGGCGCCATAAGCCAGCGGAGAGGAAGCAACGGACGAAACGGCGCCGTAAGCCATGGGAGGAGGCATGAAGAGTGTCTCCCCCCGCTGACCTCCGGACCGCTCCTGCAAGGGAGCGGTTATTTGAAGGCCATGGCCGCGCGCACCGCCTTCTGCCAGCCGCTGTAGAGCTCACGGCGGCGCTCCTCCGCAAGCCTTGGCTCGTATTCCTCCTCCACCGCCCACAACCGGGCCAGCTCTTCCCGGCTCTCCCAGAAGCCTACGGCCAATCCGGCCAGATAGGCGGCGCCCAAGGCCGTCGTTTCCTTTACGGCAGGCCGCTCCACCCGTACACCGAGCATATCGCTCTGGAATTGCATCAGGAAGCGGTTCTGCACCCCTCCCCCGTCGGCCCGCAGCCGGGCCAGCCCAATTCCCGAATCCGCCTCCATAGCATCCAGCACATCCTTGGTCTGATAAGCGAGCGATTCCAGGGTGGCCCGGATGAAATGCTCCTTGGTGGTGCCCCGGGTCAGCCCGAACACGGCTCCCCGCACATCGCTGTCCCAGTAAGGCGTTCCCAGCCCCACAAAAGCGGGCACCACATATACTCCGTCGGTGGAGGCCACACGGTGGGCGTACGCCTCGCTGTCTGCGGAGGTCTTCAGCATCCGCAGCCCGTCCCGCAGCCATTGCACCGCCGATCCGGCCACAAACACACTGCCCTCCAGCGCATACTCGGTTACGCCGCCCACGTTCCAGGCGATGGTGGTGAGCAGCCCCTGCTTGGAAGCGACAGCCTTCTCCCCCGTATGCTTCAGCACAAAACAGCCGGTGCCGTAGGTATTCTTGGCCATCCCCGCCTGGAAGCAGGCCTGGCCGAACAACGCTGCCTGCTGGTCTCCCGCGGCCCCGGAGATGGGCACCGCCCTCCCGAAGAAATGGTACTCGGCCGTGGTGCCGTACAGTTCGGATGAGGAGCGCACCTCCGGCAGCATGGCCGCGGGGATATCGAGAATGTGGAGAAGCTCCTCGTCCCAGCGGTGCTCGTGGATGTTGTACAGCAAGGTGCGCGAGGCATTGGACGGGTCGGTGACATGAACCTGTCCGCCGGTCAGCTTCCAGATGAGCCAGGTGTCGATTGTGCCGAACAGCAGCTCCCCCCGCCCGGCGCGCTCCCTGGCTCCATCCACATGATCCAGCAGCCACTTGATTTTGGTAGCGGAGAAATAGGCGTCGATCAACAGTCCGGTTTTGCTGCGGAACAGCTCATTAAGCCCCTGCCGCTTCAGCTCCTCGCAGATCTCCGCCGTCTGTCTGGATTGCCATACAATCGCATGATGAATGGGCAGACCGGTTGCCCGGTCCCAGACCACCGCCGTCTCCCGCTGATTGGCAATCCCGATTGTCCTCACCTGTCCCGGATCAACTCTGTTCTCCGTGAGCACTGTGGTGATGACCGCCAGCACCGAGATCCAGATCTCGTCGGCATTGTGCTCCACCCAGCCCGGCTTGGGGAAATACTGGGGGAATTCCCGTTGGGCGGTATACGCCGCTCTGCCTTTACGGTCAAACAGAATCGCCCTTGTGCTTGTGGTGCCCTGGTCAATGGCCAGGATATAGGCCTCTTTCTTTTTGCTTGCCATGTTATCTCCCCTTATCAGGAGTCTGCATCCGCCCGCTCAGAGCAGCTTCTCAATCGCCGGAGCAAGATCCATGGGCTCCGCCGTAGGCTCGAACCGCTCTGCCACGTTGCCGTCCCGGTCGATCAGGAACTTGGTGAAGTTCCACTTGATCTCATCGTCATGAAGCCGCTCCGGCATTTTCTCGCTGAACATCTTCTGCAGAATCTTGCCGATGGGATGCCCTTCGTCAAATCCCTTAAACGGCTTCTGTGCGGTCAGATAAGCGAATAACGGATGCTTGTGCTCACCGCGGACCTCAATCTTCTCGAATAAAGGAAAGGTTACGCCGTAGTTGATCTGGCAAAAGGTATGCACCGCCTCATTGTCACCCGGCTCCTGCTCCCCGAACTGGTTGCACGGAAAACCCAAAATAACCAGGCCCTGCCCGCTGTATTGCTCATGAAGCTTTTGCAGGTCAGCATACTGGGGAGTAAAGCCGCACTTGCTCGCCGTGTTCACAATCAGCAGCACCTTGCCCTTGTAGCTGTCCAGTCCTACGTCCGCACCGCGGATGTTCTTGGCATGGAAAGAATAGACACTCATCTTGACCACTCTCCTTAGGCAGTTTGGCAACATTGGCGAAGGAGTCCCGGACTTGGACCCGCTCCTGTCCATATTGATATTGTCCCACAGCGAACTGGGGATCACAAGCGAACGTCCCAACTGCCTCCCTGCAGTGATAAAAGAATAATTTCTATTAATGGAGCATGTCTTTAATATAATACTTTATTAAACGATAGGTCCTACTCTATAATAGAGAAAAACGCCGTTTTTTGTTGAATACTGTAGGATTATTGCGCTTACGGGCAGAGAAGGAAGGATGCAAATGAGAGCTTTATATTTTCCCACTGTAGAGGAGACATACCGTTTCTTCCAAGAAGAGCACCAGGAGCATAGCCATGCCGCCGTGCTGTTCTCCTCCGCAAGCCAGGTGCAGGAGCTGTCGAAGCATGTGCCGGCGGATACGGTCCTTTGCTCCACCGCTGGTGAGTATACTTGCCAGGGTTATAAGGATGGGGCGGTTACCGGCTTCATCTATGAGAAATCCGGTGTAGAGATCATCGAGATTGACCACCCGCCCATTCTCAGCAGCATCCGACTGAAGCAGGCCTACCGGAAGGTGAAGGACAATGAGAATGCCTTCATGCTGCTCCTCTGCGACGGTCTTGGCGGGATGGAAGAGAGCATTATGAACACCTTCTACTTCATGGACCCGGGCTTCAAAATCATCGGCGGCAGCGCCGGAGACAACCTGCAATTCAAGGAAACGTATCTGTACATAGGCAAGCGCCGCGTTTTGAACCTTGCTCTTTTCTTTAACTGCCCAAGCCGCACCGCCCTGGTCAAGGAAAATATCTATGTCCGGACCGGTACGACCCTGCTGGTTACCGGAGCGGACGCCCTGAATAGAGTCGTGACCAGCTTCAACAATCAGCCTGCGGCAGAGGAATACGCCAGGGTGCTTGGAGTTGCCGAGAAGGAGCTGCCCCAGCATTTCATGAACCATCCCCTGGGCAAGGCGTATGAGGATGATATCTTCATTGCCTCCCCCATGAAAGTCAATCCGGATAAATCCATCACGTTTTATTCCGAACTGATGTCCAATACCTTTGTCCATGTGCTCAAACCCACTAATCCTATACAAACTGTGCGGAATACTGTGAAAAATGTGCCGTTCAAACCCTCCTTCGTCTTGTCCATCAATTGTATTCTCAGAAGCCTGATGTTTCTTCAGGAGGGATATTGGAACGAATTTGACTCCGAACTGCTGCAGCTATGCAAGAATGTGACCGGATTTGTCAGCTATGGAGAGCAATATTACCAGAAACACGCCAACCAGACGATGGTTATGCTGCTGGCGGAGTAGAGGAGGGCATGCCTTATGTTCACAACATGGAGAAACCGCGCAAAAGAACTTTCGGCTTCAGGGACGCCCCAATCCAATGCGCTCACGGACGGGAATATCCCACATAACGAAGCGGCGATTCCGGGCTCCGGTTTCGCTTATACCGGCGAGGTATTCGAACTGTCGGACGAAATCCGGCGGAATACGGACCTGCTGCTGGGCGAAGAGGGCGTAATGACCCTGCATTTCCGCTCCTTGCTGGAAGGGGCCGGCTATACCTCGGGGCAAATCAGGAAGGTGCAGGAGCACCTGCAGAATTTGTCCGACAGCAGCGAGCTGACCAACGAGCAGATCGAGCAGGTATTCCAGGGGCTGTCCGCCTCCTCCAGCATTGTGGAGCAAGCCAAGCAGGAAAATGAGAAGCTCTCCCTGAAGATGGGCGACGTTTCCCTGATGTTCCAGGAATTCACCCTCCTGTTCGGAGAACTGCAAGACCAGTACAAACGGATCGCCGGGTTCGCCACCATTATCTCCGATATTGCCAGCCAGACCAATCTGCTGTCGCTCAATGCCTCCATTGAAGCGGCGAGAGCGGGAGAGCACGGCAGAGGCTTTGCGGTGGTGGCCGGCGAAATCAAAAAGCTGTCGGACGACACCCAGAAAAATGCCAAAGACATCATGGGTTCCTTGAAGGAAATGACCGATGTGATTCTGAAGGTCACCAACAAGACCGGGGAAGGCACCAGCCTGGTGGCATCCGCCGTCCGCCAGTTCGGCGACTCCTCCGCGCTGATGGATGAGATTGTGCTGTCGGAGGCGGAGGTGCTGAAGTTTCTGGAGACGGTCCAGGTGTCCCAGGCGGGAAATCTGGGTGAGGTGGAGCTGATCAACAGCCAGCTGCTGCAGATTATCGACAAGTCCGCCCAGGACTCCAACCAATTCGATGCGCTGATGCTGGGTGTGCAGAAGAAAGCCGACTACTACCTGCACATTCTCCACCATCTGAAGCAGTTGAAGCTGCTCCAGGCCGGGCAGAAGCAGTAAGCTCCGCCGCTGGTATCTCCGGGAGTTTTTTTGCACCAATCGAAGACTCAAACAGCCCGTTACGGCCATGACCCTCCTGATGCGGGGGACGGCGCAACAGGCTGTTTTATTTGTCAGGAGCAAATCTGCACAGCAATCCGGACCGCCTGCTGGACCGGTCACAAATTACAGACACACCCTCACGGGCTGCCCCAGAATCATGGCATCCGGCTCAACCGCTGTATCATAAGCCAGGATACGCACTCCAGCCCCGGCAGCAAGCCGGAGAGCCTGGGCGAAGGCCGGGTCCATGGACTCATTGGGCTCGAAGCGGGATACTCCTTTCATCTGAATCAGAAACATCAGATACCCCTCATACCCTGCTCCCGCCGCTTCAATCATCTCCAGCACATGCTTCGCTCCCCGCTTGGTAGGTGCGTCGGGGAAGCGGACCACACCGTTGTCCTCCAGCGTGACCCCTTTTACCTCCATATAGGCTTTGGTTCCCCGCTCCGTCTCCCAATACAAGTCAAACCGTGACTTGCCGAAGGTAACTTCCCCCCGCAGATGGCGGATGGGGCTGTCCAACAGCATATCCAGTTTACCGGAGGCTGCAGATTCATACACTACCCGGTTGGGAGCCTGGGAGTCCAGGTTGATCAGCAGCTCTCCCTTGTACACCGCTATCAGGGAATAAGCGGTTTTGCGGAGAACTCCTGCAGCCGCCTTTTCCAGTATCACACGCGCTCCCGGGAGCAGCAGTTCGGCGCAGCGGCCTGTGTTTTTGACATGGACAACGGTTTCCCGGCCGTCGATCTCCACATGGGCAATAAACCGGTTGGGCCGGCGGATAAAAATTCCCGTGGCGGTATGCGGATATTTCATAATGACTGTCCTCTTTTCATAAATTGGCCCTCAGGGGGGCGTCAGCAGCTTCAGCACAGCTTGATGGCATATATCCTTGTATACCGAATGGAGGCCGTCCCGGTCAGTCATCAGCCACTGAATCAGACAACCGTCTATGATGGCGCGGATTGCGGCTGCTGTGCCGTCAATGTCCAGCCCGGCATGGAATACGCCCTCCCGCTGTCCCTGAAGCACAATCTCCGTGCTGATGCTGCGGCAGTTGCCGTAGAAGCGCTGATTAATCTCCCGGTAGGCCGGGTTGCGGGTGGCCTTGGCCAAAAAGTCCAGATAGACGCGGTAGAAGGAGCGGTTCTTCTCCGGGGCGACGAAGACGGAATCGAGATAGGCCGCCAGCTTGCCGCCGGCTGTGCTCTGCTCCTGAACCGCAGCGCATTCCTTCTCGTAGATTCTGCCGGTCAGCCACAAGAGCAGCTCAGTCAGCACAGCATCCTTGCTGTTGTAGTAGTAATGGACCACACCCTTGCTGACCTTGGCATAGTCTGCAATAATCTGCAACGTCACAGCATCATACCCCAACTCGGCCAGCGCCTGAAAAGCGGCATGCAGAATCAGCCTGCGTTTCTCATCGGATTTCTTGTATCGGACCATAGTGCCTCCACTAATTCAGTGATATCATACAGCGCATCCAGTATATCATAAAATATTCATTCAAAAGTGACGTGAAGACCCGAGTAGTTCCCGGCTCAAGAAGGGAGAGTCTCTATTAAAATCCTGTAAATGGAGATTATAATAAAAAAATTGACCGGTCAGAATAATTGTTGTATAACGGATACAGACAGAAAGGCAAGACCAAATCGGATCGTTAAGGAGCGGGACATATGTCTGAAGCTTTTCAAGCGTTGGTGGTAGAAAAGGGCGACGCCTTCACAACAGGGGTCAAGACGCTGACCCGACATGATTTGCCTGCGGGAGAGGTCCTGATCAAGGTAGCCTACTCCAGTGTCAATTACAAGGATGGGCTGGCGGCCATTCCGGATGGGAATATTGTCAAATCATATCCGTTCGTTCCGGGGATCGACCTGTCCGGCTACGTGGCAGCGTCCGCGGACGGGCGGTTTCGGGAAGGGCAGCCGGTGCTGGTCACAGGCTATGGACTGGGTGTGTCCCACTTCGGCGGATACAGCGAGTTGGCGCGGGTTCCGGCGGAATGGGTGGTCCCGTTGCCGGAAGGACTAAGTGTACGGGAGGCCATGATTTACGGTACTGCCGGCTTCACGGCAGCTCTGTCCATCAAGCGGCTGCAGGAGAACGGCGCATCTCCCGCCAACGGGAAGGTGCTGGTGACCGGAGCTACCGGGGGAGTAGGCGGTGCGGCCATCGCCATGCTTGCCAAGCTAGGCTATCAAGTTGCGGCCAGTACGGGAAAGAGCAATGAGGCCGATTATCTGACGGCTCTGGGAGCCGCCGAGGTGATAACCCGGGAGGATGTCTACGGCGGGGGCAGCGTGAGGCCGCTGGACAAGCAGCTATGGCAGGCGGCGGTTGACCCTGTAGGGGGCAGCCAGCTGGCAGCGATCCTGAGCAAGATCGCCTACAAAGGCTCCGTAGCGGTCAGCGGCCTTACGGGAGGCACATCCGTTCCGGCTACTGTGCTGCCTTTTATCCTGCGGGGCGTAAACCTGTTGGGCATTGACTCCGTGATGTGTCCGGCGCAAGAGCGCCTGGCGCTGTGGCAACGGATGGCAGCTGAGTGGAAGCCGGAGCAGCTGGACGTGCTGGTAGACCGGGAGGTTTCCTTGCAGGAGCTGCCCCAGGCATTGGAGGACATTCTGAAATCCAATACCCGGGGCAGGGTGCTTGTACGCATAGGAGCATAGGGCATGGGCTAGGCTGGTCCGCGGGAGCGGATCCGATGCAAAAGCCGATCTGTTCCGCACGCTGCATCCGACGCCGGAGCCACAATGGTACAGCACTGGCTATATAACGCGTGATGCCTGCAAGCCGATGGCTTGCAGGCATCTGCATATTTTGGGATAACACAACAACCTCCCTCCAAGGGAAGGCGCTCCATTCCGTTCGAAATATCATACAGACTATGTCCTGCACCGCTCTGAGAAAGGACTCCTCTTCCTGCGAACGATATACTTTCTGCCCTGATTTTTTCAAAACAGCGGACCGCACCTTTACAATGGGCAAGGCCCTGCAAGCATCATTGCCGGGAGTATTCCTTCAGCTTGGTGAACAGGTCGCGGAAGATGAGATTACGGTTTACCCTATGCACATACCGGATGAAATGCCGGGAGGTATCCGTACTCCAGCGGAAATCATCGGACAATCTGGGGCTGTGGACCAGGGAGCTGGAAGCCCACTGCTCATTAATCAGATATGCAATCACCGAAATATCCCAGATGACCCGGGTATAGGCGAAATGATCCTCGCTGCTTTCGGAGTATGTCTCATATAGATAGCTGCCCAGTTCACCACAGGGCAACACATAGTCGCGCAGCTCCGATTGGGAAGTCTGCAGATGGGAAGCAACCCCCATGCAGGGAACCAGCACCAGCGGAACTCCACTATCCAGGAGAATCCGGGTAGCATGAAGATCCTGGTACAGATTGAACTCACTGGCACTGTTCCAATGAAGCGCATGCCCGCCCAGCCAGACGACCACGATTCGTTCAATAATGCGGGGCTCCATCAAGATCGCTGAGGCTACATTGGTGACGGCTCCGATTGCAGCCACATACAGAGGCTCCTCCGCCGAAGCGGACATGGCCCGCTCCACCAGATTCCGCGCCGCTTCGCTCTCCACCGGCGTTTCCCCGTCGGGCAGATAGGACTCCGAGCCCCTATAGGCGGGAATCCGGTCCTGTGCTTTACACAGCCCAAGAATTTTCTCAATCTCCTGATAGCTCTTCTCCATCCCGTTCTTGACGCCGGAGCACTTTTTGTTGGAAAACGGAGCAGCGTACAACGCCTCCAGCCCCAGCTTCTCCCCCGAAAGCAGCGTATAGATGACTGCAAATTGGTCATCCACTTCGTTAAACGTGTCCGTATCCAGCACCATTCTGATCTTCTGTTCCCGCCATGCCAGCCTGGATATCAGCTCTTCTGCAGAAAGCTTGGGATATTCCATGTTAATCCTCCTCATATAAAATGCTTTGAATGCATTGCCCCATTCTCAGATCATTACGAAGAACCCGTAAACACCCGGGAGCTTCCGGAAAAGTACTACCCTGTGCGCGCAAGGAGTCCAAGCAGTCTCCAAGGGAGCAATCCCCCTTATATAATCCGGCTGCCCGCCATCAATAAACCCTTTGGCGCAGTTGTTTAACATATATTAAAAATACCCTTTTTCCAAAGGATATGCAGCTGGTATAATGGCTATATTATTATATTAATCGGCTATCCATAGCCTTCTGCAGAGGAGGAAGCGATTATCGCCAACGTGAATGTATCCCTCGACTTCCTGCATCATACTGTCCGGGAACGCAACAGCTCTGTCATCTATCATACCCACTCCAACTATGAGGTGGTTTATTATGTAAGGGGAAGCGGATTAACGTCGCTGGGCAAGGATCAGCTGGCTTATGAAGCGGGTACGTTTACGGTGATTCAGCCGGGGTGCAGCCATAACGAGCTGCGATTGGCGGAGACAGAGGTGATTTTTCTCTGCTTTTACTTCGACAATCAGCCTGTCTGTCTCAAAACCGGCTTCTACCGCGACTCCGACGGGCGGATAGGCCGGATTCTTCAGGCGATGAAAGAAGAGCTCACCGACAAACGCCGCTGGTACGATCTCGCTCTCTACGGATTGCTGTGCCAGCTTATTGCCGAGCTCTCCGGCTATATGAGCGAGCCTGGTGCGGGCGAGGTTGCGGAGAAGGTACGGTACGCAAGTGCATTTATGGAGCAGTATTGCTGCGGGAAAATTGACCTGCAGGGGCTGGCAGCCAATCTGGGCTACAGCTACGACCACTTCCGCCACTTCTTCAAGCAGCGGACCGGCTACTCGCCCACGCAGTTCATTATCCGCAACCGGGTGCTACAGGCCAAACAGCTTCTTACCCAGACAGACAAGCCCATCTCGATGATTGCCGAAGAA
Organism: Paenibacillaceae bacterium; assembly: GCA_029256185.1. Classification (GTDB taxonomy): domain Bacteria; phylum Bacillota; class Bacilli; order Paenibacillales; family NBRC-103111; genus Paenibacillus_AR. The sequence continues at coordinate 158,404 of JAQSYI010000034.1, forward strand.
TGCGGCTTCAGCAACGCTCCGCAGTTCAGTCTAATCTTCAAGCAGGACACCGGCCGTTCACCCAACGCGTACCGGAAGAAGCGAAACGGGGATGTTCCGTGAACATCCCCCTCCCGAGCCCGATAAATATCCCGCTTCCGCATTTGTCAGTTGTCCTTGGGCGGCCTGGGTCTGACCCTGTTGGTGGCTGCAGCCTCCAAGGGATTATCCGGCCAGTAATGCTTAGGGTAACGGCCCTTCAAATCCTTCTTCACTTCAAAATAAGCTTCCCGCCAAAAACTGGCCAGATCCCGGGTAACCTGGACCGGGCGCTGGGCCGGGGACAGAAGATGCATCACCACAGGCACCCTTCCGCCCCCAATCCGGGGGGTCTCCGTCAGCCCGAACAGCTCCTGCAGCCGGACTGCCAGCACCGGCTGGGACGGATCGGTGTAATCAACGGGGATGCGGGAGCCGCTGGGCACAGTCAGATGGGTCGGTGCGAGCCGGTCCAGCTCCCGCTTGCGGTTCCAGTCGAGCAGGTGTTCCAGCACGTCCGTCATGTGGAGACGGGCGAGATCGTTTTTGCTGCGCATGCCTAAGATGAATGGGCCCAGCCAGTCGGAGAGGGAGTCCCGCAGGGCTTCCTCCGACGTATCGGGCCACGCCGGATCGGCATGATGCATGAAGCGCAGCCGGGAGAGCAGCTGCTGCGCAGGCTTGGTCCAGGGAAGGAGGGCGAGGCCCTCTTCCCGGATGCCCGCAAGCAGCGCGGCGCTTACAAGCTCCGGCGGCGGGTTGGGCAGCTGCTGATCCCGCAGAATCAGCGCTCCCAGGCGCACCCGCTTGCGGGCCCGGACAGCCTGCGCCTCCCGGTCCCAGGCAACGGTTGTTTCCTGCTCCAGCTGGCCCCCGAGATAAGCCTCCAGTTGAGCCAGCTCCACAGGAGCCCCCAGATACACCCGGCTGTCCGGGATCTGGTCATCCAGTTCGGCCGCTACCAGATATGGCGCATAGGCCAGATGCTGTCCCTCGCCCACAGCCGCTCCACGCCCGTTGCGCAGCAGGAAACGGCCGGGAGAGCGCTTTTGTCCGATGCGGTCGGGATAGGCGAAGGCCAGCAGCAGTCCGCAGGCTTCTGCCTCAGGCAGCGTCGCTGGCAACGCAGCACCGGTCTGACCGGCAGCAGACCCATGCTGACCAGACGCTGAACCATGATGGCCGCGGCCGCTTCCCCCTTCCCTTGCCGCCGCGTTCAGCTCCCGCTTCCACTGCTCCGCCTCGCCCCGGATACGGCGGACAGCGGCTCTGTCTACGGAGAGGCCCAGCCTCTCGGCCTCTGTGCCGCCCTCCCGCCGCAGCGCCTCCACGCGCAGGCGGAGATCCGCGCTGCCGCTGCCTCCTCCGGCGGCGCGGATAAAATCCCGCTCGCCGAGTATCGCGGCGAGCTCGCAGGCCAGCGTCTCCAGCCCCAGGGGCAGGGAGGCGAGCGCCATATGCGCCAGCCGGGGATGGAACCCGATCCCGGCCAGCGCTCTGCCATGGGGCGTGATCTGCCCATCCGCCCCCAATGCTCCCAGGCGCGCAAGCAGCTCCCGCGCCTGAGCCATGGCTGGAGCCGGGGGCGCATCCAGCCACCGCAGTTCCTCCGGCGCCGCGCCCCACGACGCCAGCTCCAGCGCCAGCGGCGCCAGATCCGCCTCCAGCAGCTCCGGAACACTGCGGGCAGCCAACTGCCGGTCCTCCTGCTCCGTCCACAGCCGGAAGCAGACGCCCGGCCCCTGCCGCCCGGCCCGCCCCCTCCGCTGATCGGCGGATGCCCGGGACACCGCTACTGTCTCCAGCCGCGTCATTCCTGTCCGCGGCGAGAAGCGCGGTACCCGTGCCAAGCCGCTGTCCACGACGATGCGCACCCCCTCCACGGTCAAGCTGGTCTCGGCAATGGAGGTGGCCAGCACCACCTTACGCTCTCCGTCCTTTGCCGGAGCCAGCGCAAGATCCTGCTCCTCCTGGGACAGAGTCCCGTGGAGAGGACAGATTCTGACAGCACCCGGCTGCGCTTTTGCCCCCGCTTGTACGGAATGTCCCAGAGGGCCAACCTGTTGTCCGGAATATCCCGGACTTCCAGCATGCAGGGCTGCGCCCAGCCGGCTCTCCACCCGGCGGATCTCTCCAGCCCCCGGGAGGAACACCAGAATATCGCCTTCACACTCCCGTAAAGCCGTCAACACCGCAGGTACTACCACATCCTCCAGCCTGCCCTCCGACTTCCGCACCGCGTAACGGGTCTCCACCGGATAAGCCCGCCCCTCGCTGACTACTACAGGGACGTCCCCCAGCAATGCAGCCACCGGCTCAGCATGAAGCGTCGCCGACATCACCAGGAGCCGCAGATCCTCGCGCAGCAGCACTTGCGCCTGCAGGCACAAAGCCAAGCCCAGATCGGCATGAAGGCTGCGCTCATGGAACTCGTCGAACAGCACGGCGCAGACGCCCTCCAGAGAAGGGTCTGCCTGCAGCATCCGGGTCAGCACCCCTTCCGTGATCACCTCAATCCGGGTTTCCGGCCCTGCCCGGGTATCCATCCGGACTCTGTAGCCCACAGTCCGCCCTACTGCTTCCCCCAGCTTCCCTGCCATATACCTTGCAGCAGAACGGGCAGCCAGCCGCCTTGGCTCCAGCATCAGAATCTTCTTCCCGTTCGCCCAAGGCTCCTCCAGCAGCGCCAGGGGCACCCTGGTGGTTTTGCCCGCTCCCGGCGGCGCTACCAGCACCGCATTGGCTGACCGCCCCAGTGCTTCCAGCAGCTCCGGCAGCTTGTCCTCTATGGGCAGCCTGTTTCCATCGATTCCCATATCGTCCCCCAATCCGTGCGCTGTGCCTCTCTGTATGAGGCAGTCAACATGTCCCGAATTAAAATCCTATTGCCCTTTTTTCATTAGGCCGGACCTTTGCCGATATTTTCATTCCATCAGATAACCTTACAATTTCTATATCGGCATCTGCTTGCTCGGTTCCTATGATTAATTCTATACACCCGGTGTTATTTGTAATAACTCTGCAAATGCCTTTTACTGAATATATATTTTCATCTTCAATAGATATCAGCGTGTTCCCATTGTTGTTTTTAAGAATTGCCCGCCCCCTGTCACTGTCCAGCTCATAGATGGAGGCGGCCGCATCCTCAGGCAATCTGCAATTCCATTCAAGCTTATCCTCTACTTTTTTTATACCATACAGCCTGGCCGTATAGTCAAGCATAACACACATAGCGGGGGAATAGCCTGTATCCTTGCTGAACTCTCCCGTCCAGGGATTCATCTCCTGTGAAAAGTCAGGGCTGTCCGCCAGAGCCTTCAGCCACTGCTTCATCATATGCGTCAGCTCGGATGGCTTGCCGTAATGTTCAAACCACCGTGGTGCACGCAGTGCAGTTAATGCCTGAGCGGGGCCGCCCCATGAATTAAATTGGGGATTATGATTAAACAGAGGATCTGATACCGCTACCGATGGCATGGGATATGGCGTCCAGAAGCCGTATGGATTAATGATATGCCGTTTGAAAATTTGTTCAAAAAGCGATTGATCTACAACATGTTCACACAATACCCTGGATAATGCATCACCTACAATTCTCACAAATCGGCAATTGCAGTCAAGGTCAAAAAAGCACATGCTTTCAGGATCAAAAAGAAAGGCTAAAATGGCCCGCCTAGTCATTTCCGCTTTCTCTAACCAGTAATCCGCTTCATTCTTATGTCCCATTTCCAGCGCCATAGCGGCTAAAGCGACCCTTCCTCCGTATAGGGTGGCCGAGAGGTCCGGAGCGAGCCATGGCAAAGTCCCTGCATTGTGACAAATTCTTGCATCATCTTCAGGGCATGAATGAAATGATCCTTTACACAATTGATAGAAGCGGTTACTGTTATCATGTCCTGTATCGAACTCGCAAAACAGCTCACACAAATTCAATCCGCGGGGATCCCGATATTTAACCAGCCAGTCGTCCCACCTCTTGCATGCTCTATAAGCTTTTTCCAGAAAGGCGCCGTTATTGGTTTGTTTATATAATTCAAACGCTGTTTTGGCTATAGGCACAACCATTTGTATCTGGCCTTTTCCGATCTTTCCATTGATAAACCAGCATGGCAGGTATCCATCCTCTCTTTGAAAATCAAAAAACACATTATGATTTGCTTCTGCCACTCCGATATCATATAGACTTCCATATATCAATCCTTCCAGCGGGCCACACTCCAGCCATATTCCGCGGTATACGGATCCCTCGATAAGAATAGGCATATTCAAAGTGTTCCCCTCAACAGGAAACGCATTGTATGCATTGGATTTTAATCCTTCCACTGCACTTCGGTATTTGTATGACAGTTTTTGATTATCTGTTTTAAATGCAGCATTCATAATCCTCCACTAGCCTCCCTAAACCATCTCCCATATTCTTCCGGAATGCGGCGGTATATCCGGAAATTCTATAATGTCCCCTGTTCCGCTGAATGAATCATTATTTATACGTTCACTAAAATTCCACTGCTTTATGTTCAATTTTTCAGAAGAAAAGCAAATTGTTTTACATTTATCCCCCATATTAAATATACCTATTCTCAACGTATCCTTCATAGTCTTTAAAATGCCGACCTCATGGTCTGTGTACCAGTCCACCCAAACTGCATGGTCCTTATTGGGAGGAAAAGCTTTCATAAGCAGTTGCTGCCGATCCGGACTTAACTCTGACCATACTTCCGACAACAGCCCCATCCCTCCTGTCATCCATACCAACCGCACCCAAAACCCTGCTTCTTCATCTGACAATCCAAAATCACTTTCAGGCACAGGCGATTCTGCATTCCCCTTGTTCATGCATTCAACCTCATATGAAACCGGACCTTCGCGCACGATCAGACAATCAGGATCATTTTGCCACCAGTGTCCATGCATCCATTGACGGAATATGGCAGGATAGGCTGCAGACTTAATGTTGCAATTTCCGTTAGGCCAGTTTTTTAAGTTCATGGGCGCATACCATCTGCCTCCCACATCATATCCAATCCGCATTCCGTCGCACAACCCAATTGCCGGTCCAATTGGACTTCCGCAATTCAGTATAAAGCGTTCTCCTGCAACGTTTCTGATAACCTCCATTGCCTGGCGAAAAGCCTCCGCTGTGGTTTTCGTTGTATCATAATGTTTTCCAGCCATAACACCGTGGATTAAAAAGTCAATTTTTATATAGTCGAAGCCCCATTGATTAAAAACGCGATCAAAGGTTTCATGAAGAAACTGCAGGACTTCAGGATGGGTTAAATCCAATCCGGATATTCCGCCTGAGCCTGCCGGCTCCAGCAGGCCTGATTGGTTCTCACTTTTAACCAGCCATTCTTTATGCTCTTTATATAAGTTGCTATCCTTGGATACAGAAAACGGTGCAAGCCATAATCCCGCTTCGAAGCCGTATTCATGAATTTTATCAGCCACATTTTTCATATTATAGGAAAATTTTCTTCCCGGATGCCAATCCCCCCATACTCTGGGATGCTGATTATCCGGCAAATTCCACCCATCGTCAATTTGAATAACCTGTATATCCTTCTTCAACGGCGACTCAGCCAATGCTTTTACATTAGAAAGAATGTCCTCTTGGGTTTCCTGGCCATAATAATGGTACCAGCTGCACCAACCAGTCTTGGCTTTGTCAAAATGCCTCGCCTTCATGACTTTACCGACATGGCTCCCATATTTTTGCATCAATTCGGAAAGTGATGATGAGCTGCCTATTAATAGCGGCGAAATCTTAAGCTCCTGCCCGCTTGGAAGCAACACGCCTTCTCGTGAGCATACCGCTTCAAGACTGCAATTATCCTCCAATTGGCTTACATAAAAATGGTAAAAAGCAGCATCAAGCTGTTCAAACCCCAGTACACATGCATGATTTCCCTGATGATCGGTCAGTCCGGTGCAATAATAGGATTTATGATTCTGTTTGATAGGGAAAATTCCGTTGACACCTGTCATTGAAATGTCGGTAACAAAAACACGGTCGAACGGAGAGGTTAGAACAGAGCAGCTTAACAATCCGACTGATTCTATTGGAAATGAAATATCACTCCCATTAACAATGCTCGTTTCAATTTTTAACCAGTCATTGTCCTCCGTACAACCTATTTCATGCTGAATATGAATATCCCCTGGATAAACAAGCTCGTAGCGCAGCATTCCTTCCTTTTTCGATACATTTTGTATCGTTAGTGGCTTCAATTCCGCTCCGTTTGTACTTCTGAGTGTCGTTAAGCCGCCTGTCATACAAAAACCTTGTGAAATATGGGATAGCCCCAACCCAGCATTTTCATTTAGGCCGATCTGCCATTGATTCTTTTTAACCGTCATAATATACTCTGCACCTTTCTTCTCCGTAATGTTGCTGCTGCCGCGGAAGCGGCTGAACGCACCCGCGGTAAAATTTTATAGATTACTTCTCATAAACTCGGAAGTCATAAACCTCAGCATGCCCATCTCCCCATGTCTCATAAACGACCAATTTTACAGCAGCCGCCACAACAGGTTCAAACTTGTGGACCCTGAATCGCAGAAAGTTTTCATCTTCTTTTACAAGCACCTTCTCACCATCGTCTGTTTTCGCGAGAATTTCATAGCTTTTTATCATCTGTGCGTTTACCGCATTTATGGTTGTTGTCATACGAGGATGGTTCAATTCCGAGTTAAATACCAGTTCTATAGTTGAAATACTTTTGGGCTCTTGCCAATCCAGTTGAATCCATTGAGGATGTCCTATCTCAATACGTGCAGATGACCATAAATGAGGAAGGCTGAAAGGGCGAATATAGCCGTCATTTACATTTTTTTCGCAATAAAAATTCTGTTCAGGTGTTACCTTGAAGCAGGGTGTAAGCGGTACATGGGCCTTCCCTGACTGGCGAAACACGGTATCTCTCTTTATTTCCGGAACATCGTCCGTTTCAATCCCCAATATACCTGTCAGCATGCTCTGTTCAAAAAACATTTTTATTGCTGTGTTTTTTCTGAACAGAATAATAAACTTCTTGCCTTTGCCGTTTCTTACATTTAGATCGAAGTCGTACCATTTTTCTTCATGGCAATCCAATGTCACTGATTTCAAAAGTGATGTGATCCGGTAATTCTGAGGTTTGTCGTCACATCCGTAAATATCTGCCGTAACTTGTGTCGGTATGTCTGTCTTTAAATAAACCGACAAGGTTTCAAGCTTCTCTGTCTCAACAGGCAAAATCAATCCCGTCGGCTGATACAGAATTTTATAATGCACAGGCTTTTCCAGCTTAACCTCCCGAACCGAAGATGCGCTTACCACTGCCTTCCTGGAATAATCCTCATCCTCCATTAACCTGTAGCCAATGATTGATTGATCGGCTCTTGCCAACCGTTGCTGCAATTCATCCAGATGATTGCCATATATGCTTTCAGGCAAAATGTTTTTCTCCAGACACATCACTGCTGCCTGACCTACCGCCTGACCCATAACGGAGGTAGTTGAAATCAGCCTTAAGGTTCCCAAGCCCTCATGGGTCGCACTTATATCTCTCCCTGCAAAAAGCAGATTGGGAATGTTTCGGGAATAAAGACATCTAAAAGGAATATCTGTTATCCCCGGCAAATATTCATGAGTACAACCCGGTTCCAGTGCACGGTAACCCTCTGGCGGATGTATGTCTATGGGCCATCCGGCAAAACCGATAGTATCTTTAAAGGAATGCTGGCTTAAAAAGTCATTTGAAGTAGCGATATACGGCCCCATTAAACGGCGAGACTCTCTTTTACCCGGCAAATATCCTATCCAATTCATATCATGGTTTTCAACATCTTTAAATTCTCCGCTGTTCTTCACATAGTCCCATATTCCATAAACTAATTTGCGAAGATGCCAGACCACCTGATCATCCTCATGAATAGAATCAACATCGCCGCCATATTCCACCCACCAGAATCCGTAAAATGAGCCATCCGGCATTTTACCCATTCCTCGATGAAGACGGGTAAAGCTTGGAATTTCCCGGAAAGGAATGGCCCATTCAGGCGCTTTAAATTTGACAGGATGCCCCGTATCTATGCTCGTAAACAACAGTGTAGCTCCCATGGTGCCTTTGTCTGCTTCTTGGGGAGAAAAAACTTCGTTAAATTCCCCCTTTGCCTCCCGTCCAATACGATAGTCAGCCCCGGCAAGGAAGCCCACCGTTCCATCTCCCGAGCAATCAGCGAACATCCTTCCTCTAAATTCTATCTTCTTTTCAGCACGTAATTGCATGCCTTCAATACTTTCAATTTGATTCCATTCATTTCTGGCTGCTTTATATATTGTCGTATTCAAGTAGCAGGATATATTAGGCTCTTTCAGCACCATATCGAAGTATAGCTGGTCAAAATAAAACCATCGCCATTTACCGCTGAACGATGCCTTATAGTGGATATTATTGAATATTTCCTCTATTATCCCTGTTTCACGAGCAAATCTGTTCCATGGTGAAGCATCTGCACCTCCAGGTCCTACACGGATCTCGCTGCTGGCACTTCCCCCCAATATCGGTCTATCCGTAATTAATGCTACCTGTACTCCTTGCCTTGCTGCTGTTATCGCTACAGATAAGCCTGCAAGTCCTGCACCTACTACAACTAAGTCCTTTTCCACAACTTCCGATTTAAAATGTCTGTTTGAATAATCATTTTCCTGAATAATCATGGTATAACCCCTTTCCCTATCCAGATAATATGCAGTAACGGTTGTACGCTAAACATAGGCATACAAACCGTTACTGCATTTTAATTTTTTTACTGCTTATCTCGCCATGTCTTAATCAGAGCTTTGGCATCAGCCCCCAGAATTGCTCCGAGATTGTCTTTAACATTGCTGGCAAGTGCCTTGTTGTTCAAATGCTTAAGCAAATCTTCCATGTGCTTTGCCGCCTGAACGGTTTTTCCCGTGTTCAGCTTATGCTGTGCCTGGTCAAGGCTGTTTTCCAACTGAACTACTAAAGGTCCAATCAATTTGCCAGCTTCAACATATCGATTAATTAAACTTCTCATAGAATTTATACTCGTTGTTACAATAAATGAAAAATTTTCCTCAATGGAATTGCCGGCATAATCTACAGCTGTAATCGTTGCTGTATAACTTCCCGGCTTCCCGGAAAGGTCTAAATCCACACTTGATTGCCCTTGCAGAAGAATGCCATAGACCGCATCAGTTACTTTAATTTGTGCGGAGGCTAAACCTGTTAACCTATCCCAGGCACTAAAAGTTAAAGATTGATTATCTTCAAAAGTGCCACCGTCCTTCAAGTCATTCCCGTCAACGGCCAGTTTAAATTCCGGAGGTGTATGGTCTATATCCAGCGTATTCAATACCTTTTGCTGGGATGCAAGAGATACATTGCTATGATCGATAACCTCGACATAGAAGTTAAAGGCTTGGGACGGATTTGCCACCTTAACCGTAAATTCGAATGGATATATGCTGTTTTCTTTCTGCTGCCATTCCCCGTCACCTATTTTGTAGTGCAATATTGCCTTTTGGATCTGTGCAGGCTTTTGTGTTGTATAAACATAGGCGTAATATGATTCGGGGTCTATCTGCAGTACAATGCCGGTGCCAAAGTCATTATCCGACAGAGGTTTCGCCACTGTCTGTCCTACGGCCGCTGTTTCAAGACTTTCGGAAGGGATTTGTGCGTACCCCGGAGCCGTGACATTGGGGGCATCCAGTATAATACCCAACAATTGATGTCCGGGAACCGTTACAGTTAATTTCCCATCAAACACCGGCACTGTGGATTTTGCCCCGGAAGCATCATAGACTGTAGCCGTAACGCTATAATCCTTTCCGTCTGTTATGTCAACACCCAGTTCCACGGTCGTAGTAATATCATCGCTGTCTTCATTCATCAGTGCAATTCCAACCTTGCCGTCTTTACGGGCTGCAACCCAGTCTATCTGTATATTGTCAGGCTTAACCAGACCTTCTTTTAACCACAACCACATATTATCCTCATCAAAGAATTTACCGGCTTCAAACCCATAATGCCTATTATAGAACCACACATACCCCTGCTGGCGGACTGAGGGGAAATCGATTTTACCATCTGACCATTTCCAGGCCTGGGTTATTATAAAATCCTGCAGCATGGCCAGATAGGTCGGAATGTGATGATAATATATGCTGTTTGTTATATCCGGACCCTCATAAGGATAATCTGCTTTCATATTATGAACCATCAGATCTGTTATATAGTAGCCCGGATAATTGGCAGCCCTTCCAATTATGGCATTTCGCGCGGTTGTCTCAAAATGCTGGTCTCCTGTATACCTTGCGAGTCTCAGCATATCGGGTGCCCAGTTTGCCATTGTGATATTATGTGATTTTGTACTATTAAAGGTTGCAACATCTTCTATGGTTAGTCCTGTTCTGGATGTTACCCATGCAGGTACTGTTTCATCTTGCAGCTTATCCAGATTTTCAGGAATACCTGCAACCTTCTGAATATCTCCACGCCATGCAAAAATAGTATTCTTATTGTAGGCTCTGCTTAATAGAGCCTCTGCGTCAATGCTTATATCACCCTGAGGTATTCCCGGCTGTGTCCAGATGAGTGTCATCAGCCACCTGGCTGTTTCTGAGGCAGCTTCAAGATACTTATTGTCACCACTAGCCTCATATAAGTCAAGCAGCCCAGGCAAATAAGGTGTGTAATGGTAACTTATAAAACCGCTTGTAAGCACATTGCTTTTCATTCTAACAAAATCACCGGCCAGATATTTATCTGCTTCTTGTTTTGCTTTCGTAAGATAATCCTGGTTCCCCGTAAAATTGTACAGCCAAACATATTCTGCAAATAAAGGAGCTGTCCCGCCGTTTCTTACGCCATTATCGATTCCGATGCGTCTTAAGTCCGGTACAAGTCCTTTCGTCATCTCGTAGGCTCCGCCAAAAGTACTGGTACCAAATTGTTTCACCGGATCTCCAATCGGAAATTCATCCGTTGGGCTCATCCATGCACTGTTTCCGCTTCTTTCACTTTTTGGTTTTGCAGAGAAATGAAAACTCCCTCTTGTTAGTAGATATTCAAGGGAAGGAATCGTTCTTTTTTCATAGATATTTGTATCTTCTGTTAATAGATAGGATTGGAGATAGGTGAGATTATCCGCCTGTGATACAATATTTTTGCCTTCCATGTTGTAATGTGCTTTTGCAACAGAGTCCCAGCCTCCATATGTATCATTCATCAGCAAATTTTGAACATTGAAGGTGGCGTCAGTCAATGAGGAATAATAGTTCTTTCTGTAATCTGTCAATCCGAAAATGTCCTTTACAATATGTGTGTAGGCTTCATACCAGTCGCCTTCACGTACTACAGGGCGATAACTAATTTCATAAAGGGCACCCTCAGTCAATTTTGAATCCTGCAGTCCAAATAACGGTGCAAAAAGTGCAGGCTGAACTCCTCCGTTTTTTCCACGTATGGATAAACCAAATCGACTGTCATCCTGTTTTGCAAAATGATAGGGTATGGATGACGGATCCACTGCTATTCCATAAGTGATCTCACTTCCTTGTATAGGACTTGCGCCGGAGGATAGGGTCATAAAGCTTGCAGCTGCAGTGCTGTACTGTTCGGTTACAAGATAGGATTTGTCTGGGAATCCTTGTTGGGTTATTCTGATTGGATCGAATAGAAAATTCACATCACTTAAGGAGCTTTCAGCACCATTCATCATTCCCAGGCTGAAGCTTCCTTCCTTTTTAGCCTGAAGACTGCAGTTTACCACAGGGTCATCGCTGTCCTGGGATAAAGTCCACGTAATCGTTGCGACTGCGTAATCATTTTCCGCCTTCAATCTTACCGTCTGATTATCCAATACCTCCATGGATGAAGGGATCAGCCATGAGGGCATGGCACTTCTGTAGATATCCTGGGTCATGACCCTCTTTTCAATGCCGTTGTTGTCATAAGTATTCAGCCATAGCGGGAACATATTTTTTGTTTGGGTATATCCGTCCGCCCTGACACCAACCGACAGACTTGAGTTAGCATACATAAGCAAATATCCATATTCATTGTTTTGATCTTCGATCGGTACCCAGCTTCCATTTATATATAATGACATTTGTTTTTTTATTACGTCCCCATTTGGCGTCGGGATTTTGTTGAATTTCACCTTCGCACGTTCGTTTTTGATTTCTGCTTGTTGAGTTGAGGCTGCTTGTGTTGTTGCCCATTCAGGGTAGGCAAGCATACTGTCATCCGGCTCCCCATTATCCGGATGGGCAAGCGCAATCAGTTGAGAATAGTCCTCCGGAGGCGTAAGAACTGTATCCGACGTTAGAAGTATACCATCAATCCTTGCATAGAATCTGGATGTATCTATCAATTTTATATTAGACTGGCCCGGCTGCAGATCTATAACGCCTCCATCCTCCCACTTCCAACCATCTTGGCCATGCTGTCCGAATACCTGTGGCAATCGTTGACCATTTACTTCAGCCTCAAAGTATCTCAATCCAGGTGATGTCTTGAAGTCCTTGGTATGAAACCATATTCTGTACTCCCCTGCAGAAGTCACTTCAAATGGCACTTCTGCAGGCACAGCCGGGATATCGGCCGCTGTGCCAATTTTACTTTCATCAATTTGCAATCCAAATAAACATACGGAATTGTAACCCTGCGACACATCGTATGACCATGTTCCAAGACTGGTAAAATCCTTCGGTGTTATAAATATATGATCTCCTGTGCTGGGAGCTGCAGGCTCAAACTTGACTGAATCTGCGTGGGTGAAAATCGTGTTTCCATCTTGATCTTTAGCTCCGGAAGCAGTTGTACGGTACAACATTACGGATTCTGATCCATCTCCTGCAAAGTAATAGGTGCCCAGCTCATCCCAGCCTGCTATCCCCGTTTGACTTGTTGTCAGTTTTTCCATCGCACCTGCATGGGCAACCAATATGCCTACAGATGGATCCTGGCCAACAGGTCTTACCGTCCTCCAGACGCTTACCTTGTAAAAACCTGCTGTCAGCTTTGGCGTCCATTTCACATACCTGTTGGGAATTCCGTCAGCAAAAGAGTCTGCAAGTACTGTCGTCGCTCTCGATCCGTTAGCGATGCCTCCTGTGTATCCATTAATACCACTTGTACTCCACGCTCCTGCCGGTGTTTCAGAATACTCCGGGATATCCGTATTTGAGGTGTCATGTTCAATTATAATATCAGTATTCTGAGCTTTAACAGGTTTGCTGTTTACAATTCCAAGAGATGTTAAAACAATAACTGATATCAGAAAAAGGCTTATTGCTCTTCTCACATTTTTCTTCATCATATACCCCCAGAATGATTTGGTGAGAGCTATTAACCCCTGACCTCCCTTTGCCAACCACCATGCGAAGCATATCTTCACATGGTGGCTGGCGGCCAAACGGATAAATACAGGTGGTTGCAGACGATTGCTTAAGGAGTTATAACTATTCTACTCCCTGCGCTTTTGCAAGATAATCATTCATTTCTTTTACATATTGTTCTCCGCCCGCTTTATACCAGTTTTCAAGCGTCTTATCAAACTCATTAATTGTTGCGCCGCCCAGGATAATTTTTGCTGTAATGGCATAGAACTGCTTCTGCGCATCTATATATTGTGTACTGGAGGCTATCGGAGGCTGATACCCTGCATCAAGGGAGGGCTGCATCATATTGATTGCAGCTTCAAGGTTCTTTTTCATTTGTGGTCTTAATTGCGGCGCAATAGCAATATTTATAAAGTAATCCGCATCTCCTTTCCTGCGCATATACCCGGAATGGGTGAAGTTATTATTCTTGGCTGCATCCGTTGCCATCAATACTCCGTCTTGTTCAGTATAAGTAACATCCTTCACACCATACCTTGTCAGTTTATAGCCCTCATCACTAAGCATCCAATCTAACATTTTCACAATTCTTTCAGGGTCTTTTGCCGTTTTGGTAATGGCATAAAAACCTGACATACCTGAGCCATATCCAACACCCGTTAATTCTCCCTGCTCATTTTTTATTCCGGCAACATAAGTAAGCTTTGCTGTGGGTACAATCTTCTTAAGCCGCTCCTCCTGATCGTTTACATGTCCCGCAAACTGAGGCTTCATGCCAATAACTCCCTGCTCGAACTTTTGGTCCAGGTTGGCACTGCTTTTCATTAATGGAGTACTGGGATCAATAACACCTTCCTTGTACAGCCTTGCACAATATTCCAGTGCTTTCTTATAGCTTCCGTCTTGCTGGTCATACATCTTATTCATATATGCATATTTCCCGCCGTCATTCTTCTGCCATCCTAGAATACCGAAAGGAGCTGTTACAAAAGGCCCAAAGCTTCCGTCTGCATTTGCTGTAAATCCAAAGCCATAAGTGTCCTGCTTGCCGTTATTATCAGGGTCATTGAACGTAAACTGCTTAAGAATATCCTCGAATTGATCCAGAGTAATACCTTCCAGCGGATTTATCGTTATCCCAAGCTTATCAAGCCAATCCTGACGAATTACAAATCCATCCTGCCGCATAATGGTCGTTCTCGGTATGCCATAAATTTCATCAGTACCATTCTTCTTAAGCGAAGCCCAGGAAAAATCATACGTATATTTTTTAATATTGGGCGCGTCATCGAGATATTCATTAAGCGGAATCAATAATCCATTATTCAATGGGCTCAGGTACGTTTCGTCTGTGTTCGATATCATAGTGATAATATCGGGATATGTACCACTTGCCAGGGCAATTTGAAGGCGTTCCTTATAATTTGAAAGAGGTGGTATTTCAAATTCAAGCTTCACATTATTTGCTTTCTCAATTGCTGCTCTAAGTGCATTGTCAGCATCTGTAAAGTCCGGCTTTGAATCATTAATAAACCATTTTACTGTTACCGGTTCCTGATCTGCCGATGTACTTTGTGGTGTATTGGTTTCATCAATGCCTTCTGCCTTTTCTTCGCTGCTGCAGCCTGCCATTACCGAAAAGGCTAAACCAACAGAAACAAGCAACATCAACACGCTAAGTTTGGATTTTCCCATTTTATTACCCCCAATATAAAATGATATTTCTTTCAGGTAAGATGAATCGCACGCTAATGACTCTGAGCAAATTACGGTGCACTCTGTTCTGACTTGATTTGCAAACCACCCCCTATGCTTCGTTTGAATTGTACCGCTGTACTTACCCTTTGACAGCCCCTATCATGATGCCCTTGACAAAATACTTTTGTAAAAACGGATACAGACATAATATAGGCAAAATGACGACTACGATTGTGGCATAATTAATATTCTTTAAAGGTACACTTGCCATCTCAGCTGCGTTGCCTCCGCTTTGTAAAAGCTGGTTATTGGCTGACAACAATATCTCTCTTAAAACCAGTTGTAAGGTCCATTTAGCTGAGTCCCTTATATATATAACCGCATTAAAAAAGCTGTTCCAATGAGATACTGCTGAAAACAGGGTAATTGTAGCTACAATCGGGCCGGACAGCGGAAGTATTACTCTTGTCAGAACATCAAAATCTGTTGCGCCATCAATCCTAGCTGCCTCCTCCAATTCTTCCGGAATCCCCTCAAAAAATGATTTTGTCAAAATTATATTATAAGCAGTCAATGCTCCGGGTATTATAAGCGCCCACAAGCTATCAAGAAGGCCTAAGCCTCTGATAAGGTAAAAATTAGGTATTAATCCTCCATTGAATATCATCGTAAAGATAATCATATTCATAACGAGCTTTTTTCCCCTAAAGCGCTTTCTTGAAAGAGGATACGCGGTTGCAACTGTCAATGCAACACCTAACAATGTACCGATAATGGTCACAATTATGGTGTTTTCGTAGCTCTTCATTAGGATGGAGTTTTCTAAAATCAAGCGAAAGGCTGTAAAGTCCAAATCTTTGGGAAATATCATCATAGGATTCTTGATACTGCTTTCATAACTGCTAAAAGCGATTGAAATAATATTAAGGAATGGCAGTACCACAGATATTGATACAATTAGAATCATAATATAACAAAATGCCAGCAGACCTCTTCCATCACGTTTTACCATAACCCACCATCTCCATATTTCTTGGCTAATTTATTCACAAAAACAATCAAGACCAATCCAACAATAGACTGGAACAAACCAACTGCCGACGAAAGTGCAAACTTGCCGGATATTAATCCTACCCTGTAAGTGTAGGTTTCAAATACATCCGCTACATTGTATACCATTGGATTATAAAGCAGGAATATCTGTTCAAATCCATTCTTAAGTATTGACCCCATTCGTAAAATGAGAATTACAATAATAGTTGAAGAAATACCAGGAAGTGTAATATGCCAGATTCTTCTGATTCTTGAGGCGCCATCGATTATTCCGGCTTCATATAATTCGCTCGGCACAGATACCATTGCTGCAAGATATATAATGCTGCCCCAACCGATTTCCTTCCAGATGTCGCTTATAACAATTATACTTCTGAAGTATCTCGGTTCCTGCAAAAAGGCAATGGATTGTCCGCCGAAAAATTTAATCACCTCATTTATTACACCACCGGATGGCGACAGGAATTCAAACACAATGCCTGAAATAACTACCCATGATACGAAATGCGGAAGATACACGACAGACTGCGTAATACGTTTAAATGACATATTTGTTACTTCATTAAGCAGTAATGCGAGAATTATCGGAGCAGGAAATCCCCAAAAAATCCTTAATAAACTGATCGAAACGGAATTTATGAATACATCTAAAAACTCAGGGGATGTAAAAAGTGTATGAAAGTGCTGAAAGCCAACCCATTTGCTACCCCATATCCCCTTTATCAGATCAAAATCCTGAAAGGAAATAATTACACCGTACATGGGAATGTAATTAAAAATAATCAAGTATATTAGACCTGGCAAGATCAACAGGTATAATAATTTATTGTTCAAGATATGGCTTATGATAGACTCCCTCTTTTCGCTTGCCATTTTGCCGTTCTTCAGGCGCATCGTATTTTGTAACTGCATTTTTTCAGCTCCTTTGTCTTGTCTGCAATTTCATTGTAAATAAGATATGCATCTTTAAAAACATCTTTTTCGGCTAACTTGGGTATATTTTTTAGCTTTTCAGAAATTGATAATTTGATAAATTGGCACAGATGGATAAGGCGTCATCGAACTTCGGTATGTTGGAGCAAAGCCGCGGCGGGCTAGGAGAAGAATGAGTACCTTCATTCAATCTTCTTCATTCTGTGTTAACGGAAGTAAAAACCTCACTATAGTCCCGCTTCCCAAAGTGCTCTGTACAAAAAGTCCGTATTCATCACCAAATACCAATTTTAACCGTTGATTTACATTCATGATACCTATATGCAGATCTTCTTTTACCCCAATGTTTTTGCCCAACCCATCATTTAAATGGGTAACGACATCCTCTTTCATACCAATACCATCGTCTTCCACTTCAAAAATCATGCAATTCTTTTGTCTGTATCCCCTTATGCATATCCTTCCCGGACCGCTTTTGGGCTTTATCCCATGGTAAATTGCATTTTCCAGCAGAGGCTGCAAGGTAATTTTTACAATTTTTTCATCCAGAACATCACAGCTTACATCCCATTCCAGTATAAACCTGTTATGATAACGAATTTGTTGTATTTCAAGATATCTTTTGGCATGCTCAATTTCCGTCCGAACAGGAATTATTTCTTCTTCTGTTTCCAAACTTAGACGCAACAGCTGCGATAAAGAAGTGAGCATTGATGAAATAGGATTGCTGTGACCCAGCTTGCTCATGGCCATCCAATTAATCGTTTCGAGAGTATTGTACAAAAAATGCGGATTTATCTGTGACTGAAGAGCAATACTCTGCGCTTTTTTTAAAAGAAGCATTCTTCTTCCGAGCTCTTTTTCCATCTCCTGATTTTGGTACGTTCGTTCTATCAGACTTTTCGCAATATATTTCAATTCATCCAAATGAAGCTTATTGCTAAAGCTGTTTCTAATATCTATAATCTCAGGATTCTCCAGGATTGAGATAATATTTTTTATAGGCTTATAAACCTTCAGTGAAAAAAAGAAAGCAATCATGATCGCCATAAATATGCAAATTATTATGAGCCACAACATGACATTTTTCAGGTATGACAATTTCATTTCAAACTTCTGCAAAGGCACCAAGGATATATAGTAAAGCTGGTTGTCCTCCGATCGTATGATAGATACGATTTGCTTTTCCCCGTCCTGATCATTTGTTAGCCCATAGTAATTGTCTGAATTCAGCTTAATGTTCTGCAGCAGCCCTATTTCCGATATATTCTTGTTTATAAGCTTGTCCTCGTTACTGTAATATACATTTCCGTTTATTCCGGCAATAAGAATATTCTGTGATAACTGATTAACCTTATTTAGCAAGGCAGATAAATTATCCGCATTGATGTTTACTACTACTGCCCCTTTAATACTGTTGCCTATCAGTGGAAGAGTGCGTACAGATGATATAAATTGCTGTCCGTCTATTTGGGAATCGTTGTTTTTTAATGCCCTTGCATTCAGCGTCAAGTTAAGCTTATTCTTTTTGAGCTCATCATAGGATGATAACCATCCCATGTCAGCAAATTTCTCGGTTTTATCACTCGCTAATCCTGAAGACAGAACAAAATCATTACTCTCTGAATATACATAAATAGAATTGATATAGTCACTTGTTATAGTCGAGAGATTAAGCGTTCTAAAAATTTCTTGCGCCCTTTGAAAAAAATCAAAAGACCCAAAGCCAGGGCCTCCATTTTTTGAGAAATCGATTACATTGGGGTCACTTGCAATTCTGACAGAAAGTTTATCCGTTTCTCTCATCACCATATCAATCAGGTCTACAACTCTTGTCAGTGAATTATTATTCGCGGCAGTGATTTCCTGTTTCAGCATATTATAATAATACCAATAAACCCCTACACCCAGGCTGCTCAAAGGAAGAACAAGCAACACCATAAGTATGAGGAAGTTCTTTATAAATATACTATTAAATCTATAACTTTTAACGTGCTGCCATAGACCGTTGAATCCGTTCATTCCACAATCTCCCTGCCGCTGTATAGATTTCTATATTCTGAAGGAGTCAGCCCTGTATATTTCTTAAAGAGCCTGAAAAAATATTTAGTATTCGGATAACCAACAGCTTCACCAATGACAAAGGTTTTATATACCGTTGTTTCCAACAACTCCTTTGCCTTTTCCATTCTTATCCGTATGAGATAGTCTATATAGTTTTCCCCGGTATATTGCTTGAATAACTTGCTGAAGTAGCCTGAGCTAAGGTAAACATGCTCAGATACGTCCTCAAGGGAAATCTCCTTGGAATAAGCTCCCCAGATATACTCCTTTGCTTTTGCAATTATTTGTTCTTCAGATACACCCTCATGTTCCCGAATATGCTCGATAACCAATATAAGATTGTCTTTAACCCAGGGAATAATTTCATCCCCGTTAGTACTGTCGAATATTTTCTTATAGTTGAAATTCCCTTTAGTTGCAGAAAATAGATCAAATCCAATTTCTTTCAGCAAATTCTCGATCATTACAAAAAGACTGGAAAAAAAGTTCTTTAGCATGTCATGGTCCAATGGTTTTGGTTTATTGATAATATTAGTAAATAAATTGCAAGCTTCCTCCAGACTTCCGGTCCTGATATAGGACAACAACATCTTTTGTTGCACAACAAGCCTTTCATATTCATTTGAGTTACTTGTTAGATCTGAACTTGCAGCGTCAGCAGCCATTTCACAGAGATTCCTATACAGGCTATTAATACCTACAGATATACTCATATTCAGGTTAGCCTTTACATTTTCCATGAGCTTGTTGGTATACATGCCCATTGATTTCCTGAAGTTCTTTTCTTCCATTACTTCAAGGGCAGTTCCTATAACATGAATGCGATCATGTTCATTATATATGGCAATGTACTTTATCCCGTGCTCTTCACGGTTTATCATGCTATATAATTCTATATATGACAAATCCTTGTGATTGTTGCTTTTCAGGAACTGTTCCATGTCCAGAATTCTTATAATCAGGATACAACATCGCCAATGTTCTACATCAATGTCCAAGCCAACGAGCTTTAGCCTGTCACATATCATTGATCTATTCTGTAACGCCCCCATAACGATATCTGTAAAGAACTGCTGCTGTGCAAATGGAATCAGCTCTGCATGCTGACTGCGTACATGATAAAACCTTTGTTTGTCCATATATTCCCTGTCCAACTGATTTCTTACATTATCGAATACTTTGACTAGCTCATCGTATTCAATCGGTTTCAGAAGATAATGAGACACATTATAACTCATAGCCTGCTTGGCAAAATCAAACTCCTTATAGCCGCTGATAATAACTACCTGTATTTCAGGCTTGTTTTCGAATATGTACCTTGCGAGCTCCAAACCGGACACGTAGGTCATTTTAATATCAGTAATCACAACATCCACGCGGTTATTCTGAATATACTCAATAGCATCACGGCCGTCCTGCATGTCAGCAGCAACTTCAAACCCCAGGGAAGTCCAATCCACCACGTTTTGCAGTCCGTTTCTGATTATATCCTCATCATCAATAATGATTAATTTGTATGCCATATTTCACCTCAACTCTGTATGTGACGCAGTCCATAATTTGGTCCTTTGTACGCGCATAATCTCTGAAGCCAAATTGCATCGCGAAAGAAGCGCTTTCAACCTTCAATTGCACTCTCCTGAAGGAGTCCTTTGCGTCGGCGAATCAGTAGGGTAATTCTATTTTAGCTAATATGCTCACAATATGGCAACGATTTTATTTGCCTAATGGCATCCTGGCGAAATCCGCTTGCTCCAGCAGCGTATTGGGGCTCGTTTCCGCCTTCCAGGCCGTTTGCCGAATATTCCCTCGCCGCGCGCTTAGCATCGGCCTTCAGTTCTTCTAGCACAAACCAAAAAAGCCCCCCAAACCGGTATGAACCGGTTCGGAGAGCCGATGGTTATGCGGTCCGCCAATCTTCCAGTGTCCCGGTTATGACGGCGGTAACGCTCCAAACCATTTATTATTGAATCTTGATGGCCTGCTCCTGCGCTTCCAGGCAGAGCTGGGCCGCCAGGAATGCATGCTCCTGGGTCATAGCCTTCTCCGTCCGGTTGATGCAATCCAGGATCAGCTCGCCGAAATAAGGGAAGCCGATCTTGCCGTTAACGTCAAAATGGTATTCTCCTTCCTGGTTAACCAGGTAGACATGGCCGCCGGTCTTCTCACGGGCGATGTCGATGTATTTGCGCAGCTCAATGTAACCCTGGGTGCCCAGGATCGTGGTCCGTCCGTCGCCCCAGGTGCTTAAGCCCTTGGGAGTAAGCCAGTCCACGCGGAAATACTGGGTCGCCCCATTATCTCCCACCAGCGTGGCATCGCCGAAATCCTCCAGCTCCGGATACTCGGGACTGTTGTAATTGGCTACCTTGCTGTGCAGCACCTTGGCGGACTTGACGCCGGCGTAGAACAGGAACTGCTCGATCTGGTGGCTGCCGATATCTCCGAGAATGCCGCAATAGTTGGCCTTGCGGAAGAACCAGTCAGGCCGTGTCGGGGCATTCAAGCGGTGGGGTCCAAAGCCGATTACCTGCACAACCCGCCCGATTGCTCCCTGCTCCACCAGCTGCCCTGCATATACGGCCGCTTCCACATGCAGCCGCTCACTGAAGTACACCATATATTTCCGCCCGGTTTCCTTGACCTTCTTGCGGGCGGACTCCAATTGCTCAAGGGTGGTAAAAGGAGCCTTGTCCGTAAAATAATCCTTGCCCGCTTCCATGGCCCGCAGTCCCAGCGCGCAGCGGTCGGAAGGAATAGCGGCTCCGGCGATCAGCTTCACTTCCGGGTCCTCCAGGACTTGCGCCTCAGAATCGGCGATGCGCACCTGAGGATACTTCTTGGCGAATTCCTCGGCCTTGCTCCGGTCCGGGTCAAACACCCACTTGAGCGTAGCACCCGCTTCCAGCAACCCGTTGGTCATGCCATAAATATGTCCATGGTCCAAAGCCACCGCTGCAAATACAAACTCTCCCGCTTCAACCACCTTATTCGGCTTGCCTTGCGGGGCATAATTCATCCCATCACTTACCTGTACCATTTAACGGCCTCCCTCAACTCTAGCTTATTGCTGACTCCTATAGATTACGGCATAATGAAAGGAAGCTCTATATGCCAGATTAAGATACATTAGTCAAAAACTAAGATGTTTCAGGTAAATTGCAAAGGTGGTTGCGATGCAAAACTCAGATAAGTACCCCCATTTCTCCATGAGCGGCACCCCCGTCAATATGCTGGAGAATCTCAAGGTAAAAGTGCTGGCTTCCATGCTGAAGGATCAGATCGGCGATTGGATCAGAACCGACGAAACCGTCCGCTTCAACCGGATGTATTTCTTTTTGCAAGGGGAGGGCTCCATCGAAATCAACCGGCATCTCTATTTCCCCCGTCCCAATCAGCTGTTCATTCTGCCGGCAGGCACCGTGCAGACCTTCCGGACGTCGCCTGACAATCCTTATATCCGCTTCTATTGCGACTTCTACGCTGCCATCGGGGAATGGCCGCTGTTTCAGCATGCGGAGGATGCGTATTGGGCCGATATTCCCGACCGGGAGGGTCTTCTCCGCACCTTTCGGGAATTGTCCGAGCAGCACACGCGCTCCTCTCCCTCCTCCTATCTGCTTTCCCAGGCAGCGCTGATCCGTCTGATCGCCATTTGCATGGACCAGGGCAATTACGGCAACTTCGTCACCCCGCTGCTTACGTCTACCGAACAGAACAAGCTGACCCACACCCTTCATTATATCCAGGAAAATTTGGCCCAACCCATCACCGTTGACGATTTGGCTAACCTGGCGCATCTGCATCCCAATTATTTTATCTCCTTCTTCAAAAAACACATGGGCGTCTCACCCATGCATTATGTCCAGCGCAAGCGCTTGGACAAGGCCCGGCAGCTGTTAAGCACCAGCGACCTGCCTATATCGGAAATCGCCGAGGCGGTGGGCATGGACTTCATGAACTTCTCCAAGCAATTCAAGCGGGAAACCGGCGTCTCCCCCAGCAATTTTCGCAGCCATTCCCGGTGATCCGCCCCCGCACAGAAAGGAAACATGACCATGCCTCTGCTAAAAATAACCGAAGCCGCCCGACGGCTGGGCGTGAGCACAAGAACCATCCGTTTTTACGAAGAAAAGCGGCTGCTCACCCCCGGCAAAACGCCTCACAACGGCTACCGCCTATATTCGGAGCAGGACCTGCTGAGGCTGCAGACGATTATTTCCCTGCGGGAAGCCGGCCTGTCCCTAACCAGCCTGCATACGGTTATGGAGACTTACGGAATGGAGGAGCAAGACGAACTGCTCTATCTTCTGGAGCTGCAGCGCGCTCTGCTCTATGCCAGGAGACTGGATCTGGAGGGACAGATCCGGATGAACGAGCGCCTCATTCATAATATCCTCACCGAAGCGCCGCCGCTTCAGGAGAACATGTTCCGCCAGGCCGAACTCTCCCGCAGGCAGCGGGAGCTGCGCGACAGCTGGACAGACCATTACCGCTTCGACCAGCATGCAGAAAGCTTCGATGCCATGGTGGAACAAGGCCATGCCTCCTATCCCGGCTACAAGGAGTCCCTTCGCGCACTGGCCACAGCCATCTCCCCTAGGCCTGGAGAGATGGGATTGGATCTGGGCACAGGAACCGGCAATCTGGCAGGGACCATACTTCCGAGCGGCGCTGACATGAAGGCGCTGGACCAGTCCCGCCGCATGCTCCAGCTATGCCGCCGCAAGTACCCCTTGATGGAGACGAAGCTCGGAAACCTGCTGGCCGTGCCTTTTTATGAGCATACCTTCGACTTTGCCGTATCCAGCTATGTGTTCCACTTGCTTAGTGAAGCCGAGCGGCTGTCGGCACTGCTGGAAATCCTCCGGGTGCTGAAGCCGGGAGGGCGGCTGGGCATCGCCTGTCCTCTGCCCGAAGCCGGCTGGGTGCCCCTGCGTTCCGAGCTTGAGCTGCGGGGCTTCTCGGCCCGGCTGTCCGCTCTCCCCGAATCGCCGGAAGCCTTCGTTCTGGTTGCGTCGCCTGCTGCGGATTAGCGGCCCCCTCCTTGACCTTGCCGTAACGTAAACGTGTATAGTGAAGATGGCTGGCCGGCCGGACTACTATTCAGGAGGAGATAGCCATACCTGACCATTCCTATATTTACCGCAATCAAGCAAGTATGTACGAACAGCTTATTTCCAGGCAGCCCAGTCTGCTTCCCGCGGTGAACTGCATCTGTCCCGTGGAGGGATTGGACATTGTGGATGCGGGAGCGGGAACGGGCCGGCTGGCCGCCGCCCTCGGGCCGCACGCCGCAAGTATTGTGGCGCTGGACCAGTCGGAGGCCATGCTTCAGGTGACGGCCGCGAAGCTGGACATTCTGTGCCCGGGGCGATGGCGCTGCATTCCCGCGGACAACCGCAGCCTGCCTCTGCCGGATCACTCGGCAGATCTGGTGGTATCCGGCTGGAGCGTCTGCTACGTGGCCAGCAGCAGCCACGCCGACTGGTCGGGGAGCCTCGGTCAGGCGCTCTCGGAATTCACCCGCATCCTCCGTCCGGGAGGAACGATTATTTTATTTGAAACCATGGGCACCGGAACGGAGCAACCGGCTCCGCCCGACTTTCTCCTCCCTTATTACCGGGAGCTCCAGGAGCGGTACGGCTTCGCCCACAGAACCATGCGGCTGGATTATTCGTTCAGGAACGTACAAGAAGCGGCAGAGCTGACGGGATTCTTCTTCGGGGAGAACCTGGCGCGGCGCGTGGCAACACAGGGATTAACCGCTGTACCGGAATTCGCGGGCGTTTGGTGGATAGCCCGGTAAATGGCGGACCGGCTTCTATTTCTGATTGAATGATGATAGCCCCTGGGTAAATCGGATATTTCCTTTGACAGAATGGTAACTATTCCCGCACTGATTTGACGGCTGTCGAATGTTATTACCCGACGGATTCTTAAGAGGTTCCGCCAGCAACATTGCAGGGCGTGGATTAAAGGAGGGAAGCGGTAAAGGACTCCCTTTCTCCGAATGATAAGCTTCTTGGCGTTTAAAAAGAACCTGGCGGAAGGACACCGCCAAGTTCTTTTTGCGTTTCCAAAGGGGTAGCGCCTTTTTCCATGGCGGTCCAGCCCTGCTTGCTTGCAACGGAAATTTTTTCCGCTAAAGTATGTCACCTTCCCAGGCGCCTGTATTTCCAACTCTTTCAGCGCTTGATCCAGTGACAACAAGCTCCCACTCCTTGGAATTCCATACGTTCTGACCTGCTCGAGAATGGGCTTCCACTCCTTGGATGACCCCGGAGGGGCATCACGCGGCTTCGCTGGCCCGGGCCAGCCGGCTTGTCCGGCGGGAGAAGCGGTAGGAAGAGACGGTGTATACCACCAGCGCCGACCAGATCATGCCGAAGCTGATCAGCCGGGTGAGATCGAAGGCTTCTCCGTACACCAACACACCTATGGCAAGCGTGATGGTAGGAGCGATATATTGGATGAAGCCTATGGTGGACAAGGGCAGATGCTTGGTTGCCTGAGCGAACCAGAACAGCGGCATCACCGTTGCCGCGCCGCTCAACAACAGGAGCAGCAAGCGTCCCATGCCGATTGAGCCGGCCGCCGCATCCCCTGTATATTGGATGAAGACCAAATACACCAGGGCCACCGGGGTAACAATTCCCGTCTCCCAGGCCAGCCCGATGGTGGAATCCAGATTAACCTTCTTCTTCAGCAGACCATAGAAAGCGAAGCTTGCCGCCAGCACCAGGGATACCCAGGGAAGCCGTCCATGCTCCACCGTCACCACAACGACACCGCCAAACGCAAGCCCGATTGCCGTCCATTGTCCCGCGTGCAGCCGTTCTTTCAGGAAAACGACACCAAGCAACACGCTTAACAGAGGGTTCATGTAATAACCCAGGCTGGTTTCCACCATATACCCGTTGTTGACGGCCCAGATGAATACCAGCCAGTTGCAGCTGATGAGCAGGGAGGAGAGGGTGACCAGAACCGTGGTCCGCTTGTCCTTCAACGCCCCGATGCAGGCCTTCCCTTGCCGGGTAATAAGCAGAAGCGCCGTCAAAAATACCACTGACCACAGCACCCGGTGCCCCAGTATTTCTCCGGCGGGGATATCCCCCAGCACCTTCCAATACAAGGGCAGGAAGCCCCAGGCCAAGTATGCGAGCAGGGCATACAGCAATCCTTTAGACATGAATAATTCCTCCTTGAAAGCCTTAACAGCCGCTTGGTGTGCATCAGATGAGCTTTCTGATCCTGGCGCCTGCCGCCGTCCCTTTAGCTATGCCGGGCGCAGAGAATCAATCCAGGCTGATACCTGTTTCAAAGCTTTATCATAGCAGAATATTGAATTTACCGCATGCATGTTTTTGACAAAAAAGCAAAACAAGGCCGATCCGCGGGACTGCCATACGGCGTCCATCGTCGAATCGGCCTTGACCGGCTAAGCATCCCGACGTATCCGTCAGGCTTCCACCTTGAATCTGCTCAGAATTTCCTGCAAGCTCTCGGCCAGCTTGGCCAGATCAGCCGAAGAGGCGGATACCTCTTCCATGGATGCCAATTGCTCCTCGGAGGAGGCGGCGACCGTCTGGGCGTTCATGGAGGTGCTATGCGCCACTTCAGCCAGCATATAGAATGTTTTGCCGGCGTCGGTCATTCGGGTCATGATCTCAGCCGTAATCTCCGAGGTTTCCTTCACCTTGCTCTCCATCTCATTCATGGAGCCCAGGATCAGATTGAATTTGCGGTCTGTTTCCTGAACAGCGGCAATCCCGCCATTGACCCGCTGCTTCACCTGATCCATGGTTCCAACGGTGTTCTGGATGCCCGCCTGTATATCACGAATCAGTTCTGCCACCTTTTGGGCGGAGCTCTTGGAGCCTTCGGCAAGCTTCTTCACTTCTCCTGCAACCACGGCGAATCCCCGGCCCGCTTCCCCCGCCCGCGCAGCTTCAATGCCCGCGTTAAGAGCAAGCAGATTGGTTTGTACGGCAATGTCCGAGATGGCCTTGGCCATTTCCTCAATGGCGGCGGAGCGCAGCGCAAGCGACTTAATGGAAGCATCCGATTCGTCAACCGCCACATGGATCTCCCCCATCTGCCGGACTGTCTGCAGAACCGCTTCCCCGCCCTCGCCGGCCAGCCCGGAGGCTGATTCAGCAAGCTCCCTAACCTTGGCGGCCCCATCTTCGATTCGGATCAGGCCTTTGCCTATCTCCTCCATCATCTCTACGCTTTCATTGGTAACGGCCAGCTGGGAATCGGCTCCGCCGGAGATGTCCTGGATAGAGACAGCAATATGCTCGGTGGCCTTACTGGTCTCATCGGCGCTGAAGGTCAGCACCTCAGCCGTAGATGCAACCTGCCGCGAGGTGTGGCTCGCGCCCTGAATCAGCTTGATCAGTCCGTTGCGCATATGATTGAAGCTTGCAGCAAGCTGCCCGATCTCATCCTGGGAGCCGTCTGTGACAGACAGGGTAAAATCCCCTTCGCCGGCAGCCGCCATCGCCAACCTCATACGGCTTAAGCGGCGGGAAATACGCCAGGCGAACAAAACCACCAGAGCCGCGGCTACAAGGAAGGATATACCCAGCACCAGCCAAAGCTTCTGCATCACCTCATCGGCGTGCTCTGCGATAGAAGCCTCCGACGAGCCGGCAAACCAGATCCCAGCCACCCGGTTATCCTTGTCCAGCAGGGGCATATATACGGTCTGATACTTCTCGCCCAGAATGTCCGCTTCTCCCCGGTAGATTTTTTTCTGGTTGACCACCACATCCTTAACAGCCTCCGACACCTCGGTGCCTACCGCCCGCTCTCCGTCCTGCATCACCGTAGTGGAAATCCGGCTAGACCCCTGAAAGAGAGTGACCATACTGCCGGTCAGCCGGTGAACTTCATCCAGAAGCAGATGATCACCGTTCATTTTCTGACCGCCTTTGTACAGCCCATCCCCTTGAACCGACCATGCGCCGGGATATCGTGCATCCATATATTTTAGTCCAAGCTCTGCGACGTTGATGGCGTTCTTGGTTACCTCATCACGAATTCCGTTGGAAATCTGAATCTTGAACATCTGCGACATAGCGGTGGAAAGCAATACCAACATCACCAGAAACAACAGAAAAATCTTTACACCGAGTCTCATTTTACGCAGTATAACCATCTTGCACCCCCGCTTATTATCAACCACTCTTATTTCATGGACAATTATACTCCGTAATGCCTCATGATGAATATAATGAGTGAGATATGTAATATATCATATAAATCGGGACTAAAGACTCATTTTTTGATCAAATTAAGCTTAAATTTAAAATATGCCCGGAGAGGATGCCCCAGCGTTCAAATACCGGGAAACCAGCTGCATAAACGGACGGACCTCCAGCGGCTTGGTCAGATACGCGGTGCAACCCGCTTCTTTTGCCGCCTCGATATCTTCCTGTGCGGCAAAAGCCGATATGATGATGATAGGCAGAGAGTCGTACCGGGGAAGATGCCGAAGCCACTTGGTCAAGGTTATGCCATCCAGATGAGGCATCATCACATCTGTCAGCAAGATATCGGGGAGTTCCTCCATCGCCTCAAGCATCTTCAGCGCCACCGCTCCGTCAGGAGCCTCGATGGTGCGGCATCCCATATTCTTCAGGATTTCTCTGAGCAGCATCATGTTGACGGGGTGGTCTTCTGCTACCATGACGGTACACAGCTTCGAAGCTTGCAATCGCTCCGCTTGAGCGCCGGTTCCTCCGCCGGCAGTGTCCCCGGTGTGAACTCCTTTGTGCTTGTCCATACAGACTCTCCCCAATCCTGATAAAATCGCATAGTACCCGCTTCCTATTATGGCGGATAAACATAAGATTAGTTTTAGCAGATTGTTATAAATGTATAAGGTTTCCTCCCAAATTGTGGACGCTTCCCTCCCGGATCTCCGGCTGCTGTCCGTTAACAAGCCCGCCTGCATATGCTAATAACAAAAGAACAGGAGGGATTCTATGCCCAAATACAGGATCATTGTGGATTTATCCGACCGTATGCTTCATCTGTTGGACAGAGATATTGTCGTATCCTCTTATCCTGTGGCCATTGGCTCCCTTGCAGCAGCCACCCCTTCCGGACGCTTCACCATTATTAATAAGGCTCCCAACCCGGGCGGCCCCTTCGGCGCATATTGGCTCGGCCTCTCCAAACCCCATTACGGCATTCACGGCACGAACGATCCCTCCTCCATCGGCAACCGGGTCTCTCACGGTTGTATCCGTATGTATAACAGGGATGTGGTGGAACTGGCCGGTAAGGTTCCCATTGGCACAGAGGTCGTGATCCGGCCGTAAGACGTATTATGTCATGTTTAATAACACAATAAGTCATGTTAAATCGATTACATGTTACATTTTGCGCAACATTGTCACTAATACCACCCATACGCTTACACTTTCCTATATAATCGCCTCAAGGGATGTTATATAGATTCCCATAGAGGAGGAGAGGGTAACGATGAACATGAGGTTGAAGGCAATGAAGAAGCATCTGTTTTTTTGCAGCAGCGAGCATTGCGAGGGCCAGGAATCCGAAGAGGTAATGGAGGCATTCAAAGAGCAGTTGGTCGAGCTGGGCATTCACAAGGAAGTGAAGCTGAGCAAGACCAACTGTCTGGGCATTTGCGGCAACGGACCTTTCGCCCTGGTATATCCCGATGGAATCTGGTATTACAACCTGACAACCGATGATGTGCCCAAGATCACGATGGAGCACCTGGTGAACGGGGAGCCTGTAGAAGAGCTGATTATGCTGAGGATGTCCGTTCCCCAATAATAGCTGAGTTGACATTATCCCTGCCGTTGCCGGCAGCATCCATCGAGGATAAGAACCTGACGGCGTTCTTTTGATGCCGTGCGTTTATCAAGAAGTCGGGCTGCTTCCCCGTATACTTTGCGCCGAGACTTCAAGAAGAAGCAAGGGTGCTCCACAGATAAAAGGTAGCGTATGCCCGCCACGGCTTCCATGCGGTTGCCAGCTCCTCCACTTGAGCAAGTGGCGGCTTATCTATCAGATTGAGCCTGCGCTTAATAGCATTATGCAGACCCACATCGGATAAGGGAAACGCGTCCCGGTTGCGCAGACAGCGCATGGCCACATAATTGGCCGTCCATGGACCGATGCCCCGGATGGAAACCAAGTGCGCTTCGGCTTCAAGGAAATCACCGCTGCCCAGAAGCTGCTCCTTGGACAGCTCCCCGAGGGCGATCAGCCGGGCGATCCGTTGCAGGGTTTCCGCTTTGACTCTGCTGAATTGCAGCGCCTGCAGCGCCTGAAGCTGCGCCTCCGCCAGTACCGCCGCCTCCGGGAACAGCATGAATTCCCGCCCGCCCTGGACCACACGGGTTCCGAACGTTTCCACCAGCCGCCTTTTGAGCGTATGGGCAAAGGACAGATTGATTTGCTGGCCTGTTACCGTCCAGCACAGCGCCTCCAGCAGGCTGGGCACACCGATGAGTCTCAGCCCCCGGTATTGCTCCACCACCGGTCCCAGCAGCCTGTCTTGGCTGCTCAATTCGTAGAAGCCGGCAAGATCCGTATCCAGGTCCAACCAATCCCGTACATAAGAAACGGCATCATCCACCATAGACTCCGCCGGTCTGCCGTTGAGAAAGCTTAGAACTACCGCCCGCTTGGCTGCTCCTTGCGCCGTCTCCGCTTCGATTTCCGCCCCCAGTTCAATGGCAAGCAGCAGGGTCTGCCCCTGAATCTGCAGCGCCTTATATACGGTCCTGCCCTCCACTTGATGCAGGCATTCGGACTCGTAACGATTCAGATAAACCAACGCTTGCTCGAACTGATAATCCTCCGGCGCGTTCAGCAGGATTTGCTCCCCGGTCAATCTCATAATGCCACTCCTTCCAGCCGAAGCAGCCTGTCCTTCAGCTCCAGGCCGCCGCGAAATCCGGTCAGCTTGCCGTTCTTGCCGATGGCGCGGTGGCAAGGCACCACGATCGGCACGGGATTGCTGCCGTTGGCCGCTCCAACCGCTCTTACCGCATGCGGACTCCCCGCTCTTAAGGCCAGCTCCGTGTAGCTTATGGTGCTGCCATGGGGAATGGCTTGCAGCGTCTTCCAGACTTGAAGCTGGAAGGGCGTCCCCCGTAAATCCAGCCCCAAGGCAAACTCCGAGCGGGCACCGGACAGATATTCCTCCAATTGCTGCACATAAGTCCTAAGGGACTCCAGATCCTCTACAATAGCCGCTCCCGGCATATGCCTGTCCCGCCACTTGGCAAGAGCCGCATATCCTTCATCCGGCCAGGTTATCCGGCACAACCCCTGATCTGTTGCCATCACAAACACGGGGCCTGCTTGGATTCCTTTCAATTCGCATGATGCAAAGCGCAGTGCAGGATGGTTCATGCTTCTCGCCCTCTCTTTTTTTATCAACGTAATCCCAGTATAACCCCCCCGCCTTGGGTTTGATAAGCGAACGCCAACAGGAGCGCAAGATTTCACAAGCCGACCCGGGTATACTAAGAAGAGAAAGAACATTGCGGCTGAGGCCGACTGCGAGGTGCCCGACATGAACGGCAAGCCCGTCTCCGATCCTGCGCTGATTCAAGCCATCTATGATGCCGTCGTCCGCCGCGACAGCTTATATGACGGCCTCTATTATACGGGGGTGCATTCCACCGGCATCTTCTGCCGCCCCTCCTGCCGGTCCCGCATCCCTCTCTTGAAGAATGTATCCTTCTATGCTTCGATTGAGGATGCCATTGAGGCCGGTTTTCGCCCCTGCAAGCGCTGCAAGCCCGAGGCTCCAGGGCCGGCAGGGCCGGAAGTGCGGCTGGTGCAAGCAGCCCTTGTCCTGATCGGCTCCCGGCTGCCGCAGGCCGCCTCTCTTGCAGAGCTTGCCGCTTCCCTTCATATCAGTCCGTACTACCTGCAGCGGGTGTTCAAACGCCACACTGGCGTATCCCCCAATGAGCACGTTTCCCTGAGGAGGCTGGAACAAGCGCAGGAGCTGCTGTCTTCCACCAGTCTCAGCATTACGGAGATCGCCTTGTCCACCGGTTTCTCCAGCGCTTCTTATTTCGCTTCCTTCTTCCAGAAGAGAACGGGAACTTCCCCTACCGAATACCGGTTACTCCATGAGAAAACGCCCGTTTGCGGCGGCAACAAATTTTTATAATGCCAACAGGCTTTTCCATCGGGTATAATGACTTGTGATAGCGCTACCGCCAAGGGCGGCGCAGACGCGCAAACAATCGGGGCGTCCGCCAGCCGGAGGACGCAGCTACCGGAGGATGAAGCACATGGCAGATCTAACCCTGACCCCATTATCACCCAGAATGGCCGAACAGGCATTAAACCGGTATATCTCCGCCTTTCTCGATTCGGAGCGGATGTCCGTGCATACTTATATCATGCTGGAGAAGCTGCGGCGCACCAAGGGACTGCGCAGCAACGGCTATGTGCTCTGGGATTACTACGCTACCGACCGCAAGCGCCGTCCCTATGTCATCTCGGAAAATACATTGAAGAGCTATTCCCACCGGATCAATGAGGTGCTGGTCTATTGGGACTGCACATATGTAGCTCCTTCTTCCCCTTTTTCTGCCCATAATGGGGTATGTATGGCCCAATACAAGGAGATTGCCGCCCATCTGGATATCTGTCCTCCCACCTTGTACCTGTTCGACCGGAATTATCAATGGTCGCTGGTGCGGACCGATGAAGCCCAGAATGAGGAGGACTGGAATTGCCTGCAGATCGGCGAGATCGGCAGCGCTCCGCGGCGCAAGGCGGCAACACCCGCTTATCCGGCAGTGTCAGCGGAGTCCGATAACCGCTCCCCCTCTGTACCGGACGCTGACTCCAATCTGATTATTCTGCCCCGCAAGCAAGTGGAACTGGTATGAAACAAAAAGCTCCCCTGACTGTATTAAGTTCAGGGGAGCTTTATTATTTTCCGGATAATATTATTCCTGGCTGGCTGCAATCGCCTGTTCCAGATCAAACAGGATATCGTCGATGGACTCCGTGCCAATGGACAGGCGGATCAAGCCCGGCGCAACCCCCGCCGACCATTGCTCTTCCTCCGTCAACTGTTGGTGGGTTGTGCTGGCGGGATGAATAATGAGCGACTTGGAATCCCCTACATTGGCGAGATGGGAGAACAGCTTCACCGCATTGATTACCTTTTTGCCGGCTTCAACGCCGCCCTTGATCTCGAAGGTCAGGATGGCCCCTTGGCCCTTGGGCAAATACTTCTTGGCCAGCTCGTAGGATGGATGGCTCTCCAGTCCCGCATAGCTCACTCCGTGCACGGCTTGATGCCCTTCCAGATAACGGGCCACCTTCAGCGCGTTCTCGCTGTGCCGTTCCATCCGCAGATGCAGGGTCTCCAGGCCTTGCAGAAGCAAGAAGGAGTTGAAGGGCGAGATCGCCGCTCCCATATCGCGGAGCAGCTGCACGCGCGCCTTGATGATGTAGGCGACCGGACCGAGCGCTTCCGTGTAGACCAGCCCGTGGTAGCTTGGATCAGGCGTGGTCAATCCGGGGAATCTGCCGGATGCCGTCCAGTCGAATTTGCCGCTGTCCACAATCACGCCGCCGATGGAGGTTCCGTGTCCTCCGATGAACTTGGTTGCGGAATGCACCACAATATCCGCTCCGAACTTGATGGGCTGCAGAAGATAAGGGCTGGGGAAGGTATTGTCCACAATCAGCGGAAGCCCGTGTTCATGGGCAACAGCCGCTACCGCCTCAATATCCAGCACATCCCCCTTGGGATTGCCGATGGTTTCGGCGTACAACGCTTTGGTCTTATCCGTAATGGCGGCGCGGAAGTTGTCCGGGTTGCTTGCGTCCACGAATTTCACCTTGATGCCCAGCTTGGGCAGGGTGATGGCGAACAGATTGTAAGTGCCTCCGTACAAGGTCGCCGATGAGACGATCTCATCCCCCGCTCCGGCGATATTCAGGATGGAATATGTAATGGCGGCTGATCCAGAAGCGGTGGCCAGCGCCGCAGCTCCTCCTTCAAGAGCGGCTACCCGCTGCTCGAAAACGTCGGTTGTGGGATTCATCAGCCGGGTGTAGATGTTGCCGAATTCCTTCAGGCCGAACAGGTTGGCGGCATGGTCCGTATCACGGAAGCCGTAGGATGTAGTCTGGTACAAGGGAACGGCGCGGGAAAAGGTGGTGGGATCAATGGTCTGGCCGGCATGGACCGCCAATGTTTCCGGTTGCAGTTGTCTTTCTTGCGTCATGGGAATACCTCCATATAAGGTTAATAAACGCCACAATACCAAGTAAACTTATGCGAATTTATTTATTTAAATATACCAAGCTCCGCATCTTTCGTCAACCAGAATTAACCATACGTCAACCAGATTTATTTCTTCTCCGGGGACCCTCCGGCATCCCTTGCTTTATTTTCCTACGTTATTACTTATCCACAGGAATAATATTTCAATGATAATAAGTTTCGTGTTATTGGCGGAAAATCCTGCATTCTTCCCCCTTTTCCCCAGAAACTTTTTGCTTGTCCACATGGTTATCCCACTTGTTCACATAGTTATCCCACTTGTCAACAGGTTATCCACAGGATGAAACGGCGCGGTTGGAATGGAGGCACATTGCTCATACTAGGATATAAAAGAAATTTTGCCCAAAGGTGAACCGATTCTTATGAATACAGACCAGCTTATTCTTGTTCTTATCTGGATCATCGCCCCCGCTGCCATGGTACTGTTTGTCCGGCGCGGCACCTGGCCCCAGTTCGCACTGGCCTTTCTCCTCTGCCAGAGCTTCACATGGGTTACCGTAATCTTGCATGTGAAATTCGGAATTTTCTCCTATCCGGTCAGAGAGTTCCCCAAGGCGACGGAAATGGGCTTTACGATGCAGTATCTGCTCTATCCTACTGTATGCGGGCTGTACCAGCTGCGCAAGCCTGAAGGCACACCGCTCCGGCGCATCCTATATATGCTGCTTCCGTGGACCGTAGGAATTACAATCTTTCACTGGCTCCTTGGTGAATATACCGGTCTGCTGGAATACAACCGCAGTCATTCGGTGTGGGTCTGGATGATCATTACGCTCAACTTCGTTCTGGTGAGCATCATCTCCCGCTGGTTCTTCAAGGATCCTGCTGCCTTCAAGACGGAGGAACGCATCCTATGAGCATAGATTACTGGATTCTGACAGGGGTCTGGGTGTTGTCCTTCCTGTTGGTGTTCATCATCCCCCATGAGAGAAGGCGGCTGGCGCTTGTCGCTTTTTTGTTCAAGCAGGCGCTCACTTACTTATTAGGGTTGGTGGCTGTAGAGCTTCAACTGCTGGAGTATCCCGTTCGGGAACTGGCGTCGATTAACCGTACCAGCCTGACTTACGAGTATATGGCGTATCCGATGGTTTGCGCAGTTTTCAACGTATTCTATCCCTCTCACCGCAGCTTTCCGCAACGCCTCTGCTACTACTTCTTTTTCTGTACCATTCTGACTGCAGTAGAGATGCTGCTGGAGCGGTATACCCATCTGGTGCTTTACCTGGAATGGAAATGGTGGTGGACCTGGGTATCTCTGCTGGCCACGTTCTTCATGACCCATGTTTTCTGTGTCCTGTTCTTCCGTGATGTGGAGCGGGTAAAACACTCCGGCGAATAGGATCCGGCAGCTATCAGCCGGCAAGAAGAGCCTGACGGAAGAACGCCGTCAGGCTCGGTTCGTTTACCGCTCAGCGGACAGACTCGGCAATTTTCAGAATCTCCTGCCGTCCAAGCTCCTTGCCTGATAAACTGTAGAGCACTCCGCCCGCCTCCCATTTGATGGACGTGCCTCCAATCAGTGCCGCAGCTGCCCCGTTGACGGTGGCATCCTCCACCTTCAGATCCGTGGACAACCCGAAGGCCGTTTCCTCATCCGCCAAGCGTTGCTGCATGAAAACAGGGGTTTCCGTCCCGGCGCGGGTGAAATAGAGGTTCACATAATTGCCGCTCACCGTCCCCTCCTCATCTTTATAGAAGACAGCCCGGTTAAAGTGATATCCCTCCGGCAAATAGTCCGGAATGCCCACTTTAAAATCGGCATATTGCTGCAAGCCGCTGATATTTTCCACCGTAACCAACATTGCGGTACACCCGCTCCTTGCCCGCCTGATCCGCGGAATCCCGCTCAGCCAGGCACCGGCCCAAACGAAGCAATGATTTCCTGTCCTCCGTTGCCGTTTCCATTGTACCTTCTCCGTTCAAACAAGCGTCCAATTCCTTAGAAAATGCTCTGCCTTCCCTCTTCCGGCTCATAAGCGGACACACTCCCCAGCTCTTTTTTTAATTTCTTCAATGTGCGGTACAGAATAACTCCCACATTGTCCTCCGTAACGCCTGTGACCCGGGCAATCTCCGTATTCTTCAGACCTGCGCCGAATTTAAGCGCAATTATATTCCGTTCTCTCTCCGCCAAGGCAGCGAGCGCGCGGGATAAGCTGTCATGGGTTTCGCCGACAATCGCCAGTCGCTCCGGGTCCTTTCTGTTGGATACCAATTCCCGTATCGCCTCCAGAGAAAAGAATCTGTGCCGCTTCTGTCCCCGGAAATAATCGTTGACCACATTACGCGCCACGGCGAACAGCCAAACCTCGAAGGGAGCCTTTAATACGCCGCATGCTTCATTCCATTACAAGAGCCCGTCTTATGAAACTTCCACACAGAAAAAAAGCTCCAAACAAATGGAGCCCTGCCTGTCTTTTATTTAGGGCGTGTTTGAGAACTCCGAGAGGAGCAGATAACGCCTAAATTTTCGTTTCTGGCAAGGCACTTTTGCGCAGGCGTACCGGGGTACGTCAAGCGAAAGTAACGCAGCCAGGGGCGAAAAGGCGGTGAAAGATGCCCTCATGCTTCTGTATTGTCCTTGGACACGGAATGAAGCAGAATAACGGCCCCGGGATGGAGCTGGCCCATCACCGTGTCATACGCATATTGGGCCCCCCGCTGCTGCGCAGTATCCCAATCCTTGTAGGCAACGGACCAGAAGACGCTGATATAGCCCAGCCTTTCGCTCGCCGCCAGCACCCGCTCGCTGAAGATCCCCCGCGGCGGTCTGAGGTAGCGCATCTCCTTGTTGCCGGTTAGCGCCTCCACGCCTGCCCGTACTTTCTCCAGCTCGTCGGCTATCCTGGTTTCGGAGATCTGGCTCATGTCGGGATGGCTCCAGGAGTGGTTGCCCACCAGATGCCCATCACTTGCCATCCGCTTGATCAGCTCCGGCTGGTCTTTGATGTAGTGGCCTGTGACAAAAAAGGCGGCCGGCACCTGCTTCTCCTTCAGCACATCGAGAATCGCCGTGGTATAACCGTTCTCATAGCCGTTATCGAAGGTCAGATACAGTTCCTTCTCCTCCGTGTTGCCCAGAAAAATTCCGTTGTGCCGCTTCACTGACTCCATGAATCCTTCCTGGGCGATGGAAGGCAGCTGTCCGTTCCTGCTCTTCTGAAAACCAAAATGATATGTTCTGCTTCCGTCCTGAAATTCACCCGATGACGGAACAGCCGGCGCCGCTTGCGCAACCGCCCCCAACAACGGTGCAACGGACAGCGCCAGAGCCGCGCATACGGCAATCATGCGTTTCATTTTCCCCCACCCCTAGCTTCTTGATTTCAGCATGGCTGATCCCATCAGGGAGATAAGGATAATATTCACAGAAAACGCCGATTCCAGTCCATCTTGCTCTATCCAAATAATGTAACGGGAATCCGGCTTCTATTCCTCTGAAGAGACGGGCTCGTACAATCGCCGCCATCGATTAAGGGCGGTCCCGCTTCCATCCGGGAACAGCTGCAGCGGCTTCCACTCGTCGGGCAGAAGCTGCTGGTACGCCGCCGAGCCGAAGCGGTCATCCACCAGCAGCAGCGTGCCGCTGTCCTGCTCGGTGCGGATCAAGCGGCCGCCCGCCTGAAGCACCTTATTGATGCCGGGATACACATAGGCATAATCAAAGCCGTTGCGGTCTGTTGCGTTATAATAATCCCGGATCAGATTGCGCTCCAGCCCCACTTGGGGAAGTCCCACACCCACTACCGCCACAGTGGTTAAGCGCTCTCCCGTCAGGTCGATTCCTTCAGAGAAGATGCCCCCCAGCACGGCAAATCCCAGTACCGGCCGCTCCAGTCCCGCCTGGAATTCCGCAAGGAACCCATCCCGTTGCAGCTCATCCATCCCCGTATGCTGCACAAGAATTTTGTAGTCCGTTTCCCGGTCAACAAACCGTTCATAGACATCCTTCATGTATTCATAGGAGGAGAAAAAGACCAGTGCATTTCCCCGGCGCTCTCCGGTCAGGCTATGAAGCAGCGTGGCGACAGGCCCGGCGCTCGCCTCCCGGTCCCGGTAGCGGACCGACAAGGGTGACAGCTTGACCGACAGCTGCTCCTTGCGGAAGGGAGAGGGGATGGAGACGGAATAATCCTCGTCATCCCCGCCCAGCAGCTCCCGGTAAAAGCGGAGCGGCGACAGGGTGGCGGAGAAGAAGATGTGGGAGCGGTAGCCCTTGCCCATCTTCCTGAGCAGGACGGAGGGGTCCAGACAGAACAGCTTCAGCCTGATCCCCGTGTGATCCTCCACGCAATAGACGGTATAGCGCTCATCATAATACCCGGCAATCCGAATGAAAGTCTGAACGGCAAAGTACGTATCGGGCAGCAATTGCTGTAAGACGGCAGGATCTTCAGCAACTGGCGAACCTGGTCCTGCCGACCTCCCCGAGGCCAATTCCTCCTCAGCCAGCGCCGCGAATTCCGCCAGCAATGGCAGCAGCTCCGGGGGAAGCCCGGGGAGCACCAGCATTCTATGGGCGGGAAGAGATTTGCGCAAGGCGATGAAGAAGGCGTTCACCCCTTTGGCCGCCGCGGACAGCTCCTTATTGTGCCCCTTGCAGGCCCGTTGCAGCTGCAGAAAAGGCTGCTTGAACAGCTCAGCCGAGTACATCTCCCGGGCCCGGTCAGGCAGATTATGCGCTTCATCCACCAGTACCGCAGTCTTCTTCTTGTCCTCCTCCCACAGCCGCTTGAGGGAGATGCGGGGATCGAACACATAATTATAATCTCCGATCACCGCATCCGCTGCGTATGCCGCATCCAGAGACAGCTCGAAGGGGCAGACATGGTGCTTGCGGGCATACCGCTCCACGGTCTTGCGCGTCACCGCCGTTTCATGACCCAGCAGGTCAAGCAGCGTCTCATTGATCCGGTCGTAATAGCCGTCGGCATACGGGCAAGTTTCCTTGCCGCATCGTACTTCGTCGAGAAAACAGATCTTCTCCTTAGCGGTAAGGGTAACGCTCCGCAGCACCAGGCCCTTGCGCTCCATGAGTGCAAGGGCCTCCTCGCAAGCGGCGCGGGTAGTGGTGCGGGCGGTAACATAGAACAGCTTCTCCAGATGGCCCTCTCCTACCGCCTTGACCGCAGGGAACAGGGTGGAGACGGTTTTGCCCGTCCCGGTAGGAGCTCTGGCGAACAGCTTGCGCCCTTCGGCAACCGACTTGTAGACGGCGCCGGCCAGATGGCGCTGCCCTGCGCGGTATTGCCCGAAAGGAAAGGCCAGTTCACGCGCGCTCTGTACACGCGCTTCCCGGTGGGCATACTGAAGCCTTGCATAAGGAGCATAGCTTTCCAGCAGCCGGCTCATATGGCGCTCCAGCATGCCCATATCCTCATCCCGCACTAAGCTGCGCTGCTCCCCCGTCTGGGCTTGGACATACAAGAGCCTGATCCGCATTTGCGTGAGGCTCTCCCTTTTGGCATAGAGATAGGCATAGCACAAGGCTTGTGACCAATGAACCTCATGCCCCCCGTCCAATAGTGACAAGCTGCCGGAGGTGGATTTGATTTCCTCGATGACCACCTGGTTGTCCTCAAACCTCAGCCCGTCACAGCGTCCTTCCACACGGAACAGGAGCTCCTGGTGCACAAGCTCTCCCGCCAGAGGAACCTC
Source organism: Paenibacillaceae bacterium (assembly GCA_029256185.1). Taxonomy (GTDB): domain Bacteria; phylum Bacillota; class Bacilli; order Paenibacillales; family NBRC-103111; genus Paenibacillus_AR. The sequence continues at coordinate 198,507 of JAQSYI010000034.1, forward strand.
CTTCTGATCCGGCTCCTGATAGCCCTCTTGAACAGCCTTGTGGATTCTGACACCTTCCGCGAGCGGCGCGGCAGAGCGGAAGCCGGCTTCGATGCTGCCGCTGCGGTGGGCATATTCGGCCAACTCTCTGACCGGTACTGCTATAATAGCGGACATAGAACCTCCATCCATCTGCCCGGCAGAATAGGTCTATAAAACAGCAAGCTACACGGAACGTATGTTCTTGACCCGTTCATTGTATCATATGCAATTCTTGTGGACAATACGAGACGGGTGTTAGAAGCCGCAGCACAGCAAGAAAAACCCCTGTGAGAGTATTGGGGTCAGGGCGTGTTTGCAAACTCCGGGGGGAGCAGATTTTTGTGAATTTACTGCCCTCTCGGAGTTTTCAGACACGCCCTGGGTATGCTCCTAAAAACGGCTCCTCACCAGATGCTACTCCCCGTATGAGAAAAGCTCCACCCCCAGATGGAGGTGGTGCACATGCCGCGCGAGAGCCGCCTCATAACGCTCCAACGATCCGTCGAAATCCTCATTGCCCAGTACGTGCACGGCAAAATCGGACATGTGCACGCCTCCGCCTTTGTGCCTCCATTTACCGTTCAAGTAAACGTAGTTCCTGTTGCAGAGCACCATCCTCTTGTGATCGCTCATCCCCGTTTCCATGGCTTCACTTCGCCTCCTCCGTCAGCATGATAATAATAAGATGCCGCTATCGGAGAAATCCTAAGCCACGAAGACGGGAAAACTTTTACCAAAGTATCTGTGAAGGCCCGCCCGCCTCCCAGGCCGTGTTAGCAAGCACGCCCTAGTGAAACGACCTCCAGAACGCTCCCTTCTTATCCAACAGGCTGTCGATTTCCTTGAAGGGGATCACAAATTCCGGGAAGCCGGCGGCATACGGCGCAATCTCATACGGAGCAAACAGAATATGCAGCGCATTCTCGGTTACATAGAACAATTGATCCGCGGTGATTCCCTTGTAGCTGTCCGGGAATACATAGGAATATTGCGGGTCCTTCTTAATCATCTTCCCGATAATGCCGCTAAGAACCTTGACATAATCGCTGTCAGGCTTGAACAGATTCTTGAGCTTGTAGAACCGCCCCGAGCCCAGATCGACATGGGGGAACAGCTTGGAAGGCATTCCGTGGGCCGCGCCGAAGGGATAGTTATACCCTTCAAGCCCCAGCACCAGCAGCCGTTTCTGGTAGAAGGCCACCGAGAAATCTCCGAAGTAGCTGTAATCCAACTGGGCGGCAGGATCCACGGGCTTAACCGCGGAAAGCTCCTTAAGCGTGTCGTTGACCTTAGCTTGGGCAGCCTGATCCGTCATGCCTTCCACCTGTGGGTAATAGACCAGATAATCCTTGTTGGGCTTATACTTGGCCTCATTCACCCGGTAGGGAGGAGTCAACGGAATCTCCCGGTTCTGCTCCCAGACAATGCGGCCGGACCGGTCCAGATAGGACAGCCGCATATCCACGTTGGCCCGAATCAGTTCGCCCTCAAAGGCAAGCGTGCCGGTACCCGGCACCTCCGGCAGCCCCATCGCCCTGTCCCCGTTCCTGTCAATAAAGAAGGTCTCCCGGCCGTTATGGACAGAGGCATATCCTTCTTTGTAATCCTCCGGATCAGAATAGACAAAGCCGGAGAGCAGTTGTCCGTCCCCGTCCGCAATGGCATAGACCGATCCGATGAAGGGCTGGGCGGGATCGATGGCGCGCCCCAGGCCAAATCTTTTCTCCCCCAGATCCCGGATATCGTTATACACACCCTGGATTACAAACTTGCCCTGGGCATCAATCACCCCGTAGCGGGCGCCGTAGTCCTCGGCGGTATTCACTATGGCCCGGCCGTCCCTGAACGGCTGCGCCCCGCTGTAGGCAGGCCGGATCACTACGTCCCCCTGTTCATTGATATAGCCGTACTGGCCTTGCTCCTTCTCCTGATAAGCCAGCAGCCCTTCGGACAAGGACCCCACGAAAGCAAAGGGATACACCTCAAGCTGTTCCCCGTTCTTGCCGATCAGCATGTATTCCTGTTCCTTGACCTTGACTACGGCACGGCTGTCCGCAAAGTCTGTTCCCTCCAGATACCGGGCAGGGATGATCTCCTTGCCGGACGTGTCCAAATATCCGTAGGTTTGTTGATTCGAAGGAACGCCAGCGGTGAATAACGCCCTGCCATCACTGAAGGAGTTGATATACGGATATTCCCGGTCTGTTATAACCGCACCCGACTCGTTGATCACCTTGGCCCCCTTGCTGTCCGAGGCCACCGCGAGCCCTTCGCTGAAGGGGTTAATGGAGTCGTAACGGGGCTCCACCACGAACCTTCCTTCTGTATCAATCACTCCGCTGTGCCCGTTCTGGTCTACAATGGCCAGCCCGTTATCTTGGAAGGGCATCGCGTAATTGTAGACAGGCAGCAGAATCATCTTGCCGGCGGCATCAATGTACCCCCACTGTGTCCCCTTCAGAGTCCTGACAGAAGCGGGAAACAGGGCGGCTGCGCGCGAAGAAACGAATTCGCTGCGGCTTACTTGGGGAAAAGAATAGCGGGATGCTTCCTTCAATCCGTCGGCAGTCCAGTCGTATACGGACAGATAAGCCGTCTGCCCCTGCTGCCAGCCGATGACCAGAGCATGGCCCCCATGGCCTCTGTCCCCGGACGGCGCGGCATACAGGGTATGGATAAGGTGGGGGCCTCCCCTCCACTCATCCGTCTTGATCCATATCCAGCCGTTGTGCTTGTAGGCTTCCACGATCAGTTCATCCTGCAGCCGGTATGCAGCAGCCGCTTCCCATTTGCCGTCGCCGTCAAAGTCTCCCACCGCCTGAAAAATCACGGATATCCACCGCCCCATAAGGTATAGTCGCCTATAGCATATGGGCTTTTCCGGCGGGAAATGCCTTTTTGGACGAAAAATAAGCCTTGGGAGACATTCGCGGACAGTACTTATAAACCTTACGGAAGGCTATGCATGACGAGGGCAAATCCGGTACAATAGATTAAGAAGGCAGGTGAAAGCATGCTCCAGGAGTCCCACAATCAACCAACGGAACAGTCTGACGCGGAACCGGTCATCCATCAAGTCCGGCTATGTCCGCGCTGCAATCTGCATAAGCCCGTGACCCATTTTATGCGCCGTACCGGCAAAAGGGCCGGCCCCGATTCCCGCCGCGGCATCTGCCGCTCCTGCCGCAAGAAATCCAAGAAGCTGCGCCAGGAAGAGGCTGCCGCCAAACGGGATCAATTGCCGTCCGGGCATCTTACAGGAAGCGAGGCTGCCGTCCCGGAGCTTGCGCCCAGACGGATCAGCAAGCGTCCGCTGCCTGCTCCGCCTCCCAAGCCCCATGGCCCGGACGAATCCGTGCTGCGGCCTACCCGGGAAGGAATCATCCGCATGCGCGGACAGACGGATAAGGGCAAGCGCTGGTACCAGGAGACGGACCTTGAGACCGCGGCCGTGCTGGTGCGTGAATTTGCCGCCGTGGTGGTTAACCCGCACACAATCAGGCGCCTGTACACCAATAAGAACTTCCGGCGGTATATTCTGATGAGGGATCACTATACCTGCCATTTCTGCGGGGAATACGGAGATACCATCGACCATCTGCTGCCAAGAGCCAAGGGAGGCCACACCACTCCCATAAACTGCGTCTGCGCCTGCAATCTGTGCAATCAGAGCAAGGCGGACCGCAGCCTGGAGGACTTCATGGTGGATTCGGATTAGGGCGTGTTTGCAAACACGCCCTAGAGATGATCGCACAGTTTATTGCGGCCGGTGCGCTTGGCTTTGTACAAGCATGCATCGGCTTGTTCTATCAGACGCTCGCGCGCCATCCCTTTCCCGTAAGGGCATAAGCCGATGCTGATGGTAATGCGACGTTCGCCCAGCTCCGGATGAACCATCCACTCCATCTTGCGGCGGATGCCCTCCAGCAGCCTCTTCACTTCCTCCACCGTCCGGTCCGTGAATACGATAGTGAACTCCTCCCCCCCGTACCGCGCCGCAAAATCGCTGCTGCCGATTCCTTCCTTGACCGCCGTCGCCATTCGCCGGAGCACCTTGTCTCCTGTCTGATGACCATACGTATCATTGACAGACTTGAAGTGGTCCACATCCAGCATAGCTACATGCAGGGAGAAACCCTCGGATTCGGCATAACGCAGCAGCATATCCAGATGCTCATTGAGCGCGGCTCTGTTGTACAGTCCGGTAAGGGAATCCAGCCGCACCATCTGGTCTTTGATTACATTCTGGATCATCAGCTCTTGCTTGTCCTCGGATTCCATGCGCAGCTCCTTCAGAAGCTGGATGCCCCGCTCCATAGCATTAAGCGCAATAAGGGCCGCTACAAGCAGAATGACCGGCATCGTAAGCCATTCATCGGCGCGGGTGCGCTCCCTCAGACCGGGATGCAGAAACGTCAGAATCCAAAAAGCGGAGATATTCAGAGCCGTAGCGATGAACACCAGCTTCCTCCGGAAATAATACACCGACATCATAACAGGAAGAATCCATAGAGCCTGGATATAATCAAGCGTGTAGTGGGCAGAAATCAGAACGGCGCTCACCAAAGTGGAGGCGGCAAGAATAACGAAATGAAACCACCCGTTCCTCCTGCGGAATAACCACTCCGCTATTCCCAGAACCGAAAAATTAATCGCTGCGGGAATGATTACATACCGGAGTTGACCCAACACATCCGCCTCACCGCGCACAATTGCATTCAATTCCCCTGTGAGGACGGCGATAAACAGAATATACCAGAAGCAGTTTAAGTACCTGCGATTCCATTGCCCTGCATGAACGCTATTCCATTCTCCAGTAGTCATACCATCGTCTCCTATATATGCCCTTTCGAACTAGGACTTTAAACCTACGACTATAGACTATATATTCGACATTCCTCCCTTAATTCCTTTCTTATTCCAAAAACATGTATTATGCACAAAGAACCCCACAACGAAGAGCAGGGGAATATCCAAGGTGACAAGGAGCCGGCTCAGCCCGATGGACAGCCTCACGCGAACCAAACCGCGCGCTTAAGAGACCGCACCGCTGCTATTCCGAGTAGAGAGGGCGGAACAGACACATAATTTTCAGAAACCTTTGTCGATTCTTCCCCCATGACTCTTTTCCTACTTCTATAATGAATTAATGGCGTAAACGAGCTACATAGGAGAATGGAGTGAGGGCACCATGAGAAGAATCAGATTCAAGATCCTGCTTTCCTTCCTTATCAGCAGCCTGGCGCTGACAGGACTGTTCGGGATGTATAACATCTCCATGCTGGAAAAAAGCAAAGACCGGGAATTGGAACGGTATGAGGCTGATCTGTTCACGCAATATGACCAAATGATCAAGAACGAAATTGATACGGCGTATTATCTGCTGGAATTTTATTACACGCAGGCCAAGTATAATCAGATAACCGTGGCTGAAGCCCAGGCGACCGCCCGCAAGGCTGCCAAAAATTTGCGTTACGGGGAAAGCGGCTATTTCTGGATTGACCAGACGGACGGGATGCTGGTAGCCCATCCCATTCTGCCGGATCAGGAAGGGACCAGCCGGATCGATATGAAGGACCCTGACGGCACGGAGCTGATTAAAGGGTTGATCGAAGCGGCTACAACCGGCAAGGACGACGGCTATTCCAACTATATGTGGGAAAAACCGGAGGATGCGGGTACGGGCAAGCTGACGCTGAAGCGGGTGTATTCCCGTTATTTTGAGCCTTACCAATGGGTCATCAGCACAGGCAATTATGTGGATGAAATTCAGGCTATGGTCAGCACCAAAGAGACGCAATTGGAAAAGGATCTGCGCAACAGCATTGTGGCTACTCTAATTTTTATTGCGGGGATCTGCGCCGTGCTGACAGCAGTCGGGTTATGGCTCAGCTCCAGAATCTCCCGGCCCCTTCTGGAAATCGTCCGCGCCTTCCAGAAGGATGAGCACAACCGTTACTCCGTCCAGACCATCCAGGTGCATTCCCGGGATGAGATCGGCCAGGTAGCCGGTGCATTAAACGATATGACCGGCCAGGTCCGCAGCTTCGTCCAGGAGGCGCAGTCCAGTACCGACAGGTTGGCCAATCATGTACAGGAGCTTAACGTCATTGCCGATGAAGTGAAGAACAGCACCCGGGACACCAACGACAAGACGCTGCAAATGACAGGCATGATGGAGTTTGTTGCCCAATCCACCGAGCAGATAGCCGCTACGATGGAGCAGGTTGAGCAGGCGGTCAGCTCCATCGCCCTGCGTACGGAGGAGGGGGCTGTCCTCTCCAATGACGTGAGCGAGCGGGCCCGGGTGCTTCAGGAGAATTCGGCAGCCTCCATCACACGCACAAGAAAGCTGTATCAGGGTACGAAGGACAGCATGGAGGTCTCCATTGCTGAAGTGGGTAAGGTGCGGGAAATCGGCAAGCTGTCCCAGGAAATCTCGGACATCTCCAGTCAGATCAATCTGCTGGCCTTGAATGCGGCCATTGAAAGCGCAAGAGCGGGGGAAGCGGGAAGAGGGTTCGCCGTAGTGGCCTCCGAGGTCCGCAAGCTGTCCGAGCATACGGCCGATACCGTCCACCGTATTCAGGCGCTGGCTGAATCGGTGATGTCGTCTGTAGAGCAACTGGTCGGCTCCTCCCAGGATGCGATCCGTTTTATCGAACAAGAAGTGTTGACCGACTACGAGACACTGGTTGCCAACTTTGAGCTGTACGGGCGCGACGCCCAGCATATCAGCGATGTGATCACCGAACTGTCGGCTACCTCCGAGGAGATCAGCGCCTCCACCAATGAGGTGACTTTGCGCACCACCGACGTGGCGCAACAGATCATCGGCGGGGCCAGAACCATTGAGGAGATCAGCGCGCAGACTGGTGCCATCTTAAGCCACGTGGACCGTATGCAGGCCAACTCCGAAGCCAATCTGGAGAATACCCAGCGGCTCAAGTCCTTCGTGGATACGTTTAAGGTGTGACCGGGCAAGCAGGCAGGTTCGGGTAACCAGACAGATCCAGAAGACCTGGCAGGTTCGGCAGATCGCATAGCCTCCGCAGATTGGGTCAAACCGCCCCGCCGCGACCATTATTATCTGTTATCGCAAATCCGCTTAACGGCTCCGCGCCGGAATAGGCGGATTTTTTTTACCTGTAGCACGGCAGAAGGCCATAGGAGCAACCAACAAAATATGGTAATATGGACAAGTACATCATAGCGGAATATTTCATACAGATTATTCTTTTTTGCGGCCCAGATCAACATCTGTACGATTTTTCGGGCAGAATGCTCCATCCTCCCAGAGCGGGGACATGGAGCGGTTTTTACATACTCATCCGAGGCAATCCATCTGAGGGAAGGTTGATCCAATTGAAGCTGGCCGAATCGATAAACAAGCTGGTATACGGCAATCTGGAGGAGATTATCCAGAAGCTGGACACCCGTTGGGACTTGAAGCTGTATGCCGTTATCACTTCCGACAAGGGTAAGAACAAAGCCAGGGCAGTCAGAATAAAGCGCATCCTGACAGACAATCCGAATGATCCGACTGAAATTTATCAAGAATCCTTCGACAATACGAGTGAAATGTTCAAGATTCTGGGGCATCCTGGATTGGCCGGGGAGGAGCAGATTGACCAGTTTCTGGACAACCCTCAGGCCTTCCGTTTCCAACTGGATAAGGGGCCGGAAGACGAGCTGATTGAGACAACCCTGCATGAGCAGACCGGCAGTGAAGACTCATCCCGCGGCAAAGCTGCCTTCCCTCACAATAACCAGACCCGAAGCATCATGTATGCCAGCTGCTTTCATGTTGAGCAGAGCAACAAGCGCACCACCATCAGCTATATTCTCTCCATTGACAATACCGATCCGGAAACAGTCGATCTCTTTTACCGCAACCCGTGGATGTCATTTGTGAGGATGGCGCTTGATTATTACTTTATGGATTTCTATGAAAGCAAAGGGGAAAACGTACTTGTGCCGGATGAGTTGGAGGATATTGGCAAGAAATACAAGGAGGACAGTACCCAGTTCCTGCAGCGGATGACCCGGCTGTTCATGGGGAAGATCCAGGATTTTATTGAAGAGGGGCGGGATCTGACAGACTTCGAGGATGACATCAACTATACAATGGAGCCTGTCAATAACCGCTATTATATCAATACCCTGCAAGAGAAGCTGGAGGGCATCTCCACGAGAACCTATGAAGGCAAGAGCCCCTTCGGCTGTCTGCTGCTCATGAACCGGGGGCTGTTGGAGAGGGACTCCCTTGTTACATACGCCATCAAGTTTGAGGGAGCGGGACACCGCATCAGTCTGGAGGATGACCGAAAAATCCGCAAGCTGCTGGAGATGACCAACAATGAGAAGGACCTGTATCTGATTGCAGACGAAGCATCCATTTACGGGATCGGACAGCTTAATTGGAACGAGGCCAGGCATTCGCTGATTTACAAGGTCGAATTCAAGGGGCTGTCCCGGTATGATGTGATGCTTGCCACCACCAAAGAGAGCAAAACAGTGGAAACCCGGCTGGATGTGGACGACGAGAAGAAAGTATTGAAAATAACCACGGGGTTGGAGCTTCTCTCTCTCAAGCTGATCCATGTTTCCTTCAAACGGCCCAGTGTGAGTGACGGAGGCTTTACCTCCCAAAAATTCAGACAGATTATCAAAGCCCAATTCGATAAACCGGAATCTCCTGTACCGGAGGAAAATATCGAGAAGCTTCAGCTTGTCGTTCAGAAGGCCAGGGAACAGCAAAAAGGCACGATGGTGGTTATTACAGACCAACTAACCGCTGAAAAAGAATTGGATAAGTTACGCAAACAATCCACCCCTATCACACCAACGGAAATCCGCCCGGCGTTCATCAAGCACCTGACCGCGATTGACGGCGCAATCTACTATGACATCACCGGTACCTGCCACGCGATCGGCGTCATATTGGACGGGCTTGCCGAGCCAGGCCAGGGAGATTCCAGCCGTGGCGCGCGCTATCATTCGGCGTACCGCTACATGGAGAAGCTGCGGGGCAGTAAACCGGCCAGAAGCTGCGTAATCGTCATCATATCGGAGGACGGCATGATCAACCTCATACCGGAGCAGCCCAGCGAGGCCTACATCCGCCAATTGTTCCTGGATTATATGGGGTATATCAATGAAACGAATCCCCTTGCTGCAGACAAGCTGCAGGAGTATGACAAGCGCCTGGAAGAGGTAGCGGAAAAGGCTGCTGTGGATCATCACCATTATTTTGTTCTCGCCGACACCTTCATGAAGAAGGTGCATTATGCGCAAGCCCGGATTTATTATGAGAAAGGGCTGACTGTGAGCGGCCAGTTCATTTTGACTTACAAGCGGTCGCTTATGTTGGCGTGCCTAAATAGAGTATGGAGTGACAACCTGCTCAAACAAGAGAAGATCTCTTTGTTGCGGCAAACAATGGAACTGGCGGAGGAGCTTATTCTAAAAGAGGAGTCTGTGGTCAGAAACGATTACAACTGCCGGGGGCTCGCTCTGACTAATCTGGCCCGGGTTCAAAATGACGCACATCAGAATTCCTACCGTCTCCGTGCCCTTGATGATTTTTCCAAGTGCCTACAAATGAGCAGCTCATATGCCAATATGATATACTACAATCGAGCGCTCTTGTATAAAGACATGGACCGACTCAATGAGGCGTTGGACGATTTTATAAGCGCAGAACTCATATCGCCTTCTGATAAATATCTCAAAGAAATCATCCAGCTTGCCCAGAAGGATGCTTCCCTCTTCTTGTACGCGGTCGCAAGCTATGCCCAGAAGAAAACCGGTGAGCGTGACAGCGAGAAGCTGCGGGAATGGCTAACCGAATATGGGGAGACGCTGGCCCAGGATAACGAGGAAGCAGCCGCGGCCCTGTCCCAATGGGGGTTATTGGGCGGGCAGCCCGAGAACGGCTAAGCCGCTGTCATCCCGGACAAGGGGATAAAGGACAGCATGCGGCCCGGCACGGCATGGGCATACCGCTTAAGAAGGACCTGGCTGAAGGGGGAAGAACCTCCGCCAGGTCTTTTTTTAAGCCAGGAAGAATAAACGGGGAAGTTGCTCGACTTCTTGATAAGCGCGCAGTCAAAAGGACACCGATAGGCGTTTCTCCACGCGTTCCCAAAGGAGTGACACCCTTTTTCCTATGGCGTTTGCCCTCCGCTTTACTCATAACGGAAATTTTTTCCGTTATCTCTTCAAATATTCTATTACTCGCTCTTTTAGCGGAAATTTTTTCCGTTATCCCCTCCAGAACTCCCGACACTACCCTATGGAGATAGTTTTGAAGGAATTAACGGAAATTTTTTCCGTTAATTCTGCGCAATTAAAGAAAAACCCCCTGATAACGGAAATTTTTTCCGTTATGTCGTCCCATGCGCCTTTATTGCCAACTCCTCCAGTACTCGATTTGCTGAGAAAGGGCTCTCTTTCCTCAGGATTCTATACTTTCTGGCGTATGTTGAAAAAAGACTCCCTTTCCTCAGGATTTGATACTTTCTGGCATTTCAAAAAAAGCCGGATACCAAAACGGTATCGCGGCTTTTTTCGTGATGATGCAATGCGTCCTGCGGCATGAACCCAATTGGGATTCAATTGCCGGTGGCAGGGTTCATGACCAGGGATCTCGAGGAGTGGTCTTGGGCAGTGGCCAAGTCACGCTGCCGCGGAAGCCCGTTACAACTGAACCGCAATGCGGTGCTCCTTGCCGTCATCCACAAGGGTGATGAAGGTGCCGGGACCTGCCTTGATCGCCTCCCGGACAGCCACAGCCGTGGCGCTTTCGCCGGAGGAAGCAGCGTGGGGCCGTCCTTTCACCCCGGAAGAAGATTCTGAAGCAGTTGCCCGAAGAGGCGACTTGTCGGCAGTTCCTTCCATTGCTCTGGGAAGCACCGTGTTAGAAGCTCCTTCAGTTCCGGGAAGCGCCTTGCCGGAAGCTCCTTCAGTTCGTGGAAGCTCCTTGCCAGCAGTCCCTTCAGTTGCTCCGGGAAGCGCTGTGTCAGCGTCCCCTACACCGGCTCCGTTGCGGCTAAAATCCAGCACATAGGTCGCGCCCCCATGCCGGTAGCTGACCTTGAATCCGGACCAGTGAGCGGGTACGCAAGGGTTGAGATACAGCTTATCCCCCCGCTTTTGCAGCCCGAGTATCCACTCGATGCCGCACTGGTACATCCAGCTGGCTGCCCCGGTGTACCAGGTCCAGCCCGCATGGCCCCGGTGGGGCTCCGACGTGTAAACATCGGCGGCCATTACATAGGGCTCGCCCACATACTGCCGCACCTCCTGATCGGTGCGCGTATGAGTGATGGGATTGAGCATGTGGAACAGCTCAAAGGCCTTATCCCCCTGGCCCAGCTTGCTCCAGGCCACCATGCCCCAGATGACGCCGTGGGTGTATTGCGCCCCGTTCTCGCGGATCCCCGGCGGATAGCCCTGAATATAGCCCGGGCTTGGCTCCGTATGGTCAAACGGCGGCGTCAGCAGCCTCACTACCGACAGCTCCCGGTCCACCAGCTCCCGGTCGAAGGACTGCATGGCCTGTCTGGCCCGGTCCAGGGGAGCGGCCTCCGAGATAACCGACCAGGATTGGGCGATAGCGTCGATGCGGCATTCCTCATTCTGGATGGAGCCCAGCCAGGTGCCCGCATCGGTGAACGCCCTGCGGTACCATTGGCCGTCCCAGGCATGGCTGTCCGCTGCCGCCTGCAGCTCCGTGCGGGCCAGTCTGTAGCGCTGCTCACGGTCCGGCTCTCCCCTGCCCGCGCAGACCGGCGCGAAGCGTTGGAGAACATCGCACAGGAACCAAGCCAGCCAGACGCTTTCGCCGCGGCCCTCATCCCCGACCAGATTCATCCCGTCATTCCAATCGCCGACCCCGATCAGGGGCAAGCCGTGTTCGCCGATCCGCTCCAGCGCCTTGTCAATCGCCCGGATGCAATGCTCATAGACGGTGCCGCTGCCGCCCGACTGCACCGTGGGCTCGTAACGCTCATGCTCCCCTTGGCGCAGCTGTCCGCTCTCCAGATAAGGAGCCGTCTCGGCAAATAGCGTTTCGTCTCCCGTATGCTCCACGTAGCGGGAGGCAGTATACGGCAGCCACAGCAGGTCATCGGAGAACAGGGTGCGGATGCCCCGCTCCGTCTCCTCATGCCACCAGTGCTGCACGTCTCCCTCCACGTACTGGTGGGAGGCATGCAGGATAATCTGGCGGCGGGCAAGCTCGGGGGCCGTATGCAGCAGAGCGAGAGAATCCTGGAGCTGATCCCGGAAGCCGTAGGCGCCACCCGCCTGGTAGAAGGCGCTGCGGGCCCACATGCGGCATGCCAGAGATTGGTACACCAGCCAGCCGTTCAGCAAAATATTGGTCTCGGGCGACGGGGTGTCCACAACAATCTGATCCAACGTCCTGTCCCAGTATCCGGCCATCTGCTCCCATGCTTCATCACAGCTTGCAGCCGTGCTGTACTTCAGCGCCAGCTCCGCCGCCTTCGCCGGAGAAGACTCGCAGCCCAGGACGATAATCACCTCCGTCTCCTCACCGGCTTGCAGCGCAAGCTTGGATTGGATCGCTCCGCAGCCTGCACTGGACCCTTCTGTCCGATTGGAGAGTCCGGTGCGCCCCAGCGCCGCGGGCTGCTGCACGCTGCCGTTCCTGCCGATGAACTCCAGTTGATCCGCGGTCCAGGACAGATCGCCTGCCGCCGCTTTATTCTGCGGATAGATTCCCAGGAACGCTGAAGCCTCGCGGAACGTCTCCTGGTACCGGTTCTGTACGGTCAGAATCGTTGCCGTCTCATCCCATTGGCTCAGAAGATAAGAGGCATTGCCCTGACGCTGTACGCCAAGGACCCACTCCGCATAGTAGGTGACGGCAAGCCGCTGCGTCCGGGACGCCGTATTCCGCAGCCGGACCCGGATAATCTTCACGGGGTCCTCCAGCGGAACGAAAATCCTCATGGAATGGGCTATGCCTCTGCTCTGGTGCTGGAATTCGCTGAAGCCGCGGCCATGAGTGACCAGATAAGGCGCCGTATGGATGCCGGCCGCAGGCGTCAAGGTCCACACATCCCCGCTGTCCTCCTCCCGGAGATAACCCATCTCCGAGGGCGGATCAAGCACCGGATCATTGGACCAAGACGTGACCTTGCATTCTCTGCTGTTGCGCGCGAAGGTATATCCCGTGCCTAACTCGGAGACAAGAGCGCCAAAGCCGGGATTGGCCAGCACATTGATCCAGGGTGCGGGCAGATGCTTGCCGTCCTTCACCATAAGCTTGTATTGCTTGCCGTCGGGCGTGAAGCCCCCCCAGCCGTTATAGAACTGCACCGACTGAGGGTCAAGGGACAGAGCACCCTGCTCCTGCCCTTCCCGCCGCCGGCCCCCGGCTGCCTCTTCCCCGCCTGCAGCAGGCTGCGCAGCTTGCTGCGGCAACGGCTCCGGCCAGACCGGAAGCGCAGTACGGGGCAGCCGGAGCTGGGCGGACAGGCTGGCCCCTCCGGCCCGCAGCGTCACCCGGGCGCACGCAGCCAGCAGTGTGCGCTCCTCTGCTCCCAACTGGCTGTCGGCTATCACATGAATACCGGCCGCGCCTGCCCCGAACCGGTCGATCCCGTGCTCCGCCGCCCGCTGAAGCGACTCCTGGAGATTCTGCTGGTATCCGTCGCCCGACTGGTTCAGAATGACCAGATCGAAGCGGAGCCCCAGCCGTCTCAGATATTCATGCCCGGTAAGCAGCCGCATAATAAACGGCAGATGGCTCTTGTTATCGATATAAACCAGCATCACCGGCCTGTCACCGGAGACGCCGAAGGACCACAGCCCGGACTGCCCTTTGGCGTTTCCGTTGATATGGCTGCTGCGCTCCGGACTTAGAGGAGAAGTATACAGAATCTGTCCCGCCATCCTCTGGAAATGGGCCGCATCCGTCTGAGCCAGATGCAGGCTGCGCAGCTCGATCCGGCTGCGGTTCCAGGCCAGCTGGAAGGAACGCTCCACCATCTGGGCGTTGGACAGCCGGGATACAATCCCCACCGCTTCCTCCCGGGAATCCGCCACCGCAATAACGGCATACAGCTGCACCTCATCCCCCGGCTCCAATTGCACCCTGCGGCGCATGATGAAGGCAGGATCGGCAACCGAGCCTGTCTTGGCCTTCAGCCGGGTGCGGATGGCCTGCGGCGCTTCAAGGGTGTAGCCCCGCCCCACAAAAGCGCTGCGGTCTGTTTCAAATTCAGCCGGCCCCAGCGTAGGGCTGTCCGATGTGAGCATGGAAGCGGACCACAGCGCCCGGTCCTTCGCTTCCCGCTTGCGGCGTCCGGCTACCAGACAGCCGCTCTGCTCGTCGTAAGCCGTGCGGATGAACAGCTTGCTGAAGGCGGGATGGGCATCATCGGCAATGGAATTGGCCAGCGCCAATTCGGCGTAGGATGTCACTTCCAGCACCTTCTGCCGGTCCCCCCGGTTGATCAGGGTGATGCGGCGCACCTCCGCATCCGCTTCCGGCGAAACGCATATCTCCATGGAGGTTTCAATATCTCCATCCCGGCGGCTGAAGGTGGCCTTATCCAGCTCGAAGCGGATTCGCGCCCCTTCTGCCGCCTCTGTTTTGCCAGGCTGATACGAGGGCGACCAGATCCGGTCTTCGGCCACATCCCAGATGTAGACATAGCTGCCCCAGCAATCCCTCACAGGCTCTTCCCGCCATCTGGTAACCGCCAGACCATCCCAGCTGCAAAAACCGCTGCCGCTTGCGGTCACCATGCTGGTAAACTTCCCGTTGGACAGCAGGCAGACCTCCGGCGTAGGCGTATGCGGCGTCCTGAACTCCCGCACAGACGCCGTTTCCTGCAGGGACTTCTCCCCGCGCGGAGCAGAGCGGTGCATGGCGGGATGCCTGATCCACTTGGGCCGCTTGGGAATCCGCTCCTGGAGCAGCAGCTCCGCAGCCTGCACCTCCTTGTTGCGGTGGAAACGGTCATACATGGTTTGGGGGAGCAGCAGGTTGGCCAAGGTCAGCATGCTCATCCCCTGATGGTGGGCCATGAAGCTCTTGATCACCATGGCCTTGCGCCCTTCCGGCATCCGTCTCGGCGTGCAATCGACGGCCTCGTAATAACCGTAAGGCCCCCGCGCCCCCAGCTTCTCCATCTCTCCCAACGACTGGAGCGCCTCTTTACCGGCGAACGGCAACGCCATGACCGTGGCGTAAGGAGCAAGAACCAGATCCTGCTCCAGTCCTCTTTTGAAGCCCAGTCCCGGTACTCCGAACGCCCTGTACTGATAGTTCATCTGGTGGTCGAAAGCGTAGTAGCCGGACTCGGAAATACCAAAGGGTACGCCCCGCTTGCGGGCATAGTCGATCTGACGCCGCACCACCGCCTGGTACGTGCTGTCCCATAGCGTATTGCGGTAGGTCCGCAGCAGCAGCCAGGGCATGAGATATTCGAACATGGTGCCGGACCAGGACAACAGCACAGGTCTGCCGTCCACCTTCGTCAGCGTCCGGCCCAAGGCGTTCCAGTGGGAAACCGATATCTGCCCCAGGGCAATCGCTACAAAGCTGGCTTGACGGGCCTCCGAGGCCATCAGGTCATACAGCACATTGTCCAAGGCCCTCTGCTTCACATGATAGCCAAGGGAGAACAAATTCGTCTTGGGATCGTACAAGGCCCTGAAGTTGGTTGCACGGATCAGCGCATCGATCCGGTCCGCCAGCCTGCTGCCCCGGGAGAGGAAGGCAGCCGTACCGGAAGGAGACAATTCCTCGGCAAAGGCCACCTCAAACTCCTGCCGGGACCATCGGTCCTTCCGTCCCCGGGAATAACGCCCCGTATCGTCCAAGCCGGAATCAATCCGTTCCAGCAGCCCTTCCCTGGCTGTCATCAAACAGGCCACGAAATTGCCCGAGTCCACCGTGGATACATATACGGGATTAAGAGGAGCAAGGGTGACCGTATCATACCAGTTGTACAGATGGCCCTCCCATTTCTCCATTCGCTCAATGGTGCCCACCGTCCTCTCCAGCCGTTCCACCAGAGCGGGAGTGTCAATGAAGCCAAAATCTCTGGCGGCAAACAAGCAGGTGAGATACAGCCCGATATTGGTAGGCGAGGTGCGGTGGGCGATCCCTCTGTCCGGTTCAAACTGGACATTGTCGGGAGGCAGATCATGATCCTTCCCCGTTACATAATCCTCATAGAAGGACCATATCTCACGCGCCAGCTTATGCAATTCCCGGGCTTCTTCCGGGGCAAATTCCTGCCGGGAGTGGACGGGAGCCTGATCCAGCCAGCGGATGACAGCCGGCGCAACGCTCCACAGAATAACCATAGCCCCGCCCATAATCCGGACAGCAGTACCGCCGCCTGCGACTAAGCCCGCAGCCATCAGCACGATCAGGAGATAGCCTCCTGTCATGCCCGACAAGGCAGGCACGCCTTTCCTGCCGCTGAGCCGGTCCACCTCGGACTGGTTCACCCATTCCAGCAGGCGGCGCCTGGAGATTCCCAGCCGGTAGAGCGTCCGGATTGCCGCGTCCATCAGCATCATACTCTGGAAGGGCAGAGTCATCAGCCCGATAAGTACCTGAACAAAGGTATTGACCAGACTGCCCGGACGGACCAGCAGCGTATAGACGGTCAGCAGCTGGCGCACCACCGGCAGGAATAAGGTCAGCAGCACCACTGTGTACCAGCGGACAGCCGAGCCGGGCAGCAAGGGCGCTGCCAAGAGCAGAGTCGCCATCAGCACGGGTTGAAGAAGACTGCGGCGCAGATTGTCCACAATCTGCCAGCGGGTGACAAGGGACAGGTCAGTCGGCACCAGTTCTTCTTGTCCATTGCGGGATTGGCGCTTCAGCCACGGCAAAAGCTGCCAGTCCCCCCGGGTCCAGCGGTGCAGACGCTTCTGGTGGGACAAGAAGGTGGCGGGGGAATCATCGATGAGCTCAATATCAGCGAGAAAACCCGCCCGCAGGAACCCGCCCTCCAGCAAGTCATGGCTCAAGACCCGGTTCTCGGGGAACCGGTTGCCCAGCACCGAATCGAAGGCCTCCACCTGGAAGATGCCCTTGCCGGTAAAAATCCCCTGCTCCATCGCATCCTGATACGGATCGGATACGGCGAATGCATAAGGATCAAGTCCCGGCTCGGCCGCCCAGATGGACGACAGCCTGGATTGCTGTGTGCTTTCATAGGTCATGCCGATTCTGGGCTGAAGCACCCCGTAGCCCTCCACCACCCGGGTGCCGGTTTCATTCAGCCGGGGACGGTTGTACGGGAGATGGATGGCCCCGATCATACGGTGCCCGCTCTCCAGGGGAAGCTGGGTATCCGCATCCAGCGTGATCACATACCGGATTCCCTGCAGCACGGTGGAATCACCCAGAACCGTGCTGTAGCTGGTCTCCGCATTCCCCTTAAGCAGCCTGACAAACTCCACCAGCTTGCCCCGCTTCCGTTCCCAGCCCATCCAGGTCCGCTCAACGGGATTCCACATTCTGCGGCGGTGAAGCAGATGGAAGGTGCTGTCCGGGTAGGTCCGGTTCAGCCGCTCAATCTCCGCCTTCGCCGCCTCCAGTACGGTGTCGTCTCCCGGCTGATGCTCCGCCTCCCCGTCCCGGAAGTCGCTCAGAATGGCAAAATGAATATTCGGATCCCGGTTGGCCAAATAATGCAGCTCCAGCCGGTGAGTGATGTGCGTCACTTCTTCCACGCGGGACCAGATCACCGGGATGGCCACCATGGTGGAGGCACTCTCCGGAATCCCCTTGGAAAAATCATACCGCAGCAGCCGCGTCGGCCGCTTGATGCGCTCGATCAGCCAATGCAGCGCCGTCACTCCGAATTCGCTCGCAGGAAGGGCGAGCAGCACAACAACAAGCATCCAGCTCAGCCATGTTCCGGGACCGGACAGGCCGATCCAGAGCGCGGAGGCGGCGAGAGCCGCGGAAAAACCGAGGGCCAGCGACTGGATGTACAGGCCGGCCGCCCGCTTCTTGATTCCTGCCTCAGGCAAGGCACCCGTCTTGCCGCACAGCTTCAACGCCTGCTGCAGCTTCCGGAGTCCGCGGGCATCCAGCAGGTAATAGGCGGTATATCCGCCGCGGGAGGGCAGCGGCAACTCGCCGCCATTCTCCTGCTCATAGTGGGCATTGGCCAGACTGACGGCCTGGGTGGCCACCAGATTCTCCGGCACCTTCATCCGCTGAGCCAGCTTCTGCACCCGGTGGCGCAGCGTATGGCGGCTGGCGCTGTCGAGTCTGGGATAATCCCCGGCCTGCTCGCCTCTGAGCGTCTGCTCCACCACACAGATCTCCTCAAACAGACCGCTCCACACCAGACGGGACAGCTTGCGGAGACTGGCAATCACATTGCCGGTGCTGACCTGGTATTCCGCTTGAAGCTGATATTCATAAGAAAGAATGGCGTCCAAGCTCTCCGGCTCATTTTCCAGCTTGCAGACAAGCCATTCCCCGATATGGGCCGAGTCCTCGGCATGCTCTCTCAGATGCTTGACCAGTTGGACCACAAGAGCGCCGGATAACGGAAGCTCGATTTGCTCCGCTTCCAGTGCCTGCTTCAGCCGTTCCGGTGTAAGGTCTGACGGCAGGATGCCCGACAGCATCCGTTCCACGAGCCCGCTGATGGCCCGGCGCTCCTTGACAGGCTTCATGATCACGGCCAGGCGCCGGACCAGCTCCAGCTTCATGTACAGAGGAATAGACCAGGCTTCAGCAATGGTAAGAACAGATATTTCCTGGTAAGAGGCCAAATAGGCGGCGAAGGTTTCTTCATCGAAAAGCCCGTCTGTCTGCTCCAGATACGATTCGCAAATGGATGACACCCGAAACCGTTTGCCCTTGCCCACTACAGGGAGAGACTTCACGTTGATAAGCGTGATCTCCTCGCGAATTCCGGCCGCCTCGGATTCGATAAATTCCGAGTGGTCCAGCAGCCACTCCTCCGCAGGCTGTACGCTGGCGTTGTCTTGTTCATGCAGCTCCTTGACAAAGGACCGCAGTTGCCAAACATCTTCCTCCAGCTGCTTCTGCAATAATATCGGCGAGGTGCGGCTTACATGCGGGTCGTGCTCCAGCGCAAGCTTATGCGCATTTTCACTACGCTTATCCTCATTCCAGCCCATAGATTATCCTCCAACAACAAGAATGGCACAAAGTCACTTCATTACCATTCCACGTTATGGGGATTTTTATGTAAAACAGGATGATCCGTTGACAAGTGGAAACCACTGCAGTATGATATTATCTAAAATACAGTTCGATCTGTAATCCAGATCGTATGGGCAGGAGGAATAGATTTATGCCGTCGGATAAGCGTTATACGCCATACCCCGTAACCGCCGAGCAGGCGAAGCTTCTGGAGAGCGCGCTGCGGATCAAGATTTTGCACGCCCTGTCCGGGGAGCCCCGCACCTCCAAGCAGGTTGCCGATTATCTGGAGAGCACTCCCGGCAATATCCACTATCATATTCAGAAGCTGTATGCCGGAGGGCTGCTGGAATTGGCCCACACCCAGACAGCAGGGGGAGTGGTGGAGAAATATTACCGGTCCGTCTCTACAGTCTTCCAATCCACAGAGTTCTGGGAGTTTGACTTTCTCGCCGACGGCCCCCGCCGCAGGCTGGGCACCCGTCTGTCCCTGTCCGAGCAGGATTTCGCAGAATTCAGCGAACAATTGGACCGGCTGCTGGAGCAATGGGAGAGCCGGTCCACCCGCGGCGAAGAATATGGCGTCAGCATTACAGTAGGCCGGGTTGGTCCCGGTGTTGCCGGTGATAAGAACGGAAAGGAAGGGTCCTCCGATGCAAACTGAGGCGGCTGTCAAGAATAAGTCCTTGCCTTTGGCCCGGCTGTATGTCCCGTTCGCCGAATCGCTGCCCTTCCGGTATCTGTGGCTGGCCCAGCTTGTCTCCGTCCTGGGAAGCTCCGTCACCACGGTAATCCTGCCCATGGTGGTTTATTCCACTACGGGATCTGCTACAACTATGGGATTGACCATGGCGCTTTATATGCTGCCCAACGTGCTGATGCTGCCGGTATCCGGCTGGATTGTGGACCGTTATGACCGGGTGCGCCTGATGGCCGTCTCGGACCTGGTCCGTTTTGTCATCATGGCCGTGCTTGCGGCGCTGGTCCTGAGCGGGCGTCTCACCATTCCGCTGCTCTACGGTTTAGTAGTCGTTTACGGGCTGATGGATGGTCTGTTCCAGCCTGCGTACGCTGCTGTCCGCGCAGTAGTATTCACCCCGCCGATCCGCAATGCCGCCAATGCGCTCAGCCAGTTGGGCAATCAGATCGTCCGCTTGCTGGGTCCCTCCCTGGGAGGATTGATTGCCCTTACCTCAACCGGGGTAGGGTTCAGTCTGGATGCCCTGACTTATCTGGTCTCCTTCTTCTTCCTGCTGCTGCTGCGCAGGGCGGCGCCCCTGCGCAACAGCCGCTCCGGGACGCCTGTCCGCATCCGGGAGGACTTCCGGGAGGGCATTGATGTTCTGCGCAGCCACCCGTGGCTGTGGATCACCATCCTGGCCTTTTCCTTCATCAATATCTGCTACAGCGGCCTTGTTGTCGTGCTGATTCCCTGGCTGTTCAAAATCCACCTGCAGCTCAACTCCTTCGCCTATGGGGCAGCCGTAACCTGCTCCGGCATCGGGGCAATCGCAGCCGCGCTGATCTTCGGCTCCCGCCCACGCTGGCGCAAACGGGGATTGCTGGCGTATGGCGGCGCCGGATTGAGCGGGCTCGCACTCCTGGCCATGTCCTTCGCCGATACGCCCATCCTGCTTGGAATGCTCATGGCGCTGGAGGGCTTCGGACTGATGGCATTCGGGCTGATCTGGGAGACATCGCTGCAGGAGCTGGTGCCGGAGGAAGCGTTCGGCCGGGTGGCCAGCCTGGATATGATGGGCAGCTTCATGCTGCTGCCTGCAGGCTATCTGCTGGTGGGCTGGCTCGCCGACCGGATCGGCGGATTGTCTACCATCGCGCTTTTCTCTTCACTTGGTCTTGCAGCGGTCATTCTTCTGCTGCTCGTGCCCTCCATCCGCCGCTTTGACTAGAGCCTCGGCAGTAGGCTAACGGCCACAATGGCAGGAGCCTGTATAGGCTGCCGCCCCTTACAAATGTACGATACCCCGGTCCAAAGCGATGGCGACTGCTTCGGACCGGGTATCGACACCCAGTTTATTGTAGATGTTAGTGAGATACGCTTTAACCGTCCGTTCCGAAATGCCCATATCCGAGGCAATCTCTTTATTCCGTGATCCCCTTGCAATTGCTTGCAGAATATAACATTCCCTGTCGGTCAACACCGTTTCCGCTTTAGCCTGCGAGGTATTTTCCTGACTTTGTTTGACTCGGAGGACTCTTTCCATGACAGCCGGCTGAAGAAGAGTTTCCCCCCGCAATACTGATTCTAGCGTACGGAACAAGGGCTCACTCCCTGCATCCTTCAGAAGATATCCCTTCGCCCCTAGCGCAAGGCCCCGGTTCATAATCACGACCGGAATATCCCACTGCCGGTCCTTCATCGCTTGTATCGCTTCCAGACCGCTCATCCTGGGCATGTTAAGATCCATCAAGATGACATCGGGCTTGACGGATTCCAGCAGTTGTATAGCCGCGGCTCCGTCCTCCGCTTCTCCGACTACTTCATAAGATTGGTTCGTTTCCAGAATAAGCTTCAAGCCTTCCCGGATATAGATATGGTCGTCAACAATCATCACTTTACGGCTCATCCGTTTCTCCTTTCTCAAGGGGGATATCGATCCGAACGACCGTACCATCCCCTCCGCTGCTGATCTTGAGAGTTCCGCCAATAATGCGTACCCGCTCTTCTATGCCGATTAAACCGTAATGGCCGGCCTGCTTGCCGATTTCACCGGGATCAAAGCCTTTCCCGTCATCAAAGACCTCCAAGCGGACATTGGAATCCATCTCATCCATCCAGACCCAGACATGATCCGCCTCCGCATGTTTGGCAACATTGGACAAGCATTCTTTAACGATTTGGAAGCAATGCTCCGTTAAAAGCTTGGATAACCGGATCTTCTCATTCAGATCCAGATGAACCCGAATGAATGTGGTCTGTTCATACCGTTTGATCTCTTCTCTGACCGCCTGTCCAAAATCATAGTTCCCGTTAGAGACCGCCCGCAGATCATCAATGACCTGCCTCGCCTCCGCCAACGTTCTCTTGGCCTGTTCCATGGATAACCCTACGATATCTTGGGCTCTATTATAACGCTTCATGGACAGATGGGCATTTACAGCATCGAGCTTCATGATAAGCCCGGCCAAGCCTTGGGCTAGCGTATCGTGCAGATCCCGCGCCATTCGCTGGCGTTCGTTCGCAACGGTCAACTCCTCTACTTTCTCATGGGCGGCCTTCAGCTCCATAAGAAAGGTCTGGGTACGGTGTTGGACACGAACCAGGCGGAGAAACAAATTGGTCAAGAAGCCGATAACCACAGTCATGAGGATATACATGGGAAAAAGCAATTCCAAATGGTTATTCCCATATATGTAGGACAGAGTTATCCCATATAACGAGTAATACATAAGTCCCCCTGTCACCATTCTTCGCATTGAGGACGAGAGTACCATGGTCTGGGCAAACAAAACGGGATTTAAGCCAATGAGCAAGACGGGACAGCCTATCGGTACAAGGAAGGCAGCGCCGTGAATGATCAAGGATTGTACGGCAAAATAGAGCCAGGACCGTTGTTTCGTCAGTGCCTCGAAGTGCCACAGCAAGGAGGTATGCAGGAGAATCAATCCTCCGAAAAACACCATTGGGATTGGTTCAAAAACGTAAATCCACTGCATGACAACTGTTCCGGCAGCCGTTAACAGGATCCAAAAAACAAGCGGCCACCGGATTTGTTGTTTGGCCTCCGATAAGGTTGCTGCCCCCCTATTAATGGTTAACTGTTCATGCATACTGCCGGCCCCTTCCTCCCTGTCCATACTCATAGTTGCAGCCGCTTTGCGGATAACAATATTTAGGTTGAAAATCCTAATGGCGCCCTATATAGCTGACTTTATTAAATGCTTCCTTCTCTTTGGCCCAATTGAGGCTGTGCTCTTTCATAATAGCTTCTCCTTCAATATCGAAGTTTGGCAGCAGCTTGTCAAGCCATTGCGGGAAATACCACGCCGCTTTCCCCATCAAGGTCATCACAGCGGGCACAACCGCCAATCTTACCACAAAAGCGTCAAGCAAAACGCCGGCGGCCAGGGTTAAGCCCATCTGCTTGATGATGGGATCATGGGAGAAGATAAAGCCGGAAAATACGGCAATCATAATGAGACCGGCTGCCGTTACTACAGCCCCGTTTTCCTTCAAACCGACAACAACCGCTTGCTTGGCGTCGCCGGTATGTGCGAATTCTTCCCTCATCCGGCTTACCAGGAATACTTCATAATCCATGGATAGTCCAAACAGAATGCCGATAGCGAGAATGGGCAGCAGGAACAAAACGGCGCTGGAGCCGGGGAAACCGAACAGATCAAGCAAATGTCCGTCCTGTACGATGAAGACAGTTGCTCCTAACGTTGCGCCGATGGATAAGACAAAACCAAGAACGGCTTTTAACGGAACCAGGATGGACCTGAACACCACCATCATCAGCACAAAGGCGAAGACGACAATCAATGCTGCAAAGACGGGCAAAGCGTCCATGATTTGTTCCGTTACATCGATATTAACCGCAGTAGCACCGGTCACCATCAGTTCCATGTCCTCCTTACCGGAGAGATCTCTGATTTCTCTTACCAGATCCTTGGTTTGTGGTGCATTGGGTCCGTTCTCCGGCGTTACACTCAGCAAGAACAGTTCACCCTTGGGATTCGGCATAGCAGGAGAGGCTTTCTTGACATGATCCAATTCACTTAGCTTCTTCGCCAAGGCCGCTAATTTTTCCGGGGCCGCATCCTGTCCGTTGGCGGGATCGGCAATGACAACCAGCGTGGAGTGGAAGCCTTCCCCATAAGCTTCTGTTAACAAATCATAGCCTTGTCTTTCCGCCGCTTCATACGGTTTATTCCCGCCATTAGGAAGTCCCAGATTCAGATGGAAAAAGGGGACGGTCATCACCGTTAATGCAACGATACCGGTTAATGTGACCATAAAAGGGTATTTTGTCACAAAGGTTGCCCACCTGTTGGTCTCGCTTTTCTTTCCGCCGCGGGTCAGCTTGGTTATAACCCGGTTGCTTTTCTCCGGCTTCATTCTATGGCCCATTAATCCCAGGATGGCGGGCACTGCCACAACCGCGACAACAATCGATAATAAAACGACTACAGCTGTAGCGATTCCCATTACAGTCATGAATGGTATCTTAACAACGATAAGTCCCAATAATGCAATAATGACCGTAATTCCGGCGAACACAACGGCATTGCCTGCCGTACCATTGGCGATTGCAATAGACTCTTGCACGGAAAACCCTTTTTTCAATTGTTGCTTGAATCTGGAGAAA
Organism: Paenibacillaceae bacterium; assembly: GCA_029256185.1. Classification (GTDB taxonomy): domain Bacteria; phylum Bacillota; class Bacilli; order Paenibacillales; family NBRC-103111; genus Paenibacillus_AR. The sequence continues at coordinate 223,053 of JAQSYI010000034.1, forward strand.
ATGAATAACGAATAGTCGATTCCAACTGCCAATCCCAACATAGCGGCTAAAGTAAGCGAGATGGAAGGAATATCAAAGTAGTTGGTCCCGAGCAAAATGAGCAAAATCCCGGTGCCCACCCCGATAAGCGCCGTCAAAATTGGCATTCCGGCTACAAGCAAGGATGCAAAAGTAAGCGCCAAAATGACATACGCCAATGAAACACCCAATATTTCACCGGGCCCTCCGCCTGCTTCTGTTTTTTCGAATTCGACGGTTCCGCCTAACCCGGTCTCCATTCCCTTATTCCCTGGAATCGTCAAGCTTTCTTCCACAATATCTTTGGATTCCTGCGTTACCTCACTTGCAGGTGAATGATAAGTAACGACAGCATAACCGATCCGTTTATCCGGATTTATATTAGCCAGCTCATCCGGAGCAGCAACGGATTTAACCGCCGGATCCTCTTTGATCTTTGTAAGCATTTCCTTAACGATGGCTTTGTTATCTTCCGAATCCAAGCTTTCATTTGCCGGCGCCTTCATGACGATGTAGACCTGACCAGCCTGTTTGCCGCCTGTAAATTCCTGTTCCAGCACCTTCATCGCTTTTTCCGACTCCGTACCCGGTATGGATACATCCTCATTAAAGGCCGTACCCATATTTAGGACTGCACCACCCAAAACGGCCATGAGCAGAATAAACGCAAAAATCACCTTTTTACTATTCGTGCCTGACCAGCTTCCTATACGATATAACCATTTTGACATGATGGATCTCCTCCCGCTACCCTATCTTTTTTAATTGGTATCCCTATGATACTTCAGATAAGAAAGATCGAAACCGGACGGAAGGGCATGCCCTTTCGGGCAAAAAAGGGCAGCTGGTACAGGCCGGACCCTGTTGACAAAAAAGCTCTGACCTTGTATAGTTAGTTACACAAGTAATTAACCAGTTAAGTAGCGAGGATGTGGGAGCATGATAGATGACAGCAAGCCTATATTTGTGCAAATTGCTGAGCGCATTGAGGACGACATCCTGGAAGGGCGGCTGCCCGAAGAATCGCAAGTGCCCTCCACGAACCAGTTCGCAGCCTACTACCAGATCAATCCGGCCACAGCTGCCAAGGGCGTGAATTTGCTGGTGGATCAAGGCATCCTATACAAGAAACGGGGGATTGGCATGTTCGTCGCAAGCGGTTCGCTGGAGCAGGTCCGTAAGAAGAGGCAGGAGCAATTCTACGAGCAATATGTGGTGACCATGGTACGGGAAGCAGGCAAGCTGGGCATAACGGCGCAGCAATTGATCGAGATGATCCGGAGAGGGGAGATGTCGCAATGACAGCAATCGTGGAAGTGAGCGGGCTAACCAAGACGTACGGCTCCGTGACCGCCGTCCAGGATATCAATCTGAGGGTGGAAGAGGGCAAGATTTACGGATTGCTGGGACGAAATGGAGCCGGCAAAACGACTGTGATGCACATGATTACGGCTCAATTATTCCCAACTGCAGGAAAACTGCGGGTATTCGGTGAAGAGCCCTTCGAGAATAACCGGGTATTGCGCCAAATTTCCTTCATTAAGGAAAGCCAGAAATATCCCGACAGCTACAACGTATCGGATGTTCTGGACATAGCCCGGCTGTTTCACCCCAACTGGGACCGGAAATATGCGCTCACATTGATAGAGGATTTCCAACTGCCCTTGAAGCGGAAAATAAAGAAGCTTTCCAGAGGCATGCTGTCGGCTGTAGGAATTGTACTGGGGCTGGCCAGCCGGGCGCCGCTGACTATATTTGACGAGCCTTATCTGGGGCTGGATGCGGTGGCACGCAGCATGTTCTACAACAGGCTGCTGGAGGATTATGCGGAGCATCCGAGAACTGTCATCCTCTCCACGCACCTGATCGATGAGGTGAGCCAGATGCTGGAGCATGTGCTGCTGATTGACCACGGCCGGATTATTCTGGATGAGGATGCGGATGAGCTGCGCGGACGTGCATTCAGCATCGCCGGGAAAGCGTCCATAGTGGACTCGTTCACCGCCGGCAGGGAGGTGCTCTCCCGGGATTCACTGGGCGCCTTGGCCACAGCTACGATTATGGGGGCCATGAGTCCAGCCGAGCGAAAAGCCGCGGCAGACCAGGGACTGGAGTTAACTCCTGTTTCCCTGCAGCAGCTTATCATCCATCTGACCCGCGAGAATACCGCTATGAAGGAGGGACTCTCCCGATGAACCAAGTGACGAATGTAATGAGAATGCATAGAAAAGATCTGTTCACATGGGTATACCTGCCCTGGATTATTCTGCTCGGCAACTTCATTATTAATCTGGCCGTTACTGCCATTATCAGCTCAGGAGAGGTCAACATGTCGACGGGGGGCATGTTCTCCATCTACATTTATTTTCTGATTACCGGAATGCTTACCTTGTATCAGACCTTCCCGTTCGCTCTGGGTCTTAATATCCGCCGGAAAGACTACTTCTGGGGAACGGCTGCCACAATCGGCATCATCAGCATTGCAACCTCTGTCTGCTTCGTGCTGCTGTCGGCCATTGAAGAAGCTACTAACCGCTGGGGGAACCTGATTGCCTTCTTCCACGTTCCCTACATTATTGATAACGGCATGATCGGTGAGCTGTGGTTCTACGCCGCGCTGCTGGCGCATCTGTACTATGCGGGGTTTGTCATCTCCTGCATCCACCGCAGATTCGGCGCATTGAATCTTACTATTGTTCTTGCGGTGCTCTTTCTTGCCGCTACTGTCTTCTCGGTGCTGGCCTCTTATTACGGCTGGTGGGGAGATATTCTTGAGCTGATCCAAGGGCGCTCCGCCGTGGAGATCATCTCGTGGTGCTCCCTGCTGACCCTGGTTTACATGGGAATCTCCTATCAGCTGCTGCGCCGGGCAACGGCTTGACCGGATTTCCAGAGACCCCGCTCTAATGACAGAGCGGGGTCCCTTGTTAACACCAGCAGGCTTGCATACCCCCTTCAGGAATCCCCCTCCCGGCATTCACCCCTGCCAATTCCCCGGCCCCTCCTGATCCTGCATCCGCAGCTGGTGGGCGGCGAATTCCCGGTACAGCGCATGGGTTTGTACCAGCTCCTCATGGGTGCCCGTACCGGTTACAATCCCTTTGTCCAGGAAGATAATCTGATCCGCGTTCACCACGGTGGACAGCCGGTGGGCGATGACCAGCGTGGTTCTGCCCTGCATGAGATTGGAGAGCGCCTTCTGCACCTCAATCTCCGACTTGCTGTCCAGGCTGGAGGTGGCTTCGTCCAGCATCAGCACGGCAGGGTCCCGCAGCAGCGCCCGGGCGATGGCGATCCGCTGCCGCTGGCCGCCGGACAGCTTGATTCCCCGCTCCCCCACTTCCGTATCATATCCATCCGGCAGCTCGCCGATAAATCCGTCGGCATAAGCCATCCTGGCTGCATGCTCCACTTCCTCCTGCGTGGCCTCCCGTTCCAGGCCGTAGCCGAGATTGTCCCGGATAGTGCCCGAGATAACGGGGCTCTCCTGGGAGACATAGCCGATCCGGCCCCGCCAGGAAGCCAGGGAATATCCGTCCACCCGCTCCTCTCCCAGCAGAATGGCCCCCTCCACCGGCTCATAGAACCGCTCCAGCAGGGAGAACAAGGTGGTTTTTCCGCTGCCGCTGGGACCGACGATCGCCGTGACCTTGCCCGGATTCATGGCGATGCTCACCTCCCGCAGCACCGGCTCCCCTTCCTTGTAGGCGAAGGATACCCGGTCCAGTCTGATAGGGCGCGCGGCATCGGCGACAGGAGCCCCGGTTGCCCGGTCCTCCTCTTCCAGAGCCAGGGTGGCGATCATCGTTTCGGTGGCGCCTATGGCTTTTTGCAGCTGCGTGACGAATTGGGTAATCTGGGAGATGGGGAGCAGGATCTGCATCAGGTACAGGATGAAGGCCACCAGCCCCCCTGCCGACAACGCCCCCGAGGACACCCGCATCCCCCCGTAGCCGATAATTACCACCATCAGCAGCATCATCACTACGGACATGACGGGATAAACCACCGCCTGTACCTTGGCCTCCTTCAGCCCGTAGCGGAACAGACTTATAATCCCTTGTCTTCCGTTCTCAAACTCTGCCTTCTCGGCATTGGAGGCCTTCACCAGCCGGATCTCCGACAACACCCGGTTCAGGACGGCGGTGAAGCGGGCGTTCTCATCCTGCATTCCCTTGGAGATTCTGTACATCTGCCGGCCCAACGGTCCCATAATGGCAAAGGAAAGGGGGATTACGATGAGGAGCATCAGCGACATCCGCCAATCCAGATAGAGCAGTACGGCGACGGAGCCGACGATGGAGATAATCCCGTTCAAGAAGCCGGACATATGCTCGCTGATCAAGCCCTTGACAACCGCGGTGTCGCTGGTGAGCCTGCTGATGGTCTCTCCCGTCTGATGGCTGTCGTAATACGCCACCGGCAGGCGCAGCAGCTTGGTCCACAGCCGCTCCCGCAGGGACGCCACCAGATGCTGCCCCACCCGGTTCAGCATATACACCGCAAGCCCGGAGATAACCGCCTGCATCAGGAACAGCAGCCCGATTCCCGTCATATGTCCCCAGCTCATAGAGGACATGGAGAACCCGTCCACCAGATTTTTGGTGAACATGGGTACGACCAGCCCCGCCAGCGTCCCTGCCACACTCATCAGGATGGCGACCACCAGCATGGGCCGGGAAAACTCCGCCTGGCGCAGCAGCTTAAGGAAGCTGCCCAGATTGGCCGCAGGGTTGCCCCACTTCTTGCGGGCTGATTCATTGGGTCGGGCTTCCCCGGGTTCGCTCGCTTGATCTTCACCGGATCTATCTGTGAGTTGCTTGTCTTCGTCATACGCCATGGGCACATCCCCCTCTTCCCATCCAACTGGCTTGCTTTACAGCATTATTATCTGTGGAATGAAGGGCGACTTGCAAGCTAACGCAATATGTGAGGTTCACCAAGTCCACTGCCACTACTCGATCCTCAATAAGAAAGCGCACACATAATATGACTTCATTACAAAAGGCATCTTGTGGTAAACTGCAACTAACAGACCATTTTGCTTGATGCTCGATAAAGGTTAGATAAGACAAGTACATCTTCAGTGGCGCAAATGGGAAAGGGAGAGAGGCCGCATGAGCTTGCTTCATATGTTTCGCGCAAGGAAATATCTGCAACGGATTTTGCTTAGCTTCATGCTTGTTGTCATTATTCTGATCGCAACGTCAGCCGTTCTATATTTGAATGCACAAAGCAAGGTGCTTACCATGCAGCTTGATGCAGACCGTAAGCTGCTGACACAAATTAACTTTAACATTGAGAATATGAACGGGATTATCAAGGACCTGGCGGTTTCGTTATTCTACGATGATGATATGGTTGCCGTGATATCAGGCTCCGATTTCGAGCAGAGTATTATGAAGCTGGATAAGCTGAACCGTACTGTTGCCACAACCCCCTACCTGCATTCCATCGTTTATTATAACGGTACGCAAAAACGTTATTTTTCTTCCCTTCATCATGATATGAATAACTATCAGCTCTACGATGCGTTGAGCGGTTATATTAAATCCCGCTCCGAATTACCCAAGCTGCAGCTTATCCCCGTCAAGTTGGACGAGAGCAAGGAGGGGGCCTTTGATGTCTTTTCTTTTTTTGTTTATGACGGCGCCACTCTGAATGCAGCAGACAGGAACTTTCTGGTACTGAACATTAAGCCGGCCTGGATGCTGGATAATGTGGAAGCTCTTAATGCCTTGGCTGAGCGGGAGAATGACCTGATCTTTGTCACGGACAGCCGGCACAATGTTCTAATATCCAACGACCGCATGCTGCCGGGACTGATGGAGATGAAGAATAATCTGCTGGAGAGGATTTCCTCCTCCTCTAATGCGCTTGATTATTTTACCTATGCTTACGAGGGGCAGAAATACAGGGTAACCTATCTGAAGAGAGGCCTGAATGACTGGCAGATCATCAGTCTCCAGAATTATCGCGCGTTCTCCAACAATGTCAGCCAGATGAAATGGACAGCGGTTGTCGTCACTTTATCCGTCGTTGTGATGACTGTGCTGTTGTCTGTGTACTTCTCCATCCGGCTGTACAAGCCTATAGGCAACCTGTTGGGTCTGGTTCGTCATGGAAGCAATGCCGCTCCTCTTAACCGTGATGAAATGTCCATCATTACTACAAGCTTCGCGTTTATGCGGGACAAATTGCAGGAATTGGAGCAGGGGCAGGCTTCGCAGATGAATATAGCCAAGGTCTATCATGTAAGAAGTCTGATTGCTGCAAGCGGAAATGTGCCCGAGCAGGAATTTAGGCGAAACACAGACCAGTATAGTCTCGACATTGCCCTGCAAGGCAGTATGGTGCTGGCGTTGATACGGATTGACAATCTGTATGATCTGACCTCCAAGACTCAGAGCACCGCCTTATCCTTGCTCTACTTTGCCATCTCCAACATTGGGCAGGAACTGCTCCGCCGTACGTTCTCCTGTGAATCGGCAGATATGAAGAGCGACCACCTGGTTTTCATCATTAGCCGCGACAGAGACATGCACTACGATGAACTGTATGGAGTGTTCCGGGAGATGCAGGAGACTGTCGGGAGTTACTATCACATCACTTTCTCCGTTACACTCAGCCAAGTATTCCATACTTACCGGGACATTACGCCGCATTATTCGCAAACGATCCGGCACTCCAATTACCGGATGATTCTGGGCAAGCAGGCGTTTATTGACCCTGACCGGGTGAAAGCCAATGAAGAATGCGGGCAATTTCACATTCCCCAGGAATTGGAGCGGCAGCTGACGGAGGGACTAAAGGCAGGCGACTGGGAACAGCTTAATGACTGCGTAAAGCGGTGGCTTGAGCTTGTCAGCGGCTTCAGATTTGAGAATATGTTCTCCGCGTTACTGCATATGGTAGTCACTCTTAGCAATACATTGGGCGAGATAAAGCACTACAACCTGAATCCGGTCTCCATCAATCTGCAGGAGATTAACCGGCGCATTCTGGAGAAGGAGACCTTAGAAGAGATCCGCGAGGTATTGATGGATGAAATCCGCGAGGTATTGGAGAAGCGTCAGAGCGGCCGGGAGGACAAGGTCAGGCTCATTACAGAGACGGTTAAGGAAATTGTCGATAAGCATTACTCCGACCCGGATATCAACATCCAGAAGATCGCTGACATGCTGCACATGAGGCATGTCTATCTGGGACAGGTATTCAAGGAACGGGAGAATGAAACGATTGTCGATTATATCAACAGAACCAGGTTGGCGAAGGCCAAGCTTTATTTGGAACAGCAGGATCTGACGGTAATTGAGATTATGGAGAAGGTCGGCTTCGGCAATGAAAGCTACTTTTACCGCTTGTTCAAACGCCAGTATGGAACAACACCTAAGGATTACCGGTTAAAGCATGCGATTGACCGCAATAATTGAACGCAGCGCACCATGGATGCCGGGGCTCCAACCAAGAAGCCCCGAGGAAACCTCCGGTTATATGCCAGAGGTTTTTTGGCATGCATGTACGGGAAAATTCAAGTTTCTGGAATACTGCAAAATCTTTGGAGCGGGCTCCGCCGGGTCAAACGGGCTTCTGTACAGCATACGGAGAAATGTACAGGTGCCGGTACAGCACCCGGAGGTATGTACAGTAATCATGACGCAAGCTTTGCGGTATTGTAAAACCAGAACAAAAAATGAGAACTGCTTGGAGAGGAGCCCTGCTATGCCGGATGACACGCATTCTATTGCAAGAGTTGGTGCCGCGCCGCCATTATCCATTCCCCATAAGAAAGAGAGGAGGTTCTCATTCAGAAGAGAGCTGCACTTATTTGGCAAGAACGCGGAGTTGTTTCTGATGTCCCTTCCAGGGATTCTGTATAAGCTGATATTTGCTTATCTGCCCATGATTGGTCTGATGATCGCCTTCAAAGATTACAAATACGACAAAGGAATCTTCGGCAGTGAATGGGTGGGATTCAGCAATTTCACTTATCTGTTTACAAGCGACGCAGCCTGGCGCATTACCCGCAATACAGTGCTGTACAATGCCGCTTATATTTTGTTGACCACATGTGTGGCTCTGCTGCTTGCTGTATTGCTCAATGAGATCAAGGCCAAATGGACCAAATTTTATCAAACGGCATTGTTTCTTCCCCACTTCCTGTCTTGGGTGCTGGTTGGATACATCGTATACGCGTTCTTGAATCATTCCGACGGTTTTCTTAACCGGATGTTTGTTTCCTTCGGCATGGAGTCAATAAGCTGGTATCAGAAATCAACTCCCTGGCCATACATTCTGGTTCTGGTTCATGTATGGAAGGCCGCCGGCTTCTCTACCCTCATTTATTTCGCAGGAATCATGGGTATCAATTCAGAATATTATGAAGCCGCCCGGATCGATGGCGCTACCAAGCGCCAGATGGCCCTTAGCATAACAGTGCCCTTGCTGACTCCGTTGATCGTGATCATGTTGATCCTGTCTATCGGCAGCATGTTCCGGGGAGACTTCGGGCTGCATTATTTCATCCCTAATAACTCAGGCTTTATTTTCTCCACCACGGACGTTATCGACACTTATGTATACCGCGCTCTGCGCGAGGTGGGCAATGTAAGCATGTCGGCAGCTACCGGCTTCTATCAGTCCGTTGTAGGATTTGTGCTGGTGCTCTTGTCCAATGGAGTGGTGAAGAAAATCAATCCCGATCATTCATTATGGTAAGGAGGAAGAAGAAGTGAAGAAACGGTTTGAAATTCATCTGGTGCTCATCAACCTTGCATTCTTGTTCCTCTCGATATTGATGATCCTGCCGTTTGTCCTCGTGGTAGCGGTATCCTTAACCAGAGAAAGCGATATTATCGCCAACGGCTTTCAATTCATTCCCGGGAAAATCAGTCTCAGCGCCTACCGGTACTTACTGGAATCACCGGAGTTATTATTGCGCTCATACGGTGTCACGATTCTTGTAACCGTTCTTGGAACCCTGGTGGGGCTGTTCATTACTTCTCTGACAGCTTATGTGATTTCAAGGCAGGATTACCGGTACAACCGAATCACAACATTCTATGTGTTCTTCACCATGCTGTTCAGCGGGGGCCTGGTTCCCTCTTATATTCTGATGACGCAATATTTGAACCTGAAGGATTCGCTGCTGGTGCTGATCCTGCCCATTATGCTGTCCCCGTTCAATGTAATGGTAATGAAAGGCTTTATGTCCAAAATCCCCTTCGAGATCATCGAGTCTGCAAAGATGGACGGTGCGCGGGAGTTCCGGATTTTCTTCACTATGATCATCCCGCTATCCAAGCCCGCCTTGGCCACATTGGGCCTGCTGATTTCGTTCGTGTATTGGAATGACTGGTTCAATGCCATGCTGTACATCGACAATCAGAATCTGGTGCCTCTGCAATTGCTCTTAGTGCGGATTCTCAAGAGTATCGAATTCCTGACTACCAATTCGGAGTTTACGCAGAATATGAGCATTGATCTCTCGGAATTCCCCAATAATTCCGCCCGGATGGCAATAGCGGTATTGGCCGGAGGGCCGATGCTGGTTATCTTCCCCTTCTTCCAGCGGTTCTTTGTAAGAGGCCTGACGGTTGGCTCCCTTAAGGGTTAACATAGTATGATAAACAAAACAGGAGGTCATGGAAATGAAGAGAATGTTGGCAATAATGATGGCATTATCCCTTGTTCTAGTTATGATTGCCGGCTGTGGTGATTCGGATAACGAATCGTCCGCCCCTGCCGCGAGTTCATCCGCATCCCCGCAGGCATCTGCAGGGCAACAGCTTGATCCGGTTGAACTAACATGGTATTACCCGTTGACACAGCTGCAAGCGGACCAACAAAAGGTAGAAGATGAAGTGAATAAGTATATCAAGGCAAAGTTAAATGCGACAGTCGCGCTTAAGCCTGTGGCTGTTGGCGATTATGTTCAAAAAATGAACACCATCCTTGCCGCAGGAGAGAAATTTGATATTCTCTGGACCGGTTATATGCTTCATACGGAGGTGTTGGTCCGAAAAGGGGCGTTGCTTGACATTGATGATCTGGTCACCAAATATGCTCCCCAGTTGAAGGCGGACGTGCCCCAGTCCATATGGGATGGCTTGAAGGTAGACGGGAAGCTCTACGGCATACCGAATCAACAAATTAATGGTCTGCGCACAGGGGTGCTCGTTCAGAAGCGGTTTGCCGACAAATACAAGCTTGATCCGGCCGCTATCAAGAAAATGGAAGATCTCGAGCCCTTTCTGGAAAGCGTCAAACAAAATGAACCCCAAATAATTCCTTACGGAAATTTCGGCAACCAGTATTATCCCGTTAGTGTCACTCACTGGACCGTATCGGTGGGTTCGGATTACCACTTCTTTGTCAAGAAAAACGATCCCGGCTATCAGCTTCTGCGTTATCCCGAAGAAGATCTGATGAATTACAAGCTGGCCAGCAAGTGGTACAAGGCCGGATATATTCACAAGGACGCCGCTTCTTCGAAAATGAGTGATTTTGAGCCCAAAGGCTTGATTGCTGTTACCGGAAGCAACACGTTGAAACCGGGAGTAGAGCAAGAGCAAAAAGGAAAGAACGGGGGCCAGGACGTCATAGCCATTCCTCTGGAGGAATGGCGCACCAACGGCTATTCCGATTCGAGCAACCAGGCCATCAGCAAAACATCAAAGAATGCGGAGCGCGCCATGATGCTCCTTAATCTGGTAAATACGGATCCATACTTGTATAATCTGCTGGCTAACGGCATTGAAGGAACGCACTATGAGAAGGTCTCCGAGCAAGTGGTCAAGGCAAAGGCAGACAGCCGTTACAAGCCGAATATGGATTGGGTATTCGGAAGCGTGTTCAACTCTTATCTGAAGGAGGGACAACCGGCCTCCATATGGGAGGATACCAAAAAAATCAATTCGACAGCCGTTTTAAATCCCGTAGGAGACTTCAAGTTCAATTCGGAAGCCGTCAATACCGAGATTGCCAATTTGAATGCAGTATGGGGAGAATATAAGCAAGGGCTGAGCACTGGAACCATGGACTTCGACAAAACCTGGCCAACTCTTTATGAGAGATTGAAGAAGGCAGGGGAAGACAAGTATGTAGCGGAAGTGACCAAACAATTTAACGCCTATTTGCAGCAAAAGGGCTTGAAGTAAGCGGTTGGTCTGCTGATCCGGCCGCAAAGAAAACCGTCAATGAGCGGGGAGGAGCTGGCTTCTCCCCTCCCATATTAAACCAAGGACGAACCCAATTACGATGCCAGGTCAGGCAACAGCTTCTACCTCTGGGGCAAAAAGTCCTTCCTCGATGCCGAGAAGGAATGGTGGTACGATGAGGCCCGCTAATGCAGCATAAGCTCCTTTTTCAAGCCGGCGAGCCACCTGCTTTCATCCTCCAACTGCTTCATATGGTTCTTGGACATTTTCTGCAATCTCGCCAGCTCATCCGCCATTCTGTTGTCCCGTTCATTCATTTCGGCCAGAAGCTTCTCGTATTGCTGTACATAGCCCAGGATGATATCCTTCATGTCGCCCAACACCCGCGTCTTTCGATTCTCAATAGCGGCCGCGCATTCCGCTTGAATCGTTTTGAAGGACTCCTCCAGGGAGCCTTTAATTTTCCGGATGCACTCCGCCTTCATGTCAGATAGTGATTGCCCAAAAAGCCAACCGACCACTCCGCCCAGAATGGCTCCCAGCACCAATCCGATGCCAGGCAGCAAAATAGCCACTGCTACTCCCATACCGACTCCCAGGCTCGTCTTGCCCTGGCTGTCCTCAATGGAGCTGTTGATGGCAGTAATGGCTGAACTGGCGCCCTTCTTCAGTATATGCTCCCTGCTTTCTTCAGAAATCGCCGGGCTGCTGCTATGGGCATTTATTTTCCCGCCCAACGTTTTTAAGGATTGATAAATTTGTGAGAAATCAGATTCAAACCGCTTCATTTTACTTTTTCCCGCTTGCTCCATGCCGCCAAGATGATTTTCCAATGTCTGATTGATTTCTTTTATGATTCCATCAAGATAGGTGCTGTCCAGCTTCTCTACGAGCGATTTAAGCATATCCTTGGAGGAGCAGCCGTTGATCCTGGAGGAGATGAGATCACCTGCTTCCTTCTTCTTCGCTGATAAAAAACGGTTCATTTCGTCTTTGGCGCTTACGCAATTGTTGTCCAGGTCCTTCTGATAGCTGTCGATATAGGTATGAGTGAACGCTTTAATATCCGGCACCTGGTTTTTTGACAGCGCATCATGCATGGAAGCATAGACGTTCTCTTGTTTTTTTATTTCACCGGAAATGTTGGATAAACTTTCCAGAAGCAGAGATGCTGTCCTTTCCGTTTGGATATGGACTCTCTGCTGCTTCAGAATGGATACGACATTTTTTTCCATTTGTTCAAATTCACGCTGCAGCTCTTTTCTTTTTTCATTGGACATGGCTCCGTTGTTTGCATGATCGAAAAGAGACAGGCTGGAAACGCAAAACAGGTGCGGCTTCTTTATACCGAAGCTCCTGGACACCTTGGCGGACACGGATTTATGAACCATGTCCCGGTCGGACTTATTGTCCAGCAGGTCAATCTGGTTAATCACGAATATGCATCTGTGAATCTGGTCCTGCAGATTTTCATATATAAACTGTTCCAAGGAGCCGGTAAAATGATGCACCGAGTGCATGACGACAATAACGGCGTCGCATACCTCCTTGATGGCATTTCTGGTGACCTCCAGATGCCTTCTTTCATCAGCATTGACGCCGGGCATATCCACGATCACCAGTCCATCGGCAAGCTTATCGGAGGGGTAATACACGACCACCTCCTTTACCGTTTTCGAAACCTCCTCATTGGCAGAAACATGATGAAGATAATTCCGGAAGACAGTGCCGTCCTTCGGGTTGTAATGCTTGCTGAAGTGTTCGGCAGAGCCGTCCAGATATTTGACGCGAATATCCATGGGCTTTCCGTAACGAATGATGGTAGGGGCCGCAGTAGTACCGCTTGTTATCTGCTTTTTGAGTAGATCGCTTCGAATCAGCGCATTGATGAAGGTGCTCTTTCCTGTTGCAAACTCGCCCAATACTCCCAGGTAAAGCGCACTATCCTCTATTTTTTGACTGATGCTGTTAAGCTCGCTAAAAAAACGCATCCGTTTGTCATCATCAAATTGGTAGACATCCAGAATCTTCTGTACAAAATCCAGGATGCTCCTAATCCGGCACCTCGCCGCTTTATCATCAAAGCTGCAATCTGTCGCACCCTCCGGCATAGCCCACGTCACTCCTATGCATTCAGCCTCATACTGATCCGGTCAATATCCGAATATATTTTGTTCAGTCTGCCCTCAAACTCAATAAGCTTCTGCTTCTGCCGCTGAACCTCCTGCTCTCCCTTCTTCTTGCTCTCCAGAATGGAATGGATCTCCTCCTCCACCGAGACAATTTCCGTGTTCAGCACGTCCTCCACAGGACCGAACATTTGGGTGACCTTATCCATAACCTTCTCGACAAACTTGCCGGTGTACTCCTCCACATGAGCAGCCATTGTCTTTTTGGCTTCTTCAGCAGCCTTCTTTTGTATCTTCTGCGTCAGGCTGCCTCCGAGCATGTTCCAGACCACGGACCCAAGAATAACGGCCAGAAACGTAACCGGGTTAAAAAGTCCTACTATCATCAATGTAATGATGGCGGCAATCTGTACGCCGATGTTTTTCATCATGGCCCCGAAGCCCATGGCTCCTCCGACAATGGCGGAGCCAAAGTCCATCAGGAGAAAGCCCGCGATGGCGCAGGATACCCTTTCGGCCGTGGATGGTCCGTCATAGCTGGCCTTGTCGGCATTGAACAGATCAAACTTGATCCGGTCGATATCCGCACAGAAATCCTGGATGTTATAATCCATCTCCTCTGCGATCTCCGCTACCCGCGTATTCAGGAAAGGGGTCAGCACCTTCTTACTCCATTCCTCCTGCTCCGCTTCAATCGTCTTTTGCAGCCTTTCGCCGATCTCCTGGATGACCAGAGAGGAGGTTTTCTTGGCATCCCAAAACTTGGCCTTGCTCTCCAGATCCATTGCCGTGATCCACTGGCCGATATTGTCGCGGATATATTCCATCTGCTTCTGAATGACAGCTGTGGCATCCAGCTTTAATTGGCCTGATCTGTTGCTGATTTTTTTGACGATTTGGCCTTTTTTTCTCCTCGCATCATCCAGCCTGGGCTTCGCATTGGCATAAGCGCTCTCCAGCGCATTCAAATCCACGGCGAAGGATTCCCTCTTGTTAGGAATAGTCTGCTTAAGGGCGATCTCGATATCTTTCTTTAGCCGCTCAATTGGTTGGCCGAGCTTGACCCTTCCCTTGTCCTCAATCAGGAATTTAGCCAGCTTCTCTTCGAATTTCAACACACCGGACGCTTCAAGCTTGGCGCGGTTGCCTTCTCTTCTTCCATCCAACGCTCCGCGGGCATTGGTGGCAAATATGCCCTCCTGGCCAAGCTCCGTATATGGCGTTAATACCCTGTAAGCCTTTTTCATGACCATGGCCTGATCTTCCTGCCCGCCCGCCTGATCGATCCGGTTAATAATGAAAATGGGCTTGGTGTGATTCATGCCGTTGATGTCCTCCACCACATCCATCTCCTGGCGGGAATGAGCCACAAGAGCACTAAAGATGAAGATGATGGCATCAGCCTTCTCCATGAAATTCCGGGTTATATCCTCCCTGTCCGCACTGGCGTTCAATCCCGGCGTGTCGATGATTTCTACGCCGTTCTTGCATAAGTCGAGAGGCCAGTACATCTCCAGCTTTTCATATGGGGCCGCCAGCATTTCCTTCTCCAGCAGCACTTGTTCCTTCTCAAGATCCAATTCCTGCAGCCTGGTGCTCAGTTGATCTCTTGCATCACTATTGCGCTCCGACTTCATCCTCGATTGAAGATCGACAGCAAGGCTCGCCTTCAAATCCTCGATTTCGGGAAGCTTGGCTACAAGGTCAATTTCCTCCAAATTATGCGTCTTGTACGGAGGAATCGGGCCTCCTGCATGTTTGCGGATATGGCCCTTAATCTTTTCGGGGATGTGTTTGGTCAGAGGTTGGGGCAGGGGATGCTTAAAATATACGAGGGCGCTTTTTTCAGACGCATATTTGATTTCGCTGATGATTGCGGTAGCTTCAACATACGCGGTGGGAAGCACCTCCTCGCCCAGCAGAGCATTGATGATCGTCGATTTCCCGGCGTTAAAATTGCCCATGACCACCACCTTGAAGACATCGCTCCGCGTCTTGTTCATCAATTCATCCGCGGTGCCTGCCATTTCGTTCTTGCCCAGTTCCCGGAAAATAGTCCGGCAGGACAGCATGTGGCTGATTAATTCTTCCTTTAACAGATTAAAGCTTGTGATCCTGCTTTCGATTGTGCTCATGGGTAGCCCTCCGCCACGGTAATGATTAATCCCGATATATGCCTGACGATTTGATCTTCACAATAAGCGCATTGACTCTGCTGAGCCTTGCCTGTACAGTCTTCGTCTCGCTCCCTGGGCTAACGACTGGGGCTTGCTGGGATTGGTATGTTTTTTTCTCCAGTTCCAGCCATTCCAGTTCATTTTTTTGCAAATTGCGGATAACCCTGTTGTACACTTCCGTCAAGCGCATTTTCAGAGATTGATAGAGGCAGTCGTTGGCTTTGCCTATTTCCAGCGGTATCAGCTCCTGCAGGCTTTCCTTCTGCTTCTTGATGCTGTTGTTGAGGAAGATCTCCGAGGCAATGGCGCCGCCGGCGCTGATGGCAATGCCCAGCGGGCCGAAGAATACGAAACCGATAACGGTGGAGGCAGCCATCCCGGCTCGTGTAATCAACCGGATGGTATTGATGTCCTTCACCTGCGCATCATTTAATGGCGGAGCATAGGCGCTGCTCTCGTACACACTCTGGAATTCTGCGGAACCGGGCTTGCTGCCGAAGTCCTTCTCCATTTGCGCGTGCAACTGATTCATGTCCTTGGCAATTCTGGCGGAAAGCCCGTTTTCGATTGTCTTCGCCGCAGGCTCCAGCCTTCTTCTGATGCTGATGGGGAAATATTCATTCCACCAGATCTTTGGATTCGGCGCACTTTTCAGCTCCAGAATGATATCTTCAGCAATGTTGGCTTTCTTCCTGTCAAGCTCTTCCTTGACCCATTCGCTGTTCTCAATCGCCCGCCCTTCCAGATTCAACCGGTAATCCTCCCAAACCAGCCGGCGGCTTCTGATCCGGTCATCCAGCTCCTTTAATTTGGCTTCCCGTTCCCTGCTTTTCATTTGATTGCGATTTATTACGGCCTCATAGAACATTTGGGTCAAGCCCAGCATTTCAAGAATGACGTTGGAATACTGCATGTTTTTCAGCGCGATGTGATTTTCATCCTTGATCCATTCTTCCATGCAGCTTTTGATGGCGGATATTCCGCACATGCCCGAGTAACGGTCATCCAGACCCAACGCTTCTTGTTCCTGGGGAATCAGAAGCGCGATCTGGGGATGCAGCTTCTTCAATTTCAGTAACAGACTTTTGATGACCAGCTCTCTCTCGCCTGGGTCCACTTGATCGAGTCTGCTCAGAACAACAGCAATATGGGGTACTCTTCTGGCGAGAATATGCTGCTCTATGAATGTTTTCTCAGTCAGGCTGAATGCCCGCAAGGCGCTCATTGTGAAGATGACGCCGTCGCAGGTAGAAATAAGGTCATAGACGGGCTGAAGCCTGGGGATTTCAATATCGCCGGCTCCCGGAGTATCAATCAGCTGAATATCCGTGCGATCCAGCCAATCATTTGGGACCTCGACAGCAATGTAGGCTTCTTGCCCCGCTTCTTTTATCTGGTCCATGCAATCGGATACAGCCTGGGCGGAAAAGTCAATCCGCTCATATTTATTTTGCAGATCCACTTTGGCGGCTTTGTTCGAAGGGCCGAATTTGATTCTGGTCAACGCCGATGTGGCTGGCAGTATACTGACCGGAAGGAGGTCCATGTGAAGCAAACGGTTGATTAACGTGCTTTTTCCCGTGGAAAACTCTCCCGCAACTGCGATCTTGAACTGGCTGTACGAAAGCGATGCTTGGGTTCTGTTCCTGAATGTCCGGACCAGCTCCTCGTTCCCGGTTTCTCTGATGATGTCGTCGGCTTCAGCTATGATGGAATCCAGTCCCTGATCATGGCTATTGCGCACATGATCCAGCTCGAATTGATCCGCGAGACCAAGGTATATATCCGCCAGCTTCTGCGGCAGCTCCGCTGTCTTCTTATGCTCGATATACCGCTTTTCCGCCTCCCGAACGGCAGCCTCGTTGCTGTATCGCGCCAGTTCTTCCTGCGGCAGAAGAATGGCGGAGGACTCCGGCAGCTTTCCAAGCTCCCTCAGCTTCATATTCCCGGCCAAGGACAGCTCTGATGTGTACCAGCTCATGTAGGATTGAATATTATACAGAATATTACCTTCATTTCCAGATATATCAACAGGCACGGCTGTTAACGAAATGACCTGCACCGTTCCGTCTCCCAGGCTTCTAATATACGGCACCAAAGGAATGGCTTCGATTCCCACTCTTTCTCTTATGCCGGGAAGAGAGTGAATCGACGACAGATATTCCCATAAGCCGCTGGCAGCAGGTTTCAATCTGTTTCTGAAAGCGTGCTCGATTTGATTCAGTTCTTCCAATTTATCCATTCACATATCCTCCGTCCGGTATCTATGAATCGATTTGCATGAATTTAGTCGTAATACAGAATATTTCCTTTCTCGTCGGTATTGGAATTGTCGGAACTCCAATGGTAGGTTCCGTCGTTATTGTAATACCCCCCGAAGGACACGCCGCTGCCCGCTTCAGCGACAGCGACAGCTTCCGTTCCTCCTCCGGTTTTGGTGATGACTGCGAAATTGCCGTAGTCCTCCCATGCATTGAGAAAATCATGAAGAGGCACTGTCTCTCCTGCGCCATCGGGCACCCCTGAGTCATTCATGATGACAAACCAGTTTCCCGAATCATCCTGATACATCCCGGTTACCCACACAGCATGGCCGGCATTGGGCAACTCCGTCGGATTTCCGTTGGCATCATATTGCGCATGCCAGATCTCGTTGGAATTGAGGCCGACAATTACTTTCTCTCCCCGGTCAAGAGCGTCGGCAAGATCGGCCGCAGACCAGTCATATCCTCTGTCAACGGGGATGCCGCAATCCTCGATCAATTTGCCCACGTGCTCGGGAGCAGTACCCGCCGCGGGATCGTACCAGCCATTCCGGTACGCATGGTATGACAGCTCAATTTCCGGTATTTCCCTGCCGGTAATGGACTCAATCACGCCCTTCTGCGACGCTATGGCACAAGAATTCATGCCTTCCTGCATTTCGATATGCGGCATATCCGAGACAGGGTCGCCAATCAAAACCTGGCTCAGCGGCTCGGAACTGCCCCCTCCAGCCGCTGCTTCCTGCACCGGTCCAACGTGTTCCCCGTGCTGCTCCGGGATATCATCGTACTGGCTTTCAAGCTGCCCCAAAGCATGGTGCGGATTGAAGATGTCGAGTCCTGTATCCTGTTGATCCATCCCATCGTGCGAATCCATGCTGTCTCCGGCAAAGCCGTCGTGGTGCAGAAATGAAAATATATCATACATCGCCATCCCTCCTCGATATCCTCGATATTCCTATACATTGACAACATTATATCACCATACTTAAATACCCATTTCCTAAATATGATGGGAATGGGTATTTAAGAACTCGGTATATGCTATTATTCATGACTGCAGCTTTCTCCGGCGGACGGGGCCCCGCCGATCCATTTCCTTCTATTGCATTAGGGTGTGTTTGAAAACTCCGTGGGGAGCAGATTTAGTCGAATTTTCGTTTCTGGCAAGCCACTTTCAGTTGACGTACCCCCGGTACGCCTGCCCGAAAGTGGCTTGCCAGATTTGATAGTTTGGATATTATCCGCTCCTCTCAGAGGTCCAGACACACCCTAAAGCGATGACTCTTCTTCGCCAAACTGCTCCCATAGGAGTCGGTTCCCTTTTGTGCTCACTCTGTTTTAGCCCTTCCGGGTTCTTCTCCTGTAGGGAACGATTATACAACATGTTGTACTAGTACATATCTCTTCTGGTGAATACGCCCCAGGAGACCGCCGCTCCCGCTGCAGCCCATGCCAGCAGTATGGCGAGCGAGAAGCCCAGCGTCATCCCTTCAACGGGAGGAGATGCATTCTCCAGATAAGCCTGCAAATCCAGATTGACCATAAACAAATACTTGGCGCCTTCCCAGGACTCCACCATGCCCTGCAGAATCATGCCGGAGATCAGGCAGGCGAGCATAATTCCCATCCCCGCCGCGGTGCTGCGGATGAGTACGGACAGCATGAAGGAAAGGGTGGCTACTGCCATAG
The DNA here is from genome assembly GCA_029256185.1 of Paenibacillaceae bacterium. Taxonomy (GTDB): domain Bacteria; phylum Bacillota; class Bacilli; order Paenibacillales; family NBRC-103111; genus Paenibacillus_AR. The sequence goes on from JAQSYI010000034.1 coordinate 242,492, forward strand.
ATACGAACCAGGCCAGACCAAACTGCATCAAGAGATACTCCCATTGGGGGATGAACCGGACCGCAGGCGCACCGATCTCTCCCGCATGGACGGCGAAGCCCGTCAGTACAGGAGCGTTCCAGCCCCGGAAGCCGAATACTCCTCCGGCGATAACCAGCGAGAGCACGCCGAACGCGGTTATGATCAAGGAGACGCAGAGCACCAGCGTCACATATTTGGAAGCGAGAATCCGCCACCGCCGTACAGGGCGGGTTAGCAGCATCTTCACGGTGCCGCCGCTATGCTCGGAGGAGACAAGATCCGAGGCAACTACCATCACCAATAAGGGAAACAGCAGAGAAGCGCCGCTTTTCACGAATTCCCTGACGAAGGTAGGCGCTCCCGGCTCGGCGGGATTCACGTCGTAATCCAGATAATATTGCTGCTGCGCAATCCGGAGCGCCAGCTCCTGCCTGGATTCCTCGGAGGTGCGGCTGGCGTTCATGCGGTTCTCCCAACTGCCGATCCGCTGCTCCAGCACAGTCCGCCAATCCACAGAGCCGTATCTTTGTCTGGTTTCCTCCGCCTCCTTGTATTGGGCGTAGGTAAACAGGGAGACAAGAATAGCGATAATCGCCAGAATGACCACAATCCGTTTTTTTCCGGCAAGCTTGACCATTTCATTGTAGATGAGATTAATCAATGGTTTGACCTCCCGTCAGCTCCAGGAACAAATCCTCCAGCGTAGGCCGCCTCCGGGTCATCTCCAGTACAGTTACCCCCGCCTGCACAAGCGCCCGGTTCCAACTGCCTGCTTCACTCTCCACATAAGGTGTGACGACTCTGTCCCCCTCCTGTGCAAGCGACTCCGTGAGTGTCCCGAGAATCTGCATTCCCTCGGCAAGAGGGTCCAGCTTCCAGCTTAACCGCTCCTGACGGGCAAGCAGCACCTTCACCTCGCCCACCTGCACCACCCTGCCCTTGGAGATGATCGCCACCCGGTCGCACATCAGCTGGATTTCTCCCAGCAAGTGACTGGATACGAATACGGTAAGCCCCTCATGCTCCGCCAAATACCGGATAAATTCCCGCATCTCCCGGATGCCGGAAGGGTCCAGCCCGTTCGTCGGCTCGTCTAAGATCAGCACCCTTGGCCTGCCCAGCAGGGCCTGGGCAATTCCCAGCCGCTGACGCATCCCCAGGGAATAGGTCTTCACCCGGTCATGAATCCGGGCGGTCAAGCCCACCAGCTCCGCGACCTCACGAATCCGCGCTTCATCAATACCTTCGGTCATCCGGGCAAAATATTCCAGATTCGCCCAGCCGCTCAGATAGGGGTACAGCTCGGGGTTCTCCACAATGCAGCCCAACTGCCGCATCGCTTCGGGAAACTGCCGGGCAATATCGTATCCTCCTACCCGGATGGAGCCCTCCGTAGGCTTGATCAGTCCCACCAGCATGCGGATGGTAGTGGTCTTGCCCGCCCCGTTGGGACCGAGAAAACCGAATACCTCTCCTTGCTTCAGGTCAAAATCAATTCCGCCGATGATCTCCTTGCGTCCGATCACTTTCCTCAAGCCCCGGACCGACATGGTGATATCGCTCATCCTCTCACCTCCCCGGCGGCAATTAATGAGGCGAGCCGCTCCCCGATCAGCTTGTACCCCTCCGCATTGGGATGGAAGTGATCCGTATGAAGCAGTTCCTCCAGATTCAGTTGAAACAAATCATAGGTGGGGACGACTACGGCTCCGGAAAAACCGGAAGCCGTTTCCTCCGCCCCGCCGTTCCACTCTCTCACCGCTTTATTGGTGACGGCGGCGCTGTTCAGGGTGCTGAAGGGATTGTACAAGCCCAGCGCATAGATGGGGGCGCGGCCGTTCAGCCGGCGCAGCTCCGTCAACAAGGCAGACAGGTGCCCGTTGAAGGCTTTCTGCTGCTCTGCTACCCGCTCCGTATTCAGATTAAGCAGAGTCTGTCCGCCCAGATACAGATCATTGCCGCCGATGCTTACGAATATAATGTCTGCCTGAAGCACGTCTTGCTTCACATTGTCCTGTTCCAGCATGGTCAAGAGCCGGGGCGCCGTCAATCCGTCCACGCCATAATTGACCAGTTCCACCTCGCCTTCCCTCCGGTCCTCCAGATTGTCGGCCGCATACCCCGCGTAACCCTTGCCTGCGGAATCTCCCGTCCCCCTTGTCAGTGAATCTCCCAGAGCCACAATCCTAAGCCGTCCGTCCGCTTCTTCAGGTATGGGCAATGGCGCAGTAGATGCCGGGGCCGGCGTTCCTCCTGCAGCTACCGGAGCAGCAGTTTGGCCCAGTGGCCGGGATATCGCGGTTGCGGCCGGGGCCCCTTGTATATAATCCCGCAGCGTCCAGAACAGGCCCAGCAGGCAGAGCGCACATGCTGCAGCAGAGATGCCTATAAGCCATTGAATCGGTTTTTGCTTCTTCAAGCTTCGCGCTCCTCTCTTCTCCCCGTTTCCTTTCACCATACCACACTCACCTGAAGGAAAGCTTAATTTTGCAGGAGAGGCGGACGGCAGTCTGTCAAGCTATAATAAGAGGAGTGAGGGGAATTCCCCAGCCAATCAAGGTGCTGACCGGTACCGCAAAGGAGAGTCCGACATTTGCAGGAACTGTTTCGGGAGACGAAAAATAATCAGGAAATCCTAGTCTATGACACGACTGAGCTATACGGGGAGACCGGAAGGTTCCGGGTGTTGGAATTCGCCAATGAAGCGATCCAGGGAGCAATCGACCTGGATGATCCCAAGCGAATCATCTTCGAATATCCGCGGGCCATCATTCATCTGATGGAGTGGAACGCTCCCGGCTTCGGGCATGCATTCTTGATCGGACACGGTATCGGAACTATTGCGGGCCATTACAGGGCGGGAGAGAAGCGGTTTAAGACCGCAGAGGTGGACGGAACTGTTGTGGAACTGAGCAGGCGCTGGTTCGGGTATACCGGGGATAACGTGGCGGTGGGCGACGGACGGGGCCTTCTGGAGCAGGAGCCGGAGGCCGCGTATGATTATGTGATTCTGGATGCCTTCACGGCCGCGGGAACCCCCCGGCATCTGGTATCCCGGGAGTTCTTCCGCATGGTCCGGGAGAAGCTGCACGACCGGGGAGCCGTCATCATGAATCTGATCGGCAAGGGAGGGCAGGACCCTCTCGTGAATGCCGTTCATACCACCCTGGGGGAGGAGTATGCCCATACCAAGGCATTCGCCCTGCCCGCTGCGGGGAACCGGGATACCCGTAATTTCCTGATCATGGCCCAGAACCACAGGCCGGTGGAATTCCAGGGACGCAAGATGGCCGGCTTCACGGAGATTGTGCCCGGTGCGGGATATGTCATCCGGGATTGAATACATACGCCCGCATTTTCCCACATAATTTGTAAGAGATGACTCTGCAGAACGCTTCTTATGCAAATACACAGTTCCGCGGCCCGTTCCAGCTGTAGCAGGCGGGGTCATAAGTGTTCATTGCGAGGAGTGTGTCCCATGGAAAAAAAGCCTGCAAGCCCTGCGTTCGGCAGCGAATATATCCCCCAGCCCATGCGTCCGGACGGAGCAGGGGCCACGGATTGGGGACCCCGGGATATTCTGCGGGATTGGGAAAATCCCGATCTGCTGGTTCCGCCGGCCACGGATTACGGCACCATCCCCAACATGAAATTCTCCTTCTCCGACGCCCACATGCGCCTGGAGCCGGGAGGCTGGACGCGGGAGGTGACAGTGCGGGAGCTGCCTATCGCTACAACGCTGGCGGGCGTCAATATGCGGCTGACCCCCGGGGGAATACGGGAGCTGCACTGGCATCAGCAAGCGGAATGGTCGTTTATGACCATGGGCGGAGCTAGAATCACCTCCGTGGACCAGAACGGGCGGAATTTCATCGCCGATGTGGGAGTAGGCGATCTCTGGTATTTCCCGCCGGGGCTGCCCCACTCCATCCAGGGGCTTGCGGAAGGCTGCGAGTTCCTGCTGGTCTTCGACGACGGACGCTTCTCCGACAACAACACCCTGTCCATCTCCGACTGGTTCTCCCGCACCCCCAAGGATGTGCTGGCGGCCAACTTCGGTGTACCGGTGAGTGCCTTCGCCCATATTCCGGCCAAGGAGCGGTACATGTTCCAGAGCAGTGTGCCCGGCCCTCTGCCCAGCCAGGAGGTGCCCGACCCATACGGCACCATCCCCCGGAGCTTCACCCACCGCCTGCTGGCCCAGGAGCCCCTGTGCTTTCCCGGCGGCACCGTGCGCATCGCCGACAGCTCCAACTTTCCTGTCTCCACGGCTATCGCCGCAGCGTTGGTGGAGATCTACCCCGGCGGCATGAGAGAGCTGCATTGGCATCCCAATAATGATGAATGGCAGTATTATCTCACGGGAACCGGACGGATGACCGTCTTCGCCGGCACGGGCAATGCCCGCACCTTCGACTACCGGGCCGGAGATGTGGGCTATGTGCCGTTCGCGTACGGCCACTATATTCAGAACACGGGGACGGACAGCCTGTGGTTTCTGGAGATGTTCAAGAGCGACCGGTTCGCCGATGTGTCCCTGAACCAATGGATGGCCCTGACTCCCCGGGATATGATCGTGGACACCCTCCACGCCAGTCCTGAACTAATGGACGCGCTGCGCAAGGAGAAGTGGCCGGTGGTGAAATACCCGTGTCCGTGAGAGCTATGGAGGCGGGGGTGCGCTTGCTTCCCGCCTGCATTTTGCCCCGTTTGCGGGCAGCCTCCCTTTAAGAACAGATGAATTTCCAGTATGATAATTGGTAGACCTCTGTCGGGCATATTGACGGGGCTACTGATAACGGGAGAAAAATCTCATATGGGACTTTTGGTTGCGCTGCTTGCCGTGATCTATCCGGCCTTTATCTTGAAGTTGTTCAGCATGATTCACAAGAAATGGAAGATCAGACTTTATTGGCTGATTGTCCCCATCTGTCTGGTTGCGGGAATCGCCGGGCCTTTCTGGTACTACGTCGCCGGAACCAGCAATATCCTGATTTCCTTGGAGGCCATGATCAGCCACGCTCAAAAAACCGGATTCATGGCCTTCCTTGTGATTCCCTCGGTCTTGTCGGGAATTGTATGTACTTTGTATGGTTACATTCGACCGTTGGACTAAACGGATACGGCCTGTGTCAGACCGGTCCCTGCTAATCCAGGATGACGGCCTTGGCCGGATCATCCAGGAATTGGAACATGGTGCGGATCTGCTCCGCCGTATTCCGCTCCACGGAGAGCTCAGGCAGGCCGTCGCGGGGGAAAAAGTCTACGTCGCTGGTCTCCAGCCCCGCTTCCGCCCCGCCCCCGACGATCTCGCAGCGGATGAAAAATTTATATATATGGTAAGGCTCCGGCGGATGGTTGTGGAACTTCTTATCCAACACCGCCAGCAGCCGGACCGGCGTCACCTGGAATCCGGCCTCCTCCTTAATCTCCTTCACCGCAATCTCCGACGGGGACAACCCGATATCCGCCCAGCCTCCGGGCAAGGACCAGGCTCCGTCAATCTTCTCCCGCACCAGCAGGATCTTATTGTCTTGAAAAACCACACCCCGGATGTCCACCTTGGGAGTGGCATAGCCGGTCTCATTGGCGAAGGCCACTCTGATCTGCTCCTTGCCTACAGCTGTGTACTGGTGCAGAATTTCCACACTCATCTCCCGCAACGCCTCGTAGCGCTCGATGTCATACACATCCTTGGCATAGGTCAAGCCCGTCTGGGCGATGGCCTGCATCTGCTTGGCCCACTCCAGCCATTTCATCTCCATGGTTCATCCTCTCCTTCTTCACCAGTTTACCAAAATTGCCGCTCCTGTAAATGGCAAAGCCTCCGTCCACGGGAAGGAAACGGAGGCAAGAACCAAGAATGCCAAGGGGCAATGCCCGATGGGAGGAATTCTGCCGTCTCAAACCGGCCAAGGAGGGGGGCACCGCCTGCTGAGAATGCGCCGTTTGCCGAGAATGCACCGCCTGCTGAGGGCGCACCGCTTGCCGAGAATGCGCCGCCTGCAAAAATACATGTTCTCCGCCAGGCCGTCCCCCGCAGACAGAACATAACTGCAAAAGTGCAGGCAGGAAGCCCACTTTGCCGTACTTTCCCCTCTAAAAGCGGAAAATAACTGCATTTTTGCAGGTAAGGCTGATGTTTTCCCCCTTCGGACCGAAAATAACTGTATTTTTGCATTTTGCAAGAGAGGGTAAGGCACGGATAGGAGTTACTTGGCCACCGGCCGAGATGTTTCGTTAGCGCATAATTGAACGGTTGGTCCACATGCAATGGTCAGCGGTTACTTGACCAGCCGGTCCGGTTGCATGGTCAGCGGTTACTTGGCCAGCCGGTCCAGATGCATGGTCAGCGGATGGTTGTCCCGCTCCTGTTGTCTGCGGAAGGCAATCGCCTCATTGCTGATTTCCTGCGGCTCAATGATCCATACGGTGGATAAATCCGCCGCCGCATCCCGCTCCTGCGCCAGCCGATAATAGTGCTCGAACAAGGGGCCGCTGATCACCGAGCGGACGGGAACCCCCTTGATCTGATAAGCGGCGCCCCCCTTGGCAACATGGACCGCCACCTGGCGCTTGAACCAGATGCTGTGGACCAGATTGGAATTCATCTCCGAGGTCTCCAGCAGGTCCAGATAAATGATGTTGCCCGACTCATCCAAGGCTATGGTATGATCCACAACCATATGGGGATTGCCATGGCGGTCGTTGGCCGCCAGAACCTTGAAGGCTCCCTCATCCTGCAATAAGCCCGCTGCCTGTTCATCCCAGATAAAAGACATGCTCATCCCTCCGTTAATGCACTCGATCCAGATCGGTGTCGGAATGATTCCCGCACCTCCGGTAATTGTCCATGTCCACGTTCAGGTTGTATTGCCTGCGCAAATCCCGGAGTCCCTTGGCCAGCCTCACGTAATATTCCAGGGAGGGCGGCGTCTGGCGGTGGAACGCCGAGCCGGGAATCGGCACCCATACACAGTGGACCACGCTTACGCCCTGGCGCACGAAGTCCTCGGCCTCCTCCAGCACGGCCTTCAACGCCTCATCCTCGTCCAAGAAACCATGGGGCTGCGCCATCTCCACTCCGCCCACTGTGCCGGTGCTCACATTGCCCCGGCCAAAAATATCCACCGCCGCGATAATCCTTCTTTTCCACTCCCGGTATCCCACATCCTGATGCTTGCCGGGGCAGATCCAGGCGAATTTCTCCTCGTTCAGCACTTCTATATCCGAGGTGTAGGTGGTCAGCCCGGTCTGCTCATACAGCCGCGCCAGTTGCTTCTCGCTGAAGGCCGAGGCCACGATGGTGCTGGGAAACTTGCCGGTCCTGAAGTTGGCTCCCGCCGCCTGCAGCATTTCAATGTACATATCCACCTCGTCATCCAGCAATTCCGGTCCGGAGAGGATGGAGCCGGAGCTCATCTTCAGATTGGTGAAGGCTCCCGGCTGCTTCAAGGCTTCTTTGACCGTTTCATAGATATCCTGTGCCTTGAGCATTACGGCAATGTTCCGTTCCTTCTTGCTCTTGGTGGAGTTGGCGTTGATATTGCAAAATTTGCAGCCCCGCCCTTTATCCCAGAAGTAACAGTGGCTGTTCGGGTCGATGTCCATCCGTTGCGGCCGTGCCGACGCCACCTGCCACATGGGCGTTCCGGAGCTGGTGGTCTGCTTGTAGAAATCCGGCTGATACCAGTATTCCACTTCCTCTATCGGCTCCCCGTGGTCCAGAAGGAACGGCTTGCCGTCCACGAGATCGATCAAATACGGATTCTTCGCCGACGGGACCGGGCCGATAATGATGGACGAGCCGTCCCGGAGGGTAAGGGAGACCGGAACAACCGAGTCCTCCGCTCCGTTGGAGCCGATCAGCACCCGCTGCTGGTACTGGTGCTTGGTTTTATCCACGGCCTTCAAGGCCCGCTCCGAATAAACGATACCGCGGCGGATCACATCCGATTTGATAATGGCGAAGGGGGACACATCCGTGTATTTGGCTATTACCTCCTGCAAGCTCAGCTCCCCCTGTTTTCCTGCGGCTTCAGTCCTGATCAATGTCATGCCGATTCAACCTCTTTTCCCGATTGGTGATTTTCTGTGTGCGCGGCGAGCAGCGTATGGAACCAGCCGGCCATGCTAAGGGGATTGACCGGGTCATCCCCCGGCCGCTCCCGCCGCTCCTGCTGCCGGCAAGCCCGCCGGATGCTGCGGCAGAAGCCCCAGGCCAGCATCCGGCGTTGGCTTAGTCCCAGCTCCTCCGAGATAATGTCCAGGCGCCGCTTCAGCGCAGCCGCGGGATTCACGGCGGGCAGCCGGTTGCCAAGGAAGGCAACGGCTTCGTATTCCGCTTCGCCCATGATCCCCGCCGGATCGATGGCCACCCAAGAGCCGCCGGATGAGGCGACGATGTTGCCGTGATGCAGATTGCCATGCAGAAGCCGTTGCGGCCCGGGCTCTGCAAGCAGCTCCCGGAGCGTTGCTCCGGCCTTGCGCACCATCGCCTCGGGTACGGGTCCGGCAGCAGCATCCCCGTACCGGCTGAGATAGCTGTGCAGCTCCTCCGTCCAGCCGGAGACAGCCTCAAATTCAAAGTCCGGAGCATCCGGCTGGGGTCCTGCGGCAATCGCCTTCATCACGCCCGCGGCAATCCGCGCCGCTTCATCTTCGTCTCCGACGGTATAAAGGGTCTGCCCCGGACTTGCCTTCTCCAGCAGCATGATGCCCCGGTCGGGCTCCGCATCCAGCAGCCGGATCACTCCGCTCCCGCCCAATATCCGCAGCGCCTCCAGCTCCCCACGGTCCTCCCGGCAGGGCACGCCCAGCTTAAGCACCGCTTCGCCGCCGTTTGCGAATACTACAGGAGCCACATAGTGGCCGGACAGGGGATACGGGCTGCGCGTCTGCATGGACCATTTGTTCTCGCAGTAGGTGATGATCTTGGGGAAAGTCCGCAGCCATTGCTCCCCCGGCTTGCCATGCTCGGCGGCTATCCTGCGGACAAACGGCTCGGGAAGAGCCATTCCCTTGGCTGCCGTAGGCCGGTAGCGGCTGGGGGAAAGCCCGCAGGTCCTCTTGAAGCCCTTGGAGAAGGAAAATAAATCCGGGTATCCCACCAACTGGGCGATCTCCGCCAGCTTGTAGTCGGTTTCCGTCAACAGCCGCTTGGCCTCCTCCATCCGGAGCCGGTGGATATATTTTCCCGGGGACAGCCCGTAGCGGGCGCTGAATTTCTTGCTGAAGTGGGTGCGGTCAATGCCGATGTAGGAGGCCACCTGCTCGATGGTAATCCCCTCTGCATAATGAATCCTCATGTACTCCGCCGCCCGCTGCAGCCAGGTTTCGCTGAGAGCCGCCTTCATATGCTGGCGGGACGGCACAGGGGTCAGAATATCGAACAACCGGTAAAACATGCCCAGCCGGAACAGATCCGAATCCCAGCTCCGGGGATTGCGGTGCCGTTCGAAGAATTGGCCGAACCATTCCACCATCTCCCCTGTAACCGCGCCGGACATATACGGCGTCTGGGGACGCAGGCCGGCTCTGTCCAGCAGCTGGGTCAGATGGCTGCCGTCAAACGCCATCCAGACCGTAAGAAGCGGAGCTTCTTTCAGCGTGTAATATTCATGGGGGGCGTCCGGGAACAGGCAGAACAGATCATGAGGCTGCAGCTCGTAGGTCTGATGGTTCTGCACCAGACGCCCCTCACCCTCCAGCACGAAGATCAGATAATGGTAGGGAGACATCTTGGGACCCATATGGTAATGTGGCTTGGCCTGGGACACTCCGGCCCGGATCAGCCAGCCCGGCCCGGATTTTTCCAGTGCGGAAGGGGTGAAATAATAGCCCTCCAGGAACTCCTGATGATGCTCCTGCATCGTATCCAGCACCCGCATCCTCTCACCCCTATCCCTTAAGCGATCCGGCCAGCGCCCCGGAGATGAAATATTTTTGCAGAAAAACGTAAACCACAATCATCGGCAGCGTGGTGACAACCACTCCGGTCATCAGCATGGTGTAATTGGCTACGAATTCCCCCCGGAACTGGAGCATGGCCAGGGGGAGCGTCAGCTTGCCCTTCCCGCTCAGCAGCAGCATGGGGAACAGCAGGTCGTTCCAGACGATAACGAACAGGAAGGCGGCCGTAGCGGCCAGATAAGGAGCCGACAGGGGAACGGTGATCCGCAGCAGCAGCATCCATTCCCCCGCCCCGTCGATGGAGCCGGCCTCCAGTATTTCCTTGGGCAGCGTACGCATGAAGCCTGCCAGCATGAATACGGACAATGGCAGCAGCAGCGAGACGGTTACGGCCACCAGACCGGCCAGACTGTTGGTCAGCCCCAGCTTCTGGACCAGGGAATAGATGGGCAGCATGTTGACCTGGGCCGGTATGGCCATGCCCACCGTGAACAAGGCATACATGCCGCGACCGAACCTTTTGCCTGAGCGGATAATGCCGAAGGCGATCATTCCGGCCAGGGCCAGCTCCAGCAGCACAGAGGACAGCGTGACCGCCACGCTGTTGCGGAAGTAGGTCCAGACCGGCTGGCCGGTGAACAGCTCCCGGAAGTTGCCCGTATACAGCCGGGAGGGCAGGCCCAGCGGGTCGGCGTAGAACCCGGCGGATGGCTTCAGCGAGGTAGCGGCGACCAGCAGCAGCGGGGTAAGGATCACCACTGCAAACCCTGCCAGCAATATTCCTCTGGAAATCCTAAGCAGCATGGCACTTTGCCTCCTTTTATGCGAGAGACCGGCTTCAATAGGAGGCCCGCCCGGTGCGCAGAATGTAGAATTGCAGCAAGGTAATCAGGGAAATCAGCAGCAGGAAGAACATGGAGGCTGCCGCCGCAAGCCCGTACGTATAATTGGTAAAGGCTGCACTGTAGATAAAGGTGGACAGGATCTCCGTGGCATACACCGGACCGCCGCTTGTCATGGTGAAGATCAGGTCGAAGGCCTTGAACGACTGGATGGTGGTATAGGCTGCCACAATAGCTGCCGCCGGAGCCAGCAGCGGCCAAATCACCTTGGCGAATATCTTCCAGCGGCTGCCGCCGTCAAGCCGGGCCGCCTCCAGCAGCTCCGGGGGAATGGCCTGCAAGCCCGCGACGAATAAAATAATCATCTGGCCGATATGGGCCCATGCCTGGACGAAGGCCAGGGAGAAGATGGCCAGCTCCGTATTGCCCAGCCAGTTTTGGGTCAGCCCCTCCAGTCCCAGGCTCGTGAGCAGGTTGTTGATCAGCCCCAGGGTGGGATCATACATGAAGGTCCAGATAAAGCCCACGGCCACCGAGGAGATAATCGTCGGCACGAAGTACAGGGAACGCAGGGCGATATTGACCTTGGTATTGCGGCTCAGGTTCAGCGACAGCAGCAGGGACAGGGCGAATTGCAGCACCACCACGGCCAGCATAAACTTCAGATTGTTGGCAAGCGACTTGCGGAACACGATATGCTCCAGCAGGATGGCGTAATTCTCCATCCCGACAAAACGGTAGGACGGCGAGAGGCCGTCCCAATCCGTCAGGGAATAGTACAAGCCGGAGAGCGAGGGATACAGAAACAGGACCAGATACAGCAGAGTTCCCGGCAGGAAGAACAGAATGAGCCTTTTAGGGCGTTTCATCGGTTATTTCCGGGCCAGCTGCTGGTCCACGATGCTCTGGGCATCGGCAGCGGCCTGCTCCGGTGTTGTTTTCCCCGTCAGCACCGCCTGAATGGAGCTTAGCACCGCCTTCTGGATTTCCCCGTTGGTAATGGTGAAGCGGGGCTGGAACCGGGTTTTCTTATTGGCCCACTCGGCAATGGTCTTCAGTTCCTCGCTGGTATACTCCACGTCCTTCACCGTGACGTTCTGCCCGGTTTCATTGGCATACTTGGCGGCGATTTCCTTGCGGCTCAAGAACTCCAGCAGCTTCTTCGCTTCCGCCGGATGCTTCGACTTGCTGTTGACGGCGAGCATGAAGGTGGTGGTATGAATTCCCTCGAACACAGCCTTATCCTCGGCAACGGTAATGGGCGCCAGCAGCTTCTGCCTCAATGCGGGATTCTGCTGCTTGTTGACGGCCATCTGGTAGGAGCCTGAAGCGAGAATGGCGGCTTTCCCCTGAATAAACAGGGCGTTCGCTCCTTCATCCTTGGTCCCGACTGCGTCCTTCTGGAAGTAGCCCTTGTCATTCAACTCCTTGAATTGGGCCAGCGTTCTCACCCACCATTCCTCTGTCAGCTTGGCCTGCCCCGCCTCCAGCTTGGTGAAAATCTCCGGATCGGGAGCATTGTTCATCACCATGGGATTCATGAATTGACCCGGCCCTACACCAGCTCCGGCAAAGGCAATGGGGGTAATGCCCTCTCCCTTCAGCTTCTCGGCGGCGGCCAGGAACCCCTCCCAATCCTTCGGAGGCGTAAGCCCGTATTTCTCGAACAGCTCCACATTATAAATGGGGATGTTGTATACAAGCTGGTAAGGCAGCGCAAGCTGGGCGCCGTTCTTTTGGCCCGCCTCAATCAAGGACGGATTGAAATTGGCGACGAAGGCCTCCTTGCTGAGATCCGCGAACAAGCCCGCCTTGGCAATCGCCTCGAACTGGGCGCCGGGGAATGAGGTGAACACATCGCCTGTAGAGCCGTCCACCAGCTTGGCCTGGGCAGTGGATTGATAGTCCGCGGAGGGGAAGGTCTGCATCTCCACGGTTATATGGGGATTCTCCTGCTGGAACTGCTTGATGATGGCATCGAAGGACTTGACATCCTCGCCCCGCCAATGAATAAAGCTTAGCTTAACCGGGTCGAGCGGCGGCTTGGTGCCGGCAGCCTGCGCCGGGGCAGAGGCGGTTCCTCCCGCCCAAGCGGCAGCCGCAGGGGAACCGCCCCCCGGACTGTCAGAGCCACCCGAGCCATTGGAGCCATCGGAGCCTCCGCAGGCGGAAAGCAGCAGTCCTGTCAGTAATGTAAATAGAAGCGCCGTCAAAAACCATTTTCGGTTCATCGTTATCCCTCCACCAATATGATCTTATCTATCTACGTATTGTTCATTGATGCTCCGTGAAGCTTGGCTCTGGCCAGGGGCAGCACTAAGCGGCCTGTTCTCTCCGCCTCCTCCAAGTGGGGGTATCCCGACAGGATGAAGGAGGATATGCCCGCCCGGGCGTATTCCACCAGACGGTCGCTTACCTGCTCCGGCGTACCCACCAGCGCTACTGCGCCGCCGCCCCGCAGGGCCGACAAGCCCGACCACAGATTGGGACCGATGATATGGCCGCTATCCCTGGAGCTCGCGTACAGCTCCATCTGACGCCGCTGATTGGCCGCATCGCTTCCGGCATGGTATTTCTCGGCGGCCAGGAGCAGCTCCGGAGGCGCTTGGCTGATGATCTCATGGGCGGCATCCCATGCCTCCTCCTCCGTATCCCGGACGATAAGCTGAAGCCTGAGCCCGTAGCGGAGCTTCCGTCCGGTCCCCTTCGTCCCATGCAGACGGGTCTGTTCCTCGTCCATGACCGCGATCTGCCGCCTGATCCAGTCAAGAGGCTCCGCCCACATGAGATAGACGTCGGCCAATTCCGCCGCCACCTGCCTGGCCGCCTCCGAGCTGCCGCCGAAGTAGAGGGGAGGATGAGGACTTTGGATCGGCTGCGGCCGGCTGACCGCTCCCTCCACCCGATAATGCTTTCCTTCGTAGCAGAAGCCGGCGCTGCCTTCATTCCGGGCATGATGCCCTCCGGGAGCCTCCTGCTCCCATACGCCCTTCACAATCTCCAGGAATTCGCGGGTCCGCTCATAGCGCTCATCATGGTTGTCATGCAGGGGATCGCCGGTGGCCTTCAGATCGGCGGCATAATGCCCCGTCACCACATTGATCTGCGCCCTTCCTCCGGACAGCCGGTCCAGCGTTGCGCCCATCCGCGCTGCCAGCACCGGAGCGATCAGCCCCGGCCGCATGGCTACCAGCGGTTTAAGCCGGGTGGTATGGGCGGCAATCCAGGAGCCGACCAGCCATGCGTCGAGACAATCGCCTCCGGCGGGAATAAGCGCGAACTCGTAGCCGGACCGTTCAGCCGCTTGCGCTACCTGAACCAGATAAGTGGCGTCAGGCGCTCTCTCCGCTTGAATTCCCACATATTTGCCGTCGCCTGCTGTGGGGATAAACCATCCGAATTCCACCGTTGCTTCTTCTGTCATGCCACATCTCCCCGCCTTCCGGATTGGCCAGCGAATATAGCCAGGAATAATTCCAATAAAATTAATAGGAATAGTCTGTTATTAGCATAATAGCAAGCAAACCGGGGTGGGTCAATGTCATTTCGTGTGAAGGTGAATATGTCATTTTGTGGTTTTACCGCTCCGCCGCTGTCCTTCCCCGCCGCCTCAAATCCAAATATATTTTGCGAAAAAGACAATATATTTGATGACTTGGCCCCCTATATTTATTACAGTAAACCTGACCGGGGAAAACATGCTTGCATGTCTGAAGCCGCCGGACCAAACGGTGCAGCGAGCCAGTCAAAAGGAGCGATTACACGTGGACAGAGCCAGGTTGTTCAAGGAATTCATAGAGCAGCAGGATTTAATGGAGGACAAGATTCAGCACGGAATTGAGGCTTACCGCAAAGGATATTTCAAAATCAGCATCACCGACCGGGAGGGCAATGCCCTGACCGGGGCGAAGGTATCCGTGCGGCAGCAAAGCCATGATTTTAAATTCGGCTGCAACATTTTCAAGCTGAAGTGCTTCCCCACGGATGAGGAGAATCTGGCTTACGAAGAGAGCTTCAAGAAGCTGTTCAATCTGGCTACGGCCCCCTTTTATTGGGACGCCTTCGAGCCGGAGGAGGGACGGATGCGCTTCGACACTGCCAGTTCCTTCATTGACCGCCGGATTCCTCCGGAGCTGGTGCTGGAATTCTGCCGGGACAACGGGATCGAGGTGAAGGGGCATCCCCTTTACTGGCAGGTGATGGTGCCGGACTGGCTGCCCAAGGATTACGAGGAGATGAAGCCCTTCCTGATCAGAAGGCTGCAGGAAATTGCCAAGCGCTACGACGGGGTAATCAAGTCCTTCGACTGCATCAATGAAGTGACCAGCGTTCCCATGCTGGACAGCGAGCCCCGCATCAATGACACCCACTACCGCAACTTCAATCCCCTGAACGGGGAATATGCCGATTGGGCCTGGCGGGAAACCGAGCACGCCTTCCGGCAGAGCAGGCTGGTGCTGAATGAAACCGACAGTCCTTGGGGCGGGGCGTTCAAGAAGGAGGTCTCCCACTTCTACCTGCTGGCGGAGAATCTGATCCGCAAGGGTCGCAAAATTGATGTCATCGGCCTGCAATACCACAACTTCAATAAGCCGGAGGACATGTACAACCTTACGAGCCACTATTATAATCCGAAGCATCTGTACAAGGTGATGGATTGCTACGGCAAGCTGGGCCGCCCCCTGTCCGTATCCGAGATTACCGTGCCCGGCTATGACGACGAGATTCAGGCCGAGACGCTGCGCAATCTGTACCGGATCTGGTTCAGCCACCGCAATATGGAGTCCATCGTTTATTGGAACCTGGGTGACAACTGTGCCATCTCAGGCGGGAATGGCTGGGCCGAGGATCTGTTCAGAAGCGGCTTGATCCGCAGCGACTTCTCACCCAAGCCGTCATTCCATGCGCTGGATGAATTGATCAACAAGGAGTGGCGGACCAATCTGGATTTGGAAACCGCTCAGGACCATCTGTACTTCAAGGCGTTCTACGGCCGCTACACGGTGTCGGTGATCCATGAGGGCCAAGAGGTGACGAGAGAGCTGCATCTGAGCAAAAACGGCTACGACGAATTCTTCTTTGTTATGGATTAGATAACGGGGTACTCATTTGCGCAATATGAATATGAGGAGCACTTAAAATGCCAAGAAAAGACGTCGTTATGAAATATTTTAATGAGCAAAAGGACTACATGACGGCAAGGGTAAATGGCGGAATTGAAGAACACCGAAAAGGCAGCGTTGTTGTTGAAATTATTGACCAAAATGGAAAGCCCGTTGAAAACGGCATACTGGAAGTTAAGCAGAAAAACCATGAGTTTAAATACGGGGCTAATATATTTTTGTTAGATGAGCTGGAAACACAAGAGAAGAATGATCTGTATCGTAGAAAGTTTCCCGAAGCGTTTAATTTAGCAACCATTCCGTTTTATTGGAGTGATTTGGAGCCGGAACAGGGCAAGCCAAGGTATGAAAAGGATAGTGTTAAAATATATCGCAGACCAGCGACAGACCTTTGTGTGGACTATTGCTTGGAAAACGGCATTGAACCAAAGGCACACTGTTTAAACTATGATAATTTTCTTCCAACATGGTTAGAAGATGCAACGGTATCTGAGCATAAGAAAGCTCTTGAGAAACGGTTTTTAGAGCTTGCAGAGTGCTATGCAGACAAGATTCCCAGTTGGGAAGTTACGAACGAAACATTTAACTCTCGCTGGAGAAAACAATCTAAGTTCTATTTCGAGGATGACTTTGTAGAGTGGAGTTTCCGTATGGCAGACAGATACTTTCCTAACAACAAGCTCATAATAAATGACTATGATGTGTGGCAGCCTCAAATAATTACAAATCGGTTGGCCTATTATATGCAAATTGAGCGCCTAATAGCAAACGGAGTTCACCACCTTGATTCAATAGGTTTCCAGTTTCATTGCTTTTTCCCAAGACAGGATGAAGAATCAAGAGCAAGGCTTAATTTTAATCCAAAGCAGATATATGATTTGCTTGATTTGTATGCAAAAACAAGTAAACGGCTGCAAATTACAGAAATGACCTTATCCGCCTACTCTAATGATGAAGAAGACGAGGAAGTACAAGCAGAACTGTTAAAGAATCTCTACTCCATATACTTTAGTCATCCTGCAATGGAGGCCATCATTTATTGGAACTTAATTGATGGATATACGGCATTCGCGCCACAAGGGGATATGACAGTGGGAGAGAACATATATTATGGTGGTTTGCTAAGATATGATATGAGCGAAAAACCTGCCTATAAAATGATAAAGTATCTGTTCAACGAATTGTGGCGCACGAATACGTCTGCTGTTGTGAATAACGGAAAGGCAGCATTTAGAGGCTTTTATGGAGACTATGACCTGATCATTCATGCTGATGAAAAAGCAATTCCCGCTAGCATATCCACGTCGAGAGATAAGCATAACCAGTTTAAAATTATTATATAAGAGAGACAGCTTACAGCAAGACCAAGACCGCCCTCTTCACGAAGGCGGTCTTTGGTCTGTTTCAACAATGCTATGCCGATCAGATCAGTTCGCGGGCGGTATAGTGGGTGTGGAGCAGCTCATGGGCCTTCTCCCCGTAGATTTCTCCCAGATATTCCGCATAGATCCGCATCACTTCCTCGTTCTCGTGGGACTTGCGCCTTGGCTTGTCCTTATCCGCGGCATAGATGGCGGCCGAACGCTTCTTGATGATTTCCTGATCGCCATGGTGGTAAGGCTGTCCGCCGCCGCCGACACAGCCGCCGGGGCAGGCCATAATCTCGATGGCGTCATAGTGGACTTCGCCAGCCTGAATGGACTCCAGCATGGTCCGGGCATTGCCCAACCCGTGGGCCACGCCGATCCGGAACTGCCTGCCGTCAATGTCCACTTCCGCCTCGCGCACCCCCTGGAAGCCGCGCAGCTGGTGGAAGTCCACCTGCTCCAAGGGCTTGCCGGTGATCCACTCATGGGCGGTCCGCAGCGCTGCTTCAATAACACCGCCGGTTGTGCCGAAGATGACTCCCGCGCCGGTAGACTCGCCCAACGGATGGTCGAACTCCTCATCCGGCAGATCGCGGAAGCTGATTCCCGTCTCCCGGATCATCATGGCCAGCTCCCGGGTGGTGATCACATAATCCACGTCCTGAAGACCGTCGTGGGACAGCTCGCCCCGCGCCGCTTCGTATTTCTTGGCCAAACACGGCATGATGGAGACCACGACAATTTTGGCCGGATCGATATTGAACTTCTGCGCATAGTACGTCTTGGCGATGGCGCCGAACATTTCATGTGGCGATTTGCAGGTGGAGGGGATATCCAGCAGCTCGGGGAACTGATGCTCGAAGAACTTCACCCAGGCCGGACAGCAGCTGGTCAGAATCGGCAACCTCCCGCCGTGCTCGATCCGGTGCACCATCTCAGCCGCTTCCTCAATGATGGTCAGATCCGCCGCGAAGTCCGTATCGAACACTTTGTGGAAGCCGAGACGCCGGAGCGCCGCCACCATTTTACCAGTGACGATATTCCCTGCCTCCATCCCGAATTCCTCGCCGAGAGCCACCCGCACCGCCGGAGCCGTCTGTACGATCACGTGCTTATCCTCACTGGCCAAAGCATCCCATACGCCGGAGATGTTGTTCACCTCCGTCAGGGCAGCAGTAGGACATACGGCCACACATTGTCCGCAGTATGTGCACATGGTTTCGGTCATGGGCATGCCGAAGGCGGGAGCAACCACCGTCTCGAAGCCCCGGCCTACAGCGGACAAGATGCCGCAGGTCTGCACCTGGTTGCACATGGTCTCGCAACGGCGGCAGAGGATGCACTTATCCAGATTCCGGTAGATGGCCTTGCTGGACACATCCTTCGGATACGTGGACTTGGCCCCCTGGTATTTCAGTTCGCCCCGTACGCCCAGGTCCGCTGCCAGCGCCTGCAGATCGCAGGTCTGGTTCTTCTCGCATACCAGGCAGTCGAAGGGATGGTCGGACAAAAGCAGCTCCACCATAGTGCGCCTGGCAAGAATGGACCGGGGGGAAGAGGTCTTGATCTTCATCCCGTCCGTCACATAGGTGGCGCAGGAAGGCACCAGATTGTTGCGTCCTTCTTGCTCCACCAGACAGACCCGGCAGGACGCCACTTGATTCACCGAATTCATATTCAGCTCATGCAGATTCAGGTGGCAGAGCGTGGGGATCTTGACATTGATCGTTTTGGCCGCATCGAGAATGGTATAATCCGCAGGAACGGTCAGTTCCACATCGTTAATCGTCAACTTAACTTCCTTCGCCAATGAAAACACTCCTCTGGGTAAAAGTCTATCCTGACAAGCTTGCCCGTTTCCCCTGTTAACGGTCGATGGCGTTGAATGGACATTTCTCATAGCACAGATTGCACTTGATGCAGATATCCAGATCAATATGGTGAACCGCCTTCAGCGAGCCGGAGATGGCATCCACCGGACAGTTCTTGGCGCAGATGGTGCAGCCTGTGCATTTCTCGGGAATGATGACGTATTCCACCAGTTCCTTGCAGACACCGGCCGGACATTTCTTATCCACTACGTGAGCGATATATTCCTCGCGGAAATAGTTCAGCGTGCTGAGCACCGGATTGGGAGCCGTCTGTCCCAGACCGCACAGCGACGAAATCTTGATGGTCTTGCACAGCTGCTCCAGAGCATCCAAGTCCGCCAAGGTACCCTTGCCTTCGGTAATCTTGGTCAGAAGCTCATGCATCCGCTTGGTGCCAACACGGCAGGCCGTACATTTCCCGCAGGACTCGTCCACGGTGAATTCCAGGAAGAACTTGGCGATATCCACCATGCAGGTGGTGTCATCCATAATGATCAGCCCGCCGGAGCCCATCATGGAGCCGATCCCCAGCAGAGAGTCATAATCGATGGGCGTATCGATCAGGCTGGCCGGAATACAGCCCCCGGAAGGCCCGCCTGTCTGCGCCGCCTTGAAGGTGCGCTTGCGTCCCGGCATACCGCCGCCGATATCCTCGACGATCTCGCGCAGGGTAGTGCCCATGGGGATTTCCACCAGACCCGTATTCTTGATCTTGCCGCCCAGGGCGAACACCTTGGTCCCCTTGCTCTTCTCCGTACCGATGGAGGCGAACCACTCCGCCCCCCGGTTGATAATCACCGGAATACTCGCATACGTTTCCACATTGTTGATGAGTGTGGGCTGTCCCCACAGTCCCTTTTGCGCCGGAAAAGGAGGCCTTGTCCGCGGTTCCCCCCGGTATCCCTCAATGGAATTCATAAGAGCGGTTTCTTCCCCGCAGACGAATGCGCCTGCCCCCAGCCGGATCTCCAGATCGAAGCTGAAGTCTGTGCCGAACAGATTATTCCCGAGCAGTCCAAGCTCCCGGGCTTGGTCGATGGCAATCTGCAGCCGCTTGACCGCAATGGGGTACTCCGCCCGCACATACACATAGCCCTGGTCCGCTCCGATGGCGTAGGCGGCAATCGCCATAGCCTCGATTACCGTGTGAGGGTCGCCCTCCAGCACGCTGCGGTCCATGAATGCGCCCGGATCCCCTTCGTCGGCGTTGCAGACCACGAACTTCCGCTCTCCTTCCGCCTTGCGGGCCGCGTCCCACTTGATTCCGGAAGGAAACCCTCCGCCGCCCCGGCCCCGCAGACCGGACTTCTTCACCGTCTCGATCACCTGCTCCGGCGTCTGCTCGGTCAGCACGTAGGCCAATGCTTTGTAAGCGTCGCAGGCAATCGCCTCTTCGATATTTTCCGGGTCGATCAGGCCGCAATTGCGCAGGGCAACCCGCTTTTGCTTTTTATAGAAGTTGGTTTCGTCGAATGATTTAATCGTGTTGTCCTTATTAACCGTTTCTTTGTAGAGCAGCTTAGTAACCACGTTCCCCTGATGGAGATGCTCCTCTACAATCTGCTTCACATCCTGCACCTTCACGGTGCTGTAGAAAGCCCCTTCAGGATGAACGATTACAATCGGGCCCAGTTCGCACAGGCCGAAGCATCCGGTCTTGACGATCTGCACCTGATCCCGGATGCCGAAGGCGTCAAGCTGAGCTTCCATCTCCCGGATAATCTTGCCGCAGCCGGAGGAGGTACAGCCTGTCCCCCCGCACACCATCACATGCTTCTTGCCCGTATCTTCATGCCTGACCTGACCAGTGTGCAGCCTGAGGCTGACCTGGGGGAGAACTGCCGCTCTCAGCGTTTCCAATTCAGCGATACTCTTCATGAAGTCCATTCCCTCCATATTTCGTTGAATTCTTGCCAGCCTATGTTACAAGGACAGGCGGGATTGCCCTTGGGGCGTGCTCCCTCTATTCATACTGCGCCAGAATGGCCTCCACGTCGTCTGCCTTCAGCCGCCCGTGCACATCCTCGTTAACGGTTAATACCGGAGCAAGACCGCAGGCTCCTATACAACGGGCCGCATCCAGAGAGAACTTGCCATCCTCGGTGCACTGTCCCGCGTCGATGCCCAGCTTGTTCTTCAACTTGTCGAGAATTTCCCCTGCTCCCTTCACATAGCAGGCCGTGCCCATACAGATGCTGATCTTGTATTTGCCCTTGGGCTCCAGTGAAAACTGCGTGTAGAAAGTGACCACTCCGTATACATTGGCCAGCGGCATCCGCAAGCCCTGGGAGATGGTCTTCTGTACCTCCAACGGCAAATAGCCGTACAGCTCCTGCGCCTCATGCAAGATGAGAATCAGGGCTCCCGGCTTGTCCTTGTGCTTGGCAATAATGCCGAGCAGTTCCTGCTGCTGGTCAAGCGTTCCTAACGATTGGCACATGCGTTATCCTCCTCAAATCACACTTTTTTCTCTGGGCGGCCCATTTGTAACCGCTTTATTAGGTGATGGGAATATTATAGCATGCCTCTAATCGATAGGCTATATTTGGCAATGAGAACAGTTATCACCAAGTGTTCACCCTTGATCCTGCTTCTCCTTCTCCCGGCTCGCCTGCTGGCGGAAATCATTGGGCAGCATGCCGGAATAACGCATGAACAGGCGGGACAGCGCATCCGTGTTGCAGCCTACCAGCTCCGCGATCTCCTTAATCTTCATGTCCGGATTCTCCCGGATCATCTGGCAGGCTTTGCCGTAACGGTATTCGCTGATGTAATCCTTGAAGTTGCGGCCGGTGGAGCTCTTGAACAGCGTGGACACATAGTTCCGGGACAGGTTCAGATAATCCGCCAGATCGAACAGCGTAATCTCGGACATATAATGCTCGTGCACATAGGCCAGCATTCTGTCGGCCAGACTGTTGTTGAATTTCTCCCGCTCTGCGGCGAACCAGGCGGCCAGAGATCCGAACACCTGCAGCGCCTGCTGCCGCAGTTCCTCATAAGTACGGCAGGCCCTGAACCGGATATCCATGTCTGCAGCAACAGCAGATGAACTGCCATAGGACAGCTCGGGGTCCACAGCGCCGGAACCGTCCATAATCCGGTTCACCGTTGCCCCGAACATCAGAGCCAACGCGTGCTGGCTGCCCCTTCGCTCATGAGTGTTGGTGTCAATAATCTCATTTACAGCTGACTGCCATACGGGAGTGTTGCCATGGATCACGGAATTGATCAGATTCTGCTCCACCTGCAGAGGGTAATAGACCGTGCTCTTCAACGGGGTGTTCACCTCCTCCCAATGAATAACCTTGGCATTGGACCCCAGATATTCCCTGGCGTCGGCCATTTTCATCCCCTGCCGGTAAGCCGCGGCAAGATCGTCCAGCGTCTCGCAGAAAGGGGGAATGAACGCGCTGATATCCAGGCCGTATTCCGGCTCTACTCCGATGATGATATTCCGCAATCCTTCCACAAGCCCCTCCGTCTTGTCCGCATGCAGGATAACAGCTTGATTCTCGAAGTTCATATCCATTAACCGGAACAACGGATTGGGTGCAAAATACTGCTCCAGAGCACGGGACAGGCGCTGTTTGGCATCATAGGTCACGCCGTGGGAGAAGCCTCCTGTAAACTGGGCGGTCTCTGTATACTTCAGCAAGATGACGGCAAACGGCCCGCCAATCTGCAGTTGCGGAAACAAAGACAGAGACTGCCCGGCCTGCTCGGGCGGAATCACCCCGATCAGCAGATCGTGGAGCGTATTGTTCTCCTGGGAGGTCTTGTGCTTGGCCAGGGCCAGCGACATCTCCTCCACATCCGTATGCAGACTGACAATCGTATTGCGGATGTGGGCGATCTCGTCCCCTGCTGTGAATTGTTCTCCCGTTGTCTGCAATACTCCCCGGATGGGGCGGTACATGCCTCTGGTAATCAGCCACATGATCCCGATGCTTGCTCCCAGTGCGGCCAAGCCGGCGATAATCATACCGACCAGTGTGGAGGTCAGGATTTTCTGCGGCTCCTCCAGATAGACGTAGCGGAATCCGGGTACAGAAGAAGGTTGATGGCGGATTTCCATACCGGCGTAATTGGTGCCGTTCTGCAAAAGGGTGTTGAGTTCCTCCACCGTGAGGCGCCCTGCCGAGGCGACCAGGCGGTTATTGTAATAAAGGGCCAATGTCCCTGTTGAAAGCGCATCCATATGAAAAAGCTGCTGTTCATAGTAGGAGTTGAAGATATAGAACGGCTGGGGGAGCCCCACCCACTGGCAATAAGCCAGCACATACATGTTTTTGCCGGAATCGTCCTGGACGTTAAAAATCTGAATGGTTTCACTTTGGCTCTCATTGAACTGCCCGATGGTGTTGCGAAGCTGCTCTTCCGAGAGGTAGAACATGCTCCGGAAGAAATCCAGATTACCGGTGCTGGTGTTCATAATTACATAATCATCCTCGTACCGGGTAACGGCCATTCCATAGTTCAGACTGGACGTGATGGCGGACATCCGGCTGATATAGCTGACATACTTCAGTCTTTCATAGTCGTTCAGACTGCCTATCAGATATTTTTGCGTATACTCGGACAGATTCACGACCAATCCCATCTTCTGCGGCGTCTGAAGGCGGATATCGGTGAACTCGCTGGCTTGTCTGGCCGTCTGGTCCAGTTGGGCGGAGAACTGGCGTCTGGAGGGAACCCAGTACAACCCCACAAAGATGACATCAATGAGCAATGTATAAACCACAGCGATACTGACAAAGGCCACGAACATTTTCCGGTAATAACGCAATTCCATCCCCCCTGGACAAATTGGAGGTGCGAAGAAGCTCCGGGACAAGGACATACCCGGAACCCCTCTTCGCACCTCACGCGACAATGCCATAGGCAATGCCGTGATTCAATCCCATCTCATGGCATATAACCGCTCTCTACTCCTACTCTTCCCCGGTGATCAGTTGGATCTCATTCACCCCGCACCAGTAATCACCGCGGCTGCTGCCCCGGTTCACATAGCGGATGTACTTGGCTGCAACCGGCTGGTCAAAGTAAAACCGTTCGCCAAAGGTCTTGCCGTTGGCTTCGAAGGTGCCCAGGCTAAAAAATTCAACGCCGTCCATGGAGTACTCCAGTTCGAAGTAAGCCCGGCGGACTGTAGCGTTGTTCAAATATATTTCCGCGGCGGCAAGAGTATAAGGCTGATCAAACTCCAACGTAAACCACGCGCCGTTCGCGCCGCTGGACCAAAGCGTTGTTTTGTCTCCGTCCCAGGCATAATCTCCCGTCTGTCCGTTGTACTCGTTCTCCCGGTCCCAGTCACCATCTATAATTGTAGCCAGCCGGGAACTGTCAACAGGCTCCAGCCCCGCATCGACAGTAACCGTATAGATAGACGCCTGAAAGCCGGTCTCCGCAAAAAATGCATCCTCCAAGAAGGACAACGGAATCATCAGGGTACCGCGCACAATAACCGGAGCGGCGCTCAAGGGTAGCGTCCTCGTTCCCAATTGTGCCGTCAAGGCTCCTGCGGTTAAAGCGACAGCACGCCTTTCTTTAGTGATCCCGGTCAGCGTCTGTGTCTGCGGATCATACTGGACCTGGGTTGCGCCAAGCGCCTCAAACACAGCCTTGCCGTCCACCATAATCCCGTCTTCTCCCAGCATAGGCTTTACCTCCGAATAATACGGGCGTTTATTGATGAGCAGGCGCAGTCCTCTATCCGCCTCATTGGGCGGCAACGGCGTCACCGGGACGCGCACAGAGTTGCTGTTCTTGTAGGCAAGGGTGACGGGACTGCCTGCCTCCACCGTGAAATATACGGCTCCCCCTTCCACGGTTGCCACAACATCCTCCTGCGTCTGGTCGACGGTCCATGTTCCTTCGCGGATGCCGGAGATAAACACCTTATAATGGCCCGCTCCCGGAATCGTAAAGGAAACGTTGTCCCTCATCCGGACGGCTTCCTTGGCAAATATAGCCGCACGGTCCGCCACCACGGCACCCACATAGTCATCGTCTTCCATTAAAACGCTTGCCAGATCGGGAGCGGTGGAATCCCCATCGGATACCGTCATTACGTTTAGGAAATAGTCCGTTGCATTTGCTGTGGGAGGAGCGATCTCCACCCGTCCCCATCCTGCCTCCAGCATCATGCTGTCCGAATAGGTGGACTTGGCGGGATAATGGACCCCCTGCACTTCAAATTGCCGATCCGGTCCGCCGATCTTGGCAATGTCGGGATTGGCTGGCAGCAGGGTTTCATGGACCATCCGCCCGTTATTGCCGTTGCGGTTATTGACCACTACGGTCTTGTTGCCTGCTACCTGCGGCTCCTGCTGCATGTGCAGCAGATATGCTTTCTTAGACTGGGGATCGGCCGAAACTACCTTATCCATCACAATCATCACAGCAGGATGGTCCGGGTCCTCCAAGGGCATGAACAGCATGGAGCGGAGCACTTCCTCGACCTTATCGCTGTAAGCGTCCGTGATATCCCCTTTTATATACGTATACTCGGGATAATGACTGTCTGGCCCGAATTCCCGGCCCAATACCTCGCCGGTCCGGTAGCCCTGCCCCATCCACACCTGGAAGGAGGACGGTTCAATCCCGCTGTTGGGCAGCCGCTGCCCCCCGTCATTGGCGGCTGCATCCCGGTTGTAATAGACGAAGGTTTCCCCGGGATCATAGACAGTAAGGGCGTTGTGGGCGATGGTGCGCTTGTTGTAATTCATGTCCTCCGGAGAATTATAGCTGTCATAGACCCCTGACTCACTGGCCAGAATGCCCTTATAGTACAACTGAAAGGTGCCAGCGTCAAGATGGGTATGATTCGCCCCCCAGTACTCGCCGATGTTCATGAATGCCATGGCCACCGGTGAAGCAAGCCCCTCCGACCAGCCGGTTCTGGCCAGCATGGCCCCCTTCGGTGAAGGCAGGTAAGTAGAGTACGGCAAGCCGGTGTACGGCTCCGCCGCAAGCGCCGGGTCTTTGATGATGAGCGCCTGCACCGGTGTCCAGGTATTGTTGTTGTAGATGAAGGCGGACAGGTTGGGATTCTGGATCATGGCCTCATACTTGAAGTGGGCATTCCCGAAGTAATTGGCGGCGAACAGGTAGAGAGGGTTCTGGGAATAATACATCCCTCTGGCCGTATACGGCTCTACGAAATCATCACCGTCCCGCAGCAGTTGTCCGTCCGGCCTGCGGGTATAGATCCATTGGTAGGCCACCTCCTCCATGGAAGAAGAATAGATATTCTGGCCTGACATGGCCTTGAAGATATACGCGCTCCATAAATCCCAGTTAAAGCGGTATGGTCCATAAGTGTTTCCCTGATGATGGCTGTGGGACTCATACCAGAAATTCCGCGGTTCAACGAACTGGGCAAAGAAGCGACCCGCCGCATAATTGTAGATATCGGGGTATTCATCATAGACCGCAATTCCGAAGCCAAGCAGATCCCTTAGCAGCTGTGCCTCGCCGGCGTGACTGACCACAGCGCTCTGCTTGCTCGGCGGATAGCCGATCTCCAGTCCTGTCCGGTCATCGGCCTGCCCGGATTTGGCAATATACTCGCTGTAGTACACAATGAATTCCTTGTCCCCGTCAGTCAGAAGATCGTAGCACCAATCATATACTTCGGATGCGGTAAAAATGACCTGCCCCATGGCTCTGGTGCTGTCGGCCATCCCGCCGAACCGGACAGCGGGCATATAATTCCGCAAAGCGCTGATGGCACTCCTGCCGCTCTGCTCGTTGCCGTTGACCGCATAATCGAAGGCAAGCGCCTCGATGATTCCCAGCTTGTTGGCGTCATAGTTATTGCTGCCCGGAGGCAGCACGCCGTCTGTTCCGCTCTGCACCAAAGCGGCGAAAGCGTCGGCAGCAGGCAGGTTCTGGCTCATCGTCATGCCAGCGCGGATTCGGGCAAGATCATTCTCCTTGAACAGCAGCCGGGGATGCTCCGCCGGAGGTGCAATTGGAGGCAAAGGGTAAGCGTTGCCCGGCAAAGGCGTGCGGGGCGGGAATTGATCATCCTCGTTCTCCGGCGGGGCGGAAGCCTTGGAGAGAAACAGGGCGTCCAAATAAAGCTGCTTGGTCCGGTGCGTGAAATATACGGTATGAAGACCTGCGGTCAGGTTGACCTTAGTCGCTCCGGCGGCAGTGGTATAGTACCACTTATAATTGCTCTGATCGGGCGCAGGCAGCCACAGCGACTGGAACGTGACCGTTCCCGGGTCGGCCAAGGGCTGGTCCCACCAGATATGAAAATTGTTGTTCCCGGTCCCAAACGTAGGAAGCGCCCGTATCCAGAGATAATATTGCCCGGATTCGGGCACCTGGAACGTAAAGCTGGCATCTGCCTCCGCCAGTTCATTGGGGTCCAGACACTTGTCGGTGCTGCCCGCCGAGACATAAGCATCCGCCCGGATCTGAACCGCCTTTCCCCCGAAGGCCTGCTCCGCGTCCCGGACAGCCGTCTGGGCGGGATTGAGCTTGCCCGACTCAAACTGCACCACGGAGTCCGTGGCGAAGTAGGCGCTGGCCGGAGGGACGGCATTGGGGGAGCTGGCCAGATAGAAGGCGTCGAACAGCATGTTGACAATGCGGTGCTTGATGAAGAAGGTATGCTCACCCTCCGTAAGCGTGACCTTCAACGCGCCGCTGGTAGCCCAGGTAAAGACGCCTTGTGTTCCACCGTTCAGCCACATGGTTGAGTAGCTGCTGTTGTCCCAGGCATAGTAAAAATTATTATTGGTGCTGACTCCCTTGCTGGGGTTGAACTTGACCCACAGATAATAATCGCCGGTTGCGGGAACCTGGAACGTAACGGCAATATCCGGGTGCTCCAATTCAGCAGGGTCCAGACATTTATCATTGCTTCCCGCAGAGATATAAGCGCCATCCTTGGCCTCGGGGATATTGACGTACTTACCCCCGGATGCCGCCTGTGAGTTGATAACATGGTACACATTGTTCAGCACCGTGCTCTCCGCTTCCACAACGGAGTCAACCGCAAAGCCCTCCGGCGTCTGGTCTTCCGTCGCGAACACAGGACAGGAGCTGAACAAAAGCACCATTGCCAGTAAAAAAGCGAGCCCGTTCTTTTCATATCGCCGCATGCTGCGAATCATAATACGCCTCCTTATAAACTGGATTCTCAGTGGATCATTGCTGCGTCCCGTTTGCATAGTGGAGCGTGACTGTCCCCTCCGTCTGGACGGAAAAGCTCACCGCATGGCCGCCCGTTATTGCTTCCACCTCCTCTCCCGCAGGCTCAATCCTCCATGTGCCTTCCTTGAGACCGGTGACCAGCACGGAATAATTCCTGTTATCCGGCGGAGTAAATATAAGGTCCGTCTTGCGCTTCCCCGCGTCCTTGGCAAGGATGGCGATACGGTCCGACACGACAACCCCGGTAAACCCTTCGCCCTCCATAAGCGTGCTGCACAGATCAGGGGCCGTTGTGTCGGCATCCGATACCGTCATAACATGAAGGAAATAATCCGTTTGGCGGGGCTCCGCAGGGGATATTTCCACCCTTCCCCATCCTCCCTCGAACATCCGCTCCCGCAGCCGTTCGGCATCAATACTGAAGTTCACTCCACCCGCTTCAAACTCATGTCCCGGTCCGCCGATTTTCACCATTTCATAATCGGAAGGCAACAGGGTTTCATGCACCAGCCGACCATTATTGCCGTAACGGTCATTGACTGCGACCACCCGGTTCCCCTTGATCTCAGGCTCCTGCTGGGTATGCAGCAAGTAGGACTTTTTATAAAGGCGGTCAGCCGCCGTTACTTTGTCCAGCACGATCATGACAGCCGGATGGTCCGGATCGTCCAAGGGCATGAACAGCATGGAACGCAGGACCTCCCTCACCTTGCCGCTGTAGGCTTGCGTAATGTCCCCCTTGATGTAGGCGTACCCGGGGCGGACACTGTCTGAGGCGACGGCATGCTCCAATACACTGCCTGTCTTGTAGTCCTTCCCCATCCACTCGGCAAAATCTGCCGGCTCCCAGCCGTCATTGGGCAGCCGCTGCCCTCCTTCGTTCACAAGCGGATCATACCCTTGAAGGAGTGTCGTTTCACCGGGATCATGGATGAGCAGAGTGTTATGGGCAACCGTCCGTTTATTATAATTTTTGTCGTGCTCGGTGTAATAGCTGTTATAGGCCCCGGATTCGCTTGCCAGAATTCCCTTGTAATACAGCTGGAAGGAACCCGCATCCAGATGATGATGGTTGGACGCCCAGTATTCCCCAATATTCATCACCGCTATAACCGGTGGGGAATCAGCCTGGTCCGACCATCCTGTCCGTGCAACGATAGCCCCTTTGGGTGAGGGCAAATAAACGCTGCAGGGCAGATTGTCCCAGGGTTCCCCTTCCAGATGGGGGTCGTTCATAATGAGGGCCTGCACCGGTGTCCAGGTGGTATTTTTATAGATAAAACTGGTCAACTGTTCGCTCTGGTCCATGCCTTCATATTTAAAGTGGGCGTTGCCAAAATAACCTGCCGCCATCAGAAACATGGGATGCTGGATGTAGGTTTGCCCCCTGGGTGTGGTCAGCTCCACAAAGTCGTCTCCATTGCGCATCAACTGGCCGTCGGGGCGGCTGGTATAAATCCATTCGTAGGCCACTCGCTCCATCTCCGGGATATAGATGCGGTCTCCCGTCATCGCCTTGAAGATATAAGCGCTCCATAAATCCCAGAGAAAGCGGTAGGGGCCGTAGGCACAGCCCTGATGATGGCTATGAGAGCGGTACCAAAAATTGCGGGGCTCAATGAATTGGGTGAAGAAGCGTCCCGCCGTATAATTGTAGATGTCGGGATATTCATCGTAGACGGCAATGCCGAAGCTGAGCAGATCACGCATCATTTGCGCTTCTCCCGCATGGCCTGTAATTGCACTCTGCCCGGAAGGGGGATATCCGATCTCCATGCCCCTCCGGTCGTCGGCTTGTGCGGACCGGATGATTTCCTCGCAGGCATGCACCATATATTGCCTATCTTCCTCCGACAGAAGAGGGTAACACCAATCGTATACTTCCGAGCAGGCAAAGACCACATGGCCCATGGCCCGGGAGCTGTCGAACATGCCCTTAAATTTCACGTCGCTGAGATAGCTGCAGATGGCAGCAACAGCCTGGCGGCCATTCTCCGCATTGCCGTAGATAGCGTAATCGAATGCCAACGCCTCAATATGCCCGAGCATCTCGGCATCGAAGTTGAAGGAAGACTGCGGCAGCATCCCGTCTGTTTTCTGTTGGAGAAAAGCTGCGTAGGCTTCGGCGGCCGGGCGGTTTTGGGCAGCCTGTATGTTCGTTCTGATTGCCGGGATATCGGCGGCTGTGAACAGCAGTCTGGGATGTGCAGCGGGTGGAGCAATTGACGGCGGGGGAAATTCCCCCTCCGGCAGCGGTGTTCGCTTATGCAGCATAATCATACCCTTCTTTCCGGGATATAGTAGATAAGTGGCAGGAAATACTCTGCCTCATTATATTTCCGCCTCTATGCACGCACAACCCGAATTTTTTATACTCACCTGAAAAAGTTCCAATCCTGGAGATTGGGACAGAATTTAGCGTACCGATCGGAACTTTTTCGACCCGTTCGAAAAAGAAAGGGTTTTCATTGGCTCCGTCCGGTGATACAGTTCAAGCGTGGAGATTCACCGGTGAGCAATCGTTCATAGTCCATCAAAGAAAGTCTGAGGCGAAACGCGAACGCTTCAGGCACGGAAAGGAGAAGGCCAGTTGAAACTAGCTGTCAAATCGGGAATACATCCAAGCACCGGAAGGTTGACCCGGTCTTCCGAATGGATCGTATGCCTGCGTAGGGATAAGCTGCTGTATCTGATGCTGCTGCCTTTTGCACTATATTATGTCTTGTTCTATTATCTTCCCTTCGGGGGCCTTCGAATGGCGTTTATGGATTACAAGCCCTTCCTTGGCATGTCCGGCAGTCCCTGGGTGGGGCTGGAGAAGTTCACGGAGTTTTTTACAGGGCCTTATTTCTGGAGAGTAACCCTCAACACCGTAACGATCAGTGTCATTAATATTATTTTCGGCTTTCCTATTCCCATTCTTCTTGCTATCTTGTTTAATGAGCTTCGCCACAAAGGGTTTCGGACCTTCGTGCAGACGATTTCTTACATGCCCCACTTTATTTCTACAGTGGTCATTGCCGGGCTTGTGGTCAACTTTCTGTCACCTTCTGCAGGGATTGTCAATGTATTGCTGGGGAAGCTGGGGTTTGAAAGCGTATACTTCTTAACCAAGCCGGAGTTTTTCCGATGGATCTATCTGCTTCAGGGCGTGTGGGCCGGTGCCGGCTTCGCTTCCATCATCTATTACTCCTCCCTGATGTCCATCGATTCGTCGCTCTATGAAGCGGCCAAGATTGACGGGGCGGACCGTTGGAAGCAGACCCTCCATATCACCTTGCCCGGACTGATGCCCACTATCGGCATTATGCTGCTGCTCGAGATCGGCCATATCATGCAGGTGGGCTACGAGATGATCATTCTGCTGTATCAGCCGATTACCTATGAGACCGCCGATGTAATCAGCACCTTCGTTTACAGAGTGGGCATCCAGAATTCGGATTATTCCATGTCCACGGCTGTGGGGCTGTTCAACGGGATCGTGTCCCTTATCCTGGTGCTGACCGCCAACAAGCTGTCCAAAAAAATCAGCGATGTTTCCATTATGTGAGTCTTCGCTCCCGGGAGGAACAAAAAGGTGAACCGAACAACCGGTGAAAAAATTTTCGGCGTGTTTAATATTCTGTTTATGCTGCTGCTGATTTTAGTCACATTATATCCCCTCTATTATGTCACGATATCGGCTTTTTCCGATCCAACGGCGGTTGCCACGGGGAAGGTAACCATTTTCCCGTCAGGCTTCGAGCTGGCCTCGTTCAGCAAGATCATGGGGATGAACAACATCTGGACCGCCTACGGCAATACGGTCTTCTACTCCGTATTCGGGACGCTGATCAGCATGATGCTGACCATCCTCGGGGCCTACGCCCTGTCCAAACGCCGGATGAAGGGCAGAAAGGTCATTACCTTCTTCGTTCTGCTGACCATGTGGTTTAGCGCGGGAATGATGCCGGTCTATCAAAATTTCCAGAACCTGCATCTGCTGGACAGCCGCTTGGGCATTCTGCTGTGCGGGGCCATCAATACCTTCAATGTGATTCTGATGCGGACCTTCTTCGAGAACGTGCCGGATTCCATGGAGGAATCGGCCAAGGTGGACGGGGCCAATGATTGGGTCATCCTTACGCGAATATACCTGCCCCTGTCCGTCTCGGCTATTGCCACGATCACCATGTATTACTTCGTAGCCCGCTGGAACTCCTACTTCTGGGCGATGCTGATGCTGAAGGACCAGAGCAAGGTTCCCCTGCAGGTGCTGCTGAAGAAGCTCATTGTGGAAGTCTCTTATAACGTGAACGAGGCGGTGGATTTAAGCTCTAGTGTAATGACCGAGCAAACCATCGTTTATGCGACTATCGTCATTGCCGTTATTCCCATGCTGGTGCTGTATCCGTTTATTCAACGGTTCTTTGTCAAGGGGATTATGGTAGGTGCAATCAAAGGGTAATTCCACTATCATGGATTATAACAGGGAGGTTGTTCAGTTAATGAAAAAGAAATATGCAGGATTGTTGTTGTCGGTGGCGATTGCTCCATCCTTGCTGGCGGGCTGTCAAGGCGCAGAGGAAGGGGGAAGTTCATCCGCTTCTCCCGCTGTCTCCGCCTCCGCTTCCTCTTCCGCAGCTTCAGCGGCGCCGGCTCAGGGTTATAACGGCAAGGATAACTTGAAGGTGTCGGAGAAGCCTGTTACACTTTCGTTGTTCTATGCCTTCGGCGCTAACGGCGCACCCAAGGGAGACATGCCGCTGTGGCAGGAGAATGCGAAGATCACCAATGTCACCATGAAGAATGTGGCGAACGAATCCATCTCCGATGTTGTCCAGTCTTTCAACACTATGCTGTCTTCGGGGGACATCCCGGATATCATCCATTCCTCGCGGGATACGATCAATTCGGTGATTCCCCAGGGAGTGCTGATTCCCCTCGATGAGCTGATCGACAAGCATGCCCCCAACATCAAGCAATTTCTCAATGATTATCCTGAGGCCCGGCGGGCAGGCTCCGGACCGGACGGCAAGATCTATACGATTGCCGGCACACTGGGCGGAGAATCGGGCAAGGCGTTGCCCTCTATGGGTTTCTTCATCCGCCAGGACTGGTTGGATAAGCTGGGTATGAAAGCGCCTGCAACCCTGGAGGAATACAAGAAGGTGCTGTATGCGTTCCGTCAGCAGGACCCCAATGGCAACAGCAAGCAAGACGAAATCCCTTACTTCTTCCGGGACAAGGGAATATGGCCGCTTCTCCAGCTCTGGGATGCCAATTTCACCTGGTACATCGGCAAGGATGACAAGGTCCATCACGGCAAGGCCGAGCCGGAATACCGTGCCGCGCTGAAGGAGTTGTCCCAATGGTACAAGGACGGCATCATTGATCCGGAGATCTTCACCAGAGGATCACAGGCCCGGCAATTCCTCCTGGGCAACAATCTGGGCGGTTCCACTATAGACTGGTTTGCCTCCACATCGGCAGTGAATGATACGGTGAAGGCGCAGGTGCCGGGAATCAACTTTGCCGCTATCGCTCCTCCGGCTGATGCCAACGGCAAGGTGAAATTCAGTCAAAGCCGTGCGCCAATCCACGCTTATGCCTGGGGAGTCTCCTCCAAAGCGAAGGACCCGGTTACGGTCGTCAAATACCTGGATTTCTTCTTCAGTCCGGTTGGAGAACGGCTGATGAACTTCGGCCTGGAGGGCACTCATTATGATCTGGTGAACAACGAGCCTGTATTGCGCCAGACTGCACTTACTAATCCTGTGGGATTTCCTAACTTTATGAGAAGCATCGGCAGCTACGAAATCGGCAGACGCGGCTCTCTCATAGGAGAGCTCAGCACCATGAATGAGATTGGCAAGACCGGATTTAGCATGTATGAGAAGAGCAACTGGCTGGTTGAGCCCTTCCCTGTTCTCACCTTCACCGCCGAGGAGAAGAAAGCCATCGACAACGCGCTGGTGACCCTTACTCCCTTCTGGGATGAATACGAGCAGAAATGCCTGATGGGCTCCCAGAATGTGGACGCCACTTGGGATAAGCATATGGAAGAGATGCAGAAGCTGAACATCCAGAAGGCCTTGGATGCCTACAACAGCGCTTATGCCCGCTACAAGGCGGAGCTTAAGTAGGCATGGGGCTTGCAAGCTTGGCGGGGTAACATGCTTGTTGCTTAACAAGCGCGAGCTTTCAAGGGTGAGGCTA
The DNA here is from genome assembly GCA_029256185.1 of Paenibacillaceae bacterium. Taxonomy (GTDB): domain Bacteria; phylum Bacillota; class Bacilli; order Paenibacillales; family NBRC-103111; genus Paenibacillus_AR. The sequence goes on from JAQSYI010000034.1 coordinate 277,000, forward strand.
AACCTGGCGGGTCACCGCCAGGTTTCTTTTGTTTTGCCGCTTAAGAATATAAAGGCCCCCGGCAATCCGCCCCCTGACCATGGGCCAAAACTTGGACGGCGCCGGAAAGGCTGCCCGCAGAACGCGGTACAGCTCCATAGCTTGCAATTTGCAAGCTGTTAAGGACTGAGGGGAGTCGGTTCAGCTCCATAGCTTGCAATTTGCAAGCTGTTGAGGACTGAGGGGAGTCGGTTCAGCTCCATAGCTAGCATTTTGCTAGCTGTTGAGGACTGAGAGGAGTCGGTTCAGCTCCATAGCTTGCAATTTGCAAGCTGTTGAGGACTGAG
>JAQSYI010000077.1 GCA_029256185.1 Paenibacillaceae bacterium
TGATACTGATACTGATACTGATACTGATACTGATACTGATACTGATACTGATACTGATACTGATACTGATACTGATACTGATACTGATACTGATACTGAGACGAATACTATACTGAGAAAAACATCGGCTCCTCCCGGCGAATGAACAGGAATATCGGAGCCCGTAACACTCCCCCGCTTCCTGTCCCGCCTGGTTTAACAGGCTGAACTTGCCATTTCCCTCATCAGTGATGCTGCCCAGGCGGCATGAAAGTCTGATTTAATGAGAAAAGGTCTCTCCTTCCTCAGAATGATATACTCTGATCTTTCAAAGTACTTATCGCTTTTATAGCCGACCATGCCGCTGATCTCATAAATCTTGTATTTATTTTCCCGCATCATAGAAATCGCCTGATTGATCCGCACCTTTATCAAAAAATCGGTAAAGTTCTCTCCGATATGCTCCTTGAAGAAACGTCGGCCGCTGCATTCTCAGCCTTGATCCCGGGCACGCCGCGGCCAAGCTTCTCAATATTTCGGCAGAAGCCTCAATGTCCATCGCATTATTCTGCCGGAAGAAGCTGCAAATATGGAGGCGCGCCTCCTCGAAATGAACACAAACGGCTTCCAGGAAATCCGCCATCTCCCTGACTATCAGGGAAACCGCCAGCACTTTCATGCTGTCGGAGGACGCATGGCGTGTTATCGGAATGTATGCAGTTCAACACTAATGCGGCATTAGCCGCATATCAAACATTGGCGCCGTTAAGGCTGCCACTCATTGATAAATTGCAGCATTTTAAGCAACCGAGCCGTGATAACAGCCGCTTCCGCCCGTGTAGCCTGAGCCCGGGGATGAAGGTTTCCGGTGGAATCCCCCTCCAGGAGACCGGCTGCCGCCCAATCCGCCGCGGCCTCCCGGGCCCAGCCGCTGACGGCTTGGGCGTCCGGGAAGGCGCCAGCCTGGCGCCCTTTACCAGACTCAGCGGTGTTTTTCTATTTTCGTCAAGATGAGTACTTCATTCGCATTTTGTTATAGATATTTATTCCGTTGCTGTATGTCATTTGTCCAAGTTACGATGGATTCGAAAGAATACGACCTCTAAAAGGATGCGTGCAACAATGACAAATTTGGAAAGCGAAGAAGGTTTTCTTATTTGGGTATCGCAACTATGGCAATTGCCACCGATTGAAAAAATGGAGGACATTGGTGGTTCCTCAATGAAAATCCGAAGATTACAGTTTGTAGATGGTAAGATTCGCTTTATAAAAAAAATGGATTCCAAAGATACTTCTATTCAGGATGTACTACTCCAACGTGGCGTTAGAATCGCAGAGCTGCTCCAAACGGAGAAAGGTGAACCGTGGGCAGATAAAAACGGGGAGTTATATGTGCTTTCCAATGAGCTAGAAGGCAGAGTTATCAGTGAATTGATACCAGAGTTGGGAGAATGCTACGGTCAAGCTTTGGCTGTCTTGCATAAAGCATTGAAATCTATCATCTTAAAAGACCACTATAAAGACATGGACCTTGTTCAGCAATTGTCCAAATGGGCGATTCCCCAGACGATAGAAGCCGCAAAGCGGATTGGGAGAAGAGAAGAAATGAGTAATTTTGCTGACTTGATGACCTCGATTGGGTTTCCGAGCTTTACTCAACTTCCAAAGCAATTAATCCACCGAGACCCCCATCCGGGTAATATGCTGTTTGCGGATGACGGAACCATTGGATTTTTAGATTTTGATATCTCGGTTAACGGAATCCGATTATTTGACCTTTGTTACCTCTGTACCTCTCAATGGATGACCGCCTTTTCGGATCCGAAAAAGCAGATCATCTGGCTAGAACTCATTCGACAGCTCCGGCAAGGCTACGAAAAGGTGGAAACCTTGCTTGAAGAGGAAAGGACCAGCGCATTTTTCGTCATGTGTGCGATTCAAATGATCTTTATTGCATTTTGGCAGGATCAGAACAGAGCAGATTTAACGGAAATGAATCTCAAAGCCTTATTTGATTTGATTAAGAATCAAAGTAAGATTGATAATGCCTTCCGTCTAGATGAAGAAACGTCTCAAATGGGGGTAAATACCTTTCTAAAAGGCTAACTATATGATATTCACTACCCCCATCCAAAAGGGCCTGGATAGAAATAAGTCCCCGCTTTTTCCCTTGGTACTCTCCAAACTTTATTGGGGGGCTTAATGGAAATAGCTTAGCTGTACGGACCAAATCCACTTGCCTATCGATTTATGTTCACGAATCATAGGCCTCGATTCTCGGAACAACAAGCTCTACTGCGGTCCCTCCCTCCGTTTCTTGCCGCAGAGAAATGCCGTACTCATTGCCAAAGATCAGTTTGATCCGCTGATTGATATTGCGCAGGCCAATGCTGTCCCCGTTCAAGACAAGCTCCGCGTCAATATGCTCGGTTATCTCCGCAAGAGACTTGGGAGAAATCCCTACTCCGTTATCCTCGATTTGGATATGCACCATATTATGCTCAATCCGGCCCGTAATGGAAATGATCCCCCCCTGTTTTCTTGGCTTCAGCCCGTGGTATATGGCGTTCTCCAGAATAGGCTGCAGGGACAGCTTGGTTATCTTGCACTGCATCATGGACGAGTCCATGTTCCATTTGACCTCAAACAGGCCAGGGTAGCGCATCTCCATGATCCGAAGATATAATTGCCCATGCTTGACCTCCTCCGCGATGGTCACAAGATGGTTGCCCATATCCAGACTGAGGTTGAGAAGCTGGGAAAGCACTGCGATCATTTCCGAGGTTTCGTTCTTGCCTCCCGTCAACTCATACGCGCTCCATTTGATGGTATCCAGAGTATTACAGAGGAAATGGGGGTTGATTTGCGCCAGCAGGGACGATGCCCGGGCCTTGTTCAGAGCCTCCAGCTTCAGGGCAAGCTCTTCCTCCATCATCGTCTTGTTTTTTCGCGCACTCCAGATGCTGGCATTGATAAAGGCCAATTCATCGCCCTTAATCCGCCGTGAAGAGGAATCCCCATGGATATCCACCGGATTCTCCAAAACCGACAATACATTTTTTACCGGCCGGAAAGAATGAATGGAGATAAAAAACGGCACACTCAGGCCCGCCGCCAGCACAATGATGAACAATCGAATCATCGATATTCTCATCTTCTCCAGATGGCCGCTGTAATAGCTTAGCGGGAAAACAGCGGCGTACGTCCATTCGTTAATGGAGGAAGGCGATACGGAAACCACATATGAGCCTTCGTCCATCTTCACAATCTGCGAGGACTTTTCTTGCTTGCCGTTAATTCCGCTGAGCAGAGGATAATCGCCAACCTGACGGTTAATCAGCGTCAAATCCTTGCTGAATATAATTTTTCCTTCCTTGTCAATGATGTAGGCAGCCTGGGGGAAGCTGTTGTTCCAGTGGCCCAGGGTTCCGCCCAATTCCTCCACATCCAGATTGATCACGACTGCGCCAATCTTCTCTCCCTTATAGAAGTACACAGGCTTGATGACAGTGATTAATGCGGGATATCCCGTCTCCCGTACTCTGGCATAAATTAGGGGCTGTTCATCCGCGATGGCGGTGTACGGGTCCAACCACCCCTGATCCGCAAAAAAATTCAATCCTCCGTTGTACAGATTGGAGATGAGATACCCGTTGCGGTCGGAATACAGGTAGATGGAATGGATGTATCTGTAGATCCCGGTAAAAAATTTAATGGAGGAGGACATCTCGCTCAGGACCGTATCCAGAGCGAAGGGATCATTGGTGCCGGTCAGCAAAAAAGCCTCGGCCTCCGGCTTCAGCGACAGAAAGGAGGCCATCAGCGCCGTCTCGCGGAACAGCTCGTCCAGGGAATCCCGCGCTCGTTCCACCGTTGCTTCGTTCAGATCTGTGATTTCTTTCTGCACATTGTTTTTGGAGGTGTCATAGACAATACCGAAGATGATCGACAGCGGAGTAATGACCAACAGCAATACAATAATGAAGCTGCGGATAAACAAGCTGTTCATTTTGTAGCTTTTTATGGAATGCCAGATGCCATACTTGGTTTTATTCATCGTCGTCCCTCTGTAAAACAAACCGGATATAGTCCCGGGGAGAATACCCGGTCGCCTGCTTGAACAGTCTGGCAAAGTACTTGTCGCTTTTATAGCCGATCATGCTGCTGATCTCGTAAATCTTGTATTTATTTTCCCGCATCATGGAAATCGCCTGACTGATCCGCACCTTTATCAAAAAATCGGTAAAGTTCTCTCCGGTATGCTCCTTGAAGAACCGGCTGAAGTAGAAATGGTTCAAAAACACGCGATCAGCCACATCCTCCAAAGAGATGTCCTCATGGTAATGATGCATGATGTAATCCTTGGCCTTTCTGATGATGACGGCGGCGGAGGAAACGTCGGCGGGTGCATGCTCTGCCTTGATCCCGGACACGCTGCGGCTAAGCTTCTCTATATTTTCGGCAGAGGCTTCGATCTCCATGACATTATTCTGCCGGAAAAAGCTGCAAATATGGAGACGCGCCTCCTCGAAATGGGCACGAACGGCTTCCAGGAAATCCGCCAGCTCCCTGACTGTCAGGGAAACCGCCAGCACTTTCATGCTGTCGGAGGACGCATGGCGTGTTACGGGAATGTATGCAATATCGGCAGATTGCTGCTGCAGCACATCGCCGAGGGCATCAAACATTTGTGTTCTCCTGGGCTCCTGCCCATTGGATGAGAATGTCTCTTCCGCTTCCAATCGAATGGCCAGCAGACAGCAGCATAGCTGCGCTGCGTTCGCCGGCAGGTCCAGGAGCTCCATTTGCTTCTGCCAGTCTCCCGCTGCGGCATCGCCTCCTGCCAGCAAATCCTTGAAGAAGTACTCACGCAAGAAGGGAACCGCTTCCCGAAAGCGCTCCTTCTCCCGTTGAAATTGCTGCTCTTTGGCGTGCTCCTCATCCAGCCTATGCTTGATCTGGCAAAATACCCGTTCGATTTCGTCGATATCCGTGGGCTTGGTCAGATAGTAAACAATATTAAACTGGATAGCCCTCTGGGCATATTCGAAATCCTTGTAGCCGCTCATCAGGACGACCTTCGTACCGGGCCAACGGTGGAAGATCTGCTCCGCAAGATCCAGCCCCGAAATCTCCGTCATTCTGATGTCAGTCAGCACTGCATCAACCCGGTTGGCGCTGAGAAACTCCAGCGCCGCTTGGCCGTCAGCGAAGCAGCCGGAAATTTCAAACCCCAGTTCCGCCCAGTCTACAAAACGCTGGAGACCATTCCGAAGCTTATCCTCATCCTCCACAATAATGAGCTTGTACAAACAGGATTCCCCCCCAAGTATGATAAACTGCCGTATGATAAGCATACCACATGGCGCACTATGCGATATCAAAGAAAACGGAAGGCGCCCGGATCAGGCTGCACAGCCTGATCCCAAGCGTCTATCGTTTTCCGTTTTGTTCATGTGCCACGACCCTTTAAGGCTGCCATTCATTCATAAATTGCAGCTTTTTAAGCAACCGCGCAGTGATAACGGCCGCTTCCGCCCGGGTAGCCTGAGCCCGGGGATGAAGGTATCCGGCGGAGTCCCCCTCCAGGAGACCGGCTGCCACACAATCCGCCGCGGCCTCCCGGGCCCAGCCGCTGACGGCTTGGGCGTCCGCGAAGGCGTCCAGCCGGGCGCCTGCCCCCTTGCCGGCCAATAGCTGCGGAGAAGCAAAATTCACCGCCCGCTGCAGAATGACCGCCATCTCCTCCCGGGTGATCGGACGGTTGGGGAAGAAGCTTCCGTACTCCCCCTCCATCAATCCGTAAGAGGCGGCCGTCCGGGCGGTTTCCGCAAACCAGTCGCTGGGGGCCACATCCCCGAAGGTATTATACCCGTCCGGCACTTCCGCTTCCATCAGGCCCAGACCCCGTACCAGAAGAGCGGCGAATTCAGCCCGGGTGACCGGAGCCTCGGGCCCGAATTGCCCCTCCGCCTTCCCCTGGATCAAGAGGCGGGAAGCCAAGCCGGACACCTCCTTCTCCGCCCAGTGCCTCTGCGTGTCGGCAAAGCTTTTGGAGCCCTCAAGCAGCACGTAGGCGCTGTTGCCGGTCCGCTTGATCACAGGCAGGAAGGTGCCATCCGCCTGCTTATCAAAATAGGTGGGCACCGGAGCCAATGCGCCGTCCGGCCGGACAAGATAGCCGCCTGTGCCGGTGTTGGCGCCGGGTACAGAAGGCAAGTAGCGGGATACATACCGCCTGCCGAAGTCGTCCACGGATTGGGAGCGGCCGGAGCTGTCCGTTGCGATCACGGAAAACTTCACCGGCTCCCCGATCATCCGCATGGCCAAAGCTTTGGCCCCGGCAGCCGCGACCTTCACCGTCTGTTCGTCTGCCGCTTCGAAGCGCACCGTGACCGTTTGCCCGGCCGGAACCGCATCTGCCGGCAAACGGTAACCGCCCAGCGGCCCCATGATGACAATCGCTGCCGATTGCCCCAGCTTTGCCTTCACATCCTGCAGGAGGCTGGCAGGCAAAGTGACGGAAATCCGGCGGGCATCCTTTGCCGAAGGAAGCCTGATAAGAGCTTCCCTGGCTGTGAAGGCTGCATCCGACAGGAGCTTCGCCGTTTTTTGCGGGTCGAGCGCAAACTCATACACCTTGCTGCCGTTCACCTCTCCTATAGCCGACAAGGCTTCGGACAAATCTGCCAGCCCGGTATCCCCCGGGCCCGCGGTCACGGCATCGCCGGGCTCTTGCCCGCTATCCGCATCTCCATCCGGCTGCTGATCCCCGGGATTTTGCCCGTCGGATGGCTGTTCCTCCGGCTGATGGTCCCCGGGCTCTTGCCCGTTATCCGGCTCTCCATCCGGCTCTTCATCCGGCTCTTCATCCCCCGGGTTTTCCCCCTCGGATGGCTGATTCCCCGGCTGCTCCGATCCAGGATGATCCTCATCGCCGTCCGGACCGAATATGGCTGTCTCCGTAATGCTGACGAACATATTCTGCGAGTTGCCGTTGCCCGTAATCCGCACGTAGCGGGCCTTCGTATCGGGGAATTCGTAAACCTCATAGTCGCTGGTCATTCCCGTGCTGGCTCCGCTGTACATTTTCGTCCAATGCTCACCGTCCTCCGACAGGTCGATGTCGAACATGAAATACCGCTGATTGCCGTTGTACCAGGCAAGAGCCACCTTGCTCACCGTCTGCACGGCTCCCAGATCATACCTGATCCACTGCCTTCCCTCCGCCGACCAGCGGGTAGCCAGATTGCCGTCAAGGGTATTGGCCGGAACCGTCGTGCCGTCATATCCGCTTGCTTCAAAAGCGGCTACCGTCAACTGCGGCGCATTCTCCGGCTTACCGATGGCAATCGTCGGCTTGAAATTAACGTAATACACCGTCTCCGCCTTCGATCCGTCCAGGGAGCTGACCTTGATCCGGGCAATGCCGGGTATGGACGGAGCCGGCATCACCGCAACGCCCAGTCCCGGATCGCCGGTGATCCCGTTTACCGCAGGCGCTTCCGCCGCACCGGACGGCAGTATCACATCGTATACGTGCCGGTCGGGGTTGAAGGACTCCAATGCCGCACCGCCCACTTCAATGCCTTGCAGGGCTGCGGCAGACTGCTCCACGGCCGACCATTGGGCCAATGGGACAAGGGCGGGCTGTTCCGCAGGCTCCTCTTGAACCGGCAGCAGCGGCGTCATCCATACCGATATCGTCTCCTCTGTTACGCCGCTCAGATGAATGGCAAGCTTCTTGCCCGTGTTGACCGCCTGGCCCGGAGGATTGGGGGTCATGGGCAAGGGGGAGGCATCCATAACGGTAAATACGGCATCCTGCGGCGAAGCAATTTTCACGGAGAGCCGCTTCCCGGAGCGGGACAAGGTGGCCGTTCTTCCATCCTCGCTCAGTTCAACCGCAGCCGGCGTATTCATGAACCACCAGACGTCCGAAGGCTGCTTCAGCATCAGCTCGTCCTGCACCCAGAACTGTTGGCGGTTGTCAAAAAGCTTGACTCCTCTTTGGGCGGATATAGCGTTGACTGAATAAGCCTGCGACAAATCCGCTATGGCGTACACACTCTCCGGCGCAGCCTCACTCCTTATGATTTCCGCCCGGGCGTAAGGGTCCTGATCCGGCTTCAACCCGGGATTGATGACCAGCGTATTGTGCCCTTCGGCGCGCTTGCGGTAATACGTCCAGCGCCCTGCGTCCCATCCGAAATCCCAGAACCCCGGCAAATCGTAATTATCCATTCCCAGGTCTCCGGCCCAACGGACTCCCAACGCATCGAATACAAAGGTGCCGATGTCCAGATCCCCGTGGGACATTTGATTATAGCCCCCCTTGAAGCCGACAAAGGTCCCGTAGGGGTCTGTAATTTCACTGTGCATGCCGATGGCCTCCAGATTGCGGAACAGCTTCTCCCGCTCCTCCGGCTTAACACTCCCCACCTCAGGGCGGTAATAAAGGATCATCATGGCGTCACCGCCGCCCTTAAGGTCGGTCATGTACTGCAAATACCACGCGTATTCCGGCTTGTTGAATTTGGCTGCATAGTAGTTCATGACGGAGGTTCTGACATAATCCGGATTGGAATCGGCAAAGTTAAAGGCCCCTTGCGGCCCCACCAGATAGATGGGAAAATTCGTCGTATCCGCAATACCCGGCATCTGCGACAAGCCGTAATCCGTTCCGGCGGCAGTTTCCAGCGAGGACAGATAGTAGCCCAGATAGGAGTTGGCATAGGCCCAGTAGGCAGGCCCCTCTCCCCAGGCGCCGTCCGGCGCATATTCCTTCAGCATGCGGGACAGCGATTTCAGCCCGCCCTCCAGGACTTCTCCGGCAAGGGCTTCCAGGCCGGGCTCATCGTATACGGCCAATGCGGCAAGGGCCAAGCCGCCGTTGCATACCGAGTTCCAGTTGTTCTTATTCAGGGTAAAATAGGTCTGGTTCCGGTAATGGCCCACACCGGTGTCGAGAGCCCGCGTTTTGAGAGCCGACACTATGACAGCGCGCTGCCCTTCATCCAGATAATCGTAAATCCAGTCGAAGCCTGTGGCTACAGCGGCGGCCATTTCCGCCGTATCCAGATAGGCGCTGGCATTCCAGGTAGGCCAATTGTAGTTCACCTGGTCCGGGTTGGCTCCCGAAACCGTCTCCAGCTCCAGCCAGGCCCGTTCCGCATACCGGGATTCCCCTGTAATCCGGTACATGAGCCCAAGTGTCTGCAAGCGGCTCAACACCAGACGGCTGGTCTCCAGGAAGCGGTTGCCGCTGTCCGGCTTGTACTGCACCGGAGGCTCCGTCAGCACGGCCTCCGCTGACTTCTTGACATTGGCGTACCATTTGGCCATATACGGGTCTGTCACTACCTGGGACTTCATCCGTTCAAAATCATCCGCCCGGGCCATCAGCCGGGGATGCTGATTCTGCCCGGTATGACTCTTCAGGTCGCTTAAGATCCGGGCCGACTTCGGCCCCGTGTTCACGGTCACCTCCGGCGTAATCGTGCCCCCATGGCCGTCGCTTATGGCGATCCGGAACGTCTCATAGCCCGAATACTCCGCCGCCGTGGTGAACTCCCAGGAGCCGTCCGCATTTACCGTCACGCTGCCGTGAACGGGATCTCCCGATTTCGCATACGTCAGGCCGTCGCCGTCCGGGTCCTGTGCGCTGATCCTGCCGCTTACGGTGCTGCTCCAATCCGCCAGCACCGTAAGCCTGGCATCGTCTGCAAGCACGGGAAGATCGTTCACCGGGGCGACGGCAATGATCACCCGGGCAAACCCGATTCCGCCTTGGCCGTCGGATGCGGCGTAACCGAAGGAATCCGTTCCGTAGTAATTGGCATCCGGAGTGTAGGTCCAACTGCCGCTTGCCGACAACTGCAGCGAGCCGTGGAGCGGACTATCCACCTCCATGTAGGACAAGGCATTGCCCTCAGCGTCGATTGCCGGAAGAGAGCCGCTTGCGCTTGTGTCCTCATCCGTCGCCGCATGGACATCCTGGAGCGGAATCACCGAGGTTGCCCCTACCGTCACCACGCAGGAGGCCTTAAAGCCGCCGTCTATGCTGTAAGCCGTAATTTTTGCCGCCCCCGCGCGCAAGCCGGTTACCAGTCCGCTTCCGTCAACAGATGCAACATCCGGGGAGGACGACAGCCATCCGATCTCCCGGATGGTGGCGTTGTCGGGGCTGACCTCCGCCTCCAGGACCAGCGCTTCTCCCACCGCAAGGGCCGCCTCCTGTTTGTTCACGGTAATTCCCGTAACGGGCGCATATTCCGTAAGGGAAATGTCGTCGAGCCATATGGTGCCGGTGCCGTAGTCGAAGTACTCCTCCAGCCTCACGTAGGCGGCGCCCTCCGGCGGTGAAATAACCTGCTCGGCATAGGTCCAGTCCCGGGTGCCCGACACCTTCGTATTGTTCAAAACAACATTGCTGCTGATGGTTCCCCAGCTTGCATTCCTGAAGGTCATCCGGATATAAGGCGGCCTGGACGCCGAGATTCCCTCCGTCTTCACCCGCATGCCAAGCTTGTAGGATTTGCCGCTCTTTAGCGGGATACTGTCCTGGGACACTCCAGCGGTCCCGCTGGCCGAACGGCTCATCTTCAGAGCGCCCTCGCCGCTGTGAAAAACAGATCTGTCGACGGAAATTACCGCACCGTCCCCCCAAGCGGACCAGGAAGCCGCCTGCAGCTCCGTCCAGACGCCGCCCGCTTCGGCCGTCACCGTCTCGAAATTGCCGTTCTCGATCAGATTGCGGGGAACAACCGTCACTTCATAGCTGGCGCTGAAGCCTCCATCCTCCGTGGTTGCCGTAATGACGGCTTTCCCGGGTCCTGCGCCCGTTACCGCGCCGCTCGCCACAGAGGCAATGGCTCCATTGGAGGTGGACCAGATAACCGTCCGGTTGGTGGCGTCCGCAGGCGTAAGCACCGGCTGCAGACTGACGGAATCTCCCGCGGTGAGCGTCCCCGAGGCCGGGTAAACCGCAATTCCTGTCACACGCACCGCCTCCGCCACCACGGTGACCAGAGCGGAGGCCGAATGGCTGCCCGCTTCCGTCACGGCGGTAATGACTGCCGTTCCCGCTTTCAGCCCCGTCACCCTGCCGTCAGCCACCGCCGCCACCGTCACATCCGATGACGACCAGACGACATTCTTGTTATTGGCATTTGCCGGAACAACAGTGGCGGTCAACTGGAGCGTATTCCCGATTTCCAGATTGGCGGCGGCAACATTCAGGCTGACGCCCGTTGGCTCCATTTCCTCGACGGAAACATCATCGATCCAGACGGTACCCGTTCCATAGTCAAAATATTGCCCCACGTTCAGCCTGACGCCGTTCTGCGGAATGGTAATATAGTCCTCCACATACGTCCAGTCTCTCGTGCCGGACAGCTTGGTATTCTCCAGTACCTTATTCGTGATCAAAGCCGTGCCGGAGCTGTTGCTGACGGTGAAGCGGAGAAAGGTTGGCTTGGACGCGGAGATGGAGTCGGTCTTGACCCATTCGCTTACCCTGTAGGTCTTGCCGGGTTCGACGCTTATATTGGATTGAAAAGCGCCCGCCGTTGTGGCATTTGTCACCAGCAGCTTAAGCGAACGGGAGCCGCTGTGGTAAACAGCGCTCTCGACGGTAGCCTCCGCCCCCCAGGCCGTCCACCGGTCAGCCTGCAGACCGCCCGAGAAGCCGTTGGCGCTGCCCGGCGTCACTTCCTCGAAGCCGCCGTTGTAGACATGATCGGCTGCGGCATACGCGCGGTGCGGCTGGCCCGCAGCCGGCATTCCCGCACCCTCCGCCAGCATAAACAACATGGACACGATGAGAATGCGGTTGATGAACCGGATCATTCTTTTATTCAATTCCAATCACCTTTTCTACAATATTTTACAAGAGATGAAAACGTTCTCAATTCTCTGTAATTTGAAAAGAGCAAAGTCAAAACTGGAGCACATGAACGAAAAGCAGGGCGCGCTGCGCTTCTCTGCTCCCGTTCATGCACTCAAAATCCGTTACTTGCCTGCTGTCTTCAAATAAGTGTCCACCTGCTTCTGCATTTCGGCAATAATTTTGTCGGATCCGGCTTTTTTCATCTTGTCGATCATCTGCTGGTACAGTTCATCCACTTTGGGGCTTGCGCCGGAGTACAGCCCCAGCTCAAATTCCTTGCGGGCCGCATCAAATTGCGCCAGCTCGCTCTTGATCGGCTCAATATCCAGCTTGAAGCCGGCAAGGGGCATCACCAAAGCCTTCTTATTGGCTACCTCGCGGATAAAGTCCGGATACGTATCCTTTGATTTGGGGTCCTTCAGCAGCAGATTGCCGATATTAAAATTCATAGCGGCATATTTGGCCTGTGCGGCGTCCTTCACCAGCGGAGTGATAGCCCCTTTTTCATCTCGGGTATAGTGCGTTCCTTCAATCCCGTAGCACAGCAGCTGCTGCAGCTCCAAGCCCTTTTGGGTGTTCAGCAGGTCGATGAGCTGCATGGCCCGCTCGGGATTTTTGGAGGTTCTGGGGATAATCAAACCCTGCATATTGCCGGGGCCGATAACATAATTTTTGGCCCAGGCAACAGTGGCAACAGGAAAGCCGTAGGCTTTGGTATCGTTAATGTCATTATCCATGTCGGGAAAGTCCGGATCGGAGACATTCTGGGTAGTCATAGCCAGAACATTGCCATCCGGCTTCTTCTCGTATTGCCTTCTGTTCTGCATGCTGAGAATATCCTTCTCCACATACCCCTTTTGATACCAGTCCGTATGGACATCATACATCATCTTCACTTCCGGCTGCTCGAAGTAGTTCAGCACCTTGCTGCCGTTATCTTCCTTCTTCACTACGAAGGCCCAGTTGTATAAGGAGTAATACCCCTTCTGGGGCAGCCAGGCCATGGTTTCCACGCTGGCGCCACGCCGGATTTGATTATTGTCCTTCAGATTCTTCAGATATGCCGTCAAAATATCGTAGGTATCCTTGGTCAGCACTCCGTTATTGTCCAGAGTTGTCTTCAGCTTGGCCAGTGTGTCCGCTCCCATGTACTGATCTGCAAGCTCCTTGTGCATCTTAATGCCGATGAACTTGTCCGTAACGGTCTGATAGATGGGAACCTCGTACAGCTTTCCCTCCACCTTGCCCCGCTCAAACACGCTGGCGGGGATTTCCTTGGTCAGATCCGGCACAGCTTTGACAAGGTCATCCAACACCATCATCGTTCCCTTTTTCGCTTCCACCACCAGGTCGTTCTTGGCACTCCCGATGCCATTGGAGAAATTGGCCACATCCACCTGCTCCCCTGCGGAGATCAGAAGCCGCAGCTTCTCCTCATACTGTTCCGCGGGAACAAATTCCAAGCTCATCTGGGTATTGGGAAGCAGTTGGCCCAGCACCTTGTTGGCCTCCTCCAGCACCTTCCCCGTATCCTGCAGTGTCCCATAGCCCGAGAGCAGAACCTTCAGCGTCACCGGCTTGCTGGCGGCCGCCGTTGCGCTGGCCGTTGCTGCGCCCGGCGCCGTCGATGCAGCTGCGCCTTGCTCCTCTTTGTCCGAGCTGCACCCGCTTAACCCCACACTGGCGAGCATTCCTGCAGCCATCATGGCGGCAAGCATTTTCTTCGTCTTGTTCATCTTGTGACCTCCCATTATGTTCTATCATAGCAAACGCGAATGCGTTGAACTATCCTCTTGGCTCCGGCGGACGGTTAGCCTTTCACCGACCCTACCGTCATTCCCTTGGCAAAGTATTTCTGAAAAAACATAAAGACAAACAGCATGGGACCTGCGGCAAGCACACACATGGCGTAACGGAGACTTTCATTGGGCACCAGGCTGTTCAATAGCTTTTCCTGACCCGGAGGAACATTCTCGATCATATTCTGAATCGCCTGAGCATCCAGCAGAATTTTTTGCAGCAGGTATTGAAGCGTATACAAGCGTGAATTATTGATATAAATCAGGGTCGTATACCAAACATTCCACCGCTCCATCAGCGTCAGCAGCGCAATTGTGGCCAGTACCGGCTTGGACAGGGGCAGAATAATCTGCAGGAAAATCCGGGTTTCGGAGGCTCCATCCACCTTGGCCGATTCTGCAAGCGCCGGGGGAAGCTCCTGGAAGAAGGAGCGCAGGATGATGATATAGAAGGCCTGCACCAGCCATGGGCTAACAATGTAGATCCAGATGCTGTTGCCCAGATGCAGATACTGGGTATTGAGAATGAAGGTCGGAATCAAGCCGCCGTTGAAGATCATGGTGAAGAAGATCAGAAAAGCCAGCTGCTTCCTGAGAAAATAGGCGGGTCTGGACAGGGTGTATGCCGCCATAGCCATCAGGATCAAGCCCAGAACCGTGCCGAGAACCGATTGAAAGATTGTTACTCCGTAGGCGTCAACCAAGGCCCTTGGATTGGAAAACACATACAGGTATGCAGTGAAATCGAATTCGCTTGGGATTAACTGATATCCGTACCGGACCAAAGCGTCTTCATTGGTCAACGAAACGGAAATCACGTAGAGAAAGGGTATAATAAATGCACCCAGGCAAATGATGATAAAAAACGAGTGAAGCCAAATGCCGAACATTCTGCCTTGTCCAGGGGCCCTGGAAATAGTTTGAGCGCTCATATTGCTGCTCCTTTCTTCTATTAGAACAATCGATTCTCCGGTGAAATCCGCTTGACGAAGGAATTGGCAATCAGCACGGCAATGAGTCCCACCACGGATTGGAAAAAGCCTACCGCAGTCGCCGGTCCGATGTCGCCGCTCCGCAACCCCCTGTATACATAGGTATCGATAATATCCGTAGCCGGATACAGCAGTCCGATGTCACGCGGAATCTGGAAGAACAGCCCGAAATCCCCGCGGAAAATATTAGCAAGCTGCAGGATGCCCAGCGTTATGATCAAGGGGATCAAGGAAGGCAATGATATATAAAGAATACGCTGAAAGCGATTCGCCCCATCCATCTTCGCGGCTTCAAAAATTTCACTGTCAATGCCCATCAAAGCTGCATAATACATGATGCAGTCCAGTCCAATATGCTTCCACAAATTGAGGATGATCAGGATTGCCGGCCAGTACTTCGCCTCATTGAACCACATGATCGGCTCGGCGCCGAACGCCTCCAGCATGCTGTTAAGCACACCTTGCTTGGGACTTAAGAAAATATAAGTAATGTATGAAACGATAACCCAGGACAAAAACCGTGGAATGGTCAATGCAGTCTGATACAGCTTCAACGCCAGCCTGCTCCTGATTTCGTACAGCAGCAAGGCAAACAGAACAGCGAATATAATGCCTACCACAATAAACGCGATGCCATAGCCGAGCGTGTTCCGGGTAACCCGCCAGGCATCAAGAGAGGAGAAGAAAAAGGTGAAGTTTTTGAAGTGATTCCATTTGCTGCCGAACATCCCCAAGTCGTATTGAAAATCCTTGAAGGCTAACACCAAACCCGCCATTGGAATGTAGCTCCATATGATCAATACAATGACCGTCGGCAGAGCCAGCAAGGACAATTCAACATTTTCAAACAGCTTATTTAGCTTCCATCTTCTCCCTTTGTCAAGCTTTGAATGCGTTGTCATTCCGTTCGATAAATCCATACTCCCATTTCCATGCGCCATCTTTTTGGTTCCCTCCGTTTCTGTATTTTCATTGTACTTGACCCAGCAGGCCGGATAAACCCGAGATATTTGACTTACAGGCAGTGCTATTGACAAGAGGAAGGAACCGATTTTGACAATGGTATTCGATTTTGACTTCATTGGCAATTTCTCAGACAATCCATAGATATCTTGTTATCCTAAAACGCGAATTAGGCAGCAGCATGTATTGCTGCCGCAATTGAATAGCAGCCAGCATGACCTTGCAGGGATTTTGAAATTATTATATATAATTACTTATATTGGATGATAAATTAAGCTTCATGAGAAGTGGTATTGTCGGATGCGGGGGCAACACCCATGGCGTATGGGACTATTTGATTGGACCTTCAGATACAGGAATGGTGGGCCACAGTCATTTCCCCCATAACTGCCAATATTTACCACCCATTTGGACTATGCTGCAAGGTTTCAGCTGCTCAGGTGATGAGCAATGCCCTGAGTTTCCTGTCCATATAAAAAACAAGCTCCCGATGGCATAAAGCCAATCCAAGAACCTGAACATGTTAGGTATAGTGCGGTCGAGAGGACTCGAACCTCCACGGAGTATTAGTCCACTGGAACAAAACATTATTTCACTGGCATCCAAAAATGGATAATACTAACCTTATCTTCCTGATTATTTTGATCATCTTCATAATTATTTCCGCAGGGCAACCCATGTCAGTACCGCGTTCTCACGTTTAGCCTACGATCTGCGTGCCTATACGTACAATCGTCTGAAATCGGTCGCCACCTATTACTCATCCATCAAAAGTTGAAGGGGCACATTGTGACGGAGATCATCGCGCTGATGAACGCCAACATCATCGGGCAAATGCGAAATTACAGGGATGTTCCTTGTTGCGATGGATGTCCATTGCCATCATATACTTCCGGTACATCTGGGCGGAAGCGACAAGTACAGTAACCTGCGCATCCTGCATAAAGACGTACACAAGCTGATTCATGCCACACAAAACCAGACGATTGAACGGCTCATGATCAACCTGGGTTTAACGGCCAAAATGGTGGATACGGTCAAGTTGGAGCCCATCCCATCCCTGTCCATGAGTAACTTGGAGCTTATAGACGACCTGATTTTGCTCGAACAATTGTTATCGAAGGTGAAAACAATGAAGGGGGGAGCACTCGAACGCTTAACAGAATTACTTATGAACACTATAATCTCAAATGTAAGAGAAAACCTATTAAATCTTAATTTTTGAGTGTATGTTTATTTATTGAAACTGCCACTATTGAAACGATGACCATAATGATAGTTGTAATAATTGCACCTAATGTAGTCTGATTAAACACAATCGTCATTGCTGCTGCATCAATCATGCAGTGAAAAAGAACGCACAAAAATATATTTCCCTTCGATATTTTATGAATTGCACCCGTTGCAAAAGCTATTCCAAATATATTCGTTGCATTCCATAGAGTTAGCCCTCCTATCCCTAGAGGGATATGCCATAATAACCAAATTGGGGCAATAATTAGGCATGAAAGTAAATAACCAAATTTTTTATTCAACTCAGACTGCAAAATATATCTCCAACCAGCTTCTTCCATACCTGCACCTGCCAATAAAGCTACAGGTATGTAGATAAAAAAAAGGTATAAGGGATTTACTTTATTCAAACCAGAGGTTACTATCAGCGAAACCATATAGATAATAAGCAAGGCTACGACAAACAAATAATTATATACAGATGTTTTAAATGTAAAAATATTTTTCAGCCATTCTTTTATGCTCAATACTTCGTTATTTTTTCTTAACACGATGAATGAAGCTATTGCTGGCGACCAAGCACCAATTAAATAAAGTGCGTTTAACAAAGGATATTCATCAAGCGTGAATCCAAACCATTCACATACAGACAACCCGCCCCAACCAATGAGTGCGATAATAAAGGTGAGTATTAAAAATTGAGTTACTAGCTTCTTGTTCATTTTCTCTACTTTTTTCATAATCTACCTCTTTCTATTTAACAAATTCAAATTCATCTCTGTATTACTGCCAAATCCTTAACACGCAATTGTAAACTATTATAAACCATATATTTAGAAAAATAATATATTGCATATCTGCTAATATCAATATGTTTGTCTATCGGAGCCTTTATTTTAAATCTTTTAAGGTTCTTAATAATATAGGCCAACCGAAGTGAATGAAAAAATACCTTTCTTTTTCATTCAAGTAGGGCGGTAGCGACAAGCGGAAGCGCGTCCAGATTTTTACGAAAACTGCAAATATTTGCACTAAAAAAAGCGACTAAGTTTTTTGTTTATACTTAATCGCTTTTTTCTTTTAGTCAAAATAAACTGTTATTGCAAATCCACCTATAAAATAGACAGAGTTCGTTTTTGACTTCTTAAGTGCGGTCGAGAGGACTCGAACCTCCACGGAGTATTAGTCCACTGGCACCTGAATTTGACGCAGACCAAGCACGCGCCTATCCTCTCAAATTGGCCCCACCACGCCATTCCCTCCTGAGTTCCATCCCCTATCATAGAAAGGAGCTCTTTTTTCATGCCCGCAAGCCCCCAGATCCAACAAGAACCCTCTAGCTTTCAACCTCATCTCTTTCAGGTACAAAACATTATTTCACTGGCATCCAAAAATGGATAATACTAACCTTATCTTCCTGATTGTTTTGATCATAAATTCGTGTATTATCTTCATCGAACACATCAAAATGGCCTGAGATTGGTCCATTAAAGTTATACCCCAGCTTATGTACGATGGCGTGGGGATTCTCTTTCCAAAAGCGGTTGATAAAATTTTCTTTCGTCATTTCAAAGCATATCCATTTTGATGCGTCTATTCTTTTACTGAACAGACTTTGCGATTTAAAAGATTTTAAATTCGTAATATCGCATTCCTTTATACAAATGGTATAACGCCAACCGCCAGCTTTTCGGCACTCACTGTCAAATGAACCAAAACCTAAAATTTCAGCACCGGATTTTTTATGTTTTAGAATCGATTCTAAGCGGCCGTCAGCTTTTACTTCTTTCCAAAAAACTTGTACGGCATCCTCCATTTCACCCATTTCAGGAGTAATAATTTTAGTGAAACCCATTATCTTAAATTTGTTTTTTATCATTAGTCTTGCTTTAAATTTGCATAGGACTTCACTGTCAGGAATTTCAAAAACATCCTCTTCCGAAACCGACGCCATTTTAATCGGAAAAAGCAAGTCCAGCTGCATAGTATTGTTATCAAATTCGGGGTCCTGAACATTATTGTAATAATTCAATTGTTCTTCCAACCATGAGTCCATACCTTCCATATACGGTTCACAACGTATGGAATTAACATCATTTTGATACTTGTCGCTTTCGTTTACCCATTCTTGTAATCCAAGCCAATGGTCAAATTCCCCCATATTGATCGCATGCGCCGCATAAAGACCACCGTAAAAACTTCTTTTGATAAGCGGTGCGGGCACTTCCATATCATAAGGAATAGAAACCCACATTTCATAACCGGGCGACGGTTCCCCAATTCCTGCCAGTTCCGTCGAATTATTGAATCCAAAATGCCTGGTATCGGGTTTTATTTTCAACAAACTGCTCTCCATTACAAATTTATCAAGGGCGGCCGCAGAGTGCTTTTCACTGTTTTCTCCTGCATAATAACTTGCTGCCACCGTCATCGGCGGTAAATAAATAACCCTCACATCCTGAAGTTTTGATAAGCTTTCACTTGCCATATTCAGATCTTTCAATGACTTTTCCTCCTTAATATGATTATTAACAGGAAAAAGTGACTCCATAACCGAAAGTAGAGAGCTGTCAGTGAGCAAATCCGTTTTTATATTAACTTTTGTCATTTTATTCAACTCTTCAATAAAGCGGCTTAATATCGACTTCACGGTTGACAAAGCTTTTATTTCATCATTAATTACTTTTATGTTTTCCTTAAAAACCTCAATAACAGTTGTTGCATCTTCATTGTTCAAGATGTCACATATCTGTTTTACAGGGATGCGCAATTTGCGGAGAATGATAATTTGCTCTAGCCGGATCAAAGCAGTTTCATTATAAACTCTGTATGAATAATCTTCTCTTCGAAGGCTTTCAATAAGTCCAATTTGCTCATAATAACGCAGCATTCTGGTAGAAATGCCATAATCTTTTGAAACTTGGCTGATTGTTTGTAACTCCATGATTTTCGACCTCCTCCCTTTATCCTTCATAGGAAATATAAAGTACGACACGGTGTCAAAGTCAAGGAGTAACATGAAGAAAATATAAATTCTATTCACCAACTGTTCTTTCTCGACATCAACACAACCGTTTCAACGTGCCTTGAGCGGGTATCACGGATGACGTTTATGAGTCTATCAGAAGCTACTATGTGCCGCGGTGGTCGTCGGAGCGCGTCGGGTTGCGCAGATCCAGCACGGACACCTGGTAGCCGTAAAAATCCCGGGCAATGCAGCAGCTGCGGTAGAGGTCGCCCTTGGTATCGGTGGTGATAAAGCTCATGCCCGACGCGCAGGCATACTCTAGATTGGGGTAGAGAAAGTTGGCGGTCTTGCCTACTCCTGCGGCCGATCATCAGGCAGTGGATATCGCCGGTATCCACCTTTTCTTTTTCGTTCTCGGGGACGCCTACTCGGTGGCTCATTGTGGTTCCTTCTCCAATTGGTTATGTTTGGAACCTATTCTATCTGCTAATCGCCATTTTTCCTAGAAACCCATTCTAGCTCTTTAGTGCCGAATATATAGCTAGTACGTGCTTCATCGGGAAGATCGGCGTGATACAGTCCGACAAAGTCGTTAACTTTTTCCATCATATTAGCGTTTCCTCGGTGTAGCCCATGGACATATAACCATTCCGCCTTTTGGTATACATACGCACGAGCTTCGGTACCTCCTTGTCCACGTAATCATAAATTTGCACTTCGCGCTTGGATTTGTACAACGCGTATACGTCCTCACGTCCTCGAAAAAAAGACCGGAATAACGCTATTTTATCCTGAATAGCTGATTGTTTGGTCACGTTAGCGTGGGATATACAAGGTTCTGAATAGAGTTCTGGCACTGCCTCCTGTTCCAATGTAGGCGTTGCCACTCCTTCAGCAAGAGGCATACGGCGCTTGGGCCTGCAAAAGGCGCCTCAATTGCGCTACTTCAGACAATAACCTTGTATTCTCCATTTGCAACCTGTGGATTTCAGCCTGCAAGCGTTCATTTTCGATTTCATGATCTCCTTATTCGGACTCCTCACATTTTCAATATCTCTGTAGGACATTATGATTCTAAAACGTGTTTCCAGCATACCAATATCATAACCATACCATGCAAAACGCAAAAATAAAAACCCTTCCGAGGAAGGGTTTTTATTTAAAAATATAGTGCGGTCGAGAGGACTCGAACCTCCACGGAGTATTAGTCCACTGGAACCTGAATCCAGCGCGTCTGCCAATTCCGCCACGACCGCATATGATATTGCCGCCTCTGTGAGAGGACAAGAAGTAATATACCACGACCAAATTTAAAAGTCAACCTTCAAAATAAAACGCTCCACCAGCAGCAAAATCCACCCTGCCGCGGCTACTCAACCGCTTCCATCCGGTACTCGCGGCTCAGCTTGAGGAGCTTGCGGTTGCCCTTGCGGATCAGAACCGTTTCCTCATCCCACGCCACTACAATCCCCGTTACATCGTTAGCTGCTTCCGCATCGCGCACCACTCGCACCTTCGTCCCTTCCACCCGGTATTTGTTCAGCAGTTCTTCTCCAATCACAGGAATCCCCCTCTATTCTGCAAAAAAAGGACCCGATAGGCGGTAAACCCCACAGGTCCTTCATTTAAATGAATGGGCAATAACGCTTCACAAGTAAAAATAAGTCCGGCTTCAGCCTACATGCTCCTTGGATTCAAACCAGTAGTCCAGCACAGTTGCAGACATAACGCGTTTGGAGATATATTCCGACTGCTTTTCGGAGAACAGCCCCGTCCAATCAATCTGAAGCTCGTTGCACAGCTTCACAATGGTTAGCAGCTCCGACCAGGCTACATATCGTTTGTACCAAAAAAATTGAGGATGCTCAATCATATAGGGATACAAATCGTCGAATTCGGTATGTTTGCAATCGAGAGCCCGCTCAAAGTGATTCTTTGCTTCCTCCATCTTGGACAACAAATATTCAGCAGGAATGATGTTTTCCCCCATAGTAATGCCTCCTCTCTATCCTTCTTCTACCCATTATAATCGAAAAGCCGCAAGTGTGGAAGCCGAACCTTCCTTGAAAATGTTGCTTTTCCGTTACGAAAATGCCTATTTATTCCCCGAAGCTGACCTCTCCGTCGTGAAGGCCGGTTATTCTCACAAGGGAGTCCACACGCACTCCCGCTTCGCGCAGACTGGGCGCACCATCCTGAAAGGCCTTCTCTACGGCAACCCCCAAGCCGATCAATGTGGAGCCGGCCTGCTTCAGGATCCGGATCACACCCTTGACCGCGTCCCCATTGGCGATGATGTCATCAATGATCAGCACCCGATCCTCCGAAGCAAGAAGCTTCTTCGCTATCATCAGATCCGTAACAATCCCCTTGGTAAAAGAAGGAACCCGCTCGCAATAGGAGTCCGTGTCCGTTGTCAAAGTCTTCTTCCGGCGGGCGAAGATCATGGGTACTCCCAGCTTGTAAGCTACGGCAAAGCCGATGGGTATTCCGGAGGATTCGATGGTCACTACTTTAGTAACCCCATCCTCGGAGAAGCGCCGCGCAAACTCTTCTCCCATCTGCATAATCAGCTCCGGGTCCACCTGATGATTCAGAATGGCGTCCAGTTGGAGCACATGCCCCGATTGCACCGCACCTTGGCTGGTGATCGCTTGTTTTAATTGGTCCATATGATTACCCCCGTACAAGGAATTCGCTTCATTTTCATCTCTGCTGATCTTTGTTACATTACCATAGCGGACGAAGCCATTTCAAGCATTCTTATTCCTTAAATTTTCATTAAACCGCAACTTTTTTGGAGATGAACTTGTCTATATAGTATAAGGATTTCCATGTGCGGCTGCAAAACATTTATAAAGGCACCGATAAGCGGATTGCACGTTTCCCTAAACGCGGTTTTTTCCTGAATCAAGTGGATTTTTGTGCCAAATGAACCTTGTAGTGGCCAGCCGTAAAAGGTATGATTGATTAATCCCGCCATCACAGCGGGAGCGAGAAAGGAACGATTCCCATGAAGAAGAAATGGTCCTATCCGGCAGCAGCATGCGGCACACTACTGATCCTGTCCATAGGTTTCGCAGGATGTGGAACAAAGAATGCGGTTTCTGACAAACAACAGCCTGTCCCTACCGCTACACCTCCTGCTGTGTCCGGCTCAACCATACCCGCTGTTTCCGCTCCCATATCTGTCCAATCTCCCGCTGCCTCCGATCAGGAGAAGCTTGCAGGGGTTAATAATAATGTTTCCCAAGCCGCGGCGGACAATAAGCCGACTCCGCAGAACAGCACCAAGCCCAAGAAGACCTTCGACTCTTACTCTATTGATAAGCCTCAGCTCGTGGGAATTGCCATCGGCAACAGCATCAGTGAAACCGCCAAGCTTCATGGCAATGCCTCCAGCACGTATGTCATGGATGACTCCGAGGACCCGATTACCGTGCATGAATACGACGGCTTCATTGTGGGCTACAATGGCAAGAAGCAGGTTGAATTTATCGAAATCACCAAGGACACCGTCGATCCCGGCTTGAACGGATTTCATCTGGGCCAGACTACCGCCGATGCTGCCAAGGCACTGGGCAAGCCGGATTCCATCACGGATTACGTCATGACATACAAAACCAAGCAAACGATCCTCAAGCTGGATCTGGAGACGAAGAACAAGACCATCCAGTCCATCAAGCTTTTCGGCCGGAACGAATAGCCGGTTATCATACTTATCCGAGCAAGCGCCTGCTGTCCCTATTTCAGGATAGCAGGCGCTTGCTCGGATTTTTTTAACGGCCCCTTCTCACTTGCTGCCGCGGCAATCCGCTTGCGCCGGAGCATCCAATAAACGCTGGCGCCTCCGGCAACCGCCGCCGCGGCAAGACCAATGCCCACATAGCGGTGGACGATAAGCATGACCGCATCCAGATTGTGCTCGATGAACTTCCCCAGAGAGATGAAGGTGACACACCATACCAGAGCCCCGGAGCCTGCATACATCAGATACCTCCACAAGCGCACGCCGCTTATTCCCGCCAGATAACAGGTGAAATGCCTGACACCGGGAACAAAATAACCGAATGCTACTGTCCATAACCCGAACCGCTGGAACCAGCCTTCCGCCTTGGACAGTCTGGCCGGAGTAAGCTTAAGCCACTTCCCGCATTTCCAAAGAAAAGGCTTGCCTACCTTATAGCCAATCGTATAACTGACGATCATCCCTGTCATAGATCCTGCAAAGCAGGTCATTATGGCAACCGGATAAGAAAACCAGCCCATCGAAACGAGATATCCCACAAATGTCATCAGAATTTCATCGGGGACCGGCAGGCCGATAATCCCTATGGCCAACAGTCCATACATCGCGGCATACCCATACTGCATAATCCATTCTTTTAACAGATCAAGCACTCTTGCACGCTCCTAAGTCATTTGTTCTTGGCTTTTCTCAAGCGTACTCCAAAATAGTGTCATGTGCCCGTCCACCCTTTCATACGCTTGTACTATAGCCAGATGAAAGGGGTGCTGTATTTAGCATGCGCAATTTCAAACAAATTCTCCAAATCGCCTTTACTTATATGGGTACAATCGTTGGGGCAGGTTTTGCCACAGGAAAGGAAATTCTGCTGTTCTTCACCCGCTACGGCTGGACCGCTACGATCACCATTGCCGCTGCGACTGTCCTTTTCGTCTGGATTGGGATTAAGCTGATGCTGATCGCCCATGATATCGGGGCCGAATCCTACGAAGATCTGAACAAGGAGCTGTTCGGCCCGCGGATTGGAGAGGTGGTCAGTTTATTCACATTGGTCATTCTCTTCGGAGTCACCTCTGTAATGCTCGCAGCAGGCGGCTCGCTGTTCCGGGAGCATCTGGAGCTTCCTTATCAGGCCGGATTATTCCTCACCCTGCTCTTGACCTATCTGCTCCTCAACAAGGGCATGTCCGGAATTCTGGCCGTTAATTCCGTGGTGGTGCCGATTATGCTCCTTTTCACCGCGGCGATTGTCTGGAATACCAGCTCATCCCCGGGCTCGGACAATTGGCTCACGCTATCCGGCAATTTCCCTTGGCACAGAGTATGGTTTGCTCCCATTCTGTATGCTTCTTACAATCTGGCCATGGCTCAGGCCGTGCTTGTTCCGCTGGGAAGAACCATTAAGGATAAGCGCGTTCTTTTCTGGGGCGGCATGGCGGGAGGCGCGGGGATAGGCGTGCTGCTCCTTGCCTGCCATTATTCCCTGTCGGCCAAGATGCCAGGCATCACAGGCTATGAAATTCCCATGGGACATCTGATTCAGCCTCTGGGAAAGTTCGTTCAGTTTCTGTATGTTCTGGTCATCTTCAGTGAAATATTGACCACCTTCCTGTCCAATGTCTACGGTCTGGCCCTACAATTGAAGCAGCGGGCCAAGCTCAACCTCCGGCTGATCATTATCGGGATTCTGGCAGGCTGCTATCTGATCAGCCAGATCGGCTTCAGCAAGCTGCTGGAGGTGCTCTACCCTTTATTTGGAGTGGTCAGCCTGGTGTGGTTTGTGATGCTGATTTGGCGCCGTGAGACCCTTCTCCGCAAGGCGAAGCACTAGAAACAGCCGGGCCAGCATAAACAGAACGCCCAAGAGAGTAAAGATAAAGCCGGACACCAGATAACCGTAATGATAATAAGGGTATAAATCCCGGTCATTGACAACTCCGATCAAATCAGCCAGCAAAAAAATCAGCCCTGTCAGCACGATCAGCAGCACGGCGTAATCAAATACCGTCCATCGAAGCAACAGGGCAGGGTCCAGATGCTGCCCGTTGCTGTTTTTGCGGCGGAGCTGATAGACATACCAGGCTGTATAGACAGCGGCCGCGGTAACTCCAAGTCCCAGCACCGCGGCGAATACGGCTAATAGGGTATACAACATATTGACGTTAATCCTCCTGTCTCATTAACGAATGGCCGCCAGTTGCGCCACCAGCCACAAAATAGCGGCAAAGGCTGCGGCAGGCAAGATGACAGCAATCCCGGCGGATAACCGCAGCGTTGGCTGCGGGGCTCTCTTCCAGATGATGCGCATGGCTTTATTCCACCGGTGTACCGGCAAAGGCGCCGGTTCGGGCACTGCGGCAGACTCGGCCGGCTTGTGCTCACCCGCGGAGAAATCCTGAACAAGTATCTTCCCTTTCTTCCAGCCGACACGATATGTAATCTCCCGGTCAGAATGTTGCTTGTCTGTCATGGACACAGGCTGACACTCCCCCCTTCTATTCCATCTCGCACTCTCTTCTATAGTATTCCAACAAGTTCCGAAAAAGCAATGGATACTCCTCTAGTATATTGAACCTCCGCACCCTTGAAAGGGTGGGATTCTTAGCTAGTTAACGGGCGCATACGTTTCCGCTTTGCCCAACTGCTAAGTTAAGGGCTAGTTCAATA
>JAQSYI010000078.1 GCA_029256185.1 Paenibacillaceae bacterium
GTACTGCGCAAGGTGAAGAACGTCGGAAAGCCGTATGCGGGAAAACCGCACGTACGGTTTGATGAGGAGGGGCTGGTATCCCCAGCCCTTTACTCTACATTAGGACAATTTTCGATGATTGCCGAGATTTAGCGGAAAAAACCTCCGTTAACTCCCTCCAAACCAGGTGAATATGGTCTTTTCGGGGAGCTCAGCAGGAGATAAGGTCAAAAATTTCCGCTAAATCAACGAGGAATGATCAATTTACAGGGATAGCGGAAAAAATTTCCTTTAGGAGTAAACGGGGCGGGACCGCCATACGAAAAAGGCTTTACTCCTATGGAAACGCAAAAAGGACCTGTCAGTGTTTCTCCTGCAGGTTCTTCTTAAAGTAAGCGGGTGAAGGGAATCGAACCCTCGCCTCAAGCTTGGGAAGCTGGCGTTCTACCATTGAACTACACCCGCGAAATGGGAACTTTGTTATGATAGCACAGGTATGGGGTAAAATCAATAAGTAGACTCCAAACCATTCCAATTTATAATAGAGCGGCAGATTTTTTGCGTTTTTTGTTGAAAGAAGGTACATTCTAACTAACAAAGTACATATTGATGGCGAAGCGGAGGGATGGCTTATGCCAGACAGCAACAGTTCGGAAAAGGTTTATCTGCTTCCCCAAACCATCGGCTATTACCAGTTGGAGCTTACCCGTCTGCTGGAGTTTGAGCGTTATAATGAAGCAATGGAGATGCTCGGCTTCCTTCTGAATTGTGAGACGGGAGATGATCGGGCCAAGGAAGAGTGGCAGTCCCTGCTGGACTGGATGCATACCATGCTGCCGGAGCCCACCGTGCTTACTGCGGAGGAGAATGAGCTGTCGGAGGAGGAGCTGTTCCTGATGAACATCCGGGAACGGGCCAGCCGGGAGCCTGACTATGTGGAGAAGCTTCTGGATGTGTTCCGACGGCCCGAAGCGTGGGACAAGCAGGTGCTGGCGTTGGAGCAGCTCCGGTACCTTCAGCATCCGCGGATACAGGAAGTCCTGCTGCAATGGCTGCAGAGCCGGGCGCTGCCCCCTATCCTGCAATTTCGCACCATGCAGATTCTGAAGCTCCGGGGAGAGAAGGGGGCTGTCCGCCTCAGACGCAACGGCAAGTCTTATCTGGTGGATATCCGGGACGTGCCGGCCAGCCAGGATGAGTTTCCCTTGCCCCTGCAGGATGTGCTGAGGCGTGTTCTTCAATCCGGTCTGAAGGACGGGATTCCTCTGGAGACCTTTGCCGACCAGACCTGGTCGGAGTTTGTTGCGTATGCGTTTGGAACCCCCTTGTATATGGAACTCCTGGGCGAACCGCTGGAAGCGCGCGCCGCCTGGGCCGCGGCCTTCCATTATACGCTGCTGCTCACGGCCCAAGGGACCGCATCCGCGGAAGAAATCAAGGATGCCTACGGCCTGACGGAAGCTGTAGAGTCCAAGTGGGATCGTGCCGTCAAGGTATTTGGCGATTTTATACGCTCGGTTTTTCCGGCTTTACTCTAATGAATCCAGGGTGTGTCTGAAAGCTGCCCTTGTGCGGGTTTTCAGACACGCCCTGCCCTGTAAGAGACGGATTTATAAGAATAGTCCGAGAGTATGGCAGCATTTCTTGAAATCGGGATGTTTTATGATATAATATAATGGTTGTATGTGTAGGGATGTATGGCCAAATGGTTAATTTTGTTGGAGGGGAAAGCATAACATGACAGCGAATTGGGAAAAGATAGAGAAGAACCAGGGGGTTCTTACTGTCGAAGTAGCGGCCGAACGCGTCGACGCGGCTTTGGATAAAGCATTCAAAAAAGTCGTCACTAAGGTTAGTGTACCAGGCTTCCGCAAGGGAAAGGTTCCGCGCGGAATGTTCGAGAAGCGTTTTGGAGTAGAAAGTCTATATCAGGATGCTTTGGATATTCTGGTTCCTGAAGCGTATATGGAAGCTATTGACGAATCCGGAATCTTCCCTGTTGACCGTCCTGAGATCGATGTTCAACAAATTGCCAAGGGGCAAGAGCTGAAATTCACTGCCAAGGTTACCGTTAAGCCTGAGGTTGAGCTTGGCGAGTACAAGGGCCTTGAGCTTCCGGCCGTTTCATCCGAAGTGACCGAAGAAGATATTGACGGCGAGCTGCAGCAGCTGCAGCAGCGTCACGCTGAGCTGGTTGTTGTCGAGGAAGGCGCTGTTGAGAACGGCGACTCCGTTGTAATCGATTTTGAAGGCTTCCTGAACGATGTGCCGTTTGAAGGCGGCAAAGCCGAGAAATATTCCCTTGAGATCGGTTCCGGCAGCTTTATTCCGGGCTTTGAAGAGCAGGTTGTAGGCATGGTCAAGGACGAGGAGAAGGACATCAACGTGACCTTCCCTGAGAACTACCAGTCCGAAGAGCTGAAGGGTCAGCCTGTTGTCTTCAAAATTAAGCTTCATGACATCAAGCGCAAGAACCTGCCTGCCCTTGACGATGAGTTCGCCAAGGACGTAAGCGAGTTCGACACCCTTGAAGAATACAAGCAGGACATCACCAAGCGTCTGCAAGAGCGCAAGGAGCAGAATACCAAGCGTGATCAGGAAAATGCGGTGGTAGAGAAAGCGGCCGCTGCAGCCGATGTGGAAATTCCCGAAGCCATGATCAACTCCGAAGTGGAGCAGATGCTGGAGGACTTCGGCAACCGTCTCAAATCCCAAGGCATGAACCTGGAGATGTACTTCCAGTTCTCCGGACAGGACGAAGCGGCTCTGAAGGAGCAAATGCGCGGTGATGCCGGGAAGCGTGTGCGCCAGAATCTGGTGCTCGAAGCGATTGCCAAGGCAGAAGGGTTTGAAGCTTCCGAAGAAGAGATTACCGAAGAGCTGGAAAAGATGGCTAAACAGTACCAACGCCAAGTGGACGAGCTGCGCTCCATACTGACAGCAAACGGCAACATCGCTTCTCTCAAGGTTGATCTGGTAACCCGCAAAACCGTACAATTTTTGCTGGAGAATAGCAAGACTGAAGCACCTGTAGCGTAAACTAAAAGTGAGGCCCCTAAGGCACGTTCCCACACGTGCCTTTTTGCTCCATAAAAAGCCCGATTCCTGCCCGCAGCGGAAAAAATGGACGGTTGCCTGCAGGACCCGGCTAAAAAATGACATCGAATCGCAAACATGGTACAATGATTCCAATGTTGGGGCATATTTTCACAAAAAGGGGTTGCTGAAGATGACTCTGATACCTATGGTAGTGGAGCAGGAAGCGCGCGGCGAGCGGTCGTATGACATCTATTCCCGCTTGCTTAAGGACCGTATTATATTTATCGGAAGCGAAATTGACGATGATCTGGCCAATGCCGTTATCGCACAGCTGTTGTTCCTGCATGCGCAAGATCCCGACAAGGACATCTCGCTCTACATTAATTCCCCGGGCGGCTCGGTTACGGCCGGTTTGGGAATTTATGATACCATGCAGTTCATCAAGAACGATGTGTCCACCATCTGCTTGGGGATGGCCGCCAGCATGGGTTCGCTCCTGCTGACCGGAGGCGCCAAGGGCAAGCGGTACGCCCTTCCCAACAGTGAAGTGATGATTCACCAGCCGTTGGGCGGCATTCGCGGTCAAGCGGCGGACATGAAGATTCACGCGGATTGGATCATCCGGACTAAGAAGAACTTAAACGAAATATACGTGAAGCATACGGGCCAGCCTTACGATAAGATCGAGCTTGATACGGACAGGGATAATTTTATGAGCGCCGAACAAGCTAAGGAATACGGGCTTATCGACCAGGTCATCAGCCGCTCCGATCTGAAGATATAATGAAACGCCCATTTGCTTGTCAACATTTGCAACCCGTAAAGGAGGAGGAATGGAATGTTTAAGTTTAACGATGAAAAGGGTCAATTGAAATGCTCCTTCTGCGGCAAGTCCCAGGACCAGGTACGCAAGCTTGTTGCGGGTCCCGGAGTCTATATATGCGATGAGTGCATTGAGCTCTGCACGGAAATCGTGGAAGAGGAGCTCGGGCATGAGGAAGAGCTGGATTTGAAGGATGTTCCCAAGCCCAAGGATATCCGTTCCATCCTGGATCAGTATGTTATCGGACAGGACCAAGCGAAGAAGTCCATGGCTGTGGCGGTCTACAACCACTACAAGCGGATTAATTCCCAGAATAAGCTGGAAGATGTGGAGCTTCAGAAGAGCAATATCCTCATGCTGGGGCCGACAGGCAGCGGCAAGACCCTGCTGGCTCAGACCTTGGCCAGAATTCTGAACGTTCCCTTCGCTATCGCCGATGCTACCTCCTTGACCGAGGCGGGTTATGTGGGCGAGGATGTGGAGAACATTCTGTTGAAGCTGATTCAGGCTGCAGACTATGACGTGGAGAAAGCAGAGCGCGGCATTATCTATATCGACGAGATCGACAAGGTAGCCCGCAAATCCGAGAACCCGTCCATTACCCGAGACGTTTCAGGTGAAGGCGTGCAGCAGGCTCTGCTAAAAATTCTCGAAGGCACAGTCGCCTCCGTTCCTCCCCAAGGCGGACGGAAGCACCCGCATCAGGAATTTATCCAGATCGATACCACCAACATCCTGTTTATTGTCGGCGGAGCCTTCGATGGCCTGGAATCGATCATCAAGCGCCGGATCGGCAAGAAGGTAATCGGCTTCGGCACCGACGGACACAAGGTGGACCTGAAAGCAGGGGAATACCTGTCCATGGTGCTGCCGGAGGATCTGCTCAAGTTCGGCCTGATTCCCGAATTTGTCGGACGTCTCCCGGTTATCTCCACACTGGAGCCTCTGGATGAGGGCGCGCTGGTACGCATCCTGACCGAGCCGAAGAACGCTCTGGTCAAGCAATACCAGAAGCTGCTTGAGATGGACAATGTATCTCTGAGCTTCGAGGCCGATGCTCTGGATGCCATTGCCAAGGAGGCGATCAAGCGCAACACCGGTGCCCGCGGCTTGCGGTCCATCATCGAAGCGCTGATGCTGGATGTTATGTTCGAGGTTCCTTCCCGGACTGATGTGGCCAGCTGCAACATTACCAAGGAAGTGGTGCTGCAGAAGGTCGTCCCGGATCTGGTAACCAAGGACAATAACGACAAGAAATCCACGAAGAAAAAAGAAGAAAGCGCGTAACAGCTGCATACTTCCTGCGGGCACGCGTTCCAATAAACCTCCGTGTCAACCGGCAAGCTCAAGCAGCACCCGGTTGACCGGAGGATTTTCTTTTGTCAGGAGGATATACGGACTATGTTCCAGCGAGCGCAAACGATACCGGTCCGCGTGGGGAATGTTACCATTGGCGGGAGCAATGAAGTCATTATCCAAAGCATGTGCACCACCAAAACCGCCGATATTGACGCCACCGTTGCCGAGATTCTCCGCCTGGAGGAAGCAGGCTGCCAGATTGTCCGGGTGACGGTCAACAACAAGGAAGCGGCGGAAGCGATTAAAGAAATTAAAAAGCGGATACATATCCCACTGGTAGCGGATATCCATTTCGACTATAGACTGGCTCTTCTGGCTATTGAGAACGGCATTGACAAGATCCGTATCAACCCGGGCAATATCGGCAAACGGGAGAAGGTAGAGGCTGTTGTCCAGGCCTGCAAGGAGAAGGGGATTCCCATCCGCATTGGCGTGAATGCAGGCTCACTGGAGCGGCATCTGCTGGACAAATACGGCTATCCCACCGCTGATGCTATGGTGGAGAGCGCCTTGTACCATATTGGGATATTGGAGGAGCTGGATTTCCGCAATATTATCGTTTCTCTCAAGGCTTCCGATGTGCCTATGGCGATTGAAGCTTACGGCAAGGCCGCGGCTGCGTTCTCCTATCCGCTGCACCTGGGTATAACAGAGTCCGGGACCCTTTACTCGGGAACAATCAAGAGCTCGGCAGGGATCGGCGCGCTGTTGTCCATGGGCATCGGCAATACGGTGCGCATCTCGCTAAGCGCTGATCCGGTGGAGGAAATCAAGGTGGCGCGGGAGCTGCTTAAGGTATTCGGCTTAATCTCCAATGCCCCGACTCTCATCTCTTGTCCCACCTGCGGACGGCTGGATATCGACCTGTTCACCGTAGCCAACGAGGTGGAGGAATATTTGTCCAAGCTGAAGATTCCCATCAAGGTCTCCGTGCTGGGGTGTGCCGTCAACGGGCCCGGAGAGGCCAAGGAAGCGGATATCGGCATTGCCGGGGCGAGGGGAGAGGGATTGCTCTTCCGCTATGGGGAGATGATCCGCAAGGTGCCGGAGGCGGACTTGGTCAGTGAGTTGAAG
Source organism: Paenibacillaceae bacterium (assembly GCA_029256185.1). GTDB lineage: Bacteria > Bacillota > Bacilli > Paenibacillales > NBRC-103111 > Paenibacillus_AR. Next base: position 6,275 of record JAQSYI010000078.1, read on the forward strand.
AAGGAGATTGACCTGATTGCCGAAGCGTATGAACGCACGGGAGAGATTCCGGGACGGAAGCAGCATACTGCCGCCCCTTGACGTACAAGCTCTTATTTTTGTCAATTGAGACAACAGCCGTTTATGTCCGATGCCGTTAATGATGGCCGCGGGCAGGAACGGCTTCCTCTGTTTTCCCTGCATAGTCATGGCGCCGGAGGCGCATAACAACATTATTCTGACTATCCAATATGAGGTGATGATGTTATGCATGGTTATAAGCGGGTTCGATGGGTTCAAGCTGCGCTCCTGTCCATGGTTCTGATCTTGACCTGGGGAGCCGGTGCTGTCTGTACGAGAGCGGCAGCGTCTGCGCCGGAGGGTGAGACGGGCGCGAGGGATACGCCCCTGCGGCAGGAATCCCCGGCTTCTCCGCTTAGCAAGGCTGCGATTGTAATAGATGACTTCGGCAATAACATGCAGGGAACTCAGGAAATGCTGGATTTGCCCATACCCATAACTGTAGCGGTGATGCCGGGCTTGCCCTCAACGGTACCGGATGCCGAGATGGCCCACGCCAAGGGCAAGGAGGTCATCATTCATCTCCCCATGGAGCCGGTGAAAGGGAAGAAGAGCTGGCTGGGCCCAGGCTCGATTACTACTGATCTCACCGACAAGGAGATCCGGGCGCGGGTGGAGGCGGCTGTGGACGAGATCCCTTATGCCATCGGAATGAACAATCACATGGGGTCAAAGGCCACTGCTGATCCACGGGTGATGCGGATTGTTCTGAAGGTATGCAAGGAACGGAATCTGTTCTTTCTGGACAGCAGAACAACCGGCAAAAGCGTAATCGGGGAGCTGTGCGCCGAGTTGGGAGTGAAGACAGCCAACAACGGGCTATTCTTCGACGAGGTGTATACGCTGGAGCATATTATGAAGCAGGTCGAGCGCTTCAAGAAGCATATGGGGAAGCATGAACAGGGAATTGCCATCGGACATGTTGGCCCTCCGGGCAAAAAAACAGCCTTCGCTTTGAAGAAGGCTGCCTCGGAAATGTCCGGCAAGGTAGAGTTTGTTCCAGTGCGGGAGTTAGTGAAATAGGGAACGCGGGCGTTTGCCGTATTATTTCCGCTTGCCGGCGGGGCGGCTTTTGAAGTCCTCCTGCAGGGTGGTCAGCGCCCCCTTAGAGATAGCCTGGGCCAGCTTTTGCTGGAAATTGGGGGAAGTCAGCAGCTTCCGGTCGTGGGCGTTGGAGAGGAAGCCCATTTCCACGATAACGGTGGGAATTTCCGTATGGGTGAGCACATAATATTGGCGGCTTGGTTCAGGCTGAGTGGTTGTCCCGTAGAGACCATTCAGCTCTTTTTGCAATCTGGCTGCCAGACGTCTGCCGGGCTCGCTGTTCTTGCGGTAGATGACAAGAGGACCGCTCCTCATCTTGTTCGACGCCCAGTTCACATGCAGGCTGAGCATGAAGGCGGGCTCCAGCTTATTGACAATCTCCACACGCTGGGCCAGATCCCGTCTGTAGCGGTTGCCCCGTCTCGAAGGATTATCGTCGCTCAGCGCATAGTCCTTGGTCCGGTTGATGCTGGCGGACACATGGCGGCTCTGCAGCAGCGGATACAGCCTTAGGCCAACGGCCAGATTAATGTCCTTCTCCACAATCTTTCCGTAGGAGGTTCCGCCGTCCACTCCACCATGGCCGATATCGATGACAATGTCGGTTCTGGGAACCGTATTCACGGCGGCCGGAGCTGCGGCTTCATGATGGAAGAGCAGGCTGGCAGCCAAGACATGAGTCCATAAAAGCATGGAGATCCTCCTAAAAGTTTTGAGTTGATTGCCACATAGCGGCATATCCGAAAAACTGGCATCGGAAGCATTAGCTTAGTTTTGAGTTGAATGCCACATAGCGGCATATCCGAAAAACTGACATCGGAAGCATTAACTTAGTTTTGAGTTGATTGCCACATAGTGGCATATCCGAAAAACTGACATCGGAAGCATTAGCTTAGTTTTGAGTCCGCTCCCATTTTTCCATAGTTTGTACCATCTCCGGCTCTTCATACATTTTCCTGCAAAAACAATCCCCCAAAAGTGACGAGATGCTCTGAAGCAAATTCCGGGTGCTTTTGGGGGAGCCCCCCGTATGAAAATGTGCATCCAACCATTTTCGGATAAATCCTGTGGGAGGCGGTTAACCCGGGAAATGAGGGGAATACTACCATGTATATGCAATGATTACCGGAGGGATGGACATGACGTTAAGCTTGGTGTTAATGTTTGTACAACTGTTTTTTGCCGTAGTGATTGGACTGTACTTCTGGAATTTGCTCCGCAACCAGCAAAGCAACCGGACCGCCGTGGACAAGGAATCCAAGAAGGAGCTGGATAAGCTGCGCAAGCTCAGGTCGATTACCTTGACCAAGCCGTTGTCGGAGAAGACCAGGCCCAATTCCATGGATGATATCGTCGGCCAAAAGGAAGGGCTGAAGGCATTGAAGGCGGCGCTCTGCGGCCCTAATCCCCAGCACATCATCATATATGGACCGCCGGGAGTGGGCAAAACAGCCGCCGCCCGCGTGGTGCTCGGAGAAGCCAAGAAGAACCCGGGCTCTCCCTTCCGCCAGGACGCCAAGTTCACCGAGATTGACGCTACAACAGCCCGGTTCGACGAAAGAGGGATTGCCGATCCTCTCATCGGCTCAGTGCATGATCCCATCTACCAGGGCGCAGGAGCTATGGGGGTGGCGGGCATTCCCCAACCGAAGCCGGGGGCTGTAACCAAGGCCCATGGCGGCATCCTGTTCATCGACGAAATCGGCGAGCTGCACCCCACCCAGTTGAACAAGCTGCTGAAGGTGCTGGAGGACCGCAAGGTATTCCTGGAATCCGCCTACTACAATTCAGAGGATAACGGTATTCCCGGCTATATCCACGATATCTTCCAGAACGGCCTGCCTGCGGATTTCCGTCTGGTTGGAGCAACGACCCGAACACCTCAGGAGATTCCTCCCGCGATCCGTTCCAGATGCATGGAGATTTTCTTCCGGCCGCTGCTGCCAGATGAGATCGGACAGATCGCATTGGGCGCTCTTAGAAAAATCGGTTATCCCGAGAACGCGCAGGCTATTGAGGTTATCAAGAAATATGCTACCAACGGACGCGAAGCGGTCAACGTCATCCAGTTGGCTGTAGGGCTCGCTATGACGGACGGACGTTCCAATATTACGGCGGCGGATGTGGAATGGGTGGTCAACAGCAGCCAGATTCCGCCCCGCCCGGAGCGCAAGGTGCCTGCCGAGCCCAAGGTGGGCTTCGTCAATGGATTGGCGGTATATGGACCTAACCAAGGCACGCTGCTGGAGATTGAGGTTTCCGCCATTAAAGTGACGGAGGGCAAGGGAACATTCACTATCACAGGTGTGGTGGATGAAGAAGAAATGGGCGGAGGCTCACGGACTCTGCGCCGCAAGAGTATGGCTAGAGGATCCGTTGAAAATGTGCTTACGCTGCTGCGGGGATTGGGCTTCCGCCCCCATGACTTTGACCTGCATATTAATTTCCCGGGCGGCATTCCCATCGATGGTCCCTCGGCAGGAGTATCCATGGCTACAGCCATTACCTCAGCTATGCTGCAAATTCCAGTGGACAATCGGTTGGCGATGACAGGAGAGGTAAGCATCCACGGTCATGTGAAGCCCGTAGGCGGAGTGGTGGCCAAGGTGGAGGCCGCGTTTCAGGCGGGAGTCACCAAGGTGCTGGTACCCAGGGAGAATTATCAGGATATCTTCGGCGGCTTGCAAGGCCTCCAGGTCATTGGCGTGGAATCCATCCAGGAGGTGCTGCAGGAGTCCCTGGGCATCCGGTTTCAAGAATCGGCAGCGGTGCCGTCAATACTATCGGCGGACGTGCTGACAGCGGCGCCTGCTTCCTTTTTCCATGCAGGTCCCAAGGAATAAGCACTAGGAATCGGGTGTTGCCGGCAACGGGTGACGCTATGAAACGCAAGGATGACAAGCAGGCTTATGCATGGGCCGGACTTGAGCTGCTGGATTGCCGGGAGCGCAGGTCCGGCTTTGTTTCCCTTATCTGCGGGAACGGCTCCGGCAAATTGGTGTTTCATAAAGACTTTTGATACAATGGGGTCACAGTTTTGTTGTTGGAGATCAAACGGAGGTGCTGTCAAAAATGGGACCGAACAAATCAAAGGTTCGGAAAATACCGCTGCTGCCTCTGCGGGGGCTGCTTGTTTATCCCAGCATGGTGCTGCATTTGGATGTTGGCCGCGAGAAGTCGGTAAGAGCGCTTGAGCGATCCATGGTGGATGACAGCCTGATCCTGCTGTGCTCCCAGTCCGAGATTAACATTGAAGAGCCGACGAAAGAGGATATATACCGGGTAGGAACTGTTTCCCGTGTCAGGCAGATGCTGAAGCTTCCCAATGGAACCATCCGCGTGCTGGTAGAGGGTGTGAGCCGGGCGGAGATTACCGAATTTATGTCCAATGAGGAATTCTATGAGGTGATGATCCGCGAGCTGCATGAGAAGGAGGAAGAGGACCCGGAGACGGACGCCTTGATGCGCTCCGTGCTGAACCAGTTCGAGCATTACATCAGCCTGTCCAAGAAGGTCACGCCGGAAACCCTGGCCGCCGTATCGGACATCGAAGAACCCGGAAGGCTGGCCGATGTCATCTGCAGTCATCTATCCCTTAAGATTAAGGATAAGCAGGATATTCTGGAAACCATTGACGTCCGTCTCCGTCTGGAGAAGCTGCTGGACTTTCTGAACAATGAGCGGGAGGTTCTGGAGCTGGAGCGCAAGATCAACCAGCGGGTCAAGAAGCAGATGGAGAAGACCCAGAAGGAATATTACCTCCGGGAGCAGATGAAGGCCATCCAGAAGGAACTCGGAGAGAAGGAAGGCCGGGCCGGCGAGGTGGAGGAGCTCCGAAACCAGATGGAGAAGCTTGATCTGCCCGAGAAGGTGCGGGAGAAGCTGGAGAAGGAGATTGACCGTCTGGAAAAGATGCCTGCCGCATCTGCCGAAGGCGGCGTGATCCGCAATTATATCGATTGGCTGCTGGTGCTGCCGTGGAGCAAGCTTACTGAGGACGATCTGGACATTAACCGTGCTGAAGAAATTCTGAACGAGGACCATTACGGACTGGATAAGCCGAAGGAGCGGGTATTGGAGTACCTGGCCGTTCAACAGCTGGTTAAGAAGCTGAAGGGACCCATATTGTGTCTGGTCGGACCTCCCGGGGTGGGCAAGACCTCGATCGCCCGTTCCATTGCCCGTTCTCTCGGCCGCCAGTTCATCCGCCTCTCTCTGGGCGGGGTCCGGGACGAAGCCGAGATCCGCGGTCACCGGAGAACCTACGTGGGAGCCATGCCCGGCAGGATTATACAAGGCATGAAGAACGCCGGAACCATGAACCCTGTGGTGCTGCTGGATGAGATCGACAAGATGGCCATGGATTTCCGCGGGGATCCCGCCTCGGCTCTGCTGGAGGTGCTGGACCCGGAACAGAACAATACGTTCAGCGACCACTTCATTGAGCTTCCGTTCGATTTGTCCAAGGTCATGTTCATTACCACCGCCAATGCGGTGCACAACATCCCCCGGCCGCTGCTGGACCGGATGGAGATGCTCTATATTCCCGGCTACACGGAGATCGAGAAGCTGAAGATTGCTGAGAAGTATCTGCTCCCCAAGCAGAAGCGGGATCACGGCCTGGAAGAAGAGCAAATGATGATTGATGAGAGTACTTTGATGCAGCTGATCCGGGATTACACCCGGGAATCAGGCGTGCGGAATCTGGAGCAGCAGGTGGCAAGCCTGTGCCGCAAGACAGCCAAAGCCATCGTCAAAGATCCGGAGAAGAAAGTGGCAATTACCAAGGACTTGCTGAAGGAATACCTGGGCCCGGCCAAACACCGCTACGGGATGGCGGAGCTCTCCGATCAGGTGGGGGCTGTCACAGGTCTGGCCTGGACCGAGGTAGGCGGAGACACCCTGGTCATTGAGGTTACCGTGATGCCCGGCAACGGCAAGCTGACGCTGACCGGCAAGCTGGGCGATGTGATGAAGGAATCCGCGCAGGCGGCCTTCAGCTACACCAGATCCCGGGTGCACGAGCTGCAGATTCCCGCCGATTTTCATGAGAAGAACGATATTCATGTTCATATTCCGGAGGGGGCTATTCCGAAGGACGGTCCGTCGGCGGGAATCACTATGGCCACCGCGCTCATCTCTGCTCTCACCAACATTCCTGCATCCCGCCATGTGGCGATGACCGGCGAAATAACCCTCCGCGGCAGAGTGCTGCCAATCGGGGGATTGAAGGAAAAATCATTGGCAGCCCATCGCGCCGGTATCAAGACGGTGCTATGCCCCAAGGAAAACGAGAAAGATCTGGAGGAAATTCCAGAAAGCATTCGCCAGGATATGACCTTCATTCCCGTCAGCCATATGGACGAAGTGCTGGAGCATGCCCTTGTCAAACGTGTGGAGGTTGGAACCCCTTGAAAGTTGTCAACGCCGAATTTATTATCAGTGCCGTAAGCCCTGCCCAATACCCTGAGGATGCTCTGCCGGAGATTGCTCTGGCAGGGCGCTCCAATGTGGGCAAGAGTTCCCTGATCAACCGGATGATCAACCGCAAGAACCTGGCGAGAACCAGCTCCCAGCCCGGCAAGACCCAGACGCTCAATTATTACCGCATCAACGATCTGCTTTATTTCGTCGATTTGCCAGGGTACGGTTATGCCAAGGTATCCAAAAGCAAACGGGAGGAATGGGGCAAGTTTATTGAGGGCTATCTGACCCACCGTGAGGAGCTGAAGCTGCTGATCCAGCTGATTGACATGCGTCATCCTCCTTCGGATCAGGATATTGCCATGTATGAATGGGCCAAGCACATCGGGCTAACCGTCTGTGTGGTTGTGACCAAGGCTGACAAGATCGGCCGCAGCAAGTGGCAGAAGCATGCCAAGATCATCAAGGAAGAGCTGGGCTTCGACAAACAGGATAATTTCGTGATCTTTTCTTCGGAAACGGGAATGGGCAGAGAAGAATTATGGGGAATCATCCGCAATCTGGCCGGTTTGCCTGAGCAGGATGCTCCTGTTGACGGACAAGCTCCATCTCCAACAGGAACTCCCGCGGCGCAAGGAACTGTGTTGAAGGACGATTAGAACAGCTTAGCTTATATTGCGGCAAATAACCATGGATCCTAATCCATGGTTATTTGCCGTTGCCCCTGTCCATACAATAGTACAAAGCAGGATAAGCAGGAAAAGACACTTCATGGGTACGCGGAGCCTGGGGGAGGGCGCTTTCGTGGCAAGGAAACCGTTCGGAATCATATTCTTGGCTATTCCCGTTGTGCTGATATTCATTATGCCTGTCTGGCAGCTCATGGACTGGAAAGAGGCCAAGCAGGACAAAGCGCAGACACTGGTTCTGTTATATGAGGTTGCATCATTTCAAACAGAACTGTTGGGGAGCACGGTGAGCGAAGGACAGTCTGTCGCAAGCGCGGGAGCTCTCAATGAATGGAAGCGGGCCGCCTATTCGGCCATATTCGCCCATGAACGGCTGGCCCGGGCGGCAGGAAACGGCTTGCCGGAAAAGCTGGATTCTCTTGACGCCATGCTTCAGTGGATTCTCCGCATTCAGATCGCAGGAGAACGGCCTTTGCGCAAGGAGGAGACAGAGCTGTTGAAAGATATTGCAGGTGAATTCCCGCCGTTGGTGGAAGCTTACAGCATGCTGATTGACTCACAGGGGGATGTGAACCGCTCCGGAAATGACAAAATGAAGAAAATAGACGCCAGGCTTGCAGAAATGATAAGAAAGCACTTAAAATGAAGAGAACAATCGGCATGGATGAACATCCGCAGCCTTTCTGCAGGAGATGGATAATTCCAAAGCTGGAATGGGCACACTAAAGCTGGTGCGTTCATAATTTATACATATAGTAATGATAATAATTCTAAAATGATATGCTATAATTTTAATGACATTTGTCACACTTAAACTGGGGAAGCAGGTGTACTTGTGCACATTTTGACGGTGGGACTGAACTATAGAACCGCTCCTGTAGAAATACGGGAGAAATTCACCTTTGCATCCAACCGGTTGCCGGAAGCGTTGGCTGTCCTGAAGGAAACCAAAAGCGTTCTGGAATGTGTCATTATAGGAACCTGCAACCGTACGGAAATTTACGCGGTGGTGGACCGCAAGTATAAATCCGGGCATTTTATCCGGGGCTTTCTGGAAAAATGGTTTGGAGTGACCCGCGCCGAATTCGACCCGTATCTGTATGTTCATGAGGATAACAAGGCCGCGGAGCATCTGTTCCGCGTGGCCATGGGCATGGATTCCATGATTGTAGGCGAGACGCAGATTCTTGGACAGGTCCGGGACGCATTCCTGCTGGCCCAGGAGAATGCCGCTACAGGCACTTTGTTTAACGCCTTGTTCAAGCAAGCGGTCACAGCGGCCAAGCGTGCCCACACGGAAACCTGCATTAGCGAAAATCCCGTATCTGTCAGCTACGCGGCAGTTGAACTGGCAAAGCGGATATTTGGCAGCTTCCATAATAAGAATGTACTTATTATCGGCGCGGGCAAGATGAGCGAATTGGCTGCTACACATCTGGCAAGCGCCGGGGTGGGCAAGTTGATGGTTGTGAACCGCACCTTAAGCCGGGCTGATCTGATGGCAGAAAAGTTCGCCGGGAGCGCTTATCCCATTGAGAGGCTTTCCTCCGCGTTGAAGGAGGCGGATATTGTCATCAGCTCCTCCGGCTCGGAAGAGTATGTATTGACGAAGGACCAAGTAAAAGCGGTGCTTCAGGGCCGCAGGCCGGGTCGGCCGCTGTTTATGGTGGATATCGCCGTTCCCCGCAATTTGGACCCGGCCATCGGTGAGCTGTCCAATGTGTATCTGTATGATATCGATGATCTGGAGGCCATGGTGGAGACTAATCTGGCCGAGCGTCACAAGGAAGCGGAGAAGCTTGCTTCCTTGATTGACGAAGAGGTGCAATCCTTTGAGCAATGGGTGAAGACGCTGGGAGTTACGCCGGTGATCCGGGCGCTGCAGGAGAAGTCCAACCGGATTTACGAGGAAACGATGGAGAGCATGATGAAGAAGCTGCCTGAATTGGACGAGCGGGAGCAGAAGGTGATCCGGAAGCTGGCGAAGAGCATTGTCAACCAGATGATGCGCGATCCTATTCTGCGGGTGAAGGACATGGCCGGGGGGCGCCGGGGCGATGAGGCGCTGGAGATTTTCACGGAATTGTTCGCGCTCGAAGAGCTTCTGCTGGAGCAGAAGGAGGAGGAGCGGCTGCTGGAGGCGGCTTCCGCCCGAAGCGCTGTGCGGCGGGAAGAGGAGCATGTCCGGGCGCCTTTTATTGCGCGTAATGGCACGGAAGCGTTGGCGGGTTCGTAATTGCGGGCCCGCTTTTTGGCAGCTATTGGTGTATAATAAGAAGCATCGTCAGCAAAGGCTTCACTTTGTGGGGTTGAGCATTGAGGGGTCCCCGCAAAGTAATCGGAGTAGGCATCGTCAGCAAAGGCTTCACTTTGTGGGGTTGAGCATTGAGGGGGTCCCCGCAAAGTAATCGGAGTAGGCATCGTCAGCAAAGGCTTCACTTTGTGGGGGTTGAGCATTGAGGGGTCCCCGCAAAGTAATCGGAGTAGGCATCGTCAGCATAGGCTTCACTTTGTGGGGTTCTTCGGGGGTGGGGGTTTGGCAAACAGCTTGATGTTTGACGCGATTCTCTATTTGTACGCCCTGGGCCTTGCTTTCTATTTCTCCGGGAGTTACGGTTCAAGCCAGAGCGTCAACAGGGCAGGGACATGGCTGCTTTTCCTGGTCTGGCTGCTGCAGACGGTATATTCGGTGAGTCACTTGTATGAGAGAAGGACAGAGCTTTCTTTTACGGCAACGGAGCTTGCCTTGGGGGGTTCCTGGTTTCTGATCACCGGTGCGCTGGTCTTAAGCCGCTTTGTCCGCACCCCCCTGCTGGTGCTTGGGCTGAATATGGCCGGGTTTGCGGCATTGGCCCTTCATTTGCTGACTCCATCGGCTCTGATGCTTCACCGTCCCGGGTGGGAGGTTTCGGACGAGCTTCTTTTTATACATATCACGCTTTCACTGGGCAGTTACGCTGCTTTCTCCGTATCGGCTGTCTGGTCGGGCATGTATCTGTATTTGCACCGCCGGCTGAAGGAGAAGCAGTGGAGTCCATCATTAACGAAGCTTCCCAGTCTGGAAAAGCTGGAGAGATATGCTCTCCGCACAGCCGCTCTGGGGATGCCCATGCTGTTCATCTCTCTGTCCTTGGGGGCTGTCTGGCTCAAGCTGATGGATCGGTCAGGCTACCTGGCGGATTGGAAGGTGCTGGGCTCCCTGATGGTTCTGGCCGGATACTCGTGCTATCTGTTTCTCAGCACTACGCGGCGCAGTCCGGGGCATCGCCTGGCAGTCTGGAATCTGGCAGCCTATGCTATTGTGGCAATTAATATTACCGTTATGAATCTGCTTACGGAATTTCATCAATGGATCTGGATGTGACGAATGTTGGAAGGATATTTTCCGATTCTCCTGAAGCTGGAGAACAAGCCGTGCTTTGTTGCGGGCGGCGGCTTAGTAGCCGAGAGGCGCATTGCTTCTCTGTTGGAAGCGAAGGCCAAGGTAAAAGTGGTCAGTCCTGCATTCACGGACGCCATCTTGCAATGGGCTGATGAAGGGCTCATCGAGGCCATCGTGCGGCTTTATGAGCCGGAGGATCAGGATGGGGCCTATCTGGTGATTGCCGCAACCAATTCGGCTGAGGTGAATGAACGTATCCGCGCCCGGGCTGCAGCCAGCGGCCAATTGGTCAATATGGCCGAACGTCCCGAACGGGGAGATTTTATCGTGCCGTCGGTGGTACGGAGGGGCAAGCTTGTGATTGCCGTATCCACACTGGGGGCAAGCCCTATAGTGGCTGCATCAATCCGCAGGGAGATTGAAGCGTCTTTTGGCGAGGAGTATGAAATCTATCTGGATTTCTTAAGCGAATTCCGTTTGAAGGTCCAGGAATTGGTAAAGGATACAAAAGTGAGACAGGAATGCTTCCGGACTCTCCTGCAGGCGGATCTGCTTGGCATGATCCGCTCCGGGCGGTTCGAAGGCTGGAAGCGTCAGGTATTGGAAGAGCTTCACGCCAATCCGGCCGCATTCTCTGCGGGGCAGATCGGGGGAGAGACATGCGCAGAATCGTTGTAGGCTCCAGGCAAAGCGCATTGGCGTTAACCCAGACGGGATATGTGATCGATTGGCTGACTGCCGCAAGCATAGCGCATGGCCTTGAATGCCGGTTCGAGGTGAAAAAGATTGTCACCAAAGGCGACCGGATTCTGGATGTGAGCTTGTCCAAGGTAGGAGGCAAGGGATTGTTCGTCAAGGAGATCGAGCAGGCCCTGCTTGACGGGGAGATTGATCTGGCGGTTCACAGCATGAAGGATATGCCGTCCGAGCTCCCGGAGGGGCTTGTAATCGGTGCCGTGCCCAAGCGCGAGGACCCCAGAGATTGTCTGGTCACCCGCAATGGCGGGGGGCTTGCGGCAATCCCTCCGGGAGGACGGGTGGGCACCTCCAGTCTGAGACGGGCCTGCCAGCTGAGGGCGGCCCGCCCCGATCTGGCCATAGAGACCTTGCGCGGCAATATTGACTCCCGGCTGAGGAAGCTTGAGACGGAAGGTCTTGACGGGATTGTGCTGGCTGCCGCCGGCTTGCACCGCATGAACTGGTCCAACCGGATCAGCGCGTATCTGCCGCCGGAGATATGCCTTCCAGCTGTGGGGCAGGGAGCCTTGGCTGTGGAATGCCGGGGGAACGACAGCTTCGTGCTGGAGCTGCTCCGCCGCATCCATCATGAAGAGACAGGCAGGGCCGCCGCAGCCGAGCGCAGCTTCCTGCATACCCTTCAGGGAGGCTGTCAGGTGCCGATTGGCGCTTATGCTGAAGCTGCAGCTTCTTGGCCGGGGGCGGGGCAAGAGGGAGCCGGATCAGAGGAAGGCGGGACAGAGGGAGTCTGGTCAGACGAAGCCGGGCAAGAGAAAGCCGGGCAAGGGGGAGCCGGATCAGAAGAAGGCGGCGCGGGAGGAAGACCGCTTGTGCTGACCGGAATGGTCGGCTCGGCAGATGGCCGCCAGCTTTTGAAGGAGACTTTGTCCGGAGAAGATCCGGCAGCGCTGGGCAATGAGCTGGCGCAGCGGCTAATAGCGCGGGGGGCAGACCGGATTCTGGCTGAGGCAAGGAGTGAGGCGCATGAGTGAGCAGAAGAGAGGGGCAGGGGCCGCCTCCAAGGGAGCGGGAACTGTCTATCTGATCGGCGCGGGTCCGGGGGACCCGAAGCTGATTACGGTCCGCGGAGCGGAATGCATCGGCCGGGCTGATGCTGTTGTGTATGACCGGCTGGCCAGTCCCCGGCTGCTGCGGTATATGAAGCCGGGCGCCGAGAAGATTTATGTGGGCAAGCTTCCGGACCGACATACCCTGCGGCAGGAGGAGATTAACGAGCTCCTGGTTGACCTTGCCCTTCAGGGCAAGACCGTGGCGAGGCTTAAGGGGGGAGACCCCAGTATCTTCGGCCGGGTGGGAGAGGAAGCGGAGCTGCTGGCGAAGACGGGTGTGCCCTTCGAGATTGTGCCCGGCATTACATCGGCCATCGCGGTTCCCGCCTATGCGGGCATTCCGGTGACACACCGGGATTTCACCTCATCCCTTGCCATTATTACAGGGCATGAGGACCCGGCCAAGACCGAATCCAGCCATGACTGGAGCAAGCTGGCGACGGCGACGGGGACCAGCATCTTCCTGATGGGAGTGGCCAATCTTGGCTACATCCGGGATCAGCTTGTGGCCCATGGCCGTTCCCCGCAAACGCCGGTAGCATTGATCCGCTGGGGGACACGGGTGGAGCAGGAGACGCTGACAGGAACTCTGGAGACCATTGTGGAGCAGGTGGAGGCGGCCGAGTTCCAGTCTCCCGCCATCATTATTGTCGGTGAGGTGGTGAAGCTTCGGGACTCCCTGTCCTGGTATGAGAAGAAACCTTTATTCGGCAAGCGTGTGCTGGTCACCAGAGCCAGAAGCCAGGCAAGCGAGCTGGCGGACCGGATTGACGAGCTGGGAGGCGAGGCCGTGGAATTCCCGGTAATCCGCCTCCGGGAACCCGTCTCCACCGACACGCTGGAGCAGTTGGATCATGCGCTGCGGCAACTGGACCAATTCGACTGGGTGTTGTTTACCAGCCCTAACGGGGTAACCTTTTTCTTCGAGCGGCTGAGGCGGCTTGGGGTGGATATCCGTACCATGAGCAAGGCCCGGGTGGCCGCTGTAGGACCCAAAACAGCGGAGCTTCTGGCCGAGAGGGGCATTGTGCCTGAGCGGCTGCCCGCCAGGTTCAGGGGAGAAGGGCTGCTTGAGGCCATTCTGCCCGAGCTTAGGGCCGGGCAGAAGGCCTTGCTCCCCCGGGCGGATATCGCCCGTGAGTATTTGCCGGAGAAGCTGAAGGAACTGGGGCTTGAGGTTGCCGAGGTGGATGTGTATGAAAGTGTGCTGGAGGACGAGCAGGCAGCAGAGGTAATAGAGCTTCTGGAGAGCGGGCAGATTCACATCATCACCTTCACCAGCTCCTCTACGGTTACTAATCTGCTTTCGGTGCTGCGCCAGGCGGGCATAGCCGATCCTGTACCGCTGCTTAACCGCACGGCTATCGTCTGTATCGGTCCGCTTACGGCGGAAACTGCCGAAGGCTATGGGCTCAAGCTGCACGCGGTCAGCGCAGAGTCCACCATTGATTCATTGATCGAGACGCTGGCACAGGTAAGCAGGTGAAATGTGAAGCAGAGGGCGGGGGACGGGACGGAACAGTTTTCCCCAGCCCAGGCGATCGAACACCCGTGATGTCATGAACGGCTAAAGATATGGTCCGGTAATATGAGCCAGGTAACACGGACCCGTGACATGGACTTGGTGACATGGTCAGGTAAGATGGGTTCGTGACGCGGATCCGGTGGAATGAACTTGGCGGTATGGACCGACTTATGAATGGCATGGCACTATAGGTGTTCTGGCACGTGAAGGTATTATAAAGCATCATAGCGGAAAAAATTTCCGTTAAAGAGCGATTTCAGCCTAATCTCAGGAATTTAACGGAAAAAATTTCCGCTAATTCCGCCAAAATCGGGTTAATGCCCCTTTTTTCCGGGGCCAACTGGGGATTAACGGAAAAAATTTCCGCTAACAGAAGGCGAATTCCGAAATCGGGGGGAATAACGGAAAAAATTTCCGTTGCGCGCCTAGCCAAGCTGGGCATAACTCGCTGATGAAAGTTCAGCCGGGGTAAAGTCCAAGCTGCCCCGTAGCTAGTAGGCA
>JAQSYI010000035.1 GCA_029256185.1 Paenibacillaceae bacterium
ACCCCGCTTACTCCTAACGGAAATTTTTTCCGCTATCTCTGCAAATTCTTCATTTCTCGCCGATTTAGCGGAAATTTTTTCCGCTATCTCCTCCTGAACGCCCCAAAACAGGCATTTGGACCTGGTTTTGAGGGAGTTAACGGAAATTTTTTCCGCTAATTCTCGGAAAATACCGAAAAACCTTCTGATAACAGAAATTTTTTCCGTTAAGTTGTCCCATGCGCCTTATTGTGCAACTCCTTCAGCATTTGACCTACCGAGAAAGGGCTCTCTTCCTTCAGCAGGATATACTTTCTGGCGTCTTTAAACAAAAGAGCGCCACATATTCATAGGCGCCCTTCTCATAATCACCTGTTACACCTTGCTATCCAAAGCCGCTTCTCTGCCTGCAATACGCCCGCTGATGACGCATTCGCTTAAGTTGCCTCCCAGCAGATAGATATGCCCGAAGAAGGAACCCAGCTCCCCTACCGAATACAGGCCGGCAATCGGCTCTCCGTAGGGGTCCAGCACCCGCTGCCGCTCATCATGCTCCGGTCCGCCCTGGGTGTTGGTGCAGATGGGCCAGACCTTCACAGCGTAGAAGGGTGCTGCAGCAATTTTGACAATCGTCCCGGGAGGGCGGTTGAAATCGTTGTCTTTGCCCTCATCCACCTGCCGGTTCCAGCGTTCCACCGTTTCTTTCACAGCCTCCGGCTCCAGCTTCAAGGCCACGGCCAGTTCCTCAAGAGATCGTACTTCCCGATCCAGCCCCGTTCCACTTCCGCACTGTTGTCGCTGCTCCATTCATATTGGTGGTCCGGGTGAGCGGACAGCGGGTTGGCGATTCTCCCCAGCTTGCGCCCTTCCTCATCGAAGATCATATAGGCCGGAATCCGGGAATATCCCGGAATATCCGGGTCAAAGAATTGCAGCGGGCGGTGCATGGTATCCTGGGGGGCGGGATGATACTCATTCATGAACCGCTTGCCCGCCTGGTCCACCAATACCCAGGGCACCTTCCGGTTGTCATTGCGCACCCCTCCGGGAGCAATCCGGATGGCGGGCTCAAAGTCCGGGAATTTGAAGCCGTAGGAGCCGTGAATATGCCACATATGCCACAGGGCCGCTCCCGCCTTCTGCGCCATCAGGACACCGTCGCCGGTATTGCCCGGATTGCCCATGGAGTAGACAGGTGTAGCCTCCAGATACTCCTTCTTCAGCTTCTCATTAAACTCGAAGCCGCCGGAAGCCAGAATCACGCCCTTACGGGCCCGAATTACAGCTGGCTTGCCCTCCAACTGTGCCTCCACCCCTATAACAGCACCGCTCCCGTCTTGAACCAAACGCTTAACCGGGGAATTGTAATGCACCGGAATGCCCCGCTTCTCCACATTATCCGAGAGCAGCCGGATCAGCCGCTGGCCGTTGAGATTGCCGCCGGTGGAGCTCCAGTCATAACCCTCGAATCCGGGAATCTGCTGGACGAACACGGTATAGAAGGTATCTGCGCCGGGGAACGGATATACACCCGCTCCACCTTGGGAAGGACGGACGGCGATCTTGGCCCCATCCGCTTCGGCCAGCTTCTGCAGATAATCCGGAAGCTCGTACAGGCCCTCCGCGAAGGTGCGGATACGCTGTTCATCCACCCTTCCCCCTTGGGTATGCGTCAGGTATGCGACTCCCGCCTCCACATCATGAACAGCCTTCAAAGCCCCTCCTGCCAGGATGGAGGAACCGCCGGGGCGTGACATCTTCTCCAGAATGATTACCTCAGCCCCGCTATCATAGGCGCTGACCGCAGACACCCCTCCCGATGCACCGAATCCGACCACAATCACATCTGTTTCCAGCGTCCATTGAACTTCCGACATAGGTGAACCGCTCCTCTCCGTGATCTAATAAGAATGTCTCCGCAGGTTGTCCCAGCATTTCTTCCGTGAATTATACCGATATTTCAGCAAGTTATACGGGTCACTCACAGGCTATACGAGCATCTCCACAAAAGCACTGACTCTGTTGAGCAGTTGCTCCGACTGGGTCCCCTGAAATTCATGCTCAATAATCAGGGTCGGCACATTCGCCAGTTTCTTGATCTCATCACAGAGCATCCTGGCCATCGCCGATTGGGTATTGCAGCCCCAATTGTAGAGGAACAACACGCCGTCAGCGCGGGAGGCCCGAATCTGCTCGGCCGTCCATCTGGCCCGTTCATATACGCTCTGCTCATAAGGATAGGACAAAGTTGCCTTGGCCAGGTTGTAGAAGGGGTCCCCCGCTTCCTCCACCAGAGTGGAGATGTTGCTCCAGTGGTTATCGGTGCCGACAATGATGCCGCCGCCCTCTTCGATCCGGTAATCGCTCGGGAACACGCAGGAGCCGCAGACGAAAATCCGGGCCGGACGGTCCACCAGACCGTGACCCTTCACTCCGTTCTTAACGCGCTCTTCGATGAACCGTTTGCCTTCCTGCAGAACGCACAGGGATGCCTCCGGATCACCGTGAACCTCCATCCCGCCCATCTGCAGGATGGCTCTGCGGTCATTGCCGTTGGTGGGTGGTGTATCGGGTGACCACCACAATTCGGCGATCTCCCGGGATAAGCGCCGCCCCTGGTTATGCAGCCTGATCTCCCGGCGCAATTCCTCCTCCGTGGTCTTCCGTCCGGTCAATTCATCGATGTTACGGATCAATCTGCGGATATTCTCGGCAAAATATTCAATGGCCCATTCCTTATTCTTCTGGTCACCCAAAGGAAAGTCACCCAGGAACAGCTTCACATCCTTGCGTGTGCCGTGGCGGTGGGCCTCCAGGCTGTAGGAAACATCCGAACAACGCAGGCAGGAATACGGTGCAATCATATCTACAGGAAGATTCCCCTCCTGGATATATTCGTAACCTGCCGTGTTGCAGACCTCGAAGCTGATGGCACGCATGGCCTTCTCCTTCTGGTCATCACGGGCCACCTGGGACTGGGCCAGATTGAGCCCTTCCCGCCGGCCGTCGGCCCACAGATTGACACTGTTGGGCCTCAGGGCAATAGCTCCGGCTGCATAATAAGGATCAACACTTTGTCCACCCTGCACGAATACCACAGGTACTCCCCGCTCCTTGGCTTTTTGCATCCGGTCGTTGAAGGTCAGGATCAGATACTCGTTCTTGATGGAAAAGGGGAGGGCCGTGTCACCCGATATCCGGTTGCGGTTGTAACGGCCGTTGTCGAATGCATAGGGATAACGGCGTGGAGCCTCTTTGGTAAGAAACTCCCAGATTTCCTCCGCCGATACCCGGCTCCCATCGCGAAACACAATTCCATCCGTACGGACAAAGGCTTCGCGGGCTGACTCGGGATATTGAAAAAGCTCTTGTTGAACTGCCATGTGGTGCCTCCCTTAAACGGTTTGCTCATGCAATGCCGCTCTCTCGTGCTTGTTCTTGCCAATTTCTCATGCTTGTTGTTGCCAGTTGGCCTTATTATTCCAGAAAGCTGGAATCAATCCAGGTTTTGGGGTCAAACGTGACGCTTTTATCGATTTCCCCCATCTCCTGAATAATTTTCACCGCATTGGCCGTACCGGCTGTATTCACCTTGAAGCTCAGATCCCATTGGGCAATATCCGCCTTGTAGAATTCACGGATTACCTTCTCGTCCATTTTCACCAGCTTGCTGCCCTTGGCTACCAATTCCTCGAAGTGGTCCCGGGCGTACTCATGGGATTCCCGGCTGGCCTTCAGGAAATTGCGGACCGCCTCGGGATGCTTGTCGATGAAATCCGTGGTGGCGAATACGTAGCTGTGCTGGTAGTCACCGTACACATTGGCAGCCTTCTCCAGAACAGTGCCGATTCCGTCGGCAACCAGCCGGGAAACTACAGGCTCGCTGGTTTCCACCGCATCGGTTTTGCCGGTCTGCAGAATCATGTACTCATCTGCGCCACCTGTTGCTACAACCTTCAGATCGCTTTCCTTCATGCCGTTATGCTCCAGGATCTTCACCAGGGACTGGTGGTTGCCGCCGCCGAACGCGCCTGTAGCCACTGTCTTGCCCTTCAGCTCCTGAACGGAAGAGATGCCCTTGCCGGCTACCAGATAGAACGGATTTTCCTTGATCGGTGGGGAAGCTACAATTTTCATGCCCACCCCTTTGGAGATGCCTGTCAGAATGGGAGTGCCGTACGAGCCCATATCCACCTGCCCGCTGACAACACCGGCCGTCGCCTCCGCTCCCCCCTTGGTAAAGTTGACAATCTGCAGGTCTATGCCGTATTTGCTGAATATCCCCTGCTCGATTCCCAGTTGATGATAAGCCGAGGCCAGTCCTACCGCCAGATTGGCAAAACGGATTTTGACCGTCTCCTTGGGCTTGCTGCTTTCTGCCGCTGGTGAAGCTCCTGCCGCAGCGTTAACCGGAGTGTTAACCGGAGGATTATTCTGAGCCTTTTCCTGGCCGCCGCAGCCCGCCATCACCCCAATCATCGAAACTGCCAGCAGTATCGTCATCATTCGTTTTGAGCCTGCACCTGTTCTCCTCATCATCTCACCATTCCTTTCTACATTCTTTGAAAAGTACCATCACTGTTAATTTCGTTCCATAACTATAGTAGAGAGCTTCAGCCCAGCATTTCAATAAAAGCGTTGATCCGGTTCTGCAGCTGCTCCGATTGTGTACCGCCGAACTCATGCTCGATAATCAGCGTGGGCAGCCCCGTCTCCTTCTTGATCTCGTCAACAAGAGCCCGGGCGATAGCCGATTGGGTGTTGCAGCCCCAGTTATACAAGAACAGAACACCGTCCGCGCGGGATTGGCGGATCTGCTCCACTGTCCAACGGGCCCGCTCCTTCAACGGCTGTTCATAAGGATAGGACAGAATGGCCTTGGACAGGTTGTAGAAGGGATCTCCCTCCTCCTCCACAAGGGTGGTGATGTCGCTCCAATGGTTGTCGTTGCCCACAATAATCCCGCCGGATTCCTCTGCACGGTATTCATTGGGAAACACACAGGAGCCGCAGACGAAAATCCGGGCCGGACGGTCAGGCACCCCGGTACCTGCCACCTTGTTCCTGACCCGCCAGGCAATGGTATCCCGGGCCTCCTGCATCACGCTTAGGGTAGCCGCAGGGTCCCCATGCAGCTCCATCCCGCCCAACTGGAACAAATCACGCCGGTCCTTGCCATTGGTCGGGGGAACCTCCGCCGACCACCACAGATCGGCGATTTCCACCGCCAGTCTCCTTCCCGCATTATGCAGCCGGATTTCCTGGCGAAGCTGCTCTGCGGTAGTCGTTCTGCCTGTCAGCTCATCAATGCTGGCAATCAGCCGTTTGATGTTGGCAGCGAAGTATTCGATGGCCCATTCCTTGTCACGCTGATGATCCAGGGGATAATCCGCCAGGAACAGCTTCACATCCTTGCGCTTGCCGTGCCGGTGCGCCTCCAGTCCGTAAGACACATCGGAGCAGCGCAGGCAGGAATACGGTGCAATCATGTCTACGGGCAGGGTTCCCTCCTGGATATGCTCATAGCCTGCCGTATTGCAGGCCTCGAAGCTGATGGCCCGGTATGCCTTCTCCTTCTCATCGGCACGCTTGACCTCCTCCTGGGAGAGGTTAAGTCCCCGCTCCTTCTTTCTGGCCCACATGTTGGTGCTGGCCGGCCGCAAGGCAATGGCCCCGGCAGCGTAGTACGGATCCACGCTTTGTCCACCCTGGACGAAAACCACCGGCACTCCCTGCTCCTTGGCCCGGGTCATCCGGTCATCCATGGTCATAAGCAGGTAATTATGCTTTAGTGAAAAGGGCAAGCCGGTGTCCGGCGAGATCCGCCGGCCGTAATAGCTGCTGGCATCATACGCATTGGGATACCGGACAGGCCCCTCCTCCGTAAGGAATCTCCAGATTTCCTCCGCTTCCGCCCGGCTTCCATCGCGGAATAGGATGGGGGCAGTCTTCAGGAATTCTTCCGAAACCGCCTCCGGATACCGGAACTGTCTGCTGGCTATGCTCATTTCGCCACCGCCTCCAGATTCTTGTTCTTGATCATCTCCACGAAAGCCTCTACGCGGGTCCGTACTGCTTCATAATCCGATCCGGCGTATTCCGTATGAATTTCCAGCAGAGGCACTCCCTCGGTGGCCAGCACATCCTTGGTTTCCTTGGCCTTAAAGGTGTATGGATCGCAGTAGCGGAGGGTATGGTAGATAACGCCATGGGCCTTGTATTTACTTACCAGCTCCTTCAGGCGCTTAATCCGTTTGTCGGTCTCAAGCTCCAGATAAGGAAGGGCGCCATGGGGCGTGCGGTTGATATAGGCCAACGCCACACCTGCAATTGTATTCTCCTCAACGCGGACATCCAGGTATGGAATCAGTCCCGACCAGAGATCGTCTCCCACAATCCGGCCGCCTACGGCATGGATAATGCTGATCAGCTTCTTGTCTCCCGGAGGTATGACGCTTCCCGAGATGAAGATGCGGGCCTCATCCTCATTAGCCTCCACCTGGGCGCTGCCTTGCCCTTTCTCCAGTTCTTCCAGCAAACTCTCCAGCAGGTCAGTGTACTCCTTGCGGTCCAGCACATAACCCGCGTGGATAATATCGTAAGTCTCCTCCCAGGAGATGAATTGCTCCCGGGTGGCCTGATAATCATACAGCTTGACGATGGCGCTGCGGGTACGGTTGTACAGCTGTATCGTCTCCGCCAGCTTTGCCTGATCCAGCTTCGTTCCGGACAGCTCCTCCAGACGACTGACGAAATATTCCACTTCCTTGGTAAAATAAACCTGGGCCTCCGGCCAATAGAAGTTCCGGGGAACACCCAGAATGACCACTTCTTTATTGAAATAGTATTGGAGAATCTCCGCCGTTCTGTAAGTTTGCAGACAAGTGGCGTCGAAGGCCAGGAAATCCGTGTTTTGGACAAACGGGTCCTTATTCTCGGCAAATAACCCGACGGTTTCCCGGACGAACACGCAATTTTTGGTAGAAATGTATCTGGCCCCAATCTCCACCAGCCGGTCGTCGCCTCCCGCACCGATACGGACAGGAATCAGGTCCAGCGCATAGATTAACTCCTCGGGCAGATTATACCCCTGCCAGCCGACTACCTTCTTCCCCTGCTGCCTGGCCGCCGCCAATTCCTCCGGGCGCTCTTCCACACGCTTGCGAATCTGCTTTACCGCTTGCAGCGTCATCTCACTTCCCCCTCTTCCAGGTGTTCTCGGCAATAACGGCGGCACCGATGGCGCCGGCCAGCTGCGGGTCCTTGCGCGGTTCCACAATCTTCACCTTCAGAGCATCCTCCAGCGCCTTGCGCATGCCCACATTCTTGGCCACTCCTCCGGAGAAGAACACATCATTCTGCATGCCCACCCGGGAGAACATCCCGCCGACCCGGTTGGCAATGGCGTGATGGATGCCGATGATAATATTCTCCGGCTTCTCGCCCCTGGCCAGCAGGGATACGGTTTCGCTCTCGGCGAATACGGTGCAGGTGCTGCTCACCGGCAGCACCTCCGTGGCCCGCAAGGACAAGGGCCCCAGTTCCTCCAGCGGCACCTTGAACACATTGGCCATCACCTCCAGGAACCTCCCCGTACCGGCGGCGCACTTGTCATTCATGGCAAAGTCGGCCACATTCCCGTCCTCATCCAGCCGGATGGCCTTGCAGTCCTGGCCGCCCATATCGATGATGGTCTTGGTCTGCGGATGAATATAATGGGCGCCCTTGGCATGGCAGGTAATTTCGGTTACCGTTTTATTGGCATAAGGTGCGGAGATGCGTCCGTATCCGGTAGCGACCACATAAGCCAGATCCTCCTGGGTAAGCCCCGCATTATCCAGAGCCGCATTCAATCCGTTGCGGCCGTTTTCCTCGGTATTAATGCCGGTACGGATAATCGCCGAACCCACAATCTCTCCGTCCACCAGTACGACTGCTTTCGTTCCCAGTGAACCTACGTCAACACCTGCAAATGCTGTTCCATTAGCCATATCCTGTTCTCTCCTTTGTCTGGTCATGCTCTATATTGCAACGGGAGTAGACTCCTCGCCAGCAACTTGGCTCTATTCTTCATTGCCCCGCCAGCGGTCAAAATGCTGGTTAATCCGATTCAGCGCCCTATCCATTACAATGCCCGCTGCTGCAATGACAATCACGCAGACGAATACCTTATCCGTCTGGAAGGTGGCGCCTGCATACTGGATCAGATACCCCAGGCCCTCTGCTCCCCCGAACACCTCGGCACCCACCACCCCCAGCAGAGCGCGGCCGGTAGCCAGGCGCAGACCGGTAACAAGGAAGGGCACCGACTGCGGCAGGGCAATTGTGAAGAAAACCTGTCGCCGGTTGGCCCCATAGGCAACCGCGACTCTCGTCAGGTCCTTATCCAGATTGGACATGGCGGTTTGCATATTGATAATAAGCGGGAACACCGCGCTTAAGAACACCAGCGCCAGCTTGGACCCTAATCCCAGGCCAAACCAGATGATGAACAAGGGCATCAGGGCGATGCGCGGTGTAGTATAAAAGGCGGCTACCAGCGGTCCGAAGGCAAGTCTTAGCTTCTTGAACCACCCCATGAGAATTCCTGCGGGAATACCTACTCCGGCTGCCATTAAATAGCCGATGATAAAGATCTGCCCGCTGGCCCGGATGTGAATCCAGAGAGAGCCGTCCTGAACCAGCTCCCAGCCGGTCTTGGCAATCAGCGAGGGGGAACTGGAGAACATGGGATTGATCCAGCCTGCAGCGGCGGCCGCCTCCCATAGGGCCAACAGCAAGACAATCACCCCGCCTCCCCACAGGAAGCTCTCCGCCGTCCCCTTGGCTCTCCGGTTCAGCCGGGAGCTTCCGGCCTTAACAGGAGGAAGCTTCTTTCGCTCCCTGCGCTCCGCCGGAGGAGCTAGAATCGCCTCAGATTTCATATTCCGGTTCCTCCTTGATTTCCGAAGTAGCATGGATCAGGCCCCAAATCCGCTTCACCAGATGATCGAAGAGGGGATTATCCCTGACCTCCGGCGTCCGCGGACGGGGAAGGGAAATCCGGATCTCCTCCACAATCTGGGCCGGTCTGCTGGAGAACACGATCACCCGGTCGGAGAGCAGCACGGCTTCATCGATCTGATGAGTGACCAGCAGCACGGTTTTGCGGGTCTGCTCCCACAGGGCGAGCAGCTCATTCTGCATATCCTGTCTGGTGATGGCATCCAGAGCGGCGAAGGGCTCATCCAAGAGCAGCACCTCCGGCTCGCAGACCAGCGCCCGGGCAATATTGACCCGCTGCTGCATTCCCCCTGACAGCTGATGCGGCAGATGCTTCTCAAAGCCAGTCAGGTGGACCATCTCCAAATATGCTCTAGCCTTGTCCTGAATCTCGCTCTTCTTGGCTCCCCTCAGCTCCATACCGTAGCTTACATTGCCAAGCACATTCCTCCAGGGCAGCAGAGACGGCTTCTGGAACACCACGGTCCGGTCCGGTCCCGGTCCCTTAACCGGCTTGCCGTTGATGGCAATCTCCCCTGAGGTGGGACTTACCAAACCGGCTACCGCATTCAGGAAGGTGGTCTTCCCGCACCCGCTCAACCCCACAATGGTGACGAACTCTCCGGGCTGCATACTAAGCGATACCCCGCCCACCGCCTCCGTCAACAGTCCATTGCCCTGATCCTCGAAGGTAATCTTGAGGTCCCTGACCACAAGCTTCGGCCGCGCTTCCCCATCTGTTGTCTGCAGCGCCTCCGGCGGCCGCAACGCTATGCTCATAAGCATCCCCCTTTATGAAAAAAAGGCCAAACATCACCCTGGGCGCTCACGCGCCGGCGGGCAATATCTTGACCTCTCTTGGTAAAGTCAGCAAGATGTTGATCCACTCCCGTTTACTTAAATTAATGATTAAATTTAAGTAACATCATTTCCAGCAAATAATGTACAGTAAACAGGTGTGAATAATTGATATTTGGTTTGTTATTCAAATTTTAGCCCTACACTTTGGTCAAGTCAATGAGTTTAACTGGTTTTTTAGTGACAAAAACATGAATGTTTATTATACACGGTTAAAGAACGATATATTTTCATTGAATTTAACTTAATTTAATCTATAATAATTAAGTGAAGGAGAAACATGGAAAGTTTGGCCACTTGGAGGCATTTTATTATGAAAAAAGAAAAAGTGACTCTGACCGATTTGGCTGAGGCATTGAATACCTCTACCGTTTCCGTCAGCAGGGCCTTGTCCGGCCAGCCGGGCATCAGTGAAGAGCTTAAGCGCCGGGTATGGGAGAAGGCGCGGGAGATGGGCTATCAGAAGGGAAAGAGAAGTGAGGCCCAACGCATCCTGCTGCTCCATCAGGATCCCTATATTCACGATGTAAGCAATTTCAGCGCCATGTATCAGGGACTGGAGCGGATTCTTCAGGAGGTCAAGGCGGATTATGATACGGAGTACGTGGACAAGGAGACCCAGAACCAATTGCAATGGCCCAATAAGATGAGCAAGGACACCTCTTTCGACGGGGTTATTCTTTTGGGCCGCTTCAATCTTCCTTATGCCGCTCTGATTCACAGCCGGATTCCCAATCTGATTTTTTTTACCGGCTATTCCCCCGCCTATAACTATGACAGTGTCTGGTTCAGCTTCTTGAATGCGGGCTACAAGCTGGGGGAATACCTCATTTCACGCGGACATACCTCCATCGGCTTTCTTGGGAGCAAGAAGTTCTACCGCAACAAGGAAAAGATGCTGGGGTTATCCATTGTGATGGAGGAGCATGGATTGAAGGAAGATACGGAGCTTAGCTGGGATACCGGGGAGGATTACGAAAGCAGGCTTCTCGATCTGATCCGCCGCAGCCGGATGCCTACTGCGGTGATTTGCGACCATGATTATACCGCTGTCCAGCTGATCCGCTTCCTGCATGCCCAGCAGTTGTCCGTCCCGGCAGATGTGTCGGTTATCGGCAGCGGCAACACGGACATGTCGAAGATGTCCTTCCCTCCCCTGACTACGGTGGATGTGAATGTGGAATATGCCTGCGAGGCTGTGGTCTCCACGCTGCTGAAGCGGATCGCCAAGCCGTACAAGCCCGGAGAGAATGTGGCGATCATCAGCACGCTGGTGGAGCGGGAGTCAGTGGGTTCCCCCAACCGGACACGTATCTGAAGAAGGCAAGCTTATCCGGCTCGCCGCGCAGCATGAAGAGGAGGAGTTGCTGTCAGCAGCAACTCCTCCTCTTGTCATGTTCCCGATCCCGCGGCATTGCCATTGCCCGGGATTCTGGTGCAAGCTATATCTGCTTGCACCAGAATCCCATCACTGTCAGGTCGTCGCGGCGGCCTCCTCCATGCCGTGCAAGCTTATTTTCATTCCGAGAGCGAGAGCTAGCCGAAACACGGTATCTAGGCGAGGAATAGAGCCGCCGTTTTCAATACGTGCAATGGATTCTTGGTGTAGCCCGACTTTGTCAGCCAGCTCTTTCTGAGTCCAACCTATCTCAAGTCTTCTTTGGTGAATCGCATTAACCAATTGGGCGACAGCTTCAAGTTCATTCATTCGCATTGGGTTTATCGACTTAAAATTTTTCTTCTTATCACTCCAGCTTTTCATTATTCCATCACTCCTTCCGCATTCTTGAACACCAGTTTTTCATTCGCCTCTCAGCAACTGCAATCTCCCTCGGCGGTGTTTTTTGCGTTGTCTTAAGAAAGTGGTGCAGTAAAATAAAGTGATCTTCATTCCAACCAAAGAACAAAATACGATTTTTTCCTGGTCTTACTTCCCATATGTCACCCGAGATCCGCTTGGTAAATTTTTCACCAGCTCTGGTTCCTTTGTCTTCCAAACGATTCAAGCAATAAATGATCTGCTCCAGTTGAACTCTTGCATCCTTGTTATTCCGGGCTGCAGCATCAAGGTCGTCAATAAACCTCTCAACTGGCTTATTCCCATCATCGTCTTCATAGAATAGTATTTTGTACAAAGCTTCCTCCGGACTGTTACAAGTATACTCCACCTTCAGTGCAATTATAACATATAGATCATAAAAACGCTGTATCTTATGCGGTTCATACAAAGAGACACTTACTTTACTGAAGTGTCTCTTGTTTAGGCCATATGAAGGTTAACCGCGGCATTGCCATTGCCCGGAATTCCGGTGCAAGCTATATCTGCTTGCACCGGAATCCCATTACTGTCAGGTCGTCCCGGCGGGGCAGACCACCCTGGTACGCGGCGATCTCCTGCAGGAACAGCCCTTCTTGTTCACTCAGCGGCTGTCCCCCGCGGGTTTTGAGCCAATCGGCAAACCGGCTCTTGCCGTACGTGAGTGCCTTGGGACCGCCATTCTGGTCAAACAGCCCGTCCGTTCCCATATAGAAGGTCACCCCATCGGTGAGTTCAAGCTCATGGCCGGCAAACGGGTGCTCATAAGCGGTTCTCCGGTACCCGATCCCCCGCCGGTCAGGCTCCACTATCACAACAGAGCCATCCGTCTGCCGGACGAACAAAGGGCATGCCGCGCCTGCGAATTGGAGCTTGCCCTCTGAGATGCGGCACAGCCCCAAAGCCAGACCGTCGTCCGTGCCCATCCCCCGCTCCTCCTGACGGAGTGTAGTCTTCAGCATGCGGTTTAGCTCCATCAGGATCTCTCCCGGCAGCAGATCCCCGTTCTTATCCACAATGCGGTCCAGCATGGCTACAGACAGCATGGTCATAATCGCTCCCGGCACTCCGTGTCCTGTACAATCCCCCAGTGCAATCAGACAACCCTGTCCATACGGACGCGCCCAGTAGAAATCCCCGCCGACCACATCCTTGGGCTGCCAAATCACGAAGTGCTCCTGGAGCAGATCCTCCAGTTTTTCCTCGGAAGGCAATACATTCTCCTGAATCCGCTTCGCATAACCGATGCTGTCCATAATCTCTTCATTGCGCAGGGCCAACTCCCTGGTGCGGTCCGTTACTACCGTCTCCAGCTCCTGATTGAGCTGAAGCGCGCGTTTATACGGATTGGCCAGACGGCTGGATACTACATAGAACATGAATACAATCGAGATGATGGAGATGAATAAAGCAATGATGGTATTATTCTTGATTGTGCCCAGGAAGGAGACGGTTTCCTGCCGCTGAATCAGGACCAGCAGCCGGTGGTCCGTGGAACGCAGGGGGTAGCTGATCAGATCGGTAAGCTCTCCGTCTTCTCCCGTAATCTCCATAATCTCGGCATTCCCGCCAAATCCGGCCTGCACCCTCTGGAACACATAGTCGGAGGCCAGATCCTTCAGGAGCATGCCGTTATGCTCCAGAACATCGGACAGCAGTACCTTGCCCTCGGCGTTAACGAGCCACACATGGCTTCCCTTGCCGTACTTGTAGGTTTGGAACTCTGCAGAGAGCTCCTTCAGGCTCATGCCCACACCGGCTACACCCAGCGGACGTTCCCGGTCTCCCACCAATGCATTAATGAATGCGGACGTATCCTTGCGCACTGAATTGTAATCGATGTTGACCGCTACCTTCATATTGGAGCCAAGCGTATGATAGAACCAGGCGTCGTCCGGGTCCTGACTGCTTACTTTGTCTATGACAGAGCCGCTCTCCGACCAATATTGGCTGGACACTGCACTTACCACAAAGGAGCTGTTGTAGGCGCGGGATTCATGGAGATAGCCAAGCTTCTGCATGGCGTACTCCGTCAGTTCCCCGTCCTGTTCGCCGCCGGTTACCCAGCGCAGGATCAACGGATCATCGGCCAACGTGATGGCTGTCTCCTTGGCCCGCTCAATCCGCCCGTCCAACTGCTCACCGATAGACTTGGCTATTGTGCCCAAGTCCTGATTCTTCAGCTTGCTTACGACCCCATTCTTTGTAAACACATAACCAAGGGTACCGGTCAACAGCATGGAGAAGACGATCAGCACACTGGCCAGTCCAATCACCTTGTATACACTGCGGTCATAGCCGTACAGAACGGCTTTGCCGGAATCCTCGGTCTTCTTGCTCAAAAGTTGTTTCATGTCTCACTTCATTTCTGCAATAATGTGGAACGGAAGAGACAGATCCTCTTTGAATTCCTCCGCGCACTCCAGCTCATTTTCATTGTCCGGATTGTACAGCCATTGGAGGGAGACATCCTTGCCCGCCGCATAAGCATCATCAAATTTCTCCAGCATCATCATATAGCACTTGGTGCTGCTGGTATTCATGTATGGAATCTGAATCCTGATCATTAGAGGCTGGGTGACAGGCTGCTCCAGATATTCGTCCACCCATTGCAAGACGGGCTCGTAGAATTTGAACACATTTTCCGGATACGATTGTCCGATGAACTGAAGCAGCTTGTCCTCAGGTAGGAATTGAACCTCTGGTGTACTTTTGGTGGCAGCGATATACAACGATTTCATGGGTTCTCCTCTCTATACAATGGCGTTCAGAGTAAAAAAAGACAATGTTGCATCAATGCGGGTAACCGAATATTGCAGCGGCTTCGAGGCCTTGCGGGCCATCTCGATTATTCCGAGCCCCGCCCCTCCGGATTCCGACTGCGGTTCCTGCAGCTTCTCCTTGTACAGCTTCTTCAACTCCGCCTTGTCCAGAGAAACCAGCCGGTCGATCAGGCTTAGGAGGGGCTCCAGGTCAACGGTCTCAATGATATTCCCGGAGCAGATGTAATGGCCCGCCTCCGACTTGCCGATGGTGACAATGCTGGAATTGGCAATGCGTTCATACTGCTGGCTGCCTTCCTTGCTTCCCGCATAATTCTTGATATTCTGCGTCTGCTCAATAAATACGGCAAACACATTGAACACTACGCTTGTGGTCCGCTCCTCGGACTCCATGTACTTCTTGACGGCTTCCCCGTATTCTTCAATCAGACCCTGGGACAGCTTGCCCGAGAAGCTGATCAGAATTCCGTTATCCCTCAATATATCCTGCACTTCGTACAGACGTTTTCCCAGCATTGCAGTTCCTCCCTAGATTATGGATGTCTATCAGCTTCGGACCAACTGTACAGGAATCCGGAAGTAAAAGGTACTCCCTGCTCCATGCATGCTTCTCACACCCATTGTTCCATTATGGTTTGCAATGATCTCTTTGGCGATGGACAGGCCCAGTCCGCTGCCATGAATTCCTGTCTGCCTGGTATAGCTGCCGCGGAAGAACCGTTCGAACAGATGCGGAAGCTCCTCTTCCGGAATACCAGGCCCCGTATCGCATACTTCCACAAGCAGCGCCGGCTCTGTGCTGTCCGCTCCTGCTGCTTCTATATGGAAGGACACTTGGATGTTCCCGCCTTGCGGTGTGAATTTGATGGCGTTCATCAGCAAATTATTCATCACCTGCTCCACCCGGATCAGATCAGCGACGATAATTGCCGTACATCCGTCGGGAGCCTGCTGGGGCGGGTGA
This sequence comes from Paenibacillaceae bacterium, assembly GCA_029256185.1. Classification (GTDB taxonomy): domain Bacteria; phylum Bacillota; class Bacilli; order Paenibacillales; family NBRC-103111; genus Paenibacillus_AR. The sequence continues at coordinate 15,383 of JAQSYI010000035.1, forward strand.
AACAACAACGCAACCCCTTTTTGGGCCGCTTCCTCCAGACCGAACCGGGACAGGGCCTTCACCAAGTCCTCCAACAGCAATTCCCGCAGTTGGAAGCTCAGCCGGTTGCCGCGGAGCTTGGCCAGATCAAACAGATCGTCGATCAATTGGTTCATCATGAGCACCTTGCTGTACATGGCCTGCAAGTATTTATAATCCAACGGGACCAAGCCATCCAGCAATGCCTTCACATATCCCTGAAGGGCAGTCATGGGCGTGCCCAACTCATGGGTAATATCGGAAATCAACTCCCTGCGCATGATCTCCATCTGCTTCAGGCTTTCATTGGCTACACGAATCTCATTCTCCCGCTCCATCAACGCCCTTCCTTGAATATCACTGATCCGTGCCACCTTTACGGAGGTCTTGAGCAGCCGCTCATAATCGTCCACCAGTCTGGCGTACCTGTTCCTCAGTCCCTCCGCCTGCTCCGCCTCAAGCGCCTCAGCCGTTTGGGCAAGGTAAGCTTTGGCAGCTTCAAATACCTTATGCTCCTCTTGAAACATGCCTAAGCTGTCCGGCCGGTTGTTCATCCGCTGGCGATCCCCTCTCCAAAAGCCCCTGCGTCACCTTATATGACATCTTTCTCTATTATATGACAACTTGCCCGTTTGCGGCATGGCAAAATCAGAAAAACCCGATGAAAGAATATGCCCGTTGCATCAAGGATCTTCATGGGAGCGGCTTCTCGAATACTCGGAGGGCGTATATCCCGTGGCGCTTTTGAACATTTTGCTGAATTGGTAGATCCCGTTGATGCCGACGGCTTCGGCAATGCTGGTAATGGAGGAATAGTCGCCGAGGAGCATTTCCTTTGCCTTCTGAATCCGGATGAGGCCAATATATTTCATAGGAGGGATGCGGTATATTTCCGTGAAAATCTTCCGGAAGTACACGCTGCTGATTCCCGCAATCCCGGACAGCTTGGCCAGATCCAGACTGGGGTCGTTGTAATGCTCCTCCAGATACCGCACGGCAGGCCTAATCAAATCATACTTGCTGGACAAGGGGTAAGCCGAGCCGGACCGGGCAACGTCCAATCTCGTCAATATGTCGTACAGTCCGGCCATGCATCTGATGGTATGGGAGGGCTTCTTGAATGTCCGGAACCGCTCCAGACGGTCGAAAATATGGATCATCTCCGCCATATTGCTCACCTCGAACTGCTGAACCGGGCATACGGGCAAGGGGAACCCGGCCTCAAACTCGATCATCAGGCACTCCCCCGGTTCCAGGCATGTGAAGGAATAGGATACTCCCTTGGGCAGGAGAATGACATGGCTGCTGTCGGATACCCAGGTCTTGCCCTCCGATTCGTATACCGTTCTTCCGGCAGTCTTGAATGCCAGGGCCCATAATTCCCGGTTTTTCCGCTGCCTGGACTCGCCGGAATTCAGACGGACTCTATTCAGGGCGCATATCTTGAGAATTATCAAATCTGACAATTCAAATGAGTTCATTTTTATCACCTAATTGGATTATATAATATATTTTTCGATCTCCATAATAAATTCTGTATCAAAAAAGATAAACATTATCGAATCTTCCATTTGCAACTTGTTGGCCGAAGCGTATATTACGTATTGTCACCGCAACCCCCCGGGGGCTGCTGTTGCGTTTTACCGCAGGACTGCCGAAGTGGCTTGAGCGGTGTCAACTGAAGTATTCTGAGAGGGTGCTGCTGATGCGTTTTACCGTAGGGCTGCTGAAGCGGATTAGAAGAAGTCAGGAAGAGGTGAGGCTATGAAGGCAATGCTGGCTGACGCAAGCGGGAGGCTTGCCTGGACCGAGGTTGCCGAGCCAGTCTTGAGAGACGATGAGGTTCTGGTGGAGATTGCGGCTGCGGGCTTGAACCGTGCGGACTTGCTGCAGCGGCAGGGGAAATATCCGTCTCCCGAAGGCTGCCCCCCCTGGATGGGCCTTGAAATTTCCGGAGTCATTACGGGTATGGGGCAGAAGGCCGAACAGGATGCAAGGTGGAAGATGGGAGACCAGGTGTGCGCTTTGCTGGGAGGGGGAGGATACGCAGAACGGGTTGCTGTGCACAGCGGCATGCTGATGCCCGTCCCCCAAGGGCTGTCGCTTGCAGAAGCTGCGGCGCTGCCCGAGGCCTTCGCCACCTCATACTTGAATTTGTTCATGGAAGGGAAGCTGTCGGAAGGACAGACGGCCTATATTCCCGCCGGGGCAAGCGGACTGGCAAGCGCGGCCATTCCGTTGGCCAAGGCCTTCGGGGCCAGAGTCATCACTTCTGTTCTGTCCGATGAGATCGCCCAATCCATCCGGCATCTGGGCGCAGACGTCATTATTAACAGCAAGACGCAAAGCGTCCCCGGGGTTCTGCAAGCAGAGGCAGAGAGGGGACATCCTGTCCATGTGGTGATGGACTGCCTGTCCGGCGAGGATATCGGGCGCTGCCTGCCTTATATGGCCCATGGCGGTTATTGGATCGTCATCTCGACCCTGGCGGGGACGGAAACGGCGGTGCCCTTGCGCCAGCTGCTAACCAAAGGGCTGCATCTGGTAGGCAGCATGCTCAGAAACCGCTCGCCTGACCTGAAAGCCCATATTTTGCGGGAGCTGACCGAGAAGGTATGGCCCAAAATAGAATCGGGACAAATTCGTCCCCATATATACAAGGTGCTGCCTATGGAACAGGCCGGGGAAGCCCACCGGATCCTGGAGCACGGCGGACATACCGGCAAAATTGTCCTGGCGGTGAAGGGGAGCGGCAGTTGAAAGCCGGAGGGCTTTCCGCGCCGGGTCCGGGGAAGCCGCTGCCCGTGGCTCAGAGCAAGAAGATATGGCTTGCCGATCCCAGGATGGTGGTGGTGTTGGCCGGGATTGCCGCCCTCCTGTGGGGCGTGGGTTATTCTGCGGTAAAAATCGGTTATGAATGGCTGGCCATTGCCCAAGATGACGTTCCCTCCAAGCTGTTGTTCGCAGGAATCCGGTTCCTGCTGGCCGGACTGATGGCGGCTCTGTGCGCCTGGGCGGCAGACAAAAAACCGCCTGTCCCCCGCAGAGACGGGCTGAAGGGGATTATGCTGCTGTCCCTGTTTCAGACCATTCTGCAATACAGCGCTCTGTACATCGCCCTGGCCCATGTGACCGGAGCCAAAAGCTCGATTCTTAATCAGCTCGGTCCCTTTCTGCTGGTGCTGCTCGCCCACATGACGGATAAGAAGGACACCTTCCACTTGGGCAAGGCCGCAGGCTGTGCCATCGGCTTTTCCGGCATCATCCTCATCAATCTGGGCAGCGGGCTGAACGGGGGCTTTTCCATGCTGGGGGAAGGGTTTATCGTGTTGTCCTCCTTATCCGCAGCCGTCGGCTACATCGTCAGCAAGAAAGCAACGCAGCACGGGGGAGCCATTCTCCTGTCCGGGTACCAGCAGTTTATCGGGGGAGGTGTCCTGGCCATAGCGGGACTGATGGCGGGGGGAAGCCTGCAGATTGACAGTGCCAAGGATATCTGGATTCTGCTTTACTTAAGCTTCTCCATCTCCGCCGCCTATGTCATCTGGGCCTTATTGCTCCAGTTCAATGATATCTCGAAGGTATCGGTGTACAAATTTGCCGTTCCGGTGTTCGGCGTGATCTCCTCGGGCTTGCTTCTGGGAGAGCAGGTCTGGACCATAAGAATGGCGGCTTCCCTGGTTCTGGTCAGCCTGGGCATTATCGCGGTGAACCGCAGACCGGGAGGAAAGAAAATGACGGAAAGGACGGGATCAACGTGAAATTTTCAGGATGCACAGCAGTAGTCATCGGCGGCGGAGGATCAATCGGCGGGGCAATCTGCCGGGAACTGGCGCATAACGGGGCGGCCGTAGCCGTATGCGATTATGCTCTGGAGGCCGCCGAAGAGGTAGCTGCTCAGGCGGGAAACGGCAGCAAGGCCTATGCGGTCAATGTCCGGGATTATGCCGGCATTGAGCAATTGAAGGCCTCCGTACTGGAGGAGTACGGCAGGGCGGACATCTTCATCTATGCCGCAGGCGGCAGCGCCAGAGGAGATATTGCCCCGTTGCCGGTTATTAAGCCGGAGGTGATTGAAAATGTGATCGGCGTTAATCTGTTGGGAGCCATCTACAGCACCAGGGCGTTCCTCGACAGCATGATCGCACAAAAGTCGGGCAAAATCATCTACATCGCCTCGATTGTGGGTGTGAACGGTATGGCCAAGCTGTCGGAATACGCCGCTGCCAAGGGCGGGGTGATCGCTATGGCCAAGTCTTTGGCCAAGGAGCTGGGCCCTCATGGGATCAATGTGAACTGCGTCTCCCCCGGTCTGGTGCCCAGACCGGAGCAGATGATGCCGGAAACTCTGGACTCCATGAAGGCAAGAAGCTATATCGGCAAGGTAACCATGCCGGAGGACATCGCCAAGCTGACCGCTTTTCTTGCGTCTGCCGACGGGGATCTGGTCACCGGCCAGAACTATATCATGGACGGCGGACGCAGCCTTGCCAACAAAGGGGACCAATAGCAGGATGATTGCACAAGAGAGGAGCAGTCGATGATGGAGAACCGGATCAAGATCGGACAGATTGGCATCGGACATAATCACGCATCGGAGAAAATGAAGGCCCTCCGCCGATTTCCTGAGCTTTTTGAGGTGGTGGGTGTAGTGGAGAGCGACCCGGTATGGCGGGAGAAGCGCGGGCACATGGAAGAGTATGAGGGACTTGCCTGGATGAGTGAGGAGGAGCTGCTGAGTACGCCGGGCTTGCAGGCGGTGGCTGTGGAAACCGACGGACATGAGCTTGTCCCCACCGCTTTGCGGTGTGTGGAGGCAGGCATGCACATTCATCTGGATAAGCCGGGCGGAGAAGACCTGCTCTTGTTCAAGCGATTGCTGGATGAAGCGGGGCGGAAAAATGTGACGGTGCAGTTGGGATATATGTACCGCTACAATGCCGCTGTCCGGTTTGCCGACAAGGCTGTCAAGGAGGGGCTGTTGGGCCATATCTTCGAGATCGACGCCGTCATGAGCCGCCATGACGGGGATGAATACCGCCAATGGCTGAAGGGCTTCCAGGGCGGGGGCATGTATATTTTTGCCGGGCACCTGATCGACCTGATTGTTTCCATGCTGGGCAAGCCGGAGAAGATTACGCCCTTCCCCCGCTGTACTCGGCCGGATATGGTGGTGGACAACGGACTGGCTGTTATGGAATACAAGAACGGCTGCACGGTTACGGTCCGCACGGCGGTGACCGAGGTAGAGGGATATGTGCGGCGCAATATGGTGATTTGCGGCGACAAGGGCACCCTTGTCATTCAGCCGCTGGAGCCGCCTGAAGCGAAGCTGGCTTTACTGGAGGACCGGGACGGCTGGGTGAAGGGCTACCAGGATGTACCGCTGCCCCCGCCGGAGGGGCGCTATGACGAGCATATGAAGGAATTTGCAAGAATTGTCAGAGGGGAGATGGAGAACCCGTATCCCCTTAACCACGAATGGATCGTCCAGCAATGTCTGCTGGAGGCATGCGGCTACGGGCTGTAGAGATATGCTCCGGGTGGAGCCGTACCGGTGTCCGGCCAACAGGAAAAGGAAGAATTGGCGGAAGGATCGCGGCCGGAGCCTTCCGCCAACCGGCCAGTCGGCGGGGGCAGCGGGTAGCGGAGGAGAGTAGATACCGGAGGGGAGTACCCCAAGCGAAATGCTCCAATAAGATCCATGGAAATCCCTTATTCCCCGTGCCGCCTGCCCAATTGGTCCAATAAGGACCATGTTTTACCGCTATTCCTGAATTTCTCCCCCCTCCGAGGCCTTCAACCGGCCGATAAGGGAAGATGGGGGGCCTTATTTCCCTTCCGGCTACTCCGCCCGGAGAAACAGCGGAATTTACCTTCCCTTATTTCCAGCCTCGGCCCTGATCCAGCCTCTCACCTCTCAAGCCCCTTCCATCACCCTCCGTTATCCTCTATCATCCTCTATCACCCAAGGCTTATCCGCAGAAATAGGCTTCGAAGCTTCGCACTATTGCCTCATCTTCGCTTTCGGTTACCCGCAGGCGCAGCCGGTTGGTATGGACAGCCGGGAACCGGTCGATCTTCTTATGCCCGATGGCGCTTCCCGCAGCCAGCTCCACCCACCGGCCCTGCTGCCAGGCCTCCAGAACATAGGCGCGCACCCGCTCGCCATAGGCGATATCCTCCATGAGAATCACATGGTCCACAGCCGTGTCTGCTTCCCATTCCAGATTGACCGTTGCTCCCTGCCCGCCAGTCCGGGCCACAGGGGCTTCGAAGCGGCGCCGCACCTCGGCAGCGAACTCCAGAACCCGCTCCACATCCGCCTCCGGCAGCAGCCCCCGGTTATCGGGCGCGATATTCAGGAGCAGCGTACAGCCGTGACCCACCGAACGGTAATAAATATCCAGCAGCTCCTCCAGAGTGTAGAGGGTATGCTCTTCATGGGGATGCCAGAACCAGCGCTTCTTGCGGATAGGCACATCGCATTCCGCAGGCACCCATGCCGGCGTCTCCGGCAGCCAGGTGACCATATCGTTGGTGAACATGCTGAGCTTGGCCGATTCCGCCGTATTCCAGCAGGGATAGGGGGCTACGCCGTCTTCATTGCCTACCCAGCGGATCGTGGGCAGTCCCATATTGAAGATCATGGCATCAGGCTGATGCTGCTTCACCAACCCCATTATTCTGGACCAGTCATATTCCCTGCCGTGAGACCCGGCGCCGTCGAACCACACCTCCATCAGCGGTCCGTAGCCGGTCAGCAGCTCGGTAAGCTGGGCGGCATAGAAATCATCGTATGCCTCCTTGTCCGGGTAACAGGGCTCATGCCGGTCCCACGGGGACAAGTACAGTCCGAAGCCCAACCCCACCTGACGGCAGGCGTCGGCAATCTCGCGGACCACATCCCCCTGCCCGTTCTTCCACGGTGAGGAGCGGACGGAATAGTCTGTTGTTGCCGTAGGCCACAGGCAGAAGCCGTCATGATGCTTGGCCGTAAACACCAGATAGGCGAAGCCCGCTTCCTTGGCTGTACGCGCCCATTGCATGGCATCCAGCTCCGTAGGATTGAACTTCTCCGGCGAATCCGTTCCCTCGCCCCACTCCTGGTCACAGAACGTATTCATGCCAAAGTGACAGAATAACCCCTGCTCCATGTCCTGCCAACGCAGCTGCTGCCGGGTAGGCAGTGCCAGCAACTTCTTGCTCATTGTATCGTCTCCCTTGTATATTCATAATGGATTTACCCTCATTGTAAGGTGCGCAGGACACAAAAAGAAGGTATAATAATATTGATTTTTTAGACAATACTAAGCTACTTTTATGAGGAAGCGGGAGTCCGCATGAACCTGGACCGTACTTACTTATCCAATACCCAGATCACCCTGTCAGGCTGCGGGCTGGACCGGATGGACCCGGACTGGAGCCTGGTGAACGCCGTACAAAGCGATAATCTGCTCTGCCTGTTCCTGAACGGGGAGGGCTGGCTGCGCATCAATCACCGGGACATGTACCCCATTCCGGGAGACCTCCTCCTGGTGCCTGCCGGGGCGCATCTCTCCGGCTCTACCAGCCAGAGCGCCCCCTTCTTCCGGTATTGGTGCCGCTTTGGTGCCACAGTGGGCGACGTATCCCTGTTCGATGTGGTGAATGCGCCCCAGTGGCTGTCTCTCCGGCATGACAAGTCCATTGTGTCCCAGTTCGAGGAATTGGTCCGCCAATACGAGAGCGACGGGCTGGCCGCTCCTTTTATAGCGAAATCCCTCTTGTTTCATATGGTTTCCCGGTTTATGGAGCGCTCCACCGTGGACCCGCTGCAGACCGAATCCATCCCTTCCGTCCACAAGCTGTATATTGTACTGCAATATATCGACAAACATCTGGCCGAGCAGATCACGGTGGAGCAATTGGCCCAGCTGGTTCACTTTCACCCCAACTATTTCCTGCATTATTTCAAGTCCATGCTGGGCATCTCGCCCATTGTGTACATCAACAAGAAGAGAATGCAGCGGGCCCAGACGCTTCTGCTCCACACGGAGCTGAGCATTGCCCAAATCTCCGAGCAATTGGGCATGCAGGCGGCTTATCTGTCCCGGATGTTCAAGAAAATGACCGGCTCCTCCCCTATTGAATTCAGACGGCTGCAGAGCAGGAACCGGGGATGAGCCGGCTCCTCAGCCATTAATACGGACTGCTTAGGGTGATGCTCCTGGGATAAACGCCTCTGTGAGTCCTTTTTAACGCCATGTGTTTGTCCAGAAGCCAAGCCGCTTTTATACTTTGGCTACGTTAGTTCCTGATGCTGATTTTTACGATGAGAATAACCTGGCGCTGTTCTTCCGCTAGCGCCTTTTTACGTTTCCATAGGAGTAACGACTTGTGGCTGTCCGCCCCGCTTACTCCTGTAGAGTAAAGGGCTGGGAATACCAGCCCTCCGGGTAGAAGGGCCACCCAACTGGTGGCCGCCCCCCTCAGAACCCTTGCATGCGGATTTCCCGCACCGGGCTCTTCAGGCTGAAGCATGCAAGCAGAAAAGAATGGAGCATCGGACAATGAAAACCATTAATGCGGCATTATCGGCAGCGGTTTTTCTGCGGAATTCCATGCGGCGGCCTACCGCAGGGTGATCGGCTTAATCGTAAACATCCGGGCTGTAGCGGGCGGAAACAAGTACCGGGCGGCGGCTCCTTATTGCTGCTCAGTTCCCATCCGATTGCCGCGGCTATTCATCTGAAAAACTTTGAAGGCTGTTTGAAGTGGGGCAAACCCGTTCGTGTTCAGTCAGTGGTTGCCGATATGGCGCCGATGACGAAAAGCGCTGCATACAAGTCTGTGGAGAAACATTGGCTGGTAACGGATTGGACCGATGTGGAAACATGGGCAAGCGTAATCCTCACATTTACCGATGGTCCCAAAGCGGTCGTTGCAGCTTCATTTGCCGCTCTTGGCGGCATTCGCAACATTATGGATATCTATACTTCCAATTCCGTGATCAAATGCAATATGACACCAAATGACGGAATGATGGTATATGCGCCAAGTCCGGATATTTTTGCCCAAGAGTATGTTGCCGAGAAGCTTGAGACGAAGGCAGGCTGGAATTTTGCCTCCACCGATGAAGACTGGGCCTGGGGCTACAATCAGGAAATGCAGGACTTCATGGAATGCATTGCCGGGGACCGGCCACCCTTATCCGACGGACAAATGGCGAGAGACGTGCTGGAAGTGATTTATTCCGCGTACTTGTCGCATGAAATAGGGAAGCGGATCGATATTAATCATCTGGAAGAGGGGCTAGAAAGATGAATAGCGAAGAGTTGAATGAAGCCACACTTGCCAAGGTTTACGGGCAAATTCCAACGAACCATTACTTGGCCAACCGTCACCAAGGGGAGTATTATTCCGGCGATTATAAGCTAGGTGTGAACCTGTACAGCTTCAGCCACAACTTGTTCTCCTGGCTGCAGGGCAACAACGCGGCACCCCCGGTGGATACCCTGTCGCTTATTCGCTTTCTCAAAGAAATAGGCTGTGACTGCGTGGATATCACCAGCTACTTCATTCCCGGCTATGAAACCTTGACCATGCCTTCCAAACCGGACAAAGATATTTTCGGGTATGCCGGGAGTATTCGACAGCTGTGCGGGGAACTAAGAATCGAGATAAGCGGTACGGGTGTTAAGAACGACTTTGCCGACCCTGATGCTGACAGACGGACCCTCGACGTTCAACGGGTCAAATATTGGATTGACGTTGCTGCGGCCATGGGCGCGCCTGTGATGCGCGTGTTTAACGGCGAGATCCCGAAGGATATTTTGACCACCGATTGGGAGAATGAAGTCTTTGATTGGCTTATAGAGCTTTCCCATCCGTATACCGGAGCCTACAATTAGCGTGTCATAATCATTAAGCTCAGGCGTGTGTTTGGCTATATCGCAACTAGAGCAATCCGATAGTGTTGACTTCAGTAAATTCAACATGATTTGAATATGTTCAGCTTCTTGCATTTTGTTTTGTCTGCTGTGCTGCTTCTTCTTACGGAACTGAGCGCCGCTAACAGGTCGCTAATTGGCTTGTTGATATTCTTACGGAACTGAGCGCCGCTATAGGGGAGCCGGGAGGCGGTAATCGCTTGATTCCCGGCAAATAACGTCGCAGAGTTCCGTTACATTTCAAAAGGGGGGTATTTTCCTCAAATAAGGTTGCTCAGTTCCGTAAGCGATAGAGGCGATACCTTTGCTGGCCATTCGTTACCAGGATTAGTTCCAGATCAACCAGCTTATGCAGCAGCTTCCGGGCATAGCGGTCTGTGATTCTCAGATGGCCTGCCAGTTCCGATGGTGTAAAAGGGCGTAACACCCGCCGGGCAAAGCGCACGGTTTCAGCCTCAAGACCGGTCAGTTGGCAAGACAAATCCGGTGAGACAAATCTTCCAATAAACGATAGGATAAGCTGTTGGCAGCGCTCGGGTTCGTCTTTAACGGAAAGATAGGCAATGGGCAGGAAGACCCAACCATCCAATGCCAAAAGACAATGCCGCCAGCATAAATCCTTAAACCGCCTTACATCAAGATCTCTGGCATGGGGACCATAGCCTTGTATTTCAATCCCGCCCTTCATACCGCCAGGCATATAAGCCAGGTCAACATAACGGAAGCCATTATGGAAATCGCGGACCTCCCATTCCGGAAAAAGATGATCAAAGTTATTGACCGTGGGATACCAGATGGTGCGGAGAAATTCCAGGCTTCCATGACCTAAGCCCTTCTCCAGTAATTCACGCCTTCGCGGATTCCCTGCTTGCTCAATATTGGCCTGCATCCATTCCTCATACTTCTGCTCAAAGCTCGACATGCCTTCTCACTCCTTCACTAGATGACGGGAAATAAAAAGCCGCCCGATACGGAAGGTATCAAGGCGGCGTGTGCTTCACGGCCGAATTAGTTTCATTATAACGCGTGGGGTTCCCGGCGACAACAGCAATGTGAACGCGCTCTTCCTGCTCCTTACGGAACTGAGCGCCGTTATAGGGGAGCCAATCGGCTTGCCAGTATTCTTACGGAACTGAGCGCCGTTATAGAGGGGCCAATCGGCTTGCCAGTATTCTTACGGAACTGAGCGCCGTTATAGGGGAGCCGGGAGACGGTAATCGCTTGATTCCCGGCAAATAACGTCGCAGAGTTCCGTTGCATTTCAAAAAGGGGGTATTTTCCTCAAATAAGGTCCCTCAGTTCCGTAAGCGGTTGAGAGGGAGTCTGAGCTTGGATACATTTCGATGCATTGATCCAGCAGATCGAACTTGTCCGTATCATGCAAATAGATGGTACCGCGGTTGACATTAGCCCGGTCAGCAATGTCGTTTATCGTAATCTGCTCGAAGTCACGCTCTCCCAATAACCTTACAAAGCCTCGATTATAACCTTCCGCGTTTTGAGGATTCGTCTCGCTGCATCTAGATTGGCGCCGATTCCTTGGTTTCTTAAAGCTGTAGAGCTTTTCACTGGCCAGTCTGCTTAATAAACGTCACTTATTTATCACCGGGTTGTTCCGCCAAGCCGATTAGAAGTCCTTCGATTCCGCGAATGTAGGGCGTGTTTGAAAACTCCGAGGGGAGCAGATTTCATCGAATTTTCGTTTCTGGCAAGGCACTTTTGCGCAGGCGTACCGGGGACCCCGGGCCAAGCGAAAGTAACGCAGCCAGGGGCGAAAAGGCGGTGAAAGATGCCCAATGAGTCTGGATACCATTTTGTCAATGTCTTGAACGGTGAACATGACGCGCAGATAACCCAGGGCATTCACAGGAGCAGTTCGGTGATCCGATACAGCAGGCGGGGTGAGAAATCGCGAAAGCTCAAGCCGGCCGTGGCCATCCGGGGTAACCATCATAGCAATCTCTACACGCTGTGAACCCAGCCCGGTTACGCGGCCGACCCATTCACCTTCGACAGTAGCCCGCCCTTCCGGCTTCAAGCCAATCTCCTCGAAGAAAGAGATTGCGTCATCAAGGGATTCCTCAATGATTCCAACATTATCCATCCTTAGTAATTTGTTTATTCCATCGTTTTATCTCCTTATGTGGACAAATTTATAAATAGTTATTAATTCCTTTCAATCAATTAACATAGCCTGTACTTTAGGGGCTGTAAGAAGAAAATCCCGCACGCCGCTTCCAGGCATGGGGATTTTCTCTTCTAATGATCCGGGTTCCCGCGCATTCGCTTACCTTGCTACAATTACGGTCAATGTGTCGCTGGAGGCGGCGGCTGCAGCGTTGACGAGCTCGCCGCGGTATTCATAGGCACCGGCCGGCTTGTTGCTCACCTCCACCACGGCCGACTGGGCGCCGGGCGTACCATCCGCCAAAGCCTGGGTATGAATGAGCACCCCGTTCTCATACAGATGGTACGCCGTCCCGTTGGTGCCCCACCACATGTTCATGCTGATCCGGTAATGGCCGTCCCCATCCCAATTGTCGCTGGAGAGCACCGGCTTCCCCGGCGCCGCATCCGTCACCTGGACGGTCATCTCCGCGCTCCTGGTTGTGCCGCCGGGGTTGGCCAGCTCCGCCACGTAGCGGTAGACGCCGTTCTCCCTGCCGCTGATCACGGTTGCCGCCGTCTGCGCCGCGGGAGCCGCATCCGCCAGAGCTTGCGTATCGATCAGCACCCCATTCTCGTACAAGCGGTACTCGGTGCCATTGTCTCCGTACCACATATTCATCATAACGGTGTATGCCCCGTCCAGCAGTCCGGTATCATGCCCGTTGTCATGGGACAACACCGGCTGACCCGGCTTGGCTTGACTGCCGGGAGCAACACTGGGCTTGATCAGCTGCACCGTCCTGTATTTCTTCGGGTCCTTGCTGGCCCCAATGCCGGAGCCCCACTCCAGATAGCCTCTTCTGCCGGTGCCGTCATTCTCATTCAACAGCAGCGAGAAGCTGAATACTTCATCCTCTGCCGGATTGATGGGTGCAAGCTCCGTCCAAGGCAGCGCGAACTCGTATCTGGTCAGCTTCTGCTCCTCGTTGCGGGTGACGGACAGCTGGCTGTCCTCCACCAGACCTACGGGAACACCGGCCGGTGTAATCCAGTGATACACCTGCAAGCCCGCCGGGGTCCGGGCGAAGCCCGAATCGTACCATTCCTCGCTACTTCCGGGAATACCCCGGACGATTCCGAATTGGAATCCGTCGTTTAAGTACATATCCTTCTGCTCGGCTTCATAGAAAAGCACATCGTCGGTAATATCAGCCGTTATATAAAGCTTCTCCTCATCCCAATTCAGTGTCACCGTACCGCTGAGATCATCCGTTCCGCTTAGTCCGGGACCGCCGAGATTGTGGTATTGACTAATGGCCGCGGCTGTGGACCAATCCACCGTAACCGGCTGCTCCGGCTCGCTGATATGGTACACAGGGGTAAAGTTGGCCGTGCTGTCCACCTGCACCGGATCATAGCCCTGCAGCTCGACTGTCATTTTAAGCGGATAAACCGTGTTATTGGCGAGCCCTCCCGCAAGGGGAATCGTCTGCGTCCATACCGAGGAAGGCGCAATGGCTTGGGGTCCTGTCACCGTGCCCGACTGGGAGCCCAGGGTCCATTGAATCTGCTGAAGCTCCAATTCCCGGCTGGTGGAATGGTTGGTGATGACCGCCTTCAGCTCCTTGCCCGTACCATCTGCGGCAAACAACGGCTTCAGTTGGATGCTGTACGGCTTCTCAATCTGCACCTGTGCAGTCAGATGTCCCAGCAACCGGCCGCCCGTCATCAACTGCCCTTGCACCGTCAGCATCCCCTCGGCCGCAAGTCCCGGAACGGTAAGGGGAAGCTGCAGCGTCTCCCCGGGATTGGCGTGAATCGGAAGGGATTGGCCCTGTACCTTCAATTGCCCGTCGAACGGTGCGGAGCCGGTATAGCTCACGGTCAGGGTCAATTGGGCATCGTCGCCGGTGACGGAACGCTCTCCGCTCCACACGAAGGTTTCGTCTCCCACGATTCCTTCAATCGCTCCCTTCACATAGATGGGCTCATCCTTCAGCGTATAATAAACCTTGCCCTCATGAGGGGAATAGGTCCGCTCATTGCCCATGATGTCCACGATTTGCACGGGCTGCTGCGTCAGAATGACAGCCGGTTGGAGCCGGCCCTCGGCCCAGACCACACGGAGCTCCTCCTGGCCGCGGCTGAACTTGTATTGGAAATGGCTCCCGGCAACCGATTCATCCGCCGTGTATTCCGCGCCTGTCAATTGACGGGTCATGGCACCCAGGGCCGCGTAAGCCGGCTTCGGCGTGTGCCTGCCCAGAGGATCATCCTGATGGTTCAGAATGCCGTAGTTGGCTTCTACAGAAGGAGGATTCACGGCATCGTTCATCAGATCATACCAGAACACCTTGTCAATCCCGGAGGCAAGGGACAGCACGAAGGTCCGGACCAGATAATCCGCCTGTGTTTTGATATCCACCCCTGCCGCCGACTGATGCGTGGGATGGCTGATCTCCGTAATCCAGACCGGCTTGGACTGGCCGTTGTTGTACCGGTCGATCAGGTTATGAAGCCGATCCATCTCCGGCACCATATGCTCCGGCGTCCTGGGGAACTGGTACGGATGCACGGAGGCCACATCCACCTTGTCCAGCCCTCCCAACTGGAACACGGATTCCAGCCAGGTGAAGGGGACGGAAGCCGTAGTCATGCCCACGACCGTCTTGTCCGGATTCGCCTGCTTCAGCGTGTCATAGGTCTTCTTCAGCAAAGCATAATAGTAGTCTGGCAGGGAATTGGCCACGCCGTTGCCCCGTCTGCCGAATTCGATGTTGAACTCGTTGTAGACCTCATAAGCGGCTACCCGGTCGCCAAAATATTCCATCAGGAATTTCCCGTAATTGGCCGAGGCCTGCCGGCCTTCATCCGTGTATGGCGTGCTGTCCTCGTCGTAGAACTTGTTCGTATAGGCCAGGAGCAGCAACGTATTCAGGCTGCGGGCATCCATATCGTCGATAATGGCTTCATGGGCCGGGTCCACGGTGTAGACTCCCTTGGTTCGTTCCACATTGTTCCACATGATTCCATCGCGGACGTTCTTGATCCCGGCATATTCGATCAGCTCGGTTAAATCCGGGGTCCATCCATAAGCGGGTCGGTCAAAATGCACATTGATGCCAAAGGGAGAATCCTCCACCGCCCGGAAATCATAGGGGGCAAACACGGCAAACGGCGCAGTCCTTACGGAAGGCTGCTTGCTGCCCTTCTCGGCATGGACCGTGAGTGTGAAATAACCGACACGGTCCATCGGCACCACCAGTTCCAACTGCCCGCCTGTCACGGTTTCCCGTCCGGACGCCACTTCCTCTCCCCACAGATCCTGCACCGACCAGGAGAGTGAGGGGCGGCTGGTCTCAATCCGGAAGGAGACCGGTTCATTGCTCATGAATACATGGCCGTGCTTTACCTGCCCAAGCGTGGTAACGGGAAGCGTCACGGTCAGGTAAGGCCCGTCGCTGCTCCAGTTCCCTTCGGCATCGCCTGCCTCCACCTTGAACGTATGGGTGCTGCCCGGAGTCAGGCTGTCGATAAACGCGGTAGTCCCCGGGGCTGTCTGAATCAGCTGTCCGTTACGGTAAACCCGGTACCCGGCAATCCCGGAGGGGTCTTCAGCGGCAGGCCAGCTCAAGGTTACATCCATCTCATCGGTATCCACCGCTTCAAGCTGCGCGGACACCGGCCAGACCGGGGCCTGCTCATTGCTTCTTGCTTGGGTGATTTTCAGATAGGGTGCATTGGCGGCAGCCTCCCGGCTGGCAAGGCCTACACGCAGCCCCGCGGCCACCTCCTGTCTGATGCCGAAGCTAACTGGCTGCCCGGCCGATTTCTGTTGCTTCACGTAGGATGTGACATCCACCGCATGCCACTGGGGCGCCGTATTGGAACGGATAACACCCAGATAATCCTGATAGGCAGGCTTCGTATTCCAGGTGACCGTATGTTCCACCCAGCCGGGGGCTGTGCTGTACAGCAGATTGTCCACCGCTGTCCCGTTGCTCTCCTTGGACACCTCATACAGGTAAAGCTCCGCCCGCCCGATTGTGTCTCCTATGGCAGACAGGTCGAACTTCATGAAGGCTTCTCTGGATATCCCGTTATTGCCCTTCTGATTCTTCACATCAAGGGAGTTGGCGGCTCCAAAATTGATGGCGGCGCTGGCCCCGCCCTGCACATGGGCATCGGCTGACGCAGGCAGAATCACTTCTGCCCGGCCGGTCTCCACTGTTGCCTGGGGACCGTCCTGGCTCCAATTGCCCACAGCGTCCCCCGCTTCCACCTTGAACGTATAGGCAGCACCCGGATTCAGAGGCCCTGCCTCGTATTGGTAAACATCTCCTGCAACCGTTTGCAAAACGGCTCCGTCCTGATAGATCCTATACCCGGCAATTCCCGATGGGTCCCATGCAGGCGGCCAGGTCAGGCGCACCATTGCCCCGTCTATCTGCTCCGCCCCCAGCTGCGCGTACTCCGGCCACACCGGCGGCTGATCCTCCACTGCTGCGGCGGTAATTTTCAGATAGGGCATATTGGCCGCCGCTTCCCTGCTGGCAAAGCCTACACGCAGTCCGGCGGCTGCTTCCTGCCTGATGCCGAAGCCCGCAGTCTGCCCCTCCGCCTTCTGGCGCTTCACATAGGATGTGACATCCACCACATGCCATGCGGGAGCAAACTCCGAATGAATCGTGCCCAGGTACTCGGCAAAGGCAGGCTTCGTATTCCAGGTCACTGTGCCTTCCTGCCATCCGGCAGCTGTGCTGTAGACCAGATTGTCTATGGCGGTGCCGCTGCTTTCCTTGGATGCTTCATAGATATAAAGCTCCGCTTTGCCGACTGAGCCGTTAATTCCGGCCAGGTCGAAGGCCAGCAGGGCCTCTCTTGTGATGCCGCTGTTTCCGCTTATGTGCTTCACATCAAGGGACTTGGCGGCTCCGAAATTCAGATTGGCGCTGCCTCCGCCCTGCACGTACGCATCTGCCGATGCATAAACGGTCTGCTCCACGACCCCGTCCAGCACCTGCATCTGCAAGGGGACGGGTGCATCTATGTCGGGCGTCTGCATGGCTGCAGTCTCGTCCATCACAGTCTCTACGGCTGCAGCCTCATCCACCACAGTCTGCACGACCGCAGCCTCATCGGTGTCCGGCGTCTGCATGGCCATAACACTCACCGGAGCAGAGCCGAACAGATAAACCGCTAACAGCAGGAAGCAGCTGGCCATGGAGACCTGCTTGTTGATCCTCCTCAGGATCTTAAATATCATAATCATTCCCACTCCCTCTTGTTATGAATGCTGCTGTTGATACGAATGCCACGCTTGGTCAATTTCTCGGTTTGCTGGCAATCACCGCTTGGTAGGCTCCATAAGCCGGTTTCTCCACCCCGATAATTCCCCCGGAGGAGTGGACCAGCCCGTAATACTGTTCTCCGCTGGAGCGGTCCGGCTCGTTCAGCAGCTCGTAAACGAAGAAGCCCTTTACCTTGGAGGGCGCATTATAGTAGAACTGATTGGCCGTTTTCACGATATATTCCGCCTGGGCCTGCTCGGTCCATGTCATGGTGCCGTGGAAGGTATTGCATTCGGCCACCAAAATCTCTGCTTGGGGATAGCTTTGCAGCTTGTTCAGCGTAAAGGTCATGTCGCCCATATTGGAATACCAATCGAGACCGTTGACCTCCCACTCTACGCCATCGGCAAGCAGCATTTCCAGGAAAGCGGTATGGCGGTAGCCCATATTGATCACCCGCTTGGCGTCGGGATCGCCGGTGCGCACGCCCCGGCCCAGGGCAATCAGCTTATCCCGCATCACTTCGTACACGGCCAGATTGTAATGGGAAACCTGAGAGCCATCGTACTGGGCGCCGAGGATACAGTCATTGTCAATCTCGTTGCCGATTTGGTAGTAAGCGATTTTGCCCTTATAGCGTGCGGCGATGTCCTGTCCGTACTGCTCCAGCACGGAGGGGGAGAAGGTGAGCTTGGCGTAGATCACCAGGTAGATTTTCAACCCCTTGCTGTAGGCATTATCGATGACCTGATCCATATAGGCCCAGTCATAGCTGCCATTGGGCGCCAGGCTGGGCTCCACATCCACCCGGTAATGGGAGATTCCCAGGTCCGCCGCCTTCTGCAGCTGGTTGTCAAGCTGTGAAGCGGGATAAGAGCCCTGCTTCTTGCTGTGCCCGTTGACTCCCCACATAAAGCCGTCCCGGAACTTCTTGTTCAGGCGGACATCATCAAACCAGGCCGTGCCGGTAATTCCCTCATCGGAGCGCAGATAGAGCCGCAGGCTGGACGTATTGGCCGCGAAGCCGGACAGCTCCGCCTCCAGGCGGGTCCATCCCTGCGTTCCCCCGGCGGACAGCAGCTTGACGGAGCCCCCGTACCACCCCAGCGCCTGATTGGCCGCATTCACCTGCAGGACACTGACGGCGACCCCGTTGGCTGTGGAAACCTGGTCCGTCTTGACCCATAACGAAAGCGTATAGGTTTCACCAGAAGCAATGGGAATCGTGTCCGTATACATCACCTGAACGGAGCTTTGTCCGGTAATCTTGGCGGCGGCCAGGCCGCTATGGGCTTGGGACGTATCCCTTACGAGGCCCGTGTTGTGGCTCCACAGCCCCGATTCGAAGCCCCCGTCCGGAGCAAGATTGATGCTCTCGAGAGACACATCATCGAACCATACGTCTCCGGCCGCTCCGGCATCCAGCCGCAAATAAATCTTCACTGTATCCGTGGATAAAGGAAGGTCATGGATAGTAGCCGTGTACTTGGTCCAGTTCTGTCTGCCCCCTCCCGCCTGAATGAATTTGACTTGTCCCCCGGGATACCAAGCCAGGGCATGATCGGCAGCGTCCACAGGCAGCAGACTGACGCTGATGGCCGATTTGCTGTCTGACAGGTTAGATCGTACCCATACATCCAGCTGATAGCCTTCGTAGGGACGGACGGGAATTTTCTCCGAGGTAATCGCACGGGCCGCAGCAGCCCCGGAGACCTTCAACGATTTGCTCCCGGTATGATAAACCGTACTGTCAATGGAGAACCCAGTACCTCCTCCTCCTGTCCATAAACCGCTTTCAAAACCGGAATTGCCTACCAGATTGGCTGCATATGCCCGATCCGCCCCATTCAAAGCCAGGAACCCGCCCAGCAGAATGGCCAGCATGGCCAGCCTTACAAGCTTCCGCATCATCCTTATCCCTCCCAGGACTATCTTGTAAGTGCAAACACCGTCCATTTTCCCGTGTAATCCAGCTGTCGTTGCGCGTAATTGATCGTTGCCCCCACTGCCGAAACCGTGCTTCTCCCTTCAATAAAATTGATATAAAATACCCGGTCCCCATTGGAGTCTCCGAAGGGCGTGGCATAGGCATATTTGGCATACCACGATGCACCGCCATTGTCCGTTTGCTTGCCCAGGATGGAGGTGAAGTCCTGAGAGGTATAGAGCACCTCAAATTTGTGTGAACCGGTCTTGACCATGTCCATAAATCTTGAGCTGGTTGAGTCCACCGTGCTGATGGTCCAGGCGCCATTGGTGAACCTGGCCAGCTTGATACCGGGCCCGTTCGCCGACTCATCCCCGTATCCCACATAGACGGTCCCGTCATCATCCACACTGGGCTGGGAATTCTGAATGGGATGCTTGGCGAAATAATCCGTGCTTGCGGAGCTTGGCAGGCTTTGCGCAACCAGACAGCTATCCAGGTCCGCGCCAAAATCAACCGTGTTCTTCAGGTTCAGCCCGGCCGCATTGCGCATCGTGGAATCAGAAGTGTCCAGGTAGGCCAGATACAGATTCCGCGCCTCCGCATTATGCCCTCCCGGTCCGCCGCCCATGGTCCATGTGATGTAGATGCGCCCCCATTTCTCATAAACGCCGAAGGCATATACTTCATTAAACTTATCCGCCGTTTTGCCCGTATCGATAATGGTGGAGGGTGCCGACCAGGTCTGGCCGCTGTCGCCGGATTTGATCATCCTGTAAGTCCGGTACGGATAGCTGCTGTCATCATTCCTGGAATAAAACAGGTACACATCATTGCCGGATACCACCGGCATGGGATACGTGTTTCTGTCGTTGCTGACATTGGTTGTGCTCCACGCCCCGGAGATGGAATTGGCATAAGGAGCTTTAAGCAAATACGCAGTGTTGGCGTGGTTAAAGATGAAGATGCCCAGCCTCCCGTCGGGAAGCTTCACCATGGTGGTGTAGTCGTGATAAGCAGAGGAGATGGAATCGTTCCAGACCTTGATCCTGACTGCCGGCTCCCAGGCGTTGTTCCCATGGTCGAAGGCCTTCACATAAACATCCATAACCGGTCCGCTGTACGTCACGTAGGTCTTGTTGGATACCGGATCATACAGTCCGGTGCCGAACGTTCTGCGGGCATGGTAGGAGGCGTTGCTTTCTATTACACCGGCACTTGCGGCAGCCGCAGCGGGAGAGGCTGCCGACACGAGCAGCATAACCGAACATAACACGGCCACCAGGATTGCGCTGCCCTTTTTCCAACCTTCTTTCATCAACAATCCGACCCCTTTCTTCCTGCCAGATTCATTAAAGTCCATCAGCTTGCCTATGCTGCGCCTAGATCGCCTTAATCAAGACAGCTGATGGAGCCGGGCAAATAACGCAGCGGTTAGGAAGACTGGAAATCCTCTGCCTGTTATTCACCCGGCTTGGGGCTTATGCATGCTTCACCGGCTGGTTATGCGGTTATCATTTTTTGGCTACCTCATAGATATCCTTGGTGAAGAACGCTTTGTCCTTGTTCTCCTGATACCACTTGGCATACCAGTCCTCCACCTGCTTGCCGCCGCCCTTGGTCCACAGGGACTTGGCATCGGCGACCGCCTGATCCACCGTATACGATTTGCCGCTGACAACCGCTTTGTTGAACATATCGGCGATCGGCTGATCGGTATTGGTCAGAATCAATTGCATCTCCTGGGGAATCGAAGGCATATGCTCAATATGGGTAATCTGAGGCATCGGCCGGGAAGGGTCCAGGTACGCCTTCTCCGCCTGATGGATGATCCCCTGGAATTCCTTCTGCAGTGGATTGGAGAGGTCCAGTTGTTTTTCGAACTTGTTGCAATCGCCGAAGGTGACGGCGCTTCTCAGCATCTGGAAGTCGGTCAGATAGTCCTTCTCAATCTTGTTCTTTTCCTTGCTGATGATTACCGGGCAGCCATTGTCGCCTGTCTTCCAATGCTCGCCTTCAATGCCGTAGTTCAGCAGCCTTTGCGTTGACTCCTTCACCAGGAAGTCCACATATTGGATAACGGCGGCGGGATTTTTTGCAGAGGCGTTGATGGCGGCGGTCATCTGCACCGGATTGCCGAGAACCGGGCTGAATTGGCCGAACTCGCTGGCCGGCAGCTCAATCGGCATAATCTGCGCATCCGGGTTATTCTTGCGGAGGGACTCGAACATACTCAGCCCCAACCCGATGCTTCCCCCGTTGGCTCCATAGATGCCCAGCTTGCCGGTAATGAAGTCCTGCGTGGCTTTCTCGCCGTTCTTGTCGGCCAGGTAATCCTTATCCACCAGACCGGCGTCGTACACCCGTTTCTTAAACTCGTTGGCTGCCTTCACCCGGTCCCAATCACGGACCCACTTGCCGTCCTGGATGATCCAGATGACATTGCCGAACATGGCATCGGTAATTTGTCCGGTGACGTTGCTCAGACTGTATCCATACGTATCGTTCTTCTTGTTGCCGTCTGGATCATTCGCGGTAAACGCCTGGGCCACGTTGAATAATTCCTCAACTGTCTTGGGTGGCTCAAGCCCCAGATTCTTAAGCCAGTCGGTGCGGATAAACAGCACATGATTGGGCTGTACAGAGTTGATCCGGCCAAATTCATACAGCTTGCCGTCCGGCTTCGTCCCTTCCTTGCGCAGCACCGGGTATTTCTCCAGAAACGCCTTATATTCCACACTGTACTTGTCGATCAGATCGCCAATCGGCATCAATTGCTTCTGGGTGTAAAGCTCATTGCGGTAATTGGTGTCAAAATCGAAGATCAAATCCGGAGCCGTGCCTGAGGCGAATAAGGTGTTGAACTTGGGGATCGGCTCCCAGCGCGGGATGGCAACGAAGCTCACATTGACCGGCCCGTTCTCGTTTAACCACTTGGTCCAGCGGTTCTTCTCAATCGTTCCTTCCTCCGGAGCCACATTGCCGCGATCATAAATTGACTGGGAAATAGAAGCTCTCTCCGCCGGTTTGGGACTGCCGCTTTGGCTGGAGGCCGCCGGAGCGGCAGAGGGTGCAGAGGAATCCGACGGCTCCGATTGGCCGGAGCAGCCAGCTATGGCCGCCGCCAGGACAGATAAGCCCATCGCCGACCACATTTTCTTGCTGTTGATCATGGATAACGCCCCTTTAATGATTATTTTCATTCTCTGTGGATGCTGATGCCGATTAACCTTTAATTGCCCCGATCATCATCCCCTTTACGAAATACTTTTGCAGGAACGGATATATGATGAGCATCGGCGCCACCATGAAGATTACGCCGGCTGTCTTGATGCCCTCGGGAGTAATCTGGTTCAGCTCCTCCGGCTGCAGGTGATTCATCTCCTGCAGGAGCGACTGGCTCTGCACCATCTGCTGCACCAGCACGGTCATGTTATACTTCTCGGGACTGTTGATGTAGATCAGCACATTCATGAAGGCATTCCAGTAGCCGACCGCATAGAACAGCGTCAAGGCCGCCAGCACCGGCAGCGACAACGGGAGTACGATCTGGCCGATCAGCCGCCACTCGCTGCATCCGTCCATCCGGGCCGCCTCCTCCATCTCCGTGGGTATGGACTCGAAGTGTGTCTTCAGCACCAGCATATTGAAGACGCTGACCAGGCCCGGCAGCCACAATGCGCCGTATGTGTTCAACAGTCCAAGGGACTTGATCACCAGAAAGGTGGGGATCAGCCCTCCGCTGAACAGCATGGTGAACACGATCGCGAGCATGAACGGCTTCCTCGCGTAGAAGTACGGCCGCGAAACGGGATAAGCCGCCATAACCGTAGCGGTCATGCTAAGAATCACCCCCACCGCCGTAATGACCACGCTGTTGATAAAGGAGCCTACAATCCGCGTGCCCTTGAACAGCGAGGCGAAGGATTCCAATGACCAGCCGATAGGCCACAGCGAGACCCGGCCGGAAACCACGGCGTGCGAGTCGCTTAAGGAAACCGCCAGGACATGGACAAGCGGAAGCACGCAGCTCAATGCCGCCAGCCCCAGCAATGCATAGTTAACGGAATAAAATACTTTCTCTCCCAATGTATCTCTCATGTTCTTCCTCCTACCAGAGCCCCTGTCCGAATCTGCGGGCGATCCGGTTGGCTGTCAACACAAACACCAGGCCAATCAGCGATTCGAACAGTCCCATTGCCGCCGTCAGACTGAATTGCGCCCGCTGCAGACCAACGCGGTAAATGTACGTGCTGATTACCTCCGCTACCCCTGACACACTGGCATTCTGCAGGATATACACCTGATCGAAGCCCACCTCCATCACATTGCCCATGGTCAGGATAAACACGAGAATGATCGTCGGACTGATGCCGGGAAGCGTAATATGCCAAATCTGTCGCCACTTGCCCGCCCCGTCCATGCTGGCTGCCTCGTACAGATGCGAATCAATGGTAGTAAGAGCGGCCAAGTAAATAATGGAGCCCCAACCAACTCCTTTCCAGATGCCGGACCCGACGAAGATGGCAATCCAGGAACGGTCCTGGTACAGGAACGGGAATGTGGCACCGTTAACAGCCTTCAGGATATAATTCACAATGCCTGTCTCCTGGGAAAATATAGTAACCACGATTCCCCCAATGACCGCCCATGATAAAAAGTGGGGCAAAAACACCATCGTCTGCACTAACCGCTTGAACCATTTTTTGCGTGCTTCATTCAACATAATGGCAAGGGCGATAGGAAACGGGAACCCGACAAAGATGCTTAGCCCGCTTAACACCACCGTATTGCGGATAATCGAGAGCGTCAGCGAATTGGAAAACAGCAGCTTGAAATTCTTAAGTCCCACCCAGGCGCTGCCCCAGATGCCTTCCATGAAGGTGTATTGCTTGAAGGCAATAACCAGGCCGGCCA
The DNA here is from genome assembly GCA_029256185.1 of Paenibacillaceae bacterium. Classification (GTDB taxonomy): domain Bacteria; phylum Bacillota; class Bacilli; order Paenibacillales; family NBRC-103111; genus Paenibacillus_AR. The sequence goes on from JAQSYI010000035.1 coordinate 39,577, forward strand.
TCGGCGCGTATTTAAAAACCATGAAGAACACGACGATGGGCGTAAATAAAATAAGCAGCGGCACGTTCATCTTCCATCTTTTCCGCCGAAGCCGTAAGGCCGCCGCTTTCTGTGCGCCGCGGGCATCCTGGGGGTGCGGCCCGGAATTGGTTGCGTATGCGGAATCCATCTGTATGCTCCTTCCTCCTTTCTTCCTCACTGTCGAAGGCGCCGTGGCGGTTTCGATAGCCCTACGATAACACCGGCCGGAATTTAGGGTCAATGAGCATATTTCAGTGGATGCGCAAATTCTCCGGACAGCATAATTGCGCCCTGCAGAAGGCCTCCTTAAGGAATAATGCCGTCTGCAGGGCGCAGCCACGCTTGGGTCGGATATTGGGTTCAACCGCATTCCTTGCGGTAATCTCCCGGTGTAACGCCTACCACCTTCTTGAATACGCGGATGAAGGAAAACGGCAGCAGATATCCCACCTTGGCCGCCACCTCCTGCACCGGCTGCCCGGATTCCAGCAGCAGCCGCTTGGCGTTCTCCACCCGGACTTGAATGACGTAATCGCTGAATTTGACCCCGAATTCCTCCTTGAACAATTGGCTGACATGCTTCGCATTCACCCCGAAGATATCGCTCAAGTAATTCAGGGACAGATCGGGATTGGCATAATTATGCTCAATATAAGCCTTCACACGCTGTATGACGGCGTGATAGGTCCGGCTCTCCCGCTCCTCTCTGATCCGTTCCGCAGCCCCTGCCAGAACATCCTCCAGTTGAAGGAACAGTTCCCCAGCCGTTTCAAATTGGTCTACCACCGCGTTGAGCTGCTCATACGCCATGGTTCTCCAAGATTCCCGCAGCTCCTCCGGCAGCTCCATCATTTCCCGCTGCAGATGATAGATCAGGTAATTGGCCAGACTCACCAGATCATCGCGGGAGAAGAGCATTCCCCGGAGGCCGGAGGCAATCTCCTGGAATTGCTGCTTCCATCCGTCCTCCCCCAGCCGGTATGCCAGTGCAAGCTTACGGATTTGCTGCAAATAACCATAGGTTTCACCGGACTCCGATTTACTGATTTCCTCATAAGTGATAACCGTACCCGTGCCCACCACCGTCTTGTATTTCACCGCTTCAAGGGCACCTTGATAGGATTCGCCAATCTGCTCCATGGCGGCCACTTGCGGGCCGGCTCCAACCGTAACCGTGAATTTCAAATTATCGGCTATCCACCCGCAAAGTCTCACGGCAGAAGCAGGAACGGCGTCTTCGCCTTCAGGCTCTCCGGTCCAACGGTACAATACGGCCAGCCGGTTGCCGTCCAGCCACTCCGACCATACCTGTCTCTTCTCGTGCGCCGTTATTTCGGAAACCACATTGCTGATGACATACTTCAATAGGCTCTGGTCCGTATGGGAATAGCTGCGGCAAAATTGCCTATACCTGTCCAGCTCGACAACCGCCACCTGAAGCCGGGAGAACGAAGGCTCCAGCCCAAGACGCGAAAACTCCTCGCGCCAATCACGGGGCATGATCTGACGTCCGTTCATCAATTCCTGGAAAAAGTAGCGGCGTCGAAACAGATGGTCCTCCTTCTGGCGGGCCTCATATTGGCTCGATTGCTCCATCATATTGTCGAGCGCCGCTTCAATAAACTGAAACTCATTGCGGCCCGGCAAGACAGCCCCGTTCTCTTTCTTGCCAGTAGAGGAAACCGCTTTCAACCTGGACAAGATCGATTCAATCGGCCGGTAATTCCGCCGGGAGACGATTACGATGGCGATTGTCCCCACAAGGATCACCGCCACTCCAATCATCAGAAGAATCTTCGTATAGCCGGTGATGACCATGAAGGCCCCCATGCTATGCAGCCGGCTTTGCATATGCCACCCGGTATAATCGGATTGAACGGCAGACACACTGGAGTCGGGGCTGTCCGCCTTTTCCGCTTCACCGTTGGGAGCCGCGGCAGCAGGCAGCAGATTATCCTTAAGGGAGATCCCCTTGCGGTCACGCAGGGATACCTGGCTGTAGCCGGAATCCATCATATTGCCGATAAGCTGCGCAATGTCGCTTGTACGGATATTGACGACTACGAAGCCCTGTCCCCCCGACAGTGCGGGAACCTTGCGGACCAGCGAAACCACGGATATCCCTCTTTCCTGGCTGACGAATTCCTTGTAGCTGCGCGCATTGGACCAGACCTCTGCCGGATATGCCGCGAGCACCCCCTCCACGAACTCCCTGTCTCCGAAGGTATCCAGTGTCAGCAGGGAGTTGGCGGTAAGGACGGCCTGGTCTGCCGCTCTGTATAAGTAGATGGAATCGATCCGGATGGTCTGGATTACACTCATCAGGCTCCGCAGCAAAACCGACGGTTCATAAACGGAATGATAGGAATTGGAATCGGCCGGGGGATAGTAATATTGCTTCAGAACATTGTTGGCCTGAATTTCCTTAAGCATCGTATCATCGATGAATTTGAGGGAGTTATCCAGAAAGGACATGGCATGGGACACGGAGACGTTATTGGCGTTCTCCGCCGCTTTCCTGGACATCTCGCTTATGCTCAAGGCCGTAATCGTCAGCAGCACCAATGTGATTACGGTAAAAATCGGCAAATAGGAAAGCAGCAGCCGGTTGAGCCAATGTTTGCCCATACGCTCGCCGACCTCCCTCTGTATCAATTCCCGAATGGTTGGGTATCTTTACCATAGCAAATGCCGGCAGCGCCGGTCAATCCGCATCGTTCCGTCAATCCGCATCTTCTCTTGAGAATCGGGAAAAGCCGGCGCTGCCATGTCCAGCAAGCCGGCAAAAATTTCCGAAGACATTAACCCTAATCAAAATATTCCCAATCCAGAATCCGGGTCATATAATCCCCCGGGTTTGACATAAATTGAAGCCAAGTAAAGTCCTCCATAATGGCAAAATGGTCATGCTCGATATCGAAGGTGGCAAAACAACGTTCCTGCGGCAGCCATACTATCGTGCCTGTGGAGTCATAATTGTCTATGTCGTTAAGCAAGTCCACAAACAGCCTGTCCTTCCATAAAGCAATGCGCACGTGATCGGGAGCAGCCAACTGGATATAGTCGACAATTCCTTCCTCCAGCCCTATTCTTTGTCCACCTAATCTGATTAAATCATCGATGACTGGCTGTGGTACCGCCAACTCAAGCAGCCTGGCTATATTCCACTCCAAATTATGCCATTCGGGAGGTTCATGGTCTTTTATCCTGCGGATTAGCTCAGGATGTTCATATTCCACCGCATAATGATAGGGGCGGTAGCCCCATCTGTTGGAAATCGTCACATTCGCCCCCTTCTCCAAAAGAAACAAGGCAGTCTCAAAGCATCGGTGATGCACAGCTGCATGAAAAGGTGTTTCTTCGGCCGTAAACACGCTATCGCTGATGCGATAATTGATATCCGCCCCATGCTCCAGAAGAAGCGCAACCGTTTCCGTATCCCCGTGCATGGCAGCGCTGCGGACAGTTTTTCCGCCCAACTCGGAAATGCGGATTCCCAAACGAATGAGATGGTTGAGCATTTCCTTCTTATTCTTGGTTCGGCAAGCTTCATCAAGGACCGATTGATCAAACCGATTGATGGCATGAAGCTCCGCGCCACGAGAAGTCAGCCTATCGATCAAGTCCAGCCGTCCGCTCCGCGCCGCAGAGCAGATGGGGGGATACTCGGGATCATGGAGATCCGCTCCGTTCTCAATCAGAAATTCGATTACGTTGAACTTATTGTTGTCAAAGGCAGCCTGAAGAGGCCGCTTTTGCCTATTGGGCATAACCTTATTCATATCCCAACCGGTTGCCAGCGCATTCTTTAACGCGTCCAAATTCTCTTCCATCAACATACGATCAATTAGTTCATCCAAAAGAATTCATCTCCTCCTGAGCATCTTTACCTACACCCACCGGATAAAAGCTTTATGGGCCATCTTAACCTCGTTATCCGTTGGCCTGAGTTTCCTTTAGCATCGTATCATCGATGGATTTGAGAGATTTACATCGTTCCGGCAATCCGTATCTTCTCCATTAACCCACCGTCACAAGAAAAATGACGATGGCGATAACAGCCACAATCAGGGCCAACAGAGACAGGGTAAAGAAGTACATGATAGGAACCCGAAGCCAATCTGTCAGGCTCAGGCTGCTGCCGAACGGTATTCTCATTGTAATAAAAAATAAAATCACCAAAATCCCATAAACGAGAAGAAAGCTGTCACCCAGAAGCTTGTCATGATGGGCATCCGTAATATTAAAATTATCCATAAACACAAGAAAAAGATTCACCGGGGTCATAATTACAATGGCTACTATGCCTGCCGGGTACATAAATCTCCTTACTCGCTCATGCATACAATTCCTCCTTTACACTCTCGGTGCGGCAACGGCCCGCCCGGGATAGCCTCACAGCGGTCAGCCCCAGATACGGAACTACTATGGAAGCCCAATTGGCGGCCATAAAAGAGCCGGGCTCTGTTCTTAGCATCAAGAGCCCTCTCCAGCCGAACAAGTGGATAAGCAGCACATAAACGGTTATCATGATAACACCCGGAGCAAGGGCGAAGCCTTCTTCTCCAACGTCTCCAGCCAGGACCAACAGAAAGAGGATGACCGCCATGCCCCAATAAACCGTCAAACGTGTCCCAAGGAGCAAGGCTATGAGCGTAGCGGTCATCAAACAGGCCGGAAGCCAATGCAGCCTTAGCTTCGTTTGGAGCTGTATAAGAGAGCGTGTCAATCTCCGCGGAAGCATGAATCGCGGATTAATCCACACCATAATCATAATGGCAAAGAAGGGAAGCAGGAATTCGGCTCCAACCTCTGCAAGCTTACTGCCGCTAAAGCGATAAAACGTCCATAATCCAAATATTGTAAATATTCCCAAGGTAGACAGGACCTTCAGACTGTACCGGCCGCTAGATACGCAATAAATCAGATAGAGCATCAGGACCGATGCACCAGCCTGCATATCAGCAAGGAACGATAGGACAGAAGCGAGGAGCGCTGTCCAGACGGCACTTGGCTCGATACTGGAAAAAATGATTCGGCCAATCCCCTTCATTAGAACAGCACCTCCGTGATCTCATCCCACATATTCCGTCCTTTTTGCCAGAGCCACTTCACTTCCCCCCGGATGGTTTCGATTACTCCATTATTCGGTGTCAGCATCCGCTCTGACTGAATAGAGCGGTTCCCGGTAAGATCGATGCTGATTCTGTGCTCCGCTTCATCCTCCGGCAGCTTGAACTCCACTTTATAAGTATAGGATTGCATATTGGATACATCATTGTACAATTCCTCCAGATCGCCAACTGACTTGGTGAAGTAGGCTCTGCCATTGGTCAAATTACCCAGTTGTTCAAGCGTCTTCTTATGTACATTGCCAAGCCCAATCGGGTAAAGAGACACATTGTTCCGGTTCGCTGCTTGCACCGCTTGCTCCAATGTGGCAGAATTCACGGAATTCTGCCCATCTGTCATAACCAGCAGCTTCTTACTGCCTTCTTCCTGCGAGAGCAGATTTACTCCTGCCAGAATGGATTGATACAACGCCGTTCCTCCGGAAATATTAGAGCTTACCGACTTCTTCGCACTGTCATAATTCGTTGTCAGGGGAGAAAATACGAATGGGTCGTCTGCGAAACCGATTACTCCAATTTTCCCCTTGGAGTTCTGTCCCAAATTTCCAATAAACCGTTCTGCCATATACTTGGATACCTTCTTCGGCTCTCCGTCCATACTGCCGGAATAGTCCAGCTCCAGCACCATGCTGCCCGCTGATTGAATACTGGATTGCGAGACTGTCAGCAAGTGGTTAAAGGGCTTGTCATCGAGCCGGATCAGGAAATCATCCTTGCTGAAATCGCCGGTCTCTGAACCGCTGCTTCGATTCATTACCCGAAAGGTCTGTACAACCCGTCTCCCGGTTTGTTCCGTTTTTAATAATTCAACCAGATACGGCGCTTGGGGAATTTCTTCAGCTTGTTCCGTTCCACAGCTTACCTCCAGTTCCCGTGAGGCAACGATCAGATAATCCCGCACCTTGCTGCTGGTCTTAAGCTTATACTGGGCCTGGTAGCCGGAATAATCGCCGGGTTGAAGGAGCAATGTCTCCGTGCTGCTCCAGGCCTGATAGTGATCCCGCTTCATAATCCGCACTGCAGCAGGAGAATCGGATTTCAGATTTAATATGAACTCCTGAGACTTTGTCCGGTCCACCGGGTATGCAACAACCAGCCTCCCCGTCTTGGATGGACTCTTCTGGAGGTCCATGGGCAGCAGCAACTCCTTGTCATTGAGTCCTGTTAACGGATGGTCATACTCCGCCCGGATAACCTTCGTCTCTTTCATCTGATCGGAGTGAAAGATGTAATCCCCCTGTTTGATCTGAACATAGGAGGCCAGGGAGAGATTTTTGGTTCTTGGGATAATCTCCACATTCCTGTCGATCATCCGCTCACTCTCGGTTACATAATTGGTCAATCTGGCACTGCTCAGCGGAACAACGGAATCATGGGGTTCATTGTCATAAGCGCTCTTGTTGGCGGAGAGCTGATCTATTAATAAGCGTTCATACTTGGCCACCGTCGCAAGTGTAATATATTGGGGAACATACTGGCCTTTTTCAATACGCTGCAGACGCGTCCGGGATTCCTCTATCCATAAATGATGAAGCCACAGGTTGGAAATCACCTTGCCGTACTGCAGTTTCCCGTCTTCCTCCACACTGACCCCCAGGTGAAAGCGTTCATACATCAACCGGTCCTGCACAATATTTTTGGCTGAAGCTTTCTGTCTATCCCCTACAATCAGTTCTACTAAATATCCAATTTGGTTGTCCTTAAACTCTTGCATTTCAGACTTCAATTCATTGATGGCTGTCGATTCATCCATAACACCGCTGTCAATGAGGCCCTTTGTTAGTGGAGCATCCACATTAATAGCGCTGACAAGCACTCTGTCTCTGCCGGTTAATAGCTTGGCATATTCCTCCAAGGCTCCACTGTATCTGTAATCTACCGCGGAGGGCAGAGGCTCTGTTCCCATGCTCCTGTTTAATGGAGCTGCCTTTTCCTTCTGCCTCTCCGTTATGCTGCGGATGACCTCCGGATGCTCTTGTACCAGCCAAGCTTCGTACCCCATATAGAGAGGACCGCCATCAAACAGATCAAACAGCTCCCTTATATACTGCTCGTATAATTGCTTATATCTCTGCACATCCGGATGGTTCACCCCGCCGCTCCAGTATTCCTCCGGCTCATCAATCATGCTCGTGACCCGGTTTAACAGAGCCACGGGCGCACCGTGATTGGGGGTCCCTACAAATAGGACTCTTCTCACTCGATCATACATAGCCGGATGCCTGCTCAGATACTCACGGGTCAGTAAACCGCCCATGCTATGAACCACAATATCAAACCTGCTGTCGGCAGGAAGACCCTTGAGCAGCTCTGCAACGGCCTTTTCATAGATTTCCTGCACCCTATATGAGGTTATATCATTACGATTATAAACGCTATAGTCCAGACTCTTGACTTTGACACCCAATGTCTGCACATATTGATAAAAGGGGGTCTCCTCCCATGACGTCCCTTTATCGTTATATCCGTGGACAAACAGCTTCGGAACAGGCTCCATCATAGTATAGGAGGATTCATCTGCAAGCTCCGCTCCAGAAGCGGGCGAAACAGGCAGCACAATTGCAACGGATACGCATAAGGTGATCATTAAGCCCATCATTGACTTCACAGGCTCCTCCTGTCTGGCTGCATACCTAGGAATTCACAACGTATTTCATGTTAATAGTTTCCCATAGTCCATAATTGGTGATCACTATTTTGGAGCGGACCATGCTTCCTGACTCATCGGATGTTTTATCGAACACAGCCTTCTCCCCCGGAAGCAGTTCCTTGATCTGACTGTCGAACTCCACCCGAATGGCGCCTGAATCTCCCGCAGCTGTAACCTTCATGACCTGATTATTAAACAAGCGGCATTCATTATGATACGCCTGATCATCGGAATTTTGATGCTGGATGGACTCCAGCCGGAAGTTCAACTCCCTGGCTGATTTGTAGATGCTTTGCTTAATAAAAACGTCCAGCGAGTTAACATCATGAATCAACAGCAAATTATCATTGGGGGCTGGAACGAGCTGTTCCTCCGCAAAGTATAACGATTGCGTCTTCGGGTTCATAGTAACTCCATACTCCCCTTGATTCCCATACCCTCTTCCCAGGTACAAGTGGGAATTAAGCTCTCCGACATGAACCACAGTCATTTTTTTATGGAAGGTTAACCGGTTCTCCACCCTTTGCTCCTCTTCATGCCATTGGCGGTTATATTCCTCTTCCAGGTGTTGGGCATCCGCAGCAGACGCCTGCTTCCTTGCCAAGCGGGAGGAGATATCGTCTTCGAATTGAAAAAAGATTCCTGCCGCTATCAGCACGACTACGAATGCGCCAATGGCTATGATGCGGGACCACATATCCCTATCCCCTCTCTGTGTGATTAATACCAGATTTGAATGATCGTGTATAGAAAGAACAACATGAACAGGATCATATAGGCAGCGGTGGGCATCGACCAAAACGGAATCGTTCCGGCAAGCGGGGAAGCAAGTTCATCCACCACTGGTTCACTTATTGTCTCTTCATCACTCGATGAGTGCTCCTCCGGGATTGCCTGAGTGTCAATATCCGGCAGTGCCGCTTCAAACAACGGGTTGCCGCAGCGGGTACAAAACCTGCCGGTCTGTGAACACCCGCAGTCCCCGCAAACCCTGGCTTCCATAATCCCCTACCCCCTTCCCGGCAAATAAGCGTACAAATAGGCGCACCCGGCACAGAAAGGTTCCATCTCCCTCTCCGCGGTTAACAGGAGCGCCGAATCATGAGAGACACCCGTTAGGCTGAAAAACGCCAGCTAGTTTTCCTGGGTCGCCTCATATTTCATAAACCAGTATCCAATAACAATATAGAGGGCAGCTTCAATGACCTGATACAGCGAGAACGTTCTGAAGGGAAACAGAATGAAGAAGGCATAGCCCCACAACGCATAAGGAAGATACTTCTTATTAGGAGCGGCCAAGGTCAGGAAAATGCCAAGAAAAAATGCGTAATGGCCCACTGTAAACAAAATAGAAACGTATTTTCTCAATTGAAGCAAAACATCATACAGAAGCAGCGAGCCTAATCCGCCAAACAAAATGTAAAGATAAAACGGCAGCAGCACTTGCACCAACCGGTACGAATGCACCCAGATAGCGTATTCCTTCATCACATTGGAAAATTGCTTCATTAATATTATTAATCCCCCTTTACTTAAGAAACTGCTGCGCCGCAATCTCCGCAGAATTGAGCATCCGGCTCCAAAACAGATTGGCAGGCAGCACATTGAACCGTATTCTCCGCTGCTGCGCTCTCCTGGCCGGTCTGGGCAGGGTCGTCTTTGGGCTCAGCTTCAAACTTATGTCCGCAAAAGGAGCAAAACTTCGTCTCTAAAGGAACGATTCTGCCGCAGATGCAGTCCTTTTCATTCTTCACCTCCTTGATCTTCAGCTCAACTGCAGCAATCTCCTTCTGCAGTTCAGCAATCTGTTCACACATGGAGATAACTGCCGATTCCGCATTGGCAAAATCATTCGCCAGATACGATTGATAAATCGACTCTCCGATGGTTTGATGCAATTTATCAATCTCTCTTTTCTTCGAATGAATCTGAGCGCTTAGCCGGTTAACCTCAACCGTTTCTTTTGCCTTCTCCGCAGCCTTGGCCGCTCCTTCTTGCACTTTCTTAAAGAAACTCATACCGCCATTCCTCCCATGTAAGATCGTATTAGAATGAAATATTACTGATCTTCCAACATATGCACACTTTACAGTCTGATGCCAAAAGACCTAAAAACTAGTTACATTATACACGAAATAGTCCGCTAATTCTACATAATTTTACCTATTTATTTATGGTTTGGCACTAATAGAACAGGGAGAAAAGCCACTGGACAAGCTTGCGTCAATAAAAAATAGTTATTACAGAGCTTCTTCTGTAATAACTGTTTTTTTCCAGTCATCCGTTATATGCCTCGCGCAATGCCGCAAGATCAAATTTCTTCATGGGAAGAAAGGCCTTCGTAACGCGGGCGACCTGCTCCGGTGTGCCCTTGCTCTGCATCTCGTCCATCTCCCGCGGGGTAACCTGCCAGGATACTCCGAACCTATCCTTCAACCAGCCGCATTGCTCGGCTTCAGGAACCGCAGAGAGCTTGTCCCAGTAGTAATCAATCTCCTCTTGCGTGTCGCAATACACCAGCAATGACAGGGCTTCGTTGAAATTGAAATGATGCTCATGGGCGCTGTCCATTGCGGTAATCCACAGATTATCCAGCCGGAAGTCAGAGAACATGACCGTACCTTCCTTGTCCGGCTCCATACCTTGCGGGTAGCGGGCGATCAGTCCTTGCCTGGAGTTATGGAAAACGGACAAATAAAAATTCATCGCTTCTTCGGCTTTGCCGCATTGATCGCCGACAAACAACAGCGACGGTATGATAGCAGGCCGCTCCTCCCCTTCCGGGTTAGTCAGGATCAGCTGCCATGAGAGGCCGTACTTGTCCTGAATCCAGCCATAGCGCTCACTGAACGGATATTTGTCAAAGGGCATCAATACCGTGCCGCCATCGGATAATTTCTGCCAAACCTCATCTATTCTTGTTTCCGCGTCCTTATCCCGCGACGGGTCGAAATTAACCATGAAAGACACCGACGGATTCAACTTGAAGTAGGGCCCTGTGCTGATTGCCATGAACGCCTGCCCCCAAATCTCAAAGGAGACGATTTCCGAGTCTCCTGACGGAGTATCGGGGAGTGTGGTTACATTCGTAATCTTGGAGTCCGGGAAGACGGATACATAGAACTCAGCTGCTTCTACTGCCTCCTTGTCATACCATAAATGCGGAATGATTCTGGGATTGGCTTGGGCCATCAGTGATTCCTCCTTGGAAAAATAAGATTTGCTAGAGCAGCCCCACGACGCGGAGCCCTTGCCTCTAATGGTTCTACTCCCGATCCTTTGACACAATTTGGACAACACTTATTATACACCAAAATGGAGCTGTGCATGAACAAGAACCACCCCAACAGCAGATGGAGTGGTTCTTGTTCATTTCCCGTAAGACGGATCGGGCCATTAGTGGGCCCGGCGGGACTTCGTTGCCCCTTCGTTGGCGCTGAGCTCGGCGATCAGCTTGTCGCCCTCCACATCCAGATTGGGCAGAAGACGGTCGAGCCGCTTGGGCAGCCACCATGCCTTGTCCCCGAAGAGAGACATCACGGCTGGGACCAGTGTCATCCGGACTACGAAGGCATCGAGCAGAATACCAACCGCCAGGGCGAAGCCCACCTGCTTGATCATGATGTCGTGGGTAAAGATGAACCCGGCGAAGACAGAGACCATGATAATGGCTGCTGTTACTACAACACGGCTGGCTTGGTTGTAGCCGTGAATGACACTTTCTTTTCCATGGTATCCATGAACATACGACTCCCGCATGGAGGACACCATGAACACCTGGTAATCCATTGCTAACCCATAGAGAATTCCTGTAACAATGATCGGGATGAAGCTTAAGATGGGACCGCCTGTGTCAAAGCCGAACAGGTTATTGAACCATTCCCACTGGAACACCGCTGTGGTCAATCCGAACGTAGCCAACACGCTAAGCAGGAACCCTACGGTTGCCTTGACAGGAACGAGGACCGAGCGGAACACCAGGAGCAGGATGATCAATGAAAGGATGACAATGATGGCGATATAGATTGGGAATACCTCCCCCAGCTTCGCCGACATGTCAATATTGATCGCTGTGAAGCCTGTTACCCCGAGCTTGACATCATGCGCCAGGGCGATGGAGGAATCCGCCTTCCGCAGCTCCTCCACCAGCTTCTGGGTTGCTTCATCCGTCGGGCCTGTGGCCGGAATCACGTTCAGGATGGCCATATTCCCATCCTTGTTGATCCCCATGGGCGATACCACGGATACATTCTCAACCCCCTGTATGCCTGCAACCAGTTGGTACAATGTTTCTTGCGCGATCTTCCCTTCCGGATTATTCGGTTCGGCAACAATCAGAAGAGGACCGTTGAATCCCTCCCCGAAGCCATCCGAGATGGCGTCATAGCTCTGCCGTTTAGTGGTGTCCAGATTGGCGGATGCACCGGAAGGCATCCCTAACTGCATATCAGTAACCGGCAGCGCCGCGGCCCCTAGGATGACTACAACCCCTACAATGACGGGCCAACGGAACTTGCTGACGCCCTTGACCCAGCGGTCTGCGATGCCATGCTGTTTGTCAGCCGCCTTGGAGTGAAGCTTCTCACGCGCCTTGCGGGAGCAGATGCGTTCGCCTACCAGACCGAGCAAGGCCGGGAGCAGCGTCAGGGCCACGAATACGTCGATAAGAACAGTGACCGAAGCCACCAGCGCCATTATGCTCAGGAAGGATAACCCGATTACAAGCAGCCCGCATAAAGCGATAATGACCGTGAGTCCCGCGAAGAACACTGCGCTGCCGGCAGTGCCGACCGCCCGGCTGGCCGCTTCCCTCGCGTCAAGTCCTTGGTCGAGAATGAGGCGGCGTTGGCGGTTCACAATGAAGAGCGCATAATCGATGCCTACGGCTAAGCCGATCATAAGAGCCAGCACCGGCGTGATTGAGGTCATGGTAATAAAATTGGAGATGGCATACGCGCCGCCCACGCCAATCCCCACACCGCAGAGCGCGATCACAATGGGCAGACCGGCCGCTACCAGAGAACCGAGTGACACGATCAAAACGATTACCGCAATGACCAATCCGTAAACCTCATTGGCGCCGATAGGAATTTCTACCGGTTGGAGGGTTTCGCTGGGCAGCACGGTAATACCGGTGCCGTTCTCCAGACCAGCCACCGCTTCAATGACGGAATCCGCCACGCTTGGGGGCAGCGAGCTCTGTTGAACCGTGAACTGGAATTGGAACAGCGCCACGCTTCCATCAGTAGCCATCAGCACGCCTGGAACAGGCATCCCGTTCACAAGAAGCGGCCCGTATGGCGGCATCTTCGCCTGGGTGGCACCCGCGGCGCCCGCATTGGCGGCTCCGCCTTGGGCTTGCGCCATCTGGGCGGCTTGAGCCTGCGCCATCTGCGCAGCTTGGGCAGCGGCCGCGTCTCCTGACGCAGCTCCACCCGCAGCAGCAGCCAATTCGAGAGGGTTGATCACATAGTCTAAGCCGTATACCTTGTTGACAGCCTCCATCATCGCACCTACACGTTCCGGAGTATCCAACCGTTCCCCTTCAGGAACGGTAAAGACGATGCTGGCTTGACCCCCCGCAGCCTCGGGCAATACCTCCCCCAGTTTGTCCAACACCTTCTGCGCTTCCGTTCCTTCCAGCTTAATATCAGTGCTTGTGCTCATGCCGTTGACGCCAAGCATTGCGATGACGATGCCGAAGATGATGATCCAGCCCGTAATGAAATACCATGGCTTATCATAAGCCCTTTTTCCCAGCCTGTATAAAAATGTGGACATACCGTATGTTCCTCCCCGGGATTTCTGTTTACTATCTATAATTATCTGGGTCGTGTTTGAAAACTACCTAATCGATTTAACTAGAAGCCGTTCCGCAAATAACCGAAGACGGTATCCAAATATTGTTCGAAGGCAATCGCGTCCGGAGAGCCTGCAGTAGACTGGCCCGGAAGCAGCACGTTAATACTGCCGTCCAACACAGGAAGAACCGCTCCGTAGACAGCCCCGACAAGCAAATGGCTGTAGCCCTCGGGGTAACGTCCCTCGAACAAATCATTCACCAATTCCTGCGCGGCCATTTGCAAGCCCCGAAAAACATTGAGAATATACGGCTCCAGTGTGGGATTTTGCTTGGACAGCAGTACAAGCTCCTGCAATTTGCGGAGCAGGCCGGTTGTAATTTGCGTCAGCAGCAGTTGGTACAGAGCGTCGATTGGTGCAACGTTATCAGGCAGGTCAGCAAGTAATTGCTCAGCGTCATTGATGTTCTTGAAAGCAACAACCGCTGCTACCGCCTCCTCCATGCATGAGAAATGGTTGGCAAAGGTCCTCCGCGAATAACCGGCCCGCTGCACGACATCTTCAACGACAAAGCCGTCCAGCCCCCGTTCACGTGCAAGATCGAAAGCCGCATTGGAGAGCGCATGTGCGGTCGCCTCCTTCTTCATATCTCGCAAGCTGATTTTGTTCATGGGTTCATACACTCCCTCCCCAATCGTAAATTCGGTTCAGTATCCGGTACTAATCATATCATATCGTTGCACTTTGGGCAACAATGCCCATTATGCATAATTGCTCAAAGTGCAACTATATCTTCTGGATATGATGCTTTCTCATAACATCAAGATCCCATTAGCTTAATGACGGGATAAACAAAAAAGCCATCCTCACAATGAGGCCGGCTTACTTACATGGGTTTGATGTTCTCTTCTCCAACATTATGATGCCTCATACAACGATATGCATCCTGATTATTTCTTCAACTGTCTCGGACACAGACAAGTGCGTGGTATCAATCCTGGGGTAATCATAATGATCGTATATATGCCTTGTCTGTTTTAAGGCTCGTTGAATCCGGTCTTCGGTTCTTTTGTCCTTCCGCATTCGATCCACATTCTCGTTGTATTCACATTCCAGGATGACAGGACAAAACTCATAGCGGATGCCCTGCTCCCTTAATTCATCAAGAACACCTTGATATATTTCTCGCCTCGGCCCATGAAAGCCATACGGAAAAATAACCGTTTGAATCGTGGCTGAACAGAAGCAATTTATCATCAACGCAGTAATATTGGCCCTAAAAAGTTGAATAGTGTCGGCCGTTAACTCAAACGGATGAATGGCGCAGCAATATTCGCTATCGATACATGCCGAACGCTCCACTGCCTCCAAAAGCGCCCGGCTTACGGTGGATTTCCCTACCCCATTCGCTCCGCAAATCAAGATAAGTTTTTTCACGGCAGAACACAGCTCCTTTGTTATAACCGTTGCGCATCCCACTAGCGCTGCCTTTCAGCCTCGAATAAGCCCCTCGCTTCTCGCTAATTGTTTAACTCCAATAGCCGCAGCTCGGTTGCTCCGCTTCCCGCTAAGAGCAGGTTAGTCCAAAACAGACATGCCCTCCCCAATAGCCTCACCGGATTGATCCAAAGCCTTCACCACATACTGGCCCTGATTGGTCCGTTCAGGCTGAGCGGCAAACCAATACCGTCTCTGATCCAGGGTAATAATTTCAGTATGGATTTTTTCATTATTATCGTCCAATATCTGGATTCGGTCAACTGCCGGGTCCAGAATTCCCCCCATAAAAACAGGAATCGCCCCAAACGCTGAGGATGAGACCACAAAGCCTTGGGCCAGCTCCATTCCTTTTCTGTCATTCGGAATATAGTAGGTGAATTTGTCCCCTGCCTGTTCAGCAATGAGCAAGACTCCCCCTCCATCCGGCTTAACCGAGAACACAATGGGCTCCCCGTCCGCTACCTGAACCGTATAGATGGCTTGCCCATTCATAACGGCCAAATTCCTTTCAGCCGCATGAGGATAGAGGAATAACCCAAGCAGGCAAAGGAGCAGGAAGCCTGCGCCCCATGCTATAGCCCCGCTGCGTCTTATCCCTTTCTTGCTTCCCTTGAGCTCCAGGGACTCTGCCCGCTGTTTGATCCGCACAGCCAGCTCATCCGTAAAGGCCTCTCTTGATAAAGGACCGTCCAACAAGGCATCATACCAATCGGGTTTCTTCGGTTCCACTCTCATCCGCTCCTCCCAGTGTTTTCGACAGCCGTTGCCGGGCTGTAAACAACCTTGACTTCACCGTGCCCTCCGGAATCTGCAGGATATTGGCAATTTCCTGAATGGATAGCTGGTACTTGGCATGAAGCACCAGCGTCTCTCTTAGCTTGGCCGGCAATGTGAATACCCGTCTCCAAACCTCGTTGGCCGCCTCCTTCTCGAAGTATGCCTCCTCCGCGGAACGGCTCGTTTCCTTCGGACCTGCCAGCCCCATCAGGAATACTTTCCGGAAAAAAGCAGACTTCATATAATTGAAGCTAATATTGCGGGTAATTCTAAGCAGCCAGGTTTTCACAGAAGACTCTCCCCTGAAGGAGCGGACATGGCGGTACGCCTGAATAAACGCATCCTGGGCAATATCATCGGCATGCATCCGGTTCTTAGTCAGGAAATAGGCATAGTTCCAGACATCCTGGCCATAATGCGCCATCAGATCCTCCAGCATCACCTGATCCATCTTTTCAATGTATCTTAAATACTCATGCCTCACCTGCTTCACCTCCAACCAAATGGACAATTGAAACCACCCTAAGGTTCATTTCCCGAACTCTCAGGAGCAAGAAAATAAATGCAAAAAATCCGCCAGCACCGGAGGGGACGGATCCCGCCCGCACTCCAGGTTAGCGGATCTTGCATATAAGCTTCACTTACGCTCTCTGCGCACCCAGAAGCTGAATACATCATTGCGCAGGTAATCGAAGGAATAGAGCACTTCCTTGTTCCGCTCGTCATAATGCAACTGCTTCATGAGGATCACGGGCGTCTCCTCCACCTTGTCCACCTGCAAGCGCTGGACATAGGGGTCATTGGTTAACGGCACCCGCAGCTCTGTATCGGCTCTGGCGATCCGAATCCTGCATCTCTCCTCCAGGAAGCTGAACAGGGAGCCGGAGAAATCCACCCCTTCGAAGACGTCCCCCACCAGTTGCTTCGGCATGACATTAATGGAATAAGCCACGGCCTCCCCGTCCGCATAACGGATACGCTCCAGCTTCACCACGCCTGCCCCCTCCTCCATATGGAGGGCATCGGCCCACTCTTTGGCGCACGCTACCTCCCCGATCATCACCCGGGTATCCTCTTCCGTCAATCCCGCCAGCTTGATCATGGTTCCCGTGCTTTGGAGAAATTCCAGCCGGCTCGGGATCACCGGCAAGGGCTTAATGACGAAGGTGCCTGTCCCATGCTTCACCAGCAGCTTGCCTTCTTGCTCCAGCAGCTTGATTGCCGCCCTTAGGGTCTCTCTGCTTACATTGAAATACTTGGCCAACTCATACTCGGATGGCAGCTTCTGGCCAACCTTCCACAGCTTGCTGTCGATCATCTTACCGATTTCCTGTTTGATATGCTGGTAGTTGACCAATATGCCGACCCCCGGTTTTAGAGGTTGTCCAACAAGCCCCCATTGATGACGAAGCTTTGAACTCTCACTTATAGTTGTGCTCCAGTAAATGGTCATGGAGGATATCCGTTAAAAAAGGGTTGCCGCAGATTAACAGGCTGTGACGGCTCATATCCAGCTGCAGCACCTTGCCGCCCGCCTCCTCGGCAATGAACGCACCCGCGCACATATCCCATTCTTTCAGATCGAACTCCCAATAGCCGTCGAGGAAAGACGCCGCGACAAAACACAGGTCCAACGCAGCACTGCCGGTGCGCCGGATGCCCGAAACCTTGCCCAGCATCTTCTCAAAATAAGCAAGGTTCACAATGGGAAGGTTGCCCCCGGCGGGAAAGCCCGTGCCAAGCAGACTATGCTGCAATTGATCGGTCCGGGAAACCTGAATCCGCTCGCCGTTAAGATAAGCGCCTTGGCCCCGAATGGCCTTGAAGGTCATAGCGAGCCACGGGGCATGAACCATTCCGGCTTGTGTCAATCCCTTATAGCGCAGCCCTACGGAAATGGAGGACATGGGAAAGCCGTGAATATAATTGGTCGTTCCGTCGATGGGATCGATCACCCATAAATAATCACTGCCTTTATCGATAAAGCCACGCTCTTCGGTCAAGATGCTATGGCCAGGGTACTTCTCTCCAATGAAGGTGATGAGCATTTCCTCGGAGGCCATATCGACATCCGTGACAAAGTCCATCTCATGCTCCTTCGCCAATATATCCAACTGCCGCTGCCTCCCGTTGCGTTGAAGGTCGGCGACCTGCTTCATCCACTCTTCCAGATCGTTCATCATTTGTTTGGCATTCATACCGATCACGTATCCTTATTTAATCAATTTCAAATCCGGCTTGCCGGTATCCCCAACCTCCAGCCGGATGATCCGGTGAGTGGCAGCCTGTCCTTCCGTATAATAAAGCTCCGCCTGCGAATGCCCGCGGATCATGCTCTCCAGCTCACGGTGGGGCAGCCCGTAGGTCCCCTGATCGTCGGCGCTGACAATTACGGCCTGTGGCGACCACCTGCCGAGCAACTCGGGAGTGATGGCGCGGACATCGCCATGATGGGCCGCTTGCATCAGATGTACATGTTCAAACTCCGCTTCATAGGGCTCCCAGAAATCCGGGCCCACATCGGAGGTAAGCAGCGCCACGGCATGCCCGCGGCAGCGGATCAGCACCGCCATAGCCACCCGGTTCAACGAGCGGTCGATAAGAGTCAGCTTCTCTTCCTCTGATGGCCATCTGATAACATCCAACGACCCAAGCTCCGTTCTCAATTGCATCCACCGCTCCCGGTCCGGTGTCAGCAGCTTCAATTCGGCCTCCTGATGGCGGATCGTATACGGCTCCTCAATGGTGCGCAAGGGGATTCCCCGCTCCCTTGCCTTGTTGATCATCTCCGCATACAGGGCAACGGAAGCACGGATAGGAGTGGAATAGTCGTTTAATCCGGCTGTCACAATCTGCTCCGGCAGAGGAATATGCACGATAATCTCCCCTACGGGTACATGGTCTATGACAGACAATGCTCCGCCGATATGATCCTTATGGAAATGGGTCAGGATCAGTCCTTCAATCCGGTCCACGCCGAACTCCTGCATGTATCGGAGAAGCTGGATTCTGCGGGGATTGGGATGCAGAGGCTCCTTATCCCCGGTGTCCACCACATAGCATAAGCGCCGTCCATCATCCTCCAGCAAGATGACAGTCGCTTCACCGAAGCCTACATTCAGGAAATCAAGAACGATGTTCATGGCCGCTCCCTCCAATGGACAGCTTGATGTAAAAGACGGAGAACACCAGCACCAAAGCCACCATAATTACAGACGCTGCCGCTCCGTATCCTATCTGTAAATTATACACGCCCTGCCTGTAAATGTATTGGGTTATGGTGGTGGTGGAATTGGCCGGTCCCCCGCCGGTCAGCACATTGACCTTGTCGAACAGCCGGAAGGTATCGATGGTGCGCAGCAGCACCACCAGCAGCAGAGCAGGCACAATATTCGGCAGCGTGATACGGGTGAATATGCTCCACTTGCCTGCACCGTCCACCTTGGCCGCCTCGTACTGGGAGCGGGGAACGGTCTGGAGGGCGGCATACAGGAGCAGGAAGGCGAAGGGCGTCCACTGCCAGATATCAATGAACAGAATGGCATGGAAGGCAAGGCGGATATCCATCAGAAAGTTGAGCGGTTCTATACCGAGAAAACTAAGCAGATGATTGATAATCCCGTTATGATTGCTCAGCATCATCTGCCAGGTCAGCGCCACGGTAACCGGGGGCAGAAGGGAGGGGATCAGCAAGGATACCCGCAGCACCTTCAATCCCCTCCTTACACTATCCACCAGCAGGGCCATCCCTAAGCCGAGGGCGGTCTCCATGGAAACCGCCAGCAGCATGAACTTGACCGTGTTCCAGATGGCCCTGCGGAACAAGTCGTCCTGCAGGAGCCGGATATAGTTGGCGAATCCGACAAAGCGCGGAGAGTCCACGGCCAGGTAGTAATAGTCGGTAAAGCTGTTGGTGACGGTATAGAGGAAGGGGAATACCGTCAATGCGAGAAGCAACAAGATAACCGGAGCCAGCATGACCCATTGAAACCGCCGCTTGCTGTGCAGATTCATCCCACTCCTTAAAGTTTTTCATAGAAAAACTGGCTTCGGAAGCTTGAACTTAGTTTTTCGCTATATGGCTATTGCATGATCTGGTCAATGGCCTTCTTGGCGGCGGCAAGAGCATCGTCGACCGACTTGGTACCGGCCACCGCTGCCGACAGTTCGGCCCCCAGCGCTTCCTCTACCCGTGACCATTTGGGTGTTCTGGGCCGGGCCACGGAATTCTGCAGCGCTTCGAGCTGTACCGGAAAATGCTTGAACTTGGCGCTCAGCGCGCTGTCCAGATAGACGCTCTTGCGGGTAGGCACGCCGCCGTGCTCCGCCATAATCTTTTGCGATTCGCTGCTGGTGATGAAGGTCAGGAACTTGCCCGCCAGGTCCTTGTTGGCCGAGTTGGCGGTTACGCCCATCATCCAGTTGCCGATCATGCCGGTGGAAGCAGCCGTGCCGCTGACTGCAGCCTTGGCGGGAATCGGGGCATAATCCGCGCTGGACTCCCCATTCTTGATGAACCAGGACGGCCAGCCCAAGGCCATGGCGGCGCGGCCTTCCGATACGGAGCTGACGATATCGGTTTGCTCATAGTTGGCCCCTGTCTTCAACAGGCTGATGTAAGTGTTCAACGCTTTTTTGCCTGCTTCGGAATCCACCTGGGCCTTCCAGCTGCTGTCGAATACTTGTCCGCCGTAAGCCCAGAATACCGGCAGGAAGTCGGAGACGATGGGATTGCCCTGCTGGCCGCGGATGACATAGCCGGTGCCGCCGCCTGCCTTGATCTTGCCCGCAGCCTCCAGCACCTCGTCCCAGCTCTGCGGTGTCTTGATGCCCTTGCTGTCCAGCAGCTTCTTGTTATAGAAGAACAGCTGCACATTGCCCGAGAACGGCAGGGCATACAAGTCTCCGGTTTTGTACGGATGCTTGCCCAGCGCCAGAGAGGATTCCTCGAAGTCCGCATCCTCCTTGACTCCCAAGCCGGACAGTTTGGCAAAGATGTTCGCCTCGCTAAATTCCGGCATCCACGGGTCATCCGCCATGATCAGATCGTAGGCGCCGGTTTTGTTCTTGGCGTCCAGCGTCACCTTCTGCTTCAGATCGGCTGCTTCCAGCCCCAGAATTTCAATGGTTACATTGTGCTCCTTCTCGAAGGCTCCCTTCACCGACTCCATGGCCGTTACATGGGTGCCTCCTCTTGCCGCAATCGTGAGCTTGGCAGGGTCCTTGCCTGACGTCTGGCAGCCGGCAAACACAGTCGTTGCCGTCATCGCGGATAACAATACAGCTGCAGCTTTTTTCATTTTGGTGCCTCCTAAAAGTTTTGAATGAATTGCTTAGCAAAGCGGCAATCTCGAAAAACTGACATCGAAAGCATTCACTTAAAGTTTTTGTGATAGCAAAAACTGGCTTCGTTAAACCTTATTCCTTGACTGCGCCCGATGTCAGGCCGTTCATCAGATGCTTCTGCATAAAGACAGCCGCCAGCAATACCGGCAGCAGGGAGACCAGTCCTCCGCTTGCCACCTTGCCCCATTCCGTCAATTCCTGCTCGCTGTTCAGCGTAGCCAGCTTCAAGGGAACTGTGAAATCTCCCGGACGTTGGATGAAGATAACGCTGTACAAGTATTCGTTCCATGAGGCCATGAACGAAAGAATGGTGACCGCCGCAATTCCCGGCAGAACAAGAGGCAGAACTACCCTGTAATAGATGGCAAATTCGGAGGCCCCGTCAATCCTGGCGCTCTCCTCGATTTCCTCCGGCACCCCTGCGAAGAACGCCAGCATGAACCAGATGACAAACGGAAGATTAACCAGTATGTGGGCCAGAATAATCGGGATTTTCGTGCCCAAGAGTCCCGCTTCGTTCATTAAGATGTACAGCGGAAGGGCAAAGGTGATGGGCGGCAGCACCCGGACCAGCAAAATCCAGATCAGCAGCGTTTTCTTAAACCCGATCTTAAATGCTCTTCTTGCCAGCACATAAGCGCAGGACAAGCCGCAGAGCAGCACAATCAACAGGGAGACGGCCGTAACCGTAAGGCTGTTGAACATGGGACGTACAAAATTCAGTTCCGTAAAGATGCTTAACACATGCTCCCAGGAGACGGACCGGGGCCATAAGGTGACCTCGGCGAACAAGCCGGAGGAGCTCTGTGTTGCCATAACCGCCATCCAATAAATCGGAAACAGCGTTCCGGCCAGCATCGCAATCAATAGCACATACTTGGGACTGGCTTGCAACCTGTTCAAATGATTCTCCTTCCTCCATTTGTCTAGACGTCTATATCACTACGATACCCGCTCGCTGTTTTCGGTGTGTTATCGTCATTTTAAGCATTCGTTAAGGTTGGACAGGCTTAGGCCACTGCACCCGAAACCGGCATGGGGGAGCGCTCTTCCTATTGTCCCGCATGCAGGGGGAGTAAAGGTCCCTTCTTTTCCGCAAAAAACAATCCCCCAAAAGTGACGAGATGCTTCGAAGCAAAATCCGGGTACTTTTGGGGGAACCCCCGAATGAAAATGCCACAATCGGGCATTTACGTAAAAAAAGCCACCGACTGTTTGCCAAAATGGCCATACAGTCAGCAGCTTTTATCACATGCACGCTTTGTTGGACGATCTAATTCAACTGGATGTAAAAAAGATTGGTTGTATTATC
The DNA here is from genome assembly GCA_029256185.1 of Paenibacillaceae bacterium. Lineage (GTDB taxonomy): Bacteria > Bacillota > Bacilli > Paenibacillales > NBRC-103111 > Paenibacillus_AR. Next base: position 62,117 of record JAQSYI010000035.1, read on the forward strand.
CTTTGTGATGGTATGTGCGCCTGGAGCAAGCGATACGCTGACAATGCCGTTTGTCATGGGGTAGCTTGTTCCGTCCACCTTAATTTTGGTTCCGTCCGGTGAATTAAGCACCAAGGTTAATGTTGAGGCTGCAGTGGTGGTAAAGCCGATGCTGGTGGAGCTTTCGATCTTCAAGCATTGCGTCAGCGTTAAGCCATTGTATACCACTGTTCCCTTGGTTGTGGAGAGGTTGCCTTGAATGTTGAAGAAGGTGCTTGCAGTTCCGTCAGTGGTGAAGTTGTGAACCGTTCCGCCAGGTACCGGAGTTGGTGTTGCCGACGGGGTAGGAGTCACCGTAGGCGTTGGTGTTGGGGTTACTCCCGGTGTTGGCGTTGGAGTCGGCGTTGCACTTGTGGTTGGCGTCGGCGTTGGTGTCGGCACGGTCGGGTTCGAATTGCCCCCAACGGATACCAGTTGACTGGTGTAGCTGGTTATTTTGGACATTAGTGCCGTGTTGACTGCATAGGACGTGTCATCTACCGCATCGTTGAACTCCCATATGAAGTCTCCCTTATTGATCCGTCCCGCTTCTGCCGTAACCACCTGCTCCACCGTGCTTACAGCATCAATGTTAGAGACGTTTACTCCCGTATTGATGCTTGTATCGAAGTTATTGTAAGCCGTTCCGCCTACTAATGCTTTATAGGAGCTTGGTACGGTTTCATTTCTCGTTGCAGCCCAATATGCGTCGAAGGAGGTTGCCTGGGCCGGAGCCGTTCCGTTATTGGAATTGGCATAAATCAGACTTGCGGCATCAACAATAGTATTGTTGTAGGCTTTGATCATGCCTCCGTCCTCCCCTGAAAAGGTCCCTTCTCCCAATGCATCCGTTCCTTGCAAGGAGCTTAGCATAGGATTTTTCGTATGCCGGAAATAGTTGGATTCCACAAAAGCCGAAGCTCCGGTTGTAACACCGACCCCATATTTGGAAACCCCGTCAAAGAAGTTGTTATAAATATGCACAGTGGCCACTCTTATGCGCGGATGGCGGGAGTCAGAATGATCAAACCAGTTATGGTGGAAGGTGACAAAGAATTCTGCCGATTCACTTAGGCCCACCAGAGCGGCTTTGCCCGAATCCCAGTAGTGGTTATAGGAGATTGTGATGTAGGAGGAGCCTTTCTTAAGATCGGTAGAGCCGTCGCCCTTGGCCTGGTCGGCATCTCCGCCTGCAGTTCCATAGAATATATCATTATTATGCACCCAGACATTGGCATTGCCCGTATCCATGGAAATCCCGTCGTCAGGGAACAGCGCCACACCCAGATTTCTTACCTCTACATTCCCCACATACCGAAGCAGAATTCCCCATCCGTAAGCATAAGCATCGTTTCCGATTCCTTCAATTGTAGTATTCAATTCCGTATAATTGTTTTTGCCCTTTACTTCAAGATATCCGCTGCTGTTCAGCTGTCCGCTCATCGCGCTGGCTGTAACTTTTCCAATAAACCGGATGGCAAGCGGTGTTTGATCATAGCCTTTTTGCCTGAGGGCCAGAATCGCGCCAAGACCAACACCGGTTTGTATACTGCCCGAGCTGTTGGTTTTCACACCAAGGGTTACGGTTGCTGCAGTTTCCGGTGTGACATAGAGAACCTGGGCGCCGCTCTTAAGAGTGCCATTGTCGTTGTAAGCGCCGGAGCCTGTACCGAACAATGATTGGGGGGCAAAAGCAAATCCCGACCGGTCATATGAAGACACAGACAACGTGCTGGACACTGCGCTGTCCGTTGAACCGTTCGAGAGTCTGGCTTCCACCTTCATGACATAATTCCCTGCTGCAAGCCCTACGGCATCTGCTCTCCAGTAGGAAGGATACCTGCGGATTAATGGATTATCGATCTGCTGGTATTGGGAATCCGGAGCACTTGCAGGCTTCACATAGACATTATATCCCTCCGCATTACTGACAGGTGACCATTGTACATACGCCGATTCATTCCAGCCTCCGCTGTTGGTTATAGAGATCCCGGCAGCGTGTACGGTAGTTTTGACCAATCCGCCTGTTATTAAAGAAATAACAAGCGTACATACCAGAACAAAACCAATTGCATGTTTGACCTTTCTGTTCATTTACAATCCTCCCACAATACATGATTGTTCAATTGTTCAATCCCACTGAAACCGTTGCCAAGAAAACGTAGAGTTCTTACTTTCACCCCCCATATAACCCTGCCGCCAACCCGGATAATACCTATTTCCCAATGAGGATAAATCGCATGGTGGAATGAACATTGGATTGGGATGGATCGTCTTCCAAACATTCTCAGATTAGCATCCCCGGAAGCGATTCAGGAATAATCTTTAGCTCATATCGTACATTTTTTCACTGTTTCTGAGCTAATGATTACCTTGATAGGGGATTATAACCAAATTTGTATGGCGGAAGGACATTGGGAAGACAAAAAAATGGAACAGCAGCATCTATTGCTGCTGTTCCATTATGCCAGTGTAGCCATGGGTAAGCTTTACCCTTCCATCCAACGTGCTATATCTTCTCCAATGGTGGGATGTTTGCTGGCAGAAGCTGCAGGAACTCAGTGTCATCCTTGCTTCCCTTCTGCATACCTCGCCGCAAACTCATCTCTATGCATACCAAAGTGAACTTCATCATAATACTTCCCGTTGGAATAAACCATGCTGCGCAGTTGACCTTCCCGCTGAAAGCCCAACTTCTCATGCAATCGAATTGATCGTTCATTATAGCTGTATACATGCGGTGTCACTTTCTGATACCCCAGTTCAAAGAAATAATAACGCAGGATCGCAATGACCATCTCCTTGCCGTATCCCTGCCCCCAATGCTCTCTGCTGACCGTAATTCCATATTTGAACGTGCCATTGCGGCTATCGCATGCAAAAGTATCAATGGTACCCACAACATTCTGCGCTTGGTCCTCCGCTATCCAACGGAATGCATCATTCTTGGGATGAGCCGCGGCAAGCAACCACATCTTCACCTGCTCCAGCGACTGGGGATACCGAACCATGTCCACATTGCGGCATATTTCCTCGTCCTGCCCCCAACCGCGAAAAGCCTCCGCATCTTTTTCTTCCACTGCGCGCAAGTGCAGTCTGGGCGTCTGCCAGTACCGCTTCATGATCCATTCCCCCATTATTTTCATGCGAACGTCTTAGTTTAAGTTGCCGGTACCTACAATTGTAATATCTCTAAGGCTTGCTACCTGAACCGAGGACATTTGTGAAGTATCCAATTGACCAATCCCCAGTTGGCCGGCTCCATTCGACCCCCACGACCACGCGGTACCGTCCTTCTTTACAGCCAACCGATGGCTTCCTCCAGACGACATTGTCTGCCAGCCTTGATGGCCTAAACCCTCATCCGAAGTTTCTGCTATTGTTGCAGAAGGCAGTAGCAGTACTCCAAAAATCAACATCATTATGGACTTTGGAAAATTGCCCATTTCGTTTCCCCCTTTCTAGGAAATAGTTTCTGATAACCCATTTACCCTTCTGCTCTCCAAGTCCTCTTTTAGTATGGCGATCATATCGATCACTTCTGCTCCCCTGTACACCAGTGAGGTTTCAAAACGGCACCACCGGTTATCTGGCTGCCTAACCGCGGAAAGCCAATTAAAAGAACCCTCGATAAGCACATTCGAGTCGACCCACATAGCTTTGCTGTGTACTCTGTTAGTCAAAACCAGATTAATACCCGGCTTATCAAGAATTTCCTTGGCTTTCAGATAGCTTGCCCTCAGTTTGTTATGAAAATAATTGAGAGTCTCATCGGTATAAATATGGATCCTAACTCCCCGTTGGATTGCCTCATCAAATAGAAAATCTAGATTATCCGCTTTTATGGCCGCGGAGGACAAGAAAGGCGATACAATATGCACCTCCTGATTGGCTGCCCTAATACAATCTCTTAACATGTTGCGATGATGCTCAAGCTCATGCAAATGTTCAATAGGTAAGCCATACTTGATCTTATAATAATCCTTCAAGTCAATATTTTTAATTTCATTCTCATCCGATTGAAATAAATAATTGGCCAGAATGCTTGAAGGCACCGATGTTCCCGGCACGAATGTGCCCATATCGCCGAATACCAAGAAACTGTCCTTTGCTCTGGATACGGCAACATTCAGCATCGATACACCTTGGTCATAGAAATAAGCACCCGAGAAGTTACTGTCATAGACGGGAGAAAAAATTACGATGGGCCGTTCGTCTCCCTGCAAAGTATGTACAGTACCAGCTTTTACCCCCTCCATGCCTGCCTTTCTTAACTTGCTGCGCAAAAGTTCCTTTTGGGAAGTAAAGGGCGTGACAATCGCAATAATGTCCTTGATCCCTGTAAGTCCTTCAGAACGGTAATACTCCAGAATTTGCTCCTTATTCCTGTCAATCCAGCTTACGATCATTTCCGCCTCGAGTTCGTTCTCCAGACTGCCTCCTCGCTTTTTTGCACACCCCGGAATATGCGCATATCCCATATGAGGAAGAAAATAATTCTTTACAGACGGCCTTTTGGGCAACAGCTTCCCATGATAGGCAAGTTCGTTGCAGTATTCAATAATTTCCGGCACGCATCTTCTGTGCTCGGTTAGCCACATTCCTCCGTCTGCTTCCGGTTCCGTGAACCTTGAAAGATTTTTTGCCATCTTCATAACAGATCCGCCGGCCGCCAGTGCACCACAGCTCCCTATTTTTTCATAATCGTCTGTATTTTTCGCTATACCGAAGCTTTGGGTGTTGCCAATATCTACGGATAAAGGAACCTTCCAAACCGGCGGAATTTGAAGGGTATCTCCCACAATGACAGCTTTTTTCGCCAATGCAAAAGATGCTCCCGCTACCTCAGGAACCACTTGCCCGGCCTCGTCAATTATTAAGATATCAATAAAATTGTACAAAGGAATCGTCTTCCCCATATAAGCACTAAAAAAGCCCGGCAGCATGTAGAGCGTTGATACAAAACAAGGTGTTAACTTTGCCAATCTCTTCCATAAGAGCTCGACACCTTGCTTACCGTTATTCCGTTTGTATTTGGAATCCGCCAGCATGGCTTCAGTCTCCAGAATCCATCTGCCCTCCCAATAATGAACAGCCAACTTAAATGCTTCATAACGAAGGGTGCGATCCAAGGCGTCGCGGCAACTCTCACCCTCTTTCATAGAAAGCTCAGCCAGGCAATCTTCCCACCTCTGTTGTAAATTCCGTAATTCTTTAAGCTCTTGCTGAACCTCAGCACTTTGAGCATCACGCAAGGCTGCCTCATGTTGAATCAGCTTGTTTTGAGCCTGAAACCATTGGAATAATTCCGCTTCGTTTGCTAGCACCGGTATGTCATTCTCGACGCAAAAGCTTCGACAACGGAGTTCCTTTTTCCTTAAAGCAATTTGCTTTAGAACCGGCAGGCGAAGCAGAAGGGCAATCCACCACTCTTCTCCCATAAGAAGTTGATTCCACTTTTTATGAAGAATTCGATTGGTTTCAATACGGTTCACTGCTATCTGCTTCTTTTCTTCTTGATCTTTGATAACCACTTTTATCCCCATTGGATATTTCTCCAGAATTTGAGCCTCAAGAATTCTATAAGCGGCTTCCGTTCGGATGATGTGTTGAAGTCGATTCACTTTTCCATGTAATTCAGCATGCAGGAGTGTAACCGCCTGCTCAAGCTTGGATATGGTATACCCTAAAAATTTGGAACAACATGCAAGATATTGTTCAGAACAATGTTCTATATATTCAAAGTTCTCGAGCTTATTGAAAAAACCACTCCCGCCTGTATTTCCCTTATGTACGATTTGCCAGTTACTTGCGATTTCCTCTTTTTTACCAGGGGATTTTAAATAAGCGCCGTAGCTATAAACATCCGGGACCCATCTTCCCGTAAGTGAATGATCGCCTGTTTCGTTAGTCTTGCCGAAGCTCTCAATAACATTGGTAACAGCGTTATTATTGGTAGATGAAACGACAATAATAGGCGGTTCGGCACCTTGCAGGGCATGTTCGATGACGGCGTTAGCGACAAGGCTTTGCAGTAAGGTCGTTTTTCCCGTACCTGGAGGCCCATTAATGGCCAGTATATCTCCTGTTTTCAGCAAGGTTGCGTGATGCATTGCCATCCGTTGAGATGGTGAAAGACTAAATTGGTTGCTCATTTGTCCTAGATGCCGGGCAGCTAGCCCTTCACTGGTCTTCTCGGGCAAAACCTGCTCCATCTGTATATCTGAAAACTTCAAGAACGTATCCAAAAGCTCGAGGCTTCCCTGTTCAGGGTAATCTCTCTCTATATACCCGTATAAATCTTGGATAGACTTCGAAGCCCCAATGATCAGGTCGTTGGAGAATAAGTAACAATCATTGGATTTCTCGTATTGTTGATGAACAAATTCCTTCACGGACATTCCTGTTACATCCAAGAACATCTCCCATGTAAAGCTTGCATACTCTTCCCATTGTTCTATTTTTGTAGAACGACTGGAAAGAAAATGATCCGCATCACCGACAGTTCCAATCGGCTCAATGTCAGATTCGCAAGGCTCCAAATACTCCCTGCATATCCATGGCAAGTACCGCGGATGCGGTTTAAGCGTTCCCTCTTTCGTCATGAGTGCTGGTATCCATAACGGAACCATGGCCGTTGGAAGTTGAGTGGAAACCGGGCTTCCGTGTATAGTCTTGACACACAGAATAAGCGGACAAAGCAACACCTCGTATATAGCTGTCTTCTTATCTAAAAGCTTTGCTATCAGTTTATCCACCGTATCGTTTGGAATCTTTCCTTGGTTGATGTGATCGATTTGAATGAGAAATCCATTTGGCTTTCTTTTATCAAAATCAGGGTTGAGTCTGTCCGCATCTGCCAAGGAACTTCTCCAATAATCCAGCATTCTCATTTCTTAACCATCTCCAGAATTTGACTAAGTTAATATGTTCATTCGACAGCTAGTTACAAATACCTCCCAAATCATCATGAAACATACAAAATGGAGCCGTGCTACGATAGGAACTGAGCTTGCAGAGTGATCTATATAAACATGGTTAACAGTAAAAAATATGTTGCCTAGTTTTAGCAAAAAAAAAGCATTAACCATTGGTGGTTAGTGCCCATTTATGTTTTATGGAAGGTACCCGCTGCAAACCCTCTGAGCTGGAGATATTTTATCACTTAACCGTTACCCGTTAGTAAAAGAAACATTTTAGCTTATGCTAGGACGTGTCTGAAAACTCGCTTGAGGGCATCTTTCACCGCCTTTTCGCCCCTGGCTGCGTTGCTTTCGCTTGGCCCGGGGTCCCGGTATGCCTGCACAAAAGCGCCTTGCCAGAAACGAACATTCAGTTAAATCTGCTCCCGTCGGAGTTTTCAGACATGCCTTAATTTAGGATACCGCGGTCAAACTCTAGGGAGTCTAGAAGAGGAAGTAATTGTCATTCAATATGAATAGAATAACAAGAGGAGAATACGGGATGATTCCCCGGTTCTCCTCTTGTTATTCCGGCAGCAGGAGAGCATGGCCCAAATCCCTTAGAATTCTTCGTGTGTCCGGGGGTCCTGCCCCCACAGCCGTCCGCCTCCGCTGCTGAAGCCAGAGATTACTTGCATTTCCTCTTCGGACAGCTCGAAATCGAATATATTCAAATTCTCCGTCTGATGCTGAAGAGAAGCGGCCTTGGGGATCGGAACGGCCCCCAGTTGAATATGCCACCGCAAAACCGCTTGTGAAGGCGTCTTGCCGTGGGCCGCAGCAATTTTTACAATCGCTTCATCCTCCAGTATACGGTGGCCGCGGCCCAGAGGACTCCAAGATTCCGTCGTGATCCCCAGTTCAGCGTCCTTCGCAAGCTGATGGGTCTGACTAAAGAAGGGGTGGAGCTCCACCTGATTTATACTTGGTGTGACGCCGGTCTCCCGGACTAACCGTTCGTTATACTCCGGCAGGAAATTGCATACTCCAATGGAACGGATATAACCCCGCTTCTTCGCCTCTATCATGGCCTGCCAGGCTTCCACATATAAATCCACCTTAGGATTGGGCCAATGGATCAGATACAAATCATAATAATCCAAACCGGCCCGGTATAATGACTCCTCAATCGTTACAATAGCCTCCTGATAGGAATGCCGGCGCCCCGGCAGCTTGGAACAGATCAGAAGGTCCTCCCGCGGCACAGAACAGTGCCGGACCGCCTGACCAACGGCTCCCTCATTCTCATAGTTGAACGCGGTGTCAATCAGACGGTAGCCCGCATCAATCGCACCTGCAATCGCCTTTGCTCCGGCTGCTCCCTTTAGGCCATAGGTGCCCAATCCAATAGCTGGAACTTTCAGACCGTCATTCAATACCTTCTCCGAAATAATCGGGTTCATATCAAGAGCCTCCTCTGTAATTTGATCCTAAGGTAGCACTTCTCACAGAGTTAGTCAAAGATGAACAGGAGCCAATTCTCCATCATCCAACATTGCGCTCCACAAAAATACACCGCGTCCCGTCATTTCTAAAGCACTTGTTGCACGAAGCACACTTCGAACGGGCCAGATCGCCTTGCTGCCAGCGGTTAATCAGATCGGTCTCGCGGATCAGCGGGCGGCTCAAGGCGAGGTATTCAATGGCCGTCTGATTCACGATGTCCGTGAGCGAAGCGAATTCCCGGTGCCCCCCTACCGCGATAATCGGCACCTGAACCGCTTCGGCAATCGCCGCGGCATGGGATTGGAAGTATGATTCCTGCATCCGGTTACGGGCCGGGCCTTCGTTGGGGCGGGAGGAGCTGCTGCCGCCGCTGACTTCGATGGCGTCGATGCCCAGCTCCGCCAGCCATTCGCACACCTCCACACATTCTGCTGCGGTTAATCCCTGCTCCATAAAGTCTTCACTGTTGATCTTGACCAATACCGGATAGTCAGCACCCACCTTCTCCCGGATGGCTTGATAGGTTTCTGTGATCATTCTGGCCCGGTTCTCCAGGCTCCCGCCATAAGCGTCCGTCCTGCGGTTATAATACGGCGTCAGGAATTTGCTTAGCAAATATCCGTGGGCCACATGCATCTGGACGCCGTCAAAGCCGGCTTTCTTGGCCCGCATAGCTCCCTCGGCAAAAGCCTGCTGCACAAACCCGATATCCTCCACGGTCATTTCCTTAGGTGTGTTCTTATACGCCGCATCCTCGACGGCACTGGGTCCCCAGATAACTTTACCGCCGTTCTCCGGATGTCTGGTTTGGGTGCCCACACTAACCAATTGCACGATGATATTGGCCTCATAACGGTGAACGGCATCCGTCAGCGGCTTGTAGTCCTCGATAAAGGAATCGTCGTAGATCCCCATCTGCCCCGGATAAGGCTGTTCCCGGTGGGATACATAAGTAAGCCCGGTAATGATGGTGCCCACGCCGCCTTTTGCCAACCCCTCATAGATTTGCATCAATTCCGGTGTCACATGCCCCCGTCCGTCGGCGAATCCGTCGTTCGTAGCGGAACGGACAAACCGGTTTTTCAGCTTCAGGCCGGCGAATTGGGTTTGATCGAATAAAGTTCTCATGGATTTCTGCTCCCTTCCATTCGGAAAAATATATGTATATACATGTAAAAATCATAAAAAATGTGGAGGCTTACTCCACCAACCGCTCCACATCGCTAAGCAATGCCATCAGTTCATCGTACCGTTCCCCGCCCAGACCCTGAGTAATCCTGGCATGGGCTTCCCTCCATAATGGCGCGGCTTCGGCAAGCTTCTGCGCACCGGCCGCAGAGATGGTAATGTACTTCTTGCGGGCGTCATTCTCACAATTGGTAATCGAGACATAGCCCAGCTTCTTGAGATTATCGACATTACGGGTCACTGTAGTCTGGTCCATCAGCAGCCGCTCGCCAAGCTCGCCAAACGTAATCGTGCCCCTCCCGGAAATCTGGCTGAGCAGCGAAAGTTGGGTACAGCGCAGTCCCGCCGGACGAAGCATCCGGTCGTAGAATTGGGTAATGGAACGTGTTGTTTTGCGCAAGCTGGTACAGGCGCAGTTCGTTTCAACCAGCAAATCCGACATGGACACTGCAACCCCTTTTTCGATTATACATGTATATGCATATAGTAGGGCCCTGCGCATGAAATGTCAATCAGGTATTTTCTGCCGGTTAGTGATTGCAACCAATAATCTTCAAAGCATCAAGAAATCCGATATATCCCGCGAATCAAATTCCCTTAGCTTGATGAGCTGCTTCTTTCCTCTATTTCCTTTTGTAATCTCAACTTCTCCTTGTTCATTTGTTTTCTTCTTAATAAAATCACCAGTAAGCAGGTTATAGTCATCCTCACTATTGCCCATGCCAATTGCATCACTAATCAAATAATTCGTTCCCGTTGTAGCTCCGATCAGGTACCAGTCGTTATCCTGGAATCTGAATCTGTATTTGTGATACCACCTGACATTACTGCCTCCGTAATCACTTACTACCACAGATCCCCTATCTATTTCCATGCTGTCAAATGGATCACCAAAGACTCCACCCTCACTCTCGGATAGAATGACATGTTCTGCAAGGATTGAGAGTAAATATGTCTGTTCCTTGGTACCGAATGCAATTAATAAGGAGCGGGAGGCTTCAATGCTGTCCTCTGTCTTCTCGATAATGATTGCCATATCCGGAATCCCATCTTTATTCAAATCGCCTTCCGCTTTTACAGGCGCGTGGCTCTCCAATATGTGCCATCCCGCTGGAATTAATGAAGCCGCATCGGCAACACCATTGGCATTTAAGCTGCTTTCATCATTTTTAGGATCGGATTCGATACGATCCAATTTATGAGGTGTTGGAGCGGCACCCTCAGTCTGCGTTGGAACTAATTCCGGTTCTGAAGATCCAGTTATACTCGGGATGGCCTCATTTTGACCATTCCAACAGGCCGTTAACAATCCTAAGAGCGCCAAACATACGAGTATCTTTTTCAACGTTGATTTCACCCCACAATATGCATTTCCAGTCTCTGAAGATTTGCGCATTCCCACATATAGATTCTATATCCATCCTCTGATATCCTTTGTATATTAAAGACTGGACGCCAACCATTTGTAAACGTAATATTTATACAATAAGGAGGATGTCATGAAATATACAACATACATTTTTGATTTTGATTTTACATTAGCTGATGCCACGCCGGGTATAGTAAATTGCGTTAATTTCGCTTTAAATAGCTTAAACATTGAAAGTAAGCAAACAGATGATATCAGGAAAACGGTTGGAATGACTTTGAAAGAAACCTTCACTGTTCTTACCGGCATATCAGATGAAGGATTATCAAGTCAATTTGTGGCCTTATTCAAAGAAATGGCAGACAAAATCATGACGAAGCATACCACGCTTTTTGATGACACAATTGGGTCATTAGAGCAATTAAAAACAAAGGGCTTTAAAACTGCGATTGTCACAAGCAAATTCCACTATAGAATTGATGAAGTACTGAAAAAATACGATATTGCGGAGCTAATTGACTGTATCGTAGGTTTTGAAGACGTTGACTGTGCTAAGCCATCCCCGAATGGGTTGTTGAAAGCAATCCATTGCCTGTCTGAAGATAGAAATAATGTTCTATATGTTGGTGATAGTCTAATTGATGCCAATACAGCCGCCAATGCGTCAGTCGACTTTGCAGCCGTTACAACCGGTACAACAACCAGCTTGGATTTCAATACATTACCACACATCATGATTGCGAAAAGCTTATCACAGCTCTTTGATTATATGAACTCTGCAAAATAGGCATTTCCGGCAATTGGATAGGATTCTACATGAGAACCCCCCAGACAAACCGACCAAATGGATGTATGAAAATACCGAGTGCGAGGGATGTCCCTTTGCGAAGGAGTGCGTGAAAAGCAAAAACGGGAGATGTCTGCCCAAAAAAGGGAAACCGTTGCGTAAGAGCAAGGAAAGAGGAAGCAGGATGCCGTGAAGGGCATCCCACTCCCTCAAGAAGAGTCAGCGCTATCCATTATTCGGGAAATAACCGCCTTTGAAGGCAAGGGATAGCCTTGTACTAATGTTTCGTCGGTCAGCCTCCGAGATTCCTTCTTGCCGCTTAGCTGATCGGACTGAATCCGGAGCAGGCCGGGAACAACCGGCGTTTGCAGGAGATTCTCCTGCGGCGTGGGCTCGGTGGCAACAAAGTCGGGTTCATTCTCCCGGACTGTCAGTGTGTAGCTGCCAGTCAGATCCGAATAGACCGCCGAGATCACAGTCGCGCCTCCGGAGAGCGCATGAATGCTCCCATCGGCGGCAATCGCAGCCACCGCCTGATTGCTGCTGCTGTAAACGACGCCTCTGTCAAGAACGATGTCGCGGCCATCGCTATACACCAATCTGGTTACAGTAGCTCCGCTGTCGCCGGCATAAAGCGAGGCCGGGCCTTCCAATGTGATATGAGTGCCGATGGGAGGCAGTTCAATCCTCTCACTGACGGGGTAGCGCACGGTGTGCAACCGGCTATCCACCAATGCAACCGACTTCAAGTGCAGGTCGGCGGTCTGCATCGGCCTTACGCGCAGCTTGGCCATAGGCACGCTTCCCTGAAGAGGCGCTGTGCGGCCAACAAGTGTTCCGGCAAAGTAAACATCCTCTGCAACGGTCGTTGGGCTTGTATAATAACCCGGAATAAGCGATTCCGCGGCCTCCAATTGCACCTTCGCCGGATCATAACCCAACTGAACCTCATAGGCGTACAAATCCCCAATATGATTTCCCGCCACTACAACCTCCCAGCTTCCGCCATTCTTCACCGCATGGAGGGTAAATTCAGGCGCAAGCGCAATGGTCTTGCGTCCTGCCGCAGCTGCTGCCCCGGATGCCGGCTCGGCGCGGACCTCCACCAACGAGGATAAGGCCTCTCCCGTTACCGTCAAAATCCCTGAATCGGGATGAATCGATACGCCGGGATGGGAGGAGTCCACCGACCACCGAAGCGCCTGCCACGGCATAACCTGGTTGTATTGATCCCATACGGTGGCTTGATAGGGGATGGAGCCCCCTTCGCCGGTAATGGTTATGGTGTCGGGTCCATCGATGTGGATACTGGCGGCCAAAGGAGTGGTATCCTCCTCCAGCCTTACCGCATCGAACCAGGCATTGCCCATCCCTTGGACATTCAGGCCGATCCGTACCGACTGTGCTTCCTTAGGCGCAATGACCTTGCCCGCCAGCTCCGACCAATCGGGGGCACCGGGAAGGCCCTCGTACACAGCGGAGGCCACGGTTTGCGAGAGGACGCCCCCGTCCGCCTGCCGGAATTGTACACTAAGATAGGGTAGGGGAGCCGGTAAAGTGGTCTTGACTGCGGACCGGATATTGTAGACCATTCCCCCGGCAATGGGAATCTCGACGGACAGCCATGTGCTCACCGAGTCTCCGGAAGCCCCCGCAGCCTTTAACGATTGGCCGCCCGCCAGCGTCTGGGTTTTGTCGATGCCGCCGGCCTTGCGAATTGCGAGGTCATCAAACCAGACAATCTCATTCGTAGCCCCGGCCACCGAGTTGATTCGGACGCGCAGGTAAGTGATGTAGGTCTCGTTCGGAGCCGCCGTATACTCCATTTCGATCTTCTGCCAATCATGCGTTCCTTTGTTCGCCACCAGTGAGGCAGAATTGGTCGCAGGATTATTGTCCAGTTTGACCCAATTGCCTGCCTGATCCTTCGTGCCGAAGTGAATGAAAACTTTGCTGCTGGGGCTCGATACATTCTGTGTTTTGACAAAGCCGCTGATGACATACGTCGCTCCGGGCTCGATGGGAATATCCCGGTGCCGAAACGAGGTCCATGTTACGCCTCCCGTAATTTTGGCCGAAGCCGTACCCGTTCTTGACACGGTTGTATCAATAATACCATTGCGGTTATTCCCATCAGTAGACCAATCGGTTGTTCCCTCCTCGAAGCCCGGATTGGTCAACATGTTGTTCATATCGGCATTCTCCCAGCTATCGGGAATGCCGTCCAGATCCGCATCGGCTTCAAAGCTCCAGTTGGGCACAGGTATCTCATAGTTGCCATAGTTGCCATACGTGACGCCGTTGGCGAACATAACACTTGAAACCAATATGGATAATAATGCGCACAGCCACAGCCTTCGACCCGAGAGAATACGAGCGGTTATCATTGGCGATCCGTCCTCCCCGCTGTCGTATGATCGGACGCTTCGAGCTTCGCCGCAATAAATGCCAGGTCTGCGATGCCAATCAGACCATCCTTGTCGATGTCCGCGTCCTGAATCTGCTCCCAATCCGGCGAAGCGCTTGTCATCCGGTACCGCGCCAGAGCCAGCTCCATATCCTTCCCGGTAAAGCGGCCGTCTTCATCCAGGTCGCCGCTCCGCTTCACCTTCCATCCGTCCGAACCAATCGTGACCGTCACTTCCTCCGGCGAGGCGCCGGGGACCGGCAGCACAACCGTGGAGCGACCATCGTTCGTTGCCTCAATCCTGATTGCTTCGGCAATACCTTCCGCCGGTATCGCCGTCTGATGCGGCATCAATACGGAGACGAAGGTAACCGCCTGCCCCGCCGCCAACGGCTGTTTGGCATACACAGTTTGCGCAGGGGCCGGATTGTTGGCAATCTCGATGTTCTTGTTCACGCCGAACGTCCTGTCTTCTGCCTCTCCCATCCAAATAAGCAGATTAGGCTGCGTTCCGGGCGTCCCGTCCGGCATCTTCCAGACCAGACTCTCGGACGGGGTATCGAACCAGTTCTTTCCCCGATCCCCCGGCGCATACGTCTGCCAGACGGGACCGGCAACATACCCGTCTGCGCTTGCTCCGGGCTCCAGCCGATCTTGCACCACAAGGAAGCCCTCCTGGGTCAATACCATCTTGCGGACAAGTATCGTATCATGGGTAACGTATTGGCTGAGCGTATATTCGCCATAGGCATCCTGCGGGGAATCCTCCGTCCGCGCCTGGCTTACGACAGGAACATTATTCACATCTCCCGGCACTGTATCGATGCCTGTGTTCGTATCCACTATCATTCGGAAAATAATCGAAAAATCCACTGCATTCGGAGCCTTGTACTTCCAGTCGTACTTGATGACATTGTATTCGTCCAAACTGAAGTCCACATCGTATCCGGGCTTCAGCGCTTCCGGATCGCTTTCGTATTCCCAGCCGAATGCAGTGTAATGCGCGCTCGCCCCCGGCTTGATTCTAACGCGCAAGGCTTGGCTTCCTTCCGTGCTATCGGTGCTGGGAGAGTACGGATTGTCCCTGCGGGTCCACTTGGCCAAATCCTCGAATGTATCGATCATCCTCGTTCCCGCCGGGCCCTCAATACGCAAATTATCGATGATGAAATCAACCTCCGTACTCGCCTGCAAACGCAAATTCAGCGGGCCGAAGCGAACGGTATTATCCTCCGTATCGGAGGTGATGAGCATAGAAGCGGGAACCGTTTCGTGATACCATTTATCCGGCTCGAAGGTCTTGTTGCCGAACGGGTAGTTCTGGGCGGCATCCCCGGACATGACGGCAACGACGTTGGAGTGGGTCGCTCCCTTGTTGTGACGGGCCATACCGTGATAATGAGGCTTCCCGTCCGTCTCGATATACTGAATGGCTCCTACCCGGTTCAGATGGCTGTGAAAGCCCCGGCCAAACAGCTCGCTCATGAGAAAGGGCGAGCCGGGCGTCCGGGATGTCGCCAATACCAGCTTGTCAATAGAGTCCGTCTTCCCCGGTTCGTTCCGGGTCAATACGCGGCTCCGCACCGGATTCGCGGATGGCTGCAGCGCAGTCGGCTGAAGCTCCAATAATCCTGTCAGACTGGCGTATTGAACCATTGACCACAAATCGGTATCGAAATTCCCAGTGGCCTCCAGCTTGTAGTGATGGTACAGGAACCAGTAAACCTTCCATGCCGCATCAAGGTAGGTCGGGTCATTGTACGTCCGCGCAGCATACTCGAACACCTCGATCCATTCCAGAGCCTCGCCGAAATAATCGTCTCCATATTCAGGCATCGCTCCCGTCGGGCTCACCTGATCCCGATACCGCTCGAACACCTTGCGAATCTCGGGCGCGGCCATCAGCTCCTCCCGTCCGCTCAGGCGGGTAAGCTTGATGGCGGCGTTGAGACTGATGGAGCTATAGTGTGAGGCGTTCTCCGTAATATCCCGCTGGGCATACCAGTAGTTCCATACCTCGTCCGCATACTGCCGCCATAGCTGCGCGTTTGGCTCATCGGGGAATAGCCGCACAGATTGCACCAAACCAATAGCCCGGTATATCGCCTGATTATTGTCGCCCTTCTGATAATAGTTGTTCGCCCGCATCACCTGACGCAGGATCGGCACGTCATCGGCATCCACCAGACCCAGTTCGTGCAGTTCCTCATATACATGGAGAAGCCCCGCGTTAATAAAGAAATCATTGGGGCGGTTGATGGACTCGCCCCCTGCCAGGTTCATCCTCCATTTGCCCAGCAGCGCGTCCCATGCCCGCTTGGCATCCGTTACATACCTCTGCTCTCCCGTTGCATCATGCAGGCTTAGTGCATATTCTGCGAAATTAATAACCCTTCGCGGGTCGGACTGGGCTCTTTGTGTAAATACGGCGTCATTCATGCTTCGAGTTAAATCAGCGTACCTGTCGATGAGAAAAGCTTGATAGTCCGGCTTGCTCAACTCGTAGGGCTGGGAAGGCGCCTGAGCTGACGAACGCGACGGAACCACGAGGGTAAAGGCAATGATCATACACAATAGGCAAGTCAGACAAGCCCTCATAACTGAACCTCCTTTGCAGACGCAGAACCGGAGATGGCAGCAGGATTCCGCAGCACCTCGCTGAGCAGCATAAGCGTCAGCGCCTGACCGTAAGGTGTCGGCGTAATCTTGACAGCATTATATGCCTCAATCGAGGGCAGCACCGGTGTTCCGCCGGAAACGCCATGAACAGCCCCATATACATCGACCAGAATCATAACTGCGTGAAGCGATTTTCGAACAGCTTCCTTCATCCGCTTCCGCAGATCGCCTTCAGGGATGATGCCCACGCGCAATGCCGTCAGGAAGCCGTAAGCAATTCCCGCCGATGCCGAGGTTTCCAGGTAGAAATCCGGGCGATTCACCACCGTATGCCACATTCCGTTGGTTGTCTGGAAGCGGAGCAGCCCCTTCACCAATCGCTCATAGCGCTCTCCAATCTCATCGGGAATATCTGTCAGGTGGCGAACCTCCCCCACTATCTCCGGCACCCCAAACGTCACCCAGGCATTGGCCCGCCCCCATAAAGCTGCGGACATATGGTTGCCATGCAGGCAGTCATAGCCGTGAAATAGCACGCCGGTTTCCGGGTCTTGAAGCAGGCGAAGATGAACAACAACCTGACGCACAGATTCGCGGGCCATCTCCGCGTCTCCCCTCAACGAGGCCATTCGCGCCAGGAACAGTGTCCCCACCACGAGCGTGTCGGCCCACAGCTGCTGCTGGAACAGGACGCCTTCCGTCACTGTGTGCTCAAAGCCGCCCAATGATGTACGCGGCGCTTCCTGCATCAGCCATTGCCCATGCTCGTGCGCCAACCGCCCCCATTCTAATGCCTCGTCCGCTTCCGGCATGTGGCGGAGCAGCTCGGCAAGTACGGTGAACGGTGCGGTGGAGTTGATGGTCCGCAGCTGCGCCGCCTTGTGCTTATGGTCTTGTATCCAACTCTTGACGTATTCCCTGGCTTCCGCGCGTCCGGTTGCCTGATAGTAGCTCCAGACCGCCATCAGGCCGACCCCCGGCTTCCAATCCCAGGCATCCATGGTCCGCTGTCCGTCATCTGGCGGGGCAGTTGTCATATGATCATATACTTGCTGCGCCTTGCCCAGTACAATACGGCTGTCTTCGATCATTTCCATACGCTTAGACCTCCTTCTTTAGCCTTTGATCGAGCCAATCATAGCGCCCTTGGCAAAATATTTTTGCAGGAACGGATAAATCAGCAGCATGGGCACCGTCGCGATGATAATCATCGCCATTTTTACCGTTACACCGATTTTTGGCACATCGCCGGACATGGCCGCGTCCACAGCATCGCTGGTCATTTGTACGAGAATTTGCCGCAATAATACCTGCAGCGTCATTTTGTTGGCATCGCTGTTATACATGATTGCCTGAAAGAAGATGTTCCACTTGGATACGGCATAGAACAGCGTCAGTGTGGCGATAACCGGCATTGATATGCGGATGACGATGCGGAACAGCACGCCGATATCATTGCAGCCGTCCAATTTGGCCGATTCCTCCAGTTCCTGCGGCACCGAGCGGAAGAAGCTGATCATGATCATCAAATTGAATACGCTGAGGGCACTAGGAACGATCAGCGACCAGAGCGTATTAAGCAGATGCAGCTGCTTGATCAGCAGATAAGACGGAATGATGCCTCCGCTGAACAGCATGGTGAAGAAAGCAATAAACAACATCGTGCTGGAACCCATCACATGTTTCTTCGACAGCGGGTAGGCCAGTGTGATCGTGAGCGCCATGCTAAGCAGCGTGCCGAAAACGGTCACAAATACAGTATTGCTGAACGTCTGAAGAAACTGTCGGTTTTGAAACACCGTTTCATAGGCGATAAGGGTTGCATCCTTTGGCCAAAACATCAGCTTACCCTCGTAGACCAAATGCGGAGCCGAGAACGAGGTCGCAAGTACGTTCCAGAACGGGAATATCATTAGCAGCGCAATACCGGCCAGAAGCGTGTAATTGAACGCCTCGAACCAATAGTTCTTCTGAGGTTTCATCGTTATCCACGCCTCCTAGAATAAGTAGTGATCGCTCGTCTTCTTCGACAACCAGTTGGAACCGAGAATAAGGACAAGACCTACAAGCGATTTAAACAGTCCAACTGCTGCCGCAAAGCTGAAATTCCCCTGTAGTACGCCCGCTTTAAACACGTAGGTATCGAACACCTCAGCCACGTCGCTGACCATCGGATTGCCCATGATGAACAGCTGATCGAACGACAGGTTCATGATATGACCCAGCCGCAAGAGCAGCAGGATAACTACCGTGCTCATCAGCGCCGGCATAGTAATGGCACGGATTTGCTGCCACCGGTTGGCGCCGTCGACGCGGGCCGCTTCGTATAGCTCCGGATTGATTCCAGCCAGCGCAGCCAAGAAAATGATCGTCCCATAGCCAGATTCGCGCCAGATGCTTTGAATGGTGATGATGCCCCAGAACAACCGTTTATCCATCAGCAGCTTAACGTCTGGAAAACCAAGCCAATGCACGACCTGTGTTATGATGCCCTCCGAATTCATCAGTGTGATCGTCAGCGAACAGATGACCACCCACGAAACAAAATGCGGCAGATAGATGATCGTCTGAATCGTCCGTTTGAAAAACTGCGCCCTCACCTCGTTTAAGAGCAGTGCCAAAATGATCGGTGCAGGAAAATAAAGCACCAGGTTCAAAAGACTGATGACCAGCGTATTGCGCAGCACCATCCAGAAATCGGGATGGCGGAACAGCCGCTGAAAGTGCCCAAGACCCACCCAGTCGCTGTGCATAATGCCTGCGAACGGGTTATAGTCTTGAAATGCCAGCACGATGCCATACATCGGAACATAATCGAACAACAATATAAAGAGCATGCCCGGCAGCGCCAACAGGTAAAAATAGCGGTCCGTCCAGAGCTTTTTTCCTATCCGACGGCCGATCCGTTGACCGTTGTCGGTTGCCGCACCGGCCGTTGTCGTCTGTATAGCCATGATATTCTCCCCTCTATCCCAATGCCTGCGTCCTTACTTCGCGTTGGAGGCGATTTCCTCCATCCACTTATTCCCTTCAAAGCGGTCATACCATTGCTTGACGATGCTATCCCAATCCTTGACATTGATGTTGCCCATAATCACCTTCACCACGTTGTTGTTGATAAACGCAGTGGACTCCGCATTGTACTTGGAGCCTGTCGCAGAGAAGGCGAAGTTAAGGGAATCCGGGATTTTCAAAAATTTCTCCAGCATCTTGTTTCCCTCAATCAGCATTTGGGTCGTAGCCTCGGAGTTCTTCTTGCTTACAAACACTTCCTCGGTCGCCTGCATCGGCTGCGTCCATACGAATGCGCCGGGCATATCGCGCGTCAACACATCGTTCTTCACTTCATTCTTGCCGTTATTCTTTGTGTAGTGAATGCCTTCGACGCCGTATACATTAAAGTTGTAGCCGTCTGGACTGGCACCGAAATCAAGCCATTCCATCAGCTTTTCAATTTTCGCCGGGTCTTCAGCCGCCTCCTTCGAAATGAACAGTCCGCCGTAATTGGTGCGCCCTGCTGCACCTTGGCTGCCGTTCGGACCCTTGATGGGCTCGAAGGGAATGATCTTGGCATTGGGGTTGGTTTTCTGGTAGTTGTCTTCAAAATCATTCAAACGGGAGATGTAGTGGAACATAATGCCCGCTGTTCCTTTGCTGACGAACTTGGACTCCGCTGTGCGTCCATCTGTAACCGCAAAATCGGGATCGATCAGGCCGTCTTTATAGGCTTTGGCCATCCAGGTAAGATAGTCCTTGAAATTTTGGGTCGCAAAGTTAGGTACATACTTGTCCCCCTGCTTGACCCATGTGTCCATGATGCCGAAGGCCTGCTGAAAACCGCCTGTTGCCACAAACGAATTGGTGGCGAAGCCGATCTGGATACCGTAGGTGTCCTTTTTCCCGTTTTTGTCAGGATCGTTATCCGAGAACGCCTTTGCTACCGTGTACAGTTCATCGGTTGTTTTGGGGACCTGCAGCCCGAGGCTGTCAAGCCAATCCTTGCGGATCATTGGGACATCGCCCGTTGCCACCGGATTTCGGACATTGGTGATTGCCCAGGTCTTGCCCTGATATTTAGTCAAATACAGATCCTTCTGCTTCTTAAGGTTCGGATACTTGTCGATATACTCATCCAAAGGGATAACCGCTCCGGATTTAATCATGTTGACGATGAAATCATCCATCTGCCGCCAGGTGAAAGCATCGGGAACATCGCCGGAAGCGATCATGACGCGGATTTTTTCCTTATATATTTCCCACGAGTTGACATTCATCTCAAATTTGACATTAAGCTTGTTCTCCAGCCATTTCAACGCCTCATTGCTGTCCGAAGACGTGCTCGGAATCGTATTGCCGAAATCATACGCGAGCTTGAGCTTTACGGGCTCTGCCGCCGTTTTCTCCGCTCCGTTATCCCCCCCGTCCTTCGTTGAATCCGCACCGCCACATGCCGCTGTCGTCGCAGCGAGAGCAAGCGCCAGCAGCACACCGGCTGCTTGCTTCCAAGATTTGCTGAATGCCATATTCATAACCCCTTTTTTTTATTATTAGCTTCCCGGAATAGCGAAATCCCTTACTGGCCCTGGGCTCACGGCTTGGCCTTACTTGAACCGGCAGGCCGTGCAGCATTACCTTAGGCTGGACGCGAGCACCGGAATATCCAACTCCCGGATGCCCTCCGCTACAAGAGCGGCAATGGCGATGGCTCCCAATTCGGAAAAGTGGGTGTTGTCCTCCTTACCGTCGGGCAACCCGGCGTATTTCCCCGGCGCAATCCACATGAACAGCTCCTTGGAGGCCTCCGGCCCCAGCTTCTCCAACAACGTCTTGCTCTTGGCAGCCAGATTTATGAAGGGCACGCCCAGCTCCCGGGCCAGCTCTTCCATGGCCGGAATATAATCGCCGTGGGTATCCCTGACCGTACCGTCCTCCTCGAAGAATCGCCGCTGCATGGCGGACACCAGCACCGGTATGGCTCCCCGCTCCCGGGCTCCGGCAATATATTGGCTCAGGTATTCCTTGTAGGTGGAATAGGCCAACGTGCCGCCCTCGTTATCCTTCTCATCATTATGGGCAAACTGGACAGCGATATAGTCCCCCGGCTTGATCAGCTTCCATACACGGTTCAACCTGCCCTCAGTGATGAAGCTTTTGGAGCTTTTGCCTGAACGGGCATGATTGTCAACGGCAACGGAAGCGTTCAGGAATTTGCCGATGGCTTGGCCCCAGCCGGTATAGGGATAGCCCCCTGAGGGCTGGTCCGTCACAGTGGAGTCCCCGGCCAAGAAGAGAGTTGGCAACAACGGCGCATGGGTGATTTCAACTGTGTTGACCTGCACCTTCCCCGTCCAGGCTAGCTTCAGCTGTCCGTCCTCTACGTGGAGAGCGAAGCTTTCCTTAACCATCCCTCCTGGAGCGGCAGGAATGCGGTCAAGGGCAATCCTCCCCATACCCGCCTTAACGGTCAGCGCAGCTCCCTTCTCCAGGCCGGTAAACGTCAGGGCAACGGTATAATTCCCCTTGGGGACATTCACCAGGAACGACGGCGCCATGGGCACAAAATAGTCTCCCGGCCAGGAATCCCGCAGATCCTCATAGCGGGAGAAGGCGGGCGGCATGGAAAACCCGTATCCTGTCAGCCAGTTGAAGGCGCTATCCGCATCCAGGAAGATCCAGCC
This sequence comes from Paenibacillaceae bacterium, assembly GCA_029256185.1. Taxonomy (GTDB): domain Bacteria; phylum Bacillota; class Bacilli; order Paenibacillales; family NBRC-103111; genus Paenibacillus_AR. The sequence continues at coordinate 84,591 of JAQSYI010000035.1, forward strand.
TTCCCCAGTGGTTTTTTTGTTAAATGCAAAGCGGTAATTCGGTCCCAAACCATACACCTCTTCCTCACAAACTCATTCTGCGTATCTTCTTTTGGTCTCCGTGCATTTACAGCAAGAGTATGAGCCCTGCTTCTACGCCGGTTTTACTTGTACTTGATCCACTGGGTCTCAATACTGGATTTGTCTCAAATGACTTCCCTCGTCCAGCACTGGGTGTTTAGATCGCATCCACCCCTTATTTGGATTCGAAATCGTCAGTTAATTCCGCGTTTTTATTTATTTGGTAATGCAGTGTACCTGCTGGCCAGCCTGTAATACTACAATATTCGCTGCTGAAAGTGGAAACAATGCTCATTATCCGCCAATGCGTGGATTGCTGCATAATGACACCCGTCATTTTCCGTACGGCCGCCAATACGGGCAGAAGCCTGGCACTTATCATTATGGTAAAAAGGCTGATTTACGTGAAATGACACTATCGTAAGCGTCAAACTTAGACCACCTGGTCAACGATGCCGCTGATGAGGCGGGCCAGATGGTCGCTGGGTGACCCAATCGCTGACGTAAGTAGGAAACCGTTCGCCTTGCTCGGTGGTATACGCTTTTAATTTGGCCATGGGGGTCCCTCGCTTTGATAATATATCCGATATAGATAGATTCGCCGTCGCCACGCAAATCCTTTCCCTTTTAGTTAAAAATATCGGTTTCTACGTCGGTCAGACTCCTGATATGAATGTTTGTCCCGCTGAGAGGCCAGCCTCCACAAAGGGGAATTGAACAACCGGCTATCTATTGCCCCGCCGCAAAAACAAAAGAAGCGTCAAACCCTTATGTTTCAAGGGTTTGACGCTTTTAGCATTTTGTGCAGCGTTTTTTGATTTTCAACTCCACAACTACGTTTTTTTTCTCTTGTTATGGCCCCTCCACGCGGCTTTTTTGAAATTTTTTAGGGGTTTTATTCCCGGCTTTCCTTGCGGAACTGCCCCGGCGGAATGCCGATGGCCTTCTTGAAGGTGCGCGAGAAGTTCTGCGCGCTGCTGTAAAGCAGCCGGGAAGCAATCTCCTCAATCCCGGTGTCAGTGTCCTTCAGCAATTGCTGGGCCTTATTCATGCGGCTCGTCAAAAGAAGGTCGGCGAAGGTTGTATCATGAACTTCCTTGAGCGCCTGCTTGCCGATGGAAACCGGCAGATTCATCGCCTTGCAGCATGATTCGAGCCGAATTTCCTCCTCGTTGTGTTCCTCCAAGTACCCGCTTATTTGTGCAGCCACTTTATTCATGTAAGATAGATGGACTTGACTTACCCTGTCAATCAATACATCGATGGTCTCCCGCCTAATCCAATCCATCCACTCCTCCAATGTTGACAGCTTGAGCAATTCGCTCAGGAGCGGCTCGTTCTGCGGCTGGTTCAACTGCTCTCCTGTGCCGCGGAAGACAGAGAAAACCAATTCGGCAAGCTGCCCCTGCAGCCGTTGTGCATTGAGGCTTTTGATATTCTGCAGCGAAGTCAGCTTCCCGACATAAGCGTAGCCCAATTCCCGATTGCGTGAGCGAATGGCGAACAGAAGGTCGTTATGAAGCTCCTTCATAAAAACGGCGGTATCTCCAATATCGGAGGCCTCCCCCAGCTCCTCCATCGAGATCACCCGGTTGGCACCGGCCAGCAGCTTATGCTTTAACGCCTCCTCGGCCTCCTGTGCCGCCAAATTCAGATACGCCAAATCCTCGCGGATACGACCGGTGCCAATGGATACCGTGTAGGGAAAATAATCGTGGACGAACGTTCGGATCATATTGGCGGCTTGCCACAGCGCATCCTTCGCCTCGCGGACAGAACAGGTCTCGAATGTCAAAACCCCGATAAACCGCCCGGCACCCACAGCACTGACCGCACCTATGCCCGTCCCCTCCATGACCTCGAGGATGACGCGTGACAATCCGTATTGAAAGTAGTACATGTCTACTTCGGAATACAGCTCAGACATGCTTCTGTATTGATCGATTTCCACGCAGAGGCAGCCATAAGGCCCCCGATCGAGCGGCAGTTGATATTTGTGCAGCTTATCTAATTCTTCGGCGGTGCGGACGCCTTTCTCGAGAACCTTGCGGACGAACGCTTCGCGGATATCCGGGATCAGCTCCTTTACCTGCTCTTGCAGCTCATCGCGCGTTTCCTTCATGTCTTTCACCTTGAGAAAAATTTGTTTGAACTCATCGCTTGGGGCCATAGTCGTGCCGGTGTTGGCCGAGGCACTCGTCCCCTTCGGTTCGTGTTTCCGCATCTGCCCGTGACCCTGTTCGTTCAGTGCCGACACAATATCGTTCCAGCCCCGCCACAAGCGGTTGGCAGAAAGGACGGCAGCCACGGCGCCAACGATTAATAGCAGGAGCGCAAACAGAAAAATACCGTTGCGCAACTGGCCGATTTTGTGGAACAGGAGGTCATTTGCGATGGCGAAGCCGTAGGTCCAGTCCGAAGTGGACGAAGCGAGCTGCGACGTAAAGTAGCCTTCAGGCGCGGCCGCTTTCGGATCAGCAATACCAGGCACAATTTTTGTACCCAGCTCCCCATCGGACAGTGTTCCCCGGTTTTGCAGCAGCCGCTTATGCTCGTCAAGAATAAAGTAGTTGCCCTTGCCCTTGCCGGCCTGTCCCAGAATATCGTCGAAGAACCGCTGGTTGATATGAAAGATGATGTAAAAGGAGTGGGTGCTGCTGAACACCGGCAGCTTGCGGATAAGCACGGCGGTGGGCGCCGATTTTACTGTTACCGTTAAAAAGGCGAAGTCTTTGCCCAATGGGTCAAAGGTTTGCATAGCAAGGCTGTAATCGTCCTGGAAATCTGTTACAGGCTGGTTGGTGGAAAGGAGCTTGCCGGTTGCCGTCCGGTAGAGGACAATGTTATCCACGTAATCGAGTGAGGTTTGTATGCGCAGCATGGTGTCCCGGAGTGTAATGAAATCGAATTGGTCTTCTTCCTTATATGGAGAACTCAAGGTTCCGAAGGTTGGCAGCTTCTCGAACTGAAGGATGGACTGGTGCATCTGGCGGAAGTAGCTTTCGATCCGGTCTTTGGTGCGTAGAAGCGAAACCTGGTAAGCGTTCTGCACCTCTTGCCGGATGGCGTTTCTGGCGAGGAGGTAGACGGTCGAACCCATGGCCAGAATGCAGAGAGAGACGATGAGCAGAAGAAGGATCAATGTTTGCACTTTCTTACTTACGTGAAGTACCAATCGGACTCTCCCTTTCTGTTGATGCTGGTTACCTGGTGCAAAGGATTTCCCTCCAGTTCTTGCGATAGCGTTTTCATAATAACATAGATAGTATGCTTAAGCAACTGCCCCAATCCATTGTTCAGCGATGCTGCATACTGTTTTTTGGAGAGAAACAGCTATATATTCGGCGAAAATAAGTTAGAATTGCAAACAAAGGCGTTCTACGGTAGCCGATGGGGTTTCGTTAATATGGCGAATGAAACCTTGAACTTCTTCGATTATATTCCGATTTGGACTGTATGGTGGAAGATACATGAAGGTTAAGGTCTTTTTGTGCTTCTCGAGAAAAGGCTGAATGAGCTCAGCGCGATGAATCTTCGCGTTACGGTGGCTCATTGTGGTTCCTTCTTCAATTGGTTATGTTTGGAACCTATTATACCTTCTAATCACCATTTTTCCTAGAATGCATTTCTAGCTCTTTAGTGCCGAATATATATTCACGAAATCACCAATAAGCAGATTATAGTCATCCTCACTATCTGCTTTATCAGGCGGATTATTATCGTTGCTGAGGATCTGCGTCTGTTGTAATTCGGGCTCTGGTGGCGGAATAATGCTTGATGTACTATCATTAGGACTATTCTTGCAAGCTGATATCAATCCCAAGAGTAAAAGCAGGAAGCAACCCAGTATCTTTTTCATCGTCTGATTCCCCTCAGTGTATGCACTTCTTAAATGCTTCGGGATTTACCTGTATCTATAAATCTTCAAGTGCACAAGACCCAGCAGCAAAACAGCAGCAACATAAACTGGTTAATACCTCAACACGAGTTTACAGCAACTCCCGCTTGAATACGTTAAGGATCTTCTGCCCCTCTGACTTATCCAATACGGCAAAGACAATCCGGTCAAACAGTCTCCCGTAATGCTCATTAACCAGTACTTGCCTAAACATTGCGGCAACATCTCCAGGATTATTTCTAAAAACACCGCAACCGTAAGCTCCGAGAACAAGGGCTCTCTCTCCATGATGGGCTGCCACTGAAAGAATATTGCGGATTCTCTCCAGCATGACGGGTTTGATCCTCTCCACATGCTCCAGCTCCCGCTCCAGAACAATCCCTGCATTAACGGCCGGTGCTGTAATCATGGAAACCAGATAGGGGCGTTCCAGAAGTTCTCCACTGTCATGCCGGAACACGGGAACCTGAGGGGAATAAATCATATAATCGGAGTAGAGACATGTTTTCAGGCTCCGGTTATGGCTGTACATCTCTTCCATTTGGGAAATGCACGGATATAGCGCGGAGGACCGGGCCAAGCTTTCTTCCTGGGCCTGGCTGCCTCCAAGGAATCCTCCGCCAGGATTTTTCGCCGAAGCAAAATTAAGACATACGGTGTTCTCCACCCCTTGGATCTGCACCAGTCTTTTCGCGGCAGCCAATGTGGATTCATCTGTTACTTCGATCGTTGGAACTGCTCTCCGGGTAAGCGCTAATCCGGCCGCGGCCTCTTGCTTTACCCCGGGCAAGCTGTCAGGTGAATACAGCTTTGAGCCTCGAATGGCCGACTCCACCGGCGCCTGGATTACGATCTTGTCTCCCGCTGCATTCGTATAGAAGCCTTGTTCCAGGATGTTCAACGTTACTTTAGCGATCTGGGTCCGAATATCTCTATTGTTATTTAATGTGTTCATTTCACTCACTCCATTACACCATCATATATTGTTCAGCGCAATTAAAGCGGATTCCACCAATCTCAAAAAAAGCGGGATGCCATTGTGAAAATGGTGAATCTGTCTGGTAGAAAAACGTGAATTTTTCCATCATGAATCAAACCTCCTTGGTCAGTGGTTCTCCCAATTGGGGTTAAACCGGTAAAGCTTCGAGGGGCGGTGTCCGGCATCCCTCGTAAACTCATTAGTCTCCGTAACCATAGGTGCAAGCTTCCTCCGGAATGCCGCAGCCAGCAATTCTTTCCCGAGAATGACCTCATATACCTGTTGCAGCTCCGACAAGGTGAATAATGGCGGCATCAGGTGGAAAGCGATGTCGGTGTACTCGATCTTATTGCGCAGCCTCCCGATTGCATACTCGATGATCTTGGCATGATCAAAGGCCAGTCCGTGGGAATCTACGATGTCTCGTCTGACCTGCTTTATTCTGCCGCAAAAAGTGGTTGTGACCTTCACTGTGGCAGTCAACCGTTCCTCTTCGTGACTCAGCGTAATCTGAATAAGCCGCTCCAATTCATAGCCGTCCTGCAGCATCGTCCTTTTCTCCTGAAGCATTTGGCAGCCGGCTTCAAACCAGCGTGCATCCTCTGCATCATCACCCGCCTTAACATCAAGGGCAGTCCGGTCAACAAGGGCCATATAGGAGGAGCTAATGACCCGGGTTCTGGGATCACGTCCTACATCACCCCAAGTAAACAGCTGTTCCATGTACAGGTTATCGATATTGGCTTCGCTCTTCAGTTCCCTCTGGGCTGCTTCTTCGATGCTTTCTCGTACCGATACGAATCCTCCCGGCAGCGCCCATTGGCCCAGGCAAGGATGCTCGCCCCGCTTAATAAGAAGCAGCTGCAGCGCTTTCTCCGGCAGCTTCCTGTAATTCGCTTGCTGCTTATCACACACGGTAAAGATGAGCATATCTACAGTAACCGAAGGACGCTCATAGATCCCGGCATCATAGCTTTGCAGAAATTCCTCTTCGGTTAGTCCATTATGGTCACGAATGATGGGCTCAGTCATTTAATCACCTGATAAGTTCATATTGTTATTATCTATTTGTTAATATCTAATGATTATTATATACCCCAATAACCATTTGTCAATCCGTGGAAAGCAAAAAGAGCATCAACCACCACCAGTTGTGCTCTTTTGTGCTTTATGGACGCGAACCGCGGCTCAGCAATTCACAATCCACCGCCGCGCGATGCTTTAGTACTGTATGGGGAGGCGGCTAGTCCCGCCACAATGCTCCCAACACTTTAGAAGGAAGTGCTACGCGCCGCAGCATTTTTTGTGCTTCTTCCCGCTGCCGCAAGGACAAGGATCGTTGCGTCCTACTTTTGTCGTTTTCGTATGCAGTTCGGAGCCGCTTTGGAAATTCCCCCCGGCAACAAAGCTTTTCAATTGCTTCTCGCGTTTGGCAATCCGCGCCTCTTCCATCTCAAGCTCCTTCTTCCACTGCGACAGCAAGGGATGCGGCGTGTTCGAAATTACGCAGTAAGCATAGATTGACTCCGTTAGATTCATATATCGGCTGTCGAAGTTTCCTTCTTCCACCATCGCCTGAACTAACGGGAGGCCCTTGCTTGACCCCAGCTCGCAGAGACTGTTCGCCAGCTTAGTTGCGTAGGTAAGATGTTGCTCTTCCGGCAGCAGTGCAAGCAAGGCTTCCTCCGAGGCAGGGTGCTTAATATTGCCGAACACATCAGAGGCATACAGCCGGAAATATTCCGCTTCAGCAGAAAAATACTGGTCAGCCAGCGCCGTTACAACCGAGGCTGTCCCGATATGGACCAGCGCCTCTCCAGCCCTCTCTGGAAGCCAATCATCAACCGCCCCCAAAAAGCCGCACAGAGAAGGAATCGCTGCGTCCAGCTTCATTGCACCTGCCAGTTGGGCGAAATAAGGGGTTTCATAGCTGAAATCGTCAGGATCATAAGCGTCCAGCTTCTGAAGCACAGCTTCGGGATCGATGCACCTTCGGCGAGCCAGTTCATTCACGATCTCGTTTCCATAAGTCGTGTCAAACTCATTCACATATTTGCCGGTGCTTTGCTCAATAAACAATCGGAAGGCATCTATTAGCTCCCGGTCCTCCATATTCGCAAGCTCTCTCTTTTGCTGCACCCGTTTTTGCAAAAGCGGCTCCTGTGCAATGAACTCCTCATAGGGAATCAACAGCCTGTGGTCGCAAGCACATAACATATTCAACAAGTGTATTTTCGTATTGGGATCCATGGAGGACGACTGAGACAAGGCCAGCACATCGCGGACCGTCTCTTCGGTTTGCGGGAACCGATATCCATGGTACAAGCCGACAGCTCCGGGATGAGTGGATTGCTTCAGTCTGTCCAACAGAAGCGGCATTAAGGTAGTGTCATTCTCATATAAGAAGCTGTCGGCAAAATACCGGAGGGCGGTATTGCATACAATGCGCTCCGGATGCAGGATAAAGCCTTTTACTTGCTCAGAATTAAACATGATTATCTCCCTTTCCTATCCTGATTCGCCTTCCTGCCCATTTTGCTGCCTAATTTCGCGGGACAACGGCAACCGCGGCGGTGCTTTCGGTTTATCCGGTACAAAATGAGTAGCATAGTGTAATTCGATGTTCCGATCACCGGACTTCGAAAAGCGGAGCGGCTGCTTGGGGCCTTTGCCCCACCTCATATACGCAGTGTATGACGGCTTCCAACCAACCTCCCGCGCCTTCTCGCGAATAAGCGATATTATATAGCTAAATTGAGACAGATTACCGTGAAGCACCCGCTCCAAATAGGGCACTCTTCCAAAGCGCCATTCTTCCACCAGCTTAGGAGTAATTTTCCCAAGTCTCAAAAATACATCTAGCGGACTGACAAAACCCTTCTCCAAAACGAGGGCATCGACCACAAGGCGCACTTTGGTACGCAATTCCTGCCTATTGATGCTGACACCCCCCACCGTTGCTTCCAATTGTCATAATAATGATAATCTCACCTTGCTCAAGTCTGTTCGCCGCCCGTTTAATCATCATCATCGGTGTTCCCTTAAATCACCTGCGGAACCATATCGCCTGCAAGCTCCTGTTCTCTGAATAAGCTGGAAACCGCTTCATCGTAATCGTACAGCCGTTCCGATTTCCTGATTTTTTTAGCATATTTGGCATGATCAGAGAAAATTTGAATCATATAAAACCACAGCTCTTTCATTTTGTACAATACATTCTTATCCCCAGAGAGAACTGCTTTATAATCCTCATAGACTTTATCATGAAACTCTTTTAGCAATCTTTTTTCGATTTTAATATGATTGGTAATATCGCCGATCAGTCCGGGATTGGCCAATAACCCCCTGCCCAGCATGAAGGTATCTACGGAAGGGAAATCAGCCGAAAACTCCTTATACTCTTTGATTGTAAAAAGATCGCCATTATAGCAAACAGGATTCTTGCTTACATTCAAGGCATCACCGAAAACTGTAAGATTAGGGGTATTTTTATAAAAATCTTTTTGAATCCTGGGATGAATGATAAGCTCTTCCATGGGATATTTGTTGAATATGTTCATTAATTCATAGAACTCCTCCGGCTGGTCTTTTCCTATTCTGGTTTTCACGGAGATCTTCGTTTCCGATTGAGCAAAAATTTCCTCCAAAAACAGATCAAGCTCTTCTCTTTTTGCAAGAAACCCGGACCCTTTATTTTTGGAAACGACTGTTCCGGAAGGACACCCCAGATTTAAATTAATTTCATTATAACCCAGCAGCTTTAACTTTTTGGAGGTTTGAATAAAATCCTTTGCGTTATTCGTTAGCAATTGGGGAATCAAGACCAGCCCTTGGTTGTGTTCAGGCAGAATATCATTCAAGTCCCGGGTTTTGAAGCTTTCGTTTTGTTGCGGAACAATAAAGGGTGAAAAGTATTTATCTACATGATTGAAAAAGGCATGATGGGCATTCCTATAAATGTACCCCGTCAGCCCCTCCATAGGTGCGTAATAAAATTTCATAGATCCAATAGCTCCTTCGCTTACTCGTCCCGCTGTCTCAGGCATCTTTATTATAGGCAGCATAGGCCTTTTTAACAAGACTACCAAGGTCCTCTATACTCAGGTTCTAGCCGTTGACCAATCTCAAGATCCAATCCTTGATATCAACGATCCGCATGGTTCCAGGTTCAATATCCGTTCCGGAAAAAATCAATGGGACCAGCGAATCTGCATCGTGAAGTGAACCATGGGCGCCTCCGCCGGCATGGGTAGGGGAGCTCTCACCGACGAGTTCATATCCGGGCTGCACCGTAACAACAACATATCTTCCTTCATGGGAATTAATAGCCCCGTATAATCTCGCAAGCGCATCGGGATACCTTCCATATTGGATCCGATTATCTGCTATGGTTATATCCAGAACTTCATGATCACCCGATAGTGTCCACGCTTGCCCAAACTCATCCAGGTATTTTCCGCCAGGAGCATACGAGAACATCTTTTCACTATTCCCTTGGGTAACTCTAACCTCATTTTCGTTTTTCATGGCGATGATGTCGAGCCTTTGCTCATTTTTTAATTGGTCCATGACTTCGGTTAAATCGACCTTATCATCTATTGCATAAACATAAGCCATCCGTTCGTTCGCGGCAATGACAATTTGGTCTCCGGTACTTACAGGTTGGTTCAAATGGGCGATGCGATACTTCAGAAGCAGCCTTAAATCGATAATGGATTCTTCACGTTTATCGTACACATAGCTTTGCGCACTGTCACCAATCACAATCCATATCACATCCTTTAGGGCTTGCTCCCAGGTTCCATAAGCGCTGAATATCGTCTGCAACGCCTGATCCGCATTTCGTATGCCGCTCAACTCATCAGGACCTTTACTATGAACGGGTTTATCATTTTCCGGGAAATAGGCAAGGGTAAGTTTCGGGAGCTGGCGCTGTTTAATAAGATACACGGCTTCTTGTGCTGTAAAATCATCATTCATCCCGAATTTTTTCCACGGGCGGGTATTGGGATTATTATTGGGATCCTGTTGCGCAAACGTCGCATAGGACAACCATTTGGGGCCTGTAACTTTGAGTTGTTCCGGCAACCCGCCGCTATGCGCGATCCATTGAGGCAAGTTAAAGGTATGTTCGGTATAGCCTCTGAAAACGACTGCGTTAATTGAAGCAGATTCCATCCCTTTATCCGCTAATTCTTCATGTATCGTTTTGATTTGTTTACCCAAATGAATGTGATTAAGTTGATAAATAGCATCCATCAATACTTGGGGCTGATCAATCTTTAGCGATTCCTTGACCCCGCTTCCGTAAAAGACCATCCGCTTCTCTTTACTATCGAACCAAACCAGCCCCGGCACATGGTGTTTATCCGCATATGCGCCTGTCATCAATGTACTGTCGATTGTCACGGACATGGTCGGAAATGAACTTATGACATTCGGATAATACTTTCCGTTTTGGATTAAATATTGCAAGGCAGGGGCATTACCTTCCTGGATCGTTTTACTTAAAGGTTTGTCCATAATCGAATCGATAATGATCAGTACGATGGGTTTACCATTCTGATTTGCAGTATCCGAGTTCATGCTTAGCCGGTTCACCTGTTCACCGGAATCTGCCTTGCAGCCGGTAAGCAACACACATACACCCAACATGGTTACCAAGGCCGTTTTAATGTTTACCAACATAGAAATATCCCAACTTCCATAAGTTTTTTCCATGTTAGTTATTACTTTTCATGTGCGAAATTATGCAACCTCCCGGCTCTGAACGATTCTCAAAACACGCATGCGGTTGCCGGTTGCTGTGGTGACGGCTTGCCTAACAGAGCCCTCCCCCTCCTAATTGAACCTCCCTGCCGAAGCCAACTCACTGCTGGCAACCTTCGCGGCAGATTGAATGCCGTGCTCCCCGCACTTACGCTCCGGTCCGCACGCGGACTTGAACCCATTCCGCTTCGGCCGCGGGGCCGATCCCTTTAGCACTCGTTCCAAATAGGGCACTTTTACAAAGCGTCTGGTCAGTCCCTATTCAGCCCCTGCATAAAGCCCGCTCCCCCGGCAAATCCTATACGGATTACCAACAGAGAAACGAAGGGCGGTCGGTTATCATTAAGCGAACAAAAGCAAAGAAACATGCCTTGCTCATTCTCCTATGCTTGCTGTGGATTCAGCCGGCATCCGTATGGGCGGAAGGACCGGTGAAGAACCGGAAGTATTACGAGTCCACCGGGGACGTGATCTGGGATGTGCGTACGGAAGATAAGGTCATTGCCCTGACCTTCGACGATGGACCTCATCCCGAGGACACGCCGGAGATTCTGGACTTACTGAAGCAATACAACGCTCACGCTACCTTCTTCATTGTCGGGAACAAGGGGGAGCGGTTCCCTGAGCTTGTGAAGCGGGAAGCCGAGGAGGGCCATGAGCTGGCGAACCATACCTTTTCCCACCCGTTCTTCAGCAACAGAACCTCCAAGGAGGCCATCCTCCGTGAGGTTGGCAAAACCCAAGACATCATCTACGGGATAACGGGCATAAGACCTACCTTATTCCGGCCGCCAGGCGGGATTTTTACCGATACGCTCATCCAGGCGGTGAAGCAGTCCGGATGCAGTGTGGTCTTATGGTCCTGGCATCAGGATACGGAGGACTGGAAATCCCCCGGCGTCCGCAAGATCACCAACACCGTGCTGAGCAACGCCCGCAACGGGGATATTGTGCTGTTCCACGACTGGGTCGAGAAGAAATCCAACACCGTCGATGCTCTCAAGGTAATCCTCCCCGAGCTGCAGCAGCGGGGCTTCTCCTTCGTTACTGTCAGCGACCTGATCGGCCACGGTACGGATTCTTCCCGGAAGGTGGAGAAGGGGAATTAGCCGGTAGTCTGACCGACGAAAGGAAAATGGCGAACAAATATTCACCGGGCAACATTCACTACCGGGATAGGGATGGATTGGAAGCTCAAACACGTTTTACCCTCAAGCCACCCTTTCCCTCCCGCTCAACCACGGGACAGCCGATTGGCAAGAGCCGCAGCAGCCACATAGCCGGAGCTCCAAGCCCACTGCAGGTTATATCCCCCGCAATCCCCGTCCACATCCATCACTTCCCCGGCCAAATATAGCCCCGGCACCAGCTTCGATTCCAACGTGCCTTCGACCATCTCCGTCGTATCGATTCCGCCCGCTGTCGTTTGCGCATTGGTGAAGCTGTTGGTGTCGCTTACCTTGAATTCCCAGTGCTTCAATAGCCGGTAGAATGCCTTCTTCGTCCTCCAGGATAGATCCTGGCAGAGCAGCTCCGGCTCATGCTCGATCCCAGCCTCCTTCAAGAGGACAGGAATAAGCTTCTTGTTCAAGACACCAATGAAGGAATTGGCCACAGTCCGGTGGCCGAAGACAGCCCAGCGCATGTCCAGAAACGCTGCCAGCTCCTCCTCTGTCTGCTCCGACATGAGATCAACGGACAGCGTAACCGGCTGACCCTGCGCCAGATGGTAGGCAGCCTTGCGGCTTAGCTGAAGGATCGGCGGGCCGGAGATGCCATAGTCTGTAAACAAAATTTCCCCGTATTCGCTACGGATCACTTCACCGTTCACGATGATATGACCCATTCCCTCAAACTTGATCCCGGACAGCTCCTTCAGGTGCGGATAGTCCAGCTTCAATTGCACAATACCGGGAACCGGATGGACCAGTGTATGCCCCAGACGTTGGGCTAACGTATAACCGGAGCCGTCCGTCCCCGTCTTGGGCGCGGTAAGGCCGCCTGTACACAGGAACAGGTACTCGCTGGTATACTCCACCTGCTCACCCGCTTCGCTCTGGCATAGGATCGAAAAGCGCGGATGACCCTTCGAAGCCGTAATATCCAGCACCTTGGTTTTGAAGTACACGGGCACATTCCGGTCCTCTAGCGCCAGCTGAAAAATATCCAGAACGGAGGCAGCCTGCAACGACATGGGATACATCCGGCCATCCTCCAAGCTGATCAAAGGAAGTCCCAAGGTGAAGAAGAAGTCGATGGTTTGGCGAATGCCGAATTGCTCCAGCACAGGCAGCGGGAACTCCGCATTGCTGCTATGATATTTACGCGCCAGAGCGCAAGCCTCCCCGGTTCCTGTTGCGGTGGACTCATTGGTAATGTTGCAGCGGCCATTGCCGGTGGTTAATACCTTCTTGCCGATCCGGTCATTGCTGTCGATAATAGCGGCGTCAAGCCCTAAGTCCCGCGCCGTAACGGCAGCCATCAAGCCTGCTGCACCCGCCCCGATAATGAACAATTGATGGTGCTTGGAGTTGTGGTAAGCGCTCATACCGATACATCCTTTTGTTTCATAGAATCTGCAAGGGCCATCGCGGCCACATAGCCGGAGCTCCAGGCCCATTGCAGGTTATAGCCGCCAAAATCTCCGTCCACATCCATCACTTCCCCGGCCAGATAGAGCCCGGGCACCAGCTTGGACTGAAGCGTTCCCTCGACTAGCTCGGATGTATCTATGCCGCCGGCGGTGGTTTGGGCATTGGCATAGCCGTTGGTATCCGTCACCTTGAACTCCCAATGCTTCAGAATCCGGTAAAAGACCGACTTCGCCCTCCACGACAGATCCTGGCAGAGCAGGTTCGGCTGCTTATCGATCCCCGCCTCCTTCAGCAGAACAGGAGTCAGCTTCTTATGGAGGATGCCGATGAAGGAATCGGCGACAGTACGGTGTCCGAAGATGCCCCAGTGCATATCCAGGAAATCGACCACCTCCCCATCCGTGCGGCCGGGCATCAAATCTATGGATACACTCACCGAATCCCGCTGCGCAAGATGATACGAAGCCTGCCGGCTTAGCTGAAGCAGGGGCGGACCGGACAGGCCGTAATCCGTAAACTGGATTTCTCCGTATTCACTGCGAATGACTTCACCGTTGACGATGATATGGGCATTGCCCTGTAACTTGATGCCGGATAACACCTTCAAATGCGGATACTGCACCTTCAATTGGACAATGGCCGGTACAGGCGGAACCAGTGTATGACCGAGACGCTGGGCCAGCGTATAGCCGGAGCCATCCGCTCCCGTATTCGGAGCCGTCAGGCCGCCGGTGCATAGGAAGAGGTAGTCGCTGGTATGGATCACCTGTTGGCCGGTATCCGTCTGGCAGCTAATCGCAAAGCGGGGAGAACCGGATGAAACGATCACATCCACCACTTTATGCTTGAAATAAACAGGGACATCCCGCTCCTCCAGCGCCAGCTGGAAAATATCCGTCACCGACGCGGCCTGCAGCGACCGGGGATACATCATGCCACCCTTTAATGTCGTGAGCGGGAGCCCCAGCCCATTGAAGAACGCAATCGTTTGGGCAATGCCAAACTGCTGAAGGATTGGCAGGGGGAAGCTCAGATTGCTGCCGTGGTACTTGCCCGCCAAAGCGGCGGCTGCATCGTCTGCCGAGTCTGCCGCCGTGGTAGATTCGTTGGTCATATTGCAGCGGCCATCACCGGTCACCGCTATCTTCCTGCCAATCCGGTCATTGCCCTCCACAATAGCCGTGTCAATGCCCAGATCCTTGGCAGCAACAGCAGCCACCAGCCCCGCGGCGCCCGCGCCGATAATAAACAACTTGTGGTGCATGGAATTGATCCGCCTTTATCTATTGGATTCGTTTATTCGCAGTTAGCCTTCTCTTTTGCATTATACCACAGGTGATAAATATCACGCGCAGCTAACCTCTCTATTTGTGCCCACTTCATACAGGACATAACCTTCCGGATCGGGGCCTCTAGAAAGGCAAAAGCCCTTGACCGAGTAATTCGGACAAGGGCTCTTTTCACTTTCGACAACCACCATGCTCCGCCGCGCAATACAATCTTTTGCTATCGCTTCATATCGCCTATATGCAACCACATCTCACCCACCCATGTCTCGACCTTGCCCCAACCGCCTCTTGTTGCGGTGACCTGTACCGTCTGGGAAGAGAGGGCAAGCCGGGTACGGCTTAACCGGCCATTCGTGTATTCATATAGCTGCGTAATATCCGGCAAGCTGATGCTGAAAGAGTCTTCCATCTCCGGCTCATCCGCCGGAACACTCAAGGACTTGTTAATGCCCAGCGCCATACCTTCCATTAACCGGTTCAAATAATCCGGGTCCGACAGCTTCTGATCCTCAGCCGGATTGGTCATGAACCCCATCTCTACCAGAACGGAGGGGACCGTGGACCAATTAAACCCGGTAAGGTCCGAACGCGGCACGATCCCGCGGGAAACAGCGCCAGTGGCATCCGTCACTTCCTCCAGAATCATCTGAGCCGCTGATTTGCTTGCTTCATAGATGGAATGATTCGCTTCGGTCCATTGCGGGTACAGCACGGAAACTCCCTGCACCTTAGGTGAACTAGCACCATCGGCATGAATGCGGACAGACAAATCAGCCTGCGCTTCATTGCCGATCTGCGCCCGTTCTGCATTGGAGACATCCACATCATGAGAATCCCGGGTCATAACCACCGTGTACCCGTATGCCTCCAGCTTCTCCTTTAGCAGCAGCGAGGCTTCCAAGGTCAGCATATACTCCGGCTTGCCCGTCTTCACTCCTCTTGTACCGGAGCTAACCTTGGCCTTCTTCGTACTCGACCCCGGCGCAACGGGCTCCAGCTGATTATTGCCCCGTAATTGATGGCCCGGGTCGATACAAATCACCTGCTTATTCCCTTCCTTAGCGGCAAAAGTCGGTCCCGGCACTATGCCGGACAATAAACCCACCGACAGAATGGCAAGCCCCAGCTTGACGCAGCTTCCAAAGCCCATTCATATCCCCCCATGGATGTCCTATTGGCTCATCCTTAATCCATCATTCCCCTGCCTGCAAAAAATAAGAGGCCCTCCCGGTGTTGCCGGGTTGTGAGCAGCCTCTCATTTTCACACGGGTATTTTCCATGGAACTCACTATTTATATTAGAATAAGAGATTTTGTTGTCAAGGGAGCATATGCGCTCATTTCACAATGCCATATTGGATCATGCTCCGGACCGAAGCCAGAACCGCTTCTTCATTGCTTGCAACCGGTGTCCACCCTAGCAAGCTCTTCGCTTTACTGTTGCTTACATTCCGGTTAATCCTTAGCAGCAGAGACGCCTCTCTTGCCTGCCCATTGAATAAGGCGGCCAGATGGAGAACCCCGCTGGGCAATGTCTTTGTCGCTACCTTCCCCGCAAGGTCCGGAACCTTGAGTTTCAGCAAGTTTGCGATTTGGGGCATGGTTATTTGACCGTCTGCGGATGCTATAAAGCGTTGCCCGTTTGCGCCAGGATGTGTCATGGCACGGATATGCAGATCAGCCACGTCACGAACATCAACGATATTCAACGGGATGTGGGGTACAGCCTTCATTGATCCGTCTAACAAATGCTCCAAAATACCGAAACTGCCCGAGACATGAGCGCTTAGCGAAGGTCCTAGAATGGCAACCGGGTTGATGGTGGCAAATTCCAGCCTCCCGCCTTCATTCTTAATAAACGTCCAAGCGGCCTGTTCTGCCAACAGCTTAGACTTTTCGTAGACCGATAAGCCCTTTTCATTAGGATCTGTCCAATCCGCTTCTGTTGTAACCGAATTACGTTTTTTATTGCTGAATCCCACAGCACCAAAATTGGAAGTCATCACAACCCGCTTTACATTCGCGTCACGGGCTGCCCGCAGCACACGAACGATCCCTTCCTTAGCAGGGCGGATCATCTCATGCTCATCTTTCGGCTTGGTAAAAAAGACCGGAGATGCCACACTTAATACATAGTCACAGCCTGCCGCGGCCTCGGCCCAATGCTTATCCCCGGATAGATCCGCTTCGACAAAGGAAAGCCCTTCTAACGCAGTGATGCCGTTCATTTTCAGCAGATCCAGCACCTTACTTTTACTGGTTAATGAGCGCAGAGTGGTCTTTACGGAGTAGCCTTTTTGCAATAATTGATAAATGATTTGTGTCCCGACAAAGCCTGTACCTCCGGTTACCAGAACCGTTTCTGACATAGCGTTCAGCCTCCTCGATCAATTTTTGAACTGTTGCAAAATGATTCGCTGTTGCTTTATAGTTACCTTATTACCTAGAGCTATATCGAGGTCAAGCTTTTGCCCAATCATTTTTAGAGGAGGTTTTTGGATTGACCTACACCATAAAGGATGTTGCAGAAGCAACGGGACTCTCTATATTTACCATTCGGTTTTATGATAAAGAAGGGCTCCTGCCGTTCGTCTCGAAGGATGCAGCCGGAAGACGAGTCTTCACGGAATCCGACCTCTATATGATCCGAACGATCTGTTGTCTGAAGGATACGGGGATGCAGATCAAGGATATCAGGAAATATATAGATTTTTGTATGCAGGGCACCAGCAGTATTGAACCAAGGAAAACCTTGCTGTCGGCGCACCGAATGAAAATTATTGCCGATATAGAGGCTCTCCATCACAATCTTGCCCAGCTTGATTCCAAGCTTGATATCTACAATTCTCCTCATGCAGTCGAGATTATTAACGGTCAAATCAAGCATGTTGCCGATGAGAAGCGCGAAAATTCCCTGCCCAATCCTTATTGTGAGGTTAGAGAGCAATGAAAAAAGACACCTGTGAGGGTGTCTTTGTTTGGGTTGGTATGACGCTTGCTTTGGCGTTTTCTTTTGCCGCGGCATTCACTTTGTTCAGTTCGGGAACGGCAGCAGACCCAAAGCTTCTAAAGCTCTCTATAGACTGGCTGCATCATCCCTTGAGCCGGCTGATTTTCATGGTATTCGTAGTATTGCGGCTGCGCGGGCGCATGGATTTGTGCTTCCACTGGCAGCACGGACTGCCGCTGATACGGCTCATCCACATACATGATTCTGCGCTGAATCTGCATGAGTCCATTCACGACGCGCAGCGCGGCCCAGAACAGGACAAGTCCAACACCTGCGTACAGCAGATACTGCTGATTATAGGTCCAATCGATATGAAAATAACTAAACAGGCTGTTCTCCAAAATATCAAGCTGCATTTCATTCATCAGAATAATATGCACGACCGGAAGAGCAATAAATCCTAACCCCAGTGAAATCACCGTTACCATAATAACAAAGAATACAATACCCGTTATAAATCTCAGGATGACGAGCAGCGTATTTCGAATGAACAGCCCTCCGTCAAAGTCTCTCACCATTCGCATCAACCAGTTCCGCCCAGCCTCAGACTGTTGATTGTACGTATACATAGAAACCGGAGGGGTTGGCAAGCCTAAAATTTGTCTAATTATGCTTTGTTCAAAATTCACAATCCCATTCAACAGCTTAGCCACTCCAAAAAACAGCGGTATTCCGATAAATAGGGGAGTTAAGCCGATTGATAGAGCAAATCCCGTCACCGCCAAAGTAAAATAAATAATCCCTAGCGGGAGAGACAGCAATAAGTAGAGGATCGTTGCATAGGTTTTGGGGTTAACAAGCACCCAATTGACCTTACCAGTTGGCTCCTTTGCAGTCGCCTCTGTTGCCTTCATATTCAAACACTCCTTTAACCTCATAAGTCACGCTCTGAGTTATACACCCATTATAGCTGCCTTATTAGCGTGACATAACCGTCTTAGGGGGTATTTGAACACTAGACCTTAGACTAGGAATGGAAATTGGAGCCTCTGTCCGAAGATCGCAGCAATAAGCTTCTACGTGTGCGGTTACAGTTGTGATGTTCCCTGCTATCATTTCGCGCAACAACTGGCTAATTCATAGTTGTATGGAAAGCAACAGTTTTATACCCGAAATCGTAGCTGGAATTTTATAACCCGGTGACAGATTAGACAATATGACAACCCCTGTTTGGGTATCCGTATTAAATCCGATATAACAGTTGTAGTCATCAGTCCCGCCGTTATGCCAAGTAATATTGCTGCCGCGATCCTTCATCCAACTCATCCCAACCTCATCCATCCGGATTCCCATCTTCATATACCCTTCTGTTGAAGCATCAATGATCTTCCGTGTTTCTTGGCATTTTTCAAGATAAGGCGGATTTTTCTCCAGCTGCTTTTTTACATATACCATCATATCCGAGATATTGGAAACCAAAGCTCCTGCAGGAATATAAGCATCCTGTTCTTTCCAGTCCCAATAATGATTCAGATCTCCGCTTCCCTCTGAGACTTTTGTGTTAGGCAGATGAAGTTCATCTTTGATGTATGCGTTCACCAAGGTCGTATAATCCTCTTGGTACACGTTCTCCAGCACAAGACCTAACACCGCATATCCAAAGTTTGAATATTGAAAGGGGTACTCCCTGTCCTTCAGGTTAACATCCGCTATCTTTTCCATAAGCATATCCTGCGTAATACCATAATAATCGTTTCTTCTGCTAAAGAAGTTGGCTATCATCGGGGTTTCAAAATAGTATGGCTTGTACCCGGAAGTGTGCGTAAGCAGTTGTTCAATGGTCGGGTAATAGTTTTTTGACGGGAGCGGAATGTACCTGTCTATGGAATATGACATTTCAAGTTTACCTTCTTGAATCGCTTTGCCTATTAAAGCGGCAGTGAATGTTTTGGTGAGCGACCCTATTTCATAGGTGTGCAGTTCCGGCGGCAGCACCTGCCCATCTGCGCCATAAACAGTGTAGCTTGTCTCGCCATTTTTTATAATTCCTACTGTAACTACAGCATCAGGCTGATCGGCTGTCGTGTATTCCAGGGTTTCCTCAAAGGTCAGTGCCGGTATTTTGCCCAGCTTGTATTTTCCATAAAGATAATACCCGAAGAGACCCACCGCCGCACAAGCGAGAATGAGAAAGACAATGAAAAGGACCTTCTTATATTTTTTCATGATATGGCACTCCTTGTATGCCAGGTGTAGAATGCTCGAGGTTATGCGGTTAAGTATCCCTTGAACACATCTGCCATACCCATTTGTTGAAAGGATACAAAAAGCGACCGACTAGGGTCGCTTTTCTAATACTCCATATGGAGGCGAGCGCCCCATCTTGATTGCTGACGAAGCTTATTAACGATGACAATATTAGCGGTAGATTGAGATGCCGTGCCCCTGCTCTTACGCTCTGGTCCGGGATTGGACTGAACCCCCGACCGAAGGGACCGCCACATGGACGCTTGAAGTAACAATCTTGCCTTTAATTAATTCAATCATCAAGTATTCTTTGTAAAAGAGATGATGATATTCTAAAATCAGCATCCAGCAGCTTTACTATATCCGATTTCAAATCATAAGTTATACCTCTTTTATACGCAAGCTTTAGGATTCCAAGAGTACCTATGATATTTAAGTCAAATTGTTTTGCCTTGTTTCTCGCGTGGAGATCATCAAGTAGGACTTCCTGAATACCCAGTTCAGATGCACCAATAATAACTTGAACCTCTCCAAGATGCAGTCGACCGGAAAGAGCCTTTATAGCCAGCTCGTTACGTACATCGAAACGAATAACCTGCCCTTTTGCGATTAGGAGTTCAATTTCCGAGGCAACATTATCTGTTTTTTGAGACAACACAGTTTCATCATACACAGCATAAGGAATGTATATTTTATCGAACATTTTGGTTAGTACATCCAGCCGGTCTATCTTACTTAGGAATATCAACGGGCTGGAATTTGATACAATCTTCATATATGAGGTCTCTCTTCTTCATAGCGAGACATAAATTTCAGATCATCTTCATACATTTCCTCTGTATATTCAACAGCAGGTATATCCAATCGGTTAAGGATGGCGATAAACTCTGGTAGTGATTTTCCTGCAAGCTGAGCTGCTTTCCCAAGGCTGATGTCTTTGGACACGAAGAAGCCTATAGAAAGGTTAAGCTTTAGCTTATCCTCCAGTGTCATGCCCTTTAAATTAAGTGAAGCTATCTCTAATAAAACCTCTTCTGGCAAATACATCTGGATTGCTTTCTGATCCATAACTTACTCCCCTTCCTTCTCAAGCAAGGATTGCTATCTCCCTGCTTACCTGGAGTTGCTCAATCTGAATCATCACTTCTTAATTATTATACTTTACAAGTGAGTTCATGGATACTGCCGCGGAATACAAAATTGCCCCTGCTTTGTCTGGCTTGTCATCGACATCATACAACTAGTACAACATGTTGTAAATTCGTTCCCTATGGAAAAGGACCAAAAAGGTCCTAAAACTCGTCGAGCACAAACGGGAATTGATCGACGAGTAAAGCGAGCAACTCACGAGCGGTGCCGGTATAGGGGGTCTCTTCCCAACGGCCGGATGAGTTGGCCACGCCAAGCTGAAAGAGACGACCTTTCTTTTCCAAGGAAAAGCGAGCACGATTGGTTCGTTCTCCCTCTTCCATCGAGTAGATGACCAAGTGGGTGCCATGCTTGCGCACGTGAAGATGCCCCAAGC
>JAQSYI010000004.1 GCA_029256185.1 Paenibacillaceae bacterium
ATGAATCTGGCATTGGCGGGGAAGTCCATCTTTGAAGGGCTGAGCCGGATTTGCGCCCAGGGTGTTTCGTGATTTTGCAAGGGAAAGACGGAGGACCGCGGTAGCGGCAACTCCTCATCCACAATGAAATTTAATCCTATGTAAATAAATGCAATAAACCATGCCCACTGATCTAATAAACCCAAACTAAAGATAGGGCGTTGCCAATGCACAATTGCCTATAAGAAGCAGACCGCTTAAATTCAACTGGCCTAGACGCCAAAGATAGGGCGTTGCCAATACATAATTGCCTAAGACGCAGACTGCTCAAATGCAGCTGGTCTAGACGCTAAAGATAGGGCGTTGCTAATACAAAATGCCTAGACTCAGACCACTCAAATGCAGCTGGCCTAGACGCTAAAGATAGGTGTTGCCAATACAAAATGCCTAAGACGCAGACCACTCAAATGCAACTGGCCTGGACGCTAAAGATAGGTGTTGCCAATACACAAATGCCTATAAGAAGCAGGCCACTCAAATGCAGCTGGTCTAGACGTTAAAGATAGGGCGTTGCCAATACAAAATTGCCTATAAGAAGCAGACCGCTTAAATGCAGCTGGTCTAGACGCTATGCAGTGACCGTTATAGCGTGCTTTGGCTATGGTGTGAATGCTATGGGCGATTAAAGATGACTGGTGGCGTAAGTGAAGGAAGCTTGATTGCTCTGAGCAGCTATTGACCCTGAGTAAAAGGGATAGTATCCAAAAGCGCCGCGGATATGACATTAACCTTGTCAGGGGTGCTCATCCTGAAAGTCTGTGATTTTTCATTGCTGGACGACTGGTTCAAATGCGCTTGTTTGGGAAGAATAACTGCAGATTGCCACATGGAAAATAAGGAGTGGATTCTGCAATGAATTCAAAGATGAGTTTAGCCTGGCTCAAAACTTTACTCGCTGTTATTCTTGCTTGTGGTCTTTTTACTGCTTGCTCCAGGCAAAAAATGGGGAAGGATGGTGCGGGTTCGCCCCAACCGGAAGGACATTCCGCCCCGTTCAGTGTGACAGATAACAGGATGGATGATGTTTTGCTGCTGGGGGCAGATAAGGAACTGGAGTTGGGGGATCTTGGGATCATGCGAACACTCAATGGTGGTTTGGTCAGAGTGTACCCTAACTATTCCATTACCCCATTGAGAGGAAATTATGTCAACAATGTTATTGAATTTGCCAGACTGTTTATAGGTACTCCCTACGAATATGGCTCTAACCGAAATAATCCCCAAACTTTCGATTGTTCGGATTTTACACGTTGGGCTTATTTAGGGGCGCTTGGAATGGACATTCCCCAGGACAGCCGCAGCCAAGCCCAATATGTGAGTACCTTCGGCTCCCGCCAATTCTGGAATATCCGAGATGCTGAGCCTGGTGATCTCCTGTTCTTTATGGAATACAGAGGTTACCAGCAGGACAATTACCGGGATATAGACCCTGCCACCAAAAGAATCTCACATGTCGGCATCTATCTGGGGAATGGAAATATGATACACACTGCCAGTCAGGCAACAGGTGGCGTGCGGACCGATTATCTGTACGGCAAGCATCTGGAATGGCGGTTTGTCAGTGGCGGCAGCGTGCTGCCCTGAAAGAAACAAATGGCAGAAGGCTGATTGCTGCGCTATGAGATAACAACACAGCCTGACCACTGCGTTACGGCAGAGAGTCAGGCTGTTCTGTTATACCAATGCTTCTGAGAGCAGCATCAGGACAAGGCCTTGGCCGTACAGGGTCGGATAGCAGGGAATATTATTATACGCCTGAATCGATGGCATGACGGGGGTTCCACCAGAAACACTGGAAACCAGGCCGTTGTCCTCGATTTTGGCAAAAACGCCGGATAAGGCCTTCCAAGCTGCTTGTTCCATGCTTTGATCAAGCAAACCCATACGAATGGAACGGAGCAACCCGCAGGCAATCCCTGCACTGCCGGAGGTTTCCCGGTAAAAGTCCGGCTGGTCCATGACTGTAGCCCATAGCCCGTCTTCTTGCTGGAAGGAGAGCAATCCGCGCATCATGGTGCGGTAACGCTCCTTGATAACGTCGGGAACAAGGACAAGGTCTGCCAATTCCTTCAGAATCATCGGTGTTCCTACCGCAATCCAAGCGTTGGCCCGGGTCCAGCGTGCTGCTGACATGTGGTCACCGGCAATACAGTTCCAACCGTGGAACAAAACCCCTGTAGTCTCATCCTGCAGGAGAGTCAAATGAAGCTCCAACTGACGAACCGCTTCTTCAGCATAAATCTTATGACCCGTAAGCCTGCCCAACCGGGCCAGAAATAAAACGGCCATGAAGATTGTGTCCGCCCAGACCTGCTCGGGAAAGCTGGCATTCTCCGTCACGGTGTGCTCGAAGGCGCCTTCCCGTGTCCGGGGAGCCTCATTCAACATCCAGTCCCCAATCCGGACGGCAACTTCAAGGAACTCTTTGTCTGCGGTATACCGGTAAAGCGCCGGAAAGATGGCAAATGGCGCCATGGAATTGATGACTTTAAGCTGTTCCGACTTGTGCATGTTGGTTTTGGCCCAATGGAGAAGCTTATCGATGATTTCCTTGTTTCCATTCTGTTCATAATACTCCAAGATTGCGATAACCCCCACGCCGGGTACCCAATCCCAATGCGCGATATCCATCCCCCAATTGCCGGAATGGTTCCCCAGCATCTGTCTATAAAGGCTGTCTGCAGCATTCTTAATGGCTGTTTCTGAAATAGTGGCAGTCATTTTCTTTTCCCTCCTGCAAGCTCTTGAAATTTGGTATACTCATACTATACTGCCCGAACCGGGATTATTCTTGGCCGATCCTCCCGTGATTATTGGGTTATTGTGCACAGAAACGGTATTCATCTGCATAGCTGCGGGGGAGAGCAGTCTTTCCTGCATTCTCATCAAGGCTGTGAGTGTATGTCTTAGCGGGAGAGGAACTTTTTTGCCGGAGAACGCTTTCATTCGGCAGGTGCAGGAAGTGGTAGAAAACAGAGGGAGGAAACGTAAGCAATGATCATTATGAATGAGAAAATAAAAGCGGCGGAAGTAGAGCTGACGGGAGTTAACGGGGAGAAGCTGGGGATTGTCCCCACAGCGGATGCCCTCGCCATGGCCCGCAAGCTGAAGGTGGATTTGGTGTGCACTTCTTTGTTTTCCAGTCCTCCTCCGTGCAAGCTGATTGCAGCCGGTGCCGCAAAGCAGGAGCAGCAGCAAAACAAACGGCCGGCAAAAGAGCTGAAGGTGAAGGAAATCAGGCTTACACCCCACATTGAAGATCACGATTATGAGGTGAAGCGGAGTCAGGCGGAGCGGATATTAAGGTCCGGCAATGCCGTGCTGTTGAACGTTGCAGTGAAGGGAAAGGAAGGAACGATTGCCAAGGCGCTGCTGGAACGTTTGTTGCAGGATCTGACCGCCTGCGGCCGCAAGAAAACCGGCATCCAGCTTAGCGGCAAGCAAGCGGCAGTGCAGCTTGATCCTCTTGTATAGCCGGTTTGCCCACATTCCGGTCCGCAGTTGGAAACCATACCTTAGGAGGAACAGGGAATAGTGATATATATGCGTAAATACATACACAAGTATGGCAAGGCATTCCTGATTGCAGTTTTCTTCTTAACCATTGAGGCAACCTGCGATTTGCTGCTTCCCACCATACTTTCACAAATAATTGATAAGGGCGTGGCGCAGGAGCAGATGGACGTGATCTGGCGGCTCGGAGGGATCATGCTGTTGATCACGGCGGTTGGCGCCGGTGCGGCTTGCACCCGCAATATAATGGCCAGCCGGGTCTCCCAGGCATTCGGCACCGAGCTGCGCTCCGATTTGTTCCGCAAGATTCAGGGGCTGTCGTTTGAAAGCATCGACCGTTTTGACCGGGCCTCTCTGATCACAAGGCTGACCAATGACGTGACTCAGGTGCAGAATTTTACTAATGGGCTGATGCGGATTTTCGTGAAGGCGCCGCTGATCTGTGCCGGCAGTCTGATCATGGCTATCCGGCTGAACCCGCGGCTGTCTGTTATACTGCTGGTAGTTGTGCCTATTGTCGGGCTTCTGATTGCCTGGAATATGCGGATCGGTCTCCCCCGCTACCTGAAGGTGCAGCAGGCGATGGACAGGATGAATCTGGTGTTGAGGGAATATTTGTCAGGGGTTCGCGTGGTGAAGGCTTTCAACCGGTTTATCCACGAAACCGAAAAGATGGAAAAGGCCAATGTGGAATACCAGAACCGCTCCATTCAAGTGATGAGAACAATGGCTGCTTTCAATCCGGCAGTAATGCTCACGGTTAATCTGGGTATTATGGCGGTTCTTTGGTATGGAGGAGTGCGGATAGAGCACGGAGATATGCAGGTAGGCCATATCGTGGCATTCGTCAACTATATGACGCAAATTTTGTTTTCTCTGATGATGATTTCTATGGTGCTGATGATGTTCGTCCGCGCCCGCGCCTCCTCTCAGCGGATCGGTGAGGTATTCGCCGAGGAGCATGCCATGCGTTGGGAGCAGACTGCATCGACCCCTGTCGTGGATATGGGCCGGATCGAGTTCGAGCAGGTCAGCTTTACTTATGGAGACGCAGAGGGAAAGGCGGCCTCTCCGGTGTTGAAGCAGATCAGTCTAACCTGCGAGCCCGGGCAGACGGTAGGCATTATCGGCTCTACAGGCTCAGGCAAGAGCACTCTGGTCAATTTAATTCCGCGCTTCTATGATCCGGACTCCGGCACCATCCGGGTCAATGGACTGGATGTCAGCAAGACCGACCCCGCTTATTTGCGGGAGGCCATCGCTATCGTTCCCCAGAAATCCGTCTTGTTCTCCGGAACCATCAAGGACAACATCAAGTGGGGAAAAGAGACGGCTGTTATGGAAGAGATAGAGGCTGCCGCGCGGACGGCAGGTGCGCACGGATTCATCTGCCAGTTTCCTGAGGGGTATGAGACTATGATCGGGCAGAAAGGAGTCAACCTGTCCGGCGGTCAGAAGCAGCGGCTTTCCATTGCCAGAGCGCTTGTGCGCAAGCCGGATATTCTGATTCTTGATGACAGCACCAGCGCGGTTGATGTTCTGACCGAGTCGGCAATCAAGGCGGCATTGAAGGCGGAGACCAGAGCCATGACCTGTCTGATCATTGCCCAGCGCATCACGTCGGTAATGGACGCGGATCAGATTATTGTGTTGGAGCAGGGAGAGATTGCCGGAACGGGACAGCATGCCGAGCTGCTCCGCACCTGCAGGGTGTACCGGGAGATATTCGCTTCGCAGGCGGGAAAGGAGGCGTTGCCTCATGTCGAAGGATTATGAACCGTCCGGCGGTGATAACAGGGGGACTCCTTCTCCGATGAATTCTCCGGCAAGACCTCTGGGAGGGCTGGGAGGAGCTGCTGGGGCAGCCAGAAACCGTCCTGTGGTCAAGCCCAAGCAGTTCAAAGGAACCTTAAAGCGTCTATGGTCTTATTTGGGACACGAACGAAAACTGCTTTTCATTATCTTCCTCTTTATTGTGGCAAGTGCTTTATTAGCGCTTGCAGGACCTTATCTTATCGGTACCGCCGTGGATAGTATGGAGGGAGGGAAGGGGGCAGTTCGATTCAGGCTGCTGCAGGCTGCTCTTATCGGTCTGGCCGCCGCTTATCTGACCGATACCTGCCTGACTTTATTCCAAAGCTGGATGATGGCCGGACTGTCCCAACGGGTGACGGCCAATCTTCGCAGAGCTTTGTTTGGCAAGCTGCAGAAGCTGCCCTTGTCCTACTTCGATGCCCGGCCCCACGGGGAGGTCATGAGCCGTCTGTCCAACGATATCGACCAGGTCAGCCAAACGGTGTCCCAGACGACAACACAGCTCATGTCGGGCGCATTGGCTATAACCGGCTCCCTTATTATGATGCTGGTACTGAGCCCTCTGCTCACACTGGCTACCCTTATTACCGTGCCCCTCGTATATTTCCTGGCCCGAGCGATTACCAGGCGAACAGGCCCGCTGTTCAAGGCTCAGCAAGCCGAGCTGGGCCGCTTGAACGGGCATATGGAGGAGACGATCTCCGGCCTGCAGGTTGTGAAGGCTTTCAACCGGGAAGAGCGCTCTGTAGAAGAATTCGAGACCATCAACAACAGACTGTATACGGTTGGTCTAAAGGCTCAAATCTCCAGCGGTTTTCTTATGCCCCTGCTTGGGGTGATCAATAATATCGGCTTTGCGGCGGTAGCCATCGTCGGGGGGACGCTAGCTGTCCGTGGATCGATTACGGTAGGGGTCATAGCAAGCTTCCTGAGTTATTCCCGCCAGTTTGTGCGGCC
Source organism: Paenibacillaceae bacterium (assembly GCA_029256185.1). Taxonomy (GTDB): domain Bacteria; phylum Bacillota; class Bacilli; order Paenibacillales; family NBRC-103111; genus Paenibacillus_AR. The sequence continues at coordinate 6,325 of JAQSYI010000004.1, forward strand.
GATCAATGAACTGGCCAATGTCTATAATCTGCTGCAATCCGGTGTGGCCGGGGCAGAGCGCGCCTTCGAGGTACTGGATGTGGAGGAGGAGCCCAAGGATCCGGCAGAGGCGGAGACTATGGAAAATCCGCAGGGAGCGGTAGTATTTGATGATGTCAGCTTCGGCTACCGGCCTGAGGCGCCGATTCTGAAGCATATCCGGTTCGAAGCGCCTGCCGGCAGCAGCACGGCCTTGGTAGGTCCAACCGGAGCAGGCAAAACCACTATCGTAAATCTGCTCACCCGGTTCTATGATGCAACCGGCGGGCGCATTCTCATTGACGGGATGGATGTCCGCAGCTATACGAGGGACAGTCTGCGCCGCTCCTTTGGGATTGTGCTGCAGGATACGTATCTGTTCGCGGGCACCATCAGAGAGAACATCAAGTATGGTTCGCCGGAAGCAACTGACCGGGAGATGCAGGAAGCGGCGGAGCTGGCCAATGCGGACAGCTTCATCCGGCGGCTTCCCGGCGGGTACGATACGGTGCTGGCGGAGAACGGCAGCAATCTGAGCCAAGGCCAGCGCCAATTGCTGGCGATTGCCAGAGTGATTCTGGCCAAACCGTCCATTCTGATTCTTGATGAGGCCACCAGCAGCATAGATACCCGGACGGAGCTGCATATCCAGGATGCGCTCCTTAAGTTGATGCGGAACCGGACCACCTTTATCATCGCTCACCGTCTCAATACCATCCGGGACGCCGATACCATTATGGTTATCGAGGACGGGGAAATTGTGGAGCGGGGCAGCCATGACGAGCTGATTGGGCAGAAGGGTGCTTATGAGCGGATGTTTGCCAACTCCTTCAAGCAATTGGAGGGAGCCGAGGGGGCTTGAATGCCACGCCCTGTATAGCAAGGAGCCTTCCCTGTTCCGGGGAGAGGCTCCTTTTTCCTGGCGGTATTTGCTTCCAGAACGGCATTGTATGCCGTGCCGTGCTGCTTACAGGTCTGTTTACAGCCCCGCTTACAGCCGTACCGGCTGCCCGGTCCGGGCAGACAGATTAGCCGCGGTGGCTACCTGCTGTGATTTCCACGCATCTTCGTAAGTGGAGAGAATGCCGGTTGCATCACCGGTGCGAACCGCATGGATAAATGCCTTGTTTTCCGCTTCATACGGGTTGGAGCGGTTCTGGTAATCGGTGGTCCGTCCGCTTACCGCTTCCTTCAGTCCGGAGCTGTTCAATTCCAGGACTCCCGCATCCGTGTAGATATGCAGACCGGTCGTATGCCCCATGGGCAGCATGCAGGTATTGGCAATGTTGGCGACGGCCCCGCTTTTCATCCGGAGGCTCACGGTTCCCACGTCAGGCACGCTCACTCCCTCTTCGGTCAGATGCTTATGCCGCTGCCCGAACAGGGCGTATACTTCCTCGACCTCTCCCAAAGTAAAGCGAAGCAGGTCCACGATGTGGGTGGTTTGCTCCACGAATTGACCGCCGGATCCGTCCGCCTTACGCCACCAATAGACGCCCGGCATGCCACCCATCCAATAGCCCAGCGCCATGCCCACGGTGCGCTCCTGGAGGAGATCCAATGTGCGGCGTGTCCCATCCATATAGCGGAAATGATAGCCAACGGAAGTAATCAACCCCTTGCTGCTCACTGCATGCAGTACAGCAGAGGGAGTATCCAGATCAGTGGAGAGAGGTTTTTCCACCAAGAAAGGAATTCCCCGTTCCGCCAGTGCCAGTTCTGTATGCCCATGGGCAAAGGGAGGCACGCAAATGTACACAGCATCGAGCTTAGCGCTGTCAAGCATCCTGTCAACATCCCCAAAAGCGGCAGCCCCGGAGAATTGGCCGGCCATCCGCTCGGCTTTCTCCACAGATGAGCCGCAAACGGCACCGATACGGACCCCATCCATCCCTGCCAGCATCCGGGCATGCATATTGGCGAAGCCGCCTGTACCTATAATCCCAATCTTCAACTCCATACCTTACCTTCCTCTCCGCAGTTCCAGTTGTTCTTGCCTGAGGTGATTATACCATAGAATCAGGCAAACATTGGGATGAAGAATAAGAGGTTTTGTAGACTGGTGTCACCTATATTGACATCAAATCGGAAGGAGATTTATGATGGAATAAAGAGGAAAAAATCGGCTTACGAAAAAGCTGCTGAGGAGGCTCGGAACGTATGCTCAACCGCAATGCAGAGGCATTATTCTGGATTGGCCGTTATATGGAGCGTGCAGAGAATCATGCCCGGTTGATAGATGTGCATTATCACCTTCATCACAGCAATGATTTGACCGGAGAGGAGCACAAGTGGGAGCGGTTGATCAACGCTCTCGGCGCACAGGCGGAATACTCCAAGCAGATGGACCGTTATACTGAGCTTGATGTATTATCTTTCATCATATTGGACAGAGGATATGAGAATTCCCTGTTTTCCTGCATCAGTAAGGCCCGCAGCAATCTGAAGACCATGCGCGAGATGCTGCCGAGTGAAATGTGGGAGATGCTTAACAGCTTTTATCTCTCCCTGGGAGAGAAGCAACCGGGCGACTTGCAGCTGGAGACGCCCAATTTGTTCTTCCGCCATATCAAGGAGCGCGTGGATTCCTTTCAGGGGCTGCAGCATTCGGTTATGCTCCGGGAGGGGGAATGGCATTTTATTGAGAGCGGCAGGATGCTGGAGCGGGCGGAAAATACGGTCCGCATTCTCAAGTCGGTGGTTATGGCAATCTCCGAAGACCATGCATTCCCTTATCCTTATCTGCTGGCGGTGCTGAAGTCTGTCAGCGGCTACCAGGCTTTCCGGAAGTATTACGCAGACAGCGTATCCATCGCACCCATTCTCGAATTTATGATGACCCATGCCACGTTCCCCCGCTCTGTGTACTTCGCCTTCTCCCAATTGGAGGAGCATCTGCGGGGAATCCGCCAATCCGGCCAGTTGTCTTCGGCCGACCAGGAGCGTGCGATCCGGCATGCCGGTAAAATCAAGGCGGAGCTGGGCTGCCTGGCACGGGAAGACTTCCACCTGGATCAACTGGAGCTGTTGATTGATTTCCTCACCGAATCTTGCCTGACAATCGGCAAACTGATGTCGGATACCTTCTTTCGCATAGAGGAGGCCTCTGCCTCCTGAGCCGGAACCATGCCTATGAACATACCGGACATAGCCATAAAACAAGCTGATCCAATAAAAGCAGCGCCCCACAGTTGTGGAGCGCTGCTTTTATTGGATCTCGTAAGTTTTGCGTTGGGACAGACGCTGGTGCAGCGATTGCTTCTTCCACCGAGGAACGCTTACCATCTTGGACCCGGCGGAGTGATCGATAAACCGGATGCAGTCCTTCTCAACAGATGATATTTTGTCTACATTCACGTAGCAGTTGGATGTAATGCGAAGGAAGGCGGAATTACGGATCAGGCTTTCACGCTGCTCAGCTGTCAGGAGCTTCTTTATGTTATAGTTTCTGCCATGGAAGCTGATTAGTCCGCCGCTGCCAAGCTTGAAGTAGAAGGTATCCCGATCCGGCTGGAAATCCTCATAAATGTCTTTATGCTCCGACGCTAGAATCATCGTTTTTATCCCCCTTCAGAACTGGTGAGATGTTAGCGCTTTCATTATAACATATTTTTCTGGAAAAGAGAATACGTTTCTGTACAAAAAGCACAAATATTTTTGTCTTATTTTCCAAATTGGCCGTTCTGCTTGCGGAAATCTGTGGGACTGCAGAGAGAGAAGCGCTTGAATAAGCGGCTAAAATAGTAGGGATCGGCAAAACCGACGCTTTCGGCAATCTGCTTCACTTCCAGCTCGCTGTTCAGGAGCAGGTATTGCGCCCGCTGGATGCGCAGCTGATGAATGTAGGTGAAAATGGACAGACCGGAATACTTTTTGAAAATATGGCAAAGGTATTCATATTTACGGTTCAGCTCTCTCTCAAAGAAGTCCCGGTCCAGCTCTCTGTTATAGGATTCGTTCAGCAGATTGACCAACTGCCGGTAGGCGAGAAAGGCGGCTGGCACCACAGTGCGGAGCTGCTCCTTGTTCAGCAGATCCTCAGCGATCAGGTGCAGAATTTGTCCAAGGAGAAGAGAAGAGCGGTAGCGGAAATAGCCCTGGGGATGCTCCATTTCCCCATGAAGCTTCTCAAACAGATTCAGCAGCTCGTAGCGCCGCACAGGTTGGAAGTGGCGCGGCAGCAGCAGATGCTCCACTTCTTCATCCTGGCCCGTGCGCAACTCTTGTCTGCTGCGGTCCGGCCAATTGATGCTCTCCATGCCCGGAAGCTCATCTGGCCGGCATAAGCTGGGACCGGGGGTGGCGAAGAACTGCACCCAAAAAAATCCCGCATGCTCATGAGTCAGCTTCCATGCGGTGTGGCGCTCCCACGGCGTCAGCAGAAAGCAGTCGCCTGAGACCAACTCCAGCTGCTCCGACTCGGTCTGCAGGTAGATAGGACCTTCAGTAACCATCAGAATCTCGTAATAGGGATTGGAATGCTCGTAGCTGGCAAGCGGCGTGTTTCCCTGGTCAAAGCCGGTCCACTTCACGTCAAGCCGGCACAGCCGGGACATCTTAAACCAGATTTCCTGGGAATGGCTCATCGGATATTTCTCCTCAGATTATAAGATGAAGTTAACGGTGATGCTTAAAATCGTCTAATTCAATTAGCAAGCTGTTTCTAGCTTTATTGTAACGGATTTGATTCGGAAGGACAAACCGAATTATAAAGATGGATAATATTAAGTTTCATATTCGAGATTCTCTCAACATCAGCCATTCTCAGAAGGGGCCCGCCCTTGGTATAGTGAATGTGGTGGAAAACGTTTTCGCATGCCGCTTTTGGCTTTCATAATAACCACATGGAGCGTGAAATGAACAATGAATTTTCAAGAAGCGAAGAAGCTGTATGAGAAGCACGGCATTAATGTCGACGAAGTGTTGGAAGCTCTAAGCAAAGTCAAGATTTCTCTGCATTGCTGGCAGGGTGATGACGTGCGCGGTTTCCTTAACCGGGACCAAGAGTTGACTGGCGGGATTTCCGTTACCGGCAATTATCCCGGCGCAGCCCGGACTGCCGTCGAGTTGCGGCAGGATCTGGACAAAGCCCTCTCCATGATTCCCGGAACACATAAAGTCAATCTTCACGCGATTTATGCCGATACCGAAGAGAAGGTAAGCTGGGACAAGCTGGAGCCCAAGCATTATGCCCCTTGGGTGGAATGGGCCAAAGAAAAAGGCCTGGGCCTTGATTTCAACCCTACCTGCTTCTCCCACGATAATTCCGCGGACGGCTTCACGTTAAGCCACCCGGACCAGGAAATCCGCCAATTCTGGATCGACCATTGCAAGGCTTCCCGGAAGATCGGGGCCTATTTCGGCGAGCAATTGGGCCAAACCTGCGTAACCAATGTATGGATTCCGGACGGATACAAGGACGTTCCGGTGGACCGTTTGGCGCCGCGGGTACGTTTGAAGAATTCTCTGGATGAGATTTTTGCGGAAGAACTGAATCCGCAGCATAATCTGGATGCGGTGGAAAGCAAGGTATTCGGACTGGGTTCCGAGGCTTATGTAGTAGGCTCTCATGAGTTCTATATGGGGTACGCGGTGCAGAACCAGAAGCTGCTCTGCCTGGACGCCGGCCACTTCCATCCGACAGAAGTCATCTCCAACAAGCTGTCCTCGGTGTCCATGTTCGCTCCGGGTATCCTGCTTCACGTGAGCCGGCCTATCCGTTGGGACAGCGATCATGTAGTAATTATGGATGATGAGCTGATGGATATCGCGCGGGAGCTTGTCCGCCACAACCTGTTCGATACCACTCATATCGGCCTGGATTTCTTTGATGCCAGCATCAACCGGATCGCCGCCTGGGTTATCGGCGCACGCAACACAATCAAGGCCATTCTTAGAGCTCAGTTGGAGCCGGTAGAACTGTTGAAGAAGGTGGAACTGGAGAAGGATTACACCACCCGGCTTGCATTGGTGGAAGAGTTTAAGTCCTATCCGTTCGGCGCCATCTGGGATCACTACTGTGAGAAGATGGGCGTGCCGGTGCGCGAGAACTGGCTGGCCGAAGTGAAAGCATATGAAAAAGAAGTTTTGCTGAACCGTTAATCGGCTGCTTGCAGCTGCAATAAAGAAACGCCAGTCCCGTCACCTTGAAGGTGCCGCGGATTGGCGTTTTTCACTTTGTCTTTGTATCACTTTCGTACAAGTCTACATCCAGTTCCTCCGCAGAACCCACTTGCGCCAGGTAGATCTCCCGGACGGCAAGCTTCATTTCGCTGAGCTTTCTGTACAGCCATTCCCGGTTAAGGCCGCGGGCCTGCAGAGCGTCGTCCATAACTACGCCGTCCATAATGACTGCCTCCGGCGTAGGCTCATCCGGAACGGTCATTCCCAGCATCTCCGCGGTAACGGGTCTGTTCTGCTCGTTCATAAGGACATTAAGATCACCGCTGGGCTCCATAATGGCAAACTCCACATCCGCAAAGGAGAAAGCCGATTTCTTCCTCAACTGCTCCAGCAGTTCATCGCTGGTGAGCCGTTCCTTCTTCAGATTCTGCTCCAGCACCACTCCATTGCGGATAAGCACTGTTCCTTTGCCGTCAATGAAGTCACGGGCCCGCTTGCTCTTTAATTGCAGCAGTTCGATTCCAAATGAGACTGTTACCCAGACGCCGATGGAGATAAGGCCCAGATACCAGTACGTATCCAGATCAAGTGAAATATATCCGGCGATGTTGCCGATGGTAATGCCCGTAATATATTCAAACATGGACAACTGTGACACCTGGCGTTTTCCCAACAGCTTGGTGGTAAGAAACAGGATGACTATCGCCACTGAGGTTCGCAGGGTTATTTGCAACCAGTCCGGTATGGGGAATCACGCTCCTTCTTAAGCTGACTTCCAACTGCTGTAATTGTTTGTTGAAACAGGGTTTGTTATGCATAGAGAAGGAGGCATGATCCGAAAGAGTCAACCTGGGATAGGAAAACCCGTATTTGCGGACGGGAGTAGAATAAAAACAAGACGCAGCCATGGAGATGATATCCCCATCTGCTGCGCCTGTGTCCTTCATAAAGAGATATAGCCTGTTACCGAAGACAGGAAATCCGCTTGCGGTTAACCGTTATAAGCCTTCAGGTAAAGGGCGATCATGTCGTCCTTGCTGACTTCCTTCGGATTGCCGCCGGTACATACGTCGCGCATGGCTTGCTCGGCCAGCTTGGCGGCATCTTCCGGATTGAAGGAGGTTTCCTTCAGCGCAGGGATACCGACTTGCTTGGACAGATTGCGTACGGCTTCCAGAGCCAGCAGCGCGGCTTCTTGATCGTTGTTGGCTTTGGAGATGTCTTGTCCCATCGCTTGGGCGATTTCGGCGAATTTCTTCGGCGCTGCATCCAGGTTGAACTCCATGATGTAAGGCAGCAGAATGGCATTGGCTACACCGTGGGGCAGATCATATTCCGAGCCCAGCTGGTGAGCCATGCTGTGAACAATGCCCAGCCCGCAATTGGAGAAGGACAGACCGGCCACATAGGAACCCCAAGCCATCTCGGAACGGGCGGCAATGTCCGTTCCGTCTTTGACGGCGGCAGCCAGTGAGGCGGAAATAAATTTGATGGCTTGCAAGGCAATTACGTCGGACAATACGAAGGCGCCTTTGGTTACATAAGCTTCAATAGCATGTGTAAGGGCGTCCATGCCGGTAGCAGCAGTCAGGGAAGCGGGTTTCTTCACCATCAGCTCAGGATCGTTCACGGCGATGGTAGCCAGGGAGTTGGGGTCTACCATGACCATCTTGATCTTGCGGAATTCATCGGTAATGACATAGTTGACGGTTACTTCGGATGCTGTGCCGGCAGTTGTGTTGATAGCGATGATCGGCGCGGATTTGTGCTTGGACTTGCCGATGCCTTCATAATCCACAATGTTGCCGCCGTTGGCAGACAAGATACCGATGGCCTTGGCTGCGTCCTGGGGAGAGCCTCCACCCAGGGAAATGATGAAGTCGCATCCGGCTTCCTGATAGAGCGCCAGTCCATCATTCACGTTCTGGGTAGTAGGGTTAGGCTTTACATCGTCAAATATGACATAGGAGATGCCGCTTACATCCAGCACGTCGGTTACTTGCTTCACTACGCCAATCTGATTAAGCACCTTGTCGGTAACGAAGAGGGCTTTCTTCTTGCCCAGGTTAATGGCTTCCTGGCCGATCTCCTTGACGCATCCGGGTCCAATCAGGTTAATAGCGGGCCAGTACAATCTGCGAACAGCTAACATAAGAATCATCCTCCTAAAAGTTTTGAGTTGATTGCCGCCTTAGCGGCAAAGCTGAGAAAAAAATCACAAACTCCTTCAAGCAGAACCCGCTCCCGGATTCAAGCAAGCCGGGCCGGCAATGGAGATGCCGGCAACCAGCATGCAGGAATCATGTATTAGAGCAGATTGAAGGCAACTTCCAGGTCATAAATCTTCTCGTCGTCGATGTGGACGATGTCGCCCAGAACGGCAGCGGAAATGATGGCTTGGGCGCTGAACTCGCATACTTCCAGACGGTCGAAGGCGTTGAGCAGGCTGCTTCCGGTTGCAATGATGCAATCATTCTCGCAGATGACAATAGGCTTGTCCTTGGTGAAGATAGCGGCAGTTTCCTGCGGCTCCAGGAAGGCGGCGCCAAAGGGCAGACGCGGCGTTCTGCGCAGCAGAATGTAGCTCTCCGGAATCGTCCTGGAATCGAAGGAAGCGCTGGTAACGGCAAAAGCCATGCTGTAAGGCGGGTGAGCGATAATAACCGAATTGATATGCGCGTGAGTCTCATAGATATGCTGGTGCAGAGCAACGGCGCGGCTGGGAAGCTTGCCGGCTTCTTTGGCTCCTCCGCTAACGCGGACCAGATCGCCCGGCTCCAGATATTTACGGTCCAGGCCGAACGGAGTAATGATGAACGATCCGTCCTCCAGGCGCTGCGAGAAGGAGCCTTGGCCGCTGGTGAACAGACGCTGGTCATATGAGCGTTGGATCAGGCGGCACATTTCCCGGCGGGCTTCACGCTCTTCCGAAGAATAGCTTTGCGGCTTGAAGTCGCCCATGGCGATGGGCTGGCGGGCCTTGGCTACAGCCAATTGCTCGTCGGTCAGAGTAACGGGAGTTCCAAGCCGTCTTGCGTTGATTTCGATGCGGGCCATGAACTCAAGAGTCTCAAAGGACTTGAAGGCATCGAACAGATTGGCTCCGCCGACTACCACACCATGGTTCTCCAGCATTACGGAATCGTAGCCTTGGGCGAATACAGCGGCAACCTTGTCAGCCAGCTCGGCGCTGCCCGGGAGGCCGTATTCGGCGATGCGCACCTCGCCTACCAGACCGTGGTCGAAGGGAAGCAGATGCATGTCGGGAGCCTTGCGCACGATGCTGAAAGCAACCAGCGCAGGGGGATGGGCGTGAACAATCGCCTTCAGATCGCTGCGGGTGCGGAATACCATTTGGTGAAACGGAAATTCGCTTGACGGCTTGTGCTTGCCGATGACGGTTCCGTCGGCCTTCACGCACACAATATCGCCACGGTTCAGATTACCCTTGTCCACACTGGCAGGGGTGATCCAAATATCACCGTTGTCATCAAGAATGGAGAGATTGCCTCCAGAGGTAGTGGTCATCCCGTAGCCATAGATGCGTTCCATCATCATGATAATCTGGTCGGCCGGATGAAGAAGCTCGAATTGCATGTAAGATCCTCCTTAAAGCTTTTTTTGAATATCTTTGAATATCTCTACATTTTTTTATTTTAAGCTAGTTTAGCGATAAAATGAAGGGCCTTGACATAAAAAAATGTGAATTTATTTTGTTTTCTTTTGTTTTACCAAAAAAGAAAAAGACTGCCCGGTGAGTCCGCATCCGCGCCGGCTTGTCCAAGAAGCGCGGGCTGCAGCAGATTAACACAGGCAGTCTTATCGGGATTGTATCAAGATTAGTACATTTGGTCAGCTTCTTTCTTTTTGCGGGGGATCTTCTTGACCAGCTTGGGCAGATGCTTCATGCTCCTGATCATCGGACTTTGACACAAGGGACACAGGGGGGCGGGGCTTTGAGCCATTTCCTCCCGGATCCAGGCATTGCAGTTTACGGCTTTGCACCGAAAGACGGGAACAAGGGTTGTCTCCGCCTTCTGTGAATCGTTCGGCATTCCCATATCAGCACCTCGACAGTAATATATCCGCCGCTGCCCGCTCTCTGCCCGCCATACGGCCTGACCCGGAGAGGAACGAATAGACGGACTATGTGATAGTACCTGCAACACGGGTCCTTTGTCAAACCTTTAATTGCCGGAAGCCTCTCCCATGGAGGAAGAAGGACGGCACACTGTGTTATAATACGGGTACAGATTACAAGAACAGGAGAATGCATTATTATGAAAGTGCAATTACAAGAATGGTCGAAGCTGCTTCTTACCTACAAGTTCGCGCTGGAGGAAGTCAGCACAAAGCTGAAGATTCTTAATGAAGAGCTGCAATTTATCCACAATTATAACCCGATTGAGCATATCAAGACCCGGATCAAAAACCCCGAAAGCATCCAGGCCAAGCTGGTGCGCAAGGGCTATGCCATAACGGCGGAGAATGCCAAATCCCTGGTGAAGGATATCGCGGGAGTAAGGGTGATCTGTTCCTTCACCTCGGATATCTATCATGTGTTCGAGATGCTTAGCAGGCAAAGTGACATCCTTGTAAAGGAAGTGAAGGATTACGTCCACAATCCCAAGCCCAACGGATACCAGAGCCTGCATGCGATTATTGAGATTCCCGTCTTTCTGACCGACCGGATTGAGCACGTACTGGTGGAGGTGCAGATCAGGACCATCGCGATGGATTTCTGGGCCAGTTTGGAGCACAAGATTTACTATAAGTATCAAGAGAGAGTGCCTTGCCATATTCAGGAGCGTCTTAAGGAGACGGCGGATATGATTTCTTCGCTCGACCGGAGAATGTATGAACTTAATGAAGAAGTGCAGCAGTTCAAGCTTAATTAACCAAAGGACCCGGAATAGACGAGGAGGGTTTATCGTTATGAAAATTGTGCGGGTGGAGCCTACCCCCAGTCCCAATTCCATGAAGCTTACTCTAGACACAAAGTTGAATCCGGGAGTCAGACTGAATTATGCCAAAAACAGCTTGGCAGACGGAGCACCCTCCTATATCCGTAAGCTGCTCGGTGTCCCCGGAGTGACGGGGGTCTATCATACAGGAGACTTTATCGCGCTGGAGCGGCATCCCAAAGGGGAGTGGACGTCTATTCTGACTGAAGCCGAGTCCATTCTGGGCGTATCCGCCGGGAAGGAAACAGCGGAACCCTCACCGTCCGGCTACCAAACAGGCGACCCGGAGACAAAGTTCAATCCCCCCGGGCATCAACCGGAGGAGCCGGCCTATGGTGAAGTAACTGTCCGGGTGCAGACATTCCGCGGCATCCCCATGCAGGTCCGGGTCCAGTCGGGCTTGGAAGAGAAGCGGGCGGCTATGCCGGAGCGTTTCCTCGCTGCGGCAACCGAAGCCGGCTCCGCATCCGCTAACCTTATAATGGAGCGGCGCCTGGAGGAGAGGGGCGTAAGGTATGGCGAGCTGTCCGAGGTGCTGGATGAGGTGATCCGCGAGCTGGAGGCCGTCTTCAGCGAAGAAATGCTCAGAGAAGCAACGGCGTTGGCGAAGCAGTCCGATTGGGCGCCATTTGGAGACGCTGCTTCTCCTCCCGTTCCTGATTCATTCTTGGATGATGTGTCCCAAGCTTTGGAGCATCCCGATTGGAGGGTGCGGTATGCCATGCTGCAACGCCTGAAGCCGGGGACGGATGTGCTGCCTCATCTCATAAAAGCTCTCCGCGATGACCATATTTCTGTCAGACGGCTGGCGGTAGTATATACGGGGGAGATCAAGGAAGCGGACACCACAGGGCTGCTGGTGCAGGCCCTGCAGGACCGTTCTCCCGTTATCCGCCGCACAGCGGGAGACAGCATCTCGGACCGGGGGGACCCGTCCGCGGTCCCCGCCATGGAAGCGGCTCTCTCCGATCCAAGCAAGCTGGTGCGTTGGCGCGCTGCCCGATTTTTGTACGAAGTAGGGGAGCAAGGCTCCCTTCCTGCTCTGCTGCAGGCGAAGGAGGACCGGGAATTTGAAATCCGCCTGCAGATCCGCCTGGCCGTTGAACGGATTTCCGGAGGTGAGGAGGCGCTGGGATCCGTGTGGCAGCAAATGATGCGGCGCAATGAAAGCGGGGATTAATTCCCGTCTGCATAACGGGCGCTCCCTTGGAGAAACCTTACAATACAGTGAAATGTAGGGGGCGCCAACGATGAAATCTCCAAAACCGACCTTATTATCCGCTATTCTGGTGATGATGTTGACAGTGGGAATGTCGAACCATGTGTTTTTGATTCCGGCTCTTGTAGAGGCATCACAACGGGATTCATGGCTTGCGCTGCTGCTGTCGTCCCCGGCTGTCTTCATTTTAGTTTTCGTGATGATGTATATCTCCCGCGCTATGTCCAACGAACCCCTGGCCCAATGGTTTCATGTGGTGACAGGACCCGCCCCCGCCTATATTTTCCGCGTGCTTATATCCTTGTATTGCTTAACCAACGCCTATTTTACCCTATATGAAACAACCATCTGGATCCGGGTCAATTTTTTGCAGAATACTCCGGTGATCTTTACAGGTGTTGCTCTCATGATGATCTGCTACACTGGTGCGCGCAAAGGACTGCGAACCATTGCCAACGCATCGGGCATCCTGCTTCCCATCGTCTTTTTATTCGGCTTTTCCATTGCTTTCATTAATGTGAAGTACAAGGATTATTCCCAACTGTTCCCGCTGCTGGAGCATGGCTGGGCCCCGCTGGCCATGGGGGGCATGTATTCCCTGGCCGGCTCTTTCGAGATTCTCCTGATCTTGTTCATACAGCCCAATCTGTCCTCGAGGCTGAAGCTGAAGCCCATGCTGGCGTTGGCCGCTATTGTGGTCGGCTTCACAATGGGGCCGCTTATAGGGGCGCTTACGGAATTTAACCCCTACGAGGCCAGATTGGTCAGGTTCCCGGCTTATGAGGAATGGCGGCTTGCCGCTGTGGGGAAATTTTTGGCTCAGACAGACTTTCTCTCCATCTTCCAGTGGATAACAGGGGCGTTTATCCGGATATGTTTCCTGCTGCATGTTACGGCAGAGATGTGGAATATTAAATCCGAGAAGAAGCGCAGCACGTTTTTGCTGCTGGTCTCCACTTTGTTCGTGCTGATCAATATGATTCCATTAAGTGATATGAGTATGCACGAATTTACCGTGGCGTGGGTGTATCCAGGCAACTTCGGGTTTTTGACCGGTGCACTGCTATGTCTTGCAGCTGTTGCCTATTTCTCTCGGAAAAGGGTGAGAAACAAGCATGGAAACGAAGGAACAGGCGGGCCTTAAGTCTCCCGCGGAGGCGGATGAACCATTTTTTCAGAATTATTTCCGACTAAGCGGCGATGTTATGCTCCAGCCCCAGAAATACAGCAGCAGCGCAAGTGCAGATGGAGAAGATGCTGTCGTAGAAATATTGTTGATCTACTGCAAGGGGATGGTGGACAGCAAGCTGATGCTGCAGGTGGTACAGCCAGACCTGTCCTTGCTCCATGGTCAGCCGCCTCCGCAGTCGGGAGAGGATTTGCAGCGTATAACCACGCTCCCCTTATTCCCGCTTCCGGAGGGGGAGGAATGGCTGGAGGATGTAAGCCGCCTTTTGTTCAGCGGATATCTGATTTTATTCGTAAAGAACCTCAAGGCAGTGTACGCCCTTGACATATCCGATCTGCCGTCACGGACACCGGAAGAATCATCTATGGAGCCTTCGCTCAAGGGGCCCCGCGATGGTTTCACGGAGAGTCTGGACACCAATCTGGCGCTGATCCGCAAGCGGCTCCGTTCTCATTCCATGTGTGTTGAAATTACTGTGCTGGGCAGAAGAGGGCAAAACAGAATCGCCCTGGTCTACATCGGGGATGTGATTAACCAGGAAATTCTCGAGGAAATCCGCAAGAGAATAACAACACTGGATCAGGATGCGGTAATCGGCACCTCCATGATTGAGCGGATGGTAGTAGGGCACAAGATGAAGAGTTTGTTTCCTCCGTTCGATACTACAGGGCGGGGAGATTATGTGGCCAGTTCTCTGCTGAACGGCCGGTTTGCCGTTCTTTGCGACGGCTCGCCTATGGGCACCATTGCCCCAATTAGCATCTTTAATCTGATTAAGTCGCCGGAAGACGAGAATATGCCTTTTCATATTGTAAGTATGCAGCGGCTGCTCCGTTACCTCGGTTTGCTGATCGCACTGTTTTTTCCGGGCTTCTACATTGGATTGACCAGCTTCAATCTGGAGCAGGTTCCGCTGCCGCTGCTGGCCACCATCGCCAATACCCGCCAAGGGTTGCCGCTGCCGGTGACACTGGAGGCGCTGATGATGCTATTTATGTTCGATTTGTTTACGGAAGCGGGACGAAGACTACCGCAGTCCATCGGCCAGACAGTTACTGTTGTCGGGGGGCTGATTATCGGAGACGCTTCGATCCGGGCGGGCATTACCTCTCCCACAGTGATCGTAATGATCGCCGTTTCGATTATCGCCACTTATACCTTGGTGGATCCCATTTTGAGCGGTACGGTATCCCAAGTAAGAATTTTCATTCTTACCTTGTCCTCCTTGCTCGGCCTTTACGGCTTTATGATCGCATTTTTGCTGTTGCTTCTGCATTTGGCGGGATTGGAGCATTTTGGCGTACCTTATCTGTCACCGGTTTCGCCGTTTAACAAGAAGGATGTATGGCAGGGGACGTTGATGAAATCCAGTCTGGACCGGGAGAAGCGGCCGGATTCCCTGCGCACCAAGGATGCAACATCCGGAAGGGAGACGAAGCCGGAGTGAAGCCATTGCTTGTTTTGCTGTCCGCAAGTCTGCTTCTGTCGGGATGCTGGGATATGAAGGAAGCGCAGAATATTAATTTTATTACCGCGCTTGGTGTGGATTATGCCGATAACCGCTATATTGTCTATGCTCAGATTATCGATTTTACCAATATCTCAAAACGGGAAGGGGATAGGAGCAATTCCAACTCCAGTCCCGTATGGGTGGGCAAGGGCGAGGGAAAGACGATTCTCCAGGCTCTTAATGAGGTCTACGACTCTTCGCAGCAGCAGACTCTCTGGACTCATGTCAAAGCGATCATTCTCTCCGAGCGGGTGCTGGAATCCAAGATGGCGGATGTATTCTCGGGGCTGCTCCGTTCACGGGAGATGCGTTATACCCCGTGGGTGTACGGGACCAGCAGTTCTATCCCAGGCTTGCTTTCCTCGGTCAATCTGTTGAATCAGTCCGCTCAAACTACCGAGATGTTCGAGCCTACCCAAATCTATAAACAGCGTTCCGATGTGGAGCCCGTGCATCTACAGAAGCTGCTGAACGGAGTGCGGGAGCCGGGCAGCACGGTGCTGCTGCCGTCCATATGCAGCCAAAATGAGGTATGGACCATCAAGGGAGAGCGGCCCGCTTTGATCCGCACTAACGGCGCTTATGTCATCAGCGATAATACCAGCCAAGGTTATGTCCCGGAGGAAAAGCTGTATGGAGCGCGATATGTGAAGTTTAGGCAAATTTACAGTTATCCCATGCCGGTTATAACTGCGGACGGCAAAAACCTGTTGTTTATTATCCGCAATCCCCGTACTTCCGTTTCTATGAAACCAGGGGAAGATGCGGTAAGCATAACCATCAAGCTTCAGACCAACATCAACCTCCTCGAATTGGAGGGAAATGCAGGACTCAGCCAAGATCAGTTGAAAACCATCGCCGCAGAGAAGCTCCGTGAACAATTTACCAAGGCAATGGATCTTTCACGGAAGCTTGATGCCGATATCTTCGGTTTCGAAGAACATCTGTACCGGTACCACAATAAATATTGGAAGATGTGCAAGGAAAGTGGAAAGGATTTCATTCCTCTGTTTGAGTTGAAGCAGGTGGAGATTGATTTGGAGGTCAGGCATTCGAACGCGTACAACGTGCTGTAATGATGCGGATTTTTATTTTTCTTTGCGGAACTGGCTGGGGCTGCAGCCGATCCTCCTGCGGAAGACACGGTGAAAATAAGAGGCGTCGCAATAGCCAAGCTGCAGGGCGATCTCTTCCACACTCAGATTGGTTGCGGCCAACAGGTCGCAGGCCTGGTTGATGCGAAGCCGGTGCATGTAGGACAATGGAGGCTCACCGTATTGTTTGCGGAAGGCGGTAATCAGGTAGGTTCCGCTTTTGCCGCAGCGCTTGGAGAGCCCTTCAATAGTGAGCGGCAGGGTGCAGTTCTCCTCAATATAATCCCGGATCTCCTGCTGGAAGGGATTCGGTGCATTCTGCTCTGCCTGCTCCCGGGCAAGACTGCCCAGCAGTTCTAAGAATATGCCCGAGCAGATACCGGTGTAGCAGGGCCGCTGCTCTCTCCATTCGCTGTGCAACTCGCCCAGCCTGCTCTCCATCCAATGGAAACGCCTGGTCTGCAGGCGGGCCGGAATTCCCTGCGTCAGCAGGGGAAGCGCCCATAATGTTTCTTCCCACTGTTCACGGAGAAAGCGTATGGCTGTTTTTCTGTGCGGTGATTCTCCCCATGCCATGCCTGCACGATTCGTCCCCGCCGGCAGGAAAACGGCGGCTCCCTTCTCCAACTCCCACCTTTCCCCATTCACCATATAAGCCAGCCTGCCCTCAGTAATCAGAATCAGCAGATCATAAGACTGAATGAAGGGCGGATGGCTCCAGTTCACGCCGCGTTGGTAGGTGATGATGCTAAACAGTTTGTCCATGCAGGTTCCTCCCGGCCGGTCTAATCTGCGTTACTGCAATTGTAGCATGATATGGCCGCCTATGGCTGTGCGCTCTGAATATAACTAATGAAAGAATCATCCAGATTGAGAAAAGGATTGTTTATGGTCCCAGGTTAAGACCGCTATTATAATGGATAATGTAAAAGTCCATGATGGCGGTGATAAGAGGATGAATCTAAGAAATGTACAGAAAGCTATGAATGGCACAGCCGGAAGCACGGAAGGACCAGGGGCGTGGAAGCCTGCCAGGCGGCGCTATCTGGATATTCTGGAATTGGCGTGGGAAGCTTACGGCCTGGAGCGGATTGCACAGAGGTTGACTGCGGACGGGACTTCGAGAATGGATCTCCATTCCTATTCCCGGGTGCTGACGGTGCTGTCCTGTCTCATACATGGAGGCCGGAAGGCGGAACTTAAGGACTTATGGAAGAACATGATGCTGGATTGCTGCCGGGATCTCCCGGGCGACCCCCAGGCGGATTTCTGCATCAAGGAAATCATGTTTTCCCAGAAGATGATGAAGGGCTGTCTGCCGGACTGGGAGGAAAGCAGCGCCGCGTGGATGAGCGAGCTGCGCAAGGTGGACCCTTACATGCATTACGGGTCTGTCTTAAGGGAGGGGAAGGACCCTGCCACTCTGCACAATATCAATATTTATAATATGGCGGGAGAGTTTCTGCGGGAAACAGAGGGGCTGACGGATACAGCCGCTTATTTCGCCGCGCATTGGCCTGTCCAGTTGGAGCGCTTCGATGAGAACGGCATGTACCGGGACCCGGGCAACCCCATACTCTATGATCTGACCACCCGTTGCCAGATTCAGCTCTTGCTGGGCTTTGGCTACTCGGGGCCATATGCGGCCGCGCTGGATGCCCGTCTGAAAAAAGGGGGGCTGGCCACTCTGCGCCTGCAGTCTGTCTCCGGCGAACTGGCTTATGGCGGGCGGAGCAACCAGTTTTTGTTCAATGAGGCACTGATTGCCGCCAACGGGGAGTATGAGGCGGTACGCTACGCGGGCGAGGGCAATCTGGAGCTGGCGGGAGCCTTCAAGCAGAGCGCCCGGCTGGCAGTGGAGGCGATTATGCCCTGGCTGCAGCTGCAGCCTCCCCGGCACATTAAGAACAAGTATCCCATTGAGAGCTGGCATGGAACGGAAAACTACGGCTATTACGACAAGTATATGATCACGCTGGGGGCTTTCCTGGCGATTGGCTACTGGTTTGCGGACGATTCCATTCCGGAAGCGGAATGTCCCGCTGCGGCAGGAGGCTATGTGTGGAACACATCCCCTTCCTTCCACCGGATCACTGCACAGGCAGGGGGATATTCCATCCAGGTGGACACTGCGGCGGATAAGCATTATGATGCCACCGGCCTGGGCCGGATTCACTGCCGCGGCGTACCGACGGAGCTGATTTTGTCAACCCCGCTGAGCCATGGGGATAAGTACCGGTTAAGCGGAGGATTGGAGCGGACCGATGCGGCAATCGGCCCGGGCTGGAGAGATCCGCAGACCGGGGAAATCCGCTATCTGGCTCAATGCGCGTCGCTTGCAGCGGAGCTTCAGGTATTGGAGGAGTCGGCGGAACGGGTGTCCTTCCAGATTATATACCGTGGAGAGGAGCTGCCCTTCGGCGTATTGAAGGAAACCTATCAGGTAAGTGCCGAAGGAGTGGCATTGGAGGCGGAGCTTGGCGGGACAGGAGACAGCGGCGCCCAGACGGAGATCTATTTCCGTATCCCGCTGATTGCAAGCAACGGGCAGGAAGTTTCCCGTATTTCATCCCATGCGGCGGGAGTGCAGCTTGAGCTGAACGGCTATTCCTATAAAGCCTCCTTCGGGCAGAGCGTTGAACTTCAGCGGGCAACCACCCGTTACGGCAACCGCAACGGGGAATATGTGCTGGCGCAGGCCCGCATGGAGGGAAATAAGGCCAGGCTGCAGATTGAAGTATTGGCCTAGGCCCTGACCGGCGCAATATTTATATACGAATAAGTTGCGAAAACTAATGCGATTAGTTAAAATAAAACTAATCACATTAGTTTTTTATTTGCTTGGATGTGCTTCGGCAATCATTGCGGGCTTAATAATGGGGAGGGGTGGCTGCATGAGGGTGGCAAGAGAGAAACACGTGTATCAGCTGGCGTTTTTGCCTGCTTTGTTTCCGATCAATTGTTATCTGGTGGAAGAGCAGGACAGCCTGACCTTGGTTGACGCGGGGCTTCCTTTTTGCGTAAAGGGAATTGTACGGACCGCGGCGGCAATCGGCAAGCCTCTTGCCCGGATTGTGCTTACTCATGCCCACGGAGACCATATCGGCGCGCTGGACCTGCTGAAGCAGCAGCTTCCTCAAGCAAGCGTCTATATCTCGGCGCGGGACAGCAGGCTGCTGGCGGGCGACCGCTCCCTTTTGCCGGGAGAGCCTGAGAGTCCCGTTCGGGGAGGAGCGCCCAGGCCGGGGCAAATCCGCACCACACCTGATATTCTGCTGCGGGACGGGGACCGGATCGGCTCGCTCGTGGCGCTTGCCGCTCCAAGACATACGCCCGGCTCCATGGCTTACTTGGACACGAGAAGCCGGGCTCTGCTGTGCGGGGACGCCTTCCAGGTACGGGGCGGCATTGCGGTTTCCGGGCAATTGAAGCCGTTGTTTCCGTTTCCGGCCATGGCTACCTGGAACAAGGAACAAGCGCTGATTACTGCCAGGCGCTTGCTTGACCAAGAGCCGGAGCTGTTGGCCAGCGGGCATGGGCGTATGCTCCGCCAGCCGTATGCGGCCATGGGGAGAGCGGTTGCCGCTGCGGAGTGGGCTCTTGGCATCCCCGCTTCTGCCGGAAGGGGGAGGACGGATGTCTCCGAGAATCGGCGCTGATCTGGCTTCCATTCTGTCGGCTGCCGTGGAATTGGCGGACTCACAGGGGCTGGACGAGGTCACCATGGCCTCCCTGGCTGCCAAGCTGAATATCCGTTCTCCTTCCCTTTATAACCATATTGCCGGACTGCCTGCCTTGCGCAACAGGCTGGCTATCCATGGCCTGGAGGAAATATGCGCGGGGATGGAGCGCGCCTGCGCCGGTCAGAGAGGCAAGGAGGCCATACGCTCGGTTGCCCGTGCGTATGTGGCCTTCGCAAGGGAGCATCCCGGGCTGCACGAGGCTACTATCCGTGCGCCCGATCCCAGGGAGCCGGAGCTGCGGCAGGCGGGAGAACGGGTGGTGGAATTGGTGCTCCGCCTCTTGGACGATTGCGGCTTAACGGGAGCCGCAGCCCTTCATGCGGTGCGGGGGGTGCGCAGTTTGATCCACGGCTTTGCCTCCCTGGAGCAGAAGGGGGGCTTTGCTCTGGCATTGCCCCTTGAGGATAGCTTTGACCTCCTGATCGATGCATTTCTGGCCGGAATAGGAGTGTATGAGCTTAAGCTGTGAGTGTCCCTCCCTTCCTATCTTGCTGGAGCAAGCCGGGAAGGGGTTTTCCCTTTTTGCCGAAAAAATGTTAAGATAAGTGGTATGGAACTTGAAGGAGGGACGCATAGCGCATGAGCGAACAAGAAACGAATACAACCACCGAAGAAGCCTCTGCCGAAAATAGCGAACAGCAACAGCTGGAGCAGCAGGTTCAGGCATGGTTTCAATTGACGCGCAATATACTTGCGGATGAATACAAGGAATATGAAGTGGATGGACAGGTTGCTTTGCATCCTACTTACGGGCATTTATTCGCCTTCCGTCTGCAGCAGGAAGGGAAGGTCTACACCTGCGGGTTTATGCTGACTGAACTGATCCGCGTCTTCCAAACCAATGGCAATCCTCCCTTGTGGCTCTCCTCTTTCTTCTACGATATGATTCAGGAGGGAGTCAACCGCGGCTTTCCCGATTCCCCCAAATCGGAGGCCGATGCCAACCGTGTGCTTCAGGAGCATGTGCTGCCTCTTGTGATGAAGGGGGTCCAGGAAGAATTTGAGTCCAATCAGGTCTATGTGGATATTGAGACCAATGAGCAGCTGGGGCCCGTATTGGAGCTTGGGTTCCCGTCAATTACGGACGGACCTAACACTTGCGCCATCCCGCTGCAATATTTTCTGACCATGTATCTGCTGAACCGGGACCCTTCCGAGCATGCCGTTCAATCGCTGAACAAGCTGCTGGAGGAGCAGAACAAGCCGAAGACCGGACCGGTCCAATAATCCGGCCCGTTGTACAAGAAACAGACCGCCCAAGCCTCTTACAAGGCCCGGCGGTCTGTATTAGTTAGCGGGAATTAATCATTGCCCGGGAAACCGCATAAAGCGACACGGGAGCGGGAAGCTTCACCAAAAAACGCTACCGGATCAAGGTGTAAGCCCCGATTAAGGGAAGGGGCTTCGCCTGCCCTTGCGCCGCGGTGGCGATGCCCAGTACCATCAAAACCAACAATCCGAGATTGGCAAACGGCAGCACAATCCAGCCGATAACCGGAATGATGCCCAGGACCACGTTGCAAATAACGAAAGCCAAAAACAGCGTCAGCCCCTGGTTGGCGTGGTACATGGCGAATCTGGACTCCTTGGCCGCGATCAGCGGAACGAAAAATAAAATGTAAGCAATGACGCCCATCCCTTTGTTGGCTTGAATGTCAGCAGAATCAAAGCCTCCTGGTGTGATTGGTTCCATAGTGAACACCTCATTTTCGTTTTTTTGAGCAAGCAACTTTATTAACAAGATGAAATATATTCCATGTTTATAATTATTATTATCTCATGAGTGGAGAAGAACTACAAGCAATTTTATGATGCGGATGCGTAAGATATTCCAGACACGGAGAGGGGATTGCTGAACTTGTTCTGCCGGGAGAACGTCTAAAGGGTAAGATGACAGAAACGGGGCAGAATCGCTATGAAAATGGGAGAAAGCCGCTTGGCGGCAGCTGCGGTTGTGGCGGCAGCTGCGGCAATAGTCGTAATTGGTGCAGTCTTCATGGCAAACGGGCGGGATGATGCGGGGGCGGGAGCGGCAGAGGCAGAGGGAGCAAGCATGGGCTTCTCCGGACCGGCAGCTTCGAAATTACTCGGCGTTCAGGCTGAGGCATCGCCCCGGCAAGAAACTCCTCCACTCCCAGAAGCTCTGCGCAGCGGACTGGAGAGCGGACAGATACCTCCGGACAGTCTGGGGCAATGGCTTGCTCAACTGCAAGCGTCATACCGCAGCGATGGGGCAAGCGAAGTTCCCAGCCTGGTACGTGCCGATCTGGATGGGGATGGGAGAGCAGACGAGTGGGCTGCCGTGCTTCTTGAGGAGGTTCACGACCCCAATCTGGGGCAGATGATTTCCCGGGCATACGGAGCCGTCATTGCTGCCAGAGAGGGCAGCTATTCGCTGGCAAGCTTCATGTTCCCGGAGGAGGCCTGGGGCAAGGCCAAGATTGAGGCTGTGGAGGATCTTACAGGAGACGGGCTTCCGGATATTCTGTGGGCCTCCTTCAATAGCGGAGCGCATACGGTCAAGGCGCAGTATACGGCTTCATCCTGGACGTCCGGGGGGGATCTCCTTACCTTGGACGGAGCGGCCGAAATTTCCAATCCCAGCAGCGTGAGGATTAACGGAGGCCGGTTAGAAGTGACCGGCGGACAGATTGGATCGGCAGGTGCAGGACCGTGGCAGAGAGAATATACCGACAGCTATAAGGTGCGAGACGGCGGGCTTCTCCGGACCGGGCGCGTGTACACCCATTCCGCTAATGCGTATCACCGTCTGATGGACGGTTTGTGGGCAGAAGCAATGGGCGACAAAAAACAGGCGCAAACTGCCTATACGGAGGCTGCAGCGATGAAAGGTTCGTCATATTCATCCTACGCATTCGAAATCGGCGGGGAGTGGGTGGAAGGCGGCTCCGATCCAATCCGGGAGAAGAAGTTCGAACAGACGGTTAATGAGTTTGCCTTACTGCGCCTGGAACTGCTGCATGAGACGGAAGGAAGCGACAGAAGGGAAGGATGCGCCGCGGCCAAGAAAAAGTCCGGGTACAAGTCCGAATGGCTGGCTGGCTCTGAATGCTCCGGCAGGATATGCCAATCCCCGTTGGAATGAGGATACCGTCTGCTCCTTGGTGGATGAACTGATCCAATAAACAAAATAAACAGACAACCCGTTAAGAGTTGTCTGTTCGTCTGTTTCCAATCGTCTAGTATAAGGACAATGCAAGAGTATCCCGTTCGTTGAAGCTGTGCAGGATGGCTTCGCCGCCATCAATTTCCACACTGATCAGATTGTCGAGACATTTCTTCACGGTAGCTTTACCGTAATTGAACTTTAACTCCAATGCACTGATGAGCAGGTCAAGCGCTTTCTTCGATGATTTGCTGCTCTTGATGTATACGGGAATGACCTTATTTTGAAATTTAATAAGAAGGGGCATCTGGGATCACCTACCTGATAGAATCTTTTTATATGAATTATAAAGGGGAAAGATTAAAACAAGCTTAAAATTTCCTTACAATTTTATTGCAAAAGTATCGAATCTCCTCCTCTATCTTCCTTTTGGTTAAATGTTTAATACGTTGATATTGTCCGTTGGTTTCATAGTGGTTTCCGCCGATTTTTCGCCGATTCGTTGGTTGTCACTATTAGGTGATTCTGGTATGATGATTTGGTTGCAGGTCTTCTTTCGCTGATGGGGAATACTTTTGGCCTTTTTTTGTATAATGGTTATGATGATTGAAGATAAAGGGTGTTGATGGATTTGAAGATCATGATCGATGGAATTGGCGTGAATTACACGGTTGCGGGCAGCGGGAGAGATGTGCTGCTTCTTCACGGATGGGGAGCCAGCCTCCAAAGCTACACCTTCATCTTGGAGTCTTTGGTGCCGAAGTTCCGGGTATTTGCGTTGGATTTGCCGGGGTTTGGAGCAAGCGGAGAGCCGTCTGTCCCCTGGGGGGTAGACGAATATTACCGCTGTATTGCTCGTTTTATTGAGCTTGCGGGCATTAACAATCCCGTAATCATCGGCCACTCCCATGGTGGACGCATCGCCATCCGTTATGCCGCCGACAATCCTGTCCATAAGCTCGTGCTGGTGGATGCCGCCGGAATCAAGCCCAAGCGCAGCTTCAAGTATTATCTCCGTGTCTACAGCTACAAGTCGGTGAAGCATCTGCTCAGCCTGCCGGTATTGCGCCGGTACAAAGAGGGGATTCTTGCCAAATACAGAGGCAAAGTCGGCTCAACGGACTACAAGAACGCTTCGGATATGATGCGCAGGACACTGGTCCGCCTGGTTAATGAAGATCTCAAGGTTTATATGCCCCGCTTGAAGGCTCCCACATTGCTGATATGGGGGGAGAACGATACCGCTACGCCGTTGAGCCACGGACGGATCATGGAGAAGCTGATCCCGAACGCCGGACTGGTTGTGCTGAAGAATGCGGGTCACTGGTCCTTCGTGGAGAAGCCCCGGGAGTTTCTGATCATTTTGCACAACTTTCTCGCAAACGATTAACGGATTGACGGGATTTTTTATTTAGGAGGAAATGCCCCCATGACTGTGATTCTGATGCTCCTGGCCGGACTGGGCTGGCTTCTCTATGCCGCTCTCCGCCTCCGGAAAAGTGTACATATGCTCCAACTGAATTCTTACCGCAATGACCGCTTTCATACCTGGAACAAGCAGCACCTTGGCAAAACCGCCGCAGTCCGTGAATGGCTGCCCTTTCTTTTTGTTGTCCCCCTTCTGTTTGGCTGGGAGGATGGTTCGCTGATTGTATTGGTTGTGATCTACGCTGCCCTTATTCTGCTTCGCGACAAGAGCAAGGAGAAGAAGAAGCTTGCTTATACCAACCGGGTCAAGCGGCTGCTGGCCACCCTGGCGCTGCTGGCCCTGATTCTGGGAGCGGCGGGCTACATCCTTGCCGTCTACGGCTTCTACTGCGGCCTGGCGCTGCTCCCCCTGGTCACGCTGCTTCCCTTTGTGCTGGTAACGGCTGCCAACACGGTTAATCATCCCATTGAAACGGCTATTATCAACAGTTATCTGAATGATGCCAGGCGGATCATCGGAAGCATGAACAATCTGCAAGTGATCGGGATTACCGGCTCTTACGGCAAGACCAGCGTGAAGCACTTCCTGAACACCGTCTTGTCCCAGCATTACAGTGTGCTGATGACACCGGAGAGCTTCAATACGCCTATGGGTGTAACGCGCACGGTGCGGGGGCAGTTGAGGCCTACCCACGAAATCTTCATCGCCGAGATGGGGGCCAAGCAAGCGGGCGATATCCGGGAGCTGTGCGAGCTGGCCCAGCCCAAGTACGGGATTATCACTTCAATCGGTCCGCAGCATCTGGAATCGTTCAAAACCCTGGACAATGTGCAAAAAACCAAGTATGAGCTGCCCGAAGCGCTTCCGGAGGACGGAATTGCCTTCTTGAATGCGGACGACGAAAATGTCATGTCTTACAGGCCCAGCCTGCGCTGCCGCAAGGTGACCTTTGGCTACCGCAATGAGGCTGCGGATTACCGGGCAACGGATGTGTCCGTATCCTCCAAAGGAACGGCTTTTATGGTGACAACGCCCCAAGGGGAAACCGCCGGAATCGAAACGGTGCTTTTGGGCGAACACAACATCACCAACATTCTGGCGTGCATTGCCGTTGGCTGCGAGCTGGGGGTGCCTCTGGCGAAGCTGAGCAAGTCCGTCAAGAAGATCAAGCCCGTCCAGCACCGCCTGGAGCTCAAGAAGAGCGGTCCCATCACCATTATCGATGACAGCTTCAACTCCAATCCGGTGGGCTCCAAGGCGGCGCTTGCGGTGCTGAAGCAGATGGAGGGCAAGCGGATTCTCATTACTCCGGGGATGATTGAGCTGGGCGAGCAGGAGTATGAGTTGAACAAGGCTTTTGGCACTTATGCCGCGCAGGCTTGCGACTATGTCATTCTGGTTGGCCCCAAACAGACGGCTCCGATCCGGGAAGGTCTGAAGGAAGCGGGCTACCCGGACAGCCAATACACGGCGGTCAGAACTTTTACCGAGGCAATGCAGCACCTGAACCAAATATCCGAGCCTGGCAGCGTCGTTCTGTTGGAGAATGATCTGCCTGACAACTATAATGAATAATCCGGAGGCAAAAGGATGAAAACACGAATCGGCGTTTTATTCGGCGGCATGTCAGTAGAGCATGAGGTTGCGGTTATCTCCGGCTTGCAGGCCTTGCATGCGCTTGACACAAGCCTCTACGACGGCATTCCGGTCTATATTACCAAGCAAGGAGAATGGTATACCGGACCGGAGCTGACTGCTGTGGATACATTCAAGGACATGGCTGCTCTGGCCAAAAAAGCCAAAAGGGTTGTGCTGCATACAGACGAGAACGGGCGGCACCTGCTGCTCGATCCGAAGCCGGGCCTGTTCAAATCGAAGATTGTGGATGAGATTCATGTGGCTTTTCCGGTTACGCACGGCACATACGGAGAAGACGGCGCTCTCCAGGGGCTGCTGGAGATGAACAAAATCCCTTATGTGGGCTGTGACGTTCTCTCCTCGGCTGTGGGCATGGATAAGATTGCCGCCAAAACCATTCTGAAGGGCGCCGGATTGCCTCAGGCGGATTATCTGTGGTTCTATTCCAAGGCCTGGTCCGATGACAGAGAGGGCTGTGTGAAGCGGGTAGAGGCGGAGCTGGGCTATCCGGTTATCGTCAAACCGGCCAATCTTGGTTCAAGCGTAGGGGTGGAACGGGCGCTGGATGCGGATCAGTTGGAGGAAGCCATCGATCTGGTGGTCAATTATTCTCATAAGGTGCTGATTGAGCGGATGGTCAGCAATCTGAAGGAAGTGAATTGCTCGGTTCTCGGAGATTACGAGGAGGCTGAGGCTTCGGTAATCGAGGAAGTGGCCATGACCAAGGAGATCCTGAGCTATGAGGATAAATATATGAGTCAGGGCGGAGGAAAGGGCATGAGCGGCTCCGCCCGGATTATCCCCGCGAATATTGCGGAGGAGACCCGGAATCTGGTGCAGACGCTGGCGCGGCAGACTTTCCTGGAACTGGGTGCTAGCGGTGTCTCCCGGATTGACTTCCTGATCGATACGGCGGCCAATCAAGTGTACATTAACGAAATCAATACGATTCCCGGCTCTTTATCCTTCTATCTGTGGGAACCCAGCGGCAAAACCTTCACTCAATTAACCACTCGGCTGATTCAGTTGGCTTTGAAGCGTGCCAGAGAGCGGGCCAATCTAACCTTTTCCATCGACACCAACCTGCTGTCCATGCATTCGAAAGGCGGCAAGCTGGGTGTAAAAAATTAGCCGCGGCATAGCTGCAGCTCTTGCTGCCCCCTTTTCTTCAAGCAGGGAAGGGGGCTTTTTATGTAGAAGAGCGCCGCATTTCTTTATCGCGGTGAAGCTGTTAATTGATAAAGAGTGATAGATTGATTATAGTGCAGCGCCTTCCTTTGGATACTATCCCCTTCCATCAGGGAGGCCTGGGCGGGGCGAGCGGTCTTGTCCTGCTCCTGAGCCAATGGGTGAGTACCCCAAAAGCGGAGTGAGAAGCACAGCACCGCGGACCGCGCATGGCGCCGGGAATAGGCACATAATTCTTCAGCAATTGGGGCAAGCTACCATCCAGGCACTTCCCGATTTAATACGAGTGAGAAAACAATACTATGATAGTGGGAGGAAAATGCATGAGCCGGAATAGTGATGAAGTGCTGGAAGGGCTTAAACTGGAATATGAACAAGCCAACGCGGCTCCGTCCGCCAGCATTGGCATGACTCCGCTGCAGCAGACGGGAGCCGGTAATATTTCCAATACCGAGGAGTTGTCCGACGAACTAACCCATCTGGAGCCCTTGGAGAATGACCAGTATCAGCGCCACTCCCTGCAATAGGTTCTGTCATTTCGGGCAACTCTGGCTTTACAGTTCATAAGCAGTCCAATGGTTAATGTATTCATCTTAAGGACCGTCTCCCGGGGGATTCCATTTCCTCGGCAGCCGGTCTTGTTCTTGCTCCAAACATTTACAGTCTGCTGCACAAATGATAGGATAGACAGAATGGCAAAAAATGCAGGGGGAACCCATGTCTATATCCGTTATGATTGCAATGATTTGTTTGCTCACCATGCTGATTCATTGTGCGGAGACCTTGTCCTACTCCATCCGGCTTGCGGGTGTACGAACAGGCAAGCTGGCCGTTTCTCTGTCCCTGACCGGGATTCTCCTGCTGGTGTCCCGGACGGCCAATATGGCCCAATCTCCGCTGGCGGGAGGGCTGATTGATCTGGCCAACCAGGGGCGGGACGTTCATGTCCGCTCGGCGTTTCACTGGATTATCGGCGCTTCCAGCGTAGGAACCTTGCTGGCCATGGCTCTGTTTCCCTCCTGCGTGCGGCTGTTCTCCCGGATGATACAGCATCTGGAGGAGGCAGGCTCGCTTCCCAGAATGATCTCCGGCGTTACCATCGTCCAACTTAAACATGCCCGTTCCCATCTGCGCAAGCCCCGCTGGTCCATGCTGAAAAGTCTGAGGTACCATGGAATACCCTACCGCCTGTTTGCCATCAATACCCTTGTTACAGGCATCTATACCATAGGCGTGCTGGCTGCGCTGTATGCGTCCTTCTCCTCCGCGACTGCGGCAACCTCTACCTCTCAATCCTCCGGATTGATCAATGGGGTCGCTACTATTCTGCTTACCGTATTCGTCGATCCCCACCTGGCCATGCTGACGGACAAAGCCCAGCGGGATGCAGAGGCACAGGGCAAGCTGGGCAGGATTCTGGGCGCATTCATGGTTTCCCGTCTCGCCGGGACCTTGCTGGCCCAATTATTGTTTGTGCCCGCGGCTCTGTGGATCAGCTGGATCGGCGGAATGATTTATTAAAAAGGAAACTAACCATTGAAATTTATTATCATTTGAAATATGATATAAGTCACTTGTTGTTGCGTTTTTTGCTAAGGCCGCTCTATCATCTATAATATTTTACTCAGAAATGAGAGTGATCAAGGGATGCTTCGCCGTTTCTTTTCCTACTATCGCCCTTATAAAGGGCTATTTGTGCTGGACTTTGCCTGCGCCATCGTTGCCGGGCTGCTGGAGCTGGCTTTTCCGCTGGTGATCAGCTCGTTCATCGACGATCTGCTGCCGGGCAAGAACTGGACGGTTATTCTGTTCGCCTGTGCCGGACTGCTGGCGATCTACGCATTGAATATGTTCCTGCAATATATCGTTACTTATTGGGGCCATATGCTGGGGATAAATATCGAGACGGATATGCGGAGAAAGATGTTCGGCCATATCCAGAAGCTCAGCTTCCGCTTCTTCGACAACCACAAGACCGGCCATCTGATCGGCCGTATTACCAACGACCTGAACGACATCGGAGAGGTGGCGCACCACGGTCCTGAGGATGTGTTCATTGCTGTGATGACGCTCATTGGCTCCTTCGCCTTGATGGTCAACATCAATGCGCAATTGGCGCTTCTAACCTTCATCATCATTCCGATCATGGCCTGGCTCATCATTGTGTTCGGAGGCAAGATGACCTCCACTTACAGAAGCCTGTTCCGGGATGTAGGGAACTTTAATGCGCGTATCGAAGACAATGTGGGCGGCATCCGGGTGGTGCAATCCTTCGCCAATGAATCCCATGAGAAGGAATTATTCGCCTCCGATAACCAGAATTACCGCAAGACCAAGCTGCAGGCTTATAAAATTATGGCCAAAAGCATGTCCATCAACTATATGATGATGCGTCTGGTTACCATATTCGTCATGGTTTGCGGAGCGTGGTTTTTTATTGATGGTAAAATTGCCATCGGCGAATTTATGGCTTTCCTGCTGCTGTCCAATATCTTCTTCCGTCCCATCGAGAAGATCAATGCGGTTATCGAGAGCTACCCCAAGGGAATCGCCGGCTTCAAACGGTATCTGGAGATCATCGATACGGAACCGGATATTGCGGATGCGCCTGATGCGGTTCATGTGGATCATCTGAAGGGGGATATCCGGTTTGAGCAGGTCAGCTTCGGGTATGAGGCGAGTGCGGATATTCTCCGGGATATCAGCCTGACCATCCGCGCCGGAGAAACGATAGCGTTCGTAGGACCGTCCGGAGCGGGCAAAACTACCATCTGCAGCCTGCTGCCCCGCTTCTATGACGTGGTGGAGGGCCGGATTACCGTGGACGGCATCGACATCCGCAAGATCAAGCTTCAATCCCTGCGGAGACTGATCGGCATTGTCCAGCAGGATGTATTCCTGTTCTCGGGCACCATCAAGGAGAACATCGCTTACGGTGATCTGGATGCCACAGATAAAGCCATCTGGGAGGCTGCCGAAAGGGCGTCGTTAGGAGAGTTTATCCGCAGTCTGCCCGATGGGATGGACACGGTTGTGGGCGAACGCGGCGTCAAGCTGTCGGGCGGCCAGAAGCAGCGCATGTCTATTGCCAGGATGTTCCTGAAGAATCCGCCGATCCTGATTCTCGATGAGGCTACCTCTGCCCTGGATACGGAGACCGAAGCGGCCATCCAGAAATCTCTCGCCGAGCTGTCCGTTGGCCGCACTACCCTGGTGATTGCCCATCGTCTGACCACCATCCGCAATGCGGACCGGATTATTGTGGTCAACGAATCGGGTATTGCCGAAGAAGGCCGCCACCAGGAACTGGTGGCCAGCGGCGGCATATACAGCAGGCTGCATCTGGCCCAGTCCGAGAAATGAGGATGAGGTACTTCTTTGTGCACAAGCGGCATAGCAAGAGCCTGACGGGATACAATCCCGTCAGGCTCTTGCTCTTCTTGTCCATAACCCAAGCAGGAGGTCTATAGCCGCTACTTCCCTTGCTCTGCTATCTCGGTCCAGAACCGGCATAAGGTCGCGGTTCCACGATCAAAGTTCTCCAGTTGGAAGTACTCATTCGGCGCATGCATGCCTTCCTCGGGAAGCCCGAAGTCCAGCATGACTACCGGTGCGTTCAGGACGCGGGAGAACACTTCGATGATGGGGATGGAACCGCCGCTGCGGATGTAGACCGGTTTCTTGCCGAAGCCTTCTTCATACGCCGCTGCCGCCGCCTGGATGAAGGGATGCTGAGGCGAGATATAGAAGGGCTTGCCCCGGTGGGTCTGGGTCATATTGACAGTAACTCCGGCAGGTGTATGTGCTGCCACATGCTCCTTAAGCTTGGCGAAGATATCGTCGGGATGTTGGCCGTCCACCAGCCTGCAGGATATTTTGGCGCCTGCATCCGAAGGGACGATAGGCTTCAGTCCTTCCCCTTGGTAGCCTCCGTACAATCCGTTGATTTCCAGAGTAGGACGGGCGCTGGTGCGCTCCAGGAAGGAATATCCTTCTTCGCCCGCCAATGCGGCAACCTGGAGGTCCGCTCTGGTTTTCTCCTCATCGAACGGGATATCCCGGAAGGCTTGATGAGCCGCCTCATCCAGTTCGAACACGCCGTCGTAGAAGCCTTCCACCAGTATCCGGTCCTGGCCGTCTTTCATGGAGGACAGAATTTTGATCAGCGCCGTGGCCGGATTGGCTACGCCCCCTCCGAACAGTCCGGAATGGAGATCGGATTTGGGGCCCTTAACCGTAAGCTCCAGGCCGCAGATGCCCCTCAAGCCATAGCAGATGGAGGGCTGTTCGCTGCTGATCATCGGCCCATCGGAGATGGCAATCAGATCCGCCTGCAGCAGCTCCTGGTGGCTTTCCAGGAATTCGGCCAGATGGGGACTGGCAATCTCTTCCTCGCCTTCAATACAGAACTTGACATTCACCGGCAGGCTTCCGCGGGTTTTCAAGAAGGCTTCCACTGTTTTTACCTGGGTATAGAGCTGGGCCTTGTCATCCGTTGCGCCGCGGCCATACAATCTCCCGTCCCGTTCAACGGGCTCGAAGGGAGGGGTATCCCATTGATCCAGCGGGTCCGCCGGCTGAACGTCGTAGTGTCCGTATATCAATGCAGTAGGCTTGCCCTCAGCATGGAGCCAATCGCCGTATACCACGGGATGCCCCGCAGTTTCGAATATTTGAACATTTTCCAGGCCGGAATTTCTCAGCTGATCCGCCAACCATTCCGCTGCGGTGCGCATATCATTCTTATGTAACGAGTCGGCGCTCACACTGGGGATGCGGATGAACTCCTTCAATTCCTCCAGATGACGCCCCCGCTCCTTAATGAGAAATTCCTTCAGATCCAGGCTCATTGATGATCTTCTCCTTCTTAATAGTAGGATGTTCTGCTCGATATTGTATCACATTCGCGCGGATAATTCCCGGCAGCGATACAAGTTCTTAACAAGTTCTTAAATTTGCTTGCCTAAAGGGGTTTCTCACATATTGGCCATAGCGAAAGCCGTATAATTTTGATATAGTGTGGTCTGTGAAGGAATTGTAAAAGAAATCAAGCAGTCTGTGAACAAATTGTAAAAGGAGATGCAACCGTGAAACAATGGACCTTGCGCTCTGTACGCCAATTGCTGCCCCTTGGCTGGCTATTGACCGTCATGGCCTGCAGCTATGTATATGGTTTAACAAACGGAATTACCCGCCCGCTCCATACCATGGAGATCTGGCTGGACCGGATGATTCCTTTCAATGAGTACTTTATTATTCCTTATATCGTTTGGGGGCCGTGTATTTTTCTGTCATTCGTGTTCTTTTTCTTCAAAAACAGGGATGCCTATTACCGGATGATCATCTGCTCGGTTATCGGACATATTTTCTGCTATATCTTCTATATGACTTATCAAACCTACGTTCCGCGGCCGTTCATCACCGACGACACCATCTTTTTGAAGCTGGTCCACTATATCTACTCCAATGATCAGCCGGTTAATTGTTTCCCGAGCATTCATGTCTTGACCACCTATCTGATGATGCGCGCTTTCCATTGGGAAAAGCTGCCCAAATTATACGCTTGGATTCCGCAGTTTATCGGTATTTCTATCATCTTGTCTACTGTTTTCGTCAAACAGCATGTCGTTATTGATATTGCCGGAGCAATCGTACTGGGGGAAGCCATGATTCTGCTGGTGTATCACCCGGCCTTCTCCAAACAATTGTTTCCGCAACGGGCCAGACATGCCAACAGCCGCCAGTTGCAAGCCTGACGGAGTTTATTTCATCAGCATATAAGCGGTATTGGAGTCCCTGGGAAGGGGCTCTTTTTAATTTCGCCAGAAAGTATGGAAGCGGGGAAGTTCCTCCGTTTCTTGACAGACGCACGGCGTTAAAGGACGACGGTGGGCATTTATCTCCGTTTGGGGCTGTTTTTGCCTGGTGGAAAACGCAGGAGGTATTTTCTAGGAATAGGAAAGGGGAAAAAAGGACAAATAAATAGAAGGCCAGCTTAACAACGGATGAATCAGCGGCCAAGGAAGGAGATAAGACGATGAAAAGAAAAGCAATTGCACTTGCCTCGGCTCTGGCACTCTCAGCCATGCTTAGTGTACCGGCTTTTGCCGATTCCACCAACGGCATGGGAGCCCGCGGTATTGACGGTATGGCTCCCATGGCTTCAAGCGCTCCTGACTCGGGTTTCCTGAACAACAATGGGGATGGAATGGGAACGGGGGTCTTCTCAAGCCCGTCGGCGACTTATTCCAATACTACCGGTGTAGGCAATTACGGCGTCAATGGCACTAACGACTACACCGGTACCGGCACAGGCACTTACAATGCATACGCAACTGCCGATGATGATGCAATGGATTGGGGATGGCTGGGATTGCTGGGACTGGTTGGTCTTGCCGGTCTGATGGGACGCAACCGGGAGAGGGACCGGATCAAATAATCCCGATTCGTTGCAAGCTTTGCGAAAGAGCCTTTGACCGCTTCCCTCATGGGAAATGGATTGAAGGCTTATTTCTTATTGGATTAAAATACGAACATTATATGATAAGTAATCTACATATGGGCAAATAATCTTTAAAAACACGAACAATATCATTGACAGCTACCGACATTATTGTGTAATATCATGTAGGATGTTCGTATAACCCCTTAATAAGGTCGGGGGTCTCTACCAGGAACCGTAAATTCCTGTCTACGAATGAGACTTCGACCTACCTGGGAGGACAATATGAATAATAATTATGATTTAATTGTGGTTGGAGCAGGACCTGCTGGAATTTTTGCCTGTTATGAGATGGTTTTGAAGAGACCGGAAGCCAAGGTGCTTCTGATTGATAAAGGAAATGACATATACGGACGCAGCTGCCCTATTCTGGAAGAGAAGATCAAGCTGTGTCCACCGGCTGCTGGGAAGAAGGAATTTGCCGGCTGCTTGCCCGCTTGCTCCATTACCAGCGGCTTTGGCGGAGCGGGGGCATACAGTGACGGCAAATTCAACATTACCACCGAATTTGGCGGCTGGCTCTCCGATTATTTATCCCCCTCCAAGGTGCTGGAGCTGATTCGTTATGTAGACGCCCTGAACCTGGCTCATGGAGCTACCGATCATGTAACCGACCCTACCACAGAGGCGATCCGGGAGATTGAGCACCGCGGCTACGCAGCGGGCTTGAAGCTGCTGCGGGCTCAGGTACGGCATCTGGGCACGGAGCAGAATCTGAAGATTCTCGCCTCCATCTATGAGTTGCTCCGCACTAAGGTGAAGATGCTGTACAAAACCGAGGTGGAGGATATTATAACGGAGAAAACGGGAGGAGAGCTCAAGGTAACGGGAGTGACCCTTAAGGGCGGTACGGTCTACCAGGCGCCTTATGTGATGATAGCTCCGGGACGGGACGGCTCCGCCTGGTTGACCTCCGTGCTGAAGAAGCGCCGCCTGAAGATGTACAATAACCAGGTGGATGTGGGAGTCCGGGTGGAAACCTCGGATGTGGTGATGAGAGAGATCAATGAGCATCTCTACGAAGGCAAGTTTATTTTCAACACCTCCGTCGGCACCCAGGTCCGCACTTTCTGCAGCAATCCGTCGGGGCATGTGGTTGTGGAGAACCACAGCGGAGTGATGGCCGCCAACGGGCATTCCTATCAAGACCCGGCATTGGGATCGGCCAACACCAATTTTGCCCTGTTGGTATCGCATAAATTCACGGAGCCCTTCGATAAGCCCAACGAATATGCCAGGGAAATTTGCAAGCATGCCAATGATCTGTCAAGCGGTGGGGTGATCGTGCAAAAATACGGGGATATCAAACGGGGCCGCCGCTCAACGGTAGAACGGATCAAGGAAGGGTTCATCGAGCCTACCCTGAAGGAAGCGGTGCCCGGCGATCTCGGCTTGGTGCTCCCGTACAATACCATGAAGAGCCTGATTGAAATGGTCGAAGCTCTGGATAAGGTGACGCCCGGCATCGCCGCCGAGCATACCCTGTTTTATGGGGTGGAGGCCAAGTTTTACTCGGCGCGGCCCAAGCTCACCGAGCATCTGGAGACGGAGATTGCCGGGTTGTATTGCGGCGGAGACGGTGCGGGGATCACCCGCGGACTGGCCCAGGCCGGAGCGGCAGGCGTATGGATTGCCCGGAGTGTGGCGGAACGGATGTCAGCAAGCGATTCAAATAAACGGTCACAGATTGTATAAAGGGAATTCGCGGACCAGCCAGCCGGTTACCGGCAGGTTGGTCTTTTTTTGTCCAAAAACGAAACAATATGAAAATAAACGAAAACGTATTGAAAATAAAACGAAAATATACGATACTGTTATTAAGATAAATGATAATAAACAGGAGTGAATGCAAATGAAAGACTGGTCTCCTATTCCTAACTGCTATGATCCCATGAAATTGCTGGGGCTGGAGCTTGTGGAAGTCTGTGAAGCTGCGGCTGTGGCCTCTGCCCGTTGGATTGGAAGAGGGAAGAAGAATGAAGCGGATGACGCCGCCACTTCTGCCATGCGCCAGCTTCTCAACCGGCTGCCGATGAAGGGAACCGTGGTGATTGGCGAGGGAGAGCTCGACGAAGCGCCTATGCTCTATATCGGAGAGGCATTGGGAACGGGGAACGGACCTGCGGTAGATATTGCTGTAGACCCCCTGGAGGGCACCAGTCTGGTAGCGGACGGCCGGGAGAATGCCATCTCCGTCATTGCCATGGCGCCCCGTGGATGTCTGCTGCATGCTCCTGACATGTATATGGAGAAATTGGCCGTGGGTCCGGACGCCCGTGGCTGCATTGATTTGAACCGTTCAATTGTAGACAATGCGCGGGCTGTTGCCGCGGCTCTGTGCAAGCCGATAGAGGAAGTGACCGTGGCCATCCAGAAGCGGGAGCGGCATGATGCTGCCGTAGAGGCCCTGCGGGAAGCCGGAGTGAAGGTGATGACCTTCCAAGAAGGAGATGTTTCCGCTGCGGTGGCCACCGCTGTTCCAGGTTCGGACGTGGATATGTTCTATGGTATAGGGGGAGCACCTGAAGGCGTAGTATCCGCCGTGGCGCTCCGTTGCCTTGGCGGGGATATGCAAGCGCGCCTGATGCCCCAGGACCGGGTGGAGGCTGACCGCTGCCGGAGAATGGGGATAGAGGACCACCGCGTCATTCTTGCTCTGGAGGATCTGGTACGCTCCGACGACTGCCTGTTCGCTGCAACGGGAATTACGGAGAGTCCGATGCTTCAGGGTACACGCAGGCAAGGAGACAAATGGCTGACCCATTCCATGCTTGCTCTGGGACGCAAGAAGCAGATGTATTTCCTGAAGAATCTGCTCGCCCAGGAGATCGAAGCCGATACGCTCGGCACAGATAAGACACCGGTACCTGTCTGCATTTGATGCCGGGCCCAAAACGTGCTATGGTTAGGGATGACGTTTTTTAATATGATGGTTTGCAGGTGATTCTCTTGTCCAAGAACATAATGGCAGATGAACGGCGGCTGCTCTTGATTGAATACTTAACCAAACACCAGCGGGCTACCGTCAAGGAGCTCTCTGTCCAGCTGCAGGTTTCTGAAGCAACGCTGCGGACGGACCTGAATCTGCTGGAAGAAGAAGGAGTGCTCCGCCGGATTCACGGCGGGGCTGTATTGGCAGAGCTTCCTGTTCCTGCCGGCTCCTCGTTCAGCTTCTCCTCGCGGGAGAAGCGCAATACCAGCCAGAAGGCGGCTATCGGCCGCAAGGCGATGGATTATTTGCAGGAGGGCCAGTGTGTGATGATCGATGCCAGCACCACTGCCCTGGAGCTGGCCCGGAGCCTGAAGCGGACACAGATCAAGCTGACGGTAATCACAAGCGGCATCTATACCGCATTGGAGCTGAAGGACAATCCTTATCTGCACGTGATCCTGATCGGCGGTGTGCTCCGCATGGGGTCTGGCGCTATCGAAGGAACGCTGGGCTCGGGCATTCTGGGGGATATCAAGGCGGACTTGCTGTTCACCTCTCCCGCCGGCTTCAAGCCTGACAGCGGACTGATGGACTTTAACGTGTATGAGGTGGAGCTGAAGCGCCGGATGGTGGAGTCGTCCAGTCAAGTGATCGCATTGATGGACAGCACCAAGTTTGGAGTGGGCTCGATTGCCAGCTATGCGGAAACCAGCCGTATACATGATGTGATTACCGATACAGACGCTCCGCAGGAGATCATCCGGCAGCTGGAAGCAAAGGGTATCCGCGTCTGTACCGTAGGGATGTAGAGGATAAGCATATGAGAATCGGATTAGGCAGTGACCACTTGGGCTTTGAATTGAAGGAGAAGCTGGGGGTTTATCTGAGGGACAAGGGTTATGAAGTAACGGATTACGGGTGCCATAGTACAGAGCATGTGGATTATCCCGATATTGCTTTTGAGGTGGCGGAGCAGGTGCTGGCAGGGACGCATGCCAAGGGGGTGCTGGTCTGCGGAACAGGCAACGGCATGACGATTGCCGCCAACAAGGTGGCAGGAATCCGGGCGGCGCTATGCCATGACCCCATCTCGGCTGAACGGGCAGGCAAGAGCAATGATGCGCATATCCTTACCATGGGGGCGCTTATTATTGATTTTGAACGGGCCAAGGAAGTGGTAGACCTGTGGCTCGCAGCGGAATTCCAGGGTGGTCCCTCCGCCCGCAAGATCGGCAAGATCCGCCAGCGGGAGGAAGAGCAGTACGGCGCTCCCGACCGTGACCGGGAGCCTGGAAGCGGCCCTGTTACTGGCGGCAACAACGGCGCTTAGGCAAGCTGCCTCATTCAATACATGAATACCAGAAGTCCCGCGGGCCTGTGACAGGTCGCGGGACTTTTCTTTCGTTATTCAGCAGCCTAACGCTGGAGCTTGAATTCAGGCGTCTCGGCAATTACCGTGGTTTTGCTGTCGATGACTTGAACGGTGAAGGTAAGTACTTCTCCGGTTTTGTTGAGCTCGCCCGGCACCACTGCAGTCAGCTTGTCGTGGGAAACATAACGGGTCTCGACGGGCTTGCCGTTAACGGTCACAACCGACAGCTGCGGGAAGTTGCGGCCATTGATGGTCACGGTTATCTTCTTGTCGTGGGCGGCGTCAGGCTCCGTGTCGATGCCCGCAATGTCCATGACGCCCAAGCCCAGTACGAATTCCTTCGCCAGAATTTGATCCTTGAATTCGGCGTAGCCATGCCGTTCCCCGAACATAATGTCGTATTGAAGCTTCTCGTAATCCTTCAGATCCTCTTCATGGATGGCAAGATCCGCATAATGATCCTTGGTGGGAATGACGGGAACCTTCTTATAGAGCTCCTTCAAATAATCCGTATAATAAGTGCCCTTCAGCTTGGCTTTCTCCAGGATGTAGGGACCGAGGAAGGAGGGGCTCATATACAGATCTTCCTTCTCCTCCTCGAGGAAATTATTCCATACGACAAAGGGAGTCTTGTACATTTTGGTCCAGAACTCGGGGTCATCGGTGCCCGTGATATATTTGGAATCGATGAAGCCTTTATATTCGTCTCCGAGAGAAGGCAGGTGATCCCCGAAGAAGGCGATGATCGTGGGCTCGCCGCTCTTGCTGTAATGGTCCACCAGCTTCAGCAGCATTTTATCCGTACCGTTGATGCCTTGGGCCAGCGTTTCCAGAAGGCCCTTGGCTTGTCCTTCCACGCCTTGGACCTTGAATGTATTCTCCTTGAACTTGCCGGGCCAGAAGTGGAAGTGGTTCTCCATGGTATTGGTGAAGATCAGGTCCGGCCCTTCTGATTCGGTGCTGGACTTAATCACCAGATTGGCCACCTCATCGTCTGCAATGTAGGGACCCTGGAACACCTGATCGAAGAATTCGATGCTGATGAATTTGGAAAAGCCCATATTCTTATACACTTCACGGCTGTTGAAGAACCAGTTGTGAAAAGGGTTGATAGCCGTGGGAGTATAGCCTTGCCGGGCGGCAATGGAAGCCAGGGAATCCACTTCATGGGTGAAATACTGGTTGTAGGGAGTGGAGCCTTGCGGCATGAAGCGCATGCTGTTGCCGGTCAGCACCTCGAACTCCACATTGGCTGTTCCTCCTCCGTATTGCGGGGACAGCAGCCAGCCGCTGGGGTATTTCTCAGCCAGCTTGTGAAAGCCGGGAATCGGGTCTTCACTGAATTTTACACCGGGAATGACGGTAGGGTCCCAGAATGCTTCTCCGAGCACAATAATGATATTGGGCTTGACCGCAGCCGCGGCTTCACCTGCCACAACCGGGTCAACAGGCCGGCTGACAATCGCGGCGATGCTCGCCTCGTCATAGCCCTTCACCTCGGTCACGTTCA
Source organism: Paenibacillaceae bacterium (assembly GCA_029256185.1). GTDB lineage: Bacteria > Bacillota > Bacilli > Paenibacillales > NBRC-103111 > Paenibacillus_AR. The sequence continues at coordinate 45,883 of JAQSYI010000004.1, forward strand.
TGTTGTCCAGGTTGCGCAAGGTGCAGAGCAAGAGCCCGTTGGACAGAATATTGTCCTTCTGGTTCCAGGACTTCTCCTCAATCCCGAATACCCCCTGCATCATGGCCGTCGGCTGGTAATACACCAGAGCAACAAAGAAAACCGCGGCGCCCACAAAAGCGATTCTTTCCTTGCCCTTAATTTTCTTGATCATATCCGGTATGAAATAAAGCAGCCCCACGCTTGCGCCGATATAGACCAAAATGCCAATCAGCGTCTTGGGATTGACAATATTATTGAGGTATTGGGTCATGTCCTCCGTCTCGCTTGTGAGAACAAAGTCCATAGGCAGCAGGGGCACTCCCAGGATCTTTAGCTTGATGCCGCTGATCAAAGAAAGGATGAAGGCGAGTGTAAACACAATCCAGTAAGCCAGGCGCGTCCTCCCGGTTATGGCGGTGAAAAGCAGCAGCAAGCCCGTAAGCAAAACCATATTGAACAAAAAGGCCGGAATATGCTGGTAAGTCCATTTCATCGCGTCTGTTGCAGAGGAACGGCTAAGAAATTCCATCAGAAAAACCAACCAAGCTCCCAACAAAAAAAGAACGTATCTGCTTCGCAAATAACGTCCCGTGGCAAACAACCCGTTTTTGATCATCTCAGGCTCTCCCAATGTTAACGTATAAGTCGATTCGTTGGTATTATAACATGGGGGAACATCATAGGAAAACGGCAATTGTATCCGAAAGCATGTTAAATATGAAGAAAATATGAAGAAGTGAGGGCGCTTTCACAAAAAATTCGCAATTATGCCGTAAGCGGTGTTCAATTTACAGGGAAGGCTCAGCCGTTTGGTGCCGGATTCACACTTTTGATGTGGGCGATGTGATGATTGCCGTGCCAGTTGTACTGCGCCAAGGCTCTGCGGAGAGGAATCAAGCTGTTGCTTTCCGGGTGAAAAAAGGAGCGCAGATAATCCGTCTCGCTGAGGCTATCCAAGAGATCGGCCCAACGGCTGTGCAGGGATTCCAGAAGCAGCAGAGACGGTTCAACCGGATAGCTGCGGGAATCCGCCAGCTCCGCCCAGAGGTCCTCTCTGTAGGGCTTGATGACAGGATTGTCCTCCGTTACAGCCAGTTTGATGCGGATATAGCAGTTCATATGGGAATCGGCCATATGATGGACAACCTGGCGGACGGTCCAGCCTCCCGGCCGGTAGGGAATATCCAGCCCGGCTCCGCCTAACGCCTCCAGCGCGGCTTGCAGCAGTCCAGGCTGGCTCCTGATGGAGCAGGTCCACTGGCGGCGGAGCTCTTCATTCCAATTGCCGTCCCATTGGAACCGGCCGATGGGATACCGCAGGATTTCTTCATTCTTTCCAGCTTCATTCATGGCGGGATGCCTCCTCATACTTGTTTTGTGGATTATTGTACCATGAGGAGGCGGGATCGCAATTGAAGAAAACCGATTCTAATGATCGGTTTGTCCGATGGATAATCCGGGCGGACAGAATTCCGGATAAAGGCGGCTGAGCCTGCGCGCCTCCGCGGGAGCCGAGCGGCTTAAGGCCATGGCGTAGGCGGAGATGCCGTGGCGGGAGATGGGGGTCCTTTGGGTATCCTTAACCGGAAAGCCGGATTTGGCATGGACATAAGTGAAGCCCAACAGACTTCGCGGCGGCATATTGGGAACCAGATCTCCCTCCAGATAGATGCGGATGCTCTGCCCGGTTTGGCTGTGAAGTGCGTCGGCGAAGGTTCCGTCGCCGATTCTGGGAGCGCCGAAGGTAACCAGTTTTACGGCGGGACGGCCCTTTGCGACTGCGGGATCAAGGGCGCACAGGGAGGCGAGAGCGCCGCCCAGGCTGTGGCCGGCAATATATAAGGGTTTGTTTCGGGCGCACTGCTTAAGGGCCAGCAGAATGCCGGGACGGAGGCTTACGTACAGCTCCGTATATCCCTTGTGGGTTTTGCCTCCTTGCTTGGACAGGGGAAAGTCCACCTGTGCGGCGGCCATGTTGCGTTTCAGATCGTTCCAGTCTTCTGTTCCCCGGAAGGCGATGATGATATGTGAGCGGGATTCAGCCAAATAGCCTGCTTTCCTGCAATCGGGACTCTCCAGAACAGCCACGAGGCGATGCTTGGCAGGAAGGTGGGGGAGGCCGCTGCGATACTGCTGCAGAGCTTGATAGGTGAATACGGACATCCGGAATAACAGGGCAGGCTTCATCCCTGCGCCACCTCCCGCGCTCATGTTTCTACACCTTATGCAACCAGGCTTCCGCATGCTATAATGTCACGTAGAACTTTTGAGACAGGAAGGTGAACCGGAAGGTGAACGGGTCAAAACGGATACTTGCGGCTGCCGCCCCAAGCGGCTTGCTCGCCGCAAACGCCGCTTACGCGGCTGAAGGAGCCTCGAATGCTTCCGCTGCAATGCCATGGTATACATGGACGCTGCTTCTGGCTTGCGCTGTATGCGCGGCGCTCACGGTATGGTATTGGTCATTGCCTAACCGCAAGGAAGCCCGCAGGCTCAAGGCAGCAGCGCTTCTGGCCGGAACAGCCGCGGTGCTGATGGGCGCATTCAATGCTTCGGGCATGTGGGAGACGGAGCAGAAAAGCCAGAGCATCAATCTGGTCCAAGTGTACGGCATGGAATACAGACAACAAGATGATGGACAGATTATGGTGGCGACACATGAAGGCATCCAATGGTTTGATACCGGAAGCCTTAGCTGGAAGCCGGGAGTCGGGGAACGTCACGATTATATTGCTTTTGCGCCTTTTGAGGGCGGTTTTTACGGGAGCGGCCGTCCGGGGCCGGGTTCCAAGCTGCTGAACCCGCTGGGGTTGGTCAAGAGCACCGATGAGGGAAAAACCATCGAGGTGCTTGATTTGGGGGGCAAAGCCAGTTTTACGTTAATGGCTGCTTCTTACCGCAAGCCAATCCTGTACGGCTATATGAATGAGCCTAATGAGGCTTTCCGGCAGCCCGGACTGTACTATACGCCAGATGAGGGGAAGAATTGGACGAGATGCGCCATGAACGGTTTTGCGGGCGATCCCACAGCTCTTGCTGTGGACCCGGACAACAGTGATCTGGTGGCCATTGGCACCCGTGACGGTCTGTTCCTATCCAGAAACAAGGGTGAATCCTTCGTCGAGCTCCTTCCTGACACGGGCATCTCCGCTCTTGTGTTCGACAGGGACGGAAGGATGGCCGTGGGCGGGTTCAAGGTCAAGCCATCGCTCCTCCAGCTTGACCGGGATGGTGCGCTTATTGAAGAAATCCCATTGCCGGAGCTGAAGGAGGATGCGATTGCGCATATCGCCCACAATCCGGAAAAACCCGCGGAGCGGATTATCAGCACCTATGAGCACGATGTGTATTTTACCTCCGATGGAGGAAGCACTTGGCATCAGGTGGCTGCGGGCGGCAAAACCAAGCCGGAGCCTGAGGTTGCTCCCCGTGAGGGCAAAAAAAGCTGAAGCCGGCAAGCCAGGCAAGCATAAGGAAAGGGTGGGCAGGGTGAAATTCAACCGTGAGATTGTGGCAGTGCCGGAGGCGGTGCGGCGTGTTATGGAGCGGGCTCAGCCGGGAGTGGCGGAGCAGGTCCCGCTGGAGGAAGCATACGGGCGCAGGCTTGCCCGCGAACTGTATGCAGAGCAGCCCGTACCCCATTTCCGCCGGTCAGGCATGGACGGATTCGCGCTGCGCTCGGCGGACACGGCCGGCTCTTCGCCGGAGCATCCGGTCCGCCTGGAAGTGGCTGCCGCGATTCCCTGCGGCTCGGTGATGGAGAGGCCTCTCCTGCCGGGGCAGGCGGCCCGGATCATGACCGGAGCGGCCGTTCCCGATGAGGCCGACGCGGTTATTATGCTGGAGCTCACCGGAACCGTGGAGGAGAATGGCCGCACCTTCGCAGAAATCAGACGGGAGACGGCTCCCGGAGCCAATATATCGGAAGTGGGTCTGGAGGTGCGTCAGGGTGAGCTTCTGCTCACGCAGGGGCGGCTGATCGGTCCAGGCGAGTCGGCGCTGCTGGCCATGTTTGGCGTGTCTGAGGCGGCGGTGTACAATCGTCCGAGGGTTGCTGTATTCGCCACGGGATCAGAGCTTCTGCGGGTGGATGAGGAGCTTGTGCCCGGGAGAATCCGCAACAGCAACGGCTATATGCTGGCAGCGCAGGTCAGACAGACGGGAGCGGTTCCGGTTATGATGGAATCCATTCCCGACGATGTGGCATTGGCCAAGCAGGCTATAGTTGCCGCCATGAATGAATATGATGCTGTGATTACTACAGGAGGAGTATCCGTAGGGGATTACGATATCCTGTATGACCTTACCAGCAGTTGGGACGGGGAGCTGCTGTTCAACAAAGTGGCTATGCGCCCCGGCAGTCCTACCACGGTTGCGGTCCGGGAGGGCAAGCTGCTGTTTGCCCTGTCCGGCAATCCGGGAGCCTGCTTCGTGGGCTTTGAGCTGTTTGCCAGGCCGGCGCTTACGGCCATGCAAGGATCGGCTGAGCCGTTTATTGCAGGATACACAGCGGTGCTGGAGGAAGATTACCGCAAGACAGACAAGTTCGCCAGGTACCTGCGCGGCGTCCGGCGGGTCTCCCCGGAGGGAACTGTCTATGCCAAGCCGGTGGGGATAGATGCCTCCAGCATTACGGTGTCCATCCGGGACGCGGACTGCCTGATCGTGGTTCCGCCCGGCACAGAGCCGCTTCAACGGGGAGACAGAGTGACCGTGCTGCCCTTGACTGGCGGGGGAGGCGATCTGTGAGCGGCAGAGGACCGGCAGTCATTCAGGTTGTGGGCTTGAAGAACGCAGGCAAAACCACATTGGTCTGCAAGCTGGTGGAGCTGCTGGACGGCCTGGGCTACCAGGTAGGCACCATCAAGCATGACGCCCACCGCTTCCAGATGGATCATGAGGGCAAGGACACGTGGCGGCACAGGGAGGCGGGCGCCCGCATGGTGGCCATCTCCTCCGAGCTGGAGGGGCAAACCTGCTACATCGAGCAGCGCTACACCTCCCTTGCGGATATGCTTGCGCGGATGAACGGAATGGACTTCGTCATTGTCGAAGGCTTCAAGTCGGAGGAATACCCCAAGCTGGCGGTTATCCGCCATCCTGAGCAATTGGAGCTGCTTGGCCGCGTGTCGCCGCTTCTTGCAGTGGCTTCCTGGCTCCCGGAGGCGGAGGTCCGGCACGCGGTTCCGGCAGGTATTCCCGTATGTCATATCGATGACGCCGAGGGGATGCTGCGGTTGGTGCTGGCTTGAGTCAAGCGGGAATCGGCGGGCTACGTGCATACTGTAATTTTGGGTACTACTGATGTTGGGAAGAACAGAGACAACCGGGTAAGATAAGCCTATAGGATACCGTGTCCGCTTTCGGGCGGGCATTTTTAACGATTTATCCACTCACAGAGGAAAAATAAATTCTGGTCCACCGGAAGGTGCAGGAGCCAGCGCCCGCGGACTGCGCGTCGCATTTGTGCTGGAATCGGCGCGGACCGGGGGACCGGCAGTGTGCCGAGAAAAATATCTGCAAAACGGTGTTGCATTACAGAATCAATCGTGCTATTATAAATGAGGCCGAAAGAGGCACGCAGGTCCGTAGCTCAATGGCAGAGCAACCGACTCTTAATCGGTAGGTTGTGGGTTCGACCCCCACCGGGCCTATACAGCAATAAAAAGAAACAAGCTCCCTTCATGGGGGCTTGTTTCTTTTTATAAACGAACACCGGCTTTCCAGCCGCGTGCACATACTCCAAAGCACGGCAGGATTGTTTGAAATCGGATTATGGATGTGCCGACAGACGGATTTGAAGCCTGATGAGACGAAATTGCAGCCCCTTCCGGCTGTTGCCCTGCGGTAAAGCATAGTACAATGGACATAACGGTACAATAGAGGTAACGTCAAAATACAACCGCAGATGCAGCAGCCCGTGCCGGAGCCTCCACGACGATGAGGGCGGCATCCGGCAGAGCCAAGGCCAACGGTTTGTGCAACCGCTTTCCTTTCCGCTTCAGGATCTCTCGGGAGCCAGGGGGGCATCGGGCGGACCGGCGGCGCATAGGGCGGCTGTTATTCAGGGCATCAAGGAGAGGAAGTCTGGGATGGCAACGACAGCGGCTAAAAGCAGAATCAGGCAGTGGACTTTTTTTCAGCGCATCTTTCTTTCCTTCGTATTGGTAGTGACTCTCACCAACATTGTTCTTACTTCTACTATATATATGAATGTAAAAAGAAACTCCATGGAGATGGTGCAGAAGTACACCATCGAGGAGCTGTCGCAAATCAGCTACAGCACCAGCTTCATGTTCGAGGCCGCCAAGCTGACCCTGCTCCAGTTGTATGGAAATCCATCGGCTATCAAACTGATGAACGCCATTGACCTCTCCGAACTGGAGGCGGGCGATCTGCTCCGTCAGGTCGGGGTAGTGAATATTAATGTTCCTTTCGTGAACTCCATCTATATCTTTAACAGGGCTGCAGGCAAAATGTATTATGACGGCAAGGCGTTCCCCGTGGACACCTTCCCTGACCGGGACATGATCAACCGGCTGGATAACCGCGGCAGCATCCGCAATCTGCAGCCTCTGGCGCGCCAGATTCCCAATCCCTCCCGTTATATCGGAGTCAGCCCGGAGTCAGCCGAGCTGGTGGATGTGTACTCCTTCCTCTTCTCCGACAGCTATACGGCACAGATAGACAGCGCCATTATCCTGAATGTCTCCCAGGAATGGATGAAGCATACCATTGAATCCATGAACCCGGAGATCAGCAGCGAAACGGTAATCGCCGACTCCGACGGGACTGTCATGCTGAGCAATGTTCATTCCGGCTATCTGGAGAACATCAACAACCAAGCGGACTTCAGTGAAATCCTGAATGATCCCGCGCCGTCCGGCTATGCCCTGCGGACCATTCAGGGGCATAAGTATCTGGTGACTTATGTGACAGTGGCTCCTCTGGACTGGACCTATATCCGGCTCACCCCGTATGAGGCTATAACCGGCCAGATCAGCCAGATCATGATCACCACTCTGGTGATCTTCATCGCCGTTACGGTGCTGTCCGTCTTGTCTGTCATGCTCCTGTCCAAGTCGGTGAACGGGTTCGTGAACCGCAAGCTAAGCGATGTGGAGAAGAAATACGCCGCGGAGAAGAAAACCGGCTACGAGAAAAAACAGCAATTCCTGCGGCTGCTTGCCACCAGAGGCGTGGAGGAGACACGGCTTGCGGATGACCTGTCCCGCTACAAAATCCAGTTCAGCCCTGATCCCAGCTTCATGGTCATGATGCTCCGGGTGGACGGCTACAAAGCCTACTGCGCCAAATATACGCCGGAGGACCGGAAGCTGCTGGCCTATGGCGTGATGAACATTGCCGGAGAACTGACAGGCTCCCTCTTCACCCATGAAGCGGTTGATCTGGAGGATGGCTATATTGCGATTATCTTTCATGTGGACCGGCAGCAGGATGAAGCCTTCACGATTAAGCTGGAGGAACTGGCGCTGCAGATCCAGGATAAGGTGAATCATTTCTTGGGTGTGTCCTGTTCCGCGGCTCTGGGCGATATGCAGGAGGAACTGGGTGATATCCCGGACAGTGTGGCCGAATGCAGAGAAGCGCTGGATTACAAGCTGTTCGACGGTCCCCGCGCCATTCTCTATACTTCACGGATCAAAGAGATAAAACGGAAAAGCCATGTTTTCCCCGAGGAGGACATGGAGACGCTGGTAGAGCATATCTGGGCGGGAGAGAAGGAGAATGCCTCAGTCTGCTGCCGTCAGATTGTGGAGAGCACACGCGGGTATTCCATAGCCAGCCTGCAAACCACCGTTCTCCAACTGGTGATCCGGCTGAAGGATTCTCTGCAGAAAGTCACCCTGCTGGCTGAAGAAGTACACTATGACGGTGTCATCTCCGTTGCGACCCATGTGATCCGCTGCGAAACGCTGGAGGAGATCCATGCCCGGCTGGAATCCCTTCTGACGGAAATATTCGACGTGCTCTCCCGCTCACGGGAAGCTGTCAAGCGGCATGAGCGGTACAGCGGCATCCTGGAGCAGGTGAGCGGACTGATTGCCGAACAATTCGCCGATCCCAATCTTAATCCGGAGCTGTTGGCGGAGAGACTGGGACTTTCGGCCAAATACTTGCGCACCCTATACAAGAAAGCCTCCGGGGAAACCCTGGGCGAAGCCATCAATCATTACCGCATGGAGCATTCGAGAGCGCTGCTTGCCCAGACGGAGGCCTCCGTGCAGGAGATTGCGCTGCAATGCGGCTATGCCAACAGCAACTATTTCTACACCCTGTTCAAAAAGTACAATGCCATGACCCCGAATGAATTCCGCAATGTCGCCTTGCACCGGAATGCAGACGAAGGAAGTGTTTGAAATCGGAACACAGGGAGAGGCACAGCCGTTATTGAAGCCGGTTGCGCCGTTCTTGCAGTATCCGTTGCCGCACCGCGTCCCCTATACTAAGGCCAAGCAAGACGAAACCGGGAAAGCGAGGAACGCGATGTGAAAGCAAAGAACAGAACCCTCAGGCATCTGAAGGAAGACCGGCATCTGATTTACATGTGCCTGCCGGCGGTAATCAAAATTTTTATCTTTTCCTACCTGCCCATGTTTGGCGTGATCATGGCATTTAAGGATTACATTCCTGTGAAGGGGATTTTGGGAAGTCCGTGGAACGGGTTGAAGAATTTTGAATTCTTCTTCAAATCCGTAGACGCCTGGACGATTCTGCGCAACACCATCGGGCTGAACTCCATTATGATTGTCGTGGACTTAATAGCAAGCGTATTCTTCGCACTGCTGCTCTATGAGATCACCAGCCGCAAGATGCTGAAGGTATACCAGTCGGTGATGTTCTTCCCGTACTTCTTCTCCTGGGTGCTGGTGGGCCTGATGCTCACGACGATCCTGAATCCCTCCACGGGGATGCTGACCAAGCTGATTACCGACCTTACCGGCAAGGAAGTGGCCTTCTATTCGGAGCCGCTGTATTGGCTGATTATTTTGCCGATTGTAAGTATTTGGAAGGGGACAGGTTTCAGCAGCCTGATCTACTACTCCGGCCTGATGAGCATCGACAAGGAGCTGTTCGAGGCGGCGGAGATCGACGGAGCAACCAAGGTGCAGTCCATCCGTCATATCTCGCTTCCCTTCATGATGCCCATGATCGTCATGCTGACTATTCTGGCCATCGGCAAGATTCTCCACGCGGACTTCGGGCTGTTCTATTTCGTGCCCCGCAATGTGTCCGTTCTGTATCCGGTTACGGATGTGCTGGATACGTATGTATTCCGTGCCTTGTCCGTCAACGGTGACTTTGGGATGAGCGCGGCGGTGGGGCTGTTCCAGGCGATTGTCGGTTTCATCCTGATACTCAGCACCAATAAGCTGTCCAAAATGTACAACCGTGAATACGGTTTATTCTAGAGAGAAAGGAGCAATAGACCGTGAGAAAAGAAACTGTTATCCTGCAAACGTTCGCCAATGCTTGTCTGATTATTTTTTGCGCCATGTGCCTGCTGCCTATGGTGTTGACCGTTGCCGTATCCGTGACGGACGGCTCCACGATCCAGACCTACGGCTACAGACTGATTCCGGCGGTATTTTCCTGGGACGCTTACCGGTACATCTTCCAAGACGCGAGCACCTTGATTTCCGGATACAAAAATTCCATTATTATCGTGGTGTGCGGAACGCTGCTCAATCTGTTCGTCACCTCCATGATCGCGTATCCGCTGGCCAGGCGGGATTTCCGCTTTCGCGGCATTATCGCTTTCTTCATCTTCTTCACCATGATTTTCAGCGGAGGCATGGTTCCGTTCTATATCCTGATTGTCCAGTATCTGCATTGGAAGAACTCCCTGCTGGCCTTGATCATTCCTTCCATCGCCGCCCCTTTCCAGATCTTCTTGCTGCGGGTATTCTTCCAGGATATCCCTCCGGCTCTGGTGGAGTCGGCCAAGATAGACGGGGCCTCGGACTTCCGGACCTACCGGAGCATTATTCTTCCGTTGTCGAAGCCGGCGCTGGCTACCTTGGCCCTGATGATGACCCTGGGCTACTGGAACGAAGCGATTCACGCCATGCTGTTTATTGACAAGTCCAACCTGTTCCCGATTCAGCTGATTCTAAAGAACATTACCACCTTCATCCAGCAGGTGAAGAGCGGAGCCATCGATCCAAGCGGTCTGCCTGTCGATCCTGCGGAGGTTCCCTCCGACTCCATTATGTATGCCATGATGGTGATGACCTCGCTGCCGGTTATGTTCGTGTTTGCCTTCCTGCAGAAGTATTTCGTCAAGGGCATGACCATCGGAGCGGTCAAGGGATAGGATGCCGGTGATTCCAGGCTCAGTCCTGACGGACTGTCCTGAACACATAAAACAGATTAAGAAGAGAGGTCGGTCGGCTTATGAAGAGAAATGCAAGGCTGAAATGGATGGTTATGCTCATGGGCATGATGCTGCTTGCGCTGGTATTCACCGCTTGCGGCAAGGACGGGGAGGGAACGTTGGGGGCGGATACGGCTTCCCCTGCTGCAACCGGTCAGGCGAGCACCGAGCCTGAGAAGCTGGCTCCGGTCAAGCTGAAGTATTATTATTACGGCGGAGTGAATGCAGGGGATCAGACGGTATTCGATAAAATCAACGAGATTGTGAAGCAGAAGATCAACGCCACGGTAGAATTCATCAAGATTCCCAACAACGGGGATTACACGCAGAAAATGACCATTATGGTTAACGCCCAGGAGGAATTCGATCTGGCGTTTACCTCCCCTGACTATCTGAACTATTTTGATCATGCGGCCAAGGGCTCCTTCGTGGATCTGACCCAACTGCTGCCCAAGTATGCGCCGAAAACGTATGCGTTGTTCAAGCCGGAAATTTGGAACGCCGCCAAGGTCAACGGCAAAATATATGCCAGCATCAACCAGCAGATTTTTGCCCGTCAGGCCGGTTACAATATTTCCAAGCCGCTGGCGGACAAATACGGCTTTGATCCCAAGGGCGTAACCAAGCTGTCCGATCTGCAGCCCTTCCTGGAAAAGGTGAAGGCGGGCGAGCCGGCCGATGCGACAGACCAACTGTTTAATGCCAGCATCAACAGCCATGTGTTCAGCTATCTATACCCTTCCTACCAGTGGGAAACCATCGGCGGAACCAATGTGCCGGGGGTGGCCAGCTCAGTTGCCGACAAGCCTGTGGTATTCAATGAGTATGACACACCGGAGTTCAAGGAGTATGTCATGACCCGCAAGGACTTCCAGGCCAAGGGTCTGATTGCCAAGGATGTCCTGACCAGACCTACCTTTGACAGCTCCAAGTACGCTGCTGCAACCACAGCCACTCTCATGCCGGGTATTGAAGCAACGCTGAAGGTTACGCACAAGGGGGAACGGTACGTTATTCCCCTGGGCCAGCCTATGCTGACCACCTACAATGCTATCGCCACTATGACTGCAGTTTCCTCCACCTCGAAGAATCCGGAGCGGGCGGTGATGTTCCTCGAATTGCTCAACACGGACAAGGACGTGTACAATCTGCTGACATGGGGCATCGAAGGCGTGGACTACAAGAAGATCGGGGATAACCGGGTAGAGACATTGCCTGACGCCAAGTACAAGAGCAGCACCGGCTGGATGTTCGGCAACCAGTTCAATTCCTTCGTAAGCGGAACCCAGACCGACGATGTATGGGAGCAAACCAAGAAGCTGAACGATTCGGCGACTGTGTCCAAAATTTTCGGCTTCAACTTCACGCCGGACAGCGTGAAGACGGAGATTGCCAACTGCTCGGCCATTGTCAATGAATACCGGGCCAACTTCAACGGAGGGATGTATGGCAATGCCACGGAGAGCAAGCTTGCCGAATACCTTGCCAAGCTGAAGACGGCGGGTCTGGACAAAATTATTGCCGAGAAGCAAAAGCAATTGGACGCCTTCATGGCGACAAAGGCAAAGTAAGGCTTAAGCGAATCGTATTCCGGCAAAACAAGATTCCGGGATAACAAGATTCCAGAAAATACGATTCCAGTAAAATACGACTCGAGTAAAAAAGATTCCGGCAAACATATAAAATTAAACGGACGTAAAGCAGTTGGCAGGAGCCGTATTAGAAGGAGACCACAGGACATGGCAAAACAAAGGCTGCATCCCGATATTACCTGGACAGGGCCTTATAAATGGCAGGATATCGACACGGAAGGGTTAGAGAGTCCCGGAGCGTTTGTTGCTCTGGCGGAGATTGTACCGGGAAGGGAGTGGCACGCAGAGTTTGAGCGGCGTACATTCTGCTGCTCGGTGGTCCGCGACGATATTGTGCGGCTGCGGCTGCTGACGGAAGCGCCAATAGTGGCGTCGGGGGCACTGGTCCCCCGGCCTGCTTCCGGCGATGGTGAAGGAGGGCTTGGCGCTTATGCCGTCGAGGATTCCGAACAGATTGTGATCCGGACGGGCAAGCTCGCTCTGCACATCGGCAAACGGGAATTCTCTTTTTCCCTGGATGACGCCATGGGCAAATGCCTGCTGAGCAGCCGTTCCGTCCAGCTGGCGGACGCTGCTCAAGGCGCCAAAGCCCGGCTCGCCTTCACGCTTGACGCAGAGGATCATTTCTTCGGCTTCGGCGGCCGGACGGTCCCTCCGCAGCACAGGGGGAAGACCAAGGATCTGTTCGCCGTCAAGGTAGCCCATGAACGGGGGGATTACGGCGGCTTGCCCATGCCCTTCTTTATGAACCCCCGGGGATACGGGCTGCTTCTCGATAATCCCTGGCCCCATGTGTATTTCGACATGGGCTGGGAACAGAAGGAGGAGTGGTCGTTCTATACGCCTGACGGTCCGCTGGATCTGTATCTGATCGCCGCTCCGTCCTTCCCGGAAATTCTGGACGGTTATTATCATCTGACCGGAGCTCCGGTACTGCCGGACAAAGCCTACTTCGGCCTGTGGTACTCCTGCGCCATGCATGTATCTGCCGAAGGATGGATGGAAATCGCCGAGCGGCTCCGCCGGGAGGGCTGGCCTGCCGATGCCATTGTGCTGGATCTGTATTGGCGCGGAGGAAGATTGGCCATGCAGGACGAGTCCGGTGAAGGCTGCAACCTGGGATGGGACACCAAGCAGTTCGGAGGCGGCCCGTGGCTGGTCGACAAGCTGCATGAGCTGAACTTCAAGGTAGGCCTGCATATCAATACGCGCCTGTATTCGGAGCCGGTGCTGAGCGAGGGCTTGCGGCGGGGAGCTCTGCGCCGGGCTCCCGAGAAGCAGGTAGTACCCGTGTTCGGTGATAAGGAGCTTGAGGACTGGAACTGGTCGTTCTTTGCTCCCCGGGTGCAGGAGGGTGCTGACTTCTGGTGGACGGACAACGGGGAACGGGTAGACGGCCTGGTCGCCGGAGATCTGCCTTCCCGCAATCTGTTCGGGCAGCAGTGGAATGAATTTCTCTTCCGCAACATGGCTGCCATGGGACACGGAGACCGTCCGGTGCTGGCCCGGGGCGCCTGGGTAGGCGCGCACCGCAGCACCCTGCCTTGGCCGGGGGATACCTCGGCCGGAGTGGACCGGATCAAGGAGGACCTGTGGTTCGTCATGAATATGGCCATGTCGGGCGTTCCTTTCACTACCGTGGACCTGGGCGGCTTCCGGGTGAAGGATGAGGTATCCGCCCCGGATATCATGGCCAGGGATGAGAATATGATCCGGCGGGTGATCCACGGCTTCCTGCTCTCGGCTACGATCCGCATCCATGCCGGAGGCAAGCCGGAGTACACCAAGCTCCCCTGGGCGGCAAGCGAGCTGGCGCAGCCCTTGTTCCGCCACTTCCTGGAGCTGCGCTACCGTCTGCTGCCGTATATTTACTCCGCCTCGGTGGAGGCGGTGCAGAACGCCGTGCCTCTGTTCCGGCCGTTGGCCTTCGATTATCCTGCCGATCCGGCGGCGCTTGCTGCCGACGATGTACTGCTGCTGGGGCCTTCTCTGCTGATTGCTCCGGTAACGGAGGAGGGCAGGGAGGAACGCGAGGTCTATCTGCCGGCCGGCCGGTGGTTCGATTACTGGACCGGAGAGGCGCATGAGGGAGGACGCAGGGTAATCGCAGAAGCGCCGTTATACGGCAAGAACGGCTTGCCGATCTTCGTGAAGGAGAATGCGGTGCTCCTGTATCGTCCGCTTAGCCAGTCCAGCCAGGCGCAAGACGAGCCTGTGATTCTGCTGGATCTGTATCCGTGCGGTGACGGACAGGGATGGACCTGCCAGCTGTGGGAGGGCCCTGGACGCGCCTCGCGGATTGAAGGGAAAACGGAGGGCGGCAGACTGCATGTCTCCCTGGAGAACAATACGGAGCAGTCCAGAGATTATCTGATTCGTCTGTTTAACGGGAACGGAACTTGGCTTCCGGTGACGGAAGCTGCGGCCGGGGAGATTGTCTCTGTGATCGGCCCGTCGGGCCAGACAGAGGCGCGGTGGAGGGTAACGGTACCCGCCGGACAAGTGAAGGTGTACGACAACCACCTAGAATAGCAGCGCAGAAGCCTGACGGATAACGGCTTGCAAGCGCCAGCCTGCAGTGCCGATGCACTCCCGCTGGCGCTTATTCATTGCGGAGGCAGGTGGAATAATGGATAGATCAGGAAGAAGATGGCTGGGAGTAATGCTTGTCCTGATATTGCTGCTGGGCTATGTACCCGCGCCCATGGCCGGAATTGCCTATGCCGGAGAGCTTGTTGCTGCCGGTGACCTTGCAAGCGAGGATTTCAATTACACGGCAACCGGGACCAAGCCGGCAGGAGCGGGCTGGTCCTACAAGGAAGTGAAGGGCTCCATCAGCGTTGCGGAGGTGCCGGATGCATCAGACAAGAGCCTCAGAATAGAGCGGACGGAAACGGATACGGCGGGAAATCTGTATGCGCGCAAGACGCTGGAGCAGCCGCTTACAGGCCGCTATGTGGTCCGCACGAAGGTGATGGCTGAGCAGACGGATGCGGTGGTGATGGCCTTGCAGGCCAAATCCTCCGCCAATCAGGAGCTGGCTGTGGTCATGCTGTATTCGGACGGCAAGATACGGGCCCAGTCAGCCGCAGGCAATGCCGTGATGCAAGCCTATGGGGCGGGCACATGGTATGACATCGCCGCAGTCATCGACACGGCAGCGAAGCAATACAGCGTGTTCGTGGACGGAGCCCTTCAGGCGGGTCCTATCCCCTTCAAGAATGAAGCGGCCGAGAATCTGGGCATGGTGGATCTTCAGGTGTACCGCACCACCACGGGGATGGCTTACTATAGTGATCTCCATGTCTACAGCACTTCACTTGCGCAAGACGAGACGGCAACGGAGCTGGCCTTGGGGGCGAACAGGCAGCTCGCTGCCTCTGCATGGCCTCCGCTCCCCGGTCTTCAAGCCGTAAGCTGGTCATCGGACAATCCAGGCATCGTGCAGGTGAATCAGGACGGAACCGTCACGGCGGTGGGAACGGGCACAGCGGTCATTACCGCCACAAGCAGCACCGGGGCTTCCGCCCAATGTGCGGTTACGGTTCCATCCGGACCGCAGGTAGCAGTCACGGGGCTTGCCCTGCTCCCCGCTGAGCTGCAGCTGTATGAGGGAGAGACAAGGGAAATAACGGCCCTGCTTGCCCCCATCCATGCCTCCAACAAGCAAGTAAGCTGGAGCTCAAGCAATCCTTCTGTGGTCAGCGTCACTTATTCCACATACGGCTCCACGGCTCAGGTGGCAGGCTTGCTGGCCGGGGAGGCTTTCGTTGAAGCCGTTTCCGAGGACGGCTCCTATACGGCCGCAGCCCGCATAACCGTCAGGGAACCGGGAGATTTGTTCAGCGAGAGCTTCGACAGCTATCCCGCCGGGGCCAGACCGTCAACCCTGAGCATTCCGCAAACGGCGGGGATCACCACCGCGGTTTACGATAATCCGTCAGGTGCAGGCAAGGCACTCAGGATTGGGAAGCCTGACGCCACAGGAAGCAGCTATTATGTATCCAAATCGGTGCCTGCCGGGCACGGCAAGCTGCGTGTTTCACTAAAGGCGATGGCAGCCCAAACCAACGCCGTTGTATATGCCGCTACAATCCGCAACAGCGCGGGTGCGCCGGTTGTTTATCTGGCCTTCCACGGCAACGGCAATATTGCCGTCATGAAGGACGGCTCGTGGCAATCCCTCAAGCCCTATGAGGCCAACCGCTGGTACCGGTTCGATCTGGCCTTGGATGCGGCGGCGGGAGTATATGAGCTGTATATCGACGGGGAAGCGGTCGGCGCGCCCCTGGGGCTGATCGCTGCGCTGGATGAGGTGAAGCAGGTCCAGTTCGGCATCTACGGGCAATCCGCGGGAAGCGCTTATTTTGACGATATCAATTATTACAGCTACAAGCCTGCAACCGGTGTGGAGCTGGCAAGCCCGCCGCCGCAGCTGGCCATTGGGGATGCCGCTGCCCTGCAAGCCCGGATGATTCCGGCCAACGCCACCTTTAGCGCCGTCACCTGGACCAGCAGCGCTCCGGAAATCATCGGTGTGGATGAATTCGGCTTGGCCCGGGCGCTGGCGGCAGGAGAGGCCATAATCACCGTCACCGCACGGGACGGAGGCTACACAGCTTCGGCGGCCATACAGAGCTATGTGCAGGCTGCGGAAGGAATTATGCTTGATCCGTCCGCCTTCACGCTGCCGCTGGGATCGGACCGCCTTCTGCAAGCCGCTGTGCTGCCGCCCAACGCCACCGATAAGAATGTGACCTGGAGCAGCAGCAATCCGGCAGTGGCCTATGTGAATGAAAGCGGACGGGTCTATTCTGCAGGGCTGGGCACGGCGGTGATAACAGCGGCTGCTGCCGACGGATTGCATACGGCGCACAGCGAGGTAACCGTCGTTTCGCGCACGGTGCAGGAGACGTATTATGTGGCTCCTGACGGGAACGACAGCAATCCTGGGACGCTCGCACAGCCTTTTCAGACCATCCAGAAGGCCCGGGATCTTATCCGCAGTCAGAACGGCAATATGACGGGAGATATTGTCGTGTACCTGCGCGCAGGCAGCTACAACCAGCAGGAGACCCTGCTGTTCGACGAGCGGGATTCGGGGAGCAACGGATACCGGATTATCTACAGGGCGTATGAGGAAGAGAATCCGGTTATTGAGGGCGGCCGGCAAGTCACAGGCTGGACGCTGCATGATGGAGAGAGAGGGATCTACAAGGCTGCGGCGGGAGGAGAGCTGGAGACGCGGCAGCTGTATGTCAACGGCATCCGGGCCGTCCGCGCCAGAAGCCAGGGAGGACTGATCAATCCGGTCCGCACGGAAACCGGCTACCTCTCCGATGACACCGCTCTGGCTGGCTGGGGCAATATCAGCGACCTGGAATTCGTGTTCAAGGCGGAATGGACCAATCCCCGCAACGGTGTAGCATCGGTGGAGGAGGCCGGCGGGAAAGCGGTCATCACCATGAAGCAGCCGGGTTGGCGCTATGTGACCGTGCGTCCCTCCGTGGTCCATCCCTGGTATCTGGAGAACGCCTACGAGCTGCTGGATGAACCGGGAGAATGGTACCTGGACCGCAGTACGGATACCTTCTACTACATGCCCCGGCCGGGAGAGAATATGGCTTTCGCCCATGTGGTGGCTCCGGTGGTGGAGGAGCTGGTCAAGGTAGAGGGCAGCTCTCTGGACGCTCCGGTGCATGACATTTCATTCGAGGGACTGACCTTCTCCTATACCACCTGGCTGCGTCCCAGCTCGGATATGGGCCATGCGGACGCCCAGAACAATCTGCTGCGCTACGGCATCGACACGCTGCCGATCTCGGCGGTAACCGTACAGCGGGCCGACCATATCCGGTTTCTTGGCAATACCTTTTCCAAGCTGGGCATTATGGGGCTGAAGATGGTCAACGGCGTCCAGGAAAGTCTGATTCAAGGCAACCGCTTCTTCGATATTTCCGGTGGCGCCATCAATATCGGCGATCCCACCAAGCTGGACCCGGAAATATCCAATCCCTCCGATCCGCGCAAGTGGATTGTCAATGTAGATATTCTGAACAACTATATTCACCATATCGGGGTGGATTACCGCTCCTCTGCGGCGATTGGGGTGGCGTTCCCGGTGGATATGGATATCAGCCATAACGAGATATTCGATGTGCCCTATGACGGCATCACCATCGGCTACGGCTTGGCTCATGTGAAGACCTCCACGCTGCGCAACGCCAGGATTCAGCATAATTTCATTCACGACATCATGGGCGAGGAAATTTATGACGGCGGCGCTATCTATACTCTGGGCGGGACGGGGGCATCCGCTGAAGCGCCCAATCTGATTACGGACAATTATATCCGCAATCAGATGAACCGGTACGGCGCCATCTACAACGATCAGGGCTCCTCCTTCTGGCACAGCGAGCGCAATGTGGTGGATCTGAGCGAAACGCCCGTCTGGGATGAAATTTTCCCTGCCACCTGGGGATTTGTCAACGGCGTGCTGGAGAGCCATCATATCACCTTCAACAATAATTACGCGACTACCGAAGAGGTGAAGGTGGTGGGGGTGAACAGCTCCGTTGCCAATACCCATGTGTATCCCGATGCCCAGTGGCCTCAGGCTGCGCTTGATATCATTGCCCAGGCGGGACTTCAACCGGCTTATGAGGGGCTGAAGGGAGATACCCCGGAACGGATTGCAGTTCCATCCAAGCTTCAACTGGAGACTGGGGACACCTATGCGCTCCAGGTATCCGCCGTGACAGGCAAGGATGAGCCGGTGGATCTGTCCGTGACCACCGTAACGTACAGCACCGGCAATCCGGCAGTAGCCGTGGTGGACGGGACGGGTCTGGTTGAAGCCATCGGTCCCGGCTCCGCCGTGATTACGGTCCATGCGCTGTATGACGGCGTGCTGAAGCATAAGAAGGTGCCGGTTTATGTGGATGACCAGTTTGACCGGCTGCAGGTGTACTATGCGGAGAACAAAACGAAGAACCTCATCGGCGAAGAGCTGTCCATGGTATTGGGCGGCACAATGGCCCTGAAGACAGAGGCGCTCTCGCTCTACGGACAGAAGCTGGAAATGCCTGCTCTGTCCTTCGCCAGCAGCAATCCGGCGGCAGCGCAGATTGACAGTCAGGGCGTGTTGACGGTAACAGGCATCGGCACTGCCGAGATCACTGTATCCGCCATGGTGGAGGGGGTGCTGCGGACCCGCGTAATCGCCTTCAGCTCCAACCAGTACGGCGATCCTGCCGGGCTGCTCTATGACCCTTACTCTCTGGAGGACGTGATCGCCGATGACAGCCGGTGGTACGTCTATGCCACCGGCGGAGGAGGCAGCCTTACCGCGGAGGAGGGGAGCCTGACTATTTCCACGCCGGGAGGCTTCGCCTCCTATCAGGGAGAGCAGTTCCAGGATGAGCTTTTCACCATGGATCTCAAGATCAACGGCACCGGCGGCTGGCCCTCCCTGGCGCTGCGCAACCAGCGTTGGGACCGGGCGTTCACCTCGGCCGACAATTCCCTGTATCTGATTTGCTTCAAGCCCGACGTGATCGAGCTGCACCGCTTCAACAACGGCGAGCGCACGGTGATCTACGGCAATGTGCCGGGCTACACCAGTATCGGGGGGAATGCCGCTCCCAACCAGAACCTTCCCTTCAATGAGGTTCGGCGGGTTCAGGCGGGAGCGGTCAACGAAGCCGGCGGCGTCCGTCTGATCGTCAATATCGACGGAGTCAATATCTTCTATTTCCTGGATACGGCGGCGGAGCGGCTGGAGAGCCCGGGTTATTTCGGATTATATGCCCGCTCCGGCAGCATGACGCTGATCGATCCCCAATTGCAGGAGTAGCTTCCTCCCTCGCGCAGGGAACCGGCATACGGCAAAAAGCATGATGCCGCCGCCGGTTCCTCTTGCCGGAGGGAACTGAAATCACGTTATATACGAAAAATCCATCAATAAATCCAATAAAAGTAAATTAAATCGTTGTATACTAAGGTATATACGTCTGTCCAGCAGGAGGCATCATGTTCAATTATGGGATGACTTACCGTGAAGCGGTTAACGCCGCCAATCCTTACAGAGTACGGGAGGAGCGGGAGCTTGCTGATTTTATTGCCCGCTCCAGACAGGAGGCGGAGCGGGACAGAACGGCGTACTTCCAGCCGGACTGTTCCTCGGAGGGGGCGTATACCCGCTCCTCAACCGCTTACCGGGAGGATCTGGTCCGCATGCTGGGATGGCCCTTATGCGGAATGGCGGAGCAGCGGGAGACGCCGGAGGCCGTTGCAGCCCATGTGGCCCGGGAAGCGCTGTGCGACATCTGGAGGCTGGAGATTGCCGCGGCTCGGGGGCTGACTTTGTACGGCCTGCTTTTTTTGCCTCCGTCATCCGGTCCTCATCACCTTGTGGTTGTCCAGCATGGAGGCTCGGGGACGCCGGAGTGGTGCGCGGGCTTTAACGGCGAGAGCAATTACAACGGATTCATCGCCCGCTGCTTGCAGCAGGGCCGGGCGGTGTTCGCTCCCCAGCTGTACCTGTGGGCGCCGGAGCATGGGACCCAGAAGGACCGGGCGGGCAGAGACAGCCAGTTAAAGCAGTTGGGCGGTTCCTTGGCCGCACTGGAAATCTTCAAGCTGAGGCGGGGGATCGATTATCTGCTGTCCCGCCCCGATATAATAGGAGAGAAGCTGGTGATGGCCGGGCTGTCCTACGGCGGGTTCTATACTTTGTTTACTGCTGCGGTGGACCTGCGGATCAAGGGGGCGCTGGTATCCTGTTTCGTCAACGACCGGTTCCGCTACGACTGGCCGGACTGGACATGGTTCAATGCAGGCAGGACTCTGCTGGATGCGGAGATTGCCGCGCTGATCTGTCCCCGGCCGCTGTTTCTGGAGCTGGGTTCGGAAGACGAGCTGTTCGGCGCAGATACGGGAGTGCGGGAGGCGGAGAAGATTGGGCAATGGTATGCCCGTCTGGGATGCCAAGGAAGGTTCCGCACCAAGGTATTCCAAGGCATGCATGAGTTTGATAAGGAAGACGATGGCCTTCAGTTTTTGCTGGGGCTGCAGGATGGTTAAGCGGCTGGAAGCAGTGAACGGCAGTTTGTCGGCATAACCGAACGAATCAAACATTGGGGTTGGAGAAATGGAGCGTTTATACACATACGAGGACCAGGCTTTTGAGTTTGAAGGCAGCATATCGGTGGAGCGGCTTGGAGAGCTGGTCCGGCCCTGGCGCATTCCCTGTGAGCAGGGGGATTTTTTCCCGGAGCTTTATATGGAAGGCAGAGGCGCCAGCTGCAGCGGGGTGAGGCTGGTCTTTGCCACGGATGCGGAGCGGGCGGCATTGGAGCTGGCGGATGTGAGGGAAGGCATGCGCATGGACCTGTATTGCGGTGGCCGCATGGTGGAAACGATGGAGGCGCAGGAGGGGCAGACCCGCTTCCCTCTGGAGCTGGGCCGGGGATACAAGCAAGTGGCCATCTGGTTGGATCAGCGGTATCAGGCGTCCGTCCGGGGCATCTGGGCCGATGAACGGAGCCGGGTCCGCAGACTGGACAACACGCAGAAGAAGTGGATTCATTACGGCAGTTCCATCAGCCAGGCCGGTTCGGCGCAGTCGCCGTCCATGATCTGGGCGGCAATAGCGGCAAGAGAAGCGGGCCTGAACCTGACCAATCTGGGCTTTGGCGGCAGATGCATTCTTGCTCCCATGATGGGCAGACTCATCCGCGATCTGCCCTGTGATCTGATTACATTGAAGCTGGGCATCAATGTTCATGGCGGCAGGCTGGGCGAGCTTACCTATACCGCCAATGCCATCGGCCTGATTGCCCTGATCCGTGAGAAGCATCCGGACACGCCGCTGCTCGTTATCTCGCCGGTGTTCGGAACCTACCGCGAGGAGGACCGGGTGATCGAGCGGGGACTGACCCTTCAGGAGATGCGGACAGAGCTTGAGCAGGTGGTTCAGACGTTCCGGCGGCATGGTGACCGGCATATGGATTATCTGAGCGGCCTGGACCTGTTCGGGGAGGCGGAGGCGGATTTGCTGCCGGATGGCCTGCATCCCAATGCCCTGGCGCAGCCGCTGATCGCTTCGCGCATTCTGCCGCATCTGAAGCGGCTGACGGAAGACGGTTCCGGGTTCCTGCCCCAATAATGCTTTTCATCGCCGGCAGCGTCTTGCGACCTGCGATCATAACGAATCCAAGGAAGGTAGCGCATATGATTAAGCTTCATTTTGAAAAGCTGTCCCGTTATGCCCGTTCCGGAGAATTTGTGGAATGCTCAGTCCCTTTTGCGATTGGCAAGCTTACTGACGCAGCCAAAGTGCTCATATCCCATGGAGACCGCTGCTTCCGCCCCCAGACGGCCGTTTGCGCCCGGTGGGAGGACGGCTCCATCAAGTGGCTGCATCTGTCGTTTTTGGCGGAGCTGCCGGCCAATGCGGCCGCAGATTATTACTTGACCACTGAGGATATCCCTCCCAATTGCCAATTGCCTTCGATTGAAGCGGACTTGGCATCCCGGACTGTAGATACGGGCGCATTGCATGCCGTTCTCGCCGGGAAGGGAAGCTCCTGCCTGTTCAAGGAGCTTGGCTGCGCGGACTTTGTCTTCTCCGGCTTCGAGCTGGCGGGACCGTTTCTTGTCTCAGGGGGAAATTCATATACGGTCCGGCTGGAGGAGGATTGGAAGCTTAGCGGGCACGGTCCCTTCCGGGTTATTGCGGAGAATCAAGGCAGGCATTATGACGAAAAGGGCAACAGTCTGTTCAGCTTTCACGTGAGGCTGCATTTTACGGCGGGCCATCCCTGGTTTCAGCTGGAATACCGGTTTATTCACAAGGAAGAGGCGGCGGAGCTGCCGCTGGAGGCCCTTTTCTTTTTGGTCCGCGAGCATGATGCAGGAGCGAAGACGGCGTTGTGCATCTCCAATTATGCCTCGGACATTGTCCGGGGAAGCGGGGAGACGGAAGTTTACAAGCTGATCGATGCGGAGTACCTGCTGTATGATGCCAATGAGCAGGCTCCTCAAACACTTTACGGCACTTTTTTGGCGGATTGGACGAATGGGGAGAAGGGAATATGCGCCACTGTTTATCAAGCCCACCAGAACTTCCCCAAGGCGCTGCGGGCCGGCCCGTTTGGCCTGGAGGTATCCTTGATGCCCGCCTCACATGCACCGGTTCATGTGCTTCAGGGCATGTCCAAGACCCACTCCATCTTTCTTCATCTGCATGACCCCCGTGTTGAGTTCAGCGAATTGAATATCCGCTCTTTGCAGATGCAGCTTCCCGACCGTCCGGTGCTGGAGCCTGCCGTATACCGTGAAGCGGGGGTAACGGAGGACATCCATATGGACGCCTTGGCGCCCCGGGTGGAAGCCCATCTCATGTCCCGCGCGGACGCAACGGGCAGCGCTTACGGGATGCTCTGCTGGGGAGACGTGCCGGACCTTGGCTATACCAGACAAGGGAGAGGACAAGGGCGGCTGGTATGGACCAACAACGAATACGATTATCCCCATGCCTGCTTCCTGATGTATGTCCGCACGGGTGAACGCCGTTATCTGGATATGCTGGCTGCAGCGGCGCGCCACTGGATGGATGTGGATATTTGCCACTACAGCGCCGACCCCCTCCGCCAAGGGGCGCAAATTGTCCACAGCGCCAATCATGTCACCGAGAGAGCGGTGCCCAGTCATGAATGGGTGGAGGGGCTGCTGGATTATTATCATCTTACGGGAGAAATGCGGGGACTGGAGCTTGCACTGGGGATTGGAGAAAATGTGCTGCGGCTGCTGGAAACCCCGATGTTTCAGAACAAAGGGGAGATCAATGCCCGGGAAACAGGCTGGGCGCTGCGCTCCCTGACAGCGCTGTATGTGGAGACGCATGACGAGAAGTGGCTGTCCAAATGCGAATGGATTGTTGGACATTTTACGGAATGGAGGGAAGAGCTCGGCGGTTGGCTTGCGCCCTACACGGATCATACGGCCATCCGGGTGCCGTTCATGATTTCTGTGGCGGCAGGCAGTCTGATGCGCTATTACCGCGTGCGTCCCGCCGGGCATATCCGCGGGATGATCCTGGCGGCCATGGACGATCTGCTGGAGAACGCGCTGCTGCCCTCCGGGCTGTTCTACTACAAGGAATTGCCCAGTCTGCGGCGGATCAGTCTGAATCCTATTGTTCTCGAAGCGCTGGCCTATGCTTATGAACTAAGCGGGGATGCCCGCTATGTAGAGGCTGGAATTCCGCTGTTTGAGGCCATCCTGGCCAAATCGGATTCATCGGGCGGGGGCAAGACCATTATGGAGGACGCCCTGGTCTGCAGCGGAGCGGGCTCCAAGGTGTTTGCCCAATCCCATTTGCCCACCGCTATTTTTGCCAAGGCGCTGGAGCAGTCCGGGAAGATAGACCGGATAAGATGACCACATACAAGAAGCCTCTCAAACCACTGCCAAGGTGGAAGGGAGGCTTCTTTTTTGAAGGTATATAACCAGGCTATAGTGTTCACCAAATTGGTATTGAGACGACCTTCGAAAATAAGGGAAGGATGTTTCCTCTATTGTCCCAGCCGTGGGCTGATTTTCTGGAATAAGGGAACGTATTTTCCCTTATTGTCATTTTTAGAGCCCGTTTTGGGCGGCTTGGAAGGAGATAAGGGAAAAAGGAGGGTCTTATTTCCCGGAAATGATCTCCTGTCTGAGCAATAACTGAAAAACCAGGGCCTTATTTCTAGGCCTTTTCCTGACGCCAGGCATGTTAGCAAATTAACGAAGGAAGGCATATGACGCGAGACCACTAAAGGGGGGCCATCAACCCATCAACCCATTAGCGCCGCTCTGTACTGCTGCAGCCGCTCCGGCTCGCTCTGCCGCTGGTCCCTCGGGATATCGATAGCGAATTGCCGGACTATTGACAGCGGCGGTCCTGCAAGCACATGGACCGTGTCCGCCAATTGCAGCGCTTCATCCGGATCATGGGTGACGAGGAGAATCGTTCTGCTCCCTTTGTCTCCATACTCCAGCACCTGCCGGAACAGCGTCTGCTTCAGCGCATGATGGAGCCCCTTGAAGGGCTCATCCAACAACAGGACGCTTCCGCCGTATGCCAGAGCTCTGGCGATGCTGACCCGCTGCTTCATGCCGCCGCTTAGCTCATCAGGGTAGGCGAGGGCGAACTCCGCCAGCTCCACCCGTTCAAGCTCTCTTAGGGCAAGAGAGTCCGCTTCCTTGCGGGGCATGGCGCTCTCCAGAACCAGCCGGATATTCTCCTGCACGTTCAGCCAGGGCAGCAGTCGGTGCTCCTGGAAGACAAAGGAGAAGCTCTCCTCACGCACACCCTGCAGCTCTCCCCCGTCAGGTTCGGTAAGACCGGCCAGCAGGTGGAGCAAGGTGGTTTTGCCGCAGCCGGAGGGCCCGAACAGACAATGAACGCGGCCGGGCTGGAAACCGATGCTGAATTCCCGCATCACTTCCAACCGGTTGTAACGCTTGCTGATGCCGTTAAGGCTAAGCATCCGCTATCATCACCGCCTTCTTGTCCGACTTCAGCCTGCGGATCAGAATAGAGAAGGTTTTCTCGAACAGCATGCTCAGGGCGATCACCACCAGCGTCCAGGCAAACAATTCCGTGGAATCCAGGTAAGCCTTGGCTTCATACAAGTGGCTGCCGATGGAATTCTTGGGGTGGCTCAGCACCTCTGCCGCTACTCCCACCTTCCAGCCGAAGCCCAGGGCCGTCAGACAGGCCGGGGAGAAGAAAGGGATGAGCGAGGGGAGATAGACCCTTCTGATTCTGACGGACAGCTTGACCCGGAAGACTCTGGTCATCTCCAGATAGCTCCTGTCCAAGCTGCGTATGCCTTCCACCATATGAGTCCATACAATGGGAAAGCACATCAGGAAGCAGATGAACACCGGTACCCGGCCGGAAGAAAACCAGAACAGAGCAATCATGATGAAGGACATGACGGGAGTGGCCTTGATGGCCGTTACCAGCGGGTTCAGCAGCATATGCACATAGGCATTCAGCCCGGAGAGAACGCCCAGCACCGCCGCCGCGGCGACGGACAAGGCGAAGCCGCAGACAATCCGGACCACGGACATGCCCGTGTCCTTCCAGAACAGCGGCTCCCGCACCAAGCCCGACAGCCGCTCCAGCACAGAGAGAGGCGAGGGCAGATACAGCTCCCGGT
Organism: Paenibacillaceae bacterium; assembly: GCA_029256185.1. Lineage (GTDB taxonomy): Bacteria > Bacillota > Bacilli > Paenibacillales > NBRC-103111 > Paenibacillus_AR. The sequence goes on from JAQSYI010000004.1 coordinate 72,108, forward strand.
CCACAAGCAGATAAACCCCATGCCAGACCAGCAGCCAGAAGACGGCAACGGCCAACTGCAGCAGCAGTCCTGTACCCTTGCGCTTACTTGGAGTAGTAGAAGCCATCATCCGCCAGCTTGCCCCCAACCGACTTAGGCTCAAAATCGAACAGCACCTTGTAGAATTGCTCCAGGAAAGGCTTGGCCTCCTGCGCCCCGATATAGGTAATATTGGACAGGGGAATGGCCTTCTTGGCTACATTGGCGTTGGGCAGAATCGTGTACTTGGCGATCAGCTCGGCGGCTTTGTCCAGATCCGCATGGACAAAATGGGCGGAAGCCTCGTATTCGGTCAAGAAGGCTTGAAGGGCAGCCTTGTCTGCCTCCACGGCCTTCTTCTGTACAATGAGGCTGCCCATGGCCAGCTTCCCGGCGCTGCCTGCCACCGCTTCCCATTCTTTGGTCACATCAAGGGCAACCCGCAGGCCAGGCTCCTTCAGCATGGCTGTGGTCACATGGGGCTGGGGCAGCAGAGCGATGGGGGCGTCCCCGGAGGCGGCTGCAGCTGCCAGCTCGGCATGCTGGAGCTTGTAGTCCAGCGTAACATCCTTATCGGGGTCAAGGCCGTTTTGCTTCAGAATATAGCGGAAGGCGAAGTCCTGAGTAGCGCCCTTGCCGCTGGTGTGGATGGTCTTACCCTTCAGGTCGGCTACGGAATGGACCGTGTCCCCTTTCTCCAGCACATACAGCACTCCCAGGGTATTGACCGCTGCCAGTTGGATGGCTCCGCCGGTTTTGTTATACAGAGTGAGCGCCAGGTTCGTGGGAACCGCTGCGGCATCCAGCTCCCCGTTAATGATCTTGGCAGTCATGTCATCGGGACTGTCCAGCAGGGTGAACTCATAATCCACTGCCGAGGCTCCCAAGCTGTCCTGTTCCATCAGTTGGGCCATTCCCATCCCGGTAGGTCCCTTCAAGGCGCCTACGCGCAGCTTGGATTTGGGCTTGGCGGCGGTGGATGGCTGCGGAGACGGAGATTGGGCTGCCACTGCGCTGACGGCAGGTGTAGCGGTTGCGGCTGCCGGAGCGCCGTTGTCTTTGCCGCCGCAGGCTGCTGCGGTGACAAGAAGCCCTGCAGCGATACATGCTGATACCGCTTTCTTGAAAATTCGATTCATGGTTGTACCCCTCCTGATAATTGGTAATCACCCTTTTTTAGGAGACATTCTCTAAATCTTCTCATGAAAAAATTCTTCCATGGAGAGATTTGCCTCCGGTGAAAATTATTCTCATTGTAGGTCTGCTTTTCACGAAATGTCAATGTTCAAAAACCGACACTTTTCATTGCTTCGGCAAAATCCGCTTTTTTCTCAGCATTGCAAAACAGCGGGGGTTTTAAGAATGCTGCCTGAAGCAGGATTTTATAGAGACAACAAAAGATGCCTATGCGATAATTAGGAATAATCCGGGATAGGCGGTTGCCATCCGAGTGTCTGGGACTGTCTGATGCGAGTCCAACCCGCTCCGGCAGACAGATCCGTTTCAGAAGGATTGCTGCCCGCAGCCCGGTTATGGCGGCAGTAGGCAGTTTGGCGCAGGAGGGGATGGAAGGTTGGCGAAGCCGAGAGTAAGGGTGAGGCTGGACAAAGGAATGCTGTACGGGGCAGTGACTGTGCTGTCGCTGGTTTTTATGATCAACCACGTATACGGTTATTCTCTGGGAGACTCTCTTCTGGAGCTTGCGGGCATCTCTCCCTGGACGGAGCCGGGCCAAAACGGCTTCCATCTGACGGTTATCATCGGTTTTATCGGGCTTGCGGCCGGCTGCGGAGCGACTGTCGTCTATTACCGGAAGCGGAACAGGCGGGACTTCTGCTGGCCGCCGTCTGCCTGCTAGTAGCCTTGAATTATAATTGGGTGACGGAGAAAGGGCTTCTGCTGGTTAAGTCTGGTAGTGAAGGCATTGTTTCCGTGGAGATTGTCAGCCAGTCCATCGAATGTCACTCAAGAGGTGGAGAGCGGCTGTTGCTGGATTGCAATTTCTCCGCACTTAACTTTGGCGGGGTCAAAACGGTAATGCTTACCCCCAATCTTCAATACAGCAGCTGGTGGAATCAGCCTCTGCTCTATGACCCGGAGATTTACTTCGGACCCCTGGAAGTGGAATTGATCGCCCGCGGCAAACGGCATTATTCCCTCACTTTCCTGAGCAATAAGGCGGGAGCTTACGGAGGCTCGGGTGGAGAGCAGGAGTTCGCCATTGACCTTGCGTGGAACGGGCAAGTCAGAACGTTTATTAGATGAGGGACGGGAAGGGTAAGCCAGAACCTTCATCAAGAATGGGCAATTCAGAACGTTAAACGAATATAGAAGAAAAGGGGCAATTCAGAACCTTGATCGGTTAGATTGAAAACGGGTCATTCAGAATGTTGATCAGATGGAAAAGCAGGACGGCAAGCGGGTTTTGCCGCCACATGAAACGGAGGCGTTCATAGATGGGCAAGGTGCTTTGTTTTATCTCTGATTCATTCGCTGATTTCGAGATCACGCTGGTCTTTCACAAGCTCAGGAACGTAGGCCGCAAGGAAGTGGTAACTGTCGGCTATAGCCGGGACGCTGTCACAAGCGAGTCCGGACTCCTCTACCTGCCCCATGCAACGGTCCGGGAAGCTATAGGCTGGACGGATGTGGAAGGGCTCATCATTCCCGGAGGGCCGATCCGTCCGCAGCAGCCGGAGTTAACCGAGCTGATCCGCAAGCTGGACCGGGAGCAAATTATGCTCGCTGCTATCTGCAACGGTCCGCAATATTTGGGCAGAGCGGGCATATTGGACACCGCTGCCTATACCACCTCCTGTTCTCCGGACAAGATGCGGGAGCTGGGCTCGGACAATCCTTTCCCGGCAGCCAACTATGTGGAAGAGCGCGTTGTGGCCGACAGGCATATTATTACCGGCAAAGGACGGGCGTTTGTGGATTTTTCCTTCGCCATATTTGAATACCTGGATATCTACCGGGGTCGGTATCCCGAGCAGGCGAAGCTCTATCAGGATATTGTGAACAACTGAGGCTACGGGGTCGATGAGAGGGCGGTCCGTACAGATACAGGCGCAAAGGAGCAGAAAGATGGAATACATCATTGAAATGAACGATATTTTGTGGAGACGCGAGAACAAGACTATCCTGACGGAGGTGAACTGGCAGGTGGCCCGGGGAGAGCACTGGGCGGTGCTGGGACTGAACGGATCGGGCAAAACGACGATCCTCAATATGATCAACGGGTACATCTGGCCCACCAAGGGAACGGTGTCGGTGCTGGGCAAGCGCTTCGGCACCGTGGATTTAAGGGAGCTGCGCAAGGCAATCGGCTGGGTGAGCTCCTCCTTGCAGGAACGGATTCCGTATAACGATAAGACGGAGAGCGTGGTGATCAGCGGCAAGCACGCGTCCATCGGTCTGTACGAGAAGGTGAGCGGCGAGGACGAGGGGCGGGCGTATGGGCTGATGACCGAGCTGGGCTGCAGCCACCTGATCGGACGGACCTATCAGACCTGCTCCCAGGGGGAGAAGCAAAAGCTGCTGATCGCCCGGGCGCTCATGTCCGAGCCGAAGCTGCTGATCCTGGATGAAGCCTGCAACGGGCTTGATTTTCTGTCGCGGGAGGCACTGCTCTCGAGTATCGGCGCCTTGGCTGCCAAGCCGGAGGCACCCACGATGCTGTTCGTCACCCACCATATCGAAGAGATTCTGCCGGTGTTCACCCACTCCCTGCTGATCCGCCGCGGCACCGTTTATGCCAGCGGCAGGTCCCAAGAGGTGCTGAGCAGTGAAGGACTGTCGGATTTTTTTGAAACTCCGGTGCATGTAAGCTGGCAGAAGGAGCGGGCTTGGCTCTCCATTCCCTGATTGTCCGGACCTGAGGCAGCCGTTCCTGATTGTCCGGATCTGGGACAGTTGTTGCTGATTGACTGGACATACGGCAGCCGTTCCTTGATAACGGGGCGGCTACAGCGGGGACCGCGGACATGAAGGAGCATATACAATGGCTGAACGCACAAGGGTGATTAAGGTTGTGCCTTACGATCCCGCTTGGAAAACGCAATTCGAGGGGATCAAGGCGATGGTCACGGAGCATATCGGCGATTTGATCATCAAGGTGGAGCATGTGGGCAGCACGTCGGTTGAGGGACTCTCTGCCAAGCCGATCATTGATCTGGATGTGGTGATGGACAGCTATGATAGCTTTCCCGAGATCATCAGCCGCTTGGCCGCAGCGGGATTTGAACATCAGGGTGATCTGGGGATTAAGGGAAGAGAGGCCTTCCGCCGGACCATTGCCGACGAGTTTATGCCTTACCACCTGTATGTGTGCCCCAAGGATGGTCGCGGGCATCTGGAGCATATTGCCTTCCGTGATTACCTGCGCGGGAATGAAGCGGCCAAACGGGCCTATGAAGCGTTGAAGCTCCAACTGGCCCAAGACCATCCACGCGATATTGACAGCTACTGCAACGGTAAAACTGCATTTGTCCGGGAAATTCTAAGCAAGGTTTAACTGGACAGATCCGTAACCGTTATGGGAAAAAGGGTTGCCGATTTAGCTCCTTGCATTAGTGAGAAGGCCCATTTCCGCTGTGGAAGCTATACTGACATGGGTTATGACAGGATTACCCCAGACAGAACCCGCATCAAACGCTGCTGCCTCCCCCTTCTCTACATCGACCCATCCCTGCGGTGTCCAACAAATAAAATCCATGTTATAATAGGTAACATGCAAGTGACCTCGAATATACTAAACTTAAAGATACCGCGCAATGTGAGGGGATGACCGATATGGGAGCAAAAACAAGGAAGGTGGCAATTGTCGGCACGGGGATGGTGGGCTCAAGCTGCGCCTACGCCATGATTAACCAGTCCATTTGCGAAGAACTGATGCTGATTAACAGGAGCGAGGACCAGGCATTGGCTCAGGCTTTGGATCTGTCCCATTGCATGGACTTCACCTCCTTCCGGACGAAGGTATATGCGGGAAGCTACGAGCGCTGTCAGGATATGGACGTGGTGATACTGGCCGTGGGGGGCGACGACAAGAAGCTGACCAGCCGCCTTGACAGCCTGGGCGCTTCTATAGCGATCATGGAGGACATCATTCCCAGAATTATGAAAAGCGGCTTCAGCGGCGTTTTCGTGGTTGCGACCAACCCGGTGGATATTATTACCTATGCTGTCTGGAAGCTCTCCGGACTTCCGAGGAGCCGGGTCATTGGTACGGGGACGTCCATTGATTCCTCCAGATTGAAGACCCTGTTGTCCGAGGTATTCCCGGTAGAGCCCAGAAGTGTGCAGGGCTTCGTAATGGGCGAGCATGGGGAATCGCAATTTGTCGCCTGGTCCCATGTCACCATCGGCGGCAAGCCCATCCGGCAGATCATCCGCCAGCACCCCGACCGCTTCGGTTATCTGGACTTGGACGAGGTGGCGGACCGCACCAGGCTCGCCGGTTGGGAAATCTACAAGCGCAAGGGATCGACCTACTTTGGCATCGGCAATGCCCTGGCCTTCATCACCCGGTCTGTGCTGAACGACGATCACAAGATTATAGCCGTATCGGCAATCCTGGAGGGAGAATACGGGATGCATGCCGTATGTGTAGGAGTACCTGCCATTATCTCCGCCTCCGGCGTGCATGAGGTATTGGAGCTTAACCTGGACGAGGAGGAGCAGGAAAAGTTCAGGAAATCCTGCGATCTGATGCGCAGCTTCTTAAGATCCGCCAAGCTTACCGAAGAAGAGAGCGGGACCGGAGAGGAGCTGGCCGGGCTAGCCGTGGAGAAGACGGCAGGAGACTCGGCCGCTTCAGCGGATTACGCCATTTAGTTTGAGAGAAGCATGGCCGCAGCGGGTATAAGGCTTTCCTCTCATGGAAGCCGGAATACCCGCAGCGGGAGGATGTCGCAACCGAAGGAGCGGCCAAGCAGGCCGAATCCGCAGATGTGCCCGTCTTGCGAAACCGGGGGCCATTTGTCCGTTGTGAGCACCGTCAAGGCCATTCTATGCGAAATTTCATACAGAATCAGGTGCTGCAGTCATCGTCAAGGCCATTCTATGCGAAATTTCATACACATTTGGCTATTGGTGCTCAATGTATTCGCCAGATTTCTGCTTCAGGAAATAACAGATCCTTATGCATGGCCCAACGGGTTTCTTTTTCTAAGCACCCATGCTTTTATTTGTCCGGCTACTTCAGTGACCCCGGTATTTGAAGTGTCTATAATCGGCATTGGTGGAGAATAGGCTTTAACAGCATTTTCGATCAACCATTTTGCGAAGTTTTTATGCTCCAGGATCATTTCGTCTGACCACTTTCTCGCACGCAGCCTCATTTCACGGGTTTCGTCATCACAATGCAAGTTTAAGTAATAAACATTGCTGAAAAAAGAGTAATCTTCACATTTTTCTATATCCCAGGGCATCATAGTTCCACATATGATGGTTATTCGTCCACACTGAGCAATGTTTCTGGCAACTCGAAGCCAGATATTTTGTATTTTATGCCAGTCGTCTCCAATAAACTTATGAGTAGCGTCCACATCGAAGACATCCAAATCAGGCAATATTCTCCTAAGCTCTTTAATAACTGTTGTTTTCCCTGCACCGCTGGCACCTGTCACGATAAATAAAGGGAAGCTCCCGTCCACTTGCTATCTCTCCTTTGGCAAACTGTATAATTCCACTTTATAGAAATACTCCCGTTTGGAAAGGGAAAAAATAGGTATAGATAACATCCATTTATTCAACACAGTTATTTTGACGTGAAAAGCCAAGAACCCTTTGAAATCAAGAGTTCCAGATCTGAGAGACGTTATTTGCGTAAAAAGCAGGGGGTTAGCGCGGCTAGCGGACTGGAAGACCTTGTTGTGGAGTAGGAGACTGTTCGGAGCAGGTCAGGCGGAGGGGACCGGGGCTGGCGTTGGAGAGTGCCTAGGAAAATAAGGGAAGCGTTTTTCCTTTATTGTTCTTCCCGTTGGCCGATTTCCTTGAATAAGGGAACGTATTTTCCCTTATTCCAATTTTTGAAGCCCATTTTGGGTGGTTTGGAAGGGGATAAGGGAAAAAGGAGGGCCTTATTGCCAGGAAATGACCTCCTGTCTGAGCAATAGGGGAAAAACGAGGGCCTTATTTCAATTCAGACCTCGTGTCTGAGCAATAAGAGGAAAAAGCGGAGTCTTATTTCTATCCAGGCCTTTTTCCTATGCCCTTTTCCTGGGGCCAGGGCGTATTTGCAAACCAACGAGGGAAGGTTCATACCGCGAGCCCGGTGAACAGGGGTGGAATGAGCACTTTGTTTCCGCAGGAAACAAAGTGCTCATTCATATATACCAATAATCGAAACCATCAGGATAACATGACCCGGCAGCATAAAAAAAGCATCTATCGAAGCACTTCGAAGAAGCGGGTTCGTCTTTAGCGGTACCTTTTTATGCCGATTCAGGAAGTACCCCTTCGTAGCCTTGCTACACGCGCCTTCACGCTGTAAAGCGCTTAAACATTCTGGCGAAAACGCCTGACGGTGTCTGCCGCCAGGCGTTTATTCTCGGCTATGTCAGCATCTCGACGAAGGTTTTGACCCGCATGATTTGTTCCTCCGAAGGGCGCTCCTTATGCACATTGGTTTCCAGGGTGATGACCGGCACGTTAAGGCCCTTGAAATAGTCCCGCTCGGTCTTTTGCACGACGCTTCCGTACGGGCAGCCGGTAATGGCGGAGGAGATGATGCCCTTGGCGCCGGTTTGCTTGATCAGCTCCTCCACCCGAAACCGTCTGTAGGTTGCCGAGGTGCCTGCGCCCTCTCCAAGCTCTCCCTGTTTTTGGGAATCGAGGAGATAGTGGGCAATGGATTCCAGCGGCGGAACGTCCAGACGGTAGTCCTCCGTCCCCACTGCCACCCAGCCGACAATGGCTCCGTGGGACTCTTCGATCACCTTCAGAATCTCCTTGCCGCCGCTGCCTCCGGCCAGCACGATGGGGATGAAGAACCGCTCCTCCGGAGCTTGTGCCGCCAAGGTCAGCTCCTCAATCAATTGATCCAGCAGCGCAATGTAACGCTCCGGTTGTCCGAAGTAATGGGTGGAGCCCAGAAGCAATTCCATGGTGGGCACGCTGGACAGATATAAGGGCGCTTTAACCCGCAAATCCAGGATGGTGCGGATTTTTTGGGACACCAGATTCTTGCGCTTGATCTCTGCCCACAGCTTTTCTTCATCCAGAGGCTTGCCGTCATTAAGCCACAAGGCAACCCGCTCCAACTCCTTGACCAGGAACGAGACCACTTCCGGACGCTTGTCTTCGGTTTTGAAGGCCGTCACATTCTCGATGCAGAACACATCGTAGTTATCGCTCTTGGCCAATTCATACACGCTGGCGATAGGCTCGCAGACGGACCCGAAATAAATCACCTTGTTGATGGGATCGGGAGCCCGCAGATGCAGCCGTCCGATCATCGCCTTGATCATGGAGCAAAACTCGGGAGGTATCTGGAAATAATTCTCGGCTACACTTTCGGCGGCGCGGCTTTCGTCCCGCCATAGCTCACTGATGCCCACCGGAATGGTATCGCAGGCGTAGATGAGAGGCGCCTCCCACGAAAGACCGCCCCAGATGGCTTTTTGACCTTGGGCAACCAGTTTTTCGATGTAGGAGAGATTATAGGTTTTTACCAGCTCCTTGATTTCGGCGGTGGCCGATGATTGTGCACCGGCGGCATCTGCCGGCGCATTCCCTTTGTTACCTAGCCACAACGCGCTCATGGGCTTTGCTCCTTTTCGCTTGAATCACTTCAATGAATGCTTCGATGCGGGTTTTGATCTGTCCGTGATCGCTGCCCGAGTAGTCGCTTGACAGGTCGAGCACCGGGATGTCGAGACTCTGGAAATGGTCGAGAAACGGTTTTTTGGTGATGCCATAGCAGGAGCAGAATTTCAGATAGACATACAGCACGCCGTCGGCCTGGTATTCCTGGGCCAACTGCCCGGCAAAGCTGATGTTGTCCTCCAGTGTTTTCATGCGGGCGCACGGGGCCTGGTCCAGATATCCGTTAGCCAAGGCCAGGTACGGATCGCCTGTCTCGTCGACCGTATCATAGAACGGCTTCAGTCCTGCGCAATGATCCTCCACTACCACATTTACACCCAATTCCCCTTCCAGAATATCCAGAAGACGCCGGTCTCCGTCAGCTGCAATGCTTCCGCTGATCATTATGCGAAGCGGGCGCGCGCCCGTATCCTTAACCGCAGCGAGCTCGCGGTAGATGCTTTCGTATGCGTCGATCAGCTTTTCCGGGGGTACATAATAGAAGGCCTTGGCCAGCTCGACAAAATCTCTGCCCGACAGCGGCGGATCGTCCCGCTTGCGCAATTCGGAGATGCGCTTGATGAGTCTGCGCAGCGCGTTGTAGTTCACGATCTGTTCCCGGACGCTGTAATCGGGGATCTCCTGTCCCGTCAGCTCCGACAAGTCCCGCTTCAGCTCCAGAATCTCATCGCGGAAGAACAGGCGGGAAGCTTCCTTGTCCCGCAGCTTGGGCAGATTGAGCAGCTTGATGGGAACGAATTCTTCAATGACCTCCGTTGCCCGTTTCATGGAGGCGCATGTGTGGAAATTATACAGCTTGTCGACGGCGGTATAGAACGGATCGCCTTGCGCGAAACCGCCGATGCAGCTTTTGCTGAAATCGCAGAACACGCTTTGGGTGTACAGCTCTCCCGCCGCCACCGTATCCGAATCACCCGCCTGAAAAAGCCTGGCATGATCCACGCCAGCGGCCTGAAGCACTTCGACGGGGGTATAGGCGCAGAAATAGCCAATCCTCCGGCGTTCATCGGACTTATCGGAAAAGGCCGACTGCTCCCGGTCAATCAATTCCAGAATCTGTCCGGCGGCATCATGCCGCTTGCCGGTGGAAGCCGCTGCAACGCCCGCTGTGCTCTGCGCCTGCTGTGTGGCGTATACTGCCGCACCAAGAGCGCCGGCATAAATCATGTTGAAGGCGGATTGGATAAAGGGGGTGCCGATCAGTTCCTCCAGCACATGCCGCATGCCCGGATTATTGGATACTCCGCCGGTGAAGATCAGCTCGGGCTCGTTGCCCACGCGGCCAAGCAGATTGTTGACGCGGCGGGCCGCCGAATAATGAATTCCCGCGGCAATGTTGGCGATGGCGTCGCTGTCGTTGGCCCGCGCACCCTTGGCCCGGAGGGAGATCATCTCCGATTCGGCAAATACCACGCATTGGCTGCTGATATTGGCCGGGTTCTTCGCATGGAGCGCGTATTTGCCCATCTGTTCAAGGGTAATGCCCAGGAGCACGGCCGATTTCTCCAGAAACTGTCCGGTTCCTGCAGCGCACTTGTCATTCATGACGAATTCAACCACCTTGCCTGTGGCCCGGTCCACCTTGATGGCCTTGGAGTCCTGCCCTCCAATGTCAATGATGGTGCGGGTCTGGGGATACAGGGCGTGGGCGCCCATGGCGTGGCAGGATATTTCCGTCACCACGTCGAAGGGGATGTCGTCGAAGGCAAGGACGATCCGGCCATAGCCGGTGCTTGTAATAAATCCAATCTCGCTCCGCTGCACATTGGCAAACTCCAGCAGCTTCCCGATCAGCTCATCGGCTGTCTCCTGCATGAACAGCCCGGTTGCGATATGGGCCGCAAATATGGTTTGACCCGTGAGCAATACCCCTTTTGAAGCGCGGGAGCCCAGATCAAGCCCGATAACCGGACGGTCGTATGCAAATCTCCAAGCCCGCCCCGCCGTGAAGTCGCTAATACTGTACTTGATTGTCATCCGTTCACATCCATAACCCGTTATAGTTTGGAAAAAAAGAAAACCAGAAATGAAATGCGCATAGAGATACGCTTTTCGTCTCTGGTTTACCAGTAGAGATGGGAATTATTCAATTTAAACAATTCCAATAAGCTAACTTTGAATTAGTGTATTCCTAGTTGGCAGGTTTGTCAATAGCCTAATGTCAGATGTGAATGCGGAAGCTTTTGAACGCAAATTTTCCCTTGCCCTGCATGAGCTCACCCCGGTTATGAATATAGGCGAACGCGTCGCTGATTTCACCGATGATACTATTGGGGACATCCAAAGAATAGTGGGCAGGCAGTATTTTCTTCACTGGCAGGCTCCGCACTTTGTTGACAGAATTCATAAAATCCACCGGGCTGGTGCTGGGATAATAGGCGTCCAAGGTTCCCTTATAAATGAGATCCCCTGAGAACAAGTAGCCGGTTTCGTCTTCGTACAGACAAATATGGCCGGGAGAATGGCCGGGGGTATGGATTACCTGCAGCTGCCGGCCACCCAAATCCACCATGTCCCCTTCATGTAGAATATGGGCGGGATTTCCCCGGAAAACCGCATATTTATCTATGTCAAAACCCGAGGGAAATACGCACGGCTCCTTTAAAAGATTGCCCTTAACTGCTTCCAGCGGCAGGGGAAAGCCGTGGATAAGCCAATTGGCGTCACCATGGTGAATACGGATATCGTCAAACAGGCAGTGGCCGCCAATATGATCCCAATGGGCATGAGTCGTGATAACCTGGATCGGCAGCCCGGTCAGACGAAGCGCTGCCTCCCTGATATTGCCGACACCCAGACCGGTATCGATCAGGGCGGCTGATTTACAGCCAATCACCAGGTAAGAATGCATTTGTTCCCAGTGCCTGTATTCACTTATGGCATATGTGGACTTGTCTACGCTCTCGATTGTAAACCAGCTGTCCATTTCCACTCTCCTCTCCTCCTGCCGCTATACCACTCTCTTGTCGCTATACCACTCTACTGTCGTCATATGCCTTGCTGCCGTTACACAGCGGACAAGGCTGCTTTGTGCTGAATTATACCATGATGAGGCGTAGGCCTGCCCGGGAAATCTCTGCATTCTCCAAGGGGCATGAGAGAAAAAGAATGTTTAAATTCATGTTATATTATCTTCCGCAACCCAAGCGAAAGGAATGATATATAAACCATTAAAACAAAAATACGCACATAAACATAACATTAAACTGCCGCAACAATTGCAAAAAACAGTAAAAGGACATAAAATAATAATAATTCTAACAATTATATAACATGGTTTGTCCGCTGAGAAAACAGGATTTCCCGTTTTTGCCCTCCATGTGGGCATAACGGTATTGCATCCTGAGAGACGGCATTTCGAAAGAGGGTGGTTTCATGGCAAGTCTGTTAATCCGCAACGCTGTCATCATGACCATGAATCCTAACGATGAGGTTCTGCAAGGCGATGTTCTGATCGAGGGCAACCGGATTGCGAAGGTGGAGTCCGGCATTGCCGACGGCGCCGACCGTGTGCTGGACGCGGGAGGCAAGGTGCTGCTGCCGGGCTTCGTCCAGACTCATATCCACCTCTGCCAGACTCTGTTCCGCGGCAGAGCGGATGATCTGGCATTGATCGACTGGCTGAGGAAGCGGATCTGGCCGCTGGAGGCGGCGCACGATGAGGAGTCCGTGTACTATTCGGCCATGCTCGGTTTGGGAGAGCTGATCCGCAGCGGGACCACCACCATTCTTGATATGGAGACGGTGCATCATACGGATGCGGCGTTTCAGGCAATCCGGGAGAGCGGCATGCGGGCCTTGTCCGGCAAGGTGATGATGGATCACGGCACGGAGGTGCCCCTGCCCCTGCAGGAGAAGACGTCGTCCTCTCTGGAAGAGAGTGTCCGTCTGCTGGAGAAGTGGGACGGGGCGGGCAACGGACGGATCAGGTACGCTTTTTGTCCCCGGTTCGTGGTGTCGTGTACGGAGGAGCTGCTGACGGGAGTGCGGGATCTGGCGGAGCACTACGGGGTGATGATTCATACCCACGCCTCCGAGAACGAGACGGAAATCGCCCTGGTGGAAGCGGAGCGGGGCATGCGCAACGTTATCTATCTGGATCATATCGGGCTGGCGCGGCCCAACCTGATTCTGGCCCACAGCATATGGCTGAACGAAGAAGAGAAGCGGATCATCCGGGAGCGCGGGGTGAAGGTCACCCATTGTCCCGGCTCCAATCTGAAGCTGGCCTCCGGCATTGCTCAGGTGCCTGAGCTTCTGGCTTCGGGAATCCACGTAGGAATCGGGGCGGATGGCGCCGCCTGCAATAATAATCTGGATATGTTCCAGGAAATGAGGCTGACCGCCTTCATCCAGAAGGTACAGCATGGCCCGACGGTAATGAATGCCAGATCCGTGCTGCGGATGGCTACCATGGGCGGGGCTGCCGTACTGGGGCTCGCGGATAAGATCGGCAGTGTGGAGCCGGGGAAACTCGCGGATTTGCAGCTGCTGGATCTGGAGGACTTTCATGTGTATCCCTCCTATGATGCGGACTGGTATTCCCGGGTGGTCTATGCAGCCACGCGGGGCGATGTGGATACGGTAGTGATAGACGGGGAAATCGTGATGCAGGGCAAGCAGGTGCGCACGATTGACAAGAGCAGGGTGCTTCGGGAATCCGACCGCGCGCTCTCCAGGCTGCTCAGCCGGCTGTAAGGAGCTTGCGGCAGTGAGGTGGGAGATATGGAGGTTGCAGGATTGTATCTGGCGGCGGGCAAGAGCAGCAGAATGGGCTTTTCCAAGCTGTCCGCCCCGCTTATCCCCGGATTCGGCATTCCATTGGGAAGCGCTGCTCTTAAGGAACTGTACCGCTGCGGACTGGAACAGATAGCTGTGGTTGTGCGGCCTGACGATCCGCTGGATTGGCTTGCCGGAGCTCCGGAACGCAGCCCCGGGAGGGAAGGCGGTCTTGACCTATGGCGGGAAGGGGAGCCGGGAGAGGAAGAGGCACATGCTGCCAGGCCTCCTGGCAACTCCCGTCCATGGATTGTTGCACCGTGCAAGGAAGCTGACGAGGGAATGTCCGCCTCGCTCCGCTGCGGCTTGCAGGCATTGGAGGCAGCCGGAGAGCCGGAGGCGGTGATGGTGCTGCTGGCGGATCAGCCCTTGGTTGACGCTGATTGGCTGCGGGAACTGCTGCGGCTCTACAGGAACAATCCCGGGCTGGATTATGCAGCGAGCCAAAGCGGACCGGTTCTGATGCCCCCGGTCATTCTGTCTTGGAACCTGTGCCGGGAAGCCAAGGTCCGGCTGCGGGGTGACAGGGGCGCGGGAGCGCTGCTGTCATCGGGAGAATTCAAAGGGCTGGCATTGATTCAGCCGGAGGGAGCGCATCTGCTGATGGATGTGGACAGTCCCGGGGATCTGGAGCAGGGCCGGCGCTATTGGAGCTTGCGCGCAAGCGGCCGGGAGCTTTAGGAGCGGCGGCGCACATATGCTGGTGCAGTGACAGTGATGGAGCGGGAAGGCGAAGCGGCCGGCAAAATGCAAGCTGCGCATACCCGGGATGGATAGATGAAAGGGAGGATCATCATGAACGGGATACATGAGTTGCTGGAGCGGTGGAATCCGGCGGAGCGGGAACAATTGGCGGTGGCTACTCTTTTGTCGGCGAGGGGCCACTCTTACCGGAAGCAGGGGGCAGTTATGCTGTTCGGCCCAAACGGGCCGGTTGCCGGCAGTTTGAGTCCGGGCTGCATGGAGGCGGATCTGGCAGGGCATGCGGCCTTGGTGCTGGAGGAGGGAACCGCTTCTACCGTTACTTATGATATGTCCTCGGAGGAGGACCCGCTGTGGGGTGAGACTTCCTTCTGCGGCGGCTCGGTTTCTGTGCTGCTGGAGCCGCTGGAGGGTCATCTGAAGGATGCGCTGCTGCAGCTGAAGTACTGGCTGTCCCAAGGACTTGCCACAGAGATGATCCGCATCTTCGACAACCGGGGCAGGGTGCAGGCTTACAGGCTGAATCTGCAAGGAGGAACAAGCCGCAGATTCGGCAGCGTGATCCGCTCCTTCTGGACCTGGTCCACGCTCTATTTCCCCAGGCCGCGTTTAATCCTATTCGGGGCAGGCCCGGACAGCCGTCCGGTGGCGGAGTTGGCCGGACGCGCGGGCTTCCATGTTATCGCGAGCGATTGGCGGGATATCGCGGAGGATGTGGCGGCGGCAGCCTGTGAACGGGTGAACGCCCCGTTATCATCCATTCTGAACGAGGCCGGGTTGCGGCCGGGGGACCGGATTTTGCTGATGAGCCATCAATACCGGCAAGACCGGGAAATCCTGGAGCAGCTTATCCCCCTGCCGGTCCGTTACATTGGCATTCTCGGCTCCAAAACCCGGGTCGCCCGGCTGCTTGAAGGGCTGGCGGACCTGCCTGATCCCCGGATTCATGGACCGGTAGGTCTTCCCATCGGAGCGGCAGGTCCCGAGCAGATCGCCATTAGCATCGTGGGGGAGCTTATTCAAGATAGAAGCTTGGAGATGGCGGAACTGGCAGCCGCCAAGACGGCCCCAAATGAGCAGATGACCGGCAGAGGGAGGAGTTGAGCGAGATGGCCATGGAATCCCATGAGTTGCACCTTGGCCCTGGCGAGACAACGGTATGGCGCCCCAATTCGGTAGAGGAGGCGTGGCAATACAAGCAGCGCTTCGGCGGGTCTGCGCTGTATGTTGCCGGAGGAACCTGGCTTCGCACCCGTTGGGAAGCACGGCAGTTGCCAAGCCCGCCGGACTGCATCATCAGTCTGGAAAATATAGCGGGACTGCGGTCCCTTTCTTTTCAACAAGACAGGGAGCTGACCATCGGCGCCTGTGTCAGATTGGCGGAGCTGTTGAGCAGCGGCGTTATTGCGGAGAGCTTCCCGCTGATTATGCTGGCGGCAGCCAATATCGCGGCTCCCTCCATCCGCAACCAGGCCACCATCGGCGGCAATGTGATGTCCGGGGTTGGCGATCTGCTGCCTGCGCTGATTGCCGCCGAAGCGGAGATGCTGATATATGACGGAAGGCGGACGGACAGGATTCCGGTGGAGGACTGGGTGGAATTGAAGTCAAGGCCTGAAGAACTGCTCCTGACTGGCCTGCGGCTTCATGCGGTTGCCGTGAAGCACAGATGCTTCTTTCACAAAATCGGCCGCCGGGAGCAGTTCACTCCTTCGATAATTACAGCCGCAGGCTGGTATCATGCGGAAGCGGACGGGCAGATTGCCAAGATCCGGCTGGCGGCGGGCAGCTCGGCCATGAAGCCCATGCGGCTGCGTCAAGCGGAGATTGCTGCCCTGATCGGCAAACCCGCCAGTCTGGCGGCCGACGTGCACCGTGCAGTCCGCTCGGAGCTGCCGGAGCTTGCCGATGATTATGCATCCGCGGACTACCGCAAGCTGGCGGCCGCCAATCTTATTGCCGCCGAACTGCTCAATAACGGAGGTGGAACAGATGCCGCTAAACCGTGAGTCGCGCAAGGGAAAGTGGATGGTCCGGCCGGACGGCAAGGACAAGGTAACGGGGAAACTGGCCTATCTTACGGATCTGACCCATCCGGACATGCTCTACGGAAAGGTGCTCCGCAGCAAATACCCTCACGCCCTGATCCTGTCGGTGGATACCCGTGCCGCTGCCGCTCTGCCCGGCGTGCATGCGGTGCTCACGGCCAAGGATGTGCCCGGGCTGAATTTATTCGGCATCGCCACGCCGGACCAGCCGGTATTCTGTGACAGCCATGTCCGGCATATGGGAGATGCTGTGGCCGCAGTAGCCGCAGACAGCCTGGAGACGGCGGCGGAGGCGCTGGCGCTCATCCGGGTGGAATACGAGCCGCTGCCCGGGGTTCATGATCCGGAGTCGGCATTGGAGCCGGACTCCCCCAAGCTTCACCCCCAAGGCAATCTGCTGCACAAGACCCATGTATCAAGAGGGGATGTCAATCCGGCTTTTGCCGCCTGCACTCATATCGTGGAGCAAACCTATATCACCCCCCGGCAGCTTCACCTCTATATGGAAACGGAAGGCGGACTGTTCGTGCCGGAGGATAACGGACGGCTTACCGTCTATTCGCCGACCCAGCACGGCTATAAGGACAGGATGCAGCTGGCCCGGATTCTCGATATGCCGGAGTCCATGCTCCGGATTGTCTCGAGCCCCATCGGCGGCTCCTTCGGGGGCAAGGATGAACTGAATGTCCAGCCGTACGGCGCTTTGCTTGCCCTAGCCAGCGGCAGACCGGTCAAGATTCACAACAGCAGGCGCGAATCCATTGTGGCCAGCATCAAGCGTCATCCCATGAAGATCAGGATGAGGACGGGAGTGGATGAATCCGGCCGCATTATCGCCCACGAAACGCATATATTGGCGGATACGGGAGCATACGCCACTCTGGGGCGGGAGGTGCTGCAGTTTGCGACGGAGCATGCGGCCGGGGCTTACCGCATTCCCAATCTGGAGATCCGCGGAAAAAGCGTCTATACCAACAACGGCGTAGCCGGGGAATTCAGGGGCTTTGGCGGCAATCAGGTGATTTTTGCGGTGGAAGGCCAGATGGACCGGCTGGCGGATAAGCTGGGAATGGACCCTTGGGAGCTGCGCCGCATCAATTTGCGGGAATGCCGTGATCCCGGGCCTCTGGGCCAGGAGATCGTCCCCACAGACGGGGCCTTCCAGGTATGGCGCCGGGCCGGCGAGTCCCCGCTGATGAAGCTTAGGGGCATCCGTTCCTCACCTTCGGGCGAGCCATGGCTGCGTAGAGGAATCGGGGCTGCCGTGGTGATGCACGGAGGCGGACTGGGCTTCGGCATTCCCGATCCGGCCGGCGGCAGACTGGTTCTTACCCCGGAGGGGAAGATTCAGGCCGCTTTCGGATTTGAGGAGTTCGGGCAAGGAATCTTGTCGGTGTTGACGATTCTGCTGACGGAGCGGTTCCGCTGCTCTCCGGAGGATCTGCTCATTACCATCGGGGATACGGATGCCGTGCCCCATACCGGCTCCGCAACTGCATCCCGGGCTACGGCTATGGCCTGGCAGGCGCTGCAGCGTCTCGCCCCGGTCTTCGAAGCCAAGCTGCTGGAGGCTGCTTCGGTACAGACCGGCAGGCCGGTTCAGACTCTGAAGACAGGCCCCGGCGGTATCCATAGCGTTGCGGATTCGGGTGCGGCCTTGCTGCTGTCCTATAGGGAAGCGGCCGCCTGCTTCGAGGAGCCGCTGGTTGTGGATACCAGCTTCTCATTTCCGGTAACACCCAGCCCTGATCCTGTACCCGGCTCCCATTTTCTCTATACGTACGCTTCGGTGATCGTGGAGGTGGAGGTGAACCTGCTTACCGGCAAGCCAAGAGTGCTGCGCATGGATCATGCCGTTGCCGCCGGTCCGGTGGTCAACCCCATGGGCTATCTGGGACAGATTGAAGGCGGCGGCGTGATGGCGCTGGGTTTTACGCTCACAGAAGATGTCAGGATGCTCGAAGGGCAGTATCTCCGCGGACAATTGGATACCTACATGATTCCTACGGTAGGGGATATCCCG
This sequence comes from Paenibacillaceae bacterium, assembly GCA_029256185.1. Lineage (GTDB taxonomy): Bacteria > Bacillota > Bacilli > Paenibacillales > NBRC-103111 > Paenibacillus_AR. Next base: position 90,510 of record JAQSYI010000004.1, read on the forward strand.
GAATTCGTTCATGTGGACGCCATTGAGGAATTGCCGGAGGGGGATGCCTTCGGTCCCCGGGGAGTAGGGGAAATCGGCACCATTGCAGTGGCCCCGGCCATAGCGGCGGCCATCCGGGATGCCTGCGGGCAATGGGTGGACCGTTTGCCGGTGCCGCCTGAGCAACTTCAGCGGAGCTTGTTCGATTAAAGCTGCGCCCCCGAAACGGCTCAGGCGCAGAAGGGAGCTTGGAAGCAAGGACAACGATCAGGAGGGAAGGTCCCAAGGAAGGGGCTTTCCCGTACAGGGGGAATCGGCATGATTGAGACTGGCTTTCGCCTTACCTGCAAAGTGAACGGACAGCATATCTCCCTTAAGGTGCCTCCCGCGCTGCGGCTTATGGATCTGCTGCGCAGCGGCATGGGGCTCACCGGGGTGAAGCCCGGCTGCGAAGTGGGACGCTGCGGCTCCTGCATGGTGCTGGTGGATGGAGAACCCATGAATGCTTGCCTGCTGATGGCCTATCAGTGTCAAGGCAAGCATATTGTTACAATAGAGGGTGTGGGCGAGACGGGCTTGCATCCGGTGCAGCAGGCGCTTCTGGAACAAGGGGGGCTGCAATGCGGTTACTGTACTCCAGGCATGGTGATCAGCCTGAAGGCGCTGTTCGACAGGACTCCTGTGCCCACCCGGGAGATGATCCAGGAGGCCATCTCCGGCAATCTCTGCCGTTGCACCGGCTATGAGGGAATTATCAAGGCGGCTCTGTATCTGTCGGCCCGCAACAGCGCCGCAGGGGAGCAAGTGTTATGAGCGGCGGCCGGTGGACCCTGGAGCAATTGAATGCCATGGACCAGCCGGAATTCACCCGGGCCGTAGGGGGAATCTTCGAGCAATCCCCTTGGATTGTCCGGGAAGCCTGGCAGCGGCGTCCTTTTCCCGGGAAAAAGGAGCTTCACGCCCGGATGTGCGCGGTGATCGGCGAGGCGGATGAGGACGCGAAGCTTGCGCTGTTGCGGGCCCACCCTGATCTGGGAGCCCGTATCGCCATGACTGACCAGTCCAGGCTGGAACAGGCCGGCGCCGGATTGGACCGCTTAAGCCGGCGTGAGTTCCGCTATCTGACAGCGCTGAACCGCCTGTACCGGGAGAAGTTCCGATTTCCCTTCATTATTGCGGTCAAGGGCAAGTCGGTGGACGAGATCATCTCGGCCATGAGGCGCAGAATCCGCAACCCCCGGGAAGAAGAGCTGCGGCAGGCGCTCGCGGAAGTGGAGCGAATCGCCGGGTTTAGGCTGGACGATCTGCTCAATGAAGGTTACGATAAGGAAGAGAGGAACGGATCATGAGCGGCAGAATCACAACCCATGCGCTGGATCTGTCCAGCGGAAAGCCGGCTGCCGGGATGCGGGTGGAATTGTGGGCAATGGGCCTGAAAGCAGCCGGGGGCCATGACGCCTCTGCGCTTATGAACAGCGGAGGGGCGGCGCTTCTTGCAGACATCCGGCTCAACGAAGACGGACGCTGCTCCACTCCGCTCTTGGAAGGGGAGCTTACGGCAGGTGTTTATGAACTCCGGTTTCATGTGCGGAGTTATTATGGGGACGAAGCGACGGTATTCCTCGATCTGGTGCCCGTCCGCTTCGTGGCAGGCGAGCCGGATTCCCACTATCATGTTCCCCTCCTGCTATCTCCCGGAGGCTACAGCACCTACCGGGGCAGCTAGAATACGCCAATTACGGGAAGGATTGGAGCTTATGGGCCATACATATGACCGTATTATCGTGAATGGAACTGTCCTTACAGCAGAAGGAATGCAGCGGCTGGATATCGGCATCCGAAACGGCAGGATCGCTTGTCTGACCGCTTCCATTCCCGCATCGGAAGCGGAAGCGCCTCCTGTGGATGCGCAAGGGTGCTGGGTGCTGCCGGGAGTAATCGACGCACATGTGCATCTGAATGAGCCGGGAATGGGAGCCTGGGAAGGGTTCGACACAGGCTCGGCGGCATTGGCGGCAGGGGGAGTCACCACCTACATCGACATGCCCTTGAACGGCCTGCCGCCAACGGTGGATGCCAAGTCGCTGGAACTGAAGCTGGCGGCAGCCCAGGGCCAGTCCCATGTGGACTATGCTCTCTGGGGCGGGTTGGTTCCATGGAATTTGGACCGTCTGGAGGAGCTGGCGCGTGCAGGCGTTGTCGGCTACAAAGCGTTCATGTCCAATCCGGGAGGCGTAGGGGAAGGGGCGTTCCAGGAGGTGGATGAAATTACCCTCTTCGAGGGAATGTCCTGCATCGCCCGGATGGGAGGCGTGCTGGCCCTTCATGCGGAGAGCGAGGCTATCGTATCCAAGCTCGCCTCCCGGTCGCTCGCTGCCGGGAAGACGGCCGCGGCTGATTTTGCCGCCTCGCGCCCGGTTCTGGCTGAGTTGGAGGCCGTGAACCGGGCACTTCTGTTCGCGGAGCTGACAGGGTGTGCCCTGCACTTCGTTCATATCAGCAGCTCGGCTGCGGTGAAGCGGATCATGAGAGCCAAGGAGTGGGGGTTGTCCGTTACCGTGGAGACCTGCCCCCATTATCTGGTGTTGACCGATGAAGATATGGGATCCCTGGGACCGGTGGCCAAATGCGCTCCCCCGTTGCGCAACCGCAAGGAGCAGGAGCGGTTATGGAGCGATGTGCGTTCTGGACGGATCGATTGGATCGCCTCCGACCATTCGCCTTGCCCCACGCCGTTGAAGCAGCAGGGGGACGGGAATTACTTCGCCGCATGGGGCGGCATCTCCGGTGCGCAAAGCACCTTGGAGCTGATGATAACAGAAGGTGTGCTCCGGCGGGGCATTCCCCCCAGACTGATCTCCCGCATGCTTTCGGAGGCACCCGCCCGCCGCTTCGGCCTATACCCGCATAAAGGAATCATCGCGGTGGGAGCAGACGCCGACCTGGTTGTGCTGGACACGGATATGCCGTACACGCTTGCTGCCGGCGATCTGCTTTATAGACACACGCATAGTCCTTATGTGGGCTACCGGATGGGATGCAGGGTGAAGACCACGGTCTCCAGAGGTGCAGTAGTGTATGAGCTTGGACGGGGAATCGTGACGCCGGGCAGAGGGAAATGGCTGCGTCCGTTGACGGGCTTCGCCTCTGCGGTCAAGAAGGAAGGGATTGGATGAACAGAGAGCCGCAAACCCGGTTATGGGAAAATAATTACGGAGGCAATCCCCGGGCAGCCTTGGCCCGGGAGGTCTCCAGATGGATTGTCTGGCTGGCCCGCTACGGGGCAGGTCCCGACGGGGGAGTCACGCGTCTTCTCTATGATGATGCATGGCAAGCCGGACAAAGGGCGCTTATCGACCGTATGGAGAGCCTGGGTCTGGAGGTGCGGACCGACAGAGTGGGCAACACCCTGGGAAGGCTGGCCGGAACAGATCCGTCCCTGGGACCGGTGGGAGTTGGCTCTCATCTGGATACGGTCAAGGACGGGGGACGGTACGACGGGGCATACGGGATTATCGCTGCGATGATTGCGGTAAACACGCTTCAGGTGGCTTACGGGCAGCCGAGAAGAAGCGTTGAGATCGCCGCCTTCTGTGAGGAGGAAGGCAGCCGGTTTCCTCTGGCTTACTGGGGCTCCGGCTCCATTACCGGGGCCCGCAAGCCCGAGGATATCATGGGGCTTGCCGATCCCGGCGGAATAAGCATGACGGAGGCCATGCGCTACGCGGGTTATGGCGGGGAATCCTTGCCTGATCCCCGGCAAACCGCCTGGGTCTCTTTTATCGAGCTTCATATTGAGCAAGGGCCGGTGCTGGAGGCGGAGAATAAGTCCATCGGCATAGCAGAGGCGATCGTCGGCCAGAAGCGGTATGCTTTCCGGCTCTTCGGGAAGGCCAACCATGCCGGAACCACTCCCATGGACAGCAGAACGGACGCGCTGGCCGGGGCTGCCGCCATGATCAGCCTGACTGAAGAGCTGGCGAAGCAGGCGGGTGAGCCGTTGGTGGCTACGGTAGGGAGACTTGAGGTGTATCCCAATACGCCCAATGTGATTCCCGGATTAATTACCTTCACGGTTGATGTGCGCCATCCTGATTCCGGAGTTCTGGACGCCTTCAGCCAAGAGCTTACAGAGCGCTTCCTGCAGATTGCGGAAGCCCGGCAGCTCGGGGTGTCCTCCTCCTTATGGGTGGATACAAGCCCTGTGCCGCTTGACCCGGGGCTGGCCAAGCTTGCGCTTGAGAGCGCCCGGGCCAGGGGATTGTCCTGCCGCACCATGGCCAGCGGTGCGGGGCATGATGCGCAGATGCTTCAGGCCGTCTGCCCTGCGGCACTTCTGTTTGTGCCGAGCAGAGGGGGAGTCAGCCATTCCCCGGAGGAATTCACCGAATCCGAGCAATTGGCAGACGGCATCATGGTGCTGATTGATCTGTTGTACACATTGGCATACGAGGAGCAGACACATGAAACGCTATAACGATTTGGCTCCCTCCCTGCGCACGATTATGACTCCAGGACCGGTGGAAGTGGACCCCCGGGTGCTCCGGGCCATGAGCTACCCCATCCTTGGCCAGTTTGACCCGGAATTCACCGGCATAATGAACGAGACCATGGAGATGCTCCGGCTGCTGTTTCGAACAACCAATCAGTGGGCGTATCCCGTTGACGGCACCTCCCGCTCCGGACTTGAAGCGGTATTATGCAGCATCATTGAACCGGGGGACAAGGTGCTGGTGCCCATCTTCGGGCGGTTCGGCTATCTGCTTCAGGAAATTGCCGAGAGGTGCGGAGCACAGGTTGTGGTGCTGGAGAAGGAGTGGGGTACTGTTTTTGAACCGGAGGAGATTATCCGGGCTATGGAGCGGGAGCGTCCCGCCGTTGTGGCTCTGGTCCATGGCGAGACCTCTACAGGACGGCTCCAGCCTTTGGCGGAGATCGGCCAAGCCTGCCGGAAGCAGGACGTGCTGCTGGTGGTGGACGCGGTGGCCACCATCGGCGGAGTGCCGGTGGAAACCGATGCCTGGCAGCTGGATGCCGTGATCGGAGGCACGCAGAAATGCCTGTCTGTCCCCTCGGGCATGTCTCCGCTGACCTATAACGACCGTATCGAACGCAAGATCCTCAGCCGCAAAAAGACAGAGCGGGGCATTGCTCCGCCGGGAGAAGTTTTCCGGGAGGGGATTGTCCCCGTCCGCAGCAATTATTTTGATCTGGGCATGCTTCAGGACTATTGGAGTCCGGCCAGGCTCAACCATCATACAGAGGCCACCACGATGCTGTATGCCCTGCGGGAGGGGCTGCGGCTTGTGCTGGAGGAAGGGCTTGAAGAACGCTTTGCCCGGCATATTCTTCATGAACGGGCGCTGATGGCGGGGCTGTATGCCATGAATCTGGAGCTGTACGGCGATCTGGCCTGCAAGCTGCCGGTTGTGGCGTGTGTGCTGGTGCCTGACGGAGTCAGCGAGGAGGGGGTGCGCAGGATGCTGCTGGAGCATTTTGGCATCGAAATCGCCGGTTCCTTCGGACCGTTGAAAGGGAAAATATGGAGGATCGGCACCATGGGCTTCAGTGCCAGGGAGAAAAATGTGCTGCACTTTCTGGGTGCCTTCGAGGCGGTGCTGCTGCGTCACGGGGTGCAGGTTCCGGCCGGGGCGGGAGTTCAGGCAGCCTTGCAGGTGTACGGGGCTGTCCCGTGAGACGCTTGCCGGCGGACTCCTGATTTATTCAGGGATATCGTCATCGATTTAACAACGGTCCAGCCTTGTGGTATAACTAAAATATCACACAGTTGTCACTTCTGTGACGGCGGACAGGAGAACAATATATGACAGTAGGCCATGTCACTTCGCTTCTGGCTTCACTGCTGGGCGGCCTCATGATTATTTTCCTGAGGATCAGGGCCGCGAAGAAACCGGTAAGCTTGCGCAAGATCGTCATTCCGCCCCTGGGTATGGCAACAGGGTTCTCCATGTTTGTTGTGCCGGATATCCGCATTCCATGGTTGTGGGCGCTGATTGCCTTTTCTGTAGGAGCGGCGTTCTTCTCCGTTCCCCTGATCCGCACCTCCCGCATGGAATTCCTGGACGGAGAAGTGTATATCAAGCGCTCCAAGGCATTCGTATGGATTATCTTCGGCATGCTGGCGCTCCGGATCCTGCTTCATGACTGGATAGGCAATTACATAAGCGTCGTACAGTCGGCCGGCGTATTCTTTATATTGGCCTTCGGGATGATTCTGACCTGGAGGCTGTTTATGCTGAGAGCCTATCTGCAAGCGGTGAAGACCCCCGCGGCAGTGGCGCATAAGGGGGCAGGACAATGAAACTGGGGATATTGGATCATGTTCAGATTAGTGAAGGAAGGACAGCGGCGGATGCGCTTAAGGAGTCGGCGGCCCTTGCCCGGGAGGCGGAACGGCTCGGATACTCCCGCTTCTGGGTCTCGGAGCATCATGGAACCCGGGCTCTGGCCGCCTCCAGCCCGGAGATCCTGATCGCCCATCTGGCGGCGGCAACCTCCCGCATCCGGGTAGGCTCCGGCGGGGTTATGCTGCCGCATTACAGCGCCTATAAGGTGGCGGAAAATTTCCGGCTGCTGGAGGCGCTCTACCCTGGCCGGATTGACCTGGGGCTTGGCCGGGCGCCCGGAGGCATGTATCTGGCAACAAGAGCCTTGCAGGAGGGCAAGAACGTGCAGATCCGCCAATATCCGGAGCAGGTGGCCGATCTTGCCGGATATCTCCATGATGCTCTGCCGCATAACCACCGTTTTGCCGGGCTGAGCGCTGCCCCTGTCATTGCTTCTGCCCCTGAGCTGTGGCTGTTGGGTTCAAGCGGCGAAAGCGCCAGAATCGCCGCGGAAGAAGGGGCGGCTTTTGCCTTCGCCCAGTTCTTCGGTGCTCCCGGCGGGGAAGAGGCGATTCGAAGCTACAAGCGCCATTTTTTGCCTTCCATCCTAAATGATGCTCCCCGCACCATGATTGCGGTGATGGCGGTGTGCGCCGATACCCAAGAGGAGGCGGACTACCTGGCAGGCAGCAGTGAGCTGTACTTCCTCAAGCTGGCAGGGAATATGGAGCTGTCCGCCATTCCTTCCGCAGAGACGGCCGCCAATTATCCGTATACTCCCTTTGAACGGGAGGCGATGAGCGCCAGGAGAGCTGCCCGGAATACAGGCACGCCCCAGGAGGTGAAGGAAAAGCTGGAGCAGTTGGCTGAACGCTATGAGGCCGATGAGCTGATTGTGGTGGTTCCGGTCCATGATTTTGCCGCGCGGCTCCGGTCTGTCCAACTGCTTGCGGAGGCTTTTGGCTTATAAGCCTTGCGTTCGGCTATGTCTGCGGTTTGGCTTGACGCAGGCAGTTGAATAATGTATACTAACTTACATAAAGTAATTAAATAACTTTTTATAACAATTGAAAAGGGGTGTTGATGTATGATCTCTCCTGTATTCATAGCCCACGGCTCTCCTATGATGGCTCTGGAGGATACGGCTGCCTCCCGGTTTCTGGAGGAGCTGGGCGGCAAGCTCCGTCCCAAGGCGGTTGTTGTGTTCACCGCACATTGGGAAGACCGTGAGCTGAAGCTGTCCTCTCCCGACGGTCCTTTCGAGACGATCTACGATTTCGGCGGCTTCTCTCCTGAATTATATGCGAAGAAATATCCGGCACCGGGTTGGCCTGAGCTTAGAAGCCAGCTGGCGCAGCGTTTCCGGGAGGCGGGGATAGCGGTGAAGGAGACTGACAGAGGGCTTGACCACGGTTCATGGGTCCCTCTGTCAAGGATGTATCCGGAAGCCCATATCCCGGTAGTCCAGATATCGGTTAATCCCAACCTGTCCCCCGAGGAGCACTTTAGGATCGGTTCGGTACTGAGGGGGCTGCCGGAAGAGGATATTCTGGTGATGGGCAGCGGCGTAACCGTCCATAACCTTCGCCGGATCGAATGGGGCAAGCCGAGAGACAGAGCGGTGGAGCCGTGGGCAGCCGCCTTCGACGATTGGCTTATTGAGAAGCTGGAGCGCCATGATCTGAACGCGCTGTTCTCATATGAGCAGCAAGCGCCTCATGCCCGCGAGGCTGTGCCCACGCCTGAGCACTTCGTACCGTTGTTCATCGCGGCAGGCAGCGCCAGTCCCGGCAGCAAGCCTGCGGTTATTCACAGAAGTTACGAGTTTGGGGTGCTGAGCTATCTGAGCCTGCAGTTCTGACCATCCCCCGGGTTGAAGCAGAGCAAGCCCGCATCCCTTCACAGATGCGGGCTTGCAGGCTTGTAGTCGGGCTTCAGAAGGTCTCTTCAAGCCGCATGGCGTAGTCCATGAACTGGTCAAACCGCCGGATGCCGATTCCTTCCGTGTAAAATTCACACAATTCCCGGAATTCTGGGCTTCTGAACATACGGTAGGTGGTAATTCTTCGCGGGTCATCGCCCAGCTGGCTGATCAGCCGTTTACGCAGCTGTGCGTATCCAGCAGTCTTATGCGCTGATGTTCTCATCCAATCGTACCTCCAATAAGTCTGCTGCATTTAAGTTTGGACAATGACTGCCGATTACATACTTCATCTCTTCTCGGAGGGGAAAGAATCCGCGCGAGGACGCTGCAAAAAGTTTTTTCACTCAAACTATTGACAACAGACAATAAAAAGGTTATCTTTATAAACGAGATTGATAATCATTATCAACCAAATTCATCAAGCTGATCAATCGAGCATTCTGAATCGCACCATATGGTTGTGCTGAGCAACTCGTCGTCGAGCGCCTGCACAGAACCATGCGGTTACGGCGAGCAACTGGCCATCAAGCGTTCCACACCGCGTCAACATGGTTGTGCCGAGCAACACGCATGACAGCGCAAGCGAATGCCCTAGCAGCTTCACATGCTTTACCCGACTATCGCGTCTCACCATTTTCCATAGTTATCCTCATTTTACCGCCTGCATGTGAAGATCCGGCTTTTGGATCTGCGCGTCAGGCGGACTTTTTTTGGAGGGCAAAATGAACGAACACAATGACCCCGGCAGATGTGAGGGAGATAGCCCGCCAATCCATTTTCGACCCATAGAGGAGGCGTTTTTTCGCTAATCCTTTTTTCTCCCCGTCGCAGGAGTACGCTTAGCCAGCCGCGGAAACACTACGACAACTCACCATAGAAGGTGCTGTCGCAGATATTGTCGCTCGGCCTGTAACGGACTGTATAGACCCTATCGGGGCTATTTTTCGCATTTCTAGGTTATAGCGGACATCAGCGCTCTTATTTGCTCATTTTGGGCTGACACGCTACGTTTTCCCCAAAATAGCGGCGCTGAGGTCCGTCAAGATTTTAGAAAGCGTTTTCTTTAACGAATAGCGTCCCCTCAGTCCGTTAGCGCTCCTGCTTCTCCCAACCCCCTGTTTACTGCACTCTAGCTGCCCTCAGCCCCCTGTTCACCACACTCCAACAGCGCCTCACAACCGGTTTGTTGCCCCCATGTGCCACCCCGCACCCGGACATTGAGATCCATCAGCCCTGTGCTGATGGAGCCGGTCCCCGTCACCTGCTGCTCAGGGCCGTAGGGTGTTACGGCCAACCTGGCAATGGGGCGATTTCAAACCCTACGCGGCTCCTCTTCTCACCTGGAACAATGATGCCCCGCAGGCGGATTGACTGGCCTGGAACAACGATGCCCCGCAGGTGGGTTGGCCCTTCTGGAACAATGATGCCCCGCAGGCCGGTTGACTGGCTGTCCGTTTTGCGGCATGATAGGAGGTATAGAGCACATGATCAGATCCCGGAGGTTATCTTAGAAGATGAAGCGGCTTGCCCAGGCTCCGATCCGGTTCTACCGGAAATTTCTCTCTCCCTTGAAGCCGCCTACCTGCCGCTTCTATCCCACCTGCTCGGAATACGCGCTGGAGGCCATTGAGACCCACGGGGCGCTCAAAGGGTCGGTATTGGCCGCCATCCGGATCAGCAAGTGTCATCCGCTGCATCCCGGGGGAATCGACAAAGTGCCTGCCAAGGGCAGATGGAAGCCTTGACACGCTCCGGCTTTTTCGCTATATTGTGAATAATTGTATGACAACACCTTCCATGAAGGGATAAGTAAGAAGGGGAGCCTGCAGCAGAGAGCCGGGTCAGGTGCAAGCCGGTGCAGGAGAGCCTTCCGAAGATGGTCCCGGAGAACTGCCTTCGAGCAGGCGCGCTTCCAGCGTCTGTAAGGGGGCGGCGCGGTTTCCGGCGTTATCTGGAGCAGCTTCGTTTGCGGCGCTTTTTATGAGACCGCAGGCAAGCTGGCAGAGCCCCAAGCCATTACAGCGCGGGGGAACCTGGGTGGTACCACGTGAGCAGCCTCTCGTCCCAATACGGACGGGAGTTTTTTGTGTTTTAACCCATATTTTTAGGAGGCTTGAAGAATGAGCAACGAACAGAAGAAGACGTTTTACCTGACTACGCCGATTTATTATCCCAGTGACAAGCTGCATATCGGCCACGCGTACTCCACGCTGGCAGCTGATGCTATGGCCCGGTACAAGCGCATGCGCGGATTTGATACCCGCCTCCTTACGGGAACTGACGAGCATGGCCAGAAGATCGAGCAGAAGGCCGCGGCTGCGGGCAAGACGCCCCAGGAATTCGTGGACGGCATCGTGGTGGGCATCAAGGAGCTGTGGCGGAAGCTGGACATCTCTTATGATGATTTCATCAGGACGACAGACGCCCGCCATACCAAGTCCGTGCAGGATATATTCGACCGGCTGCTGAAGCAAGGGGATATTTACCTGGGGGAATATGTGGGCTGGTACAGCATTCCCGATGAGACCTTCTACACGGAAACCCAGCTGGTCAATATCGAGCGGGACGATAAAGGCAACATTATTGCGGCCAAAAGCCCGGACAGCGGCCATCCCGTAGAACTGGTCAAGGAGGAGTCCTACTTCTTCCGGATGAGCAAATACGCCGACCGGCTGCTCCAATATTATCAGGACAACCCGGATTTCATTCAGCCGGAATCGCGCAAGAATGAGATGATCAACAACTTCATTAAGCCCGGTCTGGAGGATCTGGCCGTTTCCCGGACCACCTTCGACTGGGGCATCAAGATCAAGGGCGACCCCAAGCATGTGATCTATGTCTGGATCGATGCGTTGTCCAACTATATTACGGCCTTGGGTTACGGCTCGGAGGATGATTCCCTCTACCGGAAATACTGGCCCGCCGACGCCCATCTGATGGCCAAGGAGATTGTCCGTTTCCACAGCATCTACTGGCCGATTATGCTCATGGCCTTAGGCGAGCCTCTTCCGAAGAAAGTGTTCGGCCATGGCTGGCTGCTTATGAAGGACGGCAAAATGTCCAAATCAAAGGGCAATGTAGTGGACCCTGTAACGCTGATCGACCGCTATGGACTGGACGCGCTCCGCTATTATCTGCTCCGTGAAGTGCCCTTCGGCTCAGACGGCACCTTCACCCCGGAGAGCTTCGTGGAACGGGTGAATTCGGACCTGGCCAACGATCTGGGCAATTTGCTCAACCGGACTGTTGCGATGATCGATAAATATTTCGGAGGCGTGCTCCCCTCATCCGGAGAGGGCGGGACCGCTTATGACGCCCTGCTCCGGAAAGCTGCTGCAGCTGCGGTGGCCAAGACGGAGGAGGCGCTGGAGAAGATGGAATTCTCCGTCGCTCTAACGGCTATTGGCTCCCTGGTCAGCCGCACCAACAAGTACATTGATGAAACAGCCCCGTGGGTAATCGCCAAGGACTCCAGTCGCCAGGGGGATCTGGCCGCTGTTATGTATCACCTGGCCGAGAGCCTGCGGATAACATCGGTGCTGCTGAGGCCCTTCCTGACGCTAACCCCCGCGAAGATCTGGGCGCAGCTGGGCATTGCCGAAGGTCCCTTGACCACGTGGGATTCCGTCCTCCAGTTCGGACTTCTGGAGGCAGGCACCCGGCTGGTGAAGGCCGAGCCGCTGTTCCCGCGTCTCGACCCGGAAGTGGAGGTTCCCTATATCGTGCGGGCCATGAACGGAGGCAAGGATCCGGAACCGGCTGCCGCCCCGGAAGGGACTGTCCCGGCGAAGCCGGCTGAAGCAGAGACATCCGTTCCTGCGAAGACACCCGCCTCTGACGAGGCTGCTGATGCCCCTGAAATCTCCATCGACGATTTCATGAAGGTGGAGCTGAGAGTAGCCCTGGTGCTGGCCGCCGAGCCCGTGAAAGGTGCCGACAAGCTGCTGAAGCTGCAGTTGGATCTGGGTACGGAGCAGCGGCAGGTGGTATCGGGGATCGCCAAGTTCTATACACCTGAGCAGATGGTGGGCCGCAAGGTTATTTGTGTAACCAATCTGAAGCCGGTCAAGCTGCGGGGAGAATTGTCCCGGGGCATGATTCTGGCAGCGTCCCAGGGAGACCGGCTGACGCTTGCCACAGTGTCCGAGGACATTCCCGTAGGTTCAATTGTTAAGTAGTCCGTTTACATTCTGCAAGCAACAGTCAGGCTGCCCTCTTCCTAGGGCGTGTCTGCAAACCCGCTAGAGGGCATCTTTCAGCGCCTTTTCGCCCCATGCTTCGTTACTTTTGCTTGACGTACCCTCCGGTACGCCTTCACAAAAGTGCCTTGCCTGGAACGAAAATTCACTAAAATCTGCTCCTCTCGGCGTTTGCAAACACGCCCCAATGAGGGCAGCTTTTTCTTTTTCCCCCGCTTCTCTCCTGTATTGGCGAATATTTGCCGTGGCTTCAGCAGAAAATAGCGTAAAAGCAGAGGGGGAATAAAGATGAAATACTTGGTGGTCCTTCTCTTGATAACCGTCCTGGTTTTTTTCTACCCGCGCCCGCAGGCGGCTGACAAGGCAGATAACCCAAGCCGCAAGGAAAAGGGAGCCTATCTTGCCTTGGCAGCTATTACATTGAGTCTGGGGATTATGAATATGCTGGAAATATTCCCGGTGTTGGCCGGTTGGATGGATGATGTGATGGAGGTTATGTTCCGCATGACCGGGGGTAAAATATGAAGATATCCAAAAGCTGGAGAAGGCGGTCTGCACAGCAAGCGGCTGCGGAAAATCCCAACAGCGTCAAAGCTCTCGATAATTTTCCCCAAGGGGATATCACCGCCAGTTTGGATGAGACGCTGGCATTTATCCGCAGTATGATGGCTCTGTCAAGCGACCTTGTTGCCAAGGAAACCGTAGTCCGGATACAGGGGGAAGGACGGACGGTCCGTATTGCGGTTATCTATATAGACGGATTGGCGGACAAACAGCTGGTCCATCAATTTATTATGCAGCCGATGGCTGAGCGTGAGCTGGCTCAAGCCAGCATCGGCTGCTTGGAGCAGTTCTTGGTCGCAAGCAATATAAGGCGGGAACGCTCCAAAGCCAAGCTCGCCCAAGCGCTTCTGTACAGCAGCACCTTGGTATTTCTTGACGGTGCAGATGAGGGCTTGACCGTATCCACAGAGGGCTGGGAGCACCGTTTTGTGGGAGAACCGGTGACAGAACCGATTATCCGGGGGCCGCAGGATGCCTTCAATGAAGTATTGCGGTCCAATACGGCGTTGGTCCGCAGGCGGATCAAGGACCCGGCTCTGGCCGTGGAGGCCCTCCAGATCGGCACCCGCAGTCTGACTGACGTAGCGGTGATCTACCTTCAGGACGTGGCGCATCCCCCGCTGGTCAGAGAGGTCATCCGCAGGCTGCAGGGCATTGAGGTGGACAGTGTCATGGACGGGGGCCAGATCGAGGAATATCTGGAGGATAATCCGTTTTCGCCTTTTCCGCAGATTGCTTATTCGGAGCGGGTGGACAAGATCGTGGCGGCTGTGCTCGAGGGGAAGGTTGCCGTAATCCTGGACGGTTCTCCCTATGCCTTATCCATGCCTGCCACCTTCACCTCTTTTCTGTTCTCTCCCGAGGATTATTACGGCAAATTCATGGGGGCTACCTTCATCCGCTGGTTCAGGGCGATTGCGCTGGTCATGGCCTTGTTTCTGCCGTCTATGTACATCGCCTTGATTACCTATCATCAGGAAATGCTGCCGACCACCTTGATGCTCTCAAGCGCCGCCAACCGTACCGGCATTCCCTTCCCCTCTTTTGTGGAGGCGTTGTTAATGGAGATCAGCATCGAGCTCCTGCGGGAAGCGAGCCTTCGGTTGCCCGGCTCAATGGGGCAAACCATTGGAATAGTAGGAGCGCTGGTGATTGGCCAGGCTGCTGTGGAGGCCGGAATCGTGGGGCCCATCCTCACCATTATTGTCTCTTTTACCGCCATCGGCTCCTTCGTAATTCCAAGCTACAATACGTCCATAGCCATACGGATGCTGCGGTTTCCCATGATGCTGCTTGCGGCATCCTTGGGCATCTTTGGCATCATCTTCGGCGGCGCGGCGATTCTGATTCACCTGATCAGCCTGACTCCCTTTGGCGTAGGTTATATGGAGCCGTTCCGGCCATCCCGCTGGGATCATATAGACGATTCCCTGTTCCTTAGAAAACCGTCCTATGCCATGCGCTTCCGGCAGCGGTACTTAGGACTGCAGCAATTGCGAAGGAGAAAGTAGATCCTGATGATACGACGGGAGTGGCACAATGGATAAAGGAAAACTGACCCAGAAGCAGCTCTTTTTTATGTCCAGCTTCTATATCTTCGGGACGATGCTGATCACCCTGCCCCGAACCCTAACAGAAGTGGCCCAGCATGCCGGCTGGTTGTGCATTATGATTGCAATGACTTTGTTTGCCGGCTATTCCTGGCTGCTTGCACAGATCATAACGGGCATGAAGCAAACCGATTTCATTCCCTTTGTGCATTCTTTTCTCGGCAAGTGGCTGGGGCCTCCTGTAACGCTGGTGCTGATTCTGATTCCGGCTCTGTTCTATTCATCTTATGTCATGAGGCTGGTTGTGGAGCTGTTCGAAACTCTCGTTATCCCGGAAACGCCCGTCGAGATATTGCTCATCTTGACAATCACCCTGCGATTTTGGGCCGTGCGGGGGGGAATCCGAACTGTAGGCATGCTGTCCGAACTGCTTTTGCCAACCATGCTGATTGTCATGATTACCATGCTTGCCTTATCCGGAGCAAAAGTTCAAATGACCAGTCTTCAGCCGTTTTTCGATACGGATGCTAATGGAATCTTCAAGGGGAGCATGGCCGTGCTGTCCAATTATATGGAGGTGGGCGTTCTTCTCTTCGCGGCAACCCGGATCAAGGAGTCCCAAAAGACCCTGAAGTCCCTGCTGGCCGTAAATGTAACAGTGGGATTTATATTTTTGTGCACCTACTGGCTGTGTCTGGGCAACTTCGGAACGGCCTATACCAAGCGGCTGGCCTTTCCTACTGTGGAGATGATCCGCAATATCAGCCTGGCCAATTTTTTTGAACATGTGGAGGTCATTTTTCTGGCTATGTGGGTGCTGATGAATCTGGTGAAGGGATCCATGACCTATTATGCCTGCTGCGTGGGATTCCAGAGCTGGTTCGGGTTGAAGAGCTACAAGCTGATCATGATGCCCGTGCTGCTGATTATCTATTATCTGTCGATGATTCCCCAGAATCTGCTTCAGGCGGTTTTCCGCTTTGAGCAGTTTAAGGCGGTTGTCTATCCGTATTACGGGCTTGCGTTTATTGTTGTGCTGTATGGTCTGGTCCGTCTTAGGAACAGAAGCAAGGGGGCGGCAGGATGAAAAAGCGGCTGTCATTGCTCATGCTGTTCCTAGTGCTGCTGACAGGTTGCTGGAACAGCAGAGAATCTGACAAAATCGATTATGTGTTTGCGGTGGGAATCGATTTGTCGGAGGCGGACGAGATCATTCTGACCATTCAGACGCCGGTGCTGGAGGCGCTTAAGCCCAATGCGCCCGGCGGGGAGAAGAAATACAAAACGATAAGCGTCAAAGGAAAAACCACCTTTGAGGGAATCCGCAATTATATCGATGTCACGGGGCAGAAGCTTTTTTGGGGTCACACCCAAACGTATGTTATAGGTGAGGAGGCGGCCCGTAAAGGAGTAGGGCGCTTTCTGGATTTCTTCTCTGCTGACCCGGAGCTCCGCGGCACTTCCTACGTTGCCGTTTGCAAGGGCAAGGCGAAGGATCTGCTGGAGGCCAACCCCCAGTTTACTCCTATTCCCGCTACATACATGAACAATCTGGTCAAAAATGCTGTTCTGAACGGAAAGAGTCCTACGGTCATGTTTGCCGATTTCAACCGGATGCTGGCCGAGCCTACCGGAAGTCAGCCGTATCTGCCGTTGATGGAGCTTATGACCCGGGAGGAGTATGACAAAAAGCATGCCAGCATCTTAGGCAAATATATGGATTATTCCAAACAAACTCCTGTGTACTATACCGTTGGAACAGCCGTTTTTCATGGTACGAAGCTTGTAGGGTACTTAAACGAGAAGGAAACCCGCGGCTTGAACTGGACAAAGAATACGCTGAAATCCGCATTGGTCACAGTGGATTGCGGTGAGTACGGCATCGCCTCTCTGGAGCTGATCGGAGGAGTCAAGGAGCGGCAGAAGGTCAAGGTAGAGGGGGATAAGGCCATGGTGGAAGTGAAGGTCAAGGCTAATCTCAATATTGCCGACCGGTCAGGCTTTCTGGACGTCTCGGAGGAGGCGGTGATCCGCAAGCTGGAGAAGGGTTTCGCCGATGTGGTGACCGCGGAAATAGAAGCGGCCTTCAACAAGGCCATCCGCAAATACCATAGTGATATTATGGCATTCGGCAATACCGTAAGCGACGCCAACCCCAAGCTCTGGGAGCAAATTAAGTCCAGATGGGAGAATGAAATACTCCCCCGTGCCGAGCTTTCCATCACTGTCGAAGGGCGTATCAGACGTACGTCGAGAACCCTGTATTCTCCTTGGGTTAAATCTCCGTCGGATTAGCGGGCGGAGGCCCTTTTTCCGGCAACGCAACAGAACCTGGCGGTATTCCTCCGCCAGGTTTTGTTGCACCTACGGGAAAAATGAGTCATGGCGGTTATGCTGGGGATGTCCGTGTTATCTCGTTATTTTTGCGGATTGCCGTTGACAATTGGGCCTGGGGGAAATATAATCAACTTCGTTAATAAAAATAATTACGATTTACATATTCCTAAAAACGGGAGGGGCTTTACTATGATAAGGCGCGCATCTTTTAAAACGGCATCCCTGGCATCCATCATCCTTCTTGCGGCGGCTGTTCTGGCCGGCGGCTGCGGCAATAACTCCAAGATTCAATTGTCAGAGGATAAGGTTAACGTAGTTGCCAGCTTCTACCCCTTGTATGACTTTGCCCTCAAGATAGGGGGAGAGCATGTCCACGCTGTGAGCGCAACTCCCTCGGGAGTAGAGCCCCATGATTGGGAGCCCAAGAGCATGGATATTTCCCAGATTCTGAAGGCCGATCTGTTCGTGTATCAAGGCGCGGGTCTGGAGGGGTGGGTGGAAGAGCTTCTGAAGAGCAAGAAACCCAACGCCAAGGTGGTTGAGGTGGAGGCGAGCGCCGGTCTGGAGCTCATCAAGGCTGAGGAAGAGCATGAGGACGGGCACGGGGAAGAGGGCGAGCATGAGGATGAGGACGGGGAGCACGGGCACGATCATGGCGAATTCGATCCGCATGCCTGGCTGAGTCCCGCCAATGCCAAGAAGATGGCCGAGAACATCAAGGCCGGGCTGGTAAAGGTGGATGCCGCGCATCAAGCGGACTATGAAGCCAATTACAAGAAGCTCTCCGAACAGTTGGACCAGTTGGACCGTCAATTCAAGGAGGAGTTAGGCAAGGTCAGCAAGAAGGACGTGGTTGTCTCCCACAAGGCATTCGCTTACCTGTGCCGCGATTACGGCTTGAACCAGAAGCCTATTATGGGTCTTGCGCCCGATTCCGAGCCTACTGCACAGGATATGAAGGAAATCAATCATTTTGTCAAGGACAACAATGTGAAGTATATATTCTTCGAAGAGCTGGTCTCCGACAAGCTGGCCAAGACGCTGGCCAATGATCTGAAGATCGAGACAATGGTGCTCAATCCCTTGGAGGGACTGACTGAACAACAGATCAAGGACGGCGACGATTATTTCTCCGTCATGAAGAGGAATTTGCAAAATCTTGTGAAAGCCTTACAATAGGAATAGCGATATACAAGAGAATTCCGGAGGAGAGCTACTCATGAATGTGAATCAGCAGGCAGGCCATTGTCATGATCCGGTGGTGTCGCTTGAGTCTGTTGCATTCTCCTACGAGAACAGAAACGTGATCCAAGATTTAAGCTTTCAAGTGCTGCAGCGGGATTTTGTCGGTCTGGTCGGCGCGAACGGCGCAGGCAAGACCACCCTTCTCCGCATTATTGTAGGCCTGATCAAGCCGACCCGGGGGCAAGTCCGGCTCTTCGGTCAGGCCTTCTCTTCATTTGACGGCTGGGACCGGATCGGCTATGTGCCGCAGAAGAATGCCTTTAACCCATTGTTTCCCGCCACCGTGCGGGAGGTGGTCTTATCCGGTCTTTACGGGCGCAAGAAGCTGTTCGTCCGTCTGACCAAGGAGGACTACAGAAAATGTGACGATGCTCTGGAAGTGATGGGCATTGTTGATTTGGCGGACCGGCGGATCGGCCAGCTGTCGGGAGGCCAGCAGCAGCGGGTGTTTCTGGCCCGTTCCCTGATCAACAATCCGGAATTGCTGATCTTGGATGAGCCGACAGTAGGGATCGATGCGGAAACCCAGGAAGGTTTTTTTCGCCTGATCCGTCATATGCACCAGCACCATGCCATAACCTTCCTTATGGTATCCCACGATATTGATATGCTGGAGGATTACATCGGCTCCGGTCCGGTGCAAACCTCGGGCAAGCTTAAATTTTATGTCAAGCATACCCACGATCCGGAGAATTGCGCGGAAACCAGCTTGGCGCATTCTCTGAAGGGATTCAGAGAAAAAATTGAAGTGTGGTAAGGAGCTAATGAAAGTGGATATTTTTGCCGAGCTTTTTTTTCAGCGTGCCCTGGCAGGAGGAGTGTTAATCGGTATTACCGCCCCGCTCCTGGGCATTTTTCTTGTTTTGCGCCGCCTGTCCATGATTGGGGACACCTTGTCCCATGTGTCCATCGCAGGTGTTGCCCTTGGCTTTCTTATTGGCGTATATCCGATCCTGATGGGTCTGATCTTTTCACTGCTGGCCTGCTTTGCCATTGAGAAGCTGCGCCGGACCTACAAGACCTACGCGGAACTTTCCATTGCCATTATTATGTCCGGAGGAGTAGCCCTTGCGGCGTTCCTGTTCACCATGGGCAAAAATTTTAACCTCAATGTAACAAGCTATATGTTCGGCAGCATTCTTACCCTGGACCGGATGGACCTGTGGATGGTGCTTGGGGTGACCGTTGTTGTGGTGATTTTCATGATGGTCAACCACAAGGAAGTGTTCCTGCTGGCCTTCGATGAGGATGCAGCGGGTGTAAGCGGGTTACCTGTACGATTGTACAACATGCTCATTACTATGCTGACGGCGCTGGTGATCAGTGTCGCCATCAAGATTGTGGGAGCGCTTCTGGTATCCGCCCTTCTGACCATTCCTGTTGCGAGCAGTCTGTTGGTGGCCCGGAGCTTCCGCAACGCCGTATGGATATCCGTTATCTATTCGGAAATCGGCGTGGTGGGCGGACTGGTTCTGGCAGGGTTGTGGAACTACGCTCCAGGCGCTTCCATCGTTTTGCTGTTGATTGTGATGCTGGCAGGCACCCTGCTTGTCCGCAAGGGACTGAAGATCGTCTGACACGGTTGGCTCACTTAAACGGACTAAGGGGGATGGAATATGAGGGATGTAACGGTGTGGATGGCTTTTCTGGCAGGGATGGCTTCTTTTATCTCCCCGTGCTGTCTGCCGCTGTACCCTTCCTACTTGTCTTATATGACCGGAATATCGGTGAGCGAACTGAAGTCCGGCTCCGACAACGGACGGGCCCGCATCCGGACGGTGCTGCACTCCGTCTGTTTTTCATTCGGCTTCTCCGTGGTATTCTTCACTCTGGGCTGGGGAGCGGGGCAGCTGTCGGATCTGTTTATCGATTATAAGGATTTGATCCGCCAGTTGGCGGCTATTCTGATCCTCTTGATGGGACTGTTCATGCTGGGCGTCTTCCAGCCGCAGTTTCTGATGAAAGAACGCAAGTGGCGCGTATCGGCGAAGCCGGCGGGTTATGCAGGCTCGTTCCTGATCGGCGTCGGCTTCGCGGCAGGCTGGTCCCCCTGCGTGGGACCCATTCTGTCTGCCATCCTTGCGTTGTCGCTGGCAAGGAACGGGGAATGGCTTTCCTTGATTTCCGCCTATTCGCTGGGCTTTGCCATCCCCTTCATTATCCTTGCCTTGTTCATCGGCTCCACCCGTGCCATTCTCCGCTATTCAGGATTCTTGATGAAAGCCGGAGGAGGAATGATGGTGCTCATCGCCGTTCTGCTCTATACCGACAGGATGACCAGGATTACCATCTGGTTCAACCGGCATACTCCCGACTGGCTTCAATTTTGAACCGTGCAATCAGGTGAAATAATCAATGGTGGATGACGGGAAATGCTCGAAGATCCGCTCGGTGATGAATTCCCGGAGTGCGGCTGCCTGCTCGTCCTGGTAGACATATTTCCCCTGCCCCCAGCGGCCCCATTTGTATTTGCGCTTCGCTTCGTCCATCTCCAGCTTCGTCTTCGGATAGCGTTCCAGAATGACCCGTTTGGCGGTTTTGGTGAACCGGTGCTGGATCAGCTCGAAGGTCATGGTTTTTTCCGCCTCGGGGGGAACAGTAGCCTTCAGCTTCTCCAACAGCCGTGAATAGCCTTCTTCCCAGCCTTCGAACCAGATGATCGGGGCAATCAGGAAGCCAAGAGGATAGCCCGCTTTGGCTACCTTGCCGGCAGCTTCAATCCGGTCGTTGAAGCCGGATGTGTTGGGCTCGAAATGTTTGATGACATAATCCGCATTCACACTGAACCGGATTCGCGTATGCCCGTTGTGCTCCACGCCAAGCAGAGGCTCCACATGATGGAATTTGGTGACAAACCGGAGACGGCCCAGCGGCTGGCGGGCCATAAAGGTGATCAGCTCTTGCAGGGAACCGCTGATATGCTCCAGTGATACAGGGTCCGAAGTGCAAGCCGCTTCGAAACGGGTAATCTCGGGAGCGCGCTCCTCCATATAAGCTGCCGCGGCTTCCATAATATCATCCGTGTTCACATAGATCCGGATATAGGGCTTCGCGCCAAGTGTTGTTTGGAGATAGCAATAATGGCAGTGGGCCATGCAGCCGGTAGCGATGGGAATGGCATATTCCGCCGAAGGCATGGATTGGTCGAACTTTAGGGTTTTGCGGATGCCCACCACCAGCGTCCGTTTGGCAATCTTGTACTTCTCCAGTTCGGATTCTCCCGGAAGGCCTGTGATGCGGTTATGGGAAGAAGTCATCCGGACGGGCAATCCTGCCGCTTCCGCCCACTTCATGATTTTCTGGCCTTTGGGATAGTTAAGGGCATCCGGCTCAAAATACACAAGCTCCGGCACAAACGCCGTAAGCTCTGTATTGGGCCGGCTCAGCAATTCGGTAGCCATACAGGCGACAGCCTCCTTCGATGAGCTGTAATCAGCTGCAATCATGCTTATTGTGTGTCTTGCTGCGGGACCGGAATCATGGGAAATTCACCTTGCCCAAAGATTCTTTTTTTCTTAAGACTTGCCTTTGGCCGGGAAAATCAGGTATCATACAAAGGTGTCCGAACAGACATCGCCTGTTAGTTGGAGTGAGGGAGGAAACCCGTGTGGCGGCAACACCAAGCATGGAGGATTATCTGGAAAGAATATACAAGCTTATTGACGAGAAGGGGTACGCGCGAGTTTCCGATATTGCTGAAGGGTTGGAAGTGCATCCCTCTTCAGTGACCAAGATGATTCAGAAGCTGGACAAGGACAACTATCTCGTCTACGAAAAGTACCGCGGTTTGATCTTGACCTCGAAGGGCAAGAAGCTGGGCAAGCGTCTGGTGGACCGCCACAAGCTTCTTGAGGAGTTCCTGCAATTAATCGGAGTGCAGGAGCAGAATATTTACAAGGATGTGGAAGGAATCGAGCATCATCTAAGCGCGGATTCCATCTCCTGCATCGGCACGCTGCTGGAATATTTCTCGAGAGAGCCGTCCCGGCTGGATCATCTCCGCAATCTGCGCTCCGAGCTGGAGAACGACGATCCCGCATAACCGTTAGCCTGCACCCGAAGACAAAGCTCCACATTGTGGGGCTATTTGGCATATCTTCCCGAAAGGACCGCCATAGAAGCTTGTTCTACGTCTGTGACAGCCCCCTATCCTCATATACATGCAAGGGAGGACACCTTGCACGGGAAGAAGGGGATGGGGATGAAGATAAATGCGGTATTTGAGGGCGGGGGAGTAAAAGCAGTCGGTTTGGCCGGGGCTGTAGCGGAAACGGAAAAGCGGGGGTTCAAGTTCTACCATATGGCAGGAACATCGTCCGGCTCGATTATCGCAGCTATGCTCGCAGCAGGCTATACCGGCGAACAGCTTAGATCCATTATTGAAGCGACGCCCTTCTCTTCCTTTCTCAAGAAAACCTGGATTCACCGGATGCAGTGGGTAGGACCTGCGATCCGGGTGTTTGTGAAGAAGGGGCTGTACTCCGGGGAGGCGCTGGAGCAATGGGTCCAGCAGATACTTGCGGCCAGGGGAGTGCGTACATTCGGAGACTTGGCCCCCAACCAATTGAGGATTATCGCTTCGGATATCAGCCAGGGCAAGCTGATGGTGCTTCCGGATGACATTGCCCAGTACGGGATGGATCCCAAGAAGTTTTCCGTTGCCCGGGCGATCCGCATGAGCACCAGCATCCCTTATTTTTTCGATCCGGTGATGTTGTGCAAGCAGAAGCCGGGCATACTGAAAGGTGAAGCATTCCGCAAGCAGTTTGTATATGTGGTAGACGGAGGGATACTGAGCAATTTCCCCCTATGGATCTTCGATAAGGAGAAGGAGAAGGCGGATGAGAAGGGAATTCCGGTTATCGGATACCAACTCGTAGGTCGGACAGACAAGGAGCCCAAGCACATATCCGGCCCGATCAGCATGTTTCAAGCCTTGTTCAGTACGATGATGGATGCCCATGACGAGCGTTATATTGAAGAATTCAACCAGTACCGCACCGTGAAAATTCCTACAGTCGGCGTTCAGGCAACCCAATTCAATCTTTCGCCGGAAAAAAGTGAAGAGCTTTACCAATCGGGGGTCAGGTCGGCGGCCAAATATTTCGATCAGTGGTCCATCTCTACATACCAGAAAAATTGCGATAAGTACCCGCCCAAGCTGTTGATTTAACAGTTCAACAGACAGCCGCTATTGCCGCGGGAAAAAGCGGTTGGCCGCCCAGACACCTATCCCCAGTCCCAGGAAGAGCAGAATCGCTCCCGCAAAGACAGGTCCGATCTTCTCCAGCCCCAAAAACGGCTTGGCGCCTGAGCTGACGATTACGATTACGGTTCCCACAAAGCAGGTGAAGAAGAACGGGATAAACACATATCTGGAATAAACTCGCCCAGTCTGGCAGCAGCAGTCGTGATAGGCATCGAAGATGGCGAACACATACATGCAAGGATAGAACAGCAGCCATTCGAAATCGATCGACTGCTGGGACTGATGGACATCGAACAGCCAGGAGTGGAAAATGGCCACATTCAAATGGGAATTCAGATTGATCAAGAATTCCAAGATGATGAAAACGATAGCTTTGACATACTTCCCATTATATATTTGTCCGAAGCCGGGAATGGCGACAGACCATAAAGCAGCGGCCAACGGACTGCGCGGAATTTTCATAGTACACCCTGCCCCTTCTTTCATAAATAGAGGTTCAGAATACAGTATTCCCATAATCCATGGATAAATATGTAAAAACAAAGAAAAAAGCCTTCTTTTCTGCAAAGAGGGCTTTTTTCTTTGTTTTTACAGGTGCAAGCATAGATGATTGTTCGACTTCCGGACAAATGCACGGCATCAAAAGAGGCTGCCACAGGCCATTTATCCTCAGTGTCAAGCCGGCAAAGGTTCCGCTCAATGATACCGCGGAGGTTCTTCCTCGGAATCCGGCTTGTTGCCATAGATTACCCGGAAGCTGCTTTTGCGGCGTTCCTTGTCCTGCCGTCTCTGCTGCCCGGGAGAAGGTTTCCTGTTGGTCACATGAACCTTGCCTTGTCTGCGCAGATGGCTTGGCGGAAATTTGTACAGCAGGAAAATGACACCGAATACCAAAAGCGGAATAAGCAACGGACCGGGATTATGGAGAAAGCTGGCGACGATCCCGATAACCAGCAATCCATAGACAATGTAATCGGGTGTTGACAAACGTCTGTACATACTCATCTCACCCCTCCTAAATTATCCCGCCAAAGTGAAGCGAGCCTTCGAAGCTTAATCCGGATACTTTGGCGGGGACCCAAGTGATGGAAGCCCGCCAAAGTGAAGCGAGCCTTCGAAGCTTGTCAGTTGGAAGCTTGCTGATCTCGCATGTCAAGCTCGCGGACCCGGTTGAACGAAGCGATGGACACCTCTACCTGGGAATCATCCGGCTCTTTGGTTGTGAGCTTCTGCAGCCATAAGCCCGGATAGCCAAGAAACCGCAGCACAGGAGTATCACGCAGGGAATTGGTGAAGCGCAGCGCCTCGTATGACACCATAATGACAACAGGAAGCAGAATAATCCGCTGAAGAATCCGGTCCCACAGTCCTTCATGAGGAACGAAGGAATAGATGACGACCCCGATTATGACAGTGAAGACGATAAAACTGCTGCCGCAGCGGTAGTGCAGGGTGTTGAACTTCTGCACATTGGCAACGGTCAGTTCCATGCCGGCTTCATATGCGCTGATAACCTTGTGCTCGGCCCCGTGGTACTGGAACAGCCGCTTGATGATGGGCGTCAAGGAAATGATATAGATGTATACGAGGAGGAGTACAATCTTTATGACACCTTCAAGCAGATTGTGCAGAATCCGGCCGCCAAATAAATCGCGGAAGATCAGTTCTTCCAATGCAGCCGGCACCAGTGTAAAAATCAGCTTGCCGAAGATAAAGGACAGCACGCCTACTACGGCTACACCCAGAATCAGCCCTACTTTGTCAAACAAGCTTTCCTTCTTCTCCTGCGGCTCGCCTTCCTCCTCGGCAAATACTTCGGCGGAGAAATTGAGATGGCGGGAGCCCTTGGCGCTGGAATTGATGATCCCCACAAGGCCGCGGATAAGCGGAATCTTGGCGAGCGTCTGGACCCAGGGAATATCCTTGCGCGGCACCTCGAAGAAGCTTATTTCATTGTTCTTGCGTCTGACGGCGGTCACATGGGCGGTTTTCCCCGCAAACATAACCCCTTCAATAACTGCTTGTCCACCATAGATGTTTTGGCTTTGCGACAATTCCATTTCACCTTCTTTATCACAATTAAAAAACGGTCTTCTTCTTTTATTGTAGCGGATTGCAGGAACGAATGCCACTTTGATTTAACTCCGGCAGCTTAGCGCATACTATTCCCAAAAACTCCATTGAAAAGAGGAAGCTGACAGATGAAGCTGCATGCCAAATACCGGAATAAAAAGCAGGGGCATAAAACAACCAACCCGATTATCTTTTCGGTTTACATCGGTTATTTTGCCGGAATTTTATGGGGCGGGGTCAAGCTGCTCGAATTTGCCATGAAGTTCACTGAAGTTGTGCCAGGTTTTTTGCTGGAACCCTTCTTCCGGCATTCCTTTCTTATCGCCTGGCAGGGGCTGGCGCTGGGTTATGCCAGCTTTGTGGGCTTATCAGTCCTTGCCGCGGCCATCTACGGCATGTTCTTGCGCAAGCTGAAGGGACCTTGGCCGGGGATCGGCTACGGGTTGGCCTGGTGGTGCGTCTTGTATCTGCTGGTCGGGCCCTTGACAGAGATGGTGCCGGCTATCACCCAGCTTGACCTGAACTCTTTTGTGACCGATCTCTGCTTGTTCATGGTCTGGGGGCTGTTCATCGGCTTCTCGATCGCCATGGAGTTTACCGAAGAGCGTATCCGCGAGCCTGGCGGGCGTGCGAAGACTCCTGCGCTGAAATAACAGTCTCTTCTTCAAGAAACATTCCTCAATCCCGAGGGAATATGGTAAAATGTAGCCGTTCGCAAATCCTCTGCAGAGAAGCCAGGTGACAGAATCATGAAGCAAATTCTTGTTATGAACGGTCCCAATCTGAATATGTTGGGAATTCGTGAGCCGGGCGTGTACGGCACCCTTTCGCTGGAGGCGATTAATGCGGGGCTGGAAGCCGCTGCCGGAGCATGGGGGATATCGCTTGAATTCTTCCAGTCCAATCATGAGGGGGCGCTGATCGACAAGATCCATGAGGCATATGGAGTGAAGGACGGCATTGTCATTAATCCCGGGGCGTTCACCCATTACAGCTATGCCATCCGGGATGCGTTATCCGGGATATCGCTGCCGGTGATAGAGGTCCATCTGTCCAATATTCATAAGCGCGAGCCGTTCCGGCACACCTCGGTGCTGGCCCCGGTATGCATCGGCCAGATCGCGGGCTTCGGCGCGTACACCTATGAGCTGGGACTTGCGGCAATGGCTCATTATCTTAAGGAAAACGGGTGAGGGTACATGACAGTCAATCGGTTGATAAGCTTAAGAAGTGCCTTGCAGCAGTTGGGGCTGGAGGCGCTTCTGATTACAAATCCCTATAACCGTCGTTACATCAGCGGCTTTACCGGCAGCGCCGGATTTGTGCTGGTTACGGCTGACCGCGCCTTCTTCCTGGCGGATTTCCGCTATGTAACCCAGGCCAAGCAGCAGGCTCCCGCCCTGGAGGTTGTGGAGCATGCCAGCCGTCCCATGGAAACGGTGAAGGAATTGTTGGACGGCCTGGGGCTTGGCCGGGTAGGGTTCGAGCAGAATGATCTCACCTTCGCCGGTTACCGCAGCTATGAAGCCGACCTGGCGGGCATTGAGGTGGTGGCGACTTCCCATGTGGTCGAAAAGCTGCGCATGTACAAAGACGAGGATGAGATTGCGGTGATGCAAGAAGCGGCCGACCTGGCCGACCAGGCATTCAGTCATATCCTGTCCTACCTGAAGCCTGGCGTATCGGAGCGGGAGGTTGCGCTGGAACTGGAATTCTTCATGCGCAGGAACGTTGCCTCCTCCACCTCATTTGATACCATCATCGCCTCCGGAGAGCGTTCCGCGCTGCCCCACGGTGTGGCAAGCGACCGGAAATTGGGGAATAATGAGTTCGTCAAGATGGATTACGGTGCGCTTTTGAAGGGCTATTGCTCCGACATTACCCGCACTGTGGTATTGGGGCAGCCGACGGACAAGCACAAGGAAATCTACAGCATCGTCAAGGAAGCCCAACTGGCTTGTCTGGCCGGACTGAAGCCGGGGATGACCGGCGTGGAAGGGGATGCGCTGGCCCGGGATATCATCAAGAAGGCAGGCTACGGCGCTTGCTTCGGACATGGCACCGGACATAGTCTGGGCCTGGAGATCCATGAAAACCCGCGGCTTTCCCCCTCCTGTGATGTGGTGTTTGAGCCGGGGATGACCGTGACTGTAGAGCCCGGCATCTACCTGCCCGGCTTCGGGGGAGTACGGATTGAGGATGACGTGGTTTTCACGGAGAACGGGATCCGGATTCTCACGAAATCCACCAAAGAGCTTTTATTGTTGTGACCGGCCGGAATTTGGATTATAATGACGAGATGGATACAGAACTTAAAGCTCTGTAAGCGAAAAACTCTTAGGAGGAACCAATTGCATGATTTCCGTTAATGATTTTCGGACAGGCCTTACCATCGAGACCGACGGCGACCCTTTTACCGTTGTTGAATTCCAGCATGTCAAGCCCGGCAAAGGCGCCGCATTCGTCCGCTCCAAGCTGAAGAACCTGAAGAACGGCAACGTGGTGGAAAAAACCTTCCGTGCAGGCGAAACGGTCAGCCGCGCCATCGTAGAAAACCGCGAAACCCAATATTTGTACAACAGCGGAAGCGAATATACATTTATGGACAACGAGAGCTACGATCAATTCGAGCTGTCTGCCAAGCAACTGGAATGGGAGCGTAATTTCCTGAAGGAAAATATGCTGGTTAATATCGTGAGCTATCAAGGCTCCATCCTGGGCATTAACCTGCCGAACAGCGTAGAGCTGGAAGTTACCGAAACCGAGCCGGGCATCAAGGGCAACACCGCCACCGGCGCAACCAAGAACGCCACGATGGAAACAGGCTTGACTGTTCAGGTTCCGCTGTTCATCAACCAGGGCGACCGCTTGCTGATCGATACCCGTGAAGGAAAATACATCTCACGGGCGTAAGTTAATGATAAAACCCCCGCAGCCTGCTTGCAGGCCCGCGGGGGTTTTTATCTGAAAGTCTCAGAACGTTATAAACGTGGAAGAGGCTCGGTTTCTTGACAAACGCGCGGCGGCAAAAAGAATGCCGTCAGCCCTCCGGCCCGTCAGGCGCTTATCTTCTGTAGATCAGACTTCCATGCCGCTTGGGCGGCACCACTGATGAATGAAATGACGGGGTTCCTGTTATTTCAGGGCAGGGCAGTATACACATCTGAGAATAGGAGTCTTTTCCTCGTAGATCAAGTGCTGAAGGAGTTGGCAATAAAGGTCCATGGGGCAGCTTAGCGGAAAAAATTTCCGTTAGAAAGTAGCAGGACCGGACACATTCTCACGGAAAACACTGGTGCATGCATACGAAGGAGGGTTCCTTGCGGAGAGTGCTTAGCGCATGCTTGCGAAGGAAGGTTCCTCTGCGGAAACCGCAAGCCTATGCTTCGGATGCCGTATTATCGCGATCACTCACATTGCTTTTAAGACCCGGCGATAATCCTTCCCTCAGGTTTTGCTTAGTGCTGGCAAGCGGTGTTTCTCGCCGGGTTTTCGTTATGGAATGCCGCAAAGATTTTTGAGAAATGTTATTTTCAGGGGGGGCAATTGGTGATATAATAGGAAAATCATTTTGGCATCCGTCTGCCTGCTTTAGCGCTTTAGCGTGGTGTGGACGGAAAGGCCCGCCGGAAGCGGCTGATACCATTCAGTGATTGTAGGGAGTGTTGAGAGTTGTCGTTAATTGTGATGAAATTCGGTGGAAGCTCCGTTGGAACCCCCGAGCGGATGAAGCGCGTCGCCCAGCGGATTATAGACAGAAAGCGGGAAGGACATCAATGTGTGGTTGTAGTTTCAGCCATGGGGGATACCACCGATGAACTGATTGATTTGTCCAAGCAGATTTGCGACACTGCGCCTCCCGCGCGCGAGATGGATATGCTCCTGACCACAGGCGAACAGGTATCCGTTGCGCTGTTGTCCATGGCTATTCAGAGCATGGGTGAAAAAGCCAAATCCTATACCGGCTGGCAAACCGGAATCTATACGGAAGCCGTACACGCCAAAGCCCGTATCAGCAAGATCGAGCCTGCGCGTGTGCTTGAAGCGCTGGAGACCGGCCATGTGGTTATTGTAGCAGGCTTTCAGGGCATGACGGAAGAAGGCGAGATCACCACTCTGGGCCGCGGCGGCTCCGATACCACTGCAGTTGCCGTTGCTGCAGCCATCAAGGCTGATCTGTGCGAGATTTACACCGACGTGGACGGGGTATATTCCACCGACCCGCGTATTGTGAAATGCGCCCGCAAATTAAACGAGATTTCTTACGACGAAATGCTGGAGCTTGCCAATCTGGGAGCGGCTGTGCTGCATCCCCGGGCTGTTGAATGCGCGAAGCACAATAAAGTGCTGCTCGTGGTCCGTTCCAGCTTTAACCATAATGAAGGCACGCATGTGAAGGAGGAAGCGGTAATGGAGCAGGGGATTGTAGTAAGCGGAATTGCCTATGACAAGAATGTGGCCCGGGTCAGCATTCTGGGAGTTCCCGAGAAGCCGGGCCAACTGGCTAAGGTATTTTCGGCTCTGGCCAAAGAGAAGATCGACGTGGATATTATTGTCCAAAGCGGTGTGCATGACGCGGCGGATTTCTCCTT
Organism: Paenibacillaceae bacterium; assembly: GCA_029256185.1. Taxonomy (GTDB): domain Bacteria; phylum Bacillota; class Bacilli; order Paenibacillales; family NBRC-103111; genus Paenibacillus_AR. The sequence continues at coordinate 120,529 of JAQSYI010000004.1, forward strand.
TACAGTGGCAATGAACGATCTGGACCGGGCACTCACGATCATTGACGGAATCAAGAGCGCAGTCGGCTACCGGGAGACCACCTCGGAGACCGGACTGGTCAAGGTTTCCATCGTCGGCGCCGGCATGGTGAGCAACCCCGGTGTAGCCGCCAAAATGTTCGAGGCCATCTCTGAGCTGGGCATCAGCATCAATATGGTCAGCACGTCGGAGATCAAGGTATCCTGCGTCATCGCCAACAACCGGTTGAACGAAGTGATTCAGGCGCTGCATACTGCGTACGGTCTGGATACGGATTCCACCGTCTCCGTAGGCGGCCCGCAGGAACGGCGGTAGTCGGGGAGCTTTCCCCACGCAATAACATAGATAATAAACCAGAGAGACCCCCGGCAGGAGGGTCTCTCTGGTTTTTAGTTTTTGGTTCAGCTTGGGGGCAAGCAAGGCGGTCTATACCCGGAATTTGGCAGCCGCTTCACGGAGATCGGCGGCCATGGCCGCCAAGGCCTCGCTTGACGCAGCAACCTCTTCCATCGTAGCGGCTTGCTCCTGGGTGGCCGCGGAGGCGGTCTCGGACTCGGCTGCGGTGGTTTTGCTCGCTGAGTCCACTTCTCCGGCGGAAGCCGCCAACTGCCGGCTATGGCCGGTGATTCTGCCGATCGCTTCCGATATGTGCTCCATCTGACCGGAGAGCTGCACGATGGAAGCCGCGATAGTTTCAAACGCCGTTCCTGCTGCACTTACCATCTCAATGGCCTCACGGGTGGCGGCAAGCCCCTTGCGGGTGGCGTCAACGGTGGAACTGGTATTGGTCTGGTTGCGGCTGATCAGGGCTGCGATCTGCTGGGCAGCTTTCCCTGCTTCCTCCGCCAGCTTGCGAATCTCTCCGGACACCACAGCGAATCCCCGGCCGTGCTCTCCTGCCCGCGCCGCTTCAATTGCGGCATTGAGCGCCAGCAGATTGGTCTGACTGGAGATGGAGGAGATCAGGGAGGCAATCTCGCTGATTTCCTCCGCATCTTTGCTGAGGCTTGTCATGGCGCTGTCGATGTAGACCGTACCCTTGCCGACCTCCTGCATATGGCTGACAGTCTGTCCGACAGTTGCCTGTCCGTCCCGGGCGGAGCGGGAGGCCTCCAGGGCAATGGTTGCCGCCTCATCCACTACACCGGCAATCTCGTTGGTATTCTCCGCCATATCCCGGGCCAATGTCGTCAGGATAGAGGAGGCGGCCGCCTGAGTGTCCGCATTCTGGGCAATCACGGAATAGGAATCGGCCACCACATTGACAGCCTCCGCTGCCTGCTGGGCGCTTGCGGTCAGCTCCTCGCTGGATGCGGCTACATGCTCGGCCTGGAAATGCACCTGGGCAACCAATTGGCGGAGCTTGTTCCTCATTTCCTGGAAGCCTGAGGCCAATTGGCCGATTTCATCGTTGGAAACCACCCGGAGAGGCTGCTCCCGGAAATCTCCTTCCATCAACAGCATGCATTCGTCGCGGAGAATCGCAACCGGCTTGGCAATCCGCCGGCTGATGAACACAATGGCCGCCGCAGCTGCCACGAGACACAGGGCGGCGGTTGTCAGCATGCTGCGGGTCAATTCGGTCAGACCTTGATTAAGCTCGGAAAACGGGGCAGTCACCATCATGATCCACCGCTGGCCGCCCGGGAGGTTAAAGGGAGTGAATACAGTGGAATACCGGATGCCGTCAATGAAAACATAATCGCCCCTTGTCTGCTCCCCTGTATCGGCGGATGACTTGAACAATTGAATGAAGCTTTCGTCCAGTTCCTTCTCCTTCATGTTCAATTCTGGAGCGACGGCCGCTTCTGTCAGATTCAGCACTCCCGACAGTTCGGGCATGCGGGGATGAACAATGATCTGGCCGGCGGCGTCGGCCAGGAAGCCGTACCCCTGACTCAGAAACTTCAAATCCCCGATAAGAATGCCCAGCTTGTCGTTGGCGAAGGAGCCGGTCATCACGCCGAGGGTCTGTCCATCCTTCTTGACCGGAACGGCTACGTTAAAGGCCAGCTTGCCAGTGGTCCGGGAGAGGAGCAGCTCGGAAACCACCGCTTCTCCGGTAGACATCACCTGTTGGAAGTAAGTCCGGTCGCCCAAATCCAGGGTTGTCCCATCGGAACGGACGGCAGAACCGTCAGGGAAAATGAAAACCGAACTTTCTAAATACTGGGAATTACTCTTGTTATTGGCCAAAGCCTGCACCAATGCGGGCAGATTGGCGGTTTCCCTCATACCCGGCATATCGGCAAAAGCCGTCGATTGGACAATGGCCTCCCGGATGTAGGACTCGATCCGGTTGGCATAGTCCGTTCCGACAGCTTCGGCGGTGCTCTTCATACTGGAGGATAAGGACTGCTGGGACAGATAGAAGCTGATCCCTGACAGTAAACCAAGGGAAACCAGAAAACAGGGCAGCAGCAAAAGCAGCAGCTTGGTATTAAGGCGAGTAATTCTCATGGTGGCTTGTCCTTTCGGAAGATGATTTTTATGTACTGGTGTGATTATTAATAAATATTAATCCTTTCTAATCACATACGTCTACATAAAATATCACTGCCGTTCATTTGAAGAATAATTGGCTGATTTTCAGAATCATCGCCGTAATCCCTGCGGCCATCAACGGACCCACCGGTATGCCCCGCAGAAAAATAATCCCGAAGATCGACCCAATCACCAGCCCTACGATCAGTTGGGGATCGAACTTCAGAAGATCGAGCCCTTTGCCGTTCATCCAGGTGGCAAGGGCTCCACCGGTCAAGGCGATGATGCCGGGCCAGGTGGTGAAGACGGAGGTCACGTCCTTCAACTGGATTCTCTCGCTGGCGAAGGGAACCAGTACGCCCATGGTCAGGAAGAGCAAGCCCAACTCAAGACCCCTCCGTTCAATTGTGGGCAGGAAACGCTCCAGATTGATCAGCTTCACAATCAGCAGGACGCATGCCGCTGTAGTGATAATAGGAGAACGCCCCAGCATGCCGATGATGATTAATGCAATGAGCAGTATGTTCCCGTTCATAGGTGGTTGCCCCTTGTCCGATGATTATCCCGCATAGCCCCTCCGCCCGGCAATATTGTGGAAGGTTGTCCGGCGGAACGGCGGTGATGAATCCATTCGGACAGGCTCCCGGCGGTGATGCCGCAAATAACCGGAAACACCGGACTGTCCGGCTTCATCATGGCGCAGTCCGGCCTCGCTTTGCAGGTCTAATCTAGTTTATGTGGGACAGGGGGGCTTAGAACTTGTATGACTGCTCATCACCGCCTGCTGGCGCAGCCTTCGGCCACCAACAGCCCGTTATGCAGCACCGGCACAAGCTCAAGCAGATTGGTCCTGCCGCAATATTCCACATCAGCCCGGTAACCCAGCTTCACAAGACGCTTGCCGTTGGCCGAAGCCAGAAGCGCCTCCCCCAGATGATCCCGGCTGTGGGAATACGCCGCATGCATGGCAAGACCGAAGTCATTGCACTCCACTGCGCCGCCTGCAGCCCGCTGCAATTCATCCACGGCCATTCCGGCGCACAGGCCGTCCTCATGGGCGAATGCATCCTGCGTACCTGCGCAGAGAATGCAGATATCCCTGCCCGCAGCAAGTGCAGCCTCCGCGCAGGCGGCAACGTTAAGCAAGGAGCAGGCGAACACCTTGTGGGCCCTTTGGGTTTTCTGAATAGCCCGCGTTCCGTTGGTGGTTGTCATGCAAATCCGCTTGCCCGCGATCCGCTCCTCCATATATTCGAAGGGAGAGTTGCCCAGGTCAAACCCGGCAGGCATCCTGCAGTTGCGTTCTCCACCGAGAAGAATATCCGCTTCCCGCATGCTTTTGGCCTGCTGCACCGTCTCCACCGGCAGAATCCCCCGGCACCCGTGGGCGAGAGCCGTCACCATATTACTCGTTGCCCGCAGGACATCGATCACCAGAACCGTCTTCCCCGTCATATCCTCGGAACGGGCTTCATTCACATTGGAGATAACTTCAACGAGCATGCCTGTTTCCCCGCCTCCGCCTAAAATTGCTGCAATTCAAACGTATCTGAACGAAGCCCTCTCCGCAGAGCTTCCAGGGCAATCACATCCTGCGGCGCAATATTGCCCAGATGAATATCCGCCCCGAGCCATTTGAGCAGATGAGCCTGCTGGGATTTTTGCGGCGCCTCCCACAGCAGGAGATACGGGCTTGAGACTCCTTGCAGCACCGCCTGCACCTCAGCATCGCGGCAAGCCCCGGTTTCATCGAAAATGCCCACGCCTGTTCCGGCTTCACGCGCTTCTATAGTAACCAATTCGGCGCCCGCTTCAACATCAATCCGCACCGTCTCGATCAGATCGTCCACGGAGACGCGCGAGCCCCAGCATTTCTTGCCGTATTCGGTGTATACCTGCATACCTGTCTCCACACCCTGGCGGATCAGTTCAGTCCGGAGCGTTCTGTCCAGTTCAATGGTGCCGTCGGAAACCTCAATTCCGGTAAATCCCAGCTTGCGGACCTGATCAAAGAAAGCGTCTGTCACCGATCCCGCCACAGCAGCTTCCAGGAAGGTCCCTCCGGGCATGACCGTTATTCCCGCTTCCCGGGCGATGGCTATTTTGGTCCGCAGCAGATCCTCCGGATACAGCGGAGCTGTTCCGAAGCCAAGCTTAATAATATCGATGTAAGAAGAGGCTGTGTCCAGCATATCTGCAAAAGCGTAGAGCCCCAGCCCCTTGTCGATGACCATGGTTTTGCCCAAAGTTCTGGGTTTATGCGACCGTCTGCCGGTAGGATCAAGCAAGTGCGGATGCCAGACGGCGGGAGTTATGGCTTCCATCAAGAATTCTCCTCGCGTAATTAAGAATGGGTAGGCTATTGACACATCATATGCAAAAAAAATAAGGGAGTGCGGGATTATTCCTAAAAGCGGGCAAGCCTGCATATCGTAGATTAAGCGGGGATGAGCGCCTGACGGTGTCCTTCTGATGCCGTACGTTCGCCAAGAAGCCTAAGCCGCATCCCCGTCTATACTTTCTGGCGTGAGACTTGAACAAGCCCGGACATGTCCGGATACGCTTATGCAAATCTACCGGACACTCTCTTATTTACTTGATATGCGCAGGCAGATAGGGTTGGAAAATAATGCTAGTCTTGCAGCAACTTCATTAGCGGGAGGAATAGTATGATGGATAAATTCGTAGCGGGCATGGCGTCGCTTAGGCTGCTGTCAGGTACGGTTGAGATTGCCGCGGCTGTGCTGATGCTTCGTTATATGCAGGTGGAGAAGGCGCTTCTGATTAATTCCGGCCTGGCTTTTGTGGGTCCCTTCATTCTGCTGGCGACCACCACCATCGGGTTGGTGGGTATGGCCGACAAGCTGTCGGCGGGGAAGCTTCTGTGGATTTTGCTGGGAGTATCTTGCATTTTTTTTGGAATTCTCAAAAAATAACGGGGTGTCATATTTATGAGGGTCAAGCATATAGATATGATAGACAGCCTGCCTGCTTCCGGGAAAGCCTGCGCTCCGGCCCAGTCCATCCTGCCTCTGCTGCCGCCGGTGTTGCGCACTGCCGTTTCCCTGCTGCCTGCTGCGGTTCTTGGAGGGGCGGAGGAGCTGCGCATCCGTGAAGGACGGCCGGTTGAGGTGGTGTACGGCGGAGGGCAATACGGCTTTGTCTCGCAAGACGGTCATCTGGCTGTACAAGCGGAGGGGGCCTGCACGGCCACCAAAGAGGATTGCCGCCAGCTCCTTGAGCTTCTGACCCGTCACTCGCTTTATTCCTTCGAGGAGGAGCTTAAGCGGGGCTTCATTACGGTGGAGGGGGGCCACCGGGTGGGGCTGTCCGGGCGGACCGTGCTGGAGGACAGCAAGGTCCGGATGATCCGCGATGTCAGCGGGTTCAACATCCGGATCGCCCGGGAGGTGCAGGGCTGCGGACGGCCGGTGCTGCCGCGGATTGTGGATGAGAGGGAGAAGACGGTTCATCACACCTTGGTCATCTCTCCTCCCGGCCACGGCAAAACCACGCTGATCCGCGATCTGGCCCGGATGATCAGCGCAGGCGATTGGCTGCTCCCGGACTTCGGCGGGGGCAAGAAGGTGGGCATTGTGGACGAGCGCTCCGAGGTGGCGGCCTGCGTCCGGGGGGTTCCCCGCTTCGAGGTGGGACCGCGTACCGATGTGATGGACGGCTGCCCCAAGGCGGAAGGCATGATCATGATGATCCGCTCCATGTCGCCTGAGGTGCTGGTCGTCGATGAGATCGGCCGCCCGGAGGATGCGCGGGCCATTCATGAAGCGGTGCATGCGGGCATCCGGGTCATTGCCACCGCCCATGGAGCAAGCAGAGAGGACGCCTTGCAGCGCCCGGTCCTTCGGGAGCTTGCAGAGGCCGGAGTCTTCCGGCGCTTTGTCACCCTTCGCGGCCGCGGGAACACGATCAGAGTGGAGTCCCTTTCAAGGGAGCACATGCTTCACCAGGAAGGACGGGGCCTATGATCAAGCTCATCGGTGCGTTATGCATCATTTGTGCCGGGACCCTGCTCGGGTTCTACCAGGCGCTGCAGCTCTCCGCCCGTCCCAGGCAGATCCGCCAGTCGCTGCAGGGGCTGCAGCGGCTGGAGACAGAGATTCTCTACGGCTTCACCCCGCTCTCCGAGGCATTCGTCTCTGTCGCCGGATCGTTGACAGGACCCGTGTCCACTCTGTTTGAGCGGGCCGGAGCGAAGCTGGATAACGGAGAGGCCGGAACGGTCGCCGACAGTTGGCGGCAAGCGATTGACACATGCTGGGCAAACACGGCCATGAAGCGGACCGAACGGGAGGCGCTGCTGCAGTTGGGCTCGATTCTGGGCATCAGCGACAGAGCGGACCAGGCCAAGCATCTGCGTCTTGCGGTCAGCGTGCTGCAGGCCGAGGAAGCGGCCGCCGCGGAAGACTATAGGCGGTATGGCAGTATGTGGCGAAGCCTGGGGTTGCTCTCCGGGGTGCTGATCGTCATCCTAATGTACTGATGCAGGAGGCCAGCTATGAATGTAGATGTGAATGCGATTTTCCAAATCGCCGGAATCGGCATCGTCATTGCGATGATCCATACCGTGCTGAAGCAGATGGGCAAGGAGGATATGGCCCATTGGGTGACGCTGATCGGCTTTGTCGTGGTGTTGTTTATGGTAGTCAGCATGCTCTCCAAGCTGTTTCAGGAAATCAAAACTATCTTTCTTTTTCAGTAGGTGCCCGCCGTGGAAATGATTCAGATCGTCTCGCTTGGACTTGTTGTTACCGTGCTGGCGCTCATTCTCAAGGAACAAAAGCCCGTATTCGCCTTTCTGCTCGTCACGATCACCGGGATCGGCATCTTCTTGTTCCTGCTGGGTAAAATTTCCTCGGTCATCCGCATTCTGGAGCAGCTGGCGGATCATTCTCAGGTCAATCATGTGTTCTTCACCACCATATTGAAGATTATCGGCGTGGCTTACATCGCCGAATTCGGCGCCCAGGTCGTGCGGGATGCAGGCCAGGATTCCATCGCCTCCAAGATCGAGCTCACCGGCAAAATCATCATTATGGTGATGGCGATTCCGATCATCACGGTCATTATCGAAACGGTGATGAAGCTGATGCCAAGCTGACAGGCCGTGAGTGAAGCATAGAAATAACGGAGTTTATGCTTCCGAAGCCAGTTTTCCTTCTTACCGCTGCGCTTCGCTGTAAGCGAAAAACTTTCAGGAGTTGTACCTATGAGACGCAGCCCTAAACTCCATGCTTGGCTCATGCTTGTATTCATTCTCTTCGGAGGCATTGCAGGCCATGTGCAGGCAGGCCCCGCTGACTCCATCGTCTTGCAGCAGGCAGAGCGCCTGCCCACCGATCAGGTGGAGCAATATTGGTCATCGATGATGAAGGATTATGCGGCTTATTTCCCGGAAGGGCGCACGCCCAGCTTCAAGGAAATGCTGGTCCCCGGCGGCAGCGGCTTCAGCTTCAGCAACATCTTCAACGGCATCTTCCGCTTCTTCTTCCACGAAGTGCTGCTTAACGGGAGGCTTCTGGCCAGCATCGTCATTCTCAGCGTGTTCAGCATGATTCTGGAATCGCTGCAAAGCGCCTTTCAACGCAACTCAGTCAGCAAGATCGGCTATTCCATCTGTTATATGGTTTTGATCGTCATCGCAATCAACAGCTTCAGTGTGGCCATCGGCTATGCCAAGTCGGCCATATCAACCATGATCAACTTCATGATTGCCATCGTGCCCATTCTCCTGACGCTGCTTGGGTCCATGGGCAACATCACCTCGGTAACGGTTATGCATCCGCTGATTGTGTTCATGGTCAACACCATGGGCGCCGCCATCTATTACATTGTGTTTCCGTTGTTGTTCTTCTCGGTGGTGCTGTCCATCGTAAGCTCCATCTCAGAAAAGTACAAGGTAACCCAATTGGCCAAGATGCTGCAAAAAGCTGGAGTTGTCATCATGAGTGTGATGGTTACTGTGTTTTTGGGAGTGCTCTCCGTTCAGGGGATATCGGGAGCTGTGGCGGACGGAATCGGCATCCGCACCGCCAAGTATCTGACAGGCAACTTCGTTCCCGTGGTCGGGCGCCTGTTCTCGGATGCTTCGGACACTGTCATCGGGGCCTCTCTGCTGGTGAAGAACGCGATCGGTCTGGCCGGGGTTGTGATTCTGATCGTGCTTTGCGCTTTTCCCGCAGTGAAAATTTTGACAATGGCGCTGATCTACCATGTATCCGCCGCCGTGCTGCAGCCCTTGGGAGACAGCCCGATTGTAAAGACGCTTGGCAGCATCGGCAAAAGCATGATGTATGTATTTGCCGCTCTGGCGGCTGTGGGCTTCTTGTTCTTCCTGGCCATTACGATTCTCATTACGGCAAGCAATGTGTCCGTGATGGTCCGATAGGAGTGTTTTCTTATGATGAATTGGTTAAGCGATTGGCTCAAGCAGGTTATTCTGATTATTTTGCTTGCATCCTTCGTCGATCTGCTGCTGCCCAGCCAGGCGATGCAGCGGTATGTCCGCACGGTGGTCAGCCTGTTCTTGCTGCTTACGCTGCTTGCGCCGCTGTTCGAGCTGTTCCAGCGGGATTGGGACCAGGATCAGCTTCTGGCCGAAGCCGGGCAGCTGCAACTCCATAACAGCGGCAGCCGCGCCGCTCTGCAGCCTCTTGCTGCGGTGCTTGCGGAATCGGAGAAGCTGAAGGAGGGCAATGCGCAGGAGGCGAAGCGTCTTACGGAGAGCCGTCTGGCAGAAGAAATGAAGACAGGCCTGGAGAGCTCCACGGGAGCCCGGGTAGCCGAGCTTCAGGTGCATATTGAAACGGACCAAAAAGGTGTCCCCGTCATCCATTCGGTGCGGGCAGTCCTTTCACATAGAGAAGAATCGGCCAAGCCGCCGGATGGGGAAACAAAGGCGGTCGGTAAGGTTAACGTTGAGAAGGTGCGGCCGGTCACGGTCGCAATCGATCCCTATGAAGGCAAGGCGGTGCAGGCCGAGCCTGTGATAGAGCAACCGGATGACGCCGAACTGAGAGGCCTTGCCGTCCGTTTTTTCGAGCGGGAGTGGCAATTGCCGAAGGAGAGGCTGGAGATCGGCTTCTTGCCGCAGCAGGTCAAGGAAGCAGCAGTTTCAAACGGGAGGTGAGGCCATAATGGCAGCATGGTTTAAAAAAATAGAGGATCTCCTGTCCGGAGGCCCGGGAGGCGGCAAGCGGGTGAAAACCTTCCGGTTTCTGATCCTGCTGGGACTTGCAGGCTGCGCACTGATGATCCTGAATTCCTTTTCGTTCCTGAATATCCGCAATGTGGACCCGGTGAAGCAGGGGGCGCCTCCCCCGGAGTCGGAAGCCTCGGCCGCCTTCGGCTCGGGGATCAGCAAGGAGCAGGCCAGCTTCCGTGATTATGAGCAGGCCTATGAAGCGAGATTGCGGGAAATCCTGACGAAGATCGTCGGGGTGGGCGAGGTGGAGGTAATGGTCACGATTGACTCCACAGAGGAACTGCAGGTGGAGAAGAACGTCAAGGACAGCCAGCAGGTCACCAATGAGAAGGGCAACAACGGGGAGACGCGGCATATCACTGACATGAGCCGAACCACAGATGCCGTGCTGATGAACCAGTCGGGGGATCAGACGCCCCTGATTGTTAAGACCACCAAGCCCAAGATCAGAGGCGTGGTGGTGGTGGCCAAGGGGGCCGAGAATGCGACGGTCAAGCTGCTGATCTCCGACGCTGTAGAAAGGGGGCTTGAGGTGCCGGCCCACCGGATATCCGTTATTCCCCGCAAGCAATAGCGAAGCTTCGCCAATGCCCGGGATGAGATAGAACCGCTGCAAGCGAAAAAAACCTGAAGCTTACGCTTGCGAAGCGAGTTTTTCGCTTATGCCGGCAATACCGGCAAAGAACTCAAAACCAGGTCTATGCTTACGAAGTGAGTTTTTCGCTTATGCCGGCAATACCGGCAAAGAACTCAAAACTTTTAAGGAGGAATTCACAATGAATACGAAAAGACAAACAATTTGGTTGGTTTCCATGCTTAGCCTGATGGTGGTGCTCTCCGCCTATTACCTGTTCACGGAGGATGTCAACAAGCTGAATACCGCAACGGAGAAGGTGACCCAGGAGGATATCAAGGTTACGACCGAGCAGAAAGATCCCGTCTCCCAAGAGAAAGCAGTCAGCGGCGGACTGACTGCCGGAACGTCAGAAAAAAGCAGCGACGCCAAAGTATTGGAGCAAGTGCAATCGGTTGCCAAATCGGGCTCGGATTATTTCGCCGACCTGGCCTATAAGCGGAACCAGGACATGGGGCTAAAGGCAGAAGGCTTTCTGAATATTATCGTGGACACCAAGAAGAGTACCGATGAAATCTCCAAGGCCACCGATGAGTTCGAAAAACTGCAAACCATGCAGGCCAAGGTGGAGAACCTGGAGGATCTTCTTGGCCAGACCTACAGCAACGCCATCGTATTGGCAGAGGACAACAAATACAAGGCTTTGGTGCAGGTGGCCGGCAAGCTTGACGCCAAGCAGGCCCAAGGCATTATCGACATGATGATTAAGGAGCTGGGCGTGGTCAAGGATAACGTGTCCGTTCAATATATGAACTGACAAAGCCGGTGCTTCAATTATCTGTGCGGGGAGTCTGCCACATTGCGGCCGGCTCCCTTTCGTTCCAGTCTCAGAAAGCATAAGCGGGGAAGCGGCCCGGCTTCTTGATACACGCGTCAGCGTCAAAAGGAAGCCAATAGGCGTTTATCTTCCACAAAGCAGAAAGTCGATCTCCCGAGTAGAAGATGCTTTTTCTCCATAAAGCAGAAAAGTCGAGCATTCCGAGGAAGAGAGCTTTTTCTCCGTAGATCAAGTGTTGAAGGAGTTGACAATAGAGGCGGCTGGGACAATTTAACGGAAAAAATTTCCGTTATCAGGAGGTTTTTTGGTAATTGCCGAGAGTTAACGGAAAAAATTTCCGTTAACTCCCCCAAAACCGGGTGAATATGCCTGTTTCGGAGAGTTCAGGAGCAGATAACGGAAAAAATTTCCGCTAAATGAGCGAGTAAAGAAGAATTTACAGAGTTAACGGAAATTTTTTCCGTTATGAGTAAGCTGTTAGAACCCAGAGCCAGATAGGAGCGGCTTTAGTCCGATACGATTCAAGCCACCCCGATTTTAGCCCAATAAGAGCGCTGATGTCCGTCCCTCGGCTTAAGGCGATAGTCTTCTATGCCAAACACCCGACAGGGGTTTTTATTAAAATCTCAGAAAGCATAAACGCCTATGATTGCTCGATTTTTGGGTAAACGCACGGCGGCAAAGGACGCCGTCAAGCGGTTATCCTCGCCACCTCAGACCTACATGCCGCTTCGCGGCACCACTGATAGGAGTTTTTTCAAAAACAACAGGCTTGCGGCTTCTCCCCCCCTCCTTTAGAATTCATAGTGACGGGATTCTAGGACTAGGTTATAATACAATCTTGTAGCAGGCATTTCATGTGTTATAATTACAAATTGTAGATAGCCTTAGGGCGTGTCTAATAACCCGCATGAGGGCAGCTTTTACCGCCTTTTCGCCCCATACTTCGTTACTTTCGCTTGACGTACCCCGGTACGCCTTCACAAAAGTGCCTTGCTTGGAACGAAAATTTGGGTAAAAACTGCTCCCCTCGGAGTTTTCAGACACGCCCCAGCCCGCGAAACCGCTTTTTTGCTACACAAAAACTGCAAGTCTGTGCTTACGAAGCGAGATTTGTCCCTGCAACAGGTTTGGGACCTGGCTTACGAAGCAAGTTTTTGCTACACAAAAAACTCTTAGGAGTGGGGACGGTACATGTTCAAACTAAGCGAAATCAAGGAATTAATCCGGCTTGTCGACCAATCCTCTTTGCAGGAGCTGGAGATTTCAAATGAAGGATATAAGCTGTTTTTGCGCAAGCCGAGCATTACCGAATCCGTTGTTGTCGCCCAAACGCCGGCATATGCTTCACCTGCGGCATTTGCTTACCAGGCTGTGCCGGCAAGCACTCCGGAGGCCAAAGCAGAGCCTCATGCCGAGGAGAAGACCGAGGAAACGGCCAAGCTGCATAGCATTATTTCTCCTATGGTGGGCACTTTCTATCATGCATCATCTCCTGATGCGCCCGCATTCGTCAAGGTTGGGGACAAGGTAACGGAGAAGACCGTCGTCTGTATTGTGGAGGCCATGAAGCTGATGAATGAGATTGAAGCCGAGGTCAAGGGCGAGATCGTGCAGATTCTGGTGGATAACGGCCAGCTGGTAGAATACGGACAGCCATTGTTCCTCGTCCGCGCCTGATTCCCGCACGGAGTCATAGTTTATTCGCGCGTTCCTGACATCAGGAATGTGAACCGGGAGGACTTTTTTGATGGCTTTTCAGAAAATTATGATTGCAAACCGGGGCGAGATCGCTGTCCGGATTATCCGCGCCTGCCGCGAGCTGGGGATTTATACCGTTGCCGTCTATTCCGAGGCCGACCGGGAATCGCTTCACGTCCGCTTGGCCGATGAGGCATATTGCATCGGTCCCACGCTGTCCAAGGACAGCTATCTGAACTTTACCAACCTGATGAGCGTCGCTACTCTGACTGAATCGGACGCGATTCATCCGGGGTACGGTTTTCTCGCGGAAAATGCGGATTTCGCAGAGATCTGTGAGCGCTGCAACATTACTTTCATCGGGCCGTCCCCTGAGGCGATCAGCAAGATGGGAGATAAGGCGGTTGCCAAGGAAACGATGAAAAGCGCGGGCGTTCCTGTCATCCCAGGCTCGGACGGGCTGGTGGAGGACATGGAGCAGGCCGTGATGATCGCCAGAGATATCGGCTATCCTGTTATTATTAAAGCAACGGCCGGCGGCGGAGGCAAGGGCATCCGCATTGCCATGGACGAGGAATCGCTCCTTACCCAGATGATCACCGCCCAGCAGGAGGCGCAGAAGGCCTTCGGCAACGCAGGGGTATATCTGGAGAAATATCTGACCGGCATGAAGCATGTGGAAATTCAGATTATCGCCGACAAGCACGGCAATGCGGTGCATCTGGGGGAGCGGGACTGCTCTGTGCAGCGCCGCCGCCAGAAGCTGGTGGAAGAAGCGCCTTGCTCTGTGCTGACCCCGGAGATCCGGGCCAGAATGGGGGAGGCGGCTGTTAAGGCGGCGCAGGCTGTCCAATATTCAGGCGCGGGTACGCTGGAGTTTCTGCTTGGCCAAGACGGGAGCTTCTATTTCATGGAGATGAACACCCGGATTCAAGTGGAGCACCCGGTAACGGAGATGATTACCGGTGTGGATCTGATTAAGGAAATGATCCGCGTGGCCGAAGGGCATCCTCTGTCCTTCAGCCAGGAGGACGTGCAGTTGAAGGGCTGGGCCATCGAATGCCGCATTAACGCTGAGGATCCGGAGCGGAATTTCCTGCCTTCGCCCGGGCAAATCTCCTTCTATCTGCCGCCGGGAGGATTGGGTGTCAGGGTGGACAGTTCTGCTTATACCGGATATACCATTTCGCCCTATTATGATTCCATGATTGCCAAGCTGATCGTCTGGGCGGATACCAGGGAAGAGGCGATTGCCAGAATGAACCGGGCCTTGGCCGAGTTCGCCATTGAAGGGGTACATACCACCATTCCGTTTCATCTGAAGCTGCTCCGTCACCGCAAATTTATTTCAGGTGACTTCGATATCAAATTTTTGGAAGAGCATGACGTGAATGAGCCTTGAGGCAGGGCCTTCTTAAAAGTCTCGAAAGTAAAAAACGAAAAGCGGCTCGACTTCTTGACAAACGCGTCACCATCAAAAGGACGCCGTCCGGCGTTTATCCTGGAACAAGCAAGCTTGACCGTCAGGATCGGCCGGAGGGAAACAATTTGTCATAATTCGGCTTGAATGGTATAGTAATAAGATATGGCAGGCTTGTTCAAGTGCCGGAAGTAAAAATTTGGAGGTGTTTTCATGAGCACCATAGCTCCGGATTATGAGAAGACGGACATAGGCAATATTCAGATTGCGCCTGAGGTCATTGAGATTATTGCCGGTTTGGCAACAGTTGAAGTGGAAGGTGTTGCCGGCATGAGCGGCGGTTTTGCCAGCGGCGTAGCGGAATTGCTGGGACGCAAGAACCTCTCCAAAGGTGTGAAGGTGGAGGTTGGGCAGCGTGAAGCGGCGATTGACGTTTCCATTATTATTGAATATGGCCAGCGGATTCCAGCAGTGGCATCGGAGATCCAGCGCAATGTCAAGCAGGCTATTGAATCCATGACCGGTCTTGACGTGATTGAAGTGAATGTACATATCCACGGCGTGCACTTCAAAACCTCAGAGCGGATTGTAGAAGAGGAAACGGCCGTTATTCGGGTGAAATAACCGATTGCATGATTCGGCCCACTCGCGCCCCCTAATCATAGGGGGCTTGCTTCACAAGACAGGGACCGGATGGCTCCAGGCTATTCCGGCTGCTGTTGCGTTCAAATCCTATCATGCTCATCCTTGAGGAAGGGGACAGGCTATCGTGGCAAAAATTATCGATCGGCTCCTGCTTTTTATCTTCAGTCTGGCCGTGCTCGTGGCTACTTGCTTGATGCTCGCGGCAGCTTCCAATTGGATTTCCCAGGACACCTCCCAGGATTTTGTCCGTACCATCTATACGGAGACGAATCCTGCCATTGCCTTCATTGCCTGCTGCCTGATCCTGATCGCCATTGCCGTGCGGTTGTTCTACATCTCGGTCCGCTCTTCGCGGGAGCAGTCCCCCTCAATCGATCAACGCAATGAATGGGGAGAAATCCGCATTTCCATCGATACCGTGGAGAATCTGGCTCTTAAGTCGGCAAGCCGTACCCGCGGAGTGAAGGATTTGCGGGCAAGAGTGAGGGTGGGCAGCGCCGGGATTGAGGTCATGATCCGCAGCATGGTGGACGGGGAGATTTCCATTCCTGCTCTTACCGAAGAGATGCAGGCCGCAGTCAAGCAGCATATTGAGGAAATTACCGGCATCCCGGTAGCAAGCGTATCCGTATTTATTGCCAATGTTGTGCAAACGAGTCCCACATTCAAGAGTCGGGTTGAATAACCATTCATGACGCCGTTATTTCTGGATAGAGGTGATTTTCTGTCATGCTGAATGATCTGTGGGAGAATCACAGAGGCAAGCTCCTGGGAACCGGCGTCGGCTTTTTCCTGGGGCTCTTGTATTTGATCGTCGGTTTTTGGGACATGCTTATTTTTGCTTTCATTCTATTTATCGGGTATTATATGGGAAAAAAGCTGGACCGGGGCGAAAAGCCGGTGCAGTTGGATCATTTGTGGCAATGGCTGTCCGAAAGATGGAAAATGTTCAGATAGATCCTGTGGGAACGGCACCGCCTGACGCTGGAGTGCCTTTTCATAGGGTTTTATTTTGTGGGAATGACATTTTTTGGGCCCCGCCAAAGTACCCGGATTAAGCAACAGAGCATTTACTCCACTTTGTGGGGCTGAATGAGGGAGGGGTCCCCGCAAAGTACCCGGAATAAGCAACAGAGCATTTACTCCACTTTGTGGGGCTGAATAGGGAGGTCTCCCATGAGACGCAGATTGGCCAGAGAGCTGGCTGTACAAAGCCTGTACCAATTAAGAATGAACGAAGTGAATGCGGAACAGGCGATTACAATTGTGATCGAGGAAGCGCTTCAGGAGAATGAAGCGGAGCTGCGCCAGAAGAACGAGGATATTGCGGTGGAAGATGTGAAGGAGCTGGTGGCGGGCACCGAAGAATATCTGCCCTCCATTGACATTCTCCTGACCGAATATCTGAAGGGATGGAAGATGGACAGGCTGTCCAAGGTAGACCGGGAGATTCTTCGTCTGGCTGTATACGAGATGATCTACCGTGAGGATGTGCCGCCCAAGGTTGTCGTGAATGAAGCCATCGAGATGTCCAAGCATTTCGGTACGGAGGAATCCGGCAAGTTTGTCAACGGAGTGCTTGGCAAGATGATCGGAGAGCTTGCCTCCATCAAGGACAAGCTGTAGCAGGCGTGATAGTCCTTCTGAAGGAGGCTGTTATTGGGAATATGATCAGGTCCGGGAGGGAAACAGATGTCAGCCCATATAATTAACGGCAAGGAATTGGTAGGCTCTGTGCGCGAGCAGTTGAAGCAGGAGGCGGCCGCATTGGACAAGCAGGGCATCAAGCCCGGTTTGGCAGTCATTCTGGTAGGAGATGACGCGGCATCTGCCGTATATGTCCGCAATAAGGCCAAGGCTTGTGAGGAGGCGGGAATCTATTCCGCAGTCCACCGGCTGGCGGCGGAAACTTCACAAGAAGAGCTGCTGGAATTGATCCAACAGCTTAATCGGGATGACAGAGTGCATGGCATTCTGGTTCAGCTGCCGCTGCCGCGCCATATTCATGAGGATACCGTTATCGACACGATTGATCCTCTGAAGGATGTGGATTGCTTTCACCCTGCCAATGTAGGCAATCTGATGATCGGCAAGCCCGGTTTTTTGCCTTGTACCCCTGCAGGAGTCATCGAGATTCTGAAGCGGATGAAGGTGGAGATTGCCGGCAAGCATGCGGTTGTCGTGGGACGGAGCAACATTGTGGGCAAGCCTATGGCTATGCTGCTGCTGCGGGAGAACGCCACGGTAACCATCTGTCATTCCAAAACTCCGGACATGGAGCAGATCACTTCCCAGGCGGACATTCTGGTTGTTGCCGTAGGCAGAGCCAGAATGATTAAAGAACAGCATGTAAAGCCCGGTGCTGTCGTCATAGACGTGGGAATGAACCGGCTGGAGACAGGCAAGCTGGCGGGAGACGTGGATTTCGATGATGTGCTGGAGACGGCGGGCATGATTACTCCTGTTCCCGGCTGTGTCGGTCCCATGACCATCACTATGCTGCTGCACAATACAATCGTTTCGGCCAAACGGGCCAATGGGCTGGTGTAGAGCGTATGGCGGCATTATCCGACCCGAACCAGGCTATTTCCATCAAGGAGCTGACCCGGTATGTCAAGGGCCGTCTGGAGAATGACCCCCGGCTTTCGGATGTATGGGTGCGCGGCGAAATATCCAATCTCACACGGCATGGAAGCGGCCACATGTATTTCACCCTGAAGGATGCGGACAGCCGGGTGAAGGCGATCATGTTTGCCTCATACAACCAGCGGCTGCCCTTTATTCCCAAGGACGGGACCAAGGTGCTGGCCAGAGGCAGCATTTCCGTCTATGAGCGGGACGGGCAATATCAGCTGTACATTACCCAGATGCAGCCGGACGGAGTCGGGAGCTTGTATCTGGCTTATGAGCAGCTTAAGCGCAAGCTGGAGGAAGAAGGGCTGTTCTCAGCACAGTACAAGAAGCCCATTCCCCGCTTCCCGAAAGCGGTGGGTGTTATCACCTCTCCGACGGGAGCAGCCGTGCGCGACATCATTATCACGCTCCAGCGCCGTTATCCGGCCGTTCCGGTGCTGTTGTATCCGGTGCTGGTTCAGGGGGCGCAGGCCGCTCCGTCTATCGTACGGGCGATTGCCGCCATGAATGAAGCCAATGAAGTCGACCTCCTGATCGTAGGACGGGGCGGGGGCAGCCTGGAGGAACTGTGGGCCTTCAACGAGGAAGCGGTGGCAAGAGCCATATTCGCCTCTGCCATTCCCGTTATCTCGGCGGTTGGCCACGAGACGGATTATACGATAGCCGACTTTGTCGCGGACCTGCGGGCGGCAACGCCTACGGCGGCAGCCGAGCTGGCGGTGCCCCATCACCTGGAGCTGAAGCAGCAGATTGCCTATGAAACACAGCGCTTGTACAAGGGGCTGGAACGGCAGTTGCAGAGCAGCCGGGAGCGGCTGGAGCGGCTGAAGCGCTCCCCGTTTCTGACAAACCCCCGCAAGCAGCTGCTGGAGCCGTCCGAACGGCTGGACAGGCTGACCGAGCAGCTCCGCTTCCGGATGAAGGAACGGATCGGTCTGGCCAGACAGAGGCGGCTTGGACTGGCGCACCGACTGGCAGGGCATGATCCGGCCGGCCAGGTGCTCTACGCCAGACGGCGCACGGAGGCATCCGGCCGGCAGCTGGTTCTGGCCATGAATGCTTTGCTGAAAGACAAGCGCGCCGGGTTCGACGCCAATCTTCGGCAGCTGGACGCCTTGAGTCCGCTCAAGGTTATGCAGCGGGGCTATAGCCTGGTCTATAATGAGAAGCAAACCGAACTTATCAAATCAATCAGACAAATACAGCCCGGGGATCTGGTCAAGGTCCGTCTTGCCGACGGGCGCCTGGACTGCCATGTATGGGCCATGGAGGAGAAGTCGGATGGGTAAGCAACTACAGCAGGCAACAGCTGCAGGCGATGGGGATGTAAGCTTCGAAACGGCGATAGAGCAGTTGGAGATCATTGTAGCCCGCCTGGAGAACGGCGACGTGCCGCTGGAGCAGGCCATTGAATTGTTCCAGCAGGGAATGAGACTCTCCCAGCTGTGCAGCCGCAAACTGGAGCAAGTGGAACGAAAAATCGAAATGCTGGTGGAAGAAAACGGGACGTTAGCCAAGAAGCCGTTTGCTGCCGGAGCCGACGAAGGGTGAGCATAATGCCGTCAATTGGGAAGAACGATCAGACTCCTGTCCGGGAGTATATCAAAGAGCAGGCCGGTCTTGTAGAAGCCAAACTTCTTCGCAGCCTGCCTGCGGAATGGGCGGTTCCCCAACTTCTCCGCGAGTCTATGCAATATTCATTAATGGCCGGAGGCAAACGCCTGCGGCCTATTCTTGTGCTCTCCGCCGCGGAGGCCCTTGGCGTCAGGGAGGGTGCAAGCAGAGAGGCAGTCATGGATATTGCCTGTGCCATCGAGATGATTCATACGTATTCCCTGATTCACGATGACCTTCCCGCCATGGATAATGATGATTTCCGCAGAGGCAAGCCGACCAATCATAAGGTATACGGAGACGCCATGGCCATTCTGGCCGGAGACGCTCTGCTGACTCATGCTTTCTTCACTGTCGCTCAGGCTGCCAGGGTGCACGGGTCCGATCCGCAAGCGGTTCTGTCCATTATAGAGGAACTGTCCGCTTATGCAGGACCCCGGGGAATGGTGGGGGGGCAGGTTGCGGATATACTGGGCGAGCAGGGTCATACGGGCGCTGCGGAATTGGATTATATCCATACGCACAAGACCGGGGATTTGATCGTATTCTCGCTGAAGGCGGGCGGGAGAATCGGGGGGGCCAATGCTGCGCAGTTGTCTGCTCTTGAGACATACGGCTACAGCATCGGGCTTGCTTTTCAGATTCAAGACGATATCCTGGATTTGACCGGCGATGAGGCCAAGCTGGGCAAGCCGCTGCACAGTGACGAGCGGCAGCAGAAGGTAACGTATCCCTATCTGTTCGGCCTGGAAGAATCCAAGGCCAAGGTGAAGGAATTGACGGAAAAGGGCAAGGAGACGGTGGCTGCCGCTGGCTTCGCGAATCCCGCGAGGCTGTTGCAACTGGCCGACTATTTGGTGGGACGGGAGTATTAGCGTTGTGGGTTTTTTCCTGACTATGCTATAATGGTGCATATTTGTACAGATTGAACGATCAATCAACCCATATGAAAGCGGGGTAATCCATGTGCTCGAGCAAATCGGCCGTCCGGAAGACCTGAAGAAGCTGGATGTGGAGCAACTGGAAGCTTTGGCTGGCGAAATCCGCGGGTTTCTGATCGAAAAGCTCTCCATCACAGGCGGACATCTTGCACCTAATCTGGGAGTCGTCGAATTGACACTCGCTCTGCATTATCACTTCAACTCGCCCCGTGACAAGTTGATCTTCGACGTGGGGCACCAATCTTATGTCCATAAAATATTGACCGGACGCATGGGGGAGTTCGATACTCTGCGCAAGTATAAAGGACTGTGCGGCTTCGTTAAGCGGAGCGAAAGCGAGCATGACGTCTGGGAGGCCGGACACAGCAGCACCTCATTGTCTGCGGCCATGGGCTTTGCAAGTGCCCGCGACCTTCTGGGAGAGAACAACAAGGTCGTAGCCGTTATTGGAGACGGAGCCATGACAGGCGGTATGGCCTTCGAAGCGTTGAACCATATCGGTCATGCCAGCAAGAATCTGACGGTCATCCTCAATGACAACGAAATGTCCATTGCGCCCAATGTAGGGGCGATGCACAATTATCTGGGCAAGATTCGCTCCGACCGGCATTACCGCAAGGCAAAAGAAGAAGTGGAATCCCTGCTCAAGAAAATTCCAGCCATCGGCGGCAAGGTTGCCAAGACCGTGGAGCGGCTGAAGGATACCCTGAAGTACATGATCGTAAACGGCGTGCTGTTTGAAGAACTGGGATTCCAGTATCTGGGCCCGGTGGATGGGCATAATCTGTCCCAGCTGCTGGATACGCTGTGCCACGCAGATAAGCTGGAAGGACCTGTCATGATCCACGTGGTTACCCGCAAAGGCAAGGGATATTCTCCCGCAGAGGCGGATTCCCATACCTGGCACGGGATCAGCCCGTATAAGATCGAGTCGGGTCAGGTGCTCAAAACGGTGGGGCCTCCGATGTACACGGAGGTGTTCAGCAAGACGCTTATTGAACTGGCGGAGGAGGACCCGAGAATCGTAGCGGTCACGCCGGCCATGCCGGGAGGCTCCGGCTTGCTTCCGTTTGCAGCCCGTTTCCCCGACCGGATGTTCGATGTAGGCATTGCCGAGCAGCATGCGGCCACGTTCTGCGCCGGTCTGGCCATGGAAGGAATGAAGCCGGTATATGCGGTGTACTCCACCTTTATGCAGCGGGCTTATGACCAGATTGTACACGATATAGCCAGGCAGAATCTGAATGTAGTGTTTGCCATTGACCGGGCCGGATTCGTGGGACCGGACGGGGAAACCCACCAGGGGGTCTATGATCTGGCGTTCCTGCGCAGCATTCCCAATATGACCATCATGATGCCCAAGGATGAGCAGGAGCTCCGGGATATGCTGCGTACCGCAGTTTCCTACAATGACGGGCCCATCGCCGTCCGCTATCCCCGTATCAACTGCAGGGGCGTGGAAGACGTGCCTTCCTCCATTCTACCTATAGGCAACTGGGAGATCGTACGGGAGGGCAAGGATGCCGTCATTCTGGCGGTAGGTCCTATGGTGGAGGTGGCCGAGGATGCTGCTGAGAAGCTTGCTGTCCAAGGACTCTCTGTCCGTGTAGTGAACGCCCGGTTCATCAAGCCTCTGGATGGGGCCATGCTTCAGTCGCTGGCCGCCGAAATGCTGCCGGTGGTTACATTGGAAGAGGGGGCGCGGATGGGCGGTTTCGGCTCTGCCGTGTTGGAATATTATTCGGATCACGATGTATATGGGCTCCCGGTTAAGAATATGGCCATCCCCGATTATTTCGTGGAGCACGGCAGCATCAAGGAGCAGCGCTGCGAGGTGGGCCTGACCGCCGACAATGTGGCGGCGCAGTTGTCCGCCTTCCTCCCGCGGAAGCGGCAGCATGCATAAGCAACCAGGGATTGACGGGAACAAGGAGGCTTGAGGATTGTTGGCTAGCGACAAAGAAAGAGTGGATGTCCTGTTAGTTGAACAGGGGTTCTTCGAAAGCAGGGAGAGGGCGAAGGCGGCCGTGATGGCCGGGCTGGTGTTCTCGGGATCGGAGCGGCTGGAGAAGCCTGGCATGAAGATATCCCGGGCGTTGCCCCTGCAGGTCAAGGGCGCGCCGCACCCTTATGTCAGCCGCGGCGGCTTGAAGCTGGAGAAGGCCGTCTCCGCATTTGCGATTGATCTGAAGGGGGCCCGGATGCTGGACATCGGAGCTTCCACCGGCGGTTTTACGGACTGTGCCCTTAAGAATGGCGCCGACTCGGTGTGTGCCATTGATGTAGGCTATAACCAATTGGATTGGTCGTTGCGCAGTGACCCGCGGGTCATGGTATTGGAGCGCACCAACTTCAGATATATGGAGCCCAAGGATTTGAACGGGTTTACGCCTGACTTCGCCACCATCGATGTTTCTTTCATATCTCTGCGCCTTATTCTGCCGGCGCTGGTCAAGCTCATGCCGCGAGGCGGAACCGTAGCGCTGATCAAGCCGCAGTTTGAGGCGGGACGCGAGCAGGTAGGCAAGTCCGGAGTAGTCCGGAATGCGGCGGTTCATTGCAGCGTGCTGGCCATGGTGCTGGATTTTGCCGCAGAACTGGGGTTCACCCTCCGGGGCCTTACCCATTCCCCGATTACGGGCGGGGAGGGGAATATGGAGTTTCTGGCTTATTGGAGTTATGATGAAGCTGAACAGACGCAAGGAAGCGGGGGACCGAGGCCTGATTTCTCGGCAGCCATTCAGGAAACTGTACAGCTTGCCCATAACACATTCCGTTCTTCATCATCCTGAGAAAATCAGACTGGCAGCGGGTTTTCCCCTCGGGAGCCCGGCCGGAGACATTTTCTTGGGATGTTTCCCGTTCAAGCAGGAATTCCGCCGCCTCCCTAGAAATGATTAGTATTCGGGGGGATGTATGGATGTATAGGGGAGACAGTCTTATCCTTGTGCTGCTCAGTCTATTCATCATGGGATGGTTTGTGTATCTGTTCCGCCGCTGGCTATTGGCGCCGCCCAAGGCCAAGATCAGCATCAAGCCTGATCCGGAGGTTACGGTATCAGAAGCGGTGGAGCTTCTGGAATTTGCAGGTTATGAGGTGCTGACCGGCAAACGGAAGGTTTCCCTCTCCATCCATGTCAATGATCAATTGGAATTGGAGAGCAGGCTGTTTATTGATCATTTCGCCGCGGTGGAGGACGAGCTGTATGTAGTCAAGCTGGCGCGGGACCGTAAGCCGCTGGAATGGACGGGAAGCGGCTTGCGCGATCACCTGCTGGTGTACCAGCTCTTGTATAGCCAAGTTCACGGCGTTTTATATGTGGATCTGAAGCGGCGCTCCATCGAGAAAATCCGGTTTTCCATCGACACCGAAGGGGATTGACGTCTGAAGAGAAGATTTCTTGTTGAAAGTAAAGTGAAGGAGGCAGTCATGAAGGGTCAACGCCACATCAAGATTCGGGAAATTCTTGCAAACAATGAGATTGAAACTCAGGATGAACTCGTGGAATCATTGCGGGCGGCCGGCTTTAATGTGACCCAGGCAACTGTGTCAAGGGACATTAAGGAGCTTCATCTCATCAAGGTTCCATTGAGCACCGGCACTTACAAATATTCGCTGCCTGTGGAGCAGCGCTACAATCCGCTGGGGCGGCTGAAGCGGGTGCTAAGCGAGCATTTTGTCAGCATTGATTATACGGAGAATTTGATCGTCATGAAGAGCATGCCCGGCACTGCCAACGCAATCGGCGCTTTGATGGACAGTCTGGAATGGTCCGAGATCATGGGGACCATCTGCGGGGATGACACCATCCTGATTATTTGCCGGGGCCGGGAACAGAGCAAGGAAGTTGTAGAACGGTTAATGGCTATGCTGTCCTGAGGGGCAGCTTTTTTTCAAAGTCTTAAGAAAGCATAAACGGAGAGCGGCTCGACTTCTTGACAAACGCGCGGCGTGAAGGGACGCCGATAAGCGTTTATCCTCAAGTCGCGTCTATCCCCGAATGGAGGTGAGGCCATGCTGCAGGAATTAGTAATCCGCAATCTGGCGGTGATTGAATCGGTAAAGCTGTCCTTTCATAACGGCTTTCATGTGTTGACCGGAGAAACTGGGGCCGGCAAATCCATTATTATTGACGCGCTGGGACTCCTCGCAGGGGGAAGAGGCTCAAGCGAGCTGGTCCGCTATGGACAGGATAAAGCGGAGATCGAAGGTTTGTTCGATGTACCCGCCGATCATCCTGTCTGGGAGGTGCTGAACCGGATCGGGCTTGAGGCATCGTCTGAGGAGCATCTGATTATCCGCAGGGAATTAAGCGCCCAGGGCAAAAGCGTAAGCCGGATCAACGGCCAGTTGGTCAATCTGGGGGTTCTGCGGGAGGCCGGGGAATGGCTTGTCAACATTCACGGGCAGCATGAACACCAGTCTCTGCTGAAGGCGGAGGCTCATATCGGTTGGCTGGATCTGTTCGGAGGCAAGGAGATAAGCGAAGCGAAACAAGCTTATGCGGAGGTTTACGACAAGTATGTCTCGCTTCAGAATGAGCTGAAGGAACTGAAGGAAGCCGGCAAGCAGACGCTGCAGATGCAGGATCTGTACCGCTTTCAGGTAGAGGAGATTTCGGAAGCCAAGTTAAAAAACGGCGAGGACGAATGTTTAACGGAAGAAAAGAGCAAGCTAGGAAATGCGGAAAAATTGTACCAGAACGTGAATGACTCGTACGAAGCGCTGAATGCCAACGGCAAGGGATTGGACCAGCTGCGCAAATCCTTGCTCAAGCTGCAGGATGTGGTAGCTTATGATGCTGCCCTCCAGCCCATCCAAGAGCAGATGCAGACCGCATTCTACCAGTTGGAGGATGTATCTTACCAACTGCGGGATTACCGGGATGAGATTGAATTTAATCCGGCAAGGCTTGATGTGATTGAGGAACGGCTAAGCCTGATTGCCTCCTTCCGCCGCAAGTATGGAGAGAATGTGGAAGAAATTCTGGCTTATCTTCACAAGATCGAGCAGGAGCTGTCCGTCCTAGACCATAAGGAGGAGCGGATTTCCGAGCTTGAAGCCCGGCTTGCGGTCAAGCAGGCGGAGTGTGTGGAGTTAGGGCGCAAGCTGTCCGTGCTTCGTCAGAGTGCGGGAAGCCGGTTAGCTGGCAGTATTGAGCTGGAGCTGAAGGAGCTGCATATGGAGCGGACCAGGTTCCATGTTGCGGTCAACCGAACAGAGCAGCCCGGCGGAGCAGTCATTGTTGACGGCGCGGCGGTTCGTCTGACCCGTCAAGGTATCGATCAAGTGGAATTCCTGATCGCGCCCAATCCGGGGGAACCCTTGCGGGGACTGGGCAAAATCGCCTCCGGGGGCGAACTGTCCCGGATTATGCTGGCAATGAAATCCATCTTCGCCAAGGTGGACCAGATTCCGGTGCTGGTATTTGACGAGGTGGATACAGGAGTCAGCGGCCGCGCGGCGCAAGCCATTGCAGAACGGCTGGCCCGGCTGTCCGCCGAATGCCAGGTATTCTCCATTACGCATCTTCCCCAGGTGGCTTGCATGGCGGATGCCCATTATTATATCAGCAAGGCTGTAGAGGGTGAGCGCACCTTCACCCGCGTATCTGATTTGAATGAAGAAGAGCGGACTGTAGAGCTTGCACGCATGCTGGGCGGAGTGGAAATAACTGAAACGACGCTGCACCATGCTAAGGAAATGCTAGCCCTTGCTGCAAGCCGAAAAATGGCCTATGAGAAGGAAATCAAGCAGATTATGGCCTAATGCTCAGGTTTTTCGAGTAATAAAAGCAACGGGGCAGGGTTAACTTAAAGTTACGCAAATGACATCAGCGCCTTCTCGCACAGCAAGAAGGGAATAAGGAGCGTGATCTTGATTGAATTCCGTCAACCGCAAACGATTGATTGGTCTTATCATCGCTTTCTTCATTTGCTTGCTTAGTTTCTCCGCCCCGTTCCAATGCTTCGCCAGTTTTCCGGAAGAGCTTCGCATTTTCTCAGGTCAAGACAAGGATTTGCAATTATCCATGCCGGTTTATGGCAACATTACGGTCAAAGATCCTGGCATCGTAAACGTGAACGGTTCGTCTGAGCCGACCTTTCAGGCGAACTTGAAGGATCCTATCCGGATTCACAGTGCTGAAGCCGGCCAGACGGAGATGCAGGTGAAGCTTGGTCCGGTGCCCATCAAGTCGGTGAGAGTGAAGGTTCTGCCGGATCTGAGGGTTGTGCCCGGCGGTCAAACCATCGGGGTCAAGCTGAAGTCGGCGGGAGTGCTGGTTGTGGGTCATCATCTGGTCACGGTCGCAGGCGACAAGCGGCAGTCCCCCGGTGAGGACGCCAAGGTGCAGGTGGGCGACCTGATTCAGAGCATTAACGGAACGAAGCTCAAGGATGTCAACCAGGTGGCGGAAATGGTGGCCAAAGCCGGTGAAGCCAAGGAAGAGCTGGATCTGGAGATCAAGCGCAACAAAGAAATGCTGCATATCCGGCTGGTTCCTACCTTTGACGAGAATGACAAGGCTTATCGCTTGGGGTTGTACATCCGCGATTCCGCCGCGGGCGTGGGGACACTGACCTTTTATTCACCGGATCAAAAAGCCTATGGAGCATTGGGGCATGTTATAACCGATATGGATACACAGACGCCAATTGAAGTAGGCAGCGGTGAGATTGTCCATTCCAATGTGACCTCCATTGCCAAGAGCCAGAACGGGGAACCTGGTGAGAAGCGGGCCCAATTCAGCCGGGAGAATAAGGTGCTCGGCAATATTGAGCGGAATACTCCCTTCGGCATTTTCGGTAAAATGTCTTACGTACCGGATCACGGTTTAACCAAAGAAGCGTTGCCTGTTGCTTTCGCCGAAGAGGTCAAGGAAGGTCCGGCCGAAATTTATACGGTGGTTAACGGCCAGAAGGTGGAGAAATTCGCTATTGAAATCACTCATGTATCGAAGCAGGACAGTCCTGCAACAAAGGGCATGATCATTAAAATTACAGATTCAAGGCTCATTGAAAAGACTGGCGGAATTGTGCAAGGCATGAGCGGCAGTCCGATTATACAGGACGGCAAATTGATCGGCGCAGTCACACATGTTTTCGTCAATGATCCAACCAGCGGTTACGGATGCTTTATAGAATGGATGCTGCAGGATGCAGGGGTACTGGATAAGGAGACATTACAAGAACTGAAGGCGAGCTAACCGCTCCCTTCAGTTTTTCTTCTTTGCCCATCGTTTGCCCATCCGTAATGATAAATGAAGATTATCCATACATTTGTCGAAAAATGTTGATTGATCAGACAAAATATTAATTATATACGGATTGCTCAAAAAAAGAAAGAAAAATAATTTTCGACAGAAGGAAATCGGAATTGGATGTCGAATTACTCTCCAAAGTAAGAAAAAATTGGAACGCAACTGTAGATTGGAGGACATATCACGTGCAAAAAATCGAAGTATTGCTAGCGGATGATAACCGTGAGTTCACCGGGTTATTATCAGAATTCATCAATGGACAGCATGATATGGAAGTCGTAGGGGTAGCCTACAACGGCAATGATGTTCTGCGCCTGATCGAAGAAGGCCGGGTGCCGGACGTGCTTATTCTTGATATTATCATGCCCCATCTGGATGGGCTGGGAGTATTGGAGAAGCTGCGGGAAATGAATGTGAATCCTCAACCGAAAATCATCATGTTGACGGCATTTGGCCAGGAGAGCATAACCCAAAAGGCGGTGCAGCTGGGGGCATCTTACTACATACTCAAGCCGTTCGACCTTGAAGTGCTGACGAGCCGCATCAGGCAGCTGGTTACCAACAACATGATTACTTCCGGCTCAGGACTGTCCTCCAGCTTGGCTTCTTCCTTCATTCAGCAGCACAAGGCCAATGTGGTTCCGATTAACAAAACCCGCAATCTGGATGCCAGCATTACCAGCATCATACATGAAATTGGGGTGCCTGCGCATATCAAGGGTTACCAATATCTGCGCGAAGCCATTACCATGGTTTATAATAATATTGAAATTCTCGGAGCGATTACGAAGACGCTGTATCCGGCCATCGCCGAGCGCTTCAAGACCACGCCGAGCCGCGTGGAGCGGGCCATCCGCCACGCCATTGAAGTAGCCTGGACCCGCGGCAACATCGACTCGATCAGCCACCTGTTCGGGTACACCATCAACATCAGCAAGTCCAAACCGACTAACTCGGAGTTCATCGCCATGGTCGCAGATAAGCTGAGAATTGAGCATAAGGTGAGTTAGGGAAGGGCCAAGTAAACATATACCGCTTCTTTATTGGTTTCTCAGAAACCGGTAAAGAAGCGGTATTTTTTTGGCTTAGACTTACATGCAGCTGTGCGGCACCTCCCGGATACACGCTCCAGAACGGTTTATGTCATCAGCCATTTAATGGGCGGGGTGCTGCTGCAAAAAGAGATCTTCGAAAAGTATCTGGCCCATCAAATGAAGCGGATGATGAGTTTGGACCGGTCGGCGAAGGACGAAAGCGGGATAGCTGCTCTGATCGTAACGCTTATTGAACTGGGCCGGCAGGCGGGAGAGATCCGCGGCGATCTTCCTGCGGCACTTGCGGTAGATTTTTTTCTGTTTGTATTTATTGAAGCGGCCAAGCCGTATTATCAAAATCCGGAGGGCTACAACCAAGCCCGGGCAGTGGATCGCAGCGCGGAGCTGTTTGTGAACGGTTTGAGACCGGTATTATAGAATGGGGGACGCGTGTGCAGAGCATCAGAAAGCAAGCTTGTGATCGGAATCATTAAGAAAAGGCATTGGTTTAAGCTCAGGCTGAAGCCGGAGGCGGTGGATGAACACTTCGACGTAATCCGGTTCCGCGAGGGCATTGACAAAATGTCGGACAAACTGAATAAGGTGCCGGCGGATGTACGGGTGGAGAATCTGAGAATTGGGGGCATGCATGCCGATTTGACCGGCTTGCCGCCTCTTATGATCCAGGTGGGCACCCATGAGATCCATTTGGACGATGCAAGGAATTTTGGTGAGAAAGCCAGGAAGAGCCGAGTTGATGTGACCCTGCGGATTTGGAAAAATATGATCCACGCCTTCCCGCTGCTGTCGCCCATGTTTCCGGAAGCCAAGCAGGCCATGCAGGAAATCGGCGAATATATCAGATCCCGTCTGCTGCGGTGACAAGCGGCGGGGTATTTCAGCAATTCCCCCAGCCGCTCCTTATTGTGATCCATACACAAGAGGGGGGCTTTTTTTTATGTCCGGATGCTTTGAAAGCGGACAAGGTTTTTTGGCGCAATATAAGAATCTGCTTTTTTTTATCCAAACTGCTGAAACGGCATTACAGGCACAAAAAAGCAGATTGGTTTCTTCCCTTGTAATCGCTTTCGTGCAAGGATGGAATTACATCACAGCCATACACAAATCAAGGAGAGGAGTAAAAAGAGATGAGAACCACTACTGAGCCAGCGGCTTCCCCTGCTCTCATCCGGGAGCCGTCTGCTGCTGTGAAACGAAGGAGGTTATGGGGGAAGATGCGACGCTTCGGCCCTTTATACCTGCTTTTTCTTCCGGTATTAGCGTATTATGCGATCTTCCATTATGCGCCTATGACCGGCGTCGTTATCGCCTTCAAGCAATACAATTTTATGGATGGCATTTTCCACAGTCCCTGGGCGGGCTTGGATCATTTCAGAAGGTTTGTGGAGAATGGGGATTTCTGGGAGATCTTCCGCAACACGCTGCTGTTGGCTTTTTACCGGATTTTGTTTGCTTTTCCGGCGCCGATTCTGTTTGCCGTGCTTCTCCATGAAATGCGTTTTCCGAAATGGAAGCGTTTTTTTCAAACGGTTTCCTACTTGCCCCATTTTGTTTCCTGGGTCGTGGTGTACGCCCTAGTGTACAATTTCTTCTCGGAAAGCGGCCTGGTGAACATGCTGCTGAAATCCACCATAGGCCACTCCGTGGAGTTTCTGTCCTCTACGGAATATTACCGGACGATGTTTGTGGGAAGC
The DNA here is from genome assembly GCA_029256185.1 of Paenibacillaceae bacterium. Lineage (GTDB taxonomy): Bacteria > Bacillota > Bacilli > Paenibacillales > NBRC-103111 > Paenibacillus_AR. Next base: position 150,632 of record JAQSYI010000004.1, read on the forward strand.
GCTGTCTGGAAGGAAATCGGCTGGAACGCCATCATCTTCCTGGCTGCCTTAACCCGGGTAGATCCCGATTTGAACGAAGCCTGCGCCATTGACGGGGCCACCCGCTGGCAGCGGCTGTGGCATGTGACCCTGCCGGGCATCCGCAGCGTCATCAGCATCATGCTCGTCCTGAGTCTTGGAGGCATTCTGAGCGTCAGCTTCGAGCAAACCTTGGTTATGATCAACCCGCAGGTAGCTCCGGTGGCGGAAGTCATCGATTATTACATTTACCGCGTAGGGCTTCTGAACACGAACAACTACAGCTATGCTACCGCGGTGGGATTGTTCCGCTCGCTCATTGCCTTGTCATTGGTATTAATCGCCAACTTCGCATCCAAAAAACTTGACGAGGAGGGAGCTATATGGTAACCGGTTCCTCCAAATATTTGTCCAAACCCGGCATTGCCGATTATGTCATCTGGTGTTTCCTGATTTTCTTGTGTGTGACCACATTGTATCCCTTCTTGAACGTGCTGTTTGTGTCACTTGCCAACATGAAGGATATCGTCGAGCAAGGGGGCATGCTGCTGTTTCCCCGCTCCGTCCATTTGGACAGCTACCGTTATGTGATCCGCTTCTCCGGCCTGATGGAGGCTTATGGCGTTACCATCTTCATTACGGTAGTGGGCACCCTGATCAATCTGGTCATGACCGCCTTGGGGGCGTATGTGCTGTCCAACAGGGAGCTGCCGGGGCGCAATATGATGATGACCGTTGTCGTGATCGCCATGCTGTTCAACGGCGGGCTGATTCCCACCTATCTGGTGGTCCGCTCCCTGCATCTCGTGGATACGGTCTGGGCGCTGATGATCCCCTTCGCCATCAATACCTGGCTCCTGATACTGATGCGCAACTTCTTCCAGGGCATACCCGTGAGTCTGCCTGAATCCGCCCGGTTGGACGGATGCTCCGAACTGGGCATTCTGGTGCGCATTATGCTGCCGCTATCCCTTCCCATTGTGGCTACGCTGTCCTTGTTCTACGGGGTGGCCCACTGGAACGAATATATCAATGTGATCATCTACATCAATGATCCCAAGCTCTCTACCCTGCAGCTGATTTTGCGGAAAATGTACACGTTCTCTTTGGAGCAGCTGGACGGCGACAGCCTGCCGCCACCTGTGGAGACGATCCGGGCCGCTACAGTAATGCTGTCCGCGCTGCCTATTATCATCGTCTATCCGTTTCTTCAGAAATACTTTGTCCAAGGTGTCATGGTAGGCTCGGTGAAGGGCTGATCCGCAAATTTTGATTGTAGGCCGATCTGGCTTATAATATAACCAACAATAAGGGGAGATAGGAAAATGAAGCACACTACACGCATCATTGCTTCTTTATGCACCGTATCCATGACGGCTGCTCTGGCTGCGGCTTGCGGCAGCGACGAGGCAGCCAGTCCGGCGGCGGGGACCAGCGCCAGTCCGCAAGCCTCTGCAGGTGCGGCTCAGACTGCTGCTCCGGCACCGGCGGCAATTTCGCTGATTCAACCGGACTTGGGAAGGGTTTGGCGGGATGACAATGCGGTTACCAAAGAAATAGAGAAGAAGGCTAACGTCAAGCTTAATGTCACCATGTTCCCCAACAATGACTTCAACAGCAAGTACAATGTATTGGCTGCTTCGGGAGATATTCCGGACATCAGCAGGTTGGGGTCCTTCGATTACCAGAAGTACGTGGATCAAGGCTTATATATGGACCTGAGCAAATATCTGGATCAGTATGCCCCTAATCTGAAGAAAAATCTCAAGCCGGAGCTTTGGGAGCTGACCAAGTACAAGGGCAAGCAGTTTGTTATCCCTTATGAGAATGCGGCAGGCAAGGAAGTGCCGGTAATCCGCAAGGACTGGCTGACCGCCTTGAACTTGCAGATGCCCACCAATTTGGAGGAGTTTGAGAACGTTTTGAAGGCGTTTACCTTCAATGATCCCGACAAGAACGGCAAGGCGGATACCTACGGCATGGGCATTACCAATACCTATTCCGAAACCTTCATGCCTGTTTTTGGCGCCTTCGGCATCGCTCCCGGCACCATTGGCGGCAGCACGCCGATGAACAGCTATCTGAAGGACAACAAGATCCATCCCATCGCCGTTTCAGCTGAATACAAGGCAGCTATTGAATATTTGAAGAAGCTGTGGGATGCCAAGGTCATGGATCCGGAAACGTTCACCATCAAGGCCGACCAGGCATTGCAAAAAGCCGCCCAAGGTAAAATCGGGTACTTTACCGCCTGGTGGTCCATAGCTCCCCAACAGCTGGTCCAGCAGCTGAAGATGAAAGAAATTGTGCCGGGCGCTGAGTGGGACCCAATCTTCCCTGCTCTTAAGGGACCGGAGGGCAAGAGCGGCATGCTTTCCTACGGCAATATTGCGGCGACGCTGGCTATCTCGTCCAAGGCCAAGAATCCTGAAGCCATTCTGCGCTTCCTGGACTTTATGTCAACCGATGAGGGCTGGGAGCTGAACCACTACGGACTCAAAGGCGTGCACTATTCCAGCATCACGGAGCCGCGGACACCGGAAGGGCAAAAAGCCTATGATGAGAAATGGCTGGATCCGTTGAGCCAGATCGTTTCCAGGCAAGATCTGGCGGATAAGGTGAGCGCCTCCTCCAAGGACCCGATTCAAGTGGAAAACAACCGCTTTATTCAAGCCGCTGCCAAGTATACCCTTTATCAGGATGTGTTCTACGGAATTCCGTTAACGGATGAGCAGAAATCCTATGGACCGGATGTTGCCAAGTATGAAGAGGAAATGCTGATCAAGTTCATTACCGGCAAGGAGCCTCTGTCCAAGTGGGATGAGTATGTGGATACCTGGAAGAAGAAGGGCGGCAAAACCTTGCTTGAATCCAAGGTCAAAAAGTATAATGAGTTGAAGTCCGGCAACGTAGTTTTGGAGCTGTAATCATCGGGCTCATTCCTGGCCAAAACAAAAAGGGAGGCCAGCAAAGTGGCGGTATACCGTAAAAAGGCATGGCGCTTCATCCGGAGCAGCATGTTCGAATACTTCAACTACTTTCTGGCCCTGTCCCTGCTGGTGGCAGCCATAACAGGCGGTGCGCTGTATTATTCCTCGTGGTCCATCCTGTGGAAGGATGCGGTGACCAACAGCAGCAACACCCTGCAGCTGCTCAAAAACGGGCAGGAAATTGTTTTGGCAGAAGTAGATAAGGCGATGGAGTCTGTCTTTCTCGACACATCGTTCCTTAACTATGTGGACTATCACGCCCAGTCCGATATCTATATGCAATTGGTTATTCGGGAGAAATTGGAAAGTGCTGTAGTATCAAGCGACTACATCCATTCCGTATCCATTTATTACACCGGACCGAAGTTGGTTTTGTCCTCGCTCCAAGGCTCTGTGGCCTTGGACAGCTTTTCCGACAACGCCTTTATCCGTTCGCTTGATGCAGAACCGTTAATCAAAGCCATGGTCCGCAACCGGCTGCTTCCGGCCATATCCAGCACCAATGAAGAGACGGTCATCTCCATTGTGAAGACCCTGCCTATTGTGTTCACGGGGACTCCATCGGCGTATGTGGTAATCAATATCAAAGGCGATTATCTGGCGCAGATTCTGCAGTCACTGAATACCAATCCTGATGCGCAACTGGTGGTTACAGACCGGGAGGGACATATTCTTTCGCAAAAAGCAGGCAACGGAGAAAGGGCTTCCGCAGGCGGCACCTTCAATGATATGGACTTGAGCCGGTTAAGCGGTTCCGCGGGAAATCTGTTTGCCGATGTGCGGGGGACGGATTCGCTGGTATGCTATGTGTCATCGGATGCTAACGGCTGGATGTACATTTATACCATCCCCAAATCGGTAGTGACCCGAAGTCTTGATCTCTGGGGCAAGATGACGTTCGGCATCTGCCTGCTGGCACTCCTCTTGAGCTTGATCGGCTCGCTTCTCCTGTCACGCCGCGTGTTCACTCCCATGAACAGACTCCTGTTCATGCTGAGGGGAGCCAGCCAGGAGGCGGGGTCCCAAAGCACCGAATATGCCAAGGAAACCGTGCAAATAGAACGCAATGTCAGCCGCTTGATTGACCGGAACCGGGATTTGACCACACTCTTGAAGGACTACGAAATTCAAAGCCGGCATAAGTTTCTGCTAAGGCTGGTGAACGGGGATGAACAGGTAACTCCGCAGACGCTGGAGAGACTGGCCTATTACGGCCTCTCCTTCAGCAAGGGAGGCTCCTACGCCGTTGGGATGGTGGCCATGGACGAATATGCCCGCTTTGCCCAGGAAACCCGGGAAGCGGAGCGGAATGCCGTTTTGCTGCGGCTGTCGGAGCGCCTGCAGGAGGAGGCCTTCGTCAAGCACTCCCTTCAGGGATTCCTGGTAGAGGCGGATTCCAATGAGCTGGTGCTGGTTTTCCATTGGCCGGAGGACAGAGAGGGGGCGCTGCCGGAGGGAATCCGGCAGTGGCTCCGCCAGCTGCTGGAGCAGCTTCAGGAGTTGTTCCAGATGACTTTTACCATCGGGATCAGCACCTTGCACAGCAGCCTGGAGGAGGTTAGTGCCTGCTATATGGAAGCGGAGGCCGCTCTCCGGCAGAAGCTGGTATATGGGGGCAATACGGTGATTCTCTACGAGGCTGTACGGCCGGAGACCGGGATTGCCATGTATCCGCTGAATGTGGAGAAGCAGCTTCTAACCCACTTCAGGACCGGCAACCGGGAAGGCATCGTGTGCGGCTTGCGGGAATTCGAAGCGCATATGCTGGAGCATCATTCCCGGCAGATTGAGGTGGTCCGGCATTATTTCCTGCAATTATTCTCCTCTTCCCTGCGCGCCGTCTATGAGATCGATGCCAATCTGGGCTTCCAGCCGGTGATTGCGGGGCTTCGGCACACGGATCTGCTGGAGATGGAAACGATGCACAGCATGGTTGCCTACATGCAGGCGCTGTATGATCTGGTCCTGGATCAACTGGAGCAGAAGCGGAGTCTGAAAAACAGGGAGCTTGCCGGCAATATAACGGCTTATCTGGGCTCGCATCTTGGAGAGGATTTGTCCATTGAGCGGCTTAGCGACCTGTTCGCCATCAGCACATCTCACTTGCGCAAAATTTACAAGGATGAAACCGGAATGACCATCAAAGAAAAGGCTTCGGAGCTGCGGATAGCGGCTGCCAAGGAGCTGTTGGGGGATCCGCGGCTGAAAATTCATGAGATCGCCGATCAAGTGGGGTATTTGACTGTACAGGCGTTCACCAAGGCATTCAAGATGGAGACGGGGAAAACGCCAGGAGAGTTCCGGGCAGAGGTGCTGCGGAACAGCTAAAGCGAAACGGATTCATTGAGAATGGCTCCGGCACGGCGTCCAGCAGCTATGATTCTTTGTTCTTCAAAAGTGCTGCCGGAGCAGCCTTTCCCGCAAATGGTTATATCACATCATATCAACCCCCGAGGCCTTCTTCCAATGGAGGGCTGCCGGGGGTTTTATGTGCCCCGGATTGTGGCCCAACCGGCTGAGTTGCTAAGGAGCAAGGTGAAGCAGTACATTTTTGTATCGAGCATTTCGGCTTATGCGGATTTTATGGATACAGGCAAAACAGAAAAGGCTTCGTTGGCCCGGTTGGAAGATGAGGACTCCGAGGATGCAGCTGCTCATTATGGCGCGCTGAAGGCCAAGTGCGAACAGGGATGGCTGAAAGCCGGGCATCAGGCGTTTACCATGCAGTGGGTCCGCAAGCTGGACTGCAATGGGCCATAGCCCGCGGCAGCAAGATTGGGAAAGCGCCCAAGGCGGGGCTCGATAGAGACAGGGAGCGCGGGTTGCTGGCTGAATGGCCGATGAACAGTACGGATGCGGCAGAGCATGAAGTCAGTTGACAAGGGAAACTGTAACTTATATAATTACAGTATGACGGAGGTGGATTAAGCGTGAACAGTGAATTTTCCATAGCCGTACACAGCTTGGTCCTCCTGGCCAACCTTCCGGAACGCATGGCTACCAGTGAGATGATCGCCGATAATGTCTGCACGCATCCCGCGCGTATCCGCAAGGTGATGAGCACGCTGCGCAAGCACGGAATCGTTGCTACCAAGGAAGGGATTGGCGGTGGATATATACTTGACTGCGATCCTGAGACAACCCACCTTGCTCTGATATACCGGGCAGTGTGTGAAGGAACTCTCAAGCCAAGCTGGTCCTCAGGCGATCCGGAGACCGGCTGCATGGTTGCCTCCAATGTGCAGAAGGTCATGGACGGTTTGTTTCATGAGGCGGAGGAGTATCTGGAGTCGTATTGGCAGAGATGGACAATAGCTGATGTTTTGCGGGAGATATGCGCGTTGCATCAAGCTAAGCTTTAATCGCTGATTCAGATTAACATATTAATAGAAGGAGTGGATGTGAAGATGGCAGCAGTAAAGCATATTACAGACGCAACATTTAACAGTGAGGTAGCCAAGGACGGACTGGTTCTTGTGGACTTCTGGGCTCCCTGGTGCGGACCTTGCAAGATGCTGGCCCCTGTACTGGATGAATTGGTGAAGCCGGAGGACACCAAGGTGACAGTGGTAAAGACCAATGTAGACGAGAATCCCGAGAGTGCAGGCAAGTTCGGTGTAATGAGCATTCCCACCTTGGTGCTGTTTAAGAACGGGCAGCCTGTAGACAAAGTTGTGGGCCTCCAGTCTCTGGCTTCGCTGCAAGCCTTGGTTGAAAGACATGCTTGAATTTGATTTCAATTATGCGCGAGAGGACTTTCTAATATGACCACTTCATCAAGTCAGACAAGCGGTTCGGAAACGATTCAAACCCTGTTGTCCCGCCATTCCGTCCGCCGTTACAAGAAGGGGGTACGGATTCAGGAGGACATCCTCCGCGAGATTCTGGAGGTTGCAGGCAGGGCGCCTTCTGCTTGGAATCTGCAACATTGGAAGTTCCTCGTGATTCAAGAGCAGGATGTCAAGGAGAAGCTGCTGCCCATTGCCTACAATCAGCCGGCCATTGTGGACAGTTCTGCGGTAGTTGTTGTTTTGGGGGATTACCAGGCCAATAAGAACGCGGAGGCCGTCTTCAGCCAGTCGATTGCCGCGGGTGTCATGCTTCCGGCATATGCGGAGCGTTCCATCGTCAGCATCAATCAGGCTTATGAAGCGGCAGGTGCAGAGTTTGCCCGCCAGCATGCCTATCTGAACGCCGGATTGGTGTCCATGCAGCTTATGATTGCCGCCAAAGCTTTGGGCTACGATACAGTCCCCATGACCGGATTCAATGCCCAATTGCTCTCCGAGCAATTCCAGATTGAGCCCCGTTACGTCCCTGCCATGATTGTGTGCATCGGTGTCTCTGACGAACCGTCTCATCAGAGTCCGCGGTTGCCGCTGGAGCAAGTTATTTATCAGAATTTATAAGGGTTTGTTCTTAACAAACGCCGCTACCGCTGTTTCCGTTTAAAGGAACAGGCCGGGAGCGGCGTTATTTTATGAAGCCGCCAGAACGTATTAAGAGTGGCAGGCTGTTGGATTTCTGGCCAGAGGTAGCCCGGGGGAGGCTTTCCGCCAGGTTTCACAATGGATGACGAACTTGGGGATTGGCCAGACTCAGAATTGCCGGGCTGTGGCCATGGCGTCTTCCAGTTCTTGCAGGGTCTGCTTGATCTGCTGCTCCTGAGACTCATTGGCCTCGACAAGAAGAGCCGTCCTGGCTTTCTCGGCGCTGCGCTCAGCTTGCTCCAGCTTCTGCCAGGCATGCTGACGGTCAACGGGATTGGCGGATATCTGAGCCTTGGCTGCATCCTCCCGCGCTTGATTCAGCTCGTTGATAGCCTGGCTAACATTCAACAGAACTCCCTTGAGCCGTTCCTGATGCTGCATGTATTGAGTCATGGGATACCTCCTAAAAGTTTTGAGATCACTCCCGGCGAAGCGGGAAATGGCGAAAAACTGGCATCGGAAGCATAAGCTTAGTTTTGAGTTGATTGCCACTTGGGTGGCATATCCGAAAAACTGGCGTCGAAAGCATAAGCTTAGTTTTGAGTTGATTGCCACTTGGGTGGCATATCCGAAAAACTGGCGTCGAAAGCATAAGCTTAGTTTTGAGTTGATTGCCGCTTGGGTGGCATATCCGAAAAACTGGCATCGGAAGCATAAGTTTAGTTTTGAGATCATGACCGGCGAAGCGGAAATAGCCAAAAGCTTGTTACGCGGCGCTCCTCATTAGGATGGCACATCCGCAAAAAAAGATTCGAGCCCGGGCAAAATAAATATGCCGGGACCGAATCTTGGTTGGGATCAGTGCAGTTTTTGGGATTAGTTCAAGTTTTGCATGAATCGGCAGCTTTAACCGCATTATTCTTCTTCCCACATCAGCCGGGCAAGCGGGAACATGTCAATGGCCCGCGGGAAAATCCCTTGAACATAGGCAATCAGCACGCCGTAATTGACAATAGGCACATTGGCGTCTACCGCCTGGGCAATCCGGTGCAGCATGGAACGGCGGTTCAGCATGCAGGAGCCGCAGTGGACAATCAGGGAATAATCGGTGATATTGGGCGGGAAAGAGTAGCCGTTGGCGAATTCGAACTGAATTTCCTTGCCTGTGGTCTGCCGGAGCCAGCGGGGAATCTTCACCCGTCCGATATCATCGGATTGCTGGTGATGGGTGCAGGCTTCAGCGATCAGCACCTTGTCCCCGTCCTTCAAGCTCTCCACTGCCTTGGCGCCCTTGACCAGTTCCGTCAAATCCCCCTTATGCCGGGCGAACAGGATGGAGAAGGAAGTCAGGGGTACATCCTTCGGTGTATCCGCCGCGACCTTGAGGAAGGCCTGGGAATCGGTAATAACCAGCTTAGGCTTAGTGCCCAGACGCTCCAGTGTTTCCTTCAGCTCGTATTCCTTGGTCACCACCGCAATGGCGTCGCTCTCCAGGATATCCCGGATCGTCTGCTGCTGGGGCAGGATCAGGCGGCCTTTGGGAGCGGCCTTGTCGATGGGGGTAACCAGAACCACGAAGTCTCCGGGCTGGATCAGATCCCCGACAATTTTGAATTTATCGTCATCATCCGGCACCGCGTCACCCATTGCCTTGCGCAGCTCGCTGATGCCTTTGCCTGCGGCGGCAGATACGGCAAGGGTCTTCAGCTCCAGCTTGTCCTCCGACTCCTTCAGAAGGGAATCGGCGGGTACGTCCAGGTCAATCTTGTTCAAAACGCCGATGGCGGGGATTTTCTTCTGCTTCAGGTACGCAGCCATCGAGATTTCAAAATCGCTGATACCTTCAGCGGCATCGATGACGAGCAGCGCCAGATCGGTTTTTTCCAGCACCTCCAGAGTCTTGCGCTTGCGCAGTTCTCCCAGCTCTCCTTCGTCGTCAAGCCCGGCTGTATCAATGAATACAACCGGTCCCAGAGGGAGAAGCTCCATGGCTTTATAGACAGGGTCGGTCGTGGTGCCTTTGACGGGAGACACTACAGCCGTTTCTTGTTTGGTAATGGCGTTGATCAGACTGGACTTGCCCGCATTTCGCTTGCCGAACAGGGCGATATGGACCCGGTTGGCTCTGGGAGTGGCATTCAGGCTCATCGGACGTCTCCTCTCATTTTCCCGGGATGCCGGGTTTGGTCACTTGGCGGGGATTGAGAATCCGGGCCGCTTCTTCTTCACTAAAGTTATAATCGCGCACCAGGATGTCCTTGACGGCAAGCTTGTCCTGCTGGGCGGTTTTGGCCAACCGGGAGGCCTCCTCGTAGCCCACGTAGTCCACCATGGCTGTCGCCAGGGCAGAAGACCGTTCCACACTTTCGGCACAGCGGTCGCGGTCCGCCTCAATGCCCCGGATGCACTTGTCCTCGAACAGGGTTACGGCCCGGGTCAGCATCTCCAGGGATTCAAGCAGGCACTCGGCAATCAACGGGGTAAAAGCATTCAGCTCCAACTGCCCGCTCATGGCGGCCATGGTAATGGAGGAATCATTGGCGATAATCCTCATGGCGGTCTGGCCCATCATCTCGGCGATCACCGGGTTTACCTTGCCCGGCATAATGGAGGAGCCAGCCTGGACAGCCGGCAGCTTCAGCTCGCCGATGCCGCCTTGAGGTCCGGAGGCAAGCAGCCGCAGATCATTGGAGATCTTGAGCAGGCTGGCCGCGGCGGCCTTCAGCATCCCGGATACCTCCACGAACACGTCCATGTTCTGCGTAGGATCCATGGGATACTCGCTGCGAGCCAATCCAAGGCCGGTTAGGTCCTGAAGCAGGTCGGTTACGGTATAGATATATTTAAGCGGAGCGTTCAGGCCGGTTCCAATCGCCGTACCCCCGATATTCACCTCGCGCAGGCGTTCTTCCACCTTGTACAGCCGCCAGCGGTCACGGGCAACGGCTTTGGCGTAAGCCCCGAAGCCTTGTCCTGCGGTCATGGGAAGCGCGTCCATCAATTGGGTTCGGCCCAGCTTCAGCACGTCGGCAAATTCCTGCTCCTTCTGCTGCAGTGCTTCCTGCAGCGAGGCAAAGGCCTTGGCCAAGGGGCGCAGCAGGCGGATCGCAGCTATCCTCAACGCCGTAGGATACACATCATTGGTGGATTGGCTGTAATTGACATGATCGATGGGATGAACCAGCTCATATTGTCCCGGCTGTCCGCCCAAGCGGAGAATGGCCAGGTTGGCAATGACCTCGTTCACATTCATATGGGTGGAGGTTCCGGCTCCTCCCTGAAAGGCGTCTACCGGAAATTGATCCTTATATTCCCCGTGAAGAGCCTCATCGCATGCCCCGATAATGGCGGCGGCCGTTTCGGCGGGAAGCTTGCCCAGCCGCTTATTAGCCATGGCGGCGGCTTTCTTCACGATGATGATCGCTTCGATCAGGTGATAGTTGGCGGGCTTGCCGCTGACGGAGAAATTGTCCAGCGCTCTTAGTGTGTGAATGCCGTATAACGCGTGAACCGGCAGGCTGCGGGAGCCGAGCAGATCCGTCTCCGTCCGGTGCTCCGGTGGATTCGCCGACATTAAATCAACTCCATCCTGATAAACGTTACAGTTCGCTACCTTTCTATTTTAACAAACCCCATGAGAGGTGTCGGCATCTATTATTGAAGAAATCCTTACAATTTGCAAGTCCTGCAGCCACCGGAAAGTTGAAAGGGCCGCCCCGTCGGCGGCCGTCCTCAGAGTAAAACGCCTGGCCGGCCAAACTCTAGTAGCCTGGCAAAGCCTGCGCCGTATTATGGTGAATAATTCTGGCGGCATTCAGGGCGGAATGCTGGTCCTTCTCCAACTGCATCTCTCCGGACAGGCGGTACACCTGATCTTCTGCCTGCACATAAATTTCAATCCGGCCGCTCTTCATGCTGACATTCAGCGCAATGCCATTGGGTAAATCCACTACACAGCTTGCCTTGCGGAAGCTCTCCGGCAGGCGGATCCATCTTCCCGAAACAGCTTCAACCAAATACGAATCTCTCTTCATCATGTAAGTATTAGCTCCTCACTCTCTGTTGTTAACGGCTGCTCCCTATGATTATGAAGAGAGCCAAGCTGATATGACAGACTTTGGATGTTTTTCCTCATTTGGGACTAGGATTCCCCTTGGAAAACAGGTTAAAATGAAATGAGCAAAAACTCTGGGAGGGATTGCAAGTGACAAAGCAATATGATGTGGTCGTGCTGGGCGGAGGAACCGGGGGATATGTGGCCGCGATTCGGGCGGCGCAGTTGGGACGCTCGGTAGCCATCGTTGAACAGGACAAGCTGGGGGGAACCTGTCTGCACCGGGGATGCATTCCCACCAAGGCCCTTTTGCGCAGTGCGGAGCTGGCGGCGGCCATGAGAGACAGCGGGGAATTCGGTCTGTCGTCAGGACCGGTCACCGTTCATCTGCCCAAGGTGCAAGAGCGTAAGCAGAAGATTGTGGATCAGCTTCACCGGGGTGTTCAATATTTGATGAAAAAAAATAAAATTGACATCTATTCAGGCCGGGGGAGAGTGATCGGACCGTCTATTTTCTCGCCAAAAAGCGGGGCGGTTGCCGTTGAACTGGAGAATGACGAGGCGGTTACCCTGGTGCCGTCCCAGCTTATTATTGCTACCGGATCACGTCCGCGGCTCCTGCCGGGCATGGAAGCGGATGGAGAGCAGGTCATGACAAGCGACCATGCCCTGGAAATGGAGCAGCTGCCCAAGTCTGTTGTGATTATCGGCGGCGGAGTGATTGGAGTGGAGTGGGCGTCCATGCTCCATGATTTTGGTGTAGAAGTCACCGTGGTGGAATACGACAAGCGGCTTGTGCCATATGAGGACGCAGAGGTGTCCAAGGAGCTGGAGCGGCTGTTCCGCCGCCGGGGGATCAAATCCATCACCGGGGCCAAGGTGCTGCCCGACTCCATTATCCGGGATTCCGCGGGAGTGACTCTCGTTGCCGAACGGAACGGGGAGAAGCTGGAGCTGCATGCGGAGAAGGTGCTGGTCAGCGTCGGCCGCCAGGCCAATGTGGAAGGGCTGGGATTGGAGAATACGGATATCTTGGTGGAGCGGGGCGTGATCAAGGTCAATGAGTTCATGCAAACCGCAGAATCCCATATCTATGCCATCGGAGATGTGAACGGAGGGATGCAGCTCGCTCATGCTGCAAGCCATGAGGGAATATTGGCAGTGGAGCATTTTGCCGGGGAACATCCGTCGTCTTATGCCGCCCATCTGATTCCAAGATGCATCTACGGCCGTCCGGAGATTTCAAGTGTGGGCTGGACCGAGGAGCAGGCGAAGGAGCAGGGCTATGAGGTGAAGACGGGCAAATTTACGTTCAAAGCGTTGGGCAAAGCGATGGTGCACGGAGATGCGGACGGCTTCGTGAAAGTGGTGGCGGACGGCAAGTCAGGGGACATTCTCGGTGTACATATGATTGGAGCCCAGGTGACGGATTTGATCTCGGAAGCGGCTCTGGCCCAACTGCTGAACGCCACGCCATGGGAAGTTGGCTCGGTGATCCACCCGCACCCGACTATGTCGGAAGCGTTGATGGAAGCCATGCTGGCTGTGGACGGCAGGGCTATCGGGATGTAGCGATTGTTTTTTGCACTCAAAGCTTTAGGGGAGTAAATTGTATTCTGGACCGAAAGCGGCTATAATAACCATAGAGCCAAGTATTAGTACCAGGTATTAATATTAAGGAGGTTTTCTCCTATGTCGATCGGTCAATTAATGAAACACCGGCAACTGGGCTTGTCAGATGAACAGGCAGTGGGCATGTACAAGAACATGCTCCGCGCCCGCAGGTTCGATGAGCGGGGGATGGTGCTGCAGCGTTCCGGCAAGATTGCCTTTCATGTATCGGGCATCGGACAGGAGGCCGCCCAGGTGGCCGCAGCGACGGCGCTTCATATGCAACAGGATCATTTTCTCCCCTATTACCGGGATTACGCTTTTGTGCTGACCATCGGGATGACCATGCGGGAGCTGATGCTCTCCATATTCGCCAAGGCGGAGGACCCCAACAGCGGAGGCCGGCAGATGCCGGGGCACTTCGGGCATAAGAAGCTTCATATTGTGACGGGCTCCAGTCCCGTAACGACTCAGGTTCCTCATGCGGCAGGGATTGCTCTGGCGAAGAAGATGCGCAGGGAGCCCGGCATCGCCTGGGTCACCTTCGGAGAAGGCTCCAGCAACCAGGGGGATTTTCATGAAGGAGCCAATTTTGCCGGGGTGAACAAGCTGCCGGTTATTATGATGTGCCAGAACAACCAATATGCCATCTCCATTCCTGCCTCCAGACAACTGGGAGGACGGGTGGTGGACCGGGCGCTGGGCTACGGGATAGAGGGCGTCCGTGTGGACGGCAACGATCCTCTCGAGGTTTACCGGGTGGTGAAGGAAGCCAGGGAACGGGCGCTTAACGGCGCCGGCCCCACGCTGATTGAGGCCATGATGTACCGCATCTCTCCCCACTCCACGGCGGACGATGATATGCTCTACCGGACCCGCGAAGAGGTGGAGGAAAACCGGGCCAAGGACGGTCTTCCCCGTTACCGGCAATACCTGGCGGATTGCGGACTCTGGAACGCTGCGCTGGATGAAGAGCTGGCTGCGGAGATTACGAGGGAAATCAACGATGCCACCAACTATGCCGACCAAGCGCCGTATGCGCTGCCGGAAGATGCGCTTTTGCATGTATATGCGGATACATCGGGGGAGGGCTAGGGACAATGGCAGTTATCACCTATTTGGAAAGCATACGCTCGGCCATGCAAGAGGAGATGCAGCGTGACGGCAGTGTATTTGTCTTAGGCGAGGATGTAGGCAAGGGTGGCGTGCTGAATGCCACTAAGGGGATGCGGGATCTGTTCGGAGCCGAGCGGGTGCTGGATACTCCGCTGGCGGAGTCAGCCATTGCCGGTGTAGCCATCGGAGCGGCCATGTACGGCATGAGGCCGGTTGCGGAGATGCAGTTCGCCGACTTTATCCTGCCGGCCACCAACCAGATTATCAGCGAGGCGGCCAAGATCCGCTACCGCTCCAACGGCGACTGGAGCTGCCCTGTAGTGATCAGGGCGCCATACGGGGCTACCGGCGGCGGGGCGTTGTATCATTCCCAATGCCCGGAATCCATCTTCTTCGGCACCCCGGGACTGAAGATTGTAGCTCCCTCCAACCCATACGATGCCAAGGGCCTGATGAAGGCGGCGATCCGCGATGAAGATCCGGTGCTGTTCTTCGAGCACAAGAAATGCTATCTGTCCATCTCCGGAGACGTGCCGGAGCAGGATTACATTGTTCCCATCGGCAAGTCCAAGGTGGTCCGGGAGGGTACGGATATCACCGTGATTACCTACGGACTGACCGTGCATTATGCGCTGAAGGCAGCGGAGGAATTGGCCAAGGAAGGGGTAAGCGTCCATGTGTTGGATCTGCGGACTCTGCAGCCCTTGGACAAGGAAGGAATACTGGAGGCTGCTTCGCGGACAGGCAAAGTGCTGATCATCCACGAGGATAACAAAACCGGCGGTGTGGGAGCGGAAGTGTCGGCGATTATCTCCGAAGAGATGTTCTTCCTGCTGGACGCTCCGATTATGAGGCTGTGCGGTGCGGATATTCCGGCGGTGGGCATGGCGCCCACCATCGAGAAATTCTTCCTGCTGAACCCGGATAAAGTAAAGTCTGCCATGCAGAAGCTGGCGGAGATCTAGAGCCTATGCAAGTTTTTCGCAATCCTCGCTTCTGCTCGTAATTGAAGCGAAAAACTCAGCGTATGCTTACGAAGCCAGTTTTCCGCTCCATGCGGGCTGCGCCTCGCAAACAGGCGAAAAACTTTTAGGAGGTGCACACTCAAATGAAACAAGCGCCTAAAGGTACAGAGGTGCAGGTGCCCCATCTGGCCGAAAGCCTGGTGTCCGCTACGGTGGGCAAATGGCTGAAGAAGCCGGGAGATTATGTGCAGCAGTATGATGCCTTGTGCGAGCTGATTACCGAGAAAGTCAATGTGGAGATGCCGTCGCCTGTTGAGGGGACACTGCTGGAAATCCTGGTGGAGGAGGGCCGGACTGCCGCTGTTGGAGAGGCGATCTGCCTGGTGGCTGAGCCGGGTGCTGAGGTCGCCGAAAGCGTTGGTGTCCGCGCAGAACATTCTGGAGCAGGCCGGGTATCCGGCAGTGCCGGCGGAGTATCAAGCATCCATGAAACCGCTGACCGCTTCCCAGCTTCAGCTGGCGGCACGGGCGCACGCTACAGTCCTGCGGTGCTTACCCTTGCCGCCGAGCACCGCCTGGATCTGTCGCAGATTCCGGGGACGGGACTGGGCGGCCGGATTACCCGCAAGGATGTGCTGCACTATATCGAGGCAGGCATGCCTGTCCGCCAGACGGCTGCAGTGGCGGGGACAGAAGGAACCGCCGCGGCGTATGCTGCCCTGGATGTGTATAGTGGCAGCGGGGCGGCTCCACAACAAGGTGCGGCTCCACGCACAGAGGCTTCCAATGCTCAGGCGGAAACTCCCCTGCATTCCTTGGAGCCTGTACGCACCACAGGCATTCACCTGTCCCAGGAGCCCGCTATTCCGGCCATCCCCAAGGTTGTGGTGGAAAGCGGTAATCAGCGGGAGTATTATGTGGATGTCACCCCGATCCGCAATACCATTGCCAGCCGCATGCGCCAAAGCGTCGCGGAAATTCCCCATGCCTGGACCATGATCGAGGTGGATGTAACCAATCTGGTGGTGCTGCGGAGCAAGCTGAAGGATGAGTTCGCCCGCAGGGAAGGGATCAATCTGACGTATCTGCCGTTTCTAATCAAGGCGGTGGTCAATGCCATTAAGGATTACCCGATCATTAATTCCGTCTGGGCGGTGGATAAGATCATCGTCAAGCGGGATATCAATATTTCCCTTGCGGTAGGCACCGAGGATTCCGTTCTCACGCCTGTAATCAAGAAGGCGGATCAGAAGAATATTGCGGGGCTGGCTCAGGAGATGGACGATCTGGGCAAAAAAGCCCGCGCCGGCAAGCTCTCCTTGGATGACATGACCGGCGGTACCTTTACCGTGAACAACACAGGCTCCTTCGGTTCGATCCTGTCCTACCCCATCATCAATTATCCGCAGGCAGCGATCCTGACCTTCGAATCCATTGTGAAAAAACCGGTGGTCATCAATGACATGATTGCAGTGCGGTCCATGGTGAACTTATGCTTGTCCCTGGACCACCGGATTCTTGACGGAGTAATCTGCGGCCGCTTCCTGCAGCGGGTTAAGGAGAATCTGGAGGGCTACAGCCAGGATACCAAGCTGTATTAGAAGCCGGATAAAGCACTGACCGCATACATAACGGTGGAGAACAGCATGGCGGCAAGCATGATCCAGACTACAACGCGCATCACTTTTTTATTGATCAACATCATCAGCTCCTTAAGGGAAGAATAATGGCCCATGTCTCTATTGTAACGCATAAATGTCCGGGAGGAAACGGTATGGTGAACCAGCAGCGACTGGTAGAAGAATTCATAGAATTGGTCCAGGTGGACAGTGAAACAAGGCATGAGGCGCTGATTGCCAAGGTGCTCAAAGACAAGTTCAGTGCCTTAGGCACTCAGGTAGAAGAGGACGATTCCAACCGGCGGTCCGGTTGCGAGGCCAATAACCTCATGTTCACACTTGCAGCGACAGCGGATTGCGCGGAAGCGCCGGTTATTTATTTTACCTGCCATATGGATACGGTCGTACCCGGGCTTGGAGTGAAGCCTCAGATCGGTGCGGACGGTTATATCCGCAGTGACGGTACAACCGTACTGGGCAGCGATGACAAGGCGGGAATTGCTGCGATGCTGGAGCTGATCCGGGTGCTGCAAGAGGACGGGATCCCCCATGGCGTGATCAAATTCGTCATTACCGCCGGAGAAGAATCCACGTTGCTCGGATCAAGATCCATGAGTCCCGGCTGGGTGAAGGCCGATTATGGCTATGCCATCGACTCCAACGGGGAAGTGGGAAATATTGCTGTAGCCGCACCGTTCCAATCCAAGGTATACATTACGGTCAAGGGCAAAACGGCCCATGCCGGTGTAAACCCGGAGAACGGCATCAGCGCCATTACCGTTGCAGCGAAGGCCGTCTCCAGGATGCCCCTGGGCCGGATCGACAAGGAAACCACCGCCAACTTTGGCACTTTCCTGGCCAGCGGCGAAACGAATATTGTTGCCGAGAGGGTGCAATTGATCGGTGAAGCCCGCAGTCTGGTGGAGGAGAAGCTGCTGAAGCAGTTGGGCGCCATGAAATCGTCCTGTGAATCCGCATGCGCCGAAATGGGAGCATCCTGCGAGTTCAGCTATGAGATGATGTACCCGGGCTACAAATTTGATGAAAGTGCTCCACATGTCCGTCTGGCCATGGCCGCGGCGGAGGAATTGGGACTCTCTCCCAAGCTGTTCCACTCCGGCGGGGGAAGCGACGCCAATCTGTTCAACGGCCAGGGCATACCAACCGTGAACCTGTCTGTAGGCTATCAGGCCATTCACACCGTGAATGAGCATATCGCCGTAAACGATCTGGTGAAGGTGGCCGAGCTGGTGGTCGGCATCGCCAAGCTGTCGGGTCAACAGCGGAAGTAGGTTTTTAGTGACAAGCGTTGCCAATCCGTAATGGGGCAGCGCTTGTTTTCATTTGGTAACAAAAGGAAATTGATGAGACGGCTATAGCCTCGGCAGATCTTTCGGTTACTATCCCTTTTGATCAGGAGACAGGAGAATGGGATTGGCCATCGAGCTCCAGCGCTATAAATAATTATGAGGAGATGAATAGTCTGTGATAATGTCCCCGTATCTTTTGTTTTATGGTGATTGCAGGCCGGCTTTGGATTTTTATTCGGATGTGTTTCGTGCTTCGGTCAAAGAAATTATAACCTTTCAGGATGCGACCGCTTTTATGGATTTGCCCGTTTCCAAGGAGAACGGGAGCCTGGTGTTCAAGGGAGTGCTTGAATTTCAACATGAGGGCTCAATGTCTACGCTTGTGATGGCAGATTCACCGGCTTTGCTCTTTTCTGGATTTTCCGGTTCCCGCGGAATCCGGGATAATATTTCTCTGATGGTGAGGTTTTCTGATCCGGATGGGCTAAAGATCGTGTTCGGGCAGCTTGCAGTGGGAGGGAAAGTGAATGTTAGTCTGAAAGAAACCGGTAGTGGCCAATTAACGGGCAGCGTCATTGACCGTTACGGTGTGTGCTGGCTTCTGGAGGGACTTTGAGCATCGAACAATATATTTGCCCTTCGGTTACAGCCAGAAGCTCCATCCCGCATAAGTTATTTTGAAAGTGGAAGGGATATCCAACAGTTGCGTCGAATAAAAGTTAGGTTCAGAGAGCAACTGTATGGAGGAGTGGTAAGGTGAAGCTGTCCAAAAAAGAGAACATGCTGGAAAGCTGGCGCGCATACGTATGGGTGCTGTCTTTTCTTAGGGATTATAAAGGGCGTCTTGCGGCGATTATTCTGCTTGGGCTTATCATAGCCTTGGGGGAAATGAGTGTTCCCCAATTTATTCAGTATTTAATCGATCATGTGATGCCAGCGAAGAACTTGCGAATGTTTGGACTTTCCTTGTGCCTGCTGGTCCTTGTGCTTGGTCTGATGATTGCCTCCAGTGCGGCAAATAACGTTCTCGTGCGGTCCGTTCGGGAGAAGGCCTCCAGGGATCTGCAGCTCAGTCTGTTCAAGCATCTCCGGAGGCTGGGCTTTGCCTATTATGAGCAGCATTCGGTGGGGCAGACCCTATCCTTATTCAACCAGAACATGACCGCTGTGCAAAATATTTATACGCAATATTTGCCCCAGTCCGTTCAGCAGGCATTATTGATTCTTGTTCCATTGGGCACAGTCCTCTATATGAACTGGGCGCTGACCCTTCTAATCATACCCTGCTACTTCCTCTATTATATCATCGGACCCAAGACCGACCGCCAAACCGCCGTATACTTTGAACGCCAGACCAAGGAAAGGGAAATGCTGAACAAGAAAATCTATGACTCTGTTAATTCCATTGTTGAGGTTCGCGCGTATGGAGCTGTGCCATGGGAAATGGGCCGCTTCACGGAAGTTTACAGGAAATATGCCAATACCCGGCTCATCTCCTTGCTGTACCGGCATTTGCGCTATTCCTTCCGCATGATGGCAACCGCTGTAGGCGTCATCCTGATGTACATCCTGGGCGGACGATATATACAGGACGGAACGATGAGTGTCGGGGAATTCGTCTCTTTTACCATCTATATGCTGATGCTGTTCCGATCATTGGGGCATATTACCTTCCTGATGCTGGAGCAAAGCTACTGTATTGCGCAAGCGAAGCTGCTGTATGCGTTTTCATTGGAGCAGCCGCTGGTAGAGGAGAGCGGGACACTACGGGAGTTGCCGGAGGTGAAGGGGGATGTCCGGTTTTGCGATGTGCATTTCGGTTATCCCAACCGTGAGCCTGTAATGGAAGGATTTACAGCAAACATCCCGCTGGGGAAGAAGACGGCCTTCGTGGGAGCAAGCGGCAGCGGAAAATCTACTCTCTTAAAGCTCGTAGGGCGATTCTATGATCCTGCAGCAGGGCAGATCTTGCTGGACGGAGTGCCTTTGCCGGAGCTGCCGCTGCAGCAAATCCGGGAAGCGGTGGGGATTGTATTTCAGGAGACGTATTTATTCGGATCGACGATCAGGGAGAATATCAGATTCGGGCGTCCGGAGGCAACGGATGAGGAGATTGAGGCGGCAGCCAAGGCAGCATTCATCCATGATTTTATTATGGAGCAGCCCGACGGGTACGATACCAACGTAGGCGAACGGGGAGGAAGACTCTCCGGGGGACAGAAGCAGCGAATCGCCGTAGCGAGAATGTTTCTGAAGGACCCTGCGATTATTTTGCTGGATGAAGCTACCGCCTCATTGGATTCCGTAAGCGAAAGAGCCGTACAACAGGCCTTGAACGCCTTGCTGGCAGGAAGAACCACTATTGCGGTGGCCCACAGAATTTCGACGATTGCAGATTATGAGCAAATCATTGTAGTCGATCAAGGCAGGGCGGCGGAGCGGGGGACGTATGAACAATTGATGCGTGCTCAGGGCCTATTTTATCAACTGGTCAAGGGGGAGGAGAGCATGGATGCGCAATCTGCGTTGGATCTGGCCGTTCATCAGGAATAAGAAGGGCTGGTATGCGTTTGGATTCCTGATCATGATGGTGGAGACGGCATTCAGCTTGGGAGGGACCTGGATTCAGCAGTGGATCATCGATGATGTTTTCCTGTCGGGCCAATTTGCACAAGCCGTTCCTTATTTTCTGCTGCTTGGATTATGCGTGGTTTCCGCCCCGGCTCTGTTTACAGCTACGGCTATGGTACATCATAAGATAGGCTATGATTTGAGGGTAACTCTGGGGCAATACGTGGTGAGCCATCTGTTTCATCTCCCCTTGGCTGCTATCTCGCGGGAACGCCATGCTACCTTCATCGATTATATCAGCCGGGATGTGTATTCCGTAGGAGAGACTGTTTCTTACCAGATGCCCAAGGGGATTCAGCGCGTATTATCCGCTCTGGTGCTAATGGTCATTATCGGAAGCATCAGCCTGCCCCTGCTCTTAACGACCACTGTGCTCAGCATCATACATATTATGCTTGGCCGCCATATTGGGAATCTGATCCGTCAGAACTCCCGGCAGGCCGCAGACAAAAAAACCTTGCTCATCACCCATATGGAGGAGGGCATCTCCGGGACCCGTGAAGTGGTGGCTTACCATAGGGAGGAGTGGGAGCTTACACGGTTTCACCGCTTATTCCGCTCCTACTATGAGGAAGTGATGAAATCCGGCAGCCTGGAAAATAAGCAATTGCTATGGACAGATCCGCTAAAGTGGGTGGCAACGCTCACTGTGCTTGGCTACGGGGGATATCAGGTTATTCAGGGTGAGATGAGCGTAGGTCTTCTGGTTGTGCTGTGGCAGTATTCCTCCAATCTGACGGAGGATTACCGGCAAATTTTTAACTATTCCATGATTGGCGCAAGATTAATGGGCGCTATCGACCGGATCAGAAGAATAACCGATATAGACCCGGTTGCGGACGGCGATCGCACTCTCTGCGAGCCCATTCGCCTCATTCAGATGAAAGAAGTGAGCTTCACTTATGAGGGGGACTCCGGTCAGCCGGTTCTGAAGCAAGTAACCATGGAGTTCCATGCAGGGAACAAGTATGCAATCGTGGGAGCCAGCGGGGGAGGAAAGTCAACCATAGCCAAGCTGCTGGTTCGTTTCTATGAGCCGGACAGCGGATGCGTGGAGGTGAATGGTACGGCCTTAAATGTGCTGGACCGTGAGTCATGGGCTCAGAAGGTATGCATCGTGCTCCAGGAGCCCTATTTCTTCCCGGAATCCATCCGCACCAATCTGACGATGGGCCGGGAGGGAATCAACGATGAGGAACTGTTGAGGCTTTGCAAGCTCATGTGCATCGATGAACTCATCGCTTCCCTGCCACAGGGCCTGGATCAGGAGATCGGCGAACGGGGAGTCATGCTGTCCGGCGGGCAGAAGCAGCGGCTTTCTCTGGTCCGGGCTCTTGCCGGCCAACCGGAGGTGCTGATCCTGGATGAAGCCACCTCCTCGCTTGATCTGGAAACCGAAAGGAAAGTTCAGCGTAATTTGGATATCCTCCAGCAAGGCCGCATGACCATAATTATTGCTCACAGGCTGTCTACGGTTGAGAATGCCGACCGGATATTCGTAATGGGGCAGGGACGTGTGGTTGAAGCAGGCAGCCATGCAGAGCTGCTAGCGCGGCATGGCCTTTACTCCAATCTGCTCATGGAGGAGGAAACGCTGGCGGGGTAAGGAGCGGGAGCGGTTCATCGAGAGGGTTTGTCTCAGCTTGGCCGCTCCTTCAGCAGTACCTCTAATAAAATAACGTTTTAAACTGATCTGCCATGCCCAGTCTTCCAATGAAACTTCTTGTTTATATAATCGACTCGTTGGTAGTTAACCAGCCAATCTTAGGTATGACGCTAATTTAGTACTGGCGACATGAAGTTTATAGATAGTCATTAAAAAGTAGGCGGCGTGAAGAATGAGCGGAAAAGCAAGCAGTATAAGCAATATCGTCTATATCCTTAAGCTCTCTTATAGAAAAAATCGTCTGTTATTTGGCCTGTATGGGAGCTATGCTGTTCTAAATGCGATTCAACCCTTTATTCCGGTAGTTATGCCCAAAAAGATCATAGACGAGTTAATGGGACAGGCGCGTGTGCATCAGCTTCTGTTGCTATTATTTCTGATGTCCGCACTCTCCGCCTTTCTGGGTTATGTCACATCGTATCTTCAGGGGAGGATCACTCCTGAAATGATTAAGACGGTATCCGGCATCTCTTTGGATGTAACGGAGCGGAACCTTAGTATTCCATACCAAAAACTGGAATCAAAAAGTTATCTTAATCAGTTTGAAATAGCTTCCCGGTTTTTGACAGATCAGCAAAAAGGCTTTCAAGGATTCATTCATAGCCTTTTTACATTGAGTGGTTCAGTGCTTGGGTTCTTCGGCTTTATTGCGGTTTTGAAAGAAATGCCTGTTTATTTTATCATATTTTTGTTGGTATCCTCGTTTGGCTCATATTATTTCTTAACCCGGGCCAACCGTTATGAAGCCTCCCAGAGAGTTGCCGTTGCCGAGAACGAGAGAAAGTCATCCTACCTGTCAAAATTGATGCAAACGGTCTCTTATGCCAAAGAAGTCCGGCTGCATAATCTTGCCCCTTTTCTATCCCGGTTATTTTCGCTGGAAAAAAAGCAAGGCATGGCCCTGCATACGGCGATCCGCTCAAAACGAAACAGGAGCCATCTGGGAGATGCAGGAATTCTTTTTTTGCGCGACGGAATAGTTTTTGGGTTTATCATTCTGCAGTATTCACGAGGAGAGATAACAATAGGAAGTTTGGCGATGGTGTTATCTGCAGTTACGGCCTTTTCGGCTTGGAGCAAATCACTTTTGAAAGCTATAGCTGATATCAGGCTGCAATCTGCTTTCATTGAGGATCTTCGCCTGTTCCTTGGCGCAAGTGACGAGGAGGAGGACAACTTAGAATGGAAATTGCCATCGTCGCCGTATACCATATCCTTTGACAATATTTCGTTTCGTTACTCTCCCGAGAGCCCTTATGTTTTCAATGCTTTCTCTCTGACCATTCCACCACTCCAAAAGCTGGCCCTTGTTGGACAGAATGGATGCGGCAAATCCACCCTAGTCAAGCTCCTATGCCGTTTTTATGAACCGGAGGAGGGCTGCATCAGGATCAATGGAATAGATATTGCTTCTATTCCGCATGACATATATCTTACTCTTCTATCCTCGGTATTTCAGGAGATCCACATTCTGGCTTTCTCCATCTTGGAAAACATTACGTTGGACAACTCATCTCTGCAGAATGAAACTCTGGACAAAGTAGTGGATTGCCTGCAAAAAGCCGACTTATACGCAGACGTATCCAAGCTAACGCATGGTGTAAATACCAGCGCCCGGAAAATTTTGGATGAAGAGGGGGTTGAACTGTCGGGTGGCCAGAAACAGAAACTGGCAACGGCCCGGGGATTGTATAAACAGTCCATTCTATTTCTATTGGATGAGCCTACGGCTGCACTAGACGCTCTGGCAGAGGAGAAGAGTTATAAGGACTTTGAACAGGCAGCCCGCGGCAAGACTACGGTTTATATCTCGCACAGGCTCTCCAGCACCAAATTTTGTGACCGAATTGCCTTTCTTGATCGTGGACGGCTGGCGGAATACGGAACCCATGAAGAGCTAATGCATTTACAGGGGTTGTACTATTCCATGTATACCATTCAAGCTCAATATTATCAAAAGAAGGAACACATTCATGTCAAAAGTGCCAATTAATTTCCGTTTGGAATTTCAGGTGATGAAGTTTGTTATCCGGATGATATGGACACTAGCTCCGCGCTTTTTTATTTTTACCTTGATGTTTTGTGTCTGTGCTTCACTGTCTCCCGTTATCAACCTCCTTTTTTTAAAGGAGATCATAAATGGGTTTGCAGCCAACAGATTCGTACAAGAGTTGCTGCCCGTAATAGTGGTTATGGTAGTTGTGAATGCAATATGCTATTTTCTTAATCTTTTTCTTACTGAAAAAATGGAAGAGTTTACACTATCGCTGAACAAGGACTTTCAAATGCAGCTTGGCCTCAAAATGATGGAGCTTGATTACATGGATTTGGAAAATCCAATCATTTTGAATTTGAGGGAGCAGGCTTTGACTCCCATCTCCACTCATAATGTGATACCCAGAACCATAAACGGAATGCGAAATATACTCCGTTCGGCCTTCATTCTGCTCAGCATGGCGAGTTTTGTAGCCGGGCTTAATCCGCTTTTGCTTTTGTTTATAGTCGGAATCGTGCTGCTTAATTCACGCATCTATAGCAAAATGCAGAAGGTGCAATTCGACTTTCACAAGAAATTGGCACCTATCAATCGTAAATTTGGCTATTACAGAATGTTGGCCAGTGATTTCGGAATGGGGAAGGATGTGCGTATGTTCGGGATGGGTCCTTATCTCTTAAGGAAGATTGAGACCTACAATCAAGAGAGTTATGCAGGCTTTGCCGGGATGTTTGCCAGTGTTGGCAGCTATAAAGGTAAGACGAATATAACGATTCAAGTTCAGCTGCTTGCTGTTTACAGCTACATGGTGTACAAAGTCTACACTGGAAATTTGCCTATCGGCAGCTTTTTAATGTATATTTCCGCCGCCGCGGCTTTTTCCGCCGCCTTCTCTGAGGTGGTGAACGGAATGACGGAGCTTAGGCAAATGTGTCATTATCTTGAACCATTTCAGCAGTTTATGGAGCTTCCGACCAGCCGTGGAAAAGGAAGTCGATCTGCAGAAGGCTTGGAGAAAGAATTCGCTATAGAGTTCGATAAAGTATCCTTTAAATATCCGGGGGCCGCGCATTATACCATAAAAAATCTGTCTTTTACCGTTCGTAACGGAGAAAATTTATCCATTGTAGGAAAAAATGGCGCGGGAAAGAGCACGCTTATTAAGCTGCTGTGCCGCCTTTGTGAACCTGAATCTGGGGAAATAAGAGTGAACGGAATAAATATTCAGGAATTTGAGAGAGCAGATTACCAAAAGTGGCTGGCTGTCGTATTTCAGGACTACTCACTGTTTTCCTTCTCGCTGAGGGACAACATCCTTCTTGGCCGTTCATTGGAGCATGAGGAGCAGGTACTGGAGGGCGTGCTGGACAAAATGGGATTGAAGGAAAAGATCAACCGGTTGGATCAAGGGGTGGACACCTTTCTTACTAAGCAATTCAATCCGGAAGGAATCGAACTGTCGGGGGGAGAGGGGCAAAAACTGGCGATTGCGCGGGCATTAGCTCAGCGGGCTGCTTGTGTAGTTCTGGATGAACCCACAGCAGCCCTGGACCCTTATGCGGAGCAAGAGATATACAGCCATTTTCATGAACTGATAGATAGAAAAACAGCGTTGTTCATCTCTCACCGATTGTCCTCCTGCCAGTTCTGCAATAATATTGCCGTTATAGAGAATGGAGAGCTTGTAGAATTTGGGAATCATGCAGCATTGTTAAATAATAATGGGCTATATGCGGAAATGTGGAATGCCCAGGCACAATTTTATCAGGAATGAAGGGAGAGAAGGGACAGGAGAATGCTTAAAAATGTAGGTGGATATTCTTTGGCGGGACAAACCAACTCATTGTCCAACAATCTCTATATGCTGAAGCTTATTGCAGAAGCATGTCCATCCAGAATATGGGCGGAATTGCTTCTGAAAACCGTAAGCTACGGACGAACGGTGTTTTTTTATATTATTTTCACCCGGATTTTGTTTAATGCTCTGCGGAATGAGGTTTCGTTTTCTGAGGTCGCGTTATTAATTGGCATAGCGATGGCTATTTTGTTTTTGGTAGACTATATTCAAACCTGGTATGCCTGCAAGATCAGGCCCCAAACGGATCAAACCATCTTTGAGTATATAAACCTGAAGCTGTTCGATAGGGCAATAGACGTAGAATTGGCTTGTTTTGAAGATCCGGAATATTACGACAAACATACCAAAGCCACTGTTGAAGCAAACGGAAGAGCGTTGAAGGTACTGGATGATGTAACCGATTTGGCCGGAACTGCTCTTTCTTCTATAGCAATCCTAAGCATGATGCTGTCGCTCGACCGCATAGCCATCTTATTCGCATGTATTCCTTTGTGCACGAGCTTTTTTATTACCAACCTCATGAACAAAATCAGATATCGGCTGTACAGCGATAATGTGAAGGACAACCGCGTCAAGGAATATGTGAAAAGAGTCGTATATCTGCCCCAATATGCCAAGGAATTCCGGCTTACCGGGATGCTTGATGTGCTGTTGGACAAATTTCAGCACTCTGTCCGGCAAAATGTCGTCCGAATTAAAAAGTGTGGCAATCAATTGGCCTTCTTGCTGTCTCTGCAAATGAGCTTGAGTCAAACGATTATGTTTGTCGGTTCCATTACATATGCCACATACAGGATGATGGTTTCCCATACCCTTTTGATTGGGGATTACATCGTTCTTGTGAATTCCATTATGATGCTGTCCAACAGTATGGTGGATATTACCAAGAAAATCATTGCTTTATCGGAAAACAGCCTGTATATCCATAATTTGAAGAGCTTTATTCAGTATGAACCGAAAATTCCGCAGAACCAGAAGGGATTAACTCCGGCTGCCGGGGATACGGTCTTATCTTTAAATAATGTGTCGTTTCGGTATGAAGGAATGGCGGAGCCCAGTTTGCAGCATATCAATATTGAAGTCAGACAAGGCGAGAAAATATGTATCGTTGGGCATAACGGCTCGGGTAAAACAACGCTGGTTAAGCTTATTCTTCGGCTGTATGATGCTACAGAAGGCGAAGTGATGCTAAATCAGATCAATATCAAGCAGTACAATTTGAAAGAATACAGAGCCTTGTTCGGAACAGTTCTCCAGGATTTTCAGATATTTTCCTTCAGTATTGCGGAGAATGTGTTGATGCAAGAGGCTTCCGGAGATGAGGGAAAGGCCTTGGCAGCGCATAGCTTGCGGAAGGTTGGTTTGCTTGACAAGGTGGAGCGAATGCCGCAAGGTCTGAATACCGTGCTAACCAAAGAATTTGATGATAGCGGGATGATTATGTCCGGTGGTGAATATCAGAAAATTTCCATTTCCAGAGTGATTGCCAAGCCGTGCAGAATTGTGATTATGGATGAGCCTTCCAGTGCGCTGGACCCTGTTGCCGAGCATGAATTATTTCAAATGATGACGAAGGCCGCGGAACACAAAACGGTTATTTTCATATCTCACCGTCTTTCTTCAACCGTAAGCGCTGACAAGATCATAATGATGGAGAAGGGCTGCATTGCAGAAGAAGGTACTCATCAGCAACTAATGGATCGAGATGGGAAATATGCCAAGATGTACAGGATGCAGGCTGAGAACTATGCAGGAGGATGGACGTATGGTCAGGAAGCTTAATGTCCAGGTATTCAAAAATAATCTGATGCTGATCCGATATGTGTTCCGATGCACTCCTGTATACTTTTTGTTGGCGATGTTTTACCATTTAATGAGGGGAGTCTACACAATCGTCGGGGGAGTTCTTGTCTCCAAGGTGATTATTGACGCTGTGCAATTTGATAAGCCATTTACAAGCGTCCTTGTTTTTCTTCTCTTTGTTGGCAGTTTTAATTTGGCCATTCATACCTTGGGTTCAGTTTTCAATGAAAGAATATATCCGGAGATGAAGGAAAGGCTTCATCAGCACATGCAGAGTGAACTGTTCACCAAAGCGGTGGAAACCGATTTTGACCGATATAATCAGCCTTCATTCTATAATGATTTTATATTTGCTTCATCGGAGGCGGATACCAGAGCGTTCAGTTGCTTTGAAACCTTTGGCAATGCCATTCAACAAGCGGTGGCGATTGTGGGGATTGGAGCCGTTATTGCCATGCTTGATGCCGCGGGGCTGCTTTTTGTTGGAGCCTCGTTTGCGCTATCCATTTTCTTAAATACCAAAACAAACCGGATATCCTTCGAACAAACGGAAAAGACCATTCCACTCAAAAGAAGACTTGCTTATATCAGCCGATTGTTCTACTTGCCGGATTATGCAAAAGAAATGCGGCTCCATGAAATGGATGGAAGGCTTAAAGGTGACTTTAGGCAGAGCAATGAGGATGTCAGGAGAGTAATTCAGGACACATCACCCAAACTGATTTTTTACCGCTTTTTAGATCGGTTTATTTGCGGAACTTTATTGCTGGACGGTATATATCTCGTAACGATGGCTTATAAGTCGATTGTGCTGCAGACCTTGTCCTATGGATCGATGATGGGTATGATCAATGCGGTGTGGAATTTAAAGGGCAACCTGCAAAGCATAGTGTCGATTATTTCTCAGATTCAGCAGCATAGCTTGTATGCTGTGAAATTAAGAACATTTTTGGAGCATGAGCCAAAAATTAAAAATATAAAATCGCCAGTTACACCTGCCGGTCAGGTTGGGACCATCACTTTTGAGAATGTAAGCTTTCGTTACGAAGGCTCTGATCAACCCGTATTGCGCCACTTATCCTTTGAGATCAAACCGATGGAGAAAGTAGCGATTGTCGGGTATAACGGAGCTGGAAAGACGACCTTGGTCCAATTGATGCTTCGTTTGATGGATGTGACGGAGGGCAGAATACTTCTGGATGGGGTTGATATCCGTAATCTCGAGCTGGGTGGCTACCGCCAACAATTCGGCGTGGCCTTTCAGGATTTTCAGATTTATGCGGCTACGGCGGCGGAGAATGTAAGTATGTGCCCAATCACTGAGCATAACCGTGAAAAAGTGAAGGAGGCGATGCTTGCCGGAGGCGTGTACCAAAGAATAATGTTATCCGAGAAAGGAATGGATACGCCATTAACCCGGGAGTTCGATCAGGAGGGAATCAATCTCTCCGGAGGCGAGGCACAGAAAATAGCGATTTCCCGGTGCTTTTTCAAGCCGTTCCGATACCTGATTATGGATGAACCCTCCAGTTCTCTTGACCCCATCAGTGAATATGAATTGAATCGGACTCTGGTTCATGGCGCTGCCGGCAAAAGTGTGATTTTTATTTCCCACCGACTCTCCACAACAAGAATGGCTGACAAGATATTCATGATGGATAACGGCGAAATTATTGAACAGGGCAGCCATAACGAATTGATGAAGCGTAATGGAAAATATGCCGAGATGTTCCTGCTGCAAGCGGAGGACTATGTGCAGCATGCAGGATGACTGCAATAGCCCAAGCCGTGAGTCTCCCGCAGCTACTCCCCCACCATAAAGGAAGTTGCGGCCTTCTCCTCCCCGTTCACCAGGATGGCCAGCCGGTGCTCGCCGGGATAGTGCTTGCGCGTGGTATAGTCCTGGAAGCTGAGCCGCTTCTCCACGGTTTCCGTTCCGCAGAATTGCTTATGCTCCGGCAGGTGGAAGCGCTTGGGCGATGTTTTGCCGTTGGCCTTGACGTAGTCCACTGCAAACTGGAGGCGGAAGCTGGCAGGCTCCGGGGACGACAGGCGGAAGGAGAAACGGATTTCTTCCCCCAACCGGATGGAAGCCGGGGTGATGGTTAACCCGGTTATTTCCACAAGCGCAGAGGCTTGTCCGTTTCCGTCCCCGTCTCCGAAGCCGAACAGCCGCAGGGCTTCCGGCTCGCCTTTTTTCAGCAGGGTGCGGCAGGCATGCTTGATGATCCAGTCGGTCCCCTTGTCTGTCCCCTGCCAACGGGAAGCCAGACTCAACACCAACTGGGGATGATCCTTGGAGATGTCGTTCAGATTATTGGCCACGCTGCGCCGCACATATTCCGAGGGATCGGCCTTGAGCCGCTCCAGGATCGGGAGAATGGGGGTGGGATCGGCGATCAGACTGCGCAGGGGCTTGCCCCATGGCAGACGGGGACGACAGCCTTCGCTGGCCAAGCGGCGGACGTGCTCATCCGGGTCCTGCGCCCACTCCAGCATAACGGCAAGCATCCGCTGCTGATCCTGCTCGATGAACGGCCGGACGGCGAATTCGGAGCTGCAAATCACGGTGTATCTGCGTAAAGCGTCCACGGAGAGGTCCCAATGGGGAAGTCCGAACATGGCAATATACTCGGGAAAGAACATGTAGGGAAATCCTCTCGACTCCCCGGCCAACTGATCCAGGACGCCGACTGCCTGTCCGTAATCCCGGGGCAGGGTGGCTCCAAGCACATGGGCGATATGGCGGTAACGGTCCTTCAGCTCCCGCTCTTCCCAGGAGTCGTCCAACACGCTTAGGATGAACAGCGTTTGGTTGAAATCGGTATACACGGCATTTACCCGCACGGCAAAATGCTCGATCAGTTCGCGGGTATACATATTTTTTAGCGGCTCCACGCGTAGTTCCCCTTTTCCGTCAGCAATTAATTCCAGTGTACCATAAATACAAGCAAAAAAGCCCTGGGAAGTGAGGCTTTCAAAGCTTCGCTTCTCAGGGCTTTTTTTCGATCAGGCTGGCCGGTCATGCGATATCCTGCTGCCTTATTTCTGCCATATGCTGTTTCCGGCTAAAGGGAGTTTGTCGGGATGGATGAGCCATTCCTCTTGTGCTTGGCTGCCTGCTTGTTGGAGCAGGACTCTATAAGCTGACCCGACAAAGGGGCATGGGGATCGGAGGATTGCCGGATCATCTTCCGCAGCTGCCAGCGGATCTCATAAGCCTTGCCGACAACATGCAAGGTGGAGGGAGTGCGGTAAGTTTTCATAAGGATTCCTCTTTTCTTCCTGCTCCGTGTTATAATGCAAGCATATGTGCGGAGGGGACAGGTTATGACAGTCTGCACAGATTCAGAGAGGAGCCTGTTGCGCAATGAGTGAACCAACCGGCAATAAATTCGAGGAAGTAACTATAAGCACCAATCCCATCTTCAAGGGAAAAATCATTTCAGTGCAGGTGGATCAGGTTCGCTTGCCCAACGGGGAGACGGCATCGCGGGAGATCGTCCGCCATCCGGGGGCGGTAGCGGTAATTGCTCTGGTGGACGACAGGATGCTGGTGGTGGAACAGTACCGCAAGCCCTTCGAGAAAAATCTGGTGGAGGTCCCTGCGGGGAAGCTGGACGCCGGCGAGGAACCCCTTGCGGCCGCCATCCGGGAGCTGGAGGAGGAAACCGGCTACCGGGCCGGGAATATCCGGCTGCTCAATTCCTTCTATACCTCTCCCGGCTTTGCCGATGAGAAGATCTATCTGTATCTGGCCGAGGAACTGGTCAAAGGGGAGGCTCATCTGGATGAGGATGAGTTCCTGGATTGCACCGCCATTACCCTGGAGGAAGCGGAGCGCTATATGGACGAAGGCCGGATCGGTGACGCCAAAACCATTATGGCGGTCTACGCGTGGAAGCTGTACCGGCTGACCGGAAGGATCTGAAGGTATGACCGGGCTGCATGAATATTATGCCGACCTGCATATTCATATTGGACGCACGGAGAAGGGGGCGCCTGTCAAGATCAGCGGAGCTGCCAATCTGACGTTCTTCAATATCGCCAGAGAAGCCTCGGAGCGCAAGGGGATTGGAATAACCGGGATTATCGACTGCCATTCCCCGGCTGTGCAGGAGGAGATCGAGGAGTATCTGGAGCAAGGGGAGATGGAAGAGCAGCCAGGAGGCGGCATCCGCTACAAGCAGACGACGGTGATTTTGGGCTCGGAGATCGAGGTGAAGGACCCGGGCCGGGGTCCGGCCCACCTGCTGGCATACCTGCCCGATCTGGCCGGTATGAAGGCTTTTACAAGCTGGATGTCTCTGCACATGAAGAACGTGGGGCTAAGCTCTCAACGGATATATGTCACCGCGCGGGAATTGCAGGAGGAAGTGGAGTCGCGCGGCGGTTTGATGGTTCCCGCGCATATTTTCACCCCGCACAAAAGCGTGTACGGCAGCGCCGCCCGCCGTATGGGCGAGATTCTGGATACGGAGCGGCTGGCGGCGGTGGAATTGGGCTTGAGCGCGGATACGGAGATGGCGTCCCGGCTGTCGGAGCTGGACGGACTCACCTTCCTGACGGATTCGGACGCCCATTCTCTGGCCAAGATCGGCCGGGAGTATAACAGAATAGCCATGGCGGAGCCGACATTCAACGAATTGGCCAAAGCGCTGCGCCGGGTGGACGGCAGGAGGGTGACGGCCAATTACGGGCTGAATCCCCGTTTGGGCAAGTATCACCGCACCTTCTGTCTGGCCTGCGGCCAGATCCTCGATCAGACGCAGCTCGCCGCCGAAGTCTGTCTCAGCTGCGGCAGCAGGAAGATTGTGCGCGGCGTGATGGACCGGATCGCCCATATCGCCGACAGGGTTTCGCCGGAGATTGCCGTCCACCGTCCGCCGTATCATTTTCAAGTCCCGCTGGAATTTATCCCCGGACTGGGACCCAAGCTCATGAACCGGCTGCTGGAGCTGTTCGGCACAGAGATGAATGTTCTCCATCATGTGCCTGTTGAAGCGCTGGCGGAGATCGCCGGTCCGGGAATTGCCGGTATGATCGGCGAGGCAAGAGCAGGGCTCTTGCAAGTGGATGCAGGCGGCGGAGGCACCTACGGGCGCATAAGCCGGGGGAAATAAGCTGCGGAGGCACCTGCGGGCGTATAAGCCGGGGCAAAAAGCCCGTATCGCCCATGCATCCTTCAGCCTGGATTAGCAAGGCGCCTGACGGATAAAAATGCGTTGCAGAGTAAAAGTGTGCCGCTCATCTTTTGCCGGGAGCCCGGTTATGACCGGGTGCTTGTTCATGACATAGTTTTTGCTTGTCCCTCATATGGTTTAGTATGTGGCTTGGACAAGGAGGCTATATTCCCATGACATCATCCCGACAGCCGATGCGGTTGTATTTCAAGGAAAATCTTCCCTACTATCTGTTCATCTTCGTGTTGTTCGCCACAGGCATTGTGTTCGGCGCCGTAATGGTCAATGCGCTGACGCTGGAGCAAAAGCAGGAGCTGTCCCGTCACCTCTCCGGTTTTATTGTTACCATAGACCAGGGCGGGGGCTTCGATCCAACCGTTTCCTTCCAACAGTCGCTGATGCTTCATCTGAAGTGGATTGCGCTGATCTGGGCCTTGGGACTTTCGATTATCGGGCTGCCCCTGGTGTTTGCTCTGGATTTCCTGAAGGGAGTGCTGGTGGGTTTCTCCGCGGGGTACATGATCAGTGAATATTCCTGGCAAGGCATGGTGTTTGCTCTGGCATCCGTTCTGCCGCAGAATCTGATCATTATTCCCGCCATGGTGGTAGCCAGTGTGGCGGCAACCGTCTTTGCGGTGCAATTGCTCAAAACGCGGATGATCGGCAAGCCCGGACAGCTGCTTCAGCCCTTCTGGAGCTATACGGGCATTGCTGTTTTGATGGCGGTTCTACTTGCAGTTGCCGCGTTGTACGAAGGTTATCTGTCTCCCGGTCTGATGAAGTGGGTGACCCCCATGCTGCTGTCTGCCGCTCTATTGGCCTAGCTTTCTTTCGTTCTATGAAAAAGTTGACTTTATTTCGTTTCCCGCCCTATAATGAAGGGAGAGTGTCCAGGCATTGAGCAGGGATGCACTGGGGGAGGGGAACGATGGAAGCCCGCATTGAAAAGATCAAACAGCAGCTGCAGGCGCAAGCTTTCAAGCTGACACCCCAACGTGAGGCTACGGTACGAGTCTTGCTCGAGAACGAAGAAGACCATTTGAGCGCTGAAGAGGTGTTCATGCTGGTTAAGGATAAATTTCCCGAGATCGGCCTGGCTACCGTATATCGGACGCTGGAGCTTCTCTCGGAGCTTCATGTATTGGAGAAGATGAATTTCGGAGACGGTGTTGCCCGCTATGACTTGCGCAATGACAGCACTCACCATCACCACCACCATTTAATCTGCGTCCAATGCGGTTCTGTGGATGAGATTCTGGAGGATTGGCTTGCTCCCTTGGAGGAGAGGCTGGACCGGGAGTTCCAGTTTACGGTGATCGATCACCGGCTGGATTTCCAGGGCATCTGCCACCGCTGCAGGGATAAGGCCAGCAAGAAAGCCAAGTAACAGCGGTAAAATGTAACCCCTTAACCAAGAGCCTCTGCTCGGGTTAGGGGGTTTTTGCGTCGGTTACGGCAGGGATGGAATGGTACGGCAGGGATGGGCTGAGACGATAAGAACCGGCCGTCCGGCAAGAAGGAGCCGTGCGCGTCATGGTTGGCTGCTCGCTTGGAAAAGTTTATTTTGTCCAGATGGAGGTTTGCTTTCTATCTATATTACGGCTTTGCCGCTGCACTATAATGAATTCGGCATCACAGAAAGAAAGCAGGAGAGGGTGATAATATGAAGGACTGGATGGAATATGGCCATTTTGAAGAAATGATGGCCCCCTTCTGGAGCTCGCAGGTGATGACTGAGGAATCCGTGCTGCTGGTATCCGAAGGAGGGGAGGCAGCTTCGGCTCCGCTGCTCTTCAGGCCTGTCCGCATCCTCCGGGTGCGGCACGCCGGGCTCGGAACAGAATACAAGGAAGGGCAAGACTGGGTCTATGAAGAAGGAAGGGTGAGGCGTCCGGAGGGTTCGCAAGCGCCCTTCATGACCTTAGAGGAACTCTATCCCCCCATGCCGCCGGAGGAAGCGGGACAGACCGTTCCAAAGGTGGGAGGCGGTTATATCTTGACGCATAAAGCGCTGCTTCACAACCGTCAGCTTGCCGTAACCTATCTTCATACAGGCGAGGAATGGAACGGGCCTGTTCCGGCCTTCGCCGGGCACAAACTGGAGAGAACTGTGGGCAAGCTGAAGCGCGGGGCTTCCGCCGCCATTACTCTCTATGGGGACAGTATAGCAGCGGGGTATGATTCCAGCTCCCGGCAGGGGATACCGCCTTATCAGCCTGCATGGGGCAATCTGCTGGCGGAGAGTCTGAGGCGGGCCTATCCTGCTGCTCCCATCACGTTCCGGAATCCGTCGGTAGGCGGCAAATCGGCCGATTGGGGGCTGGAGCAGGTGGAAGAGCTGGTCTCCATAGACCGGCCGGATCTGGTTATTCTGGCCTTCGGCATGAATGACGGTACGGGCCATGTGCCTCCCGCCCTGTTCGGTGAACGGATCAGCGGCATCATGGATCATATCCGGGTGCGACAGCCTGAGGTTGAATTTATACTGGTGGCCCCTATTGTGCCGAACCGCCTGGCCGCCCTGCCCAATGAACCGGAAAGGAGCTTCCTCGGCGAACAGCTGAATTACCTGCCCGTTCTGGAGCGGCTCTCTGCACAGGCAGGCTGCGCGCTCTTGGATATGACCTCCGTCCACAGCGAACTGCTCCGGCATAAGCGCTATTGGGACATGACCGGGAATCACATTAACCACCCCAATGATTACTTAAGCCGCTGGTATGCGCAGATGGCGGCGGCAATGCTTACGGAATAACAAACGGGAAGCAAACCGGCATATGATATATGAGATTGGTGTAACTGAACGTGCGAGGAGGATGCAGAGACACAAGAATCTTGCACCTGAAGCTTCGGTTGATACGGTTATCAACACCTGCGGCAATACGGATCATACCGCCAAGTGCCTGATGGAGGGGATCACCGGGAAACGGGAGATGAAACGGGAAAATTATGTACATAAAGCCTGACTTCTATAAGCAGACTGCCGTGAAAACCACGGTCAGCCTGCTTTTTTCTTATATTGTGCACGGGAAGCTTCTGTGGATGGATTCCTGTCAGGCCGCTATGCCCTTGCTCCTTATGCCCTTACACCTTGGCAATCGCCTTGTTCACCTGCAGCAGTCCGGCCCCCTGGTCATTGGCCGTATAGCCGGGCAGAGGCTTCGCCGTGCTGCGGATAACCTGCCGGACGCGGCTTGGGGAGAGCCGCCGGTTCTTGGACAGCAGGAGCGCCACAGCTCCTGTCACATGAGGGGCGGCCATGGAGGTGCCGCTCATCCGGCCGTACTTTTTGCCGGGAATGGTCGAGCAGATATTCTCTCCCGGCGCCGCAACGGCTATACCCGGGCCACGGTTGCTGAAATTGGCGATTCCGTTGGCCTCGGTGCTGGCGGCTACGGCGATGACCTGGGGCAGCCGTGCGGGAAAATCAATCTGGGTGGTATTCGGCCCGCTGTTCCCGGCCGAGGCCACGAGTACGATTCCTTTTTTGTAAGCGCGCTGGAGCAGTTCCTTGACCGTAGCACTTTCCTCACTCATCCCGAAGCTCATGTTGATAACCCTTATGTTGTTGCGGATGCACCAGTCCAATCCCTGGACAATATCCGAGGTATAGGCCGAACCGCTAGCGTCGAAGGCCTTGACCGCATACAAGCTGGCCCGGGGCGCCACGCCGATTACGCCGAAGGCATTGTCCAGGGCGCAAACCGTGCCGGACACATGGGTTCCGTGGCCATTCTCATCATGAGACGGTGTCCCTTCAATGGTGTTGTATCTTTGGACAATTCTCAGGTCGGGATGGTCGCTTACGCCTGTGTCCAATACAGCCACACGGACGGCACCTCCCCGGTATTTGCTCCAGACCTTGCTTGCGCCCACCCGACTGACGCCCCAAGGGATGATCTGCTTGCTGTCAATGGAAGCGCAGGGAGCGGAGATGCGGACTTTTCTCCCGGTCCGGGGCAGTACGTGGAGCTTCATCTTCACGTCCGGTTCCACCCGCTTGACCATAGCATGGGCCTGGAGTGCCTTGATGCTGGACTTGGCCGGGAAGCGGCAGACCACCGCATGGGCTCCTGCCACTTTTTTGGCGGGCCTGACGCCCAAAGCGCGAAGCTCCTGCAGGCAATGGTTGTAACAGTGGGTATTGCGCATCACAATCATCTTGCGGACTTGCTTGCCCTTGCGTCCCTTCTTCTTGCCCGTATCCTTAATTTTATTTGCTGTGCCAAAACCCAATGCTTCTTTCAGCACTTGTCGTAAATCGCTCATATTCGTGATTCTCCTTGGATGATGGGATTCGTGATGATGCATTGTATGTGAATGGCCAACGTTTGGTACAAAAACACATATTTTTCAACCGGCAAGCCACAATAAAAGGAATCTTGACCCAACTGGCTGCTGGACAAGGCATATGCGCAGGGAGGTGTTCATACGCTAACTACGAAGGGGTGAACCGTGATGATCCTAAGTCTGCGCAAATGGATTGAACGCGCCAAATTTATCGCGCTTTTTGTCGTTTTGACCTTTGTGCTGTACCAAATTCTTGCTGTGCTTTCCTCCTGGATGCAGCCTGTCCACAAATACCGGCAGCCTGTCGGCCGGTCTGTAAAGGTATTCCAGCAGGAGAAGGGAACGATGGATGCGGAGAGCATTTCCGAGCGTCTGAAGCTGTTTTATTGGTACGGAGAATGAATAATTGTACCAGGCAGCAGGAAAATCATGTCTGTTTGTTGAACTCCTTCTAAGAAAGAACGTTCACTTAAGGAGCAAACAGGCAATGAATTCCCATTTTGCACATTTTCTCAAGCTTCTGACGGAAGAAAGAGGCTTGGCCGCCAATACGCTTCAATCTTACCGGAGAGACCTGACTCAATATCTGGCTTATCTGGATGAGCGGAATACGCCGCTCGAGGAATCGTCCCGCGTCCATGTACAAGGCTATATGACGCACCTTCGCCGGCTGGAGCGCGCCTCTGCCACGATCAGCCGGAATCTGGTGTCCATTCGTTCGTTCTATCAGTTCCTGATCCAGCAGAGGGTCGTGGAACGGGATCCGACGATGGAGCTGGAAGCACCCAAGCCGGAGCGGCGGATGCCTTCCGTACTGTCCGTGGAAGAGGTGGGCCGGCTATTGGATGCACCCAGTACGAAGCATTCCTATGGCTTGCGGGACAAGGCTATGCTGGAGCTGCTGTATGCCACGGGGATCCGGGTGACCGAGCTGGTCTCTCTGGACCGGGACCATGTCTATCTGGAGATGGGCTTCATCCGCTGCCGCGGCAAGGGTGACAAGGAACGGATGATTCCCCTCAACGCGGAGGCCTCCCGTTGGCTGGCACGCTACATAGAGGATGTGCTGCCTGTGTGGGAGCGGGACAAGCAGGCGGATAAAGCACTGTTTCCCAATCACTTGGGAGGCCGTCTGACCCGGCAGGGTTTCTGGAAGATTATCAAGAAGCATGCTCTGGACTCCGGGATCACAGCGGAGATTACACCGCATACGCTCAGGCATTCCTTCGCCGTTCACCTGCTGGACAACGGGGCGGATCTGAAGTCTGTACAGGAGATGCTGGGACATGCAGATCTGGCCTCTACCATCATGTACACCCGGTCTGCTACTGCGAAGATGAAGGATGTCTACCACCGGGCCCATCCCCGGTCCAATCTGACAACAACCTGAGTTTTTCGCTTATGCCGGTATTCCGGCAAAGAACTCAAAACTAAGCAGATGCTTTCGAAGCCAGTTTTTTCTGGCGAAAAAACTTTTAGGAGGCTGGCAAGCAGCATGACATACCGCAAAATCGCATTGATCGTATTGGACAGCGTAGGCATTGGAGAGATGCCGGACGCTCCTGCATACGGAGATGCCGGCTCCCATACCCTGGGACATATTTCAGACCGGGCGGCGGAGTTCCACTTGCCCAATCTGCAGCGGCTGGGCTTGGGCAATATCGCGCCCATTGGCCGGGTTGCCCCTGCGGACAAGCCCGCGGCTTATTACGGGAAGATGGCGGAGGTATCCGTAGGCAAGGACACCATGACCGGACACTGGGAGATTATGGGCCTTAAGACCACGGTTCCCTTCCAGACTTATCCGGACGGATTCCCCGAGGGTCTGCTCGCAGAATTCGTGGAGCGCACCGGCAGACAGGTAATCGGCAACAAGCCGGCTTCAGGCACGGAAATTATGGACGAGCTTGGAGAAGAGCATATGAAGACCGGGGCGTGGATCGTATATACCTCTGCAGACAGTGTATTTCAGATTGCCGCCCATGAGGAGATTGTCCCATTGGACGAGCTGTACCGCGCTTGCAGGATTGCCCGGGAGCTGACGCTCCGTCCTGAATACACGGTGGGCCGGGTGATTGCCAGACCTTTCGAGGGAGCGCCTGGAGCCTTCAAACGCACGCCCAACCGCCATGATTATGCAGTGGCGCCGCCTGAGCCTACGGCGATGAATAAACTGGCGGAGGGGGGCTTCGACAGCATCGCCATCGGTAAAATCAACGATATCTACTCCGGCGAGGGAGTAACAAAGTCATATCCCACCAAGAGCAATCAAGACGGGATCGAGCGGACTATTGAGGTGCTGAGGTCGGACTTTACGGGGCTGGCTTTTACCAATCTGGTGGATTTCGATTCATTGTACGGCCACCGGCGGGATGTGGAGGGCTATGCCCGGGCTTTGATGGAATTCGACAGCAGGCTGCCGGATATTATGGCCGAGATCGGGCCGGAGGATCTGCTGATTATTACGGCGGACCACGGCAATGACCCCGTGCATCCGGGCACGGATCATACCCGGGAGTATGTGCCGCTTCTGGTATACAGCCCCTCGTTCAGGGAGCCGGGCAGTGTAGGGGTGCGCCAGACCTTTGCCGATGTGGGCGCCACCGTAGCGGACAACTTTGGGGTAGGGCCGCTGGCGCTCGGGACCAGTTTCCTGGCAGAGCTGAAGTAAGGGGCAGTCGAGGCAAATTAACGAATATTTTTGTGGAGGGATATGAGAAATTATGGAAGAAGCAAGTATGTTGGAACAAATCAAGGAAGCGGCGCGTTATCTGGAAAATCTGTCGCCGGTTAGGCCGGAGGTTGGGCTCATTCTCGGGTCCGGGCTTGGTGTGCTGGCCGATTCTATGGAAGAAGCGGTGACTGTGTCTTATGGGGATATTCCCCATTTTCCCGTATCGACAGTAGAGGGGCACGCAGGAGAACTGCTGTTGGGCAAGATCGGAGGACGCCCCGTGCTGCTGATGAAGGGGCGCTTTCATATGTATGAGGGCTATGCCGGGGAGTCGGTGACCTTCCCGATCCGGGTCATGAAGGAACTGGGCGTGAGCCGTCTGCTTGTTACCAATGCGGCGGGTGGCGTGAATACCTCCTATGAGCCGGGAGACCTGATGCTGATCCGGGATCATCTGAATATGACCGGCACCAATCCTCTGATTGGACCCAACCACAAGGAGCTGGGCGTGCGCTTTCCGGACATGTCCCAGGCATACAGCGGGCGTCTGCGGGAAACGGCCAAGGAGATTGCCGCTGCGCAAGGGCTTAAGCTGCAGGAAGGGGTATATGCCGGTTTGCTGGGGCCTTCTTATGAGACGCCTGCCGAGATCCGCATGCTGCGGGTGCTGGGAGCTGACGCAGTAGGCATGTCCACCGTGTCCGAGGTGATTATCGCCCGTCATTCCGGCATCGAGGTGCTGGGCATTTCCTGCATCAGCAACATGGCTGCGGGCATTCTCGACCAGCCCTTATCTCATGAGGAAGTCATGGAGACCACTGACCGGGTGAAGCAGCAATTCCTGCAATTTGTCATCAAGCTGATTCCCAATATGTAGGCTAGGGCGAATTTTCAGACACGCCCTGGCAGGATGGAAGGCCGAAGGGGACGATAGTCTTCGGACAGGTTCACAGCACGTGTCCC
Source organism: Paenibacillaceae bacterium (assembly GCA_029256185.1). Classification (GTDB taxonomy): domain Bacteria; phylum Bacillota; class Bacilli; order Paenibacillales; family NBRC-103111; genus Paenibacillus_AR. Next base: position 191,806 of record JAQSYI010000004.1, read on the forward strand.
CGGATAGATTGCTGTACAGCACGTATGAACGCCACAGGAGGATTTACGGTATGTCTATCACACAAGCGGAGCAAGGAACGATACAGCAGGTGCGCGAGGCGGCGCAGGCGATCTCGGCCCGTCTGGGGGGACGCAAGCCCCTGATCGGCCTGATTCTGGGCTCGGGTCTGGGGGATTTGGCCGGGCAAGTGACAGAGGGGGTATCGATTGACTACAGCGAGGTGCCCCATTTTCCCGTGTCCACAGTGGAAGGACATGCGGGACGTTTTGTCATCGGTGAGCTGGAAGGCCGGACAGTAATTGTGATGCAGGGGCGCTTTCATTATTATGAAGGCTACTCCATGAAGAAAGTCGTATTCCCCGTCTATGTCATGCGCGAGTTGGGTGTCCGCAGTCTGGTGATCACCAATGCCGCGGGCGGGATGAACCGGGATTTCAAGGCGGGAGACCTGATGCTGATCTCCGATCATATCAATCTGACCGGAGACAGTCCGCTGATCGGCGCGAACGAGCCTGAACTGGGAGTCCGCTTTCCCGATATGTCCCGGGCATATTCCCGGGATTACCGCAGTCTGGCCAAGGCGCTGGCTGCTGGCGTCAAGGGGGAGGACGGAGCTCCGCTGACGCTGCAGGAGGGCGTCTATTGCGGGATCAGCGGTCCGGCCTATATGACTCCCGCCGAGCTGACTATGCTGGCCCGGGTGGGCGGCGATGCGGTGGGCATGTCCACGGTAGGCGAGGTCATCGCCGCCAGCCATGCGGGGCTGAAGGTGCTGGGCATCTCCTGCATCACGGACATGGCCATCGGCGAGGAGCTTGAGCCGCTGACCCATGAGCAGGTGATGGAGGTCGCTACCCGCACCAAGCCCAAGTTCCAGGCGCTGGTGAAGGCGTTTGTGGCTGCAGTGGCGCTGTAGAAGCCGAGGCGCTTGCCAGAGCGGGCGAAAGAAGTGAGGAAACGGAGGAAGCGGAGGAAGCGGCCCAAACCGATTTTTGACGGATGGGCTGCTTTTGCTATTGTCCAAGCTTCGCCGTTTCTAAAATTCCAACACAGTTTCCGGCTGACTTGTTATTCAAAGCTCCGCTTGCACGGCTGTCATTCCGGCGCTGCCGTCTTGGCGTGTGCCGTGTGCGGGGGCTATTACAGGGAGGGATACAACCATGCGGACAGTTGATCTTATACAGAAAAAACGGGACGGCGGCGTGCTGAGCCGGGAGGAAATTGCCCATCTGATTCAGGGTTACACCAAGGGGAGTATTCCCGATTACCAGATGTCTGCTTGGGCAATGGCTGTCTTCTTTCAGGGCATGAGCCCGCGGGAGACTGCTGATCTGACTCTGGAGATGGCCCAATCCGGGGATATGCTCGATCTCGCATCCATCAGGGGGATCAAGACGGACAAGCACTCCACGGGGGGAGTGGGGGACACGGTCACCTTGGTGCTTGCTCCACTGGCAGCAGCGGCGGGTGTGCCCGTTGCCAAGATGTCGGGCCGGGGCCTGGGGCATACGGGAGGCACCATCGACAAGCTGGAGTCCATCCCCGGCTTCTCGGTTGAACTGACCCGGGAGCAATTCATTGCCCAGGTGAACCGTTGCGGTGTGGCTGTGATCGGCCAGTCGGGCAATATGACTCCCGCCGACAAGAAGCTGTACAGTCTAAGGGATGTAACGGCAACCGTGAATTCCATCCCGCTGATTGCAAGCTCCATTATGTCGAAGAAGCTGGCTTCCGGCGCCGACGCCATTGTACTGGATGTGAAAACCGGCAGCGGCGCCTTCATGAAGTCGCTGGAGGATTCAGTCCGCCTGGCGCAAGCCATGGTCAGCATCGGTACGGAGGTGGGCCGGGAAACCGTAGCTGTAATCACTGATATGGAGGAGCCGCTGGGCACCGCGGTCGGCAATGCGCTGGAGGTCAGGCTGGCTGTAGAGACCTTGCAGGGCCGGGGGCCCCGGGATCTGGAGGAACTGTGTCTGGAGCTGGGCTCCCAGATGCTGGTGCTGGGAGGCGCGGCGGATGATGCGGCTTGCGCCCGGGAGAAGCTGAAGCAGGCTATCGTTTCAGGAGAGGCTCTGCGCAAGTTCAAGGAATTCGTGCAGGCCCAGGGCGGAGATCCCCGGGTGGGGGATGATCCGGAGCTGCTGGCGGTTTCCAGCCGCCAGATTCCGGTAGCGGCGGAAGCTGACGGATATGTCAGCCATATTACCGCCGAGGAAATCGGCGTAGCCGCTATGGAGCTGGGAGCAGGCAGGGAGACGAAGGAATCGGCAATCGATTTGTCGGTTGGCCTGCGGCTGTGCCGCAAGGTGGGAGACGCGGTGGAAAAGGGGGATGTGCTGGCTGTCCTGTATGCCAAAGAGAAGGAAGACGGCGCCGTGCTTGAGCGGATCATGCAGCGGGTGCAGGCCGCCTACCGGATTCAACAGGAGCCTGAAGAACCCCGGAAGCTGATCCATGCGGTGGTAACCCGGGATGGCGTTGTCTACCGGTCGTGAGCGGCGGTGTCCGGTCCGGGTGCAAGAAAAAGCTTGAACCGGCAGATAGGCTTGGGAAGGGAGTTGTGATCCAGGAATGGAAGGACAGCAGGATTTTCTGGTTATCGAGACAGAGCTGGATCAATCCCCCCCGGATGTGCTGCATTTTTTTGCTTGGGATGAAATGGTATGCAGAAGAGTGGGAGAGGGCGCGATGCCGCCCGTGGCTCATCTGTGGCGGCATCCCAACGCCTTGGTGCTGGGACTGCGGGACAGGCGGTTGCCCAATGCCGCCGGGGCCATGGAAAGATTGCGCGGTGAAGGGGTTTCCGTCGGCGTCCGCAATTCGGGCGGAGCGGCGGTTCCTTTGGACAGAGGAGTTGTCAATTTGTCATTGGTGTTCCCCTATGCGGAGGGGACGAGATTGGATTTCCACAATGAATTCCGCATGATGGCCGGTCTGATCGGGGAAGCGGCGGCAGAATGGGCGGTTGTCGCCCGGTCCGGGGAAATCCGGGGAGCTTATTGCCCGGGAGAATACGATCTGGCCATCGGGGGCAGGAAATTCTGCGGCATTGCCCAGCGCAGGCAGCTGCGGGGATATGTGGTGTCGGCGTTTGTGGTGGTGGAGGGAAGCGGAGCAGCGCGGACTGCCAGAGCCCGGTCCTTCTACGAGGAGGCCACCGGGGGGCTTCCCCATGCGGATGACCCGAAGGTGGCTCCCGACACTGTAGCAAGCCTTCAGGAATTGGCCGGAGTAAACTCGGCGGAGGCTTTTATGCGAGTGCTTCGGCGGCAGCTGGAGCAGCGGGGCGGCCGTTTTCTTGGGCAGGGTCAGGAGCTTGTGGACCGGAAGGAAGCGGCTCTGGTTGCGGAGGAACTCCGGCGCCGTTATGATGCTTGAAGGCTTGCCGGAATAGAGATATCCGAAAAAATGAATCCTTTTGGCCCGTATCAAAGTATTATGAAGTACGGCAATGGTACATATTATCTTGCGAGGAGGTCCTTTTATGGGGATATTATCTAGATTCAAGACAATTATGTCCAGCAATTGGAATGCTTTGGCGGATAAGGCGGATGATCCGGAGAAAGCGATAGATGATTTCATGCGGGGCATTAACAATGATCTTGGCCAGGTAAAGGCGGAAACGGCAGCCGTGCTGGCAGAGGAGAGAAGGGCTAAGCGGGTTTGGGATGAATGCGCAGCCGAGTCCAGAAAGCTGCAGAGCTATGCGGAGAAGTCCCTGCAGGACGGCAATGAGGAGGGGGCAGCCCGATTCCTGGAACGGAAGGCGGCGCTCGCCGGTAAGGAAGCGGAGCTTAAAGCCGCATATGAACAGGCTGCAACCAATGCAGCCAATCTCAAGCAAATACAGGACAAACTGGCTGCAGACATGGAACGGCTGGAGGCCCGCCAAGCTCAATTGAAGGGCAAGATGGCAGCGGCCAAAGCCCAGCAGCGCAAGAACTCCATGAGTTCTCCCTTGGGCGGGGGCGTTGAAGATAGCTTTAAGGTGTTGGAGGACAAAGCGGACCTTGCCTACAATGAAGCCATGGCTATTGCAGAACTGCGCGCGGACAAGAAGAAGGATGACTTGGATGAGCTGTTGGCGGAGCTGGACAAAAACACGGGAAAAAATAACGGCGGAACCTGACAGCCTTGCAGGGAACGGGACGTACGCGATACAGGAAACAGGCATAACGGAAACAGACATAAAAAGAAACAGACATAAAAGGAAACAGACATAACGGAAACAGACATAACGATCAAGAAGCAACTTTCAGATAAACGGCTGCTAATTGAAATAAAAGTCCCGTTGTTCAAGAGGTGAGCAAATGCAGGTTATCGACTACAAATGTGAAAATTGCGGCAGCAGTATGATTTTCGACAGTTCTACAGGAATGCTCTCTTGCCACAGCTGCGGAAAAAAGGACAATATCGATCATATCCCGAACCTGCTTGGGGAACCGGGTGTTCCCGGGGGGCAGGGGCAGGAATATCACTGCAACAGCTGCGGTGCAGTCATTCCTGCTGATGAAATGACCACTGCTGCGGTATGCGGCTTCTGCGGGGCAAGCGCCATCCTTGCCGACCGGCTGAGCGGAGAGCTGAGCCCGGTCAAGGTTCTCCCCTTTGCCATCAGCAAGGAGGAAGCCATGAAGGCTTTCCGCAAATGGTGCCGCAACGGCCGTTTGACCCCAACCGGGTTCATGACTGCCGACCGAATCAAAAGCATTACCGGGTTATACGTGCCCTTCTGGCTGTATGAGCTGAATAATCATATCGAGGTTCATGCCCATGCCACCAAGGTCAGAAGCTATGTCCAGGGTGATTACCATTATACGGAAACCCAACATTTTGACGTGTACCGGAGGATCAAGCTGAATTATACCCGGGTTCCCCTGGATGCTTCGGAGAAAATGAGCGACAAGCTGATGGATAAGTTGGAGCCGTTTCCCTATAACCAGCTCAAGGATTTCAAAAAGCCGTATCTGGCCGGATATAACGCGGATAAGTACAGTTATGACGAACAAGAGCTTTTCCCCCGGGTAAAGGAGAAAATCCGCCCCTTCATTGAATCATATATCCAGTCGGCCGTGGCGGGGTACAGCAGTGTAAGCTATACCAACAAGCAGATCGACACCAGCCTGACCCGTGCGGATTATGCCCTGCTTCCCGTATGGGTGGTGCATTACGACTTCAACAAGCTGGAGCATTCCTTTGCCATGAACGGTCAGACAGGCAAGGTGGTAGGCAAGCCGCCCTTGAGTTTTGCGAAAATCACTGCTTGGTTTGCCGGCATTTCCGGTGCAGCCCTCTTGTCACTGAAGCTGGTTTCGTTAATGATGGGAGGGGGATTCTGGTGAGAATAAACCGGACTGTAGCGGCCCTCCTGCTCCTTCTTGCTTTTCTGGCGGTCCCCTTGCTGGCGGGAGGAGAGAAAGCTGCCGCGGCAACCGAGCTTAAGAAGCTGATCTATGATGAGGCCGGGCTTCTCAGCCAGCAGGAGTACGCTGAACTGAATGCCATGGCCAATGAATACAGCGCCAAGAGAGAAACGGATTTTATAATATATACTTCCCGCAATGAGGCCAATGCGGATGTTCTGAAGATGACACAGGATTTCTATGACAAGATAGGGCCCGGATACGATAAGACACACGGCAATGCGGCCATTCTGACGATGGATATGAAGAACCGGGAGGTGTATCTGGCCGGATTCTATAAGGCCAAGGAATATCTGGATGACGGACGGATGGATAAGATCCGCACCAGAATCACCCCCGACCTGACCAGCGGGAACTATATGGGGGCTTTTGAGAAATATATCAAAACCGCCCACCGCTACATGGGATTCCGCCCCGGCGTGAATCCGGACAATATTCTGTTCAACGGTTGGTTTCAGTTGGCGGTATCCCTGGGATTGGGTGCTGTCATCGTAGGGATGATGGCCTATCATTCGGGCGGCCGTGTTACCGTCAACCGTCAAACCTACGAGGATTCCGGCTCCTCGGGAATTCTTGACAGGAAGGACCAGTACCTCAGGACGACTCTTACCAAGCGCAAGATCGAAAAGAACACCGGCGGAGGCGGCGGGAAGGGTGGCGGAGGCGGCGGAATTACCGGAGGCGGCCACTCCCACAGCGGCAGCAGAGGATCATTTTAAATTAAAAAGGAGCGGATGAGCGAGATGTCATTTTTCCGGAATCAGTTTGCCAATGTGGTGGAATGGGAAGAGTTCAGGGATGATATGATTTTCTGGAAATGGAGCAACCGGGAGATCAAGAAAGGCAGCAAGCTTATTATCCGTCCCGGACAGGACGCTGTCTTTATTAGTCACGGTAAAATCGAGGGAATCTTCGAAAATGAGGGAGAGTACAGTGTTGATTCCCAGATCATTCCCTTTCTCTCCACGCTGAAGGGCTTCAAGTTCGGCTTCAACAGCGGCATGCGGGTAGAGGTCCTGTTCGTCAACACCAAGGAGTTCACAGTCAAATGGGGCACACAGAACCCTGTGCTGATCCCCACTCCCGAGCTGCCGGGGGGCATGCCCATCCGCGCCAACGGCACCTTTAATTTCAAGGTGAACGACTACGTGGCATTGATCGACAAGATTGCCGGGATCAAGGACAGCTACCTGGTGGACGATGTGAAAATCCGGATTACCTCCGTTCTGGACCAGCTGCTGATGAAGTGGATTAGCAGAGAAGGGAAGGATATGTTCAATCTGCAGGCCAATTCCTTTGACATTGCCAGAGGCATCCGCGAGGATCTGGACATGCAGATCATAGACAGCGGCATGACCATTACCGGCTTCAACGTGATGAGCTTCAACTATCCGAAGGAAATCCAGGATATGATCAACAAAACAGCCTCCCACGGAATGGTTGGCAATCTGCAGAAGTACCAGCAGATCTCCATGACGGACGGCATGGCTTCTGGGAACGTCAAGGGCGGAGGCGCGGCCGCTGACATGGCGGGCATGATGATGGGGATGAACATTGCCAATGAAATGATGAAGAACATGAATCAAGGCCAGCAGGCCCAGGGGGAAAATCAGGCGGCAGCCGCACCCTCCGGCGCACCGGGTCAAAAGGCCAACTTCTGTCCCAACTGCGGAACCAAAAGCACAGGCGCCAATTTCTGCTCCCATTGCGGTCAGAAGCTGGTTTAGGAGATTGACTGCCATTCGCTCCCGAGCTGGCTTTGGGGATCAGCTCTCATTGTGGCCAGAAATTGTCTAAATACCGGCTCCCATTGCGACCAGAAGCTGGTTTTGGGGATCTGTTCTCATTGCGCGAAAAGCAGCTTAGGAGATTCGCTCCCATTGCGCTCCCGAGCTGGCTTAGGCTTAATCCGATTGGGAGTCCCCATGTGGGCACAGGCAGGGATCAGCAAATATTATGGAGGAACCCGCAGAGATGCGGGTTTTCTTTTTTAAGTTTCGGCCAGTATAAACGGGGAGAAGCTGCTCGGCTTCTTGCAAACGGAGAGAACCTGGCGCCTGGTTGTGAAGGTGGATTTTTTGCGAAAAGCTCTTAGAGCTGCTTGCGGAGAGGCTTCCTGGCGGAAAGTATGAGCTTATGCTTCGGATGCCCGTATTATATCGCGATACTCACATTGCTTTCGGTTTTGATCCCCCCTTCCCGGCTGACGGACCTGAGAGACCTTATTTGCGGAAAAAGCAGGGGTTAGCGCGGCTTACGGACTGGAAAAACCTTATTGCGCCCCATTGCTCCTGAATGGTGGGCAAGGGAGTCACATAAGAGCAACTCAGTCCGTTACAATTCCAAACCCTTGGATTTTAGCCCAATAAGAGCGCTGGTGTCCGTTAGGTCGATAGCTCTTCTTCGCCCCGAAAAATCGACTGCATTTGTGCAAGGAGCCGGTAGCTGTCATCTCAATTGTATTCGAATACTCGACTGCATTTGCGCAAGAGCCCGCATCCAGCCCAAATGTATTCGAAAAATCGAATACAATTATTACGGTCCCCCGTTGGAGTGCTGGTGCATGACAGGCCGCTAAAGATAAGGCACAGAGTGCAAGCCTCAGCATCAGATATTTTTAGGCGGGGCCCCCGGATCAAGTCATGCGGGCAACGGCTGCGGCTATATTATAGAGCCGTTCTTGTCCATGAAGGTATGAAGTGCGGGAAACAGGAAAAAATACGCTGTGTTCTGTTTTCAGAAGAGCCCCGATTATTGCCCGTGAAGCCGTTTTCAGAAAATGATTCTTACGAATTGTGCAAATAAATGCCCGGTTTATTTGAATGAACGGAAAGGTTGGCGTACAATCAACACTATAGCAACATTGATAATGATTATCGAAATCATCAAGCGAGGAGGCGTTGACAATGGAGAAATCATATGAAGCCAGTTTGCAGGAGCTAAGGCCGTTGTCCGTACTGTCTGCCGATGGGGAATTGCTGCCTGGTCATGATATCTCCGGCATCTCCAAGGAACAGCTTCAGGAGATCATGCGGAGGATGGTATTTACGAGAACCTGGGATCAACGGGCTGTTGCCCTTAACCGTCAAGGAAGACTTGGTTTCTACGCTCCCGTCTCGGGGCAGGAGGCCAGTATTGTGGGAACCGGCTTTCCACTGGTCAAAGAGGATTACGTATGCCCGGGCTACCGGGATATGCCGCAGCTGTACTGGCATGGACTCCCCATGGTGCAGACGTTCCTGTATTCCCGGGGACACCAGCAGGGCGGGCGCATTCCCGAAGGGGTCAACGTGCTCCTGCCGCAGATTATCATCGGCGCGCAGATCGTACAAGCAGCCGGTGTAGCCATGGGCTTCAAAAAAAGGGGTAAAGCCAACGTGGCCATGGCTTATACCGGAGACGGCGGCTCATCCCAGGGGGATTTTTATGAAGGAATGAACTTTGCCGGGGTGTTCGGGCTGCCTGTTGTGTTTGTGGTGCAGAACAATCAATATGCCATCTCCACCCCCCGCTCCAAACAAAGCGCAGCCGAGACTATCGCCCAAAAAGCCGTAGCTGCCGGCATCAAAGGACTGCTGGTGGACGGAATGGATGTGCTCGCGGTATACAAGGCCGCTGCAGAGGCGGTGGACAGAGCGAGAAAGGGCGAGGGTCCCACTCTGATTGAGACGGTTACATACCGGTTCGGACCGCACTCCATGTCCGGCGATGACCCGACCAAATACCGGACCAAGGATGAGCAAGGCGATTGGCAGGTCAAGGACCCGCTGGTCCTGTTCCGGCGTTTCCTGGAGAAGCAGGGGCTGTGGAGCGAGGAGCAAGAGAATCAGGTGGTGGAAGACGCCAAGGCGCAAGTGGCCGCTGCCATCAAGCAGGCGGAAGAAACAGAGAAGATGACGGTGCCCGGGTTGATTGACAGCATGTTCGAGACGACTCCGTCCTATCTGGAGGAACAGAAGGATATCTTCCGTTAAGCCACAAGCTTCGACGCGAATGGCGGGGGACGGCGGGCAATACCTTTACATAAAACGCTTATGATTCGCTTTGCCCCCAAGTCTTCGCGAAGGATGAGGCGCAGAGGAGGACCTCAAATGGACTTCATCCATTTCGAGGATTTCATAACATTATTCCCCATAGCCGGAACCGTGTTATTTCGGAAATAGATGAAAGGATGGGATTCTATGGCTCAGTGGACAATGATTCAAGCGATAACGGATGCCATGCGGGTAGAGCTTGCCCGTGATGAGAACGTGTTGATTTTCGGCGAGGACGTAGGGCGGGTAGGCGGTGTGTTCCGGGCCACGGAGGGGCTGCAGAAGGAATTCGGTGAAGAGCGGGTATTCGATACGCCTTTGGCGGAATCGGGGATTGGCGGTCTGGCGGTAGGGCTCAGCGTCCAAGGCTTCCGCCCTGTGGCGGAAATCCAGTTTATCGGCTTTGTCTTCGAAGTGATGGATTCGATCTGCGCCCAAGCTGCGCGGCTGCGCTACCGTTCCGGCGGACGCTATCACGCTCCGGCCGTGTTCCGCACTCCTTTTGGAGGAGGCGTAAAAGCGCCCGAGCTGCATACAGACAGCCTGGAGGGGCTGTTCATGCAGACCCCAGGGCTTAAGGTCGTTATTCCTTCCAATCCCTACGATGCCAAAGGGCTGCTGATCAGCGCCATCCGCGACAATGATCCCGTAATTTTCATGGAGCATCTGAAGCTGTACCGTTCCTTCCGCGCGGAAGTGCCGGAGGGCGAATATACGGTTCCCATCGGCAAGGCCAATGTGGTGCGGGAAGGCTCCGATGTGACAGTGCTGGCCTATGGCGCTATGGTGCATACGGCGCTCAAAGCGGCTGAGGAGCTGGAGAAAACCCGCGGAGCGAAGGCGGAAGTCATTGATCTGCGGACCTTGGTGCCGTTGGATACGGAAACCATCATTCAATCGGTGAAAAAAACGGGCCGCGCCATCGTGGTCCAGGAGGCTCAGCGTTCGGCCGGAGCCGCAGGGGAGATTATCGCGCAGATCAACGAGAAGGGGCTGCTTCATCTGGAGGCTCCCGTGCTGAGAATTGCCGCTCCCGATACGGTGTTTGCCTTCGGCCAGATCGAAGACCAGTGGCTTCCCGATGTGAAGCGGGTGCTGTCCGGACTTAACCAGGTGCTGGATTTCTAAATAAGGAAGGAGTGAGTTCCGATGGGACTGTTTGAATACCGGTTCCCTGAATTGGGCGAAGGGCTGCATGAAGGGGAAATTGTCAAATGGCATATCAAGCCGGGGGATGCAGTGGAAGAGGACCAGATCATTATGGAGGTCCAGAACGACAAGGCTGTGGTGGAGGTGCCGTCTCCCGTTTCCGGCAAAGTGTCCAAGGTAGCGGCGGCTGAAGGAACGGTTGCCCATGTAGGCGACGTGGTGGCGGTGTTCGAGGTGGCCGGTGAAACTTCTCCGGCCCCGGGGGGAGGCAGCGCGGCGGAAGCGGAGCCGCCGGCGGGAGACAGCCCTGGGGCCGGGGCCAAGCCGGGCCAGCAGGCCGTGGCTGCAGCCGCCCAATCCGGCGGACTGGCTGCTCAGCCCGGACCGGACCGGGCAGCCGCACCGGCTGCTGCTCCGCCGGGCAGCGGAGCGCATAGTGAAGCGGTTCCCCCATCGGCGGACCAACAGCCCTCCGCGTCCGGGCAGCCGGCGCCGTCCACATCCCAGCCGCCCCAACCGGCTGCACCGGCAGCGGTTCTCTCCGCCAAGGAACGCAGAGAAATTCTCGCCACTCCCGGCGTGCGGAAGCTGGCGCGTGACAAGGGCGTAGACATCCGCACGGTTAACGGCAGCGGCAAGGACGGCCGGATCTTGCGGGAGGATGTGGAAGGTCTGTCCGCAGGCAACGCAGGTGCAGGAGCTTCTGGGACCCAAGCTCCGGCAGCGGAAGCCGCTTCCGGACCGGCCCCCGGTGCGCCGGCGGCAGAGGCCTCCCGCGAAGCATCTGCTCCCGCAGACACTGCCGCCCCGGCTCAAGCCGCAGCCAATGGGGCCGCCCCTTCTGCCCCGGCAGCAGCCGGGCTGCAGGAAGAGGAGCGTGTGCCGCTTAAGGGAGTCCGCAAAATAATCGCCCAGGCCATGGCCAAATCCGTCTATACCGCTCCCCACGTGACCCTCATGGACGAAGTGGATGTGACCCAACTGGTGGCATTCCGGGAAAGGTTCAAACCTCTGGCAGAGAAGAAGGGAGTTAAGCTGACTTATCTGCCGTTCGTAGCGAAGGCGGTGGTGGCGGCCTTGAAGCAATTCCCGTCCCTGAATGCTTCCATCGATGATGAGAAGAGCGAGATTGTCTATAAGAAGGCCTATCACATCGGCATTGCCACGGACACGGATAACGGACTGGTCGTACCCGTCGTCACCCATGCAGACCGCAAGAGCATGTGGACCATCGCTTCCGAGATCAGGGAGCTGGCGGGGAAGGGCAGAGAAGGGAAGCTGGCGCCGGCCGAGATGCGGGGCAGCACCTTTACCATCACCAATATCGGCTCTGCGGGCGGATTGTTCTTTACTCCCGTCATCAACTGGCCCGAGGTGGCCATTCTCGGTACGGGACGCATCTCGGAGAAGCCGGTGGTGCGCAACGGTGAACTGGCTGTCGGCCAAGTAATGGCGCTCTCCCTGAGCTTTGACCACCGGCTCATCGACGGGGCAACCGCCCAACTGGCGCTCAATTATATCAAGCAGCTGCTGGCCGAGCCTGAGCTGCTGGTCATGGAGGTATAAGATTATGGTCGTGGGCGAGTTTACCACAGAGATAGACGTTCTGGTGATCGGAGCGGGTCCGGGCGGTTATGTGGCTGCCATCCGTGCAGCCCAGCTGGGCAAGAAAGTGACAATCGTCGATAAGGCGGAGGTGGGAGGCGTCTGTCTGAACCGGGGCTGCATCCCTTCCAAGGCGCTGATCACGGCTGCGCATCATTATGAATCACTTCAGCATGGAGAGGCGATGGGCATTACGGCCCAGGGGGTTCAGGTGGACTTCGCCAAGGTCCAATCCTGGAAAAACGGCATTGTCCAGAAGCTGACCGGCGGTGTAGGGGCTCTGCTCAAGGGCAACAAGGTGGATGTGCTCTCGGGAGAGGCGCTGTTCATGAGCGAGAATGAGGTGCGGATTGTCACGGGTTACGAGAGCGCCCGCTATAAATTCAACCACTGCATTATCGCCACAGGCTCGCGGCCGATTGAACTGAAGCCGTTCCCCTTCGGAGGGCGGATTCTCTCTTCGACAGAAGCGCTGAGCCTGGATCACGTTCCGGCAAGCCTCATTGTAATCGGAGGAGGATACATCGGGATTGAGCTGGGTCAAACCTACGCCAAGCTGGGAACCAAAGTGACAATATTGGAGGGGGCGGACCATATTCTCCCCGGCTTCGAGCAGGAATTCTCCAGCCTGGTCTCCCGAAAGCTGAAGAAGAGCGGCGTTGACATCCATACAGGCGCTTTGGCAGGCTCCTCCAAGCAGACGGATGCCGATGTGACCGTAACCTTCACGGCAGGAGGAGAGGAGAAGACGGCAACGGCGGAATACGTGCTGGTCACGGTAGGCCGCAAGCCAAACACGGATGAATTGGGCCTGGAGCTCATCGGGGTTCAGCAGACGGAGCGGGGCTACATCGTGGTGGACGGGCAAGGCAGGACCAATCTGCCCCATATCTATGCCATCGGGGACATTGTCGCCGGACCGGCGTTGGCCCACAAAGCCTCTTATGAGGGCAAGGTTGCTGCGGAAGCGACCGCCCAGCATGCCAGCCAGGTTGATTACAAAGCGATGCCTGCAGTGGTGTTCTCCGATCCCGAAATTGCCGTGGTCGGTCTTAGTGAGACGGAGGCCAAGCAGGAAGGGTACGAAGTGGCAACGGGGAAATTCCCATATGCTGCCAACGGCCGCGCCCTGTCTCTCGGCAACGCGGAAGGGTTCGTGAAGCTGGTTGGCGACAAGAAAAGCGGTTTGCTGCTGGGAGCCCAGATCGCCGGTCCCGAGGCCTCCAATCTGATCGCCGAACTGGGGTTGGCCATTGAGATGGGGGCAACGCTTGAGGATATTGCGCTTACGATTCATGCCCACCCCACTCTGGGCGAGATGGTCATGGAGGCGGCGGAGGGAGCCATAGGGCAGGCCATTCATCAGATTGGAAAATAAACCGCATCAGCAACCGCGGCTGCCGGTCTGTTGATAACAAGCTGCCGGTTTGTTGAATAACAAGAAGAGGGCCCAGGATAACGCATCCCGGGCCCAAGCTATGATCAGGAGCAAGCGGCATAAGGGGCCATCGCACGCACCAAGCAGTTCTTTGGGGAGAACCGGCAACGCGGTGCATGTTGGCGGGCCTAGGGCGTGTTTGCAAACACGCCCTAGGCTGATTACTTCGTGGAACCGCTCTGGGCCAGCTTCTCCTGGGCCATGCGGATCATTTCTCTGACCATGGCTCCGCCGATTTGGCCGCCGACCCTGCCGGCTTCCTCTGTACGGAGGTGGCCGTTGTCCCCCTGGCGCAGAGGAACCCCCAAGGAGCGGGCTACCTCATATTTTACATTCTCGGGTCTGGCCGGATCTGTTCCGTAGCCTTCCTGGCGCATGACATAGGCCTTGAACGATTCGATTGTTGCATGCGGGACCGGATAAGCATAACTTTTGCGTCGTGCCATAATCTCATACTCCTCCCGTCAAACAAAGGCATTTTCATTCGGGGGCTCCCCCAAAAGTACCTTGGGGGATTGTTTCTTGATGATACTTGTATTATCTGATGCCGGTCTCCAAAAAATGCAGACGCCCGCAAAAAAGATAGTTGCCTAATTTGTCCGGCAGTGGCTAACCCTTCCCTAATGAATATATTGAATGCTGTAGAGGTATGGGCACTACCGACCGGGAGGAGCTTAAGCTATGGCTTGCGGAAATTTGGGCACAGCAGGTAATTTCAACTTTTTCATATTCGGCAATCATCAGCAATCCTACAACAGTTCAGAGGGAAGAATGGCCATAGGGGGCAATGCCACCCTACAGGGCTACGGGATCGGCGACAAGCTGCCCTTTTCCACAACGCGGGATGATCTGATTGTTGCCGGGAATATGGACATCGACAGCGGCACGAACTTCAACGGCAACAGTATTATCAGTCCGAACGGAACCGTCATCCGGTACACCATGACCAACAACAACGGCGTCCGTCCCCAGCCGCTAAGAGGAACCCCGGTTGATTTCGCCGCGGAGAAGCAATACCTCACTTGCGCCTCCAGCTCCTGGGCGAATGTTCCGGCTAACGGAACGGCTTCGAATTACTATGGGCAGATCCGCCTGACCGGAACAAGTCCAACCTTGAATGTGTTCACTATCAATGGAAGCAATGTGGCAGCAGGAGTGGCGCTGGCATCGGCCAACGGCGTCAACTTTATTGTTCCGTCAGGTTCCACAATCCTGGTCAACGTTTCAGGCACAAATGTAGGATTCGGCAGTTACTCGATCTTCATTAACGGTGTAACGGCCAGTCAATCCGACGCCGGTCTGATTCTATGGAACTTCTACCAGGCCACCTCGGCCTTCAACCAGAATTTATCCATCAAGGGCACGGTTCTTGCACCGCTCGCTGCATGGGTCTCTTCCGGCTACGGCAATATTGAAGGAACCCTGATCGCCAATTCCTATACCGCATCCCCCGGGAATCTGTCCGGGCGCAACGTACCCTTTGCAGGCTGTCTGCCGGAGGTGTCCTGCAGTCCCAGGCTGACTATTGCCAAGACGGTCAACGGAGGCAGCAGCGCCTCCGGTCCGGCGGGTACGCCCCTTCAGTTCCAGATAACGGTATCCAACACGGGGGTCGGGCTCCTGACCAATATTGAGGTTGCCGATGCTCTCACCGGATTAAGCCAGACTATTCCCTCGCTGACTGCAGGCGGCCAGGTTGTTCTGAATATGGAATCCCGGATCCGGGCAGGGAGCCCCGGCGAAACCTATCTGAATACGGCCACCGCGGTGAGCAGCCTCACCGGGATTCAGTCTGCTTCCGTGTCCATAACCATTGAGGGCACCGTGGATGTAGAGTTTGTCAAAACCGCAGACCGTCTGGCCGCCAAGGCGGGAGATACGGTAACCTACCGGTTTTCCGTTATCAACAACGGCACGCTTCCGTTGCAGAACATCCGCCTCACAGATCCGTTACTGGGAATCGACACAACCTTCCCCAGCTTCGATGGAGGCATACTTGCAACTGTGCCCTATATTATCCCTGCCGGTGCCAGGGCCGGGAGCATTCTCTCCAATACAGCCACTTTGTCTGCGGGCAATCTGCCGGGGACTCTGACATCCAGGGTTGATGTGGAGATCACAGAAACGCCGTCGGTCAGTCTGGTCAAGACGGCAGACCGGGCCGAGGCATTCCCCGGGCAAAACATTCTCTACACGATTACGGTAACCAATGACTCCCAGTTGACCACGCTGTACAACTTGACTTTGTCCGATCCTCTGTTCAGCTTCACCCAGATGATCAATGTGCTTAATCCGTTGGCGTCGCTGATATTTAACGGCATGTTCCTGGTTCCTGCCGGGACTCCGGTGGGCACCGTTATTACTAACGCCACAGTATTGCAATCCAGTCTGGGTACCAAAACCGCCAGTGTCAATGTGACCGTTGGCTCCGCTCCTGCCCTGTCCATCGCGAAAACGCCGCGGTCCTCCTCCTTTGCCGCCGGTGAATCGGCGGTTTATGATATTGCCGTTACCAACTCGGGCAATATCCCGCTGACCAATATCGTCGTGGAGGATTCTGCCGCTTCCTTCTCGGAAACGGTCGCAGCGCTTGCCATCGGGCAGCAGGCCAACTTCGTAACGCAGATGCCCATCCCGCTGACAACCTTGGCGGACACGATTGTGACCAATATGGCAACCGCGCGGAGTGATCAGACCGGGACAGTCGTTGCCTTCGCCGAAATTGTGGTGGAAGAGTTCTTCTCTCTCCAGCTGCAGAAGACGGTGAATACGCTGGTGGCGGCGCCGGGTGAAACCTTCATATACACCCTGGTGGTAACCAATTCCTCCAATGCGCCGGTTACAAATGTACAGATTACCGATGAGGCCCTGGCGACCAGCCAGGTTATTGACAGGCTGGATGCAGGCGCAATCACCCGGATTCAGATTCCCTACCAGATCCCTGCCCGCACTCTGGCTGGAACTGTGGTGAATAATTCCTCGACGGTTACGTCGAATGAGACTGTCTCCAGCACAGTATCCACTGAAGTGAATGTGGGACCCGCTCCTTCTTTATCCATCCAGAAGAGCGCAAGCCAGACTTCCGCTCTCCCCGGACAGACGGTGGAATATACGGTTACGGTCGCCAATACCGGCAATGTGGCTCTGACCGACGTCCGGGTGGATGACCCTGCCCTCGGCGTGAGCCGGGTGCTGCCCAGTCTGGCCGCGGGAGCTTCGGAGATTATCGTCTCGCCCTTCGTCGTACCGCTGCTGCCTCCGGATACGGTGATCATGAATACGGCTGCGGCTGCGGCCTCCGAAATAACCGGAAGCGTCACTGCGTCTGCTGCCATCAATGTAGGAGCCACCCCCCTGCCTCTGGTAACGAAAGTATCCAGTGTGGAGACGGCTGCACCCGGAGAGATGGTTCAATTCCAGGTGACAGTAACCAATGCCGCTCCAGTCCCGCTGACCACCGTCATGCTGTCGGACTCCCTTGTGGACCTGACGGATACATTCCCCGTGCTGCTGCCTGGAGAATCGAAGGTTTATCTGCTGAATTACACGATCCCCGAAGATGCCCGGGGAGGAACGGTTATCGTCAACACAGTGACGGTTTCTTCCGACCAGACGCCCTTCGTTTCGGCGGCCGCCTCTGTTACTGTCCGAAGTATTCCGCTGCTCTCCGCCTCCAAGACGGCCAGTCCGTCTTCAGCAGAACTGGGCCAGACCATCGGGTTCACCATCAATATTGTCAATGAAGGCAACGTAGATTTGGCGGATATTGCAGTGAGCGACTCCTTGCTCGCTTTCAGCACAATTGTGCCGCTGCTTGCAACGGGCTCCAGCCTGACATTCACCCTTCCTTTCACCATACCGGAAACAGCCGTGCCCGGAACCATCATCACCAATGAACTGCTTGTAACATCGGCTGCGACTCCTCTGCTGTCGATCAGCACTCCTGTGGAGGCTCTCGCCGTGCGCCTGGGGGATTTCGAAGTCACCAAACAAAGTGATGTGTCGGAGGCTTTTCCCGGAGATACTGTCTATTATACGATTACACTCCATAACCCCTTCGATATCCCCGTTACGGGGCTTCGTGTCGTTGATGGGGCTGCGGGCTTCGAGGAAACGGTGTCAGTGATTCAACCGATGGGAACAGTGGCCTTCGAGCTGCCCTCGACGGTTCCGGTGCAGGCTCTTGCCGGTGCCGTTGTGTCCAATACGGTGGTGGTTGCGACGGATTCAGGGATTGTAAAAAGCGCAAGCGCGGAGGTGGTTGTTCTTCCCGTCCCTGTGCTGGAACTGTCCAAAAGTGTCTCTGCAACCAGCGCCATTCCGGCTCAAACCGTCATTTATACCATAACAGCGGCGAATACAGGCAATACGGTCTTGAATAATGTGGTGATCGAAGATTCCGTACTGGCTTTTTCCACGGTTATTCCTGTGTTGAATGTAGGGGAATCCCAAAGCTTTAGCGTGCCCTTCGTGGTGCCGGCCCTGCCGCCGGGAGCCATCGTTGTCAACTTCGCCCTCGCCTTCTCGGCAGAGACGGTTGCCGCGGTTGTGGCGGAAGCCTCATTCAGTGTAGGAGCCGCCCCTGTTCTATTGATCTCCAAGTTCGTGAATCCTCCATCGGCCGTGCCGGGAGAAACGGTTCTTTTCACAATCCTGGTTACCAATCCCAACGGGTTTTCCGTTACCAATGTACAGATCAGCGATTCCTTACTCGGCTGGAACGAGCTTATTCCCACTCTGCCCTCCGGCTTCTCCAAGCAGATTCTGGCGCCGTTCACCATCCCGGCAGGAACACCGGCAGGCACTGTGTTCATTAATGCCGTGGAGGTACTCTCCGACCAGACACTTGCGGCAAGCGCCCAGGCTTCCCTGGTGGTTGCTCCCCTGCCCTTGCTCGGACTGGCGACAAGCTCCAGTCTGCTGACGGCAAGGCCTAACCAAAGCGTTGATTTTACGCTCACCACCGCAAACGATGGCAACGTGCCATTGACCAATGTATTCATCCGCGACCCGCTGCTTGAGATCGACGAGATGATCGCCGTCTTAGCTCCCAGCCAGCAGGTAACTCTTACTGCGGCATATGCCATTCCGGCGACGGCATTGGCAGGAGAGCAAGTATTCAACACGGCGATAGCAGGCTCGGATGAAACCCCTCTGCAAACCGCTGCAACGGGAGTAACGGTGGCGGGGGTGAATTCGGCAGTCATCGTGGTGACACCCAGCCAGCCATCCGTAGTACCGGGGAACCCGATTACATTCACCACGGAAATTACCAATACATCGAATCAGCCGCTCACCAATGTGGTCATCCAGGCGGAGCTGTTCGGACTAATCGAAACGGTTACCTCACTGGGAGTGGGCGAAACCATTGTGCTGGTCACCAGCTATCTGGTGCCGGGGAATGCGCGGTTGGATTCGGATATCGTCAATATAGTAAGGCTGACCAGCAATACGACGCCTCTTGCTACGGCCAATGCTTCGGTGCTTGTCCTGCCTAACGCGGAACTGGGCTTGATCAAGCAGTTCCCGGAGGTGGGGCTGCAGGGGGAAAGTGTGCCCTATTCGCTGCAGGTTCGCAACGCAGGGAACATTACCCTTAACCGGATCGTTCTGAGCGATCCGCTGGTGGGCATACGCTTTGAGCCGAGCAACCTGCCGGTGGACTCTCTGCAAGCCTTCCGGGGCTTTGTCCATATTGACAGACAGACGCCGATCGGCACCCGGATCGATAATGTGGCGACAGTTTCCACTATTGAAACCGGAACAATTATTGAGCAAAAGCAGCTTGCCGTAACAGGGCTGTCCATTGTCAAAAGTGCAAGCAGCACCGTTGCCTTCGTCGGTGACCAGGTCCAATACAGGATTGTTGTGGCCAACATCATGGACTATGCCGCCCAAGGCGCTGTTCTGATGGAGGAACTGGAGCCTGAAGTAAGCTTTGTCGCCGCAAGCGTAACTGTAAACGGGACTGTCTTGCCCGAAGCACAGGTGGGACGCGGAATTGGATTGGGGAACATTGCTGCGGGCAGCAGTGTCACGGTAACCTATAGTGTAAGGATCGGGCGGGTTCCCAGGAAAAACGAGCTGCTTAATCAGGCGCAGGTCACCTACAGCGTGCAGTTTCCCGCGCGGCTGGCCATAGGCACCTCCGTCTCCAACAAATGGGTGCTGGAGGTATTCGAAGACGAGGAATAGGCGTTCGGCCCTTAGGTCCGCTTGAAGCGGGGCTTAAGGGCCGTCATCATGCCAGGCTGTCTTTTCCAAATCTTTTCTATCGGCAGTTGGCAACATGTTGTATAATAATTCAGGGAATATTTAGTATAACAGGAGGGTTCAAGTTGCCGGAATCGCCCTATACGCCGCTTTCGTTCGGCCAGCTGCTGGACCGCAGTCTTAGGCTGTACCGCAATCATTTTGTGAAATTTGCCTTGTTGGCCTTGATTTTGTTCGGTCCCTTTTATTTATTGTACGGATGGATTTTCTCCGATGCGTTCGCCACCAGCCTGGATTTCAGCGCATTCTACGAGGAGGAATGGCTAAGCACCGGCGTCATTGGGGATGACACCGCGTATAACGGCGGCATTGGAGGCCTGCTGTTCTTCTTTCTGGTGCTGGCTCCGCTCTTCGTTCATGTGATCCTGCCGGTTGCCTTTTCAGCAGGTACTTTGATGGTACAAGCCATCTATAACCGGGAGGAGCCGGATATCAAGACGGCGCTTAAAAGAACGATGCAGCGGTTCGGGACCTTGTTCGGGCACTCCCTCATTTATTTCCTGATGATGGCCGGCATCTATATTGCATTGACAGTCGCAATTATAATCGCTGTCTTTCTTGTATCCCTGCTCATCGGAGTAGGGATGGGGATAGGGGGATCATCTGCACTTGGAGCCGGTCCCGGCATGATTTTTTTGATTGTCGTTGTGTACTTGGCTGTTTCTCTGCTGATCTATGCGTTGTTCGGATACTTCCTGATCCGCTTCGGCTATTACATCCCCGGGACGGTCAACAGGGTGCCGGGAATGGGCTTCGCCCGGAGCTGGACACTGACCAAGGGCAGCTTCTGGCGGATATTTTTTGTGTATCTGGTGCTGACCGTGATGATGTCATCGGTGTATGGCGTCAGCGCTCTGCTGATTCAATTCGCGCTGCCGGTGTTGTTCTTGAAGGTGCTGATTCCGGTGCTCATGATCATCCTCCTGATGCCACTTGTTTTTATTGTCTACGCGGTATGCTACTTCGATCTGCTCATCTGGCGGGAGGGACTGGATATCGGCCGCATGCTCCACGTTCTCCGGGGCACTGACGGCCGGAAGGGCCTCCTGGCCGACGGGCCGGGGGACATTCAGCATGATGAGTGAGCCGGTTGCACCGGGAATAGTGGAGTCGGATAAAGAACAGCTGAAGGAGATCCTGTCCCGTCATGAATACCGGACGGGGGCGGATATCAGGGAGGAAGGGGCGAACTGGCTGGGCCGGGGCTTGAATAGTCTGCTGCGCAGGCTGGGTGGGCTTCTGCCTGATGGGACCCTTCCCCGGTCTGCCTCCGAAGTCATTTCTTATCTGGTGATCTTAGCGGGCATCGGCCTGCTCGTCTTTCTTCTGATCTGGCTGGGCCGCCGCTATTCCCGTGAATGGACGCTGCAGGATAACAGGCTCCGGCTGACAGAGTCCGAGCTTCAACAAACCTACGGGGATTGTCTTCTGCTGGCGGAGGAGGCTGCTGCGAAAGGGGATTACCGGGAGGGAGTGCGGTACGTATTTCTGGCTCTCTTGCTGTATGCGGCTGACAAAGGCTGGGTCCGGATGGAACAGTGGAAGTCCAACGGAGAGTATGCTCTGGAGCTGGCGGCCCGCCAGCCCGGGTTGAAGCCGCTGTTCGCCGAGGCGAGAGGTCTGTATGATCAGGTCTACTATGGAATGAAGGATGCTGCTGAAGCGGACTTCACGGACATTCTGCACAAAGTGGCCGGCGTCATTGCAGCAGAGGAGGGAAGTCATGCCAATCACTCCGGCTAAAAGCCGACGTGGCAGCGCCTTGCTTGGTTTGTCGGCGGCTGTACTGCTTTTCTTGTTGATCGGCGCCTTCTTCGCAGCGGAGACAACGGAGGATATGCCTCCTTATCTGTCCTTCTCGGCCGATGATGACGGTCTGAAGGCGATCCGCACCTTAATGTCCCGCAAGGCCGAAAGTGTGAATGAGTGGCGCAAATCCTGGAATGCACTGCCGGCGGGGCAAGAGAATGTGCTCTTGTCGGCTGCTCCGGACAATGTGGAGGAAGGCGAAGGGGAGCCCCTCGCCGAGTGGATCGCCCGGGGAAACCATCTGATTGTGCTGGATCAGGAGCTTCCGCCTCACATGGGCTTCCCGGGAGTAGACAGTATTGTGCCCGAGCCGGAGAATGCGGCAAGTCCGGGCGTGGTTCCGGTTGTACGCTACGCCGCTTCCGGCGGGCAGGAGAAAAGCGGGATGGCAGAAGCACCCCGCACGAAGAAGCGCCTCAAGGAGACCCCGGAAGCCCGGATGCTGCTCTCCGACAGCCGGGGAGGGCTCGCCGCCCGGTATGCACACGGGCAGGGAAGCGTCACGGTGCTGTTGGCGCCGGAATGGCTTATTAATGAAGCGGCTGCCCGCGAGGAGCACTTCGAGCTGGTATGGCCCATTCTGCTGGATGCAATTCAGGGACGCCATACGTGGTTTGATGAATATCATCACGGCTACCGGGCTGAGCGGGGGATCACGGAAGTGTATCCCGCCTGGCTGCTGGCCGTGTATGTGCAAGCGGCGCTTGCGGTTGTGCTGTGGCTTGTGCGCAAGGGGAAGCGGTTCGGGCCAGTTCATATTCCGCGTGAGTGGGTAGTGCGCCGGGGCGATGAGACGCTGGCTGCTGTGGCCGGATGGTATAAACGCAGAAAGTTGCGGAATGAGGCGATCCGGGAACAAGAGCAGTATCTTCGGCAGCTGCTGCAGGAGCGCTGGGGGGTTCGCCTCTCGGCTCCCATAGAGGAAGTGGTCCAGTCGGCGCGTATTCACGGAGGAGCAGAGCTGGGGGAACAACTGGAGAGCCTGCTGGTCCGGCTGGGAGAGCTTAACGGCGGCAAGCGGTACTCTGACAAGGCTTTCCTGGCCGATTGCGCGGCAATGGCCCATATCGTTGAAGCGGCAGAGAGAAAGGGCGGGGAGAAGGAATGGAAAGACTGATCGCACAATTGGACAAAACCATTATTGGACAACAGGAGAATGTCAGGCTGCTGGTTGCCGCTTGGCTCGCGGGAGGGCATGTGCTGCTGGAGGGAGTACCCGGGCTGGGAAAAACCCGGTTGGTGCGCACTCTGGCTGAACTGACGGATGCGGCTTACCGGCGGATTCAGTTTACACCCGATATGCTGCCAAGCGATATTACCGGAAATGTGGTATGGAATGCCCATACAGGAGGCTTCGACTTGGTGCAGGGTCCTGTCTTTGCCAATCTGGTGCTGGCTGACGAGATTAACCGGACCGGTCCCAAAACCCAGGCGGCCATGCTGGAAGCCATGGAGGAACATCAGGCTTCCATTCACGGCAAGACCCATCTCCTGCCTGATCCGTTCTTCGTGGTAGCCACCCAGAATCCGGTGGAATATGAAGGAACTTATCCACTGCCGGAAGCTCAATTGGACCGGTTCTTGTTCAAGCTGGTGCTGGATTATCCCGGTGAGGAAGAAGAGACGGCGGTGCTGCGCGGGCATGTTCCCTTCTCTCCCCACAAGCAGCCGCTGATGGAAGCGGTTCTCTCCCTGGAGGACATCCGCCGCAAGCGCCGTGAAGCGGCCGAAGTGACCGTGGAAGAGAAGGTGCTGGTCTATATTACCCGGCTGATCCGCAAAACCAGAGAGCTTCCCTCCGTTGTACTGGGCGCCAGTCCCCGGGCCGGAATTGCGGTAATGATGGCCAGCAAGGCCTGGGCGCTGCTCGATAACAGAAACTATGTTACGCCCGATGATGTGAAGATGGTGGCCAGGCCGGCGCTTCGCCATCGGATCCTGCTTTCGCCGCAGGCGGAATTGGAGGGAATGTCCAGTGACCAGCTTGTTCGGGAAGTGCTCGCGTCTGTTCCGGTTCCTCGCTGAAGCATTTGTCTGGGAGCTGTTCATCCCGTCTAGTAGAGGCATCTTGGTTGTGCTGGCAGGCATTCCCGTAATTTTGGCCGCTTTTGCACTGGGATTGGGGTGGATGGGCTTCTGGCTGTACAGCGGTTTTGTTGCTGCAGCCAGTATTGTGGATCTGGCGTCACTGCCGTCCCGCAGGCAGATCCGCGTTGCCCGCAGCATTCCCGCACGTATCGAGCAGGGCCGTCCTTTTGAAGTGGGCATTGAGGTATCCTTTTCCGGCCGGATGCCGGTGAGCGTACAGGCGGCGGATGATCTGCCGCTGGAATTCCGGCCTCACGGGGTCATGAAGGCGCAAGTGAACGGCAGGCAGCCGCTTGCGTTCCGGTACATCACGGAAGCATCGGCAAGAGGGAATTACATGCTGCGGCATATCTATATCCGTTGCTCGGGAAATCTGGGGCTGTGGGAGAGGCAGGTCCGTCTGCAAGAGAATCTGACCCTTCGGGTATACCCTGATCTGTCGGGGGTGCGGGGGATTATGGCCTCCATGCAGCACAGTCTGGTTCTGGACGGGGAGCGGATCAAGGTGAGGGAGCAGTCCGGCCTGGATTTTCACTATATCCGGGAATATTCACCCGATGATGATCCCCGGGCGATCAACTGGATCGCTTCGGCCCGTACGGGAAGGCCCATGGCCAATGTGCGGCAGCCGGAGCGGGGCAAAACCGTCACCCTGTTGATCGATTGCGGGCGTCTTATGGGAATGGAGCTGGATGGGCAGGTGAAGCTGGACCGGGCTATTGAAGCGGCGCTCAGTCTGGCTGCGGTGGCCTTGCGGCAGGGAGACCAGGTCGCCATGCTGGCTTTCTCGGGGGAAGTGCTGGCCTATGTGCCTCCGGGCAGAACGGCGGCTTATCTCCAGGATATTCTGGAGGCGGTCTACCCGTTGAAGAGTGAGCCGTCTGAATCCAACTACAGCCTGGCGCTGGATTATCTGCTGCATGTTCAGCGCAAGCGGAGCATGATTGTGCTGTTTTCGGATATGGAAAATTATTTGTTCGAAGATGAGCTGGCGCCTTACCTGGTGAAGCTGCGCCGCAACCACGCCCTCCTTCTCCTGTCTCTGGAGGACCCGGTGGTTACGGCCTGGACCCGCGCGGGAACCGCCAATCTTGCCCGAGCCTATATGCGCACAGCCGCCCAAACAGCCCGTTTGGAACGCAAACGGTTCGTCGGCCATATGGGAAGCCGGGGAATTCCCGTATTGGATGTCCCTGCCGGTCAACTGGCGCTTGCTGCGGTCAACCAATATCTGGAGCAGCGGAGCCGGGGGCTGATCTAGTCTGACCGACGAAAAGAAAAGGGTGAATAACTCCAATAAAATCAAGGCCGGCAAAACGTGGTTGAGCTCCCAGGCCATCCCTGTCCCGCTAGTGAATGTTGCCTGATGAATAGGTATTCATCAAAACTGCCTTGTCTTTCAGACTAGGCCGAGTTCCAAACCCGCCCTAGGCATTTGGGCGGACAATCCCGGGCAACGGTGAAGGAGCTTGGGCAAGCCGCCCCCGCCGGGTGCCGTAAGCATAATAAGCGGCGAGAAGGAAGAGCGTCAACAGAGCAAAAGCATATTTGGCTGCAAGGGAAAGCCCGGATGGAGTGATGTACCCTTCAATGACTCCGGCAATGACGAACAAGGGAATGGTTCCCAACAGGAGCTGGACGGATTCCTTGGCACATTGCAGCAGCTGCAGTCTCCATGAATACTGGCCGGGCACCCACATCTTGTAGCCCATATAAAGACCGGCTCCTCCGGCAATAAAAATCGCGGTCAGCTCGATTATCCCGTGAGGCAGAATGTAGGCCCAGAACAGATAGGTTTCTCCGGCCTTCCAGTATACGGCGGCCAGTGCGCCGATCATGAGTCCGTTGAAGGCCAGGATATACACCGTATAGATCCCGAAGGTGATGCCTGCGGCGAAGGCCAGCACGGCTACGCGAATGTTATTGGTCATGATCTCCGAGGATACGATGGAATGGGACATGCCGCTTAACCCTTCGCCTGTGCGGGAGGGATCGATGTTATCAGCGATCTGGGAAGGAAGCAGTGCGCCTAAGTTATCTCCGTCCATAAGGATGGACACAAAGCCTGAGAAGGCGCCGACGGTGAAAAGCAGGGCGGCAGCTATAATGAACGTACGCCTGCGTGTGAGCAGTCCAATGAAATATTGACCGAAGAAGGCGGAAAGCTGTACCCCGCTGTTATGCTGCTCCTTGTACAGCACATGGTGCGCACGGCTTACCAGTTGGTTCAGGTAAAGAGTCAGTTCATCATGGGGATAACGGCTCTGCAGCAAGGACAGGTGCGAGGAGGCAGAGCGGTACAAACGGGTGAGTCTGCTTATATGACCGGCGTCGACTTTTCCGGGATGACGATCAAATATTTGCAGCAGTCCGTCTAGCTCCATCCAGTTCTTGCGGTGCCGGGAAAGCAATCGTTTCATTTCCATCGTGGGCGTTTCCTTTCGTTCCAGCCGGGTTTTCTTGTTATAATGCTACCATAAATTCGTGATGTCCGGGGAGGGAAGTTTGCATGCAGCATCATATTGAACGGGAGGAATTAAGCGTTGTTACGCCGGAGCAGGTCCGTCTTCGCTTCCTGACAGCGGGAGTGGGCAGCCGCGCAGGCGCACATGCCGTTGATCTGCTCCTATTGATTCTGTTCTACTCGCTGTTGTTTGTGCTGATCGGGGAATTTACGGTCCGGTCTTCCGGCTGGGGGATGGTTCAAGATGCGTCCGAATATATGATTGCGGGAGCCATTATATTGGTTCTCGCCATTCAGTTGGGCTATTTTGTCATATGCGAGTGTATGATGGGCAAGACTGTAGGACAGCGGATTGTGGGATTGCGGGTGATTCAGG
Organism: Paenibacillaceae bacterium; assembly: GCA_029256185.1. Classification (GTDB taxonomy): domain Bacteria; phylum Bacillota; class Bacilli; order Paenibacillales; family NBRC-103111; genus Paenibacillus_AR. The sequence goes on from JAQSYI010000004.1 coordinate 218,469, forward strand.
ATAACGGCCGGCCGGTCACGGTGCTCTCTTCGATTCTGCGCAATCTGCTGCGGGTTGTGGATTTTCTGCCTTCTTTTTATTTGGTGGGTCTTGTAGTGGGCTTCCTTCATCCCAAGGGAAAAAGAGTCGGTGATCTCCTGGCAGGCACGGTGGTGATCTATGACAACCGGAACGGGCAGCAGGAGAAAAAAAGCCAGGTGATGCGGACAATCGGCGAGGAGGGCTGGAATATATCCGGCTTTAGGCTGGAGGACCGGCACAGAAGGCTGGTCAGCCGCCAGGATTGGCTGGCTCTTGAGGCGCTGATCGAGCGCCGCAACGAGTTGACGGAGGAGAGTCTTGCGAAGCTGAGCGCTGAATTGGCCGATTATTTCCGGCAGAGGCTGGAGATCTCCGCGGAAGAGGCGGGCAGAGTAACGCAGACCACATTTCTGGTTACGATCTATACCCAGCTCCGGGAGGACTGGCAGTTAACGTTAACGCAATAGGAACGCTCCACTTCAAACCGCTCCGGCAGGAACTTCTGCCTAAGCGGTTTTTTTTGATGGGCAAGAAAGTATCTTGAACGTGCCAACCTTCCCGGCTGACGGACCTGAGAGTACCTGAGAGGCGTTGATGTTTTGGTAAAAGCAGGGATCAGCACGGCTAACAGACTGGAAAGACCATATTGGGCCGCAATCCCCCAGGGTGGAAGGCAAGGGAGTCCCATAGGAGAGACTGAGTCCGTTAGCCCCCTATGAGATGAAAACGAGTACTACTGCATCATGTTGTAAAATCGTTCCCTACGGGAGAAGAACCCGGAAGGGCTAAAACAGAGTGAGCACAAAAGGGAACCGACTCCTATGGGAGCAGTTTGGCGAAGAAGAGTCACCGCTTTAGGGCGTGTCTGAACCTCTGAGGGGAGCAGATAGTACCCAAATTATCGTTCCTGGCCAGGCCCTTTCGGGCAGGCGTACCTGGGTACGTCAAGCGAAAGTAACGATAGCTCGGGGTGAAAAGGCGGTGAAAGGATGCCCTCAAGCGGGTGTTCAGACACGCCCCAGGTTGTAACGGACCTGAGCGCCCCTATTCGGTCAAAAAACGGGGGCTTGGAATTGTAACGGACTTGAACGCTCTTATTGGACTACTTTGCCCCCATCCAGAGGGATATTGGCTCCGATAAGGTCATTCCAGTCCGTTAGCCGCGCGAACCCCCGCTTTTCCCGCGATTAGCGTCTCTCAGGTCCGTTGCTAGCCGGGAAGGCCCGGCCTCAAGAATGAGGAACAAATTTACGAGACGTTATACTACTGGTGAAAATTCAGACTCGCCGGATGTCTGTATTGGTGATCAAGATGCCTAATAGTGCGGGAGTAACGCGGATTTTTGTGGTAAAAGCAACTGGCTTGAATATTGTAATATAAATCCAGCTGCTATGGATTTGTGTTGCAAGATTTGTAATTTGAACTGCTAGACTACTAGAGTGAGGTGGGTAATTTTGGCTATTCAGTTGGAGAACAAATTAATTAATCCAAGCTTCGAACAAGGCATGACAGGCTGGGTCACGGTAAACACGGCCTTAAGCTCCAGATCCAAAGAGGGCTTCCAAAGCATGGAAATGCTTCCGGGTTCTCCGGCTACATCCCTGCAGCAAATGGTGGATATTTTGCCTGGCGACGGTCTGTATCTATCGTTTTCACTGGCCAAAAATCATGCGGGTGTCAGCGCCGCGGTAGTTGCTACGATCAATTATTTCAACAATGCGATGCAATATCTGGGCAATGGGATCATGATGATTGTCCCTATGGGATTATTTACCGATATGCAATGGCAGGTATTCGAAGGAGTGACTACAGCTGCTCCCGCGGGTGCTGTTTTGGCCCAACTGGCAATCAGCCTGGCGCCTTCGCCATCCGCTACGGGCAGGATGCTGATTGACGAGATAGTGCTGATGGAGGCCGTACAAATTAACGGAGACACAGGAGCCACCGGAGCGACTGGAGCAACAGGCGGGACGGGAGCCACGGGGGCCACTGGTGCAACAGGGGTGACGGGGGCAGGAACCACCGGAGCGACTGGAGCGACAGGCGGGACGGGAGCCACAGGGGCCACTGGTGCAACAGGGGTGACGGGAGCAGGAACCACCGGAGCGACTGGAGCGACAGGCGGGACAGGTGCCACGGGGGCTACTGGCGCAACGGGGGCTACTGGGGAGACAGGCGAGACGGGAGCACCCGGCACGACAGGGGTTACCGGAGCGACAGGAGCCACGGGAGCAACTGGCACAACAGGGGTTACCGGAGCGACAGGAGAAACGGGAGCAACCGGTACAACAGGGGTTACCGGAGCGACAGGCGAGACGGGAGCACCCGGCACGACAGGGGTTACCGGTGTAACCGGTGTAACGGGAGCCACCGGTACGACAGGAGTTACCGGTGTAACAGGTGTAACGGGAGCCACCGGCACGACAGGAGTTACCGGTGTAACAGGTGTAACGGGAGCCACCGGCACGACAGGGGCTACCGGAGCGACAGGCGAGACAGGCGAGACGGGAGCACCCGGCACGACAGGGGTTACCGGGGCGACAGGCGAGACGGGTGCTCCCGGCACAATAGGGGCCACCGGAGCGACAGGTGTAACGGGAGCAACCGGCACGACAGGGGCTACTGGGGCGACAGGCGAGACGGGTGCTCCTGGCACGACAGGGGCCACTGGTGCAACCGGGGTGACGGGAGCAGGAACCACCGGAGCGACAGGAGAGACAGGCGAAACGGGAGCAACCGGCACGACAGGGGTTACCGGAGCGACAGGCGAAACGGGAGCAACCGGCACGACAGGGGCAACCGGGGCGACAGGTGTAACGGGAGCAACCGGCACGACAGGGGCAACCGGGGCGACAGGTGTAACGGGAGCCACTGGCACAACAGGGGTTACCGGAGCGACAGGAGAAACGGGAGCAACCGGCACAACAGGGGTTACCGGTGTAACTGGGGTAACAGGAGCAACCGGCACAACAGGGGTTACCGGAGCGACAGGCGAAACGGGAGCAACCGGCACAACAGGGGCCACCGGGGCGACAGGCGAAACGGGAGCCACCGGCACAACAGGGGCTACCGGAGCGACAGGCGAGACAGGCGAGACGGGAGCAACCGGCACAACAGGGGTTACCGGGGCGACAGGCGAGACGGGAGCAACCGGCACAATAGGGGCCACCGGAGCGACAGGTGTAACGGGAACCACCGGCACGACAGGGGTCACCGGAGCGACAGGTGAAACGGGAGCCACCGGTGTAACCGGGGTAACAGGAGCTACAGGAGCTACAGGAGTTACCGGTGTAACAGGTGTAACGGGAGCAACCGGCACGACAGGGGCAACCGGGGCGACAGGTGTAACGGGAGCCACTGGCACAACAGGGGTTACCGGAGCGACGGGAGCCACAGGTGGAACAGGAGCAACGGGGCCCAATATAGCACAGGAAGGATTTTCCGCGTTCTTGAGTGAACTGGAAATCTCAGCATCCACTCAATTGACAGGTTGGTCCGTCGCCACACCGTATTATGACAGTGCCTCTTTTAACGAACTGACCGGCAATTACACCATACCGGCAACAGGAAGATATTCAATTAAAGCAACTGTCAATTATTCAACTACTGCTACTGTTACAATTGCTCTTGGAGCAGCGGAGAATCCGGCTTTTGTTATCCGCAGAACCTCTCCAACTGTAACTGATCTCATCAATGGATTGTTCCCCGTGCTTAATGTGAATATAGTTCTTGTTCTAAACTTGAGAACTATCCTGGGAAGCGGCACAGTTACACTGGCAGGAGATGTTCAATTAACCGCGGGAGATGTTATCGGGATGTTCTATGAAGCGGACGGAGTGACCATTCCACTTGATCTGGGCGGTGGAGATGCGGACGGGGTCGTATGGTCCATTCATAGAATTACTTGATGTATAAAATTGGCATGACAAAACGCCGTATAACGGATATCTTCATTCGTTATACGGCGTTCTTCTGTTTGTGCACAGAAGGTGAAGTGCGCTTGTTGGCCGCTGCTTGTCAGCTATTGCGGGTCCTTCACATCTTTGCTGATTTGTGTACCGATTTCGGCGGCGCGTTCCACGCAACGGGTAATGCCGGAGCTGATAATTCTGCTCAATCCCTGCCGCTCAAACTCTTCAATCGCCGCTTGGGTGGTTCCGTTTGGAGACGTGACCTTTCTGCGCAGGTCTGCAGGGTTCTCTTGGGTAGCCTTAACCATGGCGGCGGCGCCGAGTACGGTCTGGACCGTCAGGTTGCGGGACAGTTCAGGAGCAAGCCCCCCTTCGATGCCGTGGGCAATCATCGCTTCCATAAAATAATATACATAAGCAGGCCCGCTGCCGGAGATGCCGTTGACCATATTCATTAATGCTTCCGGCACAACGCTTACTTCGCCGATTGCGTTAAACATGGCGAGAGCCATGTTTTGCAAGGACGCGCTTACTCCGGCAGAATAGCAGAGGCCTGTTGCACCCAGACCAATGGTGCTGGAGGTGTTGGGCATGGTGCGCACGACGGGCATACCTTCCGGAACCAGCAGACTGATGGTATCCAAAGACAAGCCGGCCACAACCGAGACCAGCAGCTGTTCGGGGCGGAGCAAATTGCTGAAGCCTGCGAAGGCTTGCCGGACATCCTTGGGTTTCATCGCTACTACGACAATATCGGCACGGCGGATATATTCTTCCTTTTCACTTGCTTCGAAGGCGCAGTGGATGCCGTAACGTTCCTTCAGAGCGGCAAGTTGTTCCACATTGCTCCGGTTTATGGCATAGACATGTTCCGGTTGGGCTATTTCTTGTTGAATAATTCCTCTAATAATTGCTTCAGCCATGGAGCCGGCTCCAATGAAAACGATGCTTTTGCCTGTTAACGGCATGGGTATCCCTCGCTTACCTTGTAGTTTGTAAAGTAACGGATGATCATCCGCGAATCTGCCCGCTCCCGTAAATCATGAACTTGGTGGAGGTGAGTGCAGGCAGTCCCATCGGACCGCGGCTGTGCAGCTTCTGGGTGCTGATGCCAATTTCCGCGCCGTAGCCAAATTCGAAGCCATCCGTAAACCGGGTGGAGGCGTTGTGGAACACGGCAGCTGCATCCACTTCCTGAAGGAACTTCTCCGCATTTTCCGGCTTCTCGGTAACAATGCACTCCGAATGCATGGTGCCGAAACGGCGGATATGCGCGAGAGCATCGTCTAAATTTTCGACCACCTTAATATTGAGAATGTAGTCGTTGTATTCAGTCGCGTAGTCCTCTTCCGTTGCTTCTGCCATGGGACCTGCGATCCGGATAGCCTGCTGGTCTCCGCGCAGCTCCACACCCAATGTCCGAAAGGTTTCGGCAATGCCAGGCAGATAAGCTTCAGCAAATTCTTCATGAATAAGGAGTGTCTCCATGGAATTGCAGACAGACGGCCGCTGCACCTTGGCATTGACGGCAATGTTCAAGGCGATGCCAGGCTCTGCCGTCTCATCCAGAAAGGTATGACAGACGCCGGCTCCGGTTTCAATTACAGGAACAGTGGCATTCTGTACTACGGTCTGGATCAGCATTCGGCCGCCGCGGGGAATGACCACATCGATCAGGCCGTTCAACCGGAGCATCTCATCTACGGAGGCTCTGTCACTGGAGTTTACCAGTTGAAGCGCCTCGGGAGGAACGAGGGTACTGGCCAATGCGGAGCGCAGCACCTCGATGATCTTGATATTGGAGTTGAGTGCATCGGAGCCGCCGCGGAGCAGCACGGCATTGCCTGATTTCAGACACAGACCTGCGGCGTCCACAGTAACATTGGGGCGGGCTTCGTAGATTATGCCAATCAATCCCAGCGGCACTCTGACCTTTCGGATGAACAGTCCGTTGGGGCGCTCGAATTGCTCCAGCACATCTCCAACGGGATCAGGCAGGTCAATGATTTGCAGCAGTCCGTTGGCAATATTCCGAATACGGTCGTCCGATAATGCCAGCCGGTCCAACAGGGATTCGCTCATTCCATTAAGCTGGCCCCTGGCGAGATCCTGTTCGTTAGCTGCAATAATTGCTGCACTTTCGCGGACAAGGGAGTCGGCCATGGCCCGGAGCGCGGCGTTCTTTTGGTGCTCGCTAAGCCGGGCAAGGCGAATGGAAGCCTCCTTGGCGAGCATTGCCTTTTCTACAACTTCAGACATGAGATTACCTCCTAAAAGTTTTTGAGTTCAATAACGAATGCGAAGCGGTTATGACGAAAAAACTCACTTCGGAAGCATCGGCTAAAAGTTTTTGAGTTCAATAACGAATG
>JAQSYI010000036.1 GCA_029256185.1 Paenibacillaceae bacterium
AATCCCCCAAAAGTGACGAGATGCTTCGAAGCAAAATCCGGGTACTTTTGGGGGAGCCCCCGAATGAAAATGCCACAATCGGGCATTTACGTAAAAAAAGCCGACCCGGGGGAACGGATTCGGCTTGGAAAGATTCATGAATGACCCGATAGGAGTTTGCCAAACCCGCAACGGCAGAAGCCGCTACAGATCCGACATAAAGGAGAACACCTGCCCCATCCACTCTATAATAAATTGTGGGAAGAATCCCATCAGCACACCGGCAATGGCGCACAGCCAGAGGGTGATGGAAAGCGGGAGGGTGGGTTTGATGTCTTCCTCCTCTTCTCCCCTTCTCATAAACATCTGGCGGATGATCCCGAAATAATAATAGAAGGAAATGACGCTGGTAAGAATCATCACAGCAGCCAGCCAGAACTGGTGATTCTGGATAGCGCCGAACATAATGAATATTTTCCCGAAGAAGCCTCCCGTTACGGGAATCCCCGCCAGTGACAGCAGGATCAGCACCATGGCCGCCGCGGGCCAGGGAGCACGGTAATATAATCCGGCAAGACCTTTCAGCCTGGTATGCCCGCTTGATTGCTCCACAATCATGATCATGGCAAAGGCGCCCACATTCATGAACAGGTACGCGATCAGGTAGAACAGCATTTCCTCGAAGGTGCTGTAATGAACCAGGGAATACCCCGTTGCGACAGGGACCAGCAGATAGCCTGCATTGGCAATGCCCGAATAGGCCATAAGCCGTTTCAGGTCGTTCTGCTTGAGCGCCATGGTATTGCCCACAATCATCGCGGTTGCCGCCACAGCTGCCATGGCGAGGAAAGCATCATGGCCGACAGGGGTCCGGCTGCTGCCCTCCATCAGGGAATAGAATACGGACATGAACACGCGGAAGGTAATGGCGAACGCTGCTGTCTTCGAAACCACCGCCAGAAAAGCGGTAACAGGCGTCGGCGCTCCCTGATAGGCATCAGGGGCCCAGGTATGAAACGGCGCCGCCGCCACCTTGAAGCCGAAGCCCGCCAGCAGCAGGAAGAATGCCATATAGATCAGCGGGCCGAAGGAGTCCGCGGCAGCTGGGGTATTCAGTGCCTCACGGATCTCAAACAGGTTCGTGGAGCCTGTCGTCCCGTACAGAAATGACATGCCGTACAGAATAACGGCGGATGATATGCCGCCCTGAATCAGGTACTTGAAGCTGCCTTCGTTAGCCAGCGGATTTTTTTTGCGGATGCCAACCATAATGTAGGATGTAATACTCAATGTCTCCAGCCCTACAAACAGAGTGATAAGATCAGCCGAGGAGGCCATGATCATTCCGCCCAGCACCGCCGGCAGAAACAGATAATAGAACTCGCCCTCGTGCTGAATCTCCTCCTCCTTGACCGTCCCCAGACTCATGAATACAATCAAGCCCGTTCCTGCAAGCAGCACCAATTTAATCAGATTGGCAAAATCGTCAATCCTGTAGCTGTCGTGAAGCAGTGAGATTGGCTCATCCGTTCCCAGGCGCCAAGTGACGAAGAAGGCGGATACCGCCACTGCCAGTACAGTCAGCCAGCCCAGCAAGGACCGCTTGATCCGCTGCGGAAGGAACAGATCCAGCAAGGACAAGATGACTGCGGAGAGGACCAAGGTCAGCTCCGGCGCCAGATAGCTTAAATCGTCAAGCTTCAGTCCGTTAAGTGAATCCATTGGTCTATCCTCCGATCTTCGCTGCAATGATTTGAATGAGTGAGTCGAAATCGGCCACTGTCTGTTGCATGGTCTGGGTTAGAATGCCCGGATATACTCCCAGCAGAAGGATGAAGGCCACCAGCACGATCATGGGCACAGCCTCAATCAGCCGCGCATCCCGGAGACCGCGGTATTTCTCAAGAATGGGTCCGTATGTAATACCCAGAACCCCCCGCAGCACATACACTGCGGCCAGAATAATTCCCGCCGCGCCCACAATAGCGATGGCCCGCATAGAGTCGAACAGCCCCAGGAAAGCCAGCAATTCGCCGGGGAAGCCGGACAGTCCGGGGAGTCCTAACGAGGCCATTCCGCCAATCATCAGAATTCCGCCTATGAACGGCATCGCTTTGGCAAGGCCGCCCAGCTCACGCAGATTGCTGGTCTCCGTACGCTCATAGATACTGCCCACCATAAGGAACAGCAGCGCGGAGATAAGACCGTGAGAGATCATCTGGAAAATCGCACCCTGGATACCCGCCTGATTGAAAGCGGCGATCCCCAGGAGCACAATCCCCATGTGGCTAATGCTGGAATAGGCCAGCACCAGCTTGAAATCCTCCTGACGGAGGGCCAGAACGGCCCCGTACAGAACATTGATGACACCGAGTACCGCCAGCGCAACGGCCCAATTCCTGGCTTCTTCGGGAAACATCAGCACTCCGAAACGAATCAGCCCGTAGGCTCCCATCTTGAGCAGAATGCCGGAATGGATCATCACAATAGAAGGCGGCGCCTCCGAGTGGACCTTCAGCATCCATGTATGAAACGGGAAGATGGGCAGCTTAATGCCAAAGGCAATCAACAGCAGCAGGAAGACCGTGCTTTTGCCATCAATCGTCCAGGACAAGTCCCCCCATAACCGAACAGTCCATTCCAGCGCATCTTTTAAATAGAAGGGATTGTTGGGGTCATCTGCATTTACATAAGATTCAACCCCTACGCCAAACAGGTTGTTCTTGATCTCTCCCAGGTGACCGGTGTAATACAGCATATCATCCTGCTGCACAAAACCTGCAGTGGCCACAATAACCAGGAAGGCAATCAGCATAACTGCCGATCCCAGCCCGTTGTACAGCAGAAATTTGTTGGCTGCCCTCTCCCGGTGGATGTAACCCCAGATTCCGATCAGGAAGAACATGGGCACCAGTGTGATCTCGAAGAACAGGAAGAACAAGAACAGATCCTGCGCCATGAACACTCCAAACATGCCCGTCTCCAGCAGCAGGAACAGAATATAATACAATTTCCAGCGCTTCTTGATAAACTTGGACGCGAGGGCCGCCATGGTGGCGATTAGCGCCGTCAAGAATACCAGCGGAAGGGATAAGCCGTCCACCGCCATGGTATAGTCGAATCGAAGCTCAAGCCCGGTGAAGCCCTGGCTCAGCAAGTTGTTGTCCAGCGAGAGAGGGAGATGAATCCAACTGAACTGCTCGGCATATTGATACCCTGTTGTGGTGGTGCTGAAATCCACATACAGCCAGGTGGCGAGAAGCAGCGGGATCACAGTAGCCCAAACTCCCGCGATTCTGATCCATTTGCCGTTGCGGGCAGGCAGAAACAGCAGAATCAGCACTCCAAGCAGCGGGGAGAAGGCAATCATGCTTAAGATCGGCAAATCATCCAACATTGAAGTACCTCCTTCCCGCAAAAGCCAGCACAAGCACCACAATAGAAAGCAGCGTCAGCAACCCGTAGGTCTGAACCTGTCCGTTCTGGACACGGCGCCCCAGGCGGCCGATTCCTCCGGTTGCGGTTGCCGCCAGCCTTACTGCACCGTCGATAATATAGTCGTCCACCGCATTCAGAAGCGCCGCCAGCCCTTTGAGGGGCATAACGATCACCGCTTGATACAGTTCGTCGATGTAATATTTGCGGTTAACCAGTGTATAAAGCCATGGGAGCCTGCCGGATAAGAAGTCTGGACGCAAGCTGCCCTTGCCGTAGATCAGCCAGCCTAACCCGATTCCGAGGATTGCCGCCAGATTGGAGAGCAGCACCACCGGGAGCTCGAAGGCTTCCTCTCCGGCGCGTGAGGCGGTGAGCCAATCACCCAACCAGGAATTCAACCCCGGCACGAAGATAAAGCCGGACAATACGGCAAGCACCGCCAGCACAATCAGCGGAACGGTCATCACCGCGGGAGATTCGTGGATAGCCTCCTCCCTCCCGCCCCGGTTCTTCCCTGTGAAGACGAGGAACAACAGGCGGGACATGTAGAAGGCGGTAAAAAATGCTCCGATCAGGCCGATCCAAAAAATGAGCGGGTTGTCGTGAAACGCCACAGCCAGAATGGCATCCTTGGACCAGAAGCCGGACAGCGGAAAAATCCCGGATAAAGCCAGCATGCCGACGGTGAAGGTCCAGGCGGTAATTTTCATTTTGCGGCCAAGACCGCCCATCTCCTGGATGTTCTGGGTATGAGCCGCGTGAATCACACTGCCGGCCCCAAGAAACAGCAAAGCTTTGAAGAACGCATGAGTCAGCAAGTGAAAGAGGCCTGCCGTATAGGCCATCCAACTGCCCAAGCCCATCGCCATCATCATATAGCCCAATTGGCTGATGGTGGAATAGGCGAGAATCCGCTTGATATCATTCTGGGCCATGCCGATAGTCGCCGCGAACAAAGCGGTAAAAGCACCAACTGCGAGCACCACAGTCAGGGCCGTGGAAGAAGCCAGAAAGACGTCATAAGTACGGGCCACCAGATAAACCCCTGCGGCCACCATGGTTGCGGCATGAATCAGCGCAGAGATGGGGGTTGGTCCCTCCATGGCATCGGGAAGCCAGGTATGCAAGGGAAATTGACCGGATTTGCCTACTGCGCCCACGAAGATCAGAATGGCAACAGCCGTTACAACCCCGGCCCCGATTGCCGGCGTTCCCTGAAAGGCATTGTGAATCGCCGAGAAATCCAGATTATGCTCCGGCATATGCCAGAACAAGAGCAGGATGGCAATGAACAGGCCCGTGTCCCCGATCCGGGTGACAATGAATGCCTTCTTCGCCGCTGCTCTCGCTTCAGGCTTCTGATACCAGAAGCCGATCAGCAGAAAGGAGCAGACGCCCACCAATTCCCAGAACACATACAGCTGCAGCAGGTTAGGGGAAATGACCAACCCCAGCATAGAGAAGGTGAACAGGGAAATATAGCCGTAGAAGACCGTAATCCGCCCGTCTCCTTCCATGTACCCGTGGGAGTAAATCTGGACAAGCAGGCTGACCGTGGTAACGATCAACAGCATCATCGTATTCAGATTGTTGATCTCAAATCCGAAACGGATGGCAACGTCACCGAACTTCAGCCATTCGAAGTCGTTCCAGGTAAAGTCCCGCGCTTGGTTCAGACGTTCCAGGAAAATGATGAGGGAGAGCACAAAAGAAAGGCATGCTCCGGCTATCCCGATGATAGCTCCCCATGTTCTCACCTGTCTCCCCAGCGCTGTCAGCATGAGAAAGGATAACAGCGGGAAAACAGGAACAAGCCACGCCAGCTGTGAGAATTCCAAAGATGGTACCCCCCTTACTTACTTCTTCAGTAAATCCATATCCTTTACTTCCGTGGTACCCCGGTTGCGGTATAAGGCGATTAATAGCGCCACTCCCACTGCCACTTCCGCTGCTGCAACCGTAATATTAAACAGTGAAAAAATTTGGCCGGTCAAGGAGGGAACCACTCCCAGCTTGGAGAAGGCGACCAGATTGAGGTTTACCGCGTTGAGCATCAATTCGATGCACAGCAGCACAACAATGGCGCTTTTCTTGGAGAGCGCACCATAGAGTCCCACGCAGAACAGGATGGCTCCCAGCATCAGATAAGAGCTTATTTGATCGCTCACGTTCAGTCATCCTCCTTCTTGGCCAGTACAATTGCGCCGATAAAAGCGACGGTCAGCAGCACGGACATGAGCTCAAAGGGAATAACATGGGCGCTGAAGAGCTGCCGGCCAATGGCCTCTGTATTATTCTCGCCCGCTTCAAAGCCCGACGGTGCCGGAAAGGAAGAATTCTGAATGGCATAGAACAAGATGCCAAACAAGGAGACTATGCCAATGCCCAGCAGCCAACTGTGCAGAGTTTGCTTGGTTTGGGTATCCTCAGCCTGGTGATTGGTCATCATGATCCCGAAGATCATCAGGATGGAGATGGCTCCGGCATAAATCAGCACCTGGACAAAGGCAACGAACTCCGCTTCCAGCAAGACATAAAGCCCGGCCAAGCTTAGAAAAGTAACCGCCAGGGACACGACGATGTGAATCACTTTCGTAAAACTGATCGCAAAGATGGCGCCGCCGATGGCCGTAAGGGCAAATACGAAAAACATAAAATTCGCAGGCGTCGAGAACAATTCCTTTATTCCGTCCAGCGCATTATCCAACATGTTGCTTCGACCCTCCTAAGAAGCTTTCCGTTAGGAAAGCTTTACTTCGTAAGCACCCGCTGAGCTTTGCGTAAGCAAAGCTTACTTCGTAAGCTCTGCCGCCCTCACCCCTTCGGCTTGGGCGCCTGGGAGTTATTGTCCTGGCGGACATGCTTGTTATTGTTGTGCAGCCAGTTCATATCCTTGAATATATCGTCGCGGCTGTAGGTCGCCAGTTCGAAATTGTTGGTCATGACAATCGCTTCCGTAGGACATACCTCCGTGCATAGATCACACAGGATGCAGATTTCAAAATTGATATCGTAGGTATCAATGACCTTGCCCTTCTTTTCCGGGTCCGGGTTGGGCTTGCCTGTCAGCGTGATGCATTCTGTGGGACAGATCCGGGCGCATTGATTGCAGACAATGCACTTCTCCGGGTCAAAATGCTGGATGCCGCGGAATCGGTCCGGCATGTTAAGCGGCATATCGGGATAAGCATACGTCACTTTTTTCTTCAATAATTGTCTGAAGGTGAAGCCCATGCCCTTGGCAATACCCTTCATGGTGGATTCCTCCTTGGCTTCAAGATGTGTGGTTATCTCACGAACAGCTCGATATAGACCGCCGAGACAAAAATGTTCACGAGCGAGAGAGGAAGCAGCACTTTCCAACCGAAGCTCATTAATTGGTCCACACGGACACGCGGCATTGTGGCCCGCAGCCAGAAGAGAAAGAACACTACAAAGCAGAATTTCAACAGAAACCAGACGATCCCCGGTATAAAATCAAGCAGCGGAAGAGGCGAATACCAGCCTCCCAGGAACATGGCAGTGGTCAATGAAGCGATAGCGAACACATAGACATATTCCGCCAGCATGAAGAAGGCAAACCGGAAGCCGCTGTATTCCACATGATAGCCGGCCACCAGCTCCGACTCCGCCTCCGGCAGGTCAAAGGGTGTACGGTTCAATTCAGATACAGCCGCTACAATAAATACTCCAAAGCCTATAATCTGGGGCAGGAAGTTCCAGTTCCAGAACCCGCTTCCCTGATCAAGCACAATGTCACGGATGTTCATGGTTCCGGAGGCCATAATAATCCCCGTCATGGACATGACCAGAGGAATTTCATAGCTGATCATCTGGGCGGCAGAGCGCATTCCGCCCAACAGGGCGTACTTGTTGTTGGACGCCCAGCCTCCAAGCACGATTCCAATGGTGGAGATGCTGGAGAGAGCGGCATAATACAGCACACCCACGTTCAGGTTGGCGAAATAGCCCCAATTGGTATAGGGAATGGCCACAAGTACGGCAAAGGAAGGGACAAAGGTAATGGCCGGGGCCAGAATAAACAGCTGGCGGTCCGCCTTGGCCGGGATGGTATCCTCTTTAATCAGCAGCTTCAAGACATCGGCCACGCTTTGGAGAAGTCCCAGAGGCCCCGTCCGGTTGGGGCCAATCCGCAGCTGCATCCACCCGATGACCTTGCGTTCAAAGTAGATGGCGTATGTAACAAAACCCAGCACCAGAAGCAGCATGCCCACACCCAGCAGCAGGAATATGGTAAACCGGCCAAGCGTAAGCTCTTCTCTCAACAGGTCCGCCATCAACCATCCACCTCCCCAACGACGATATCAACGCCCCCTAGAATGGTAATCAGATTGGTCATGGTTTCGCCTACCAGGAGCTTGGGCAGAATCTGGAGATTAACAAAGGACGGCCGTTTGAATTTTAAGCGGTAAGGCTTATCCTTGCCCTTGGAAATAATATAGCAGCCCAGTTCTCCCCGGGGAGACTCGATGCTGGCGAACAGCTCCCCTTCCGGAACTCTGATCACGCGGGGAACCTTGCCCATAGTCTCGCCGGTCTCGGGAAACTGTTCAAGCGCCTGCTCGAGAATCCGCAGCGACTGGACGATCTCTTCCATCCGGACCAGATAACGGGCATAGCAGTCTCCGCCTGTCTGGGTCGGCACATCAAATGAGAACCGGTCATAAATGCAATACGGCTGCTTCTTGCGCAAATCGTAATCCACGCCGGTACAGCGCAGATTGGCGCCGCTCAGTCCGTAATTAATGGCCGTTTGGGCATCATATTTCCCGATTCCCTTAATCCGGGACAAGAAAATCTCATTGCCGCTGACCAAAGTATGGTATTCGTCCAGCTTGCTCTTCATATACGGCACAAACTGGCGGACCTTGTTGATCCAGCCCTCCGGCGCGTCCCACTTGACTCCGCCGACACGCATATAATTATATGTAAGTCTTGCACCGCATAACTCATTAAACAGATCGATGATCTTCTCCCGGTCGCGGAAGGCGAACAGGAACGGACTCATCGCCCCGATATCAAGCAGATATGTTCCCCACCAGACCAGGTGGCTGGCAATTCTCTGCAGCTCCATCACGATCAGCCGCAGAAACTGCGCCTTCTCCGGGACTTCCAGCTGCATCATCTTCTCGACGGTATGAACCAGCACGTAGTTGTTGGTCATGGCCGATACATAATCCAGCCGGTCTGTATAAGGAATGATCTGGGTGTAATTCAGATTTTCCGTCAGCTTCTCCGTTCCCCGGTGCAAATAGCCCATAACCGGAATCGCTTCCTTGATCACTTCGCCATCCAGCTTGACTATGACACGGAATACGCCGTGAGTGGACGGATGCTGAGGACCCACATTAAGCAACAGCTCTTCAGTTCGCAACGCCATGAAGTCACACCTCCGGGTCTAACGGCTCGTAATCCTTGCGCAATGGAAAACCCACCCAATCATCAGGCAGCATGATCCGCACCAGATTCGGGTGACCCGAAAATTCAATGCCCAGCAGATCATAGATTTCGCGTTCATTCCAATCGGCTGCCTGCCAGACGGACGTTACTGACGGGACAATCGGCAGATTGCGGTCCGCCTTTACTTTCACGCAATATTCCTGCATATCGGAGAGCCGGAGGAGATGATAGATAACCTCCAGATGAGTCTCCAGATCGGAGCCTGCCAGATTGCGCAGATAGCTCAGCTTAAGCTCCGGGTGACCGGCCACTAAGACGGCCGCCCGTTCCATAGCTGCTGCTTCCAGCACCACACAGGGCAGATGATCGTCTACTTCGTTTATATACGCTTCAAGCACAGACGCATGGCCAAGTCCTTCCTTCAGCAATTCCGCAAACCGGTCCAGAACCGGCTGCTTCGGCGAAGGCTCCTTGGCAACGGCATCCGCAGCAGCCTCTGTCTCCGCTTCGGATTTCTTCGCTGCCTCCCGGGCAGCCGCTCTGGCCGCGCGGGCCTCTGCCGCCGCCTTGGCCTTGGCTTCCTTTTCTGCCGCTTCATTGGCTTCGCCCTCTACCGGGCCCGGAGCAGAGGAATCTGCCCCAGGCGCTGATGCCGGCTCTTTGTTGTCCTCAGACACGGTCGGTCACCCGCTTCCCGGTTTTGGCCTCATAGCGTATCTTCTCTTGAAGTTTGTTAATGCCGTAGATCAGAGCAGCGGGATTAGGAGGACAGCCCGGTATATATACATCTACGGGTACGACCTGATCCACTCCCTTCATCACCGAGTAGGAACGGACGTAAGGTCCCCCGGCCGTTGCACAGGAGCCCATGGCAATCACCCATTTGGGCTCGGGCATCTGGTCATAGAGACGGCGGAGCAAGGGGCCCATCTTCTTGGTGACCGTTCCGGCTACCAGCATCACATCCGACTGTCTGGGCGAGGTGCGAAAAATAACGCCGAACCGGTCGAGATCATAGTGGGACGCCCCCGTCCCCATCATTTCAATCGCGCAGCAGGCCAGTCCGAAGGTCAGGGGCCATAGAGAGTTGCTTCTGGCCCACCCCTTCAATTGTTCCAATGTGGTCATGAAAACATTGCGTTCCAGCTCCGCCTTTTCCTCGGGCGAGATATTTTCTAGAGAGAAGTCCATTGCAACACCTTCTTTTTCCAGGCGTAGATAAGTCCGACCAAGAGGAGAATCACAAACACGATCATTTCTACTAAAGCAAAGAGCCCCAGCTTCTGATAAGCAACGGCCCATGGATACAGGAATACAGTTTCCACGTCGAAGATAACAAACATCAACGCAAACAAATAGTACCGGATGTTGAAGCGGACTTGGCCAACACCAACTGGTTCGTTACCGCTTTCATAAGTGGTATATTTCTCGGGCAGCGGTTTGCTCGGCCTAAGCAGCCGGCCAACAGTCAATGCGGCAATAGGAAGGAAGATCCCCAATCCAATGAATATGGCCACCAGAACGTAATTATTAGCGTACATACGCTGCAATCACCTCCGCATCATATAGTTTTTTCTTATGAATGGATGGATTTCCACTTATTAAATTCCAACCCATTATAACAAAAGTACAATTTTGTGTCTAATAAAAATGACTATAAATAACTGTTCCAATTAGGGCTTAATCACAAGGCATGTTGCTGTCTCTTCTATATTTTATCTGATAATAGGGAAAAAGATGTAACCGGAGTGGATTATTTTGGTTTCAACCCGACTTACATAATAATCCAGCAATAGGGATAAATCAAGCCTGATATGAACATCCTAGTATAGAGACGGAATAATTTGGCGTGTTCACCAAATCTCCTTACACTTTCTATCAACTTCGAACATATGTTACAATTATAAGTACAGAAAGCGCATACAACTTGTGAAGGAGGCTGACTCTCATGTTTTGGAGAAAAAACAAGCGGACGGCCAGCCAAGAAACGGGCGATTCCCGCACAGTCCCGTCTGTCGCCGTCACATTGCAGCAAGTCAAACAAATCATCCGGGAGTTCGAAAAACATCTTCCCAAAGGCATCAACCGTACCGTTCTGATCGGTTCAGACAATGAAATAAATTTTGAATTGCTTCTCCCTTTTTTAAAAGGGGTGCCGGAGCAGAAATTCTACATGTCCAGGGAATCTTTCGAGATATTCGCCGAGGAGGAGCGCCATATTCCCGTGTGGCTGGATATTGTGCAGCGCGCTGTAGATGACTATATGGCGGAGGAGAAGGCCGCGCCTACCTTGCCCGGGGATGAGACACGGAAGATCAGTTATGTGCTCCTGCAAGACAATTACTATCTGAAGGAATTACCGCCGCTTGATTTTTACCTAAGTGATTTGGAGGATCTTATTACTCATCTTCCTGCTGATAATGCCTGATCATATGCACAGAAGCTCCCGGCATCTGCACTATGCCGGGAGCTTCTGTTTGCTGCGGAAACTATTACACGCGATTTCCGCGTCTGTTCAGTGCTTGTTTTTGGCAACATTCATCCGGTTAAGAGCCCGCTGGAGCGCCAGTTCCGCGCGGCGGTGGTCAATATCATCCCGCTTGGTATGCAGCCTTCTTTCGGCGCGCTCCCGGGCGGCTACAGCGCGCTCCAGGTCAATTTCCTGGGGAAGCTCGGCACTTTCCGCCAGAACAACCACCTTATTTTTGCGCACCTCCATGAACCCGCCGCTGACGGCAATGAATTCATTCACTCCATCCCTCTCAATCTTGAGCGGTCCAATTAGCAATGGCGTAACCAGCGGAATGTGATTGGGCAGTATGCCAAGCTCGCCTTCCGCGCCGCGGACGACGACCATGTGTACTTCCTGCTCATAAACCTTGCGCTCCGGAGTCACGATCTCCAGCAAAAATGTACTCACGGACCATTCCTCCTAAGAGATTACTACAGAGTCTTTGCTTTCTCAATAGCCTGCTCAATGGTGCCAACGTTATGGAACGCCGCTTCTGACAGATCGTCATGCTTGCCTTCCAGAAGCTCCTTGAAGCCGCGGACCGTTTCCTTGACCGGCACATACACGCCCGGTTGTCCGGTAAACTGCTCGGCCACGTGAAGGGGCTGGGACAAGAACCGTTGCACGCGGCGGGCGCGGCTTACAACCAGCTTGTCTTCATCGGACAATTCATCCATCCCAAGCATGGCGATAATGTCCTGAAGCTCCTTGTACCGCTGGAGCAGCCGCTTCACACTTTGGGCCACCCGGTAATGCTCCTCGCCCACAACCTGGGGATCTAGAATCCGGGAAGTGGATGCCAGCGGATCTACCGCGGGGAAAATCCCGATTGCAGCAATCCCCCGGTCCAGGTTAGTTGTCGCATCCAAGTGGGCGAATGCCGTGGCCGGAGCAGGGTCCGTATAGTCATCGGCAGGTACATAGATGGCCTGAATAGAAGTAACCGAACCCTTCTTGGTGGAGGTAATCCGTTCCTGCAATTGTCCCATTTCCGTAGCCAGAGTAGGCTGGTAGCCTACCGCCGACGGCATCCGGCCAAGCAGAGCGGATACCTCGGAGCCCGCTTGGGTAAACCGGAAGATGTTGTCGATGAACAGGAGCACATCCCGTCCTTCTTCATCGCGGAAATATTCGGCCATCGTCAAACCCGTTAACGCCACCCGCAGGCGCGCTCCCGGGGGTTCATTCATCTGGCCGAACACCATTGCGGTCTTCTCGATAACACCGGAGTCCACCATTTCATGATAGAGGTCGTTGCCTTCCCGGGTGCGCTCGCCAACGCCGGCAAATACGGAAATCCCGCCATGCTCCTGGGCAATATTATGGATAAGCTCTTGCATGGTAACGGTTTTTCCTACACCTGCGCCTCCGAAGAGTCCAATCTTGCCGCCCTTCATATAGGGAGCAAGCAGGTCGATTACCTTAATGCCGGTCTCCAGCATCTCCGCCTGTGTGGTCAAATCCTCAAACGGGGGAGCAGACTTATGAATGGGGCTGGTGTAGGTCCGGTCTGCATCTCCCTTGCCGTCAATCGGTTGCCCCAGTACATTGTACACACGGCTCAGGGTAGCCGGACCTACCGGTACAGTGATCGGTGCCCCGGTGTCTACAGCCTCCATGCCGCGAATCAGTCCATCTGTGGAAGCCATAGCTACACAACGGACCACATTGTCACCCAGATGAGTGGCTACTTCAACAGTCAAATCAATATCCGGTTCTCCAGCCGCTGCCGCCTTCTTCGTAATTCGAATAGCGTTCAGAACGTTGGGCAGTTGTCCACGCTGAAATTCCACGTCGATAACCGGACCGGTAATCTGAAGCACACGTCCTTTATTCATAGGATACCCTCCTGAAAACTTTCCGTTGCTTAAACATTCTGATGTGGTAAACTAAAGCTTCCCTATGGGAAGCTGGTCTCCATAAAGCTGCGCTTCTGGCAGGCATTATGCCTGCGCGTTGGCTCCGCCGACAATCTCAGAGATTTCCTGCGTGATCGCGGCCTGGCGTGCACGGTTGTACTGCAGGGTATACGTTTCAATCATCTTGGTCGCGTTCTTGGTAGCACTGCCCATTGCCGTCATCTTGGCCCCGTATTCGCTGGCCTTGCTTTCGAGAACAGCGCTGTAGATCAGGGTTTCCGCATAGCGGGGAAGCAGAACCTCCAGTACCACCCGCGCAGAGGGCTCGTATTCATAGTCGAGCCGGGGACCGCTGTCATCGTGCTTCTCCAATGGCAGCAGGCGCTTAACCGTCGGTATTTGCAGCAGCGCATTTTTGAATACATTGTAGACCAAGTACAGCTCATCGTAGGAGGCATCCGCATAATTGTTGACAGCCTTGGTCGCCAGAGCCTTGATATCGGAAAATTCCGGAGCGTTGGGAAGTCCGGTGATTTCCTCCATCGTCGCGATATTCCGTCTGCGGAAGTATTCCTGTCCTTTGCGGCCCACAACCAATATGGCGTATTCTTCAGGTGATTTGTGGCGTTCTCTGATGGTCTGCATGAAGCTGCGGAGCAAATTGGAATTAAATCCGCCTGCCAGCCCCCGGTCAGAGGTAATAATCAGATAGCCGGTCCGTTTGACCGGACGGGAATCCAGCATGGGATGCTTGATATCCTGGGAAGCCCCTGTAACATGGTTCAGAACTTCCCGTATCTTATCGGCATAAGGACGGGCGGCTTCCGCGGACAGCTGCGCTTTTTTCAGCCGGGAGGCTGCTACCATTTCCATAGCCTTGGTGATTTGCCTGGTGCTTTTGACACTGACAATCTGGCGTTTGATCTCACGGATAGTCTTGGCCATATCAGATCACCCGCCTATACATTAACGGCGAAGCCCTTGCGGAACTTTTCGATAGCTTCCTTAAGAGCGTTCTCGTTATCGGCGGTAAGATCCTTCGTGTCCCGGATAGATGTCAGAATGCCTTGGGCGAAGTTCTCCAGATAGTCAAGGAATTCCCTTTCGAACCGGATGACATCCTGCAGCGGAATTTCATCCAGATAGCCTTTGGTTGCCGCATAGATGCTGGCCACCTGCTTCTCTACCGGAAGCGGCTGGTTGACATCCTGCTTCAACAGCTCCATGAGCCGGGCGCCACGGTTCAGACGCGCTTGGGTCACCTTATCCAGATCGGAGCCGAATTGGGCAAAAGCCGCCAAATCCCGGTATTGGGCCAGATCCAGACGCAGCGTGCCCGCCACCTTCTTCATGGCTTTAATCTGGGCGGAGCCCCCTACCCGGGATACGGAGAGACCTACGTTAACCGCAGGGCGCTGACCGGCATAGAACAGATCGGACTCCAGGAAGATCTGACCGTCTGTAATGGAAATAACGTTAGTCGGAATATAGGCGGAGATATCGCCTGCTTGGGTCTCAATAAACGGAAGCGCCGTAAGCGAACCCGCACCCAGATCATCGGACAGCTTGGCTGCGCGTTCCAGCAGACGGGAGTGCAGATAGAATACATCCCCAGGGAAAGCTTCCCGTCCCGGCGGACGGCGGAGCAGCAGGGATAATTCCCGGTAGGCCGCGGCCTGCTTGGACAAGTCATCATAAATAATCAGAACATGCTCGCCCTTGTACATGAAGTATTCGCCCATGGAGCATCCTGCATAAGGAGCCAGGAACAACAGAGGAGAGGGTTCAGAAGCACTGGCAGTGACCACAATGGTGTAATCCAAGGCATCATGACGCCGCAGGGTTTCTACTACCTGGGCTACAGTGGATTGTTTTTGGCCAATGGCCACGTAGATGCACTTCACGCCATTGCCCTTTTGGTTGATGATGGTGTCGATGGCGATCGCCGTTTTACCGGTCTGACGGTCTCCGATAATCAGCTCCCGCTGTCCGCGCCCGATTGGGATCATGGCATCAATGGCCTTGATGCCCGTTTGCATGGGCTCATGCACGGATTTACGCTGCATAACGCCGGGAGCGTTGGCCTCAAGCGGCCGGTACTCGCTGGCAACAATCGGTCCCTTGCCGTCCAGCGGCTGTCCCAGAGGGTTCACCACCCGGCCGAGAAGCGCCTCCCCAACCGGAACCTCCATAATGCGGCCAGTGCGCTTAACCTGATCGCCTTCACGGATATCCGAATAAGGGCCCATGATAATAATACCTACATTGTCCGCCTCCAGGTTGAAGGCATATCCCATAACGCCGGTGGAGAATTCCAGCAACTCCCCCGCCATGGCGTTCTCAAGGCCGTGCGCACGGGCAATCCCGTCGCCGATCTGGATGACGGTGCCAACCTCCGCCACTTCCATGTCTGCTTTATACTGTTGAATTTGGCTCTTAATCAATGAGCTGATTTCATCTGGTTTAATGCTCAACTGCCCTCACCCCTATCTACAGTGCTTGAGTCGCTTGCAACGCCTTTTCTATCCGCTTCAGCTTGTTGGAGAGGCTCCCGTCATACAGCTTGTCGCCGATGCGGACCTTGATGCCGCCAAGCAAGCTGGCATCTATGATGTTGGACACGCTAATCGCCTTGCCTGTCAAGCCGGAGAATGCAGCGGCGATATCTGCTGCTTCCTTGTCTGTAAGTGCCTGGGGAGAGTAGACCGTTGCTTCGGTCCGTCCCAGCGCCTCGCCGGCTATCCGGACAAGCTGCTCACTGACCGCAACAATGGAATCGGCCCGTTTGCGCTCGACCAGCAGAACAATGGTATTGACTACGATAGCGGACAGATTGGCCCCGAAAATATTCTGAATCAAGCCTGTCTTGGCTGAGGTATCAATATTCGGATGGGTCAGAACCAGCCCCAGATCCGGATTATGTTCCATGACAGAAGCAGCCCACCGCATCTCCTTGATGGTCCGTTCCACCAAATCCTGTTCTTTGGCCGCTTCATACAACGCTTTGGCATACCGTTTGGCAGCTGTCAGTTCCTTGCTCATGACTTGTTCCCTACCTCTTTGAGGTAATGCTCAACAAGCTCCTGCTGGCTCTTCTCATCAATCTGCTTCTCGATAATCTTCGACGCAATCAGGACAGACATGGCGCCGACCTGATTCCTCAAGGCGACAACGGCCTTGTTCTTCTCGTCTTCAATATCGCTGAGCGCTTCCCGCTTCATCCGGACGGATTCATCCTTGGCCTGCTTAAGAAGCTCGTCAGATTGACGCAGACTGGAAACCCGGGCCTGCTCGATAATTTGATAGGCTTCCTTGCGCGATTCCTGCACAGCCAGCTTCTGCTCCTGCAGGAATTGCTCGGATTGCTTGCGGTTGTCCTCGGCTGCCTGCAGCTGGCTTTGGATCAGCTCACGCCGCTTCTCCATGATCCCGAATAACGGGCCAAAGGCATATTTGTTCAACAGAACGTACAATAATACAAACGCCACCACAGCAAATACTGTCGATTCCCACTGGAAACTCATGCAGTGTCCCCCTTCCCTAATGTCCGACCATGTGAGGATAAACGCCTGACGGCGTCCTTGGACGCCGGGCGTTTGCCCAGAAGTCGAACAATCATCCGCGCATATACTTTCTTAAGATTCTAAAAATGAAGGCGTGGATGGCTCAAGCCCTCCCCGCCGCTTGTCTGTTATTGGGCTTATGCCGCAAAAAACATCAGGAACGCAAGAACCGCAGCAATCAACGGAACAACTTCTACGATACCAACCCCGATAAACATGGTGGTTTGCAGAGCGCCGCGGATTTCAGGCTGACGGGCCATGCTTTCTACTGTTCTGCTCACGATCATACCGTTACCAAAGCCTGCGCCGATAGCGCCCATACCTACTGCAATTGCTGCCGCTAGAAATTCCATGTCTCATTTCCTCCTAATAAATGTAATTTATGGGTACAGTCTAAAAACAAACTCCCATCCGGCGCCGCCTTCATGCTAAAGAGCAGCCGGACAGAGATGATTCCTTCATCAATGCGCTTCCTCATGAACAGCTGCCGTGGAGATGTACACCATGGTCAGCATGGTAAACAAGAACGCCTGAATCCCGCCGACGAACAAGCTGAAGCCCTGCCATACAGCGAGCATGGGGATACTGGCCCAACTGGCCATCAATATGACCCCAATCAGAATTTCCCCCGCGAAAATATTGGCAAAAAGCCGGATGGCCAGTGTGACCGGACGGGCAATCTGCTCAATGATGTTAAGCGGCAGAAATACGGGATACGGCTCCAGGTAATGCTTCAGATAGTGCTTGCGGTTGTTCTTCAGCCCCAGGAAGTGAATGAGAATGAAGACCACCAGAGCCAGCCCCAGGGTAACCGAGATATCGGCGGTAGGCGACTTCCAGAAGTTAAATGCCACATGCTCCCCGGCCTCATGCGCTTTCTCAAGCATATCCGGACTGACCAATGTGAAGCCGAACAAATCCACAGGACGGTCATACTCCAGAACAAAGGCGAACGGAAGCCCCAGAATGTTGGCAATGAAGATGAACATAATGAGCGTCATCCCCAGTCCGACAAACGGTTTTGCCTTGGAGAGAGGCATGGCGCTGGCAACAAGATTATGTACGAAATCCACAACCCATTCCATAAAATTCTGCAGCTTGGAGGGCTTATCAATGGACAGATTCCGGACCGCCAGCCGGGCTAGGATAAAGGTGATAAGAAAAGTGACAATAATCGGCAAGAAGATGGACAGGTCGATATTCAGACCGCCAACATGCAGTATAGGGGAATCATGCATCGAAGTTTTCACCTCTTTTCATTATGGAATCTGTGCTGCCAAGCGGATATGAATCCCAAGATGAGTGTTGCCAATTGTACGAAAAAAAAACCAATTATGGTAGAGATCATATGAAAGGCCGGAAAGCGCAGGGAGATCATCGTGCCGATAAGCACCATGCTGATCCTGCCTACGAACCCGGAATTAGCCCGCCGGCCGCTGTTCTCCAGTGCAATGCGGGTAATGGTGTTGACTTTGGATTGAAGCATCAAGCCATTGATGACACTGATGACAGTTCCCAAGATCAGGCCTGCCGCGTATGTCTTGAGAGATGGAATGAACGCCCAGACCATAAGACAGGAGGATACAAAAAACAGAGAGGCCCGCATGACGCTGCGTACCAGAGCACTTAAATCATTCATTCGTCTCCTCCAGAATGCGCTTGATCATCAGCACGATGCTTGCCAAGCCGATAAACAGACCCAGCAGGGTGCCTGCTGCCGTAAAGCCTTCCAGGCCGGTCCGGCGTGCAATAGCCCCGCCTCCGAAATAACCGATCACAATCCAGACAACCAGATTCATCCCGATTGCCCCGGCAAATCCAACATACTTCAAGGGGTTCTGCTTTGACCCGGACGTTTTCACAGGCATCTCTCCCATGGTCAAACCGGATGCTGCACCCGATCCGCTGTTGAGTACACAGTTTCGGAACAATTCTTAACTATTTTAGCTTTGCTAGACAACATTTGTCAATGCAAACAAAGTAATAACTTTTTGTGAACGAAAAAACGAAAAACCCTTATGTATCAATGGTTTTTCGTTATTTGAACCGCACAGCCCAACTGTACGGTGTGATGTTTATCATTGACTTGTTTTCGACGGAAATGGCTCGGGCCGGACG
Organism: Paenibacillaceae bacterium; assembly: GCA_029256185.1. Taxonomy (GTDB): domain Bacteria; phylum Bacillota; class Bacilli; order Paenibacillales; family NBRC-103111; genus Paenibacillus_AR. The sequence goes on from JAQSYI010000036.1 coordinate 18,891, forward strand.
TCGCTCACACCAAAATAGTGCTTAATCGCCTGAACAATCCGTTCCGATACTTTTCCATCTCCGTACGGGTTGGAAGCCTTGCTCATCTTCTCATACAGCGCCTCATCGGTGAGCAGCGCCCTGGCTCTTCCGTAAACGGCTTCCTCATCCGTACCCACAAGCTCCAGCACACCGGCATCGATCCCCTCCGGACGCTCGGTCGTGTCCCGCAGCACCAGGGCAGGGATGCCGAATGACGGCGCCTCCTCCTGAATCCCTCCGGAATCGGTCAGAATCAGATGGGTATGGGGATAAAAATTATACAAATCCATCACGTCCAGCGGATCGGTCAGCTGAATGCGGGGATGATTCCCGAGAATCTCCCGCGCAGGACCTTGCACCGCAGGATTAAGATGGACAGGATATACAATGGCTACATCCTCAAATTCATCGGCAATCCGCTTCACCGCCCGGAAAATCCTGCGGTGAGGCTCTCCGATGGCCTCGCGGCGGTGGGCTGTCATGAGAATCAGCCGCTTGCCGTAGGCCCACTCCAGCATAGGATGTGTATAGTCCGGACGCACCAGATACTGCATCACGTCAGTGATGGTGTTCCCGGTCACGTAGATGGATGACTCCGGCTTGTTCTCTGTGCGCAAATTGCCGGCAGACCAGCCAGTAGGAGCGAAATGCAGGTCGGCAATGACACCGGTCAGCTGCCGGTTCATCTCCTCAGGAAACGGGGAGAGCTTGTTCCATGTGCGCAGTCCCGCTTCCACATGCCCCACTCTTATTTGCTGCAGCAAGGCGGCATAAGAGGCCAGGAAGGTGGTGGAGGTATCGCCGTGAACCAGAATCAGGTCGGGCTTCTCTTCCCGCAGCACCGGCTCCAGTCCGGCAATGACACGCACGGACATCTCGGTTAGGCTCTGGCGGTCTTTCATCACATCCAGATCATAATCGGGCTTGATGTGAAAATAGTCCAGCACCTGGTCCAGCATCTGGCGGTGCTGCGCCGTCACGCATACCAGAGAATCAATCTCCGCTTCATGCCGCTTAAGCTCCAGCACCAGCGGCACCATCTTGATGGCCTCCGGGCGGGTTCCGAATATGGTCATAACCTTAATCCGTTTCACTTGGAAGACCCCTTCTTTCTGAAAACTGACGCCAAACCCATATATACCCGCTTAAGCATAACAACGTATACGTATGACCTGCTACTTGGTTCCAAACAATCTGTCGCCCGCATCACCCAAGCCGGGAACAATATAACCGTGGTCATTTAAGTGGCTGTCGATGGCGGCCACATAGATGTCTACATCAGGGTGAGCCTGCTGGACCGCATGAATGCCTTCCGGGGCCGCAATCAGGCACATCAGCTTAATTTGGGTGCAATTGCGCTTCTTCAGGACCTCAATTGCCGCGATGGCCGAGCCGCCTGTGGCCAGCATGGGATCGATTACAATCAGCTCCCGCTCGGTTACGTCCGTAGGCAGCTTCACATAATATTCCACCGGCAGCAGCGTCTCGGGGTCGCGGTACAGACCGATATGTCCTACTTTGGCGGCAGGAATCAGCTTCAGGACTCCGTCTACCATGCCCAGACCCGCCCGCAGGATGGGAATCAAGCCCAGCATCCGCCCGGAGATGACCTGGCACTCGGCAGTGGTTACCGGCGTTTTTACCGTTGTCTTCTCCAGAGGAATGTCCCTTGTTATCTCGTATGCCATCAAAGTGGCCACTTCATCCACAAGCTCGCGGAAATCCTTCGTGTTCGTGTTCTCATCGCGGATAAATGTCAGCTTGTGCTGAATCAGCGGATGATCGCAGATAAAAACTTTACCCATTTCCTTGTTTCCTCCTAGAGCCTTCCGTTCAAGGAAAGCTGGCATCATAAGCATAAGACGACCTTATTGGCATAAATCTTATCTATTATACCACAGGATTCGACCAAATACTGCAGGATTAAACAGAGTATCACAAAAATTGACCCTAACAGCCCTCGCTGGCAGAACGCAGGAGGGCAAGGGCCACTCGGAATATCAGACGCTTCTTCTAGTAAGCAAGATCGGGATACAGCGGGAAGCGGGCATTCAGTTCCCGGACCATGGCGCGGGCTTTGTCATGGGAAGCAGTATCTGCCGGATTGTTAAGGGTCAAGGAGATGATACGCGCAATTTCCTTCATGGCAGCTTCATCCATCCCCCGGGTAGTTACGGCCGGGGTGCCCAGACGGATCCCGCTGGTGACGAACGGACTGGTAGGATCAAACGGGATCGCATTCTTGTTGCAGGTAACACCAATTTCATCGAGCAAATGTTGGGCTACCTTGCCTGTAATCCCCTTGCTGCGCACGTCCACCAGCATCAGATGGTTGTCGGTGCCTCCGGATACAATATCGAAGCCTTCGGCCAGCAAGGATTCTGCGAGAACCTGGGCATTCTTGATGACTTGCGCCGCATAGGTCTTGAAGCCCGGCTGCAGAGCTTCGCCGAAGGAAACCGCCTTGGCTGCGATGATATGCATCAGCGGTCCGCCTTGGGTACCCGGGAATACGGCTTTGTCGATTTCCTTGGCCCATGCCTTGCGGGTGAGGATCATGCCGCCGCGGGGACCGCGCAGGGTCTTATGGGTGGTTGTGGTCACAAATTGGGCATGAGGCACCGGATTCGGATGCAGTCCAGCCGCCACAAGACCGGCAATATGAGCCATATCGACCATGAACAACGCTCCCACATCACCCGCGATTTGTGCGAAAGCTTCGAAATCAATGGTGCGGGGATAGGCGCTGGCGCCGGCTACGATCAGACGGGGACGGTGCTTGAAGGCCGCCTTGCGGACTTCGTCATAATCGATGCGGTGGGTCTTCTCATCTACGCCATAAGCCACAAAGTTATAGAGAATCCCTGAAGCATTGGCAGGATTGCCGTGAGTCAGATGGCCGCCGTGGGCCAGATTCATGCCGAGCACCGTGTCGCCGGGCTTGATCGCCGCCAGATAGACCGCCAAATTGGCTTGGGCGCCGGAGTGGGGCTGAACATTGGCATGCTCCGCTCCGAAGAGTTCCTTGGCCCGGTCACGGGCAATATCCTCGACGATATCCACGTATTCACAGCCGCCGTAATAGCGGGCATTGGGATAACCCTCGGCGTATTTATTGGTCAGCACCGTACCCATCGCTTCCAACACAGGAGTGCTGACGAAGTTTTCCGAGGCAATCAGCTCGATCTTATCACGCTGGCGGTTCAACTCCAGATTCATTGCTTCTAACACCTTCGGATCAGCCTTGCGCAAATTTTCCATAAGAAATACACTCCTTCGGTTGGATTGCTTGCTATGTGGATAATACTTTTCTGACGGCTTTGAGAACTCTTGCCGGAGTATTTCGAAGATGGCTTGGGTTCAGGAGCATGTGCTGTCTCCTGAAGCAGCATCAGGCTTGTACACGGCACGCTCCCCGCCGATGAGCTTGGGCCGGGAATAGGCCATCTGCATGTGGGCATGGCCCAGGGTCCGGACAGACGGGCGCAAAGGAACCGCCACCGGCCTCAGATGCATGCCGATCAGCGTGCTTCCGATATCAAGCCCGGCATGAGCCCATACGGACTCCACTACTACCGGCTCTTTGAAGGCCCGATAAGCAAAGGCAGCCATTGAGCCTCCTGCATGGGGGACCGGAACTACCGATACCGGCTCCAGCTGCGGATAGCGGTCAAGCAGTTCCCCTTCCGCAACCAATGCGCGGTTCAGATGCTCGCAGCATTGGAACACGGGATAGAAGCCGGTCTGCTCCCTGGCCCGCCGTACCCCCTCGAAAATCTCCCGGGCCACTTCCTCTGTTCCGGAGGTACCGATGTGATAGCCCAGCACCTCACTGGTGCTTGTTCCAATCACGATGATCTGTCCCCCGCGGATCTGCCCGGCTTGCACCAGCTCCAGCAGGACCTTCTCTACTGTTCCGGCGATTCCTGCGGTAATCTGCTCCATGTCATCCGTATCCTCCGGCATATCCATGGATTATTTCCCTTCCAGTTGGCTGAGCTTGGCGATCCGGTTCACGTGGCGGGGGCCATGGGAAAACTCCGTTTCCAGCCATATCTTTACAATCTCCTGGGCCACTCCCGGACCGATCACCCGTTCGCCCATTGCCAGCACATTGGTATCATTATGCTCCCTGGTCGCCTTGGCGGAAAAAAGATCATGAACCAACGCGCAGCGGATGCCATGGATTTTGTTGGCCGCAATGCTCATGCCGATGCCGGTGCCGCAAATCAGAATCCCTCTGTCCGCCGTCCCCGCAACAACCTGTTTGCATACCTGTTCGGCAAAATCGGGATAATCCACGGAGTCCCCGCAGGAACAGCCAAAGTCTTCAACCTGGTGGCCCCATTGCCCCATAAGCTCTTTTAGCTCATCCTTCAATCGAAACCCGGCGTGGTCTGCGCCAATTGCAATTTTCATGCTTTTCTCCTCCTGTTTGCCAAATAACCTTATTATACCTCACCCCTTGAAAAAAGAAATCCAATTCCCCAAATCGGCGGCAACAAAAAAAGAGCACAGCATATGCTTCAGTGCAGCATACGCATGCTCTTGCCCAGGCGACCGGCCGGTTATCCCCATGCTCCATTGTGGTTCGTCCACTCGTCGCCAGTTACACAGGGTCTAAAGTTACTATCATCATATCCGATTCCCGCTAAGGTGTAAAGACGGAGGCAAGAAGATCAATCCCGGATTGTCGCCTGATGACCCGGCGGGCCCACCGGCCAACCGATGGGCCGCTGCCGTCCCGCCTGGCTATCCGTCGCTCAGTCGGAAGACTTCAGCTTCTGCAGCAGCTTGGCCACGGCTCGCTCGATCTCAGCAGCCACCTGCTCATAATCGGTGCGGGAGCCGCCGAAGGGATCGTCGATGTCGTAATCGGGCGCAAGCCGGCTCAAGCGGGACAACTGATCCCGCTCCGCACTTGTAACCGGCTGTCCCAGCGCCTGCTTCCACTGCACCTCGGACATCAATGCTTCTCCGTCTTGTATGGCTTGCAAAGCCAGCGGATCATCTTCCGCGAATTCCTTCAGAGCATAGATCTTGTCCACCGCTTCAGGATGGCGCGCAACCACCGTTCGCTTATGGGATATGGTCATGGTCAGGATCAGGTCCGCCCACTGGATCTCCCCCTTGTGCAGAAAGCGGGATTTTCCCGATCCTTCGGCTCCTTTGTCACGGAGTATGTCGGCTGAATGCCGCGAATACGCCGCGCCTTCCATGGCGGATACGCCTGCTGAGCGGACCTCGATCGCAATGCCCTCCCGCTTGGCCAGCATTCTGCATATTCCTTCGGCCAACGGGCTTCTGCACGTATTGCCGGTGCACACAAACAGGATATGTTTTGTACTCAAAGTCACCTTTCACCTCCCGAGGATAAACACCTGACGGCGATCTTCGATCACCGTGCGCGTTTATCCAGAAATCGAACAATTATCTGCGCATATACGATACGAAATTTTATAAAGGTACGCTGCGTAACACAGGCGCTTCGTAAGTTTATTATGAAATCAATTCCGCGGGTTGTCCAGTTTGGTGCAGACATGCAACGCTACAGAAGGAACCGGAGGCCGAAGATCAGCAAAATCAATCCGCCCAGCGCTTCTCCATACTCCCCTACCCATAGCCCCACCCGCCGTCCCAACAGCAGACCAAGCATGGACATGCCGCCGCCAAACAGGCCGAAAACCAGCACCGTGAGCATAATATCGGAGGCGAAAATACCGAGGGACAAGCCCACGCTGAAGGAATCAATACTGACCATCACCGCAAACAGGATCAGGCCCCAAAAGCTGCGGTGGTCAAAGGCCACGGATGAATCTCCCCGCAAGGCCGTATAAAGCATATGAAGCCCAAGCACCACCAGAAGCGCACCGCCGGCGGCAATGGCTACATCGCCAAGCAGAGTGCTGACGTATTGGCCCATGAACATTCCCATCAAAGGCATCACCACGTGAAAAATCCCGATCACCAGGCTCATTCTGGCGATATGGATCAGGCGGATGCCCCGGATGCCCAAACCGATTCCCAATGAGAACGCGTCCATGCCAAGGGCCAGTGCCATGATCGTTACTGTAAACAATTGCCCTGCTTGTACCGAATCCCAAGACAACGGTAATTCCCCCTGTCCACCTATGCTCCTTTTTCAGCATATGCGGACAAACATGGGAACATGTCTTGTTCTGGAAGGTGCAGGAAATTGTGCTTCTCTCCTTATCCCATGTTCTTCCCAGACTCGGAACCCAAGGCTATGCCTGCAGCACCCGGTGGCCTGCGGCCTTGCGCAGACGGTTCATCAACGCCAGCCCGATCCCTTCTTCCGGGAAGGTTTCTGCATATATCCAGGTTATGCCTTCCTCATCAAAGCGGCGCAGCACGGCAAACAGCTCCCGGCCCGCTTCCTCCAGATCGGCCAGACTGCCACAAGGCAGCACCAGATCTGCTGCGGATTGATAATAATGCACATGCTCGCGGGGGGCGAGAACGCCCGTTCTCTCTCCCGCTTCACGGGCAAGCTGCAGCTCCCGGACAATAACGGCAGCAACTGCAGTTTCATCAGCGCCGGCCACTACCGTCAACCATCCCTTCGGCGCATAATGGGTGTACTTCATCCCCGGCGCCCGGGGACGGAATCCGGCTTCCGGTTGGTGAGGCGATTCCAGCCGTCCGGGAGCAGCCTCCTGCGCCAAACTTGCCTCTACACGGCGCGTCGATCCTTCCTGGCTCTGACTCTTCTCCAAGTCGCCTGCATCCCCCTGGCCGCTGCTTGCTTCTCCGGTTGCCACCACAACACAGCCTGACGCTTGCTCCAGTTGGGCGAGAGATATCCCTCCCGGACGGAGCACATGCACCCGTCCGTCCGCACCTGCCATGGCTACGGTGGATTCCAGCCCCACCCCTGTGGCGCCGCCGTCCAGCAGTCCGGCGATCCGGCCGCCCAGATCCCCGCGCACATGCTCTGCAAGGGTGGGGCTCGGCCGGCCGGACCGGTTGGCGCTGGGAGCAGCCACCGGGCAGCCGGCTGCAGTGATCAGCGCCAGCGCTACAGGATGATCGGGCATCCGCACCGCCACCGTGTCCAGACCGGCGGTCACCCGGGGCGAGACCGCCCCCTTGCGCAGCGGCAGCACCAGCGTCAACGGTCCCGGCCAGAAGGCTTCCGCCAGCCGCCGCGACACCTCATCCACCTGGTCCGACAACTCCTCCAACATCGTCATATCGGCAATATGAACAATCAGCGGGTTATCGGAGGGTCTGCCTTTGGCCAGGAAAATCCCTTCAACCGCCTCCGTATTGCGGGCATCCGCACCCAGGCCGTATACAGTCTCGGTAGGGAAGCCCACCTGCTTGCCTTCCCGTAGCATGACTGCAGCCTCCAATATCGCCTCGTGCTGCGGATTATAATCGTCTGGCGCCAACCAATACTTCGTCATCGTTCTTCTCACTTTCTCTCTTGTCGCTTTGAAGCCATTATAGCCTGAGGCTTCCCCGCTTGTCACCAACTGCGCAACAGCGCTTTTGCCGGTAAAGGGCAAAAGAGCCCCGCAGGACTCCTTTTCCCCTATGCAAACCAGCTTCTTACTTTATCCCAGAGGTAGAAACGCACCTTTTTTTTGGCTGCAGGCTCCTCATCGCCGGACTGGGCTTCAGCATCCGCTGCCAGCAACTTACCGCTGCCTGAATCCTTGATCAGCTCCTTCTTGCCTGCTTCCTTGGCTCCCGCAGAAGAAGTGTCCTTCCCGCTTTTTGCGCCTTTCTCGCCTTTATCGCTCCTGCCGCTGTCCTTTTCCCCGTCGGCGGTCTTTTTCCCTGCAGCCCCTTCCTTCACCTGCTCCTTCGCATCCTCTTGAGGGACGGCTTCCCCTCTGGCTGTATCCACAAAACACAGGGGAGGGAACAGCACACACCACCAGTTCTGGCCATTGCCGGCGCCGATCGTCACCCGGACCGCCTCATAGTCCCCGGCAGGGTAAACCTTGCTGCCGTACATTTTTGCAGGGAAGGGCACTACGCCCAATTCTACCTGGTAGGTATAGTTATAGCCGTAGCGTTTAATTACGTCTCCTGTCACAGCCTCCAGCTCGCCCAAACGCTCCTTGACCAGAAGCCGGGCTTCCTCCAGACTGGTAGGTCCTGTGACCCATCCGTTCATTTGCTCCACAATCGCGTCCCGCACCTGCCGTTTCAGCGCCTGATCGGATACCGAATCCGAATTGGCCAGAATACGCAGGCGGATGGATTCTTGGGGAATATCCCCGTCTACTACGGCGGCAAGCGCCCGGTTATGCTCCCACGATACCATTAATATAATAATAGCGAACCACACATAGAATAATGACTTCCAAGAACACCGTTTGACCATCTTCTTCCACCCTCTCCGGCAACTGCTGCTTGTTTCCTAGTATGCCCGGAGAATCTAGCATTTATACCTGGTTCACGCAATTTACTAGACCAATAGAGACGATTATTCCTTGGTTTTTATGAGACGTAATACTCATTTCCCCGTCGGGCGCACCCGTATATAATTAGTTTATATTGAAAAAATTTTCCTTTTGAGGGTGACCATTTTGGAAGAGATACTTGGGCATGTACTAAAGAACGATGTAATGACCGGCAAGGGCCTCGTGCTGATCCCCTCCGGCACCCGATTGAAACAGGAGCATCTCCGCATGATGCAGCTCCATCGAATCCTGCCGGAAGAATTGCAGTTAACCGCCCCTCCCGCCCCGGATATCTCTGCAGAAATGATCCGGCAGGCTGTTCGCTACTCCAAAGACATGTTCGACAACATCAAGCTGCACAAAAAGGTTCCTCTTATGGAAATAAAAACCGAGCTTATCCCCATCATCCGGCAAGCCGCCGAAAATCCCGACCTGTTCAAGTTATTCGAAGCCGTGCGGGCCAAAGACGAATATATTCATCAGCATAATGTGGGGGTCAGCGTGCTGGCCACACTGCTCGGCAAGTGGTGCAATCTGGATGAGCACGAATTGAACCTGCTTTCCTTGGGAGCCGTCCTTCACGACGTGGGCAAAATCAGAATCTCCGATGAAATCCTTCATAAGCCCGGCAAGCTGACGCCAAGCGAATTCAGCGAAATGAAGCGCCACACCATATACGGCTACGAAATCCTCAAGGAGGCAGTAGGGCTGCATCCCCGCATCGCTCACATCGCCCTTCAGCACCATGAGCGGGAGGACGGTTCCGGGTATCCGCTGCGCCTGAAGGCTTCCCAGATCGATCCTCTGAGCCGCATCGTTGCGGTAGTGGATATTTTTCACGCCATGTCCTCCACCCGCCCTTACCAGAAAGCCCTTCCATTCTATGAGATTGTCAACGGCATGCGCCAGGGCTTGTTCGGAGAGTTGGACCCGGGTACGGTCTCTTTGTTTCTCCGCCATGTTGCCAAGGGCATGATCGGCAAGCAGGTTACCCTGTCTGACGGCCGCTCCGGCGAGGTCATCTACATTAACCCCCATGAAGAAACCAAGCCTCTAGTCAAAATGGAGAACGGCTTCGTTGATTTGAGCAGGGAGCGCAACCTGACGATTAAAGAGGTTAACGGATAAATATCTCCGATCCAATTCAAAAAAACCTTTTATCGTCCACCCGCTTCTGCGGGTCTGACGATAGAAGGTTTTTTTTGGGCGGGATAACTCTGCTCCGCGAGCCTATGCTTCGGCCAGCACATGCCGGTCAATGCCGGAGAGATCCTTCACGATCTCCACCTTGGTAAACAATCCCGTGTCCCGCAGCATCTCCGCCACCTGGACAGCTTGGCCCATGCCCATCTCGAAGCCGGCCAGCCGGGGGGGCCGGGTCAGGAGCTTCAACTCCGCGGCAAGCCTGCGGTAGAGCATGAGGCCGTCGTCCCCGCCGTCCAAGGCCAGTTGGGGCTCGAAGTCCCTGACCTCCCGTTGGAGATCAGGCAAGTCCCTGGAAGGAACATAGGGAGGATTGGAGACGATGATGTCCGGAGCAACGCCCGCCGCAATGAGCGGTGCCAGCAGATCGCCCTCATAGAAACTAATCCGCCCCGCTACTCCATGACGCTCCGCATTCTCCCGGGCCACGGTAAGCGCCTCCGGGGAGATATCCACCGCGGCCATCCGCCACGTGGAACAATAAGCGGCGGCGGCAACGGGAATAGCCCCGCTCCCCGTCCCGATATCCGCCATAAGCGGAGGCTCTGCAGCAGGATCCGTCCAGATGCGCTGCCCCCTGTAGAGAATCTCCTGAACCAGAATCTCCGTCTCCGGACGGGGAATCAGCACTGCCGGGGTGACGCGCAGGGTGAGGCCGTAGAAGCCCTCTTCCCCTATAATGTATTGAACCGGCTCCCCGGTGGCGCGGCGGCCCAGCAGCTTCTGCCAGGAGAGCTCCAGATCCTCCGGGAACGGATCTGTCCAATTAAGCAGCAGCTGAGTCCTGGACCAGCCCAGCAGGTGCTGGAGCAGCAGTTGGCCGTTCAGTCCCGCTTCCTCTACCCCATGGCGGTTCAAAAAAGAGGAAGCCTCCACAAAGGCTTCCCGAATCGTCTTCTCCCTGTTGTCCATTAAGCGGACTCCCCTTTATCGAGCTGATCCGTCTGGCTGGCGATGGTCAGCGCAGAAATGATCTCCCCCAAATCCCCGTCCAACACATAATCCAGCCGGTGGAGGGTCAGACCGATCCGGTGATCTGTAACCCGGCTCTGCGGGTAGTTGTATGTTCTGATCCGTTCGCTCCGGTCCCCGGTGCCCACCTTGCTCTTGCGCTCAGCGCCGGCCTTCTGCATTTCCTCCTGCAGGAACTTGTCGTAGATTCTGGCCCGCAGCACCTGCAGCGCCATCTCCTTGTTGGAGTTCTGGGATTTGCCGTCCTGACAGGTGGCTACAATGCCCGTAGGAACGTGAGTGACCCGAACGGCGGATTTGGTCGTGTTGACCGACTGGCCCCCTGCGCCGCTGGAGCAGAAGGTATCTACCCGGATATCGCTCTCCTTGATTTCCACTTCAATTTCTTCTGCTTCCGGCATCACCGCCACCGTAGAGGTGGAGGTATGAATCCGGCCGCCGGATTCCGTAGTCGGGATGCGCTGCACCCGGTGGGCGCCGCTTTCGAATTTCAGCTTGCTGTACGCTCCCTTGCCCGAGATCATGAAGATGACTTCCTTGAAGCCCCCCAGATCATTCAGGCTTGCTTCCAGCAGATCCGTCTTCCAGCCTTGCGAATCGGCGTACTTGGTGTACATCCGGTACAAGTCGGCTGCGAACAGCGCCGCCTCGTCGCCGCCGGCTGCGCCGCGGATTTCCACAATGACGTTCTTGCTGTCGTTGGGGTCCTTGGGGAGCATGAGCACCTTGATCTGCTCCTCCAGCTCTTCCTTGCGGGCGGTCAGCTCGTCAATCTCCAGCTTGACCATTTCCTTCATTTCATCGTCCAGCTTCTCGTTTTGCATGACCTTCGCGTCATCCAATTGGGCGGATACGGCCTTGTATTGGTTGAACGCCTCATAGGCCTCCTGCATATCCGACTGCTCCTTGGAATACTCCCGGAGCCGCTTGGGATCATTGGCCACATCGGGATCGCAGAGCAGCTCGCTTAGTTTGTCATAACGGTCGGCAAGGGCCTGAAGTTTGTCCAGCACCTTTTCCACCTCCTAAAAGATTGTGCGTAAGCCAAGCCTGCTTATCAAGCGTACGCATGATTGCTCTATGTCAGGTTATGTGCGTCAGCTCTAGTATGCCCCGCTAAACGTTGAACCTGAAGTGCATAACGTCCCCGTCCTGCACGATATATTCTTTGCCCTCCAGACGCAGCAAGCCCTTATCCTTGGCGGCATTCATGGAGCCGTTCACCGTCAGATCCTCGTAGGACACCACCTCGGCCCGGATAAATCCCCGTTCGAAGTCCGAGTGGATGACTCCGGCCGCTTGCGGAGCCTTCATTCCCTTGCGGATGGTCCATGCCCTGACTTCCTGGACGCCTGCCGTGAAGTACGTATACAGCCCCAGCAGCTTATACGCCCCTCTGATCAGCCGGTCCAAGCCCGACTCGGTCAATCCCAGCTCTTCTAAGAACAGCTCCTTGTCCTCGCCCTCCAGCTCGGCAATCTCCGATTCCACCTTGGCGCTGATGGGTACCACCTCGGCGCCTTCCCGGGCGGCAAATTCGCTGACCTGCTGCACATAAGGGTTGCCGTCGGCATTGGCGGCTTCCGACTCGCTCACATTGGCCGCATACAGCACCGGCTTCATAGTGATCAGATGCAGATCACGGAGCAATTGACGCTCCTCTTCATTCAGCTCCACACTGCGCGCGGGCTGATCGTTGTACAGCTCCTCCTTGATCCGCTCCAGCGCAGCCACTTCGATGGCTACCTTCTTCTCGCCGCCCTTCAGGTTCTTGCGGGAGCGCTCCAGACGCTTCTCCACCGTCTCCAGATCCGCCAGAATCAGCTCCAGATTAATCGTCTCAATATCGCTTATTGGATCAACCTTGCCGGATACGTGGGTAATATTCTCGTCTTGGAAGCAGCGCACCACATGAACGATGGCGTCTACCTCCCGGATATGAGCCAGAAACTTGTTCCCCAGTCCCTCGCCCTTGCTCGCGCCCTTCACCAGTCCTGCGATATCCACGAATTCGAACGCGGTAGGCACGATCCGGTCGGGGTTGACAATCTCCGCCAGCTTCCCCAGGCGCTCATCCGGCACCTCCACCACACCCACATTGGGATCAATGGTGCAAAAAGGATAGTTGGCCGACTCCGCCCCTGCTTGTGTGATCGCATTGAACAACGTTGACTTTCCCACATTGGGCAACCCGACGATACCTGCTTTTAACGCCATATATAAACAACTCCTATAATCAACTGTATACAACTAATCCATTATACAGGATATTATGTGAAAATCATAGTCAGATCCATCCATTGAAATCGGTTGAAGCTTTCATCGGGTTCAACTCTACTCTACCTTTCTTGCTTTGTTGCGACAAATGTATGATTGTCCTCCGTCATATGCTGGCTTCCTATCTGCAACTAGCTTCATAGATTATTATTATCAAGCAGAGAGAGGAGGAAGAAAAATGGCTATCTCATTGGTCTTCCCTTACAATCAGGCAGCAGGAGTGGGACAGGGCTATTATGTAGCTCAGGACCCGCTGGGGACAAGGGGTGTCGTTACTGTAGCAAGCACAGCAGGCGCAGTGGAACTGGTCATTACCCGTTATAACGAGCCTACGTTCCGTACAGTCATTCCCGCTGGAGCAACCTTTTCGGTAAGCATCGGACAAGTGCAAACTATCGGACTTCTGGCGCTGGGCGCTCCCGTAACCGGATTCTTGTATTATTTCATTGAAGCTTAATAGCTTCGTGACTGATCACTGACAGGAGGGGCGCGCAAGCAATCATGCGCCCCTCCTGCTCTACATATGGCGGATCAGCTCCGCAAGCCGTCCAATCGCTTCAGACAGTTGATGCGGCTCAGCATAGGAATAGGAAAGCCGCAAGCAACTGTTCTCCTGCTCTCCATACAGATACCCCGGGTTGATCAGCATTCCCAGTTCCAACGCCTTCTGAAACAACTGCCTCATGGATATAGTCTGCCTCAGCTTAAGCCAGATGTAGAACCCTCCCGCAGGAGCCGTCCAATCAGCAAGGCCGGTGAAGTGCCGTTCAAGCGCCGTAATAGCGCACTCTCTGCGGACCCGGAGCGCTGCCCGCAGTTCTTCCAGATGAGTGTCATACATGCCGCTTGAGAGCCATTCCCCCGCCGCCCATTGGGAGAGGGAGCTTGCGCCATAATCGGTCTGCATCTTAATATCGGCCAGCCGTTCAATAACCGCCTGGGATCCTACGATCCAGCCAATCCGCAGGCCTGGGCTTGTGGTTTTGGACATGCTGCCCACATACAGCACATTGCCGTTTTTGTCCCTTGCCTTTAAGGAAGCAGGCGGCGGTTCATCCAGCCACAGATCGCGATAGGCATCATCCTCAATCAGAGGCAGGCGGTGCTCCTCGCAGAGATTCAACAGTTCGTCTCGCCGCTGCCCGGACATGACGATGCCCGTAGGATTGTGGAAAGTGGGGATCGTATAGAGAATAGCGGGCTTGTATTGTCTTTTGTATGCAGCAAGGAATGGCACTTGAAGGCCATGTTGATCCATGGGCATGCCTTCGAGTCTCATTCCGGCCGATTGAAAAACATGCAGGGAATGAAGATAGGACAGCTTCTCTGCGAGTACGGTAGAGCCTTCCTTCAGCAAGCCCACGGCAATCAGTTGCAGCGCCTGAAGTCCGCCGGAGGTAATAAGAATACTGTCCGCGGATACCATTATCCCCTGATGAAGCAGACGATGCGCAATTTGCTTGCGCAGATGCAGACTCCCCTTGGGCTCTTCATATCCCAAGGGAACAGGCCGCTGAGCACTCCGGCTGAACAGCGCGGCAATATGTCTCTGGGGCAGAAGCTCTGGGGCCAATTCGCCTGTCCCCAGCCGGACCACACCCCCGATAAATTCTGCCGCGTTGATCTCTTGGACAGCAGGGAAATTGGGATGATGAATGCCTTTGCTTACATAGGATGCCCAATCTGTGGGAGCGGTTTGTGCAAGCAGACTCCATGATGTACTGACAACCTTGGTTCCCCCTCCCGTGTTGCCGGCCACAAGTCCCAGAGAAGCAAGCTCATCCAATGCGGCCACAACTGTGCTGCGGTTTACCCCGAAAGACTTGGCAAGAGTCCGCTGGGAGGGCAAGCGGGTGCCTACCGTCCATTCCCCGTTAAGAATCCGGGACTTGATAAATTCTCCAATCTGAACATGGATGGGTACCGGCGAGCTGCGGTTGGGCGTCCAGCCTGAATGGTCCATTCGTACAGCACCTCAAGGATTTTCTTTTTATTATACAATTTGGTTGGTTAGTTAACCATCCATTTGGCTGGAGACATCCAAGCTCTTTTTTCTTACAATAAAATCGGTTCTATGGAACAGGAAGACTTGAGGGAAGACAGGAGGACGAATTTATGACATTTATTTCCGCGGTGGCGGGAGGAGGTGCTATGTGGCACGGGGTATTCCTGTCGCTGGGACTGATCCTGCCTCTGGGGGTTCAGAATGTGTTTATTTTTCAGCAGGGTGCTTATCAGAAGCGGCTGTGGCGGGTGCTGCCGGCAGTGCTGACCGCCGCCCTGTGCGATACGCTGCTCATCACGCTCGCGGTAACAGGAGTATCCGTAATCGTAATGGACCATGTATGGCTCAAGTCCCTGTTGATGGGTGCAGGCACTTTGTTTCTGCTCTATATGGGATGGATAACCTGGAACAGCAAACCCCGCATCCCGGGGAAAGACGGGCAAGCAGGCTATTCTGCCCGGCATCAGATTGCCTTCGCCGCATCCGTTTCGCTGTTGAACCCTCATGCCATCTTGGACACAGTGGGCGTTATTGGAACAAGCTCCCTTCAATATGCGGGAACAGACCGCTATGTATTTGTCCTGTCCTGCATAGCCGTTTCCTGGGCCTGGTTCGCCTTATTGGCGTTGGCTGGAAGGTGGGCAGGAAGTCTGGATGCAACAGGGGGGCTGCTTGTTTGGCTTATTCGGCTTTCTGCCGTCTTCATCTGGATTGTTGCCTTCACCCTGCTTTATTCCTTCTATCCGGGTTAAGCACGAAGATACCCCCGGCAGGGCCGCGGGCAGTCATTGTCCTTTTATGGGGTCCGTCTATTTGAACAAACGTTTCCGGTCTTCTATCTGCTTGGTGGCATAGTGGGCGGAGATCTGTTCCCGGAGGATAAAGGCGCGGAGCGAGTTCATTTTATCATCGGCCATCCGCACATAACGGGCGCCATAATAGAGGCTCTCACTCTCCCGCTCGGTTCGCATAATTTCGGCAACGCACGGAATAATGGTTCCCAGATCAAGCTCTATCTCCACATGGGTGTTAGTATCAAGCAGCAGTCCCGGAGAAGCGGTAAACCCGATCCCGCTCAAACTGATATTCCGCAGCTGAAGGGGCACAGGCTCGCTTAGTACATGCCGATCTCCTTCCAAGGAACCCGCAAGGGATGCCAGAACGCCGCTGCGATCCACTTCAACCCGGGGATATTCCCGCTTGTCCAGAAACCTGCGCTGATTCTCAGGAGGATTGATCATCATTAATGATCCCGTATCCTTGCCAATAATGGTAGAAGTAATGATATAAATGCCGATAGGCGTATAAACCGTGAGTTTGACATTCTCCCCCAGATTGAATACGGCGTAATCATTAATCTCTACCTCAAGCAAGTCCCCCTCCGCAAAGGTCATAATCCCTGTGGATACAAAATCCTTCTTCTCCACAACCGTTCGGCAATGCACCAGGATGGTGGCTAACGGGACTTCATTCACTTCAGTGAAGCCCGCAATCTTTCTCTTGGGGTTGCTGCTCATACCTCCACCGTCCTTTCTTCAATCAACCAGCACACCGTTTAGAAGAAATCGGCGTAAGGGGAAAAAGCCGCTTCACCGAAAGCAGCAGAGAAACACCGTGTGCTGCACTACCCCAAACCGATGAATGATGAAACGAAACCCGTGCTGGTCCTACCTTTATGTTAGTAACCAGTATAATCGCTATTCTTATGCATTTCAATGCAAGAAGAGGCAGAAGGAATGTGAACATTTTATAAAGAGGGACTTGCATTGTATTTATTTCTGTGGGCGGATAGAATAAAATGTGGAAAACCCCTATAGTTATTCACAGTTATCCACAACGTTATCCACATATGTGAACAATCCCGAAAGCGTGTTCGGAATTTTTATCCACAATCCAGCCCCACAATGCTCAAAAGGAGATTGGTTTGATGAACCATGAATTTTGGATGCGTTATGCAATCGAGGAAGCAATGGAAGCGCAAAAGCTGGGGGAGGTTCCTATTGGAGCAATTATCGTCCGTAATGATGAGATCATTGGCAGAGGCCATAATCTGCGGGAGACAAGTGTTGATCCAACAGCGCATGCGGAGATGATCGCCATCCGTCAGGCAAGCCTCCACCTTCAAGCCTGGCGGCTCCTGGACTGCACCTTGTATGTGACTCTCGAGCCTTGCCCCATGTGTGCGGGGGCCATTGTGCAAGGACGGGTGCCCCGTGTCGTGTTCGGGGCACCCGATCCTAAAGCCGGCTGCGCCGGAACATTGATGAATCTGCTGCAGGAGGACCGGTTCAATCACCGGGTGGAGCTGGTGGAGGGGGTGCTGCGTGAGGAATGCGGGCTGCTTCTGACCAATTTCTTCCGAACCCTCCGCGGCAAGCCGCCGTTAGTACACCTCACGCCGTTCCATGAAGCGGATGGACATGAGCATCGACCCCAGATAGACGACAGCGGAGAAAGCAAGTAGTGCCGCAAAAAATACGTAGGGATTCATCTGTTCCAAAAAAGTCCCCATCCGGTCCAGCCAGGCAGGAGGCTCTCCGGAGAGATTAAACCGGGATTTGAGGGAGTTGACCAGCGCTCCGAACGTGGTCCCCAATGCGATAAAGCCAAAGAAGATAAAGCGGTTGATGGTTTGGGCCTTTATGATACCCAGCTTATAGGTAATAGGAAGAAATACGGACAGAATGACTGTATAGCATAAAATGCAGGCCGCCATCACCAGCAGGTGCACTTGTCTCTCCACGGGATCGGCGAAAGAAACGGCACCGGTTGCCACAGCAATTCCCACCAGGATAATCGTGGATATTACGGCAACTGACAGCACACTCATATACTTGGCTTTGACGAGCAATGCCCGTTCAACGGGGAGGGTCAACAGTAAACGGAGTGTATTGTTCTTCTCATCCTCATGCAGCGAACGGTTCATAAAGCTGTACACAATGATAAAAGCAGGGATCATCGGGGAAAGCATGTTTTCCTGATCCATAGCATCGAAGTAGAAGAAAAACAGCATTCCCATAGCCAGATACATATAGGCTGTTCTTTTTTGCAGAAAAAAATCCTTCATGATTAATTGGCGCATAGCTGCTCCCCCTTAATGCCGGCAATTCGCACCAGCAATTCATCAAGCGCAAGCTTCTCTACCTTATACTCTCCTTCGGGAAAGTTGCTTTTCCACACGCGGTCGAATGATCGAATGTCCGACGTGATTCCGCTGTAGCCGTAATCGTTCACCTTGAGGTTGGACAGTTCGGCTTCGATGGAAGCATTGCGGTAACGGTTATCTGCCTTAATAACTTTGGACTGATCAAGCAGGGTGAGCTTATCCGTGCTGGCAACAATCCGGCCGTTATGAATAATCGTAATATAATCGGCCACCTTCTCGATGTCAGTGGAGATATGGGAGGAGAAGAAGATGGAGCAGTTCTCATTCTGGATAATCTCGAGAAAGACATCCAGGAGCTCGCTGCGGATGACCGGGTCCAGGCCGGAGGTGGGCTCGTCGAGAATCAGCAGTTCCGGATGATGGGCCATGGCCAATGCCAGAGACAGCTTCACCTTCATGCCCCGGGAGAGCTCCTTCGCTTTTTTCTTCCGGTCCACCTGGAAGCGGGCAAGCAGCTTGCGGAACAAGGCATCATCCCAAGTGGTATAGAAGCTGCCAACGAACCGCCCTGTCCACTCCACCGTCATATCGTCATAGAAATGCGGCTCCTCGCTCACATACCCGATTCGATTCTTCAGCTTCTCGGGTTGCTGGGAGTCTGTCTGGCCAAACATATGAATCTCCCCTGCATCATAACGGATCAGATTCATAATGCATTTGATGGTCGTGCTCTTGCCTGAGCCATTCTGGCCAATGAAGCCCATGATATATCCCCGCGGAATTTGAAAGGATACTCCGTCCAGCTTAAACGACTCATACCGTTTCGTAAGCCCGTTCACCTTAAGCAGCATCTCATCCATCTATCTCCACCCTCTCTATTGGTCATCGTCTAAGAAGAGCTTAAATGTGCGTATTATTTCTTCATCATCCATGCCAAGCTCTCTGCATCCGGCAATTCCCCGCTCAAAGAACTGCTGAACCGTCTTCAGCTTCGTTTCCTTGACGAATTCCGCTCCCGCTTCCGCCACGCATGAGCCAATTCCCTGTTTGGTTACAATATAGCCATTGGACTCCAGATCCTCATACGCCTTCTTAACGGTAATCACACTAATCTCCAAATCCTTGGCCAATACGCGGATCGAAGGCAGCATCGCTCCCGCGGCCAGGTCACCCTGTATAATCTGTTCAACAATCTGCTTCTTAATCTGCTCGTACAGCGGAGCGGAATCGCTGTTCGATAGGGTAATGTACAAAGGCGCACCTCAAATCCGTATATACTGTGTATATTATAATATATACAGTATATGATTGTTTATATACAGTGTCAAGGGGGACTTAGGTGGGGGTCTACTCACTTTCGAAATCATGGACCCAACTAAACAGGCACCAGCTTGGCCAGAGAGAGGCACTGCTTACCGTCATCAACGGATTAAGCGCTTACTAAGATTCTACAACCGCTCTGTAAACATGCTGTGCATGAATCGGCGATACTGTTCGGCGCAAGTAAAAAAGTGATGGCTTTTTTTATTGGTTTTTGTCATAATTTAGGGAACTAAAAACAAGTGAGTCATGCGGAGGTTTGCAGAGTGGCAAAGAGAAGAAGGAGGCAAAGCAGGGAGGGGGACCAAATCAAAGCCGGAATCGGTCTTAGCTTTCTTGCTGGGCTTGGAGTGTATTATTTTACCCAGTCGTTAATCGCAGGGATAATGGTCGGCATTGGATTCTTTGCTCTGATAGTCGCTGTCACCATTTCCTTCGGCGCTCGGCGTAGAGAGCGGTTAAAGCATTCCGGCATCAAAGACATCGACCGTATGGAAGGCTGGCGGTTCGAAGAATATCTGGGTGAGCTATTCCGATCCCAAGGTTATGAAGTCCGGGTTACTCCCAAAACCCGTGATTTTGGCGCTGACATTATTATCACCAAAAACGGGAGCAAAACAGTAGTCCAGGCCAAGCGCTACGGGACCGCGGTAGGCTTAGAAGCGGTTCAACAAGCTTATGGATCTGTCAATTATTATGAAGCCGCGGCGGCTTGGGCCGTTACCAATAACTATTTCACCCCTGCAGCCAAGACTCTGGCCCAGGTGAACAACGTGCGCTTGATTGAACGCGAGGAGCTTATGGAGATGATCCGGCACATGAAAGAAGGTCTGGGCGCATCGCCGGAGACGGCAGCTGCTCATCGGCGGGTTAATGCTCACAAGCTGGTCGCTGCCGCAACGTCGGTGCCTAACGGGGCCCCTAACCCCAATAAGTCCTATGAAGGAGGTCCTGCTTGCCCGAAATGCGGCCAAGCAACGTTCATCCGCAATACATCAATGGGAAAAGCCTATGTTTGTGTAAATGTTGCTTCCTGCAAGTTTTACAAGGTTATCTAAGACTCTGTAAACCAGAGAGTACCAGCTGCCAGCATGACCAGCGCATTATCGCGCATACAGGGACTTTCTTCATTCTCTTGTTTATGCTATAATGATTTTCGCGTGTTCCCGTAGCTCAGCAGGATAGAGCGACAGTTTCCTAAACTGCAGGTCGGAGGTTCGAATCCTCTCGGGGACGTTATGGAAGATGAAGGAAACCCTTGCTGCGCAAGGGTTTTTTATCGTCCTGCCATGCTTACACTTGATCGCTGTTTGGAGGCTAATCTGGGGGGTTATTTTTTATAATAAGGAAAGAGCAAAAAGAGCTTATTTCTACCTGCTCTTCCGATTTTGAATCATGGCATACATATTGAAACACGTATTAATACGTGTTATTATCTAATCAGGAGGTGCTAATACCGATGCGCAGTTACTCTTCAAGAGAAATCCTACAAATCTTGCAAGCAAACGGCTGGTATAAGGTGCATACTGTTGGGGACCACTTTCAGTTCAAACATCCCACTATAAAAGGCAAAGTCACGATTACGCATCCGGTTAAAGATGTGGCCCTCCATATTCTTAAGGACATTGAAAAAAAGACAGGACTAAAGCTTTAGTCCGTTCTTTTAGCTTTTTCATAAAACTCAAATGCGAAAGGGTGAGCAAAATGAAAAAGAGCTACAGCTATCCAGCCGTACTCAGCTTTACAGACCAGTGTATTGAAATATGGTTCCCCGATCTGGAGGAAGCTTTGTCTCAAGCCGATAACATTGAACAAGCAATAAGACGGGCAAACGAAGTCTTAAAGCTAACAATTGAAAGCCGATTAGAAGATAAGGAAGACATTCCACCGGCAACACCGTTAATCCGAATCGCTTTGCAAGAGAATCAGCGCACTATTATAGCTACGGCGGTCTTGAACGAAAAGATCACTTATGTAAAGAAAACCCTTACTATACCTGATGATTTGAACGAAGCTGCTGAAATGGCGGGGATTAACTTTTCCCAGGTGCTTCAACGAGCACTTCGGGAAGAGCTTCAAAGATGACTTCGTGGCAGGTAACCATAACAAGAAATAGACCGCTCCCGTTAGCGCAGAGCGGTCTATTTCTCTGACCAGCATAATCTTAAATCATACTTCCGCTGGATGAGGTAGCTCCGGGATCTGGCGCCGGATCGGGATAGCTGTTTTCCGTTTTGGATGATAGTGGATTAAAGCTGCTTAACTCGATTTCTTGGCACGAACATTTCCCGCGCGTCTTGCTTTTTCCACATGACCTAATGAAATAGCAGTCCATCCAACTACTCATTCAGCATTGCCTCCACCTCTGCCCGGTGCTTTTCGGGCACATCCTCGAGCGTCTTCAACCCTTTGCGGATTAGGTCTGCGTATACCTTAGCCATTGCTCACACCTCCGTCTATCAGGGTCAGTACTTGTTCGTAAACGTCTACCAAGGCCAGCTGCAAGCTGGTTATCTCCTCTTTGTCTGCCAGGTCGGACTCATATGACTCTACCAGGGCAAGTTGTATGTCGGTCAGCTGCTGCTCCAAGCGTTGACTAAGAGGAACTTGGTAGATAGGTGGTTCCTTCGGCTTGGTTGGATCAGGATAGTTGAACACCAGCACAGGAACATCCCCACTTACATCTACTCTAAACCCGTTGCACGCCATGAAATCCTCAGCATATTCTCCGTACTCCAGTTGTAGCATACCAACTGTTTCCGGGACACGAGCGATCAGTGCAGCGTAAATCCGATAGTCTTGCTCGACGGTTGTCTCAATAACACTCCCGCTGCGTTCGCCAGTATCTTGAATGATACATCCACTTTCCAATTCATAGTAAATTCTACGTCCTATTCGCATTTCTCTCCTCCTATTATTGAATTGCAATCCATTCTATAGTAGAGTCATACATTCCTGTTTCTCCCATGCCGAAACTATTAGCAACAATTGTTATGTGGTATGCGTTTGAAGAGCTTAGATTTTGAGGACTATATACACTGGTTCCCGGCATGTATATGGTAAATCCGTAATTAACAAACCTGAACCAAATTCTACCTGTAGAAGGCATTAAAACAATTACATAGTTTGGAGTGAATGACAATCCTGTTACATGTATGCGCGAATTCGCTGCTACAGTACCTCTAGCTCCTACAAAACCTGTTTGTATCTGCCCTATCTTGCTTGCCAATGTCGCAAATGTTTCTGCCGGACTTGCAGATACACCTTTTGCAGTCACCGCATTGGCAACGGCTGTCTTCCCGTCATTGGCATACTGAAAAAGCGTGTTGTAATCGGTTTGGTTTAATAGTTTTGTCCATCCCTCCCAGGACCCATTCATACATCTTCTTTCGTAGGTCAATATTTCACCGTCTGTAATAGCTGTGGCTCGCTGTAGTAGGTATGATACATTAAGGTTATAATGTCGGAAAACCTCCAAAAACCACCATTGCTGCCAAGAGGTTGGGGAATTAACAGTAGATTGAACGTCATAAAACCCTGTTAGGACGATGCTGTTAAAATCAGTACCGTATGGCCTGTTAATGACCTCACCGCTATGTCCCGTGACAATATGATTTTGAAATTGCGACGCTTGTTTCCCGTCCAATAGGTCTGCATCCAACCCGCTGCCAGCTCCATGATTACCAGCATTCCATACTTTGTATGCAATACTACCAGCACTCCAGCCACCCACTTTAAGCTGATTATCTGCGTCTAGGCCAAAGTAACAGGCGTAAGATCCAGGTCGGTGAAAAGCCATGAAAGCTCCATGACCAGTTCCTCCACCACTAACTTCCAGATTGGCGGCACCGTCTGGAGCTGTAGCCATAGGAGTCATGGTTGCTGCAGTTACCAATCTTCCAGTCATAACCTCACTACCATCTTTCGGTAGAGGTACTTTCCCTCTTACCGTGTCGGCATCCAACCCACTACCAGCGCCGTCGTTAGTGCTATCCCACATTTTTCTCCAAGGTTCCCATACATTCCAATGCTTAGCCTTTATCCAGCATTCTCCTACCTGGTTGTACATTACAATGATTCTATAGTTATTTGTATCACCAGAACCATATCCATTTAGTTCCGTCCCAAGAACGTCTATAGTAAAATGCTCCCAACCTGCATTATATGGATAATTCTGGGCCGTAGAGATTGAACCATCAACGTAGTAGTGACCAACGGATAATGTGTGAAGGTTCAGATCGGTTGATATTTGCTGTCCATTTCGGCCTTTCAAGTCAGAGACATGAACACCGTCCACTGTATCTGCATCCAGCCCGCTGCCTTCACCATCATTTGCTGCAGTCCAAAACTTACCTTGACCCAACGATGTGCTGGAATACAATTCACCTGTTGTAGGACTAGTGGTAAGATCGGCATACTTTACTTCCCCCGTAGGATCGACGTAGTGCATGCGTACCGGCATAGACCAAGAATTAGATACGGAGGCTTGTGGTGCTAATGTGATTGGCCCTGTCATGACCTCCGAGCCATCCTTCGGCAGCGAACGATCCTGAACCTCCTTCACCGCCTTCGGCGTAGCTGCCTGATCCTCCGCGGTGCTGTCGATGGCGCTGGAGAGCTGTACCTTGCCTTTGGAGGTGAGCGTAGCGTCCGGTATGTCAAACTCGGCAATCTCGGCGTGAGCATCTGCTATGCCCTGTTCAATCCGGTTCAAATCCTGTTCGGTCGGCGTATCATCATACTGCCAATCCGTCTTTGCATCATAAGCCATCCTATAAGCCCTCCTTCACTTGGATCGATTGCAGCAAGATCGTGTCTGACGCAATCGGTACATATACGTCATTGCTGCTAATGACATTGTCCGCACTATCTTTAAGTTCAATCTTCGTCACCAGAGAAACATCCGCCACCGGCACCATATACTGCATGGCTACCGCGGCCCCCGACACTTCCTTCACCGTGAAGTCCGTGATGGTATAGGTATCATTCAGCACTACCTTGGCAATCCGCCCATCCGTATAAGTCGCTACATCCGTAAGAAATGCTGTTGCTATCATGCAATTATCACCTCCGGACCCACATCGGCTAATGGGGTTACGCCCAGACGCCACGTCGTAGACAAGCGTGTATTACGGTTTAAGGTTCGGCTGCTGATCCGCTCCTCCAGCTCCAGCTTATCGGCCAACGCCGTTTGCTGCTGATACACTAGGTTGGCTGGCTTGATCGTTTCCAGCGTATGATGCACTTCATGGAATAAAGAAGCGTTGTCGATAGTGGCTGTCACGGTCAAGATAGAAAGCGGTACGTCCGCACTGGCAATGGTCAGCCCAGACCCAACCAGATAGTCCAGCCGCTGCTGCAGATAACGGATGGTAAAAGGAGGCTTGGTGGAATACCGGTTAATCAGCCGCCGCCGCCGAAACTCCATGGTCTCCGTACTGGGCTCCGCCCGTATGCCAATCTGGAGCTCCCGGCGCCGAATGGACTGCTCGTCGGCCGTCTCAACAAATTGATTGTTCAGCAGCCGGTCAGCGCTCTCCACTGCCGCCGCTAGTTCCAATCCCTCAGTTTCCGCCAGCTCCACAAAGTCCCTGATCCCCCGGTAGAAATCCGGAAGATACTCCAATAAATCAGCCATTCAGCGTCACCGTCCCCATGGCCGGGATCTGCTCGCTGGTCAGCGTCACATTGGATGCCCCCCCATTAAGCTGCGTTCCCGATATGTCCGCCACCCCCGAAACGCCAAGGATACGCGCTTCAATCTGGCTGACCCGGATCACAATAGGGGCCTCCTCAGCAGCCCAGGACTGCCGCAAGGATAACAAATAAGCCCCTACTGCCTCCTCAATTTCAGGCTGCAATTGACCAACTGTCACGCCTGCCGCAAGCTGCAGCGTAGTCTCCATATTGATCACAGTGGAGGCCACACCCACAATCGTCACCTGATGCCCGATGGGAGCCAGCCCCAGGCCTTCGCCGGAGTTAACAGTCGGATCAATCCTAGTCTGAACCTCCTCCACCAGCAGCATGGAGGGAGGGTTGTAATCGGAGCCGATGATCGTCGCTTTTACCGTTCCGCCGCCCTGCCAAGCCGGGAACACCTTCACCCCGCCGACTCCGTCGATCGCGCCGATCTTCTGCTTGTAGTCGGACACGTTTCCCCCGAAAGGCTGCTCAGACAACGCGGTAAAATACCTCGCACGCAGTACACCATCCGTTTCCACATCCTCGCCTGGCACCAGAACATCCGTAAGCTGGGCGACAGTCAACCCCTGAATGTAATCAATGGGCAACAAGGGGCCAAAGTAAGAATTGCCGACAGTTCCCGCAGTTTCACACTCCAGAACAAACATTCCCGTCATTAGTTTTTCCACAGAGATATAGGTCAGACCTCCGCCGGAAAATCTGCTGCCAATGGGCACATCCATCAACACACTGCCTGACGCATAAAACGCTCCCTTGCGCCGGGCCTTGGTAGCGGGCTCACGCGCAATGCCAAACTCTCTCGTACGCCGCTCCAGCCTTTCACCCGTTGCCGTGTCGGCGTAGGAGAGATTGAGGTTCAGATCCAGTTCCCCATACAACTGGGCCAGTTCGGCTGCAGCCGGCGCCAATGCATCATAGATCACACTGCCCTCGCGCTTGTCAATGTCCGCCGATACCCGGGACAACATACGCTGCAGGATAAGCTCATAAGTCAACCCTTCATACATGGATACTCACCTCCTGTTCAAAACGATCTGTCGAAGTCACCACCGTAAACCGCACCAACATGGTATCTCCCTTGCTCTCAAAGCTAAAATCCCGTACCTCTTGAACCCGACTGTCCTGCAGCAATGCCTCCGAGATCCGCCTGCGCAGCTCCGAGCGAACAAAGGAGGGGCTTCTGCCGATGAGATTTCTTCCTTCAAACCCATAGTCAAAGCTGTAGGCCAAATAAACATAACGCTCCGTCTGCAAAATCTTATAGACCGCCTGCAAAACAGCCTCCCTGTCATCGATCATGCCGGATATACGGCCTTGGTCAAAATCCAGACGCCACGTTCGGGAGGGCTGCTCTATCGTTGCCGCAGCTGGATTAGCAGCTAATTGTCCACCGGTTGGTATCATAGCGCCGCCACCTTATCCACAATCAAATATTGCTGCCCGCCCTGAACCCGGAGCAAAATCACCTTGTTGCCTGCCTCCAGTCCCGGTCGTATCACAACCGGCTCGGACAGAGCGTCCCCAGTAGCTCCCCCGGAACTGCTGTGCGTGTGGCTCAGATCAAGCTCCAGCCGGGTCAGCGTCTCCGGAACAATTAAAAAATCCGCGTCGATGGTAAAACGCTGGTCCACGTTTACCTCAAGCGGATTGATTCCCACCACCTCACCAAACAACAGAGCTACCGGTCGGGTGGCATCTATGCCGGTCAGTGCAGCCTGTCGTATCGCATTCAGCATCATATCACCTTCAGATTCAGAGTCATGGTATGGTCATCCCCATTAAAACTGTGCTTCGCTTCATCCACCAGCATCGGCTGGTTAATCCCCAACGACTGAATCACAACCGGCACATACACCCCCGCGCGGATCCGGATGTCTCCAATGGCGTCCAATTGAAGAGAACGGCTCTCCCGGTTTTTGAGCTGGGCCAACTGAGCCAGCATCTCATTGATCTGGGCCGCATTCTTCTTCTCATCCACGCTCTGGTACAACTGCAGCAATCCCCATCTGGCAATATTGGCGCTGTCCTCCACCCCGTATTCTTCCCGTCTGCCCGTATCCTTGTTGTCCTGGTACAGCTTGATCCGGTTGTACGTATCGGAATCAATATCCACCCCGTAGCTGTAACCGGTCAGCAGGCTGCCATCGCCGATATAAAAATCCATCAGAAAATCATCCACCAGCCGAAGGGAGAGCTCACCGAAGTCGTCAAAAAAGACATAATGGCGCTGCGTATTGATCAATGTTAAAGTGACCGACTTCTCAATAATGTCCAACAAGGTTTGCCCATCTTCAGACATAGCCGGAATCGCATAGCTCGGATTATCCAATCGGCCGGTTGTCAATTGAAAGTCCGTGGCGAGCTGCTTGATGATTTCTGCAGCCGTTTTTCCTTTGAACTCATAAGTCGCTTTGGACAGAAGGTACCGCACCTGGTCATAGGCTTTGACAGAAACCTCTCCGTCCTGGTTATTTTGGATAGAGAATACGTAACCGTAGAACATATTCACTCCATCCTTGCGAACCCGGACAATATCACCATTATGGATGGAAAAAGCCGAATCCTGATAGATCGCATTCAGGATGATGCTAAAATCAATGCTGGCCGGGCGTCCCGTCCGGGTGGTAGACCAGGACAGCCCCGAAGTAATGGAGGATATGTCCCACATACTGCCGCTTTTATTATCCAGAATGATTTCCAGCACGGGCCCTTCCTCCTCCCAGCTTGGGAAGCTTCAGCACCATTCCCACAGGCAAATTCTTCGCTTGTTCATCGGTCAGACCGTTCATTGCCTTAATGGTGTCCTTCCAGCCTGTTGTACCGAATATGGTCTTGCTTATGGTCCACAAGGTATCTCCTGGGATAACCGTGTAAGCAAGTGGAAAAATCCGTTCGTCCGCCCGTTTGGGAGGGTCCTGCATAACGGCTCCATCTGTCACCCAAGCCCGCACAGCAGCGTAGAAGCGGTATTCCTTCAGCCCCAGGCTAAACTGAATATCCCCTCCCTCGCCCCCAACCTCGGCCCATTCGAAGGATTCAATACTGACAGGCAGATTGATTTCCACAGGTACACCCGAATATACGAATCGGACGGGATGCTTGGTTTGCCTCCATTTTTCGATCAGATCCACATAATATTGGGGCTCATACATAACTTTGGCCGTCATGAAGGGATATACCTGAGACGGAAAGATGCTCTCGATAGAAAGTTCAGCCAATCCCGGAGACTTAATTACATTGATTTTTCCTAAGCCGTATACCTCGTATTCGGCTCCGTCCCCTTTGCCGCTTACTTCGATCTTCCCCGGCAGAATAGGGAAATCAAAGCCTTCCTCCTGGTTATTGTAGGTAAGCGTCATGCTGTACGCATCCATTACCGATACACCCCCTGCGCACTGCTGGCGATCTGCTCGGTCAGCATCGTCTCAATCCTGGCCACGATCGTATTAATATCCGATTCCTGTCCTACCGGACCGGTAGTCACCTGCACCGATGGAGTCAGGCTGACGAAGTTCTGGATGTTCTTCATCTCAGCCAATTCCCGCATGGTCTTCAGATCCTCGCTGCTAATGTCCACGGTGTCATTGATCTTGCCGACCTCGCCGACTTTTTCAACATTCGGTATTTTTCCGCCGTAGGTGGAATTGAGACCATCGAACGCGCTGCCCATGGAGTCTAGGAAACCAGGCCCTTTGGAATAACCCGAACGGAAAGCAGCCACGGTATCTTTGAATTCCATCTTAGAATTAGAGAAATCATGAACGTCTTTGTCAGTCGTTGGCTTTAATGATTCAACCCAATCGTTACTTATTTCGGGAATAAGGGGAATCGGTTTCCCTGAAACTTTATTAATCATCCCAATGATCTTGTTTAATCCTGTGACAATTCCATTAATCAGATTGCCAAAAAATTCAGCAATATTTTTGACCAGATCATAAAACAACTTCTTTACTGCGTAAACAGGGTCCTTAAATAAATTGGCAAAGAACTCACCTATAGACACCAAGATATTCCAAAATGCGGCAACCAGGTTGCTCAGAGTGGCAAACAGACTGAAAAATAGGCCTATTACAACCCCCACAATCTGATCGGTAGTAACCCCCATTTTGCCAAGCATAAAAACAAGCATACCGACTGCTGCCATGACAAGAAGAATAGGCCAGTTAGCTAACAACCATGCGCCTGCCTGGGCTAGTATTGGAGCAACCATTGACCACAACGCGGCAACTAATCCCACTCCGAGTGCGGTTGTTATTTCAGGAAGATATGCCGATACCAGATCAAAGAACCTAAAGAAGGCATTTACAAGCCACGATGCCAAGGAAACAACAAGATATAGCCCCGTACTCAATGCAATAAAAAAAGACTTTAGCTTCCCGGACTCAAATGCTTCATTAATCGTAGTGATCATAGGTCCAAAAGCTTTCAAGGCCATCTGGCCTGCCAGGCCCAGATTGAATTTAAACAGATTAATCGCCTTCTGCCATTGGGCTGAGGGAGATTCCATCATTTTTTCAAATGCTTGTTCCGTCATGTTCTGCTTATTGAGCAGTTTATCCATGCCTTTTATAAAACCGTCCACGTTCCCGGCTTTGGCTGCCTTTAAAACACCGCTACTTTCTATACTCTTGCTCCCGATATGAAATTTTTCCGAAATAGACGAGGCATCCCCCGAAAGCAGTTCATTCATGGAGAGTGAAGCTCCCTGCAAGCCTTCTTCCGGACCAAGCTTCGATAGCCGCATGGCAAGCTTGTTCATCTGCGTTAATTTAGCGGGATCCATCGTATACGTCATAAAAGATGAAGCACTGGATTCAGCTTCACCGACATTTTGACCATATTGCAATGCTTGCTTAGCCACCTGATCGTAGATGGCATTGCCCAGTTGAGCGTTGCCGGTACGTACGGAGAAATTCTCCCTCGTCTGCTGCTGTTCCATCGCTCCTCCAACAGTCGATGAGAACAATTTTTTTCCATTTTCAAAATTTAGGAGATTCCCTACAGATTTTTTCAGCGAGTTTCCAAATTCCCCAGCCATACTATTAATTTTTTGCTTGATTGCCTTTATCTTCCCGAATAATTGACTGATTGCGGAACTTACATTAACCCGCAAGTTTATTTTGGCCTGCATCAGACGGTGAAACCTAATTACTGCCGAAATAGCGGTATTAATCTGATTAATTACCGGCTGCACTTGGTTAGCAATTTGAGTGAACATTTTTACAGCGGAAGAAAACGTAATCATTTATTTCCTCCTTTCATAGACCAAGAAGCCGCCCGAAGGCGACTCATGTGAGATGATATAAAATTACTTCTTTTTCATCCGCGCAGCTTCTTTTCTTTCCTGCTTCACGCGAATCTCGATCATGGCATATATCGCGGCGCGCTCCCGCCGCGACATTGCCATCAGCTCATGGGGCAAAATTCTTAATTTATGGAGGGCGTAGTATGCGTAATTCGCATCACCATCACCCTCCTCAATCAGTTTTTTACCTCTTCAACCAGCTCGTTCACGTCCTCATCGAACCCGTTCAACGTCTGGACTTTTTGTACCAGTGTGGCATACTCGCCGGGAAATAGCATTTTATGCAGCAAGGCTTCTGCTCCCAGTACACCATAGGATTTCTGCAGCTCCGCATTCTTCAAATCGGGATACTTCACGCTGGACACGACCAATTTCGCCAAATATTCCGCAGAATTGGTTTCCGCCGTATACTGGCCGTTTCTCCCTTTTACCCGCTTGGTGGCTGCTTTGCGGATATCCTCATTCTCATCCTCGGTCATGCTGCGGATTACCCAAAGAACAGGCTTCCCCTCTTTATCCTTAAACCTCTGCGAGACAAGGACCTCTTCTGTCATTTCCGCCGTAACGTTCTGTGCATAGAAGGCGCTCAAATCACCCATTTAAGTCGTCCCCCTAGTTCCCGCCCGTAATGGGCTTGAATTCTTCCACAACTTCATAGTCGTTGAAGGTGAAGGGGATTTCGTCGGCCAGCATATCGTCGCTGCTGTCGTCGAACTGGGCGGCGCTGATGCTGTCGATGTTGCAGCCCTTCAGAACAACCGTTTGCCTGCCTGCGGCCGAACCGGGCTGCTCATTAACCACCTGCAGATCGAACCAGAAATCCTGGCCGGTCTTGATATAAGCGCGCATGAGCTGACGGAACTTGCTTGTGACATAGTAGACGGTCAGCGTCCCGGACCCCGACCAGCCTGCAGAGCGCTGCGGCGTATTGGTCCGGCCCAGAATCGGCACATCCACCTTATTCTTCTCGATCGTAGCCTCCAGACTCTTGGCGTAGAACAGCTCCTCTACCTTGCCTTCGAGAGTAATGAAGGCTTTTCCTTGCTTGCCGCTGATGGCATCTTTTTCCTGAAAAAATGGCATGCTCTCTCACTCCTTCCTTATTGGGAAACCGTAACATTCATATAGAGCTTCTCCATGCTGTCCACCGGCTGCACATACAACTCAGATACCACAGCATCCATATCCCCGCCGGCACTGACCGTCAGATCCGTTTGCGGATCAAAGTTTTGGATGGCCTCAATTCCTTGCAAGGACTCCAGGTACTTCACAAATTCGCTTTTCAGCAAATTGCGGCCGTCTGCATTATTGGACACCTGACCGATATAGAAGTCGGCAAAAATCTGCTTGAAGTCATTGTTGATGCTATCCAGCACCCGCAGCACCCGGTTCTTCGCGAAAGCCTTGTTTTTATCCGCTGTAAAGGAATGCAAGGTGTTGATATCCTGCTCAATAAAGACCCTGCCGTTGGCGGCGCTGATAACCAGCTCGCCGTTCTTCAAGGCGGCAACCGTCTCCGAATTGGTCAGCTTCGGCCAGGCGTCGGATGCTCCCGAGATCGCGGCATAGGTAAGAGACTCGTTAACATCGGCGGCAGCCTGCATAGCCGCAATCTCCCACAGCAGGTGGATCGGGGGCACTTGGGCGCCGCTTGTGGTCAGAATGCTGTTCTTGAGGCTGATAACCCCCTCATAGTCCGCCTCCGGATAGTTCACCACAACCGTTACAATTTTCTTGCCTTCTTCCTCACGGAGCCGCTTGGTGTAGGCAACGGCCAGCTGCTTAACCGCCGTATCACCAACAGGAATGCCCAGCACCTGGAAGTCCATGACTTCAAATGCGGCAAGCGCATCGGTGTATTCTCCCGCGCTTCCGGTGCCTTCCGTCCCGCCAACAAGAGGAGCGTTGGCAGTGGCAGTCAATGCTCCCGTACCGGAGAAGTCCACGAAGCTGTTGCCCTGAAGCTCCCCAACCGCATTCACAGTCTGACTGTCAACAGATTCGCCCTCCAGCAGCGTCTGCACATCGTATGCTCCGCTCACGTCAATATTGGCCTGAATAACAATGCTCAGATCGTTGCCTCTCAGACCGCCATGCTTGGCTGTTGCAGTCAGATTGCCTGCGGTTACAGCCGCTTTGACCGCACCCGTTCCCCCCAGGCGGTAAATCAACACTTGTCTGGCATGAGACATTGCCGCGGCAATATGCCGGATGCGGGGATCAGTGGGATGAAACCCGATGAGTGCCAAAGATTTGCTGGCAAATGTTTCTGCCTCCAGCACAATCACGCTGCCAACTGCGCCCCAAGGCAGGGGTGCGGGATAAGCGGCAACGCCGCGTTCGCCCAATGCTCCCAAAGTGCCTCCTTGGGTTTTAAAATTGATGTACGCCCCAGGGCGCACCTTGTTTTGTACCGTCCATGTTCCACCAGCCATGATTACCTCACCTTCCTATTGGAAAATTCGCTGACCAATTGGTGTACTTGATCAGGCGTATAGATTTGGTTGTCTTCCAAAATCACATGCAGCACATCTTTCTCCGCCGGCTTGAATCCTTTGGATGACAGAAATTGCTTCTTGGTAAATCCCTGGGCCTGCTGATCTGCTGCGGCCGAAATATTGCTCTTGTTCATTGAAGTCCTCCTTGCTGGTCCAGCGTCCCCATGGCCGGAGCATCCGGTGCAGGCGCATAAACCAAAACCGTATATTGGACAAAAAATGTTAAAACCCCATCCGGCATCTCAAAATACATGCCTAAGCCCTTAACCGGCTGCCCTGCAACAGTTACCTGCTGCAATACAGACGTTAATTGCTCCGCTACACCGTAGGCTTCTTCGTTTGCCGCAGCACCCGCCGGATAATAATGCACCGCCAGCGGATGGACACGGCGGAATCGTCTGCCTGACTCCTGGGTATGAGTCGGTGCCAGGAATCGCACATAAAAGCTAGGCGAGGCCGACTCCTGATTTTCCTCTCCCCGCACCGGAATGTCTGGGAATGCCGCGCCAAGCGCAGCCATCACGGCGTTGCGGACATCAAGAAACGTTACCTGCATCTCATCACTTCCCCATCTGCTTATCCATCCCGCATACTTTGCCCGGGACAGCCGGTGTACGGCTCCGGTCTGCCCGCACCGGAATTAGTTCGCCGCCTGCATGTGAGCACCCCCTAACCTTCTTGTACAATTCAGGCGGACAACGCAAAAAGGACACCTCACGGGCGTCCTCTTCTTCTGCGCATATGCCTAATTTCTTACACTACTAATATAACACGGCCTATGGCAAGCAGCCGTTCATTTATCGGTCACGTTCCGGCCATTCCAGAACTTTCAAAAGGGTTCCTTTGCAGGAACCCTTCGAGACGGTGATTATTGGTATTCTCCTCACATAGATCCTTTGCTCACGTTACCAACTGCTCAATCGGGGTATTGCCCTAACGAGTCTTTGGCACATCCCTCCGGTTTCTATAACGAAGCGTACACCCCTTCGATTAGTTCGTTTCGTTGGAGCACTAACGTGTTCAACGCAACCAACACCTCTCTGTTCACCGTCGATAATAGAATGCCCCCATGCAGTGGTTCTATGCATCCTTTTGATAAAAAATATTTAACTTCCTTCCCCATGGTTTTGCCTGGAATGATTCCGGTTCTTCACCTTCTTGGAGCCGGACAAGGGCTCAGGCGGTCCGCCTGCATCATCTTTTTGATTGCCCGCTCCTGACGGAGGATTAACCGGATTGACCTTTTGCTTGACCATCGCTGTTGCTCTCCTCTCTTAGTGGAGCGGGTTATGATCGTGGTTCATGTCGTCTTGATGCTTGCGGTCATTGGCATCCTGCTGAAGCTGTTGGGCGTTATGCGCATTGACCCCATCAGTTGCAAGACCTTTTACCACATTTTTCAGGTTCTTGTCGGGCGTTCTTTTCATAGCCACCGTTTGACACACCCCTGTCTGCTTAAGAATGGGTAAGCTGCTCCAGCGCTTGGGCGCACTCGTGAATATTGCGGATATAATCACCTATCAGCTCCTGCATTTTCCCGCTATCCTCATCAATCGTCTTGCCGTCTTTCTCCACATCAACAAGCTCAACCTTGACCTCGCGGGAATCCACATACGTACACTTGAAATCAAATTCATACATGCTGTGTCCCGCTGCCGCCACCGAGATGCGGATTGCCTTGGAATCAGACTCATCGGCGGTTACCTTCACTGAATCCGTGGAACTCATGGTTGTAGGCAAAGCACGTTGCCAGGCCGCCACCAAACGATCCTGATCCAGCTTCAATTGATCCTTATCACTCATGAAATGACACCTCCCCTTAATCTATAACGTGCGGAGAGAGCCTTCCCTTTATTCAGCCACATGCTCCCAATAGCCTTTTCCCATTCCAACACTCATGCGGTTAAGCTGCTTATTCGTGCTGATACCCATCCTGGGGTGTCAGCGGGTCATCCGGCTCAACTTCCGGGGGGATCGCTGGAATGGAGGGCGCGGAGTCCGGGTCCACAACGGGCGGTACCTGTGGAGGACTCACATCAGGTATTGAGGCAGGTGTTGGATCCGGTGTTATCTCTGGGATGGTTTTAGGGGGAATTTCTGGCAACAACTCTTCGTTTCTCATTTTGAAAACCTCCTTTTATCCTTTCTATACCCCAATGAGCTCCAATTGAAAAGCAGCCCACCGCGGCGGACTGCCTCTACAGGAACAATGAAAGATCGAAACCTCTGAGGATTGCGAAAATATTACCCGTTAAAATACTCAATCAGGATGGCGTTGACCTCATCTGCAATTTCATGGTTAATGCCATGCCCCACGTTATTGAAGAAACGAACGTTCATCCGATATTCCTCCAG
Source organism: Paenibacillaceae bacterium (assembly GCA_029256185.1). Classification (GTDB taxonomy): domain Bacteria; phylum Bacillota; class Bacilli; order Paenibacillales; family NBRC-103111; genus Paenibacillus_AR. The sequence continues at coordinate 54,097 of JAQSYI010000036.1, forward strand.
GGCAGCCCTTCCTCCCAAAATGCAAAAAGGATCTGCATAACCCACCATATAGAAGACCTTGCTTCTTATCCGGTCGATTTGTTCGTCTGTGAACCCGGACACCTTATGATACCTCATAGCCATATTGTTGTAGCCTCTCAGCAAATAGGTAAAATGGTCAAGAATCAGCGGGTTTCCGGTGAAGGCAGCATAGTTATCTCCTGCAAGCTTTATTAGTAATTTCTCTATATTGCGCCGCGTGGGAAACAATGCTTCCGGCAGAAAGATCTTCATCATTCTCTTCAAGGGATTGCCTATTGCTCCCGCCGGCACGCTTGACGCCAGAGCAGCAACCTTTCTTACCCGCTCCGGCCTGACAAGCGCATAATACTGGGCGACATAACCTCCATGGGAAACACCTGCTATATGCACATCCTGAAGCCCAAGTCCATCCAATACGCCGTCTATCCAGAGAGCGTCATCAAATTTCCCGTTATAATTCTCATTGGGGACACTCTTGCCTGGTCCGCCCAGCGTATCAACTGCGTACAGCCGGAAATGCGGCGCCAATGCTGCAGCATTGTAAATCCACATCAATGCGGAATCATCCCCTACACCGTGAAACAGCAGCACGGGAGGCGCCCCGGTTTCACCCCAAACCGTAACGCGGGTACTGCCGTAATGCGTTATGATATCCGTCTGTTCCACTTCAACGCCCCATGCCGCAATTAACTGGTCATAGGTGGACAGAATGTTCTGGCGGGCTTTCTTTGTCCGGTAAATCCTCATTCCACCATCTCCTCTCTATCGAAATAACGGGTATAAAAACGCTTCAGCAAAACCTCCAATTCCTCCCTTGCCGCTTGTTTTGATTCCGGCGCAACCATAGACGCTCCAGAAAAATACTTCTGAAACACGAACAGAATCAAAGACTGATACTCTGCCGCAAGTTCAACCGGATCATCCTCCTTGATATAGCCCGTCTCCATCATGTATGAAAAAACCTTCGTATGGTGCTCCAAAGGAGCCGCAAAGAAAAACCGGTGATAGATCGTTGCGGCCTCTTCATTCCGCTGCTTCTCGATGGTCAGCATGCGTATCCATTTATAAATGCGTTCTTCGAGCAGATAGTGTTCGATATAGGCAATACCAGCCATTATAAAATTTCCGCAGGTAATCTTGGTCACAGCATGCAAGGCCTGGTTAAAGCTGTCCTTGCGGAGCTGCATCCCCTGCTCTGCCTGCTTTAGAAGAGTATGAAGAATATCCTCCTTGTTCTTGAAATGGTAATAGATCGAGCTTTCCTTGATCCCGACCACCTTGCCAATATCTCTTATAGATACGGTTGTATAACCATTCACACTAAACAAATCCAATGCCGTATCCAGCAGCTTCTCTTTGGTGCTTGGTTCCATCTGACCGAATACACTCCTTCCACCCAACCTAACAACCGTTAGGCAACTTCAATGATTCCAGCATACCTAACGACTGTTAGGTTGTCAATACAAAAAAACCTCCCCCGTTAAGGGAAGGTCCTTATGCTTCAATTCATGATAGGTTAAGGAAATGGCGGAGAGGGTGGGATTCGAACCCACGGTACCCTCGCAGGTACGACGGTTTTCAAGACCGCTTTAAACCTGCATAACCCACCAACCCTTGTCCTGACTGGATTTATAGCACTTTACTGTCGAACCACTACAGCGGTCTGTGTTTGAACGTAATTTCTGCTCCATGACCGTTCGAATGATTCCATATTATTACTGTTACGCCAGTAAGTCAACCTCTATATTTCTTTAAAACCCTCTTTTTTAACGTATTACAACTTATTCATTTTCTTCTTCCATGTAGAAAGAGCCCTTTCTATCTTTTTCTTTTTTGTAAATTATATACTCAATGCTATTAATAATTTCGGAAATCTCTCCTCTAGTCAAAATTGAATCATTTGCGATTTGAAGTGCTATCCCGTAAGAATGAAAAACGACTCTTTTATATGATTTTGACCTTTGGACCTCCGTGTCCACATCGGGAACCAAATGACGATATGCAAGAGAATATAGGTAATCATAAGGTTTCTCATAATAAGTTGCTAATTTCCTTAAAGTCTCTTCAGAAGGTAGTAATTTCTTTTTTGTCGATCTATTATAACCTAATTCAAGATCACGTATGTAGGTATGACTTAACCCTGTTTTTTCGGAAACTTCCCTTAAAGAGCGCTTTCCCCTCCAAGAAACCAACAAATCCCCAAACTCATTCCAATAAGGAGAATCAAATGTATTCAATCTAAAATAACCCCCTACGTATTATTAAGATAATTTAATTGTAAGATATTATATACAACAAATCAACAAATATTCGTATAAAACACTTTACAAACATAGGGATGGATTGTAGTATATTATTATGCAACAACATACAACAAACAAGGAGGGAGAATAATTAATGGCTGAAAAAAATAATGAAGCCGCACCTGTTGGCGCAGGGACGGCTTCGGACAATACTCTATCAAAGTTGATCTTATCATTACAGGAACCCGGCAAGCAAATGGAAAAAATGAAACTATTTTATGAAGCTGCTTTTCCTGATAAATTCATGCCCGAAAATGGATTTATTACAATTTGTTACTCGTTGAACAGCAATTTTTTTATTCGTTTCTTTAGGCCAAACCAGCGTGAAGAAATGCTCACACTGATTAATTCTCTAAACGGAAAAGCCAATATTTATTACGGAACATCTCCACAAGACATGGAAACGGCGCTTCTAAAAAATCCACGTTCTAGAGGATCGACAGAGACAAGCTTAACATTCAACTTTTTTCATGTTGATATTGATGTTGATATTGAGGGCCATCACAAGTCAAATGGTAAGAAACTATTCCCTCACCTAGAAGTAGCACTAACCTTCGCATGGAATGGGATTCCGCTCACCCCAACCATTATTGTTAGCACTGGTGGTGGGTTACACTTATATTTCTTCATAGATGAGCCTATGGTATTAAAAACTGACTCTGACAGGATGTATGCTAATAAACTCCTTATCCACTTTCAACAGTGGATTAGAGAATTAGCAGGAGAATATGGAGCCAGCACCGACACTACAGCAGATCTTGCAAGGCTACTTAGAGCCCCTTTTACTTACAACCTAAAAACGCCAGATAAAAAACTAGCTGATATTGTTGAAGTAACTAATCGTCGCTATTCAATAAATGAAATTGAGCGCCAATTGCCAGTTGTGGAACATAAAAAATCAGTGACTAAAAGGTTACCGTTCTCCAATCGAAGAAAGCGTAGTATTGAACACTATTACCAAAACTGCCCTTTTGTACGTTGGGTACGGGATTATCCGAACGAAGTTAGCTATCCGCAATGGTTTGCAGCACTTTCTCACTCCGTTCATTGTTATAACGGATATGAAGAGTCACACAAGCTATCAAGGGAATATGACAGGTACTCCGAAACGGAAACCGATAAAAAAGTCATCGAAGCGTTAAAGGGCAAGCCCAACTCGTGTCGTTATATTGCCCAAACGCTAGGCTCTAAAGCTTGTATTGGTTGTTCGAGGAATCCAGTAATCTCAAAGGAGGATTGATGACTATTAATCTCCTAACTGATCAACAAGAGAAGGGAAGGGACGCGCTGCTACAGCGCGTTCTAGCTACCCTTGAAGCAGTAAGACAGGATAGAGGCAGCGCCTACACTTTGCTTTTTGATCCATACTTCTTAGAGTCTTTGGTAAAGCTCCAAAATGTATCATACCCTGATTACGTTTCTACTAAGAAACAGGCCGAGGAACTTGTTCCCGCCGTTGAGTTCCGTAGAGCTCTAGCACGAGAAGCCCGAGCTATTGCCAAAGAAGATCAGGCTATTGCGGAAAGCGACATTCCCACACTACAGGAAACGTTAGGAGAAGATTGCCCGGAACACCTTTCCGGGCTTCACATCCCTATCGGTTGGTGGGTAAGTAAGGAAGGTGTCTTGAAGCGCCTCACAGACCGCTATGGAAATATAGAGTGGATACGCATTTGCAGTTGGCCATTGATTGTGAGTGGTGTATTTAAGGGATATCAGACGAACGAAATGAAATTCGAACTGATGTTTCTCCGAAGAGGGGAATGGCATAATCTCTTGCTGACTCGCACGGAAGCGTTAAATTATAAGAGCCTGCAAAATATTGCATCAGCAAAAGGGGCCCCCATTGACTCGTCAAACAGCAAGGACGTAGTAAAGTACATTTCAGCTTTCGAATCTATTAATGATTGTAATTATAAAATGAAATATACAATTGATAAGATTGGATGGCTCCCTGAGCATAAACTACTGGTAACTTCAGATGGGATTTACTCTACCGGAGGCAGGCTTACTGAGACAGACTATGTATTTCAACCATCCCACAAAACGATTGAATTTCAAATTCAGAAGATTACTGATCTAAGTGCTGCACAAGCAGTTATTCCTAAACTGCTTCTATTGAATCAGATTGAAGTTACTTTGCCTGTAATCGGCTGGATGTTTGCAAGTACGATATCTACATTCATACGTAGACTAAATGATAGTCAGTTTCCATTATTGTCTATTTGGGGGAGACCAGGTTCAGGAAAAAGTACTCTTGCGGAACTGCTCCTCAGAGTAACAGGAAACAACAGTGAGTTACAAAGAATATCGACGTCCTATGCTACAATGAAACAACTTTCGGAAACGAATGCTCTTGCTATTGTTTATGATGAACTGAAACCGAACGAAATGGGAGAGCGTATTATTAACCAATTTACGGAGAAGATGAAGCTTCTGTACAGACAAGATAGTGATTCAAGAGGTAGACCTGGAGGCGTAGACTACTTTCCCTATATTCGACCTATGGCCTACATTGGTGAGGATTATCTGAGGAACAATCAGGCCGTAGTTGAACGCAGCATTATCATCCACATGTCACGCAATTGGTTAGAAAAAAACAGTAAAATAGCAGATACGATGTGCAGAAGCGTTTTGAACCATGATTTAAGTGCAGTCAGCGGAGCATTTTGGGAGTTCATCTTCAATTATTTGGCCCATGACGACCTGAACAATGATTTAGCAGAGGCCACAGAAATAGTTAAATCTTTTGAAAGCTTACAACTGCATTTCCGTATTCAATGGAACGTAACGGTTTATATAATTGGAATCCTGATGTACAAACGAATGTTGGTTTGGCTCGGCTGTGAAGTTCCTTTTGGTATTGATGAAATGAAGCAGTCCATAACCTACACCCTTACAGCAGTTACTGAGGATATGGAGAGCCTCCTTGATCGGCTTCTTATTGCTTTCAACTATGATCATCGGCAATTCTCAGAGTCAGACATCCTGCTTGATCGGGAAAATCATTTGTTGTTTGTAACTGCAAGCAAATTCAAAGCGTATGTCACGATGAATAACCAGCAAAAATGCTCAGCAGCCCAATTAAAATCCGAACTGGAATACAGCTTCCAAAACGGTGGTTATGTCGGGAACGGCAAAGAGTATTATTTACAGAAAAAGATTAAAGGGCATAATGGCTGGAGATATGTATTCCAAACGTTAAAACTGGAGAAGGTTACCGACATAGCAGAGGATGCTTGGTTAAATGAACCGGAAATGCCGAACGAGGTAAGCCCACCACCTGAACGACAACTCTCCAACGACCGTTCAGGTAGGCTTCGAACATCTCACAATAAAAAAACACCGTCTTGATTAACCCCTTCATATCAACTAATACCAGGAGGACACAGAAAATGATTAATATAATCCTACTGATTAAACAAGTGTATTCTATTGCAAAAGAGCGTGACAATAATATTAAAAAATTTGGAAAGAAACGTTTATCTACCTCTCCCGAAGGATACAAGGCATACAAGGCTTATCTTGATTCTCCACAATATATGAAAATAGAAACGGCCAATCAGATTTTGAGAGACTATTTAGAGAGCCTTGAGAGGAAAGAAGTCGGTATGCTATTGACAATCATGTATCTCGGTAAGGATAGGAATTACAATGAGCAAGCTTCGTATACAGAACGTCTCAACTCGCTTTACTCCAGTTTGCACGCTGGGAGCAATAAAGAAATTGAAGTGAATATGCTAATGGAAAAAGCAGACCTCAGTCAGTACCTTAAAGAAGGTGCAAAGATTATCGGAATTGACGTTTAATAAACGCAAAAAAGCCGGGAGCCAGCTTGGTTCCCGGTTGTTTTTTATTAAAGAAATGCTCTATCGATTGCTGCCGCTAACTCTTTTGATGTTGGTAGAGAGTAGCGCTTTGTCATATTTATGTCAGAATGTCCCGTAAGTGTTGCCACAGTACTAATATCTGTCCCAGACGCGACAAGCCGCCGCGCGAATGAATGACGTAAAGCATGAGGGTGCGTTCCGAATTTGGAGAGCATATGCTGTACAGCTCTGCTGGAGAGACGCTGCATCCTCGTGCTAATATATAAGGCTGGGTGAGCATCATCTCGTGTTGAAAGATACAGGGACAAATGATAACGAACCTCACGAGAAAGAGGTAAAGATCGTGATTTCCCACCCTTTGCTTGCCTCACGATCATTTCCCCACTGCGCTCATTTATCGATGTATCCTCACGATTTAAGGCACATAGCTCTGAAACTCGCACCCCAGTTTCAAGGAGCATATAAACAATTGCGGTATCCCGCTTGCTACCGCATTTCTCGACCTCGCGTTTGAGTCGCTTAATTTCAAGCTCTCCCAGAGACTTTGGAGCTGTTTGACGTTTGTTTTGGGGTTTGATGCGCTTGATATTCTCTACGATTTCGGGACGCCGTATAAATCGGGCATAGACACTGATGCAAGCATAGATTTTGTCTACTGTTGCAGGATGTTTACCATCCCTCTCAAGCGAATTGATATAGGCTTGTACATCATAGCGTGTGAGCTCCGATAATTCACCACCGTTCTGATCAAGCCAGCAGCCAAACGCTTCCATAATACGTCTGTAGGTGATGACCGTATTTTCCGCTTTGCCTAGCCCTTCTTGAGCGCCAAGAAATTGCTGAACTTCTGCGACAAACTTTTCCACGTTTAACCCCTCCCAAAAAAGAACTTCCACGACACAGTAATAGTCCTTTATGTCGTGGAAGCCAGCTTCTCTGCAATTGGCTTAAAAAATATCATTAAAGTTTTCTGGTTTCATCTGCTTAATTGGCTCCAAGTTTCGTGTTCCAAAACCTAACTTATAGCCCTTATGTGGGTTTCTATATTCAAGGAACAACCGTCTGAATTCCATGTCATTAATAAATGGAACCTTAGTCAAACTATCCATCGGTGCATCCGTTCCCCGAACTATAAAAAGCCCAGCATAATCTGTTGAGGGCAACCGTTCAAAAGCCGCGTTATTCCCAAGAGCGATTTGACTGCTCGTTTGCGAATCCATCCGGCCTATACAGCGGAACGAGATATTAGAACGAAAATCTGTCGAACCAAGGCTTTCTTGTGAAGGCCGCTGTGTAGCAATCAACAAGTGAACACCGTTACTTCTCCCTTTAGCGGCAATTGACTTGATACAGGCCATACCTTCTTCAAGTCCCTGCCATTTCTCAGTAAACTGTGCAAACTCGTCAAACACGATAAAGATTTCAGGCAGATTAGCACCTGTCATTTCGTTATATATAGCAATATCCGGCGATACCCCCCATTCTTTCAAAAGCTTTTCACGCCGTTCAACTTCCTGCGCTGTACCCTTTATTAACTCAAATGCAGCCTCTTTGGTTGTTGCAACTGGATAACCCACTTCTTCCGCAAAACCAAAGCTTACACCACCTTTTAAATCAACAAATACAGGCAAATGATTTTGCCGTTGAAGCTGCAAAATGATCGAATAAAGGGCAGTTGACTTACCCGCTCCCGTTGTCCCTGCCACAAGCCCGTGTGGTATTTTGTGATAATTCCATAGGACAATACCTTTGCAATTCACTCCTACAATCACCCCTTCCGGCGATTGAGCAGCAGCACGAAGGTCAATCATTTGCTGGAAATGAATTTCCTTTGGCAGTGGCTGCTTGGCGACCTCAACTCCAACCGTACCAATACCTTCATAGTCATGGTGAATGAAGAACACTTGCTTCTTTAAGTATGCTTCAATTCGGGTTAGGCTGTCCTCCCAGCGGGAAAAAGCAATGGCAGGAATGTCCCACACATAAATTTCTGTTGTGCCAAAATCACGATGGAGCGGAACGCTACAACCCCCTTCTTTCAAACGGAAAACTTCTTGAAAAAATCGTTCCCACGCTTGTTTCATCGGGTAATAAAAAGTGGGAATGCCATCTTCTACAATCGGCACTGCTTCGGTTAATGCAGGTTTAATAGATTTTGGTTGGAAGCGGCTGGTGACAAGCCATTGTTGAAAGTTATTGGCTTGGAGAGCGGCTTGAATTGGAGCCACTTTTTTCATGCGCTTACTGAACAGCAATGATTTGGCTTGCCGCTGTAACTCCGCAAGGTGCGCATTAAAGAGATGTTCAGCCGCTTCATGATCAGTTGTTACTTCCCGGATAATCGGGAACAGCTTATGCCCTTTATATGTACAGACCAAGACGAACCATAATCCCGTAAGTAAGGAGATAGGAAACCAGTCAAAAGGGAGCCAACTAATCTGATGCAGGACCATAACGGTCACTGTAGCGATACCAACCGAGCCTAAGAGCCACAGAACCCGCCGCCGAAGCGCTGGCACTTTTAAGCCAAGCCGAAGCCCCAGCCGGAAATTCAAGGCCGTATAAGGGCATTTTACATCCTCATACCAAGTGATCTGCTTAACCGCCCATTCAACCATCCCTTGTGGCGTTTCGATTTCAAATACCGACTTACTGCTAAGCTCTCCCACCAAATTGTAAGCACGTTGTAAATCCTCCTTCGCTCCATTAATCCAAATGGAGATAACCTGCTTGCGAAGCCGCTGCGAGTCTTCCACTTGCCACCAAGCAATGAAGCGTTTAACCCAAGGATAAAATAAGGAGATACTTTTACGAACTTTTTGGATGATGTTCACGGCTTTCACCCGCCTCTGCCAAAAACATCCGCGCCATGTGGTCAAAAAGCGTTGACAGCTTCATATCGTTATCTAATGCCCAGCGCTTCAATTCCTTCAAAAGCTGCTTGTCCATTTGCAGGGTATAACGTTCACGCATCTTGTCTTCCCTCCCATGAATATAGGGGCTTGACAACTATAGGCTCAAACCCCTATTGGTTTATTTGAACAATTCCCTGAGAAGCAACTCCAAATCAGGAGTATTCTCCATATCCACATAATCGTCCAAGTATCCTACTAAGCCCTTTGAGGAGGCCAAGCGCGCAAGTCCGCGTACATCCTCAGCCTCGTAGTCAGATTTGGTATGTTGGGCAAGCTCCGCAATACTTAGTTTGGTCCGCAAGGGATAATGCTGGTTGCGAATGTAAAGGAACAACGCGGCGGCAAAAACCGGCCGCCTTTCTTTAGCTACATGCTGGTATATTGCCTCTTTACCGGAGCCTACCACTTTAATAAAACGAGCCGAATCGTCAAAATGCGAAGTGGTAAAGGAATGGACCGAAGAGACTGACTGTTGCTCTGACTTGTTCTTCCCCAAGAATATCCAGCACAATAGTCCAATTAAAATCAAAGCACCTAAAAACGGCATTAGCATAACCTCCTAATTATCTGCACGAACGTGGTAAATACATTAAATAGCAAAGTAAGTTAAGTTCACATGAAGAGCATCTCCTTTCTGTATGAAACTTCTTCTTACTTTCGTTGACTCTCCGTAGTTCTGCTATTTAGACAAATTGCATTCTCCGCGGAACATTTTTTTCAGGAGAAGCAACGATGCAGAAAGGTGAAAAATAAAAATTCTCACCTTTCCTAATAAATGCGCGCTTCTATAGATTCAAAATACGAAAAAAGGATACCTCCTCACAAAAATGAGAAAGCATCCTTTGCTAAAAACTAATATTTCGTTACGATTAGAGTGATTTCATTACTATTTTGGGGCATTCCGTTACCGTGCTGTTACTGTCAAAATGACTAAAAAGCCTTGATATATTAGGATTTTATTCTTTATTGATAGTATGGGTAACAAGGTAACATGATTTCGAGGGGTTTACACTAAATGCAAGGGGATGAAACAAGCGGAGCAGAATTGTTGAACTTATTTTCCTGTGAAAATGGCGGGGTATATGCGAGAATCTTGTTACTTTGTTACCCACCCCCGCATACCTTACCGTTCTAAGAATGGACCGGTATCAGGTTTTTATTTCGGTAACTATTCATAATTGGTCCATGTAATTAGGCGTCATCCCCGTTGTGTTTATGAGCCGAATAATCGATGACTATAATCAACCTCAGATTCAGCATCTTCGGTTAAGCAAAAATCCGGGGAACAAGACAAAAAGAGCGACCAAAAGGGTCGCCAAAACGAGATTATAACATTGATACTATTGAGGGATATTTAGTAGACTTAAAAATCTGCTTGTATCTTAAATTATTTTAATGGATCGGTTTTCCCAACATATATTTCTGTAGACCCATTAACTCGCGTTTGATTAGAACCGTAGTCCCTCATACCAATAAACGATATCTTAGGGTTGTTATATTGTCTGTCTCTTATATTCTCGCTAGGCACTTTCTTCTCATTAATAGTTAAAGGGCCTTTAGGTAATAGGGATATACGAAAAAAGTTATGAGTTATTTCTTCACCAGGATTGCCACGAAGAATAGAGGCATTAGAATATTTTAAGTACCCAATTTCAGGAGCATCCGGATTCATATAGTTGTCAAGATAACTATACGTATAAGGTTTATCTTCATTTTTTAATTTTTCATTTTCAGATTGAATAGTAAACAAGGTAGATTTATAAGAATAACTTATACTTGGAAAAGAAACATTCACTGAGCAACCGTATAACCCTCTAAATCCTTCTGGAAACTGGGCTACATGCATACTGTAGTCAGAATAAATAAAATAGTTGCTTCCTGAAATTGGTTTAAGTTCGCGATTTTCGAAATCCACCCATTCAATATCACTGGGAATTAAATAACGGTAAGGATCGTTTGAATCATCTCCATCAATAATAATGAGGCGATTTGCTTTGCACCAAGCATTTCCATCGTTTGAGGCAGTTTCCATTAAGTCATCTTTAAATCGCAAGCTTTCCTCCTTGAAAGGACTTTCGGCGTATGTACTATATGCTGACTGTCCAAAATATTGTGGAAGCATCGTTATGATGTTACTTCGGTGCCAATTTATTTCAGCCTGCGATTGCGCATACTTGTCTGTCTCTAGACTATCTCCTTGATTAAATGCAAGAACCCTTTTTATAACAACAACAGCTTGTGCTCGGGTAGTCGTCGTGTCCAGCGATAGTTCTCCAATATTGGTTCCTGTCATGAGTCCACGCCGAGTGGCTTCATAGATCATTTGTTTAGGGTCTTTTAAATCTGCGTACTTAACGTCTATTGTTGTTAATATAGCGTTATTAGCAGCTTTTTGGTCTTCTGTTGGTTTTATGAATTTGTAAACAAAATTTAGGTACCGTTTAAAATATGGCTCGATGAGTTGATCGTTTTTATTTGCACAATTTTGGTTACTATTTGATTTTGCATATTCAGGACTACAATACAATCTACCCTCAGCTTTATTTTCTTGAACAAACTGCTCTCTTTTTTTAACGGTATACCATTCCAGTAATTCAGAGTAAAGCTTTTGAGGTTGATTAAATTGACCTAAATCAATTGAGAACCCTTCTTGTGACTCAAGAAATAAACGATCATCTTTATATTCAGGATATGGGTAAAGATTTAATATGTAAGTGAAGTCTATTTCTTCTTTTTTCTGAGAACTTATCTCAGCAACAAGTTTGTTTTTATCAATTGTATGACTTCTTTGACGGGTAGCTCTTTCCAACGTTACTGCCATTTCACCGCGTGTAATAGACTCCGTCCATTCACCTTTGTAATCATCTTGATATATTTTATTTTTAACAGCGGCATCATAGATGGGAGTAAACCATGCCTCACCTGACCTTACAGAATTTATTGGGGTTTTTAAAGCACGGATCAGCATTGATAAAAACTCATTCTTGTTAATTGGGGCATCAGGTTGAAATGTCCCATTTTCATAACCTGTAACATATCCTGCCTTCACTGCTTCTTCAATATCAGACTTGGCCCAATGCCCTGAAATATCACTTAGTGAAACGGTACTCATAACACTAGGTGTGCTAGAGGAAGCTTTTATAGATGGAATGGGCATTGAAGAAGGAGTTGTCACTTCCTTAATTTTTGTTCCAGTCACCGTTACAGCTTGGACATGCGTAGAAAGAAACAAGATAGTTGTTAGAATAGCGGTAGCGGATATGATTAGGCTTGCACGAATTCGCTTCATTTCAGTTCCCCCTTTATTGTTGATATTGAATGCTATTAAGACATAACAGAAAAACTAGGAAGTAGTAGTGAGATTGTTAGCGCTAAGGCAAGTACTTTTCTAAGCAAAGTGATTTCCTCCTTACTTCTTAGCGTGCAGTCCGGCAAAAATAGCATCGAGAGTGACAACTTTTGCTGGGGTCTCTACTCCTTTACTACTAGAGTCAATAACAACGGGCTCTAAGTCGTCAGGAAGTCGAGAGTCAAAACCTCGAACGGCTTTAGACGAAGGATAAATGCAGTATGTTTCTACATTTCCGGTAGAATTCTTGTGTGCTTCTACATAAATTTGCGCCCATTCCCCATCCTTCAACACATATTCTACATTCTTTTTCAGTTGAAGTTTAACACCCTTCGGTCCGTTACCACGAACTGTAACTTCGCCATCCGTAAATTCAGGAATTTTGATGGTCAGAGTCTTGGTGGTTTTGTCGTACTTCATTGGCTCAAAAAGGGCGACTGCCAGTTCGCTGTTCTCAGGATCAGCGGTCCAAGTCTCCCAAGGCTTAGTGGTTTGGACGGGAGCGGAGGTCAGAGTAATATCAACGGTACTGGTTTCCTGGGTCCAATCGACCTTAGCGCCGAGACCTTCAGAGATTGCCCGGAGGGGAACCATAGTCCGGCCTTCGACAACGCCGTCCTTATTCGGGAATTCGTCCAAACGGGCTTTGCCCTCCAAGATATGGCCGACCGTGGTCCCGTTTTGGGTGACTTTCATAGTTTCCCGGTCGATGCCCACCTCGACCTCCCGCTTGTCGAGCTTCGCGGTTGCGGAGAATTCGTCAGAGTTCCAAGAAACTTCAGCCCCCAGAGCTTCAGAGACGAACCGGAGGGGAACGTAAGTCAAGCTCAGGTTGGTATCAATATAGGCCGGGGCTTCAGTCATCGAAATTGCAATACCATTGACTCTGACAGTAACATTATGCTCCTGATTTGCCCATACTTCATTTGAACTGATTAATAGTGCTGATACACAAATCATTGTGAATAGAATATGTTTACTTTTCATATCAATCTCCTTTCAATGTATGTAATAATTTTCTGCTGCATTTCCGTTTCACGATATATATTACACGACATATATATCGTTATAAAGTATAAATTAATCCGATAACATAGGGGTAAACGCTCGTTAGGAGTTTTCCCCTTGAAATTGAGTGAGGCCAGAAATCTAAAAAAGATGATTCAAGAGGAAGTTTCACATAAAATAGATGTATCACTACGCTATTACCAACGTTTGGAGAGTGGGAAGTCCATTCCAACTATTAAGATTGCCCTGCGTATCTGCAAAATATTAGAGGTCAGCCCGTTTGAAATTGATGAATGGCAAGATGATTACTTCGAATAATCAAGATCGTCAGATCATGCTGGCGGTCTTTTTATTTATTCCTTTTGTTATCCTACAATAAGCCATCTACATTCGCCACGGACTATGAGTCACAATTACGATATTATAGAAATTTAACCCAAATTTCTCCGTTTTTCTGCTATAATCGACATTAATATAATACGGTTCAGGCGGAGGAAAACATGGACATCCGTAAAGAATTCGGCCAACGGATCAAATCGTTGAGAGCCCGAAGTGGTGTATCACAAGAGTGGCTAGCCGACCGATCTGGATTGGACCGAACATATATCAGCAGTATGGAACGCGGGGAACGAAACGTTAGTTTGATAAACATCCAGAAAATTGCCGCGGCATTGAATGTAACAATAGAATATATGTTTTCCGATGAACGTTTTTCAACCAATTTGGCTTATCTAAAGAAAGATTTCGAGGTGCCCTTCTTAGAACGTTTTAAATACCATTTCGATAGTAGTCAAAAGATTCTCACCTTTCAAATATACGGGCTGTTGACTGGAGAGAATGTGGATTACATGTCCAAAGCGCTGTGTGGCATTACCTCCAACTTTTTAGCAGGGGAAATAAGCATCTTCGTCGATCACCGGGATATGCTGGCTTCAGATGGGGAGCCGGTTGTTTATTCTCCAGAAGTAGCGGAGAGAGCTGTTCTATTCCAAGAAAGTGTAATTTCATATGGAAAACAAGCTGTGGTTTTGTGTAACTCTGATTTTCAGGTGCAGCAGTTAAACTTTGTAACAACAGTCAGTGGAATACGGCATAAGGCCACTCATTTGTATGGCAAAGACCAAGAGATGGTTGGGAAGGCATATGAAATGCTAGGCATTAACGGAAATGAGTTAATAAAATTCATGAAATAAACCGCCAGCTAAGTTCCGGCGGTTTATTTTTTGCCTGAATACCGCTTTTTTGAGGCGAATGCAGTATAGGGCAGTTATTGGGTTATTTACGATTTTTGTATAGATGCACTATCCGTTAGTCTAAGATTAAGTTATGTTGTATCATTGGGTAGCTATTATATTTCCAAATTATTGGAGATATTTGCAACTTCGAAATGAAGGGATATTATCAAACTGGATAAAGGAGGTTAGAGAGGAAGCTGTTGATTATCAGTGAATTCTGGAGGATATATCAGTTTAGTGGATGTGTGGTATAAGTGAATAATAGGTTAAATATCAATGGTTTGGAGAACGACTGTGAAGCTGTATCCGTTAGCATCGACATACCGTTGAAGTTCTGCTGCTCGCTGCTCCGTCAACGCAATAATATCCAGCGGCGCATTCTTTGAAGCTACCTTTACAAAATCCTCAAGCCGCTGGAAGGTGTTGGCTATATGTTGGTAAGGGTTGTCTACAATCAGCACTCTAGGCGCTTCTCCCTTGCTCACGGCATCCAGAAGCTTCGTTGTAGGCTGCGCCTCCAACCCAAGTGTTTCAATGAATCCTGCTTGCTCCAGCGCCCAGTAAATTCGGGCCAGATCGCATTGCAGCAAGCTTCTTCCTCGCACCGTTACGCCACGCATTCCCAGCTCATCAACGCCACGCTGCGAAAGCCGGAATATCTTATTCTTGTGTTTGTCAATTACTGTCTCAGTATACCCCCATTCTGTGAGCGCCCTTGTTCGCTGGTAGATTGTGTTTTTGGGCCGCTTGGCAGGCATTAGGTTAACAAGGCCGATAACATTGATATGCCCGTATTTCCCGATACACTGCATAATCGCATAATCAAGCGTTAGCAGTTGCCTCTTGACCGTTCTCAGATTTTCGTTTGACATGCTCAAGACCTCCCCCCTTAGCATGGTACTGCACCAGTAGCTCGGCTGCTCGCAGCATAAAGGCAAGATGCTCCTGCTGCTGCTTTTCAAGCTTCTCCTTAGCTTTCAATACCCTCACCCCCTATATCTATTATACCTGAGATGAGGCTTAATGACGAATGAAGCACTTAGATAAAATCGTGATTATCTCCACTACCAAAAGCCCAACACCATAAAGTGTCAGGCTGGCATATCAATGTTTTGCTCTTAGGAGGTGGCTTCTTTGATCTGGGCTGCACAAAAGCTTTTTTCTACCCGAAGCAACAGCAGGTCTGTTTGAATCTTTTTTTCAATACTGTAAACGGAACACAGGATTTCCTCCATCATATGATTATCAAGCTTGATTTCTGCTTCATAGATACAATCCAGCAACTTCTGAATTACCGCTTGACATGTTTCCACTTGGCAGCAAAGCTCATCCTCTCGTTTCACTAAGCGATTATATTTCTCCATGTTGCAGCCCCCCATTGCAGCTTCCCTGACACAATCCAAGAGAGACGAACGCTCCGTTCTCAGAGCCTCAATTTCGCCCTTTATAGCCTCGCGGCGCTCTGCATTAGTATCTTTACCCCCGAACTCAAGGACAAGCTTGCAATGTCTCCCTGCTATTTCCAAGAGTCTCTTGGTAACTGCATCATCAACCAACATTACGCTGTGAGGGGTTACCATTGCTGAAATCCCCCCTTCATGAACTTCTCGTACTGCTCCCGAACGTCTCCTACATCCTGATTGACGTAGCGATTTACCATCTCCATAGAGGAGTGTCCAAGCAGTCTACGCAGCGAGAAGGGGTCACCTGTGGCCGTTATATAGCGGGTAGCAAACGTATGCCGGAAGGTGTGGGGGCTGACACGAACGCCTGTGATTTTTGCTCTTTTCCCGATATAGCTGATGCGCTTCGTTGCCCAATCCTTTTCCAAAGGCTCTCCGAACTCATTAAGGAATAAGTTTGGAGACTGTCCGTTCTTCTCATGCCAACTAAGATAAATAGCAAGCATTTCCTGAGTCCGTTTACCGAAGTAAACCGTTCTGGCCTTGCGTGTCTTGGCTGATTCCGCCCGTATGGTTACAGAACGATTCTGTAGGTCAAGCTCTCCGACTGAAACTCTCATGCACTCTCCAATGCGTACACCTGTATCCAGTAAAAAAGACATAATCAGTGCATCACGGAGTCCCGTAAGGGTTGTCAGGTCACAGCATTCTAGCATCTTCCGTTCCTGTGCCTTCGTGATAACCTGAAACTCCTCTTCCGGCACCTTCAACAAGGTTACGTTCTCGAAGGGGTAGTCCTTTATCAGCCCTTCATTAATTCCCCAATTGAACATAGCCCTGACGGTTCGTAACCGGATGTTAATGGTTGAGGTTTTCAGCTTCTGAATGGTCAGCATATGGGAAATCCACGAACGAATCACATCCCGATTTGGTACAAAGTTGTCCAGACCGCTGTACTCCGATGCCAAGAAACGGCGGAGCCAAGTCATATGCTTGCTGTAATCCTCCAGTGTACGCTCTGCCGCTCCTGCCGCTTGCCGCGCGGCATAGTAGCGATTGAACAGCTTGTCCAGAGTGAAAACCTCTTGTGGCGGGTTTCCGACATTTTGGGGTGCAAGTCGGGGTGTTTCTGAAACCGATGGAGTCAGGCGGTCTAATAACCGCTGCGGTATATCCAGATTATTCTTCCTTTGCCCACGTTTTCGGCCTGTTTTGACAGTGTTTTCACTCATATTAATTCCTCCCGTTGGGTTTTTAATCCAACGGTCACGAACACAAAAAAACGCACCAGACCGTTTGTTCAACAGTCAGTGCGTTTCAGTCATAATTACCGCCAAAGCCTTATATGGCGGGGGTTTTTAAGTATGGCGGAGAGGGTGGGATTCGAACCCACGGTACCCTCGCAGGTACGACGGTTTTCAAGACCGCTGCCATAAACCGCTCGACCACCTCTCCGAATGGATGTCGCCATCCACAAGGCCACAATACCGTGGCAAAAAGCATTGTACCATATGCCCCATACCGGGAGCAAGAGCTACTTCTTAACAATCGCCGTCTTTCCGTTCATATAAGGACGGAGCACCTCGGGAATCGCCACAGAACCGTCGGCCTGCTGGTTATTCTCAATAATCGCGGCAACCGTCCGGCCCAGAGCAAGACCTGAGCCATTAAGCGTATGCACATACTCCGGCTTGGCTTTGGCGTCGCGGCGGAAGCGAATGCTGGCCCGGCGCGCCTGAAAATCTTCAAAGTTGCTGCAAGAGGATATCTCCCGGTAGCAGCCCGCTGAAGGAAGCCATACCTCAATATCATAAGTCTTGGCTGAAGAGAAGCCCATATCGCCGCTGCACAGAGCCATTACCCGGTAAGGCAGCTCCAGCAGCTGCAGCACCTTCTCCGCGTTTTGAGTGAGCGTTTCAAGCTCCTGATGGGATTCCTCCGGCAGCGTCAGCTTCACCAGCTCCACCTTGTTGAACTGATGCTGGCGGATCAGGCCGCGGGTATCCCGGCCGGATGCCCCTGCTTCTGAACGGAAGCAAGCGCTAAACGCCACATAGTTCTTCGGCAGATCCTCCAGAGCAAGAATCTCATCCCGATGGTAGTTGGTCACGGGGACTTCCGCCGTTGGAATCAGATAATAATCTGTTCCCTCCAGCTTGAACACATCTTCTGCAAATTTGGGCAATTGGCCGGTTCCGGTCATACTCTCCCGGTTCACGATATAGGGCGGCAGCATTTCCTCATAACCATGCTCTTCTGCGTGGAGATCCATCATGAAATTGAGCAAAGCCCGTTCCAGACGAGCCCCCAGCCCCTTGTAAAAGGTGAAGCGGGAGCCCGTTACCTTGGCAGCCCGTTCAAAATCAAGAATATCCAGATCCTGCGCCAACTCCCAATGTGCTTTGGGAGCATAACTGAAGGCAGCAGGGATCCCCCATTTGCGGAGCTCCACATTATCGTCTTCGGACAGACCCACAGGCACGCTTGCGTGGGGTACATTGGGAATGGACAGAAGCACCTGCTCCAGCTCATGCTCCAAGGTGCGGACCAAATCATCCTGCTCCTTGATCCTGTCGCCCACCTCGCGCATCTCAAGAATAAGGGCTTCGGCGTCCCCACCCGTCCGCTTCCTGACAGCAACCTCCTGGGATACTGTGTTCCTGCGGTTTTTTAATTGCTCCACCTCTTGGAGCAGTTCCCGCCGCTTTATATCCAGACTTGCAAATCGGTTGAAATCGTCCAGGCTTTTACCACGGTTCAGCAATCCTTGACGTACGCGGTCCGGTTCATTTCGAAGTAATTTTGCATCTAACAACAGATAACGCCTCCCGCAAGGGATTAATGTGGTTATACAACTACAATCTATACTGCCTCACCATATCCAAAAAATACGAGTGAAAGCCATAATCATCGGTTAACTCCGGATGGAAGGAGGCTGCCAGCAAATGCTCCTGCCGCGCCGCCACGATCTGGTCGTTATATACCGAGAGAACATCCACCTGTTCACCTACAGATTCGATCAAGGGGGCACGGATGAACACAGCACGAACGGTCTGCTCCATTCCCTTCACCTCAAGATCGGTCTCAAAGCTCTCCCGCTGTCTGCCAAAGGCGTTGCGGGCCGCTACCATGTCCATCAGCTCCAGATGAGCCTCCGGCTGCCCGGAGATCTCCTTGGCGATGAGGATAAGGCCAGCGCATGTCCCGAATATGGGCTTCTTCTCTGCCGAGAAAGCACGTATCGCCTCAATAAACCCATAAGTGCGCATCAGCTTGCCGATCGTGGTGCTCTCTCCACCCGGAATAACGAGCCCTTCCACTTCATCAAGCTGTTCGGTACGCTTAATAATTATCCCCTCAGCACCGGCAAGGCCGAGCATACGTATATGCTCGGCTACAGCGCCCTGAAGGGCTAACACACCTATTTTCATCATGGTGTCAACCTTCTTTCGGCCTAACTAAACTGTTGTGCTTGGATGAATTACCAGCCGCGGTCCTGCATGCGCTGAGTGGCATCCAGCTTGGATATTTCGATCCCCTTCATCGGCGTGCCCAGATTCTTGGACAGCTCGGCGATAAGGGCATAATCGGTATAATGAGTCGTTGCTTCTACAATTGCTTTGGCGAATTTCTCCGGGTTGTCCGACTTGAAGATACCGGAGCCTACGAATACGCCGTCTGCGCCCAAATGCATCATCAGCGCTGCGTCAGCCGGAGTGGCCACACCGCCTGCCGCGAAGTTGACCACAGGCAGCTTGCCCGTCTTATGAATCTGAAGCAACAGCTCATAAGGAGCGCCCAGGTTCTTCGCTTCAGCCATCAGCTCGTCTAAGGACAGGCTCTGTACCTTGCGAAGTTGAGCGTTGATCATCCGCATATGACGAACCGCCTCTACGATATTGCCGGTGCCTGGCTCGCCCTTGGTGCGAATCATCGAGGCGCCTTCACCGATACGGCGCAGCGCTTCACCCAGATCACGGGCTCCGCAAACAAAGGGTACGGTGAATTCTTTCTTATTAATATGGAACACTTCATCCGCCGGGGTCAGAACTTCGCTCTCGTCGATGTAGTCTGCACCCAGAGCTTCCAGAATCTTCGCTTCCACGAAATGACCGATACGGGCCTTGGCCATGACCGGAATGGTAACCGCCTTGACAACCCCTTCAAAAACCGTAGGATCGGCCATACGAGCTACTCCGCCTGCTGCGCGGATATCTGCCGGCACCCGCTCCAGCGCCATAACCGCAGAAGCTCCTGCAGCTTCAGCAATCTTGGCCTGTTCAGCGTTCATGACGTCCATAATGACGCCGCCCTTTTGCATTTCCGCCATACCCTTTTTTACACGAGAAGTTCCTGTTTCCATCGTTGGTAAACCCTCCTAAGCATTATGTCCCAATACGCCATTGGCGCCGGAAATTCACTACAACCTATCAAGTTTCTAAACATTGATTTTACAGCAAGAACCTCTATTATACAACCCGGGAGACAGTATTCGTCCAGGTTTTTAGGCCATTAGAACAAATTAGCAAAAAAGCTCCGGATCGATCTCAACATCAGCTTAAACCAGTTTGCTTTCTTCACATCTTCTTTGGCAATCAGATTAACCTCATACTTCTGTTCATTGTAAGTTACCGTCAGCTTGCCAAGCACATCGCCCTTCTTGACCGGCGCAACCAACTTGGATGCTTCCGCAGGTTCGGCAGTTTGGACGATCTCCTCGTCCTTAACCCCTTTTCTCACCAAGATGGACAAGCCCGATTCTGTAACCACCGGCACAGAGGTATTAACCGCCTTCTTCACTTCCACCAGCGGCAATGCAGCTGTTTCCGAATCGGCCTTGAGCACTTCCTTCATCTCAAAAGTATTGAAGCCGTAATCCAGCAGCTTGCGGGTCTCAATGAACCGCTTCGGTTCTGTCTTGGCTCCCATCACCACACTGATCAGACGCAGGCCATTGCGCTCGGCCGTCCCTGTGAAGCAATATCCGGCTTCTTTGGTATGGCCGGTCTTCAATCCATCCAAGCCTACATAGTAATAGCTTTTGAAATTATCATTGCCTTGGTTGCCTTCCAGCATCCAGTTCCAGTTCACCATGGCGCTCTTGTCCGATTCACGGAGCTTCTTCGAAGGAATCTTAGTAAATTCCAGGACTTCCTTATGATCCTTCAAAATGTGATAGGCGAGGATTGCAGAATCCCGGGCGGACATCAGTGTCTCACCTGGAATGGATTTGGGCGCATATTTCTCCATATCAATGCGGCCAAGACCCGTAGAGTTAATGAAGTGAGCCTCTTGGGATAATCCCAGCTTCCGGGCGGTTTCATTCATAAGAACGGCAAAATCGTCCTCGCTGCCGGAGATATGCTCTGCCAATGCAACGCTGGCATCGTTACCGGAATAAATAGACATGGCTTCAAAGATGCTCTTCAGCGACAGCTTCTCATTAGGAGCCAGAAGCTGGCCGGAACCGATAGCATCTGCTGCACGTTGTGAGGTAGTGACTGTATCGTCCCACTTGGTCTTGCCATTCTTGATGCTGTCGAGTACCAGATATTCAGTCATCATCTTAGCCATACTAGCCGGGGGAAGAGCAACATCTGCGTTGTTTTCATACAAGATCTGTCCCGTTGCCGCGTCCATAAGAATAGCGGAAGAAACCTCCAGCTTCAGGTCGGGTACAGCCTCTACCGCATATGCTCGTCCCGGTTCATGAATGATGGCAAGTTGCAGGAATATAACGGCTGTAAGTATCCAGACGACAAAGCCTTTTTTCGTTGCAGCAGCTTTCTTCACTACTCACACTCCTATTACACAAGATTATTCACATTCTTTTATTGTACCATAAAATCACTCCAGTTTCGAAATCCAATATTCCCGGCAGTGATTCCCGCCATCTGTCTTTTTGGACAAAAAAAAGGACAAGCCTGTTATCAGGCTCATCCTGCTCTGCGTTATTCGAGTCACAGGGAATAGTTAGGTGCTTCTTTGGTAATTTGCACATCATGGGGATGAGACTCGCGAAGACCGGCGCCAGAGATGCGGACGAACTGCGTATCCTCGCTTAGCTCCTTCAAGGTAGCTGTTCCACAATAGCCCATACCCGAGCGCAAGCCCCCGATCAATTGATGAATCGTGTCTGAGAGAGGTCCTTTATAGGCTACCCGCCCCTCGATTCCTTCCGGTACCAGCTTGCTTTCGTTCTCCTGGAAGTAGCGGTCCTTGCTGCCCTCTTTCATGGCCCCAATGGAACCCATGCCCCGGTACACCTTGAACCGCCGGCCTTGATAGATCTCTGACTCTCCCGGGCTCTCCTCCGTGCCTGCAAACAAGCTGCCAATCATAATCGCCGATGCTCCTGCCGCTATTGCTTTGGTTAGATCCCCTGAGTACTTGATGCCTCCATCGGCAATAACCGGCACATTAAACGGGCGTGCGGCTTCCGCACAATCATAGATAGCCGTGATCTGCGGCACACCAATACCGGCAATGACACGGGTTGTACAGATGGAACCGGGGCCGATTCCCACTTTGACAATAGAAGCACCGGCTTCAATCAGATCCCGGGTCGCTTCTCCGGTAGCCACATTGCCTGCTACCAATACCAGATCAGGATAAGCTTGACGGATATTGCGGACAGCGTCAAGGATATTCTTATGATGTCCATGGGCCGAATCCACCACCAGCAGATCGATTCCTGCCTTAACCAGTGCGGCAACACGCTCCATGGTATCTTTTGAAATCCCCACCGCGGCGCCCGCTACCAGCCGACCTTGCGCGTCCTTGGCAGCATGAGGGAATTGGATAGCTTTTTCAATATCTTTTATGGTAATAAGCCCCTTGAGCTTAAACTCCTCATCTACCAGAGGCAGCTTCTCAATCTTATGCTTCTGCAGAATCCCCTCCGCTTGTTGAAGCGTAGTTCCTACAGGAGCGGTCACCAGATTCTCACGGGTCATTACATCCTTAATCTCAATGGAATAATCATGTACGAAGCGAAGATCCCGGTTGGTTAGAATCCCGACCAGTTTATTCTCCTCATTGACAATAGGTACGCCGGAAATACGAAACTTGCTCATCAGCTCTTCGGCATCATAAACATGGTGCTCCGGTGTAAGGGAGAATGGATTCGTAATAACTCCGCTCTCGGAGCGCTTAACCCGATCCACTTCCTGAGCTTGCTGGGCAATGGTCATGTTCTTGTGAATAATGCCAATTCCACCTTCACGTGCAATAGCAATCGCCAACTGAGACTCGGTTACAGTGTCCATGCCGGCGCTCATCAATGGAATGTTGAGCTTCAGATTCGGGCTTAGCCAAGTAGATACATTTACTTCTCTCGGCAGCACATCCGACTTGCGCGGCAGCAGCAATACATCATCGAACGTTAGCCCTTCTTTTCCAAACTTCGTGTCCCACACGCAATGAATCCCCCTTAGGATAATAAACTCCCGATATTTTTGCTATTGTATCAAATGGTCAATTTTCATGTCAACCCTATCTGGTAGTATAGAGGAAAACAATCGTAAATAAAGTCAGGAAAACTCCTAAACTTCTCCTCATTCGCTCCAAGGGGCTTGCATTTGCCGTTTTAGACTGTCCACCTCATTGATGCCCATATGGTATGGCACATTACCGCTTATGGTTTAGTATCCCTCTGGATTGAACAGGTTATGGTGTAAAAGTAATGGAAACTGCAGGAAGGTTCTGACACTCCTCAGCGAACGTCCAGATATAGAAAGACCCCTTAGCAATGAGCTAAGAGGCCTTTCTATGCTTGGCAACGGCCATTCCGCACCCGCCGCGCCGCCGCAGGCGAGACTGCAAGCGCGGGGTCGGCGTCTGAACCTTCCTCTTGGGCCGGG
>JAQSYI010000037.1 GCA_029256185.1 Paenibacillaceae bacterium
GCCTTAGACTACGTTTCGCCCGTCCAATTCGAGAACCACTATTACCAGCAGCTCCGTTTATTCTCTTAACAGGTGTCTACTTTCTTGACAGAGGTCCATATTGCTAGCTGTTGCGCCTTTGGAGCCCCACTCACCCGCCAACAGCTATCATATTGCTAGCTGTTGCGCCTTTGGAGCCCCACTCACCCGCCAACAGCTATCATTTTGCTAGCTGTTGCGCCTTTGGAGCCTCACTCACCCGCCAACAACTATCATTTTGCTAGCTGTTGCGCCTTTGGAGCCCCGCTCACCCGCCAACAGCTATCATTTTGCTAGCTGTTGCCAATTTTGCCGCAGTAAGCTTAATCCAGAGGGGAATTTCTGCAACTCCAGGCTAGAACAGCTGCTGCTGCTCCGGCGGAGCTTCCTGTTCCGGCCGTATGAAGGGGATGATCAGCTCGGGACCGTCGTTCTGGACCCTGCCCACTGCGGGGGAAACCGGATAGGCCTCCATCTCTTCGGCCGGATAGGGAACGAGCAGCGCCTGGAGGAGCGCCTGGTCGAAGTGTTCCCGGTCCAGCCAAAGTCCGTGATCTTCCTGGCGGAGAATGACCGGCATCCTGTGGTGAATCTCACCGGTCAGTTTATTGGGGGTTGTGGTAATTACCGCGCAGGTGCTTACCTTAGTCCCGTCAGGCGAAGTCCAGGTATCGTACAGTCCGGCCATAGCAAATATGGACCGGTTTTTCAGCATAATCCGCATGGGCTGCTTGCTGCCGTCGGGCATGGTCCGCCATTCATAGTAGCTGTCAGCCAGAATCAGGCAGCGCTTATGCTGGAACGGCTCCCGGAAAGTAGGCTTGTCCATCAGCGTCTCAGCCTTGGCATTAATGGGGGGCGATCCAGGTCTGGCTTCTTTGACCCACGAAGGAATAAGCCCCCACTGAAGCATTCCCATTCTCATCACTCCCCTAAGGGAGATGACCGCCGGCGCCAATTGGCCAGGGGCCAGATTGTACCGTTGAATCGCCTCCAGTCCTTCGGGATGCTCGCTAAAGGCGATATAATTCATCAGTTCCTCCAGTGTTGCTGCAAGCGTGAATCGGCCGCACATGGGATTGCTCCACCTCCTGTTCTATCTGGGACAATTTTACCTGGGGCAGCTTGCCGGGGGCGCTCTTCCCCCGGTGCTGTCCCGTCTGCCGCCGGAGCAAATCACCGCCGCGGCTGCTTTTTATGGGAATAATATCTAAGATGGTACATTCTCCATTATTTTCGCATATACTGCTTGATATCCGCAAACGAAACCGCCCGTTCCGGCGTTGGCGCGGTACCCGGAGTACGGCTCCATCAGGAGCTGTGGTGCCTGAGGAGGGCTCCGTTGCGTCAGGAGCAGGATAGCAGGGTATGACTCCATCAGGAGCTGCGGGATCGGGGAACGGCTTCGTCAAGAGCTGCGCTATCGGAGTATGGCTCCTGCCTTAGGGAGCCGCAGCGTATGGGAGGAGAATGCCAATGACCAAGCATATTAACCTGCCTGATGAACATGGACAAGTCTATTGCTGTCTGCGCAACCGCGTTGTCCGTTACGAGCAAGACCACTGCCGGAGGTTCTGCAGCGGCTGCAGAATGTTCGGCGGAGCCGCAGACGGCGGCGTTGTCTGCATCTGGGAGGAGAACCGCCCCGGCTGCCCGGAGGAAATCCGTGTAACCGATCCGGTGGAAGCATGGATGGGTAACCAGAAGAAGCGGGTTCAGACTCTGATTACACAATGGGAGGCTATGGGAAGAGGCCCGGTGTATGAGCCCTGCGGGGACAGCGAAGGCGCCGCAGTATAATACCGCGGCGCCCCACAGGGGCAGCTTGCCCGGGCGGACTCTGCTCATCCAACCAAGCAGCCTTATTTCCTGCCTTGCCGTTATGCCTTGCCGTTATGCTTCATCCCTCTCCCCTGATCTTCCTCCACATGGTGCTGCGGCCAATGCCAAGCCGCTTGGCTGCCTTGGACTGGTTCATGTTCTCCTCCCGCAGCACGAGCAGAATGATATCCCGGGTAATCCGCTCCAGATTTTGCTGCATATTAATCCCATAGACAGACCGCAAGGAGCGCTGGGCCTCCCTGCGGAGCATAGCCGCTACCTCCTCGCCCGTGACCTTCTCATGCTCGGTCCTCAGCACCAGCTGCTCCATGGCCCGCTTGAATTGCTCCAGATTATCCTCCCAATAAAATTGCTGCATGGCCCATACCGCGTCCTGCTCGAAGCCGGGGATGTTCTGCTTATAGATCCGCTGAAGCTCAAGACGGCATAAATCGATCAGCCGGGGAAGGTCCTCTCTCCGGCTCCGCAAGGTGGGCAGCTCCAGCTTCAGGCAGCCGAAATTGTTGGCGAACAGCCGGCCGTATTCATCCGGCTCCTTATCGGAATTGGGACAGGAATAGGAGAAGATGATTTTGTTGCAGGCATAAATGGACCCGTCCTTGAAGAATTCATGGAGCTTCTTGATGAAAGGGACAGACAGCACCTCCACGTTCTTCATATAGATTACATGCCCGGTATCCATGAATTCGGAGTTGCTGCTCTCCAGCAGCCACCGCCACTTTTTCTCCGTCATCAGGATGCAGTCGATAATCATAAGGGGCCGCTGCCAGTCCGGCTGCTTCTTGTAAGCCAAGAAAGCTTTGTACAATTCGTTGGCCACAATGTTCTTGCCGGTTCCAATCTCCCCCGCAATAAAGACAGGCGTCATATTCCGGCCGTACTGCCTGATCTGGCGCAGGACCTCCTCTATGGCAGCGCTGCCGTCAAACCAGATGGAATCCTTGGCCATCTTCCAGTCCTGCTCGTTCTCGAAGCGGATGGAATAATCATTGGGACGGGGAGCGGGGCCCATTCGCTCGAACAGAAATAAGGAGGATCCTGCTCCGGGCAGGTGCAGACCCCGGATCTCCCACAGGCTGCGCTGCAGCTTCAGCCGAAATTTAAGCTCACCGGCATGGGCCAGAGCAGGCAGCACTCCTCTCAATTCCCCCTCTGCAGCTTCATACAGATGGGGAGGCAGTGTAGATTGCTGCAAACCCCCGTCTGCACCAAAGACAACAAGCAGGCTCTTGTCGGCGGGTATTCTTTTGTCCGTTTCTTGGCCGCCCAAGTCTCATCCCTCCTTCGCCGTGCGTCCGCAGTGTTTCATAATGAAACTGTTTAACCCTTTATTCCTATTGAATATATAGGAATACTATACTAATCTTAAGTCAGAAATCAAGTCCCACATTTTGCAATCGTTTAGGAGGTCATACAATGGCTAACCCGTCTTTTAAACTGGAGGGAATCGTGACGACGGTGCTTACTCCCTTCACCCCGGAGCTGAAGGTGGACTACGGCTCGCTGCAAAGGGAAATTCAGGCGGCGGTGGACGCCGGCTCCAGCGGCTTCCTGGTGCCCTGCCTGGCCAGCGAAATTGCCCATCTCACCTATGATGAACGCCGGGAGCTGGTGAGGGCTACAGCGGAGGTGGCCAAGGGCAAGGCTGCCATCATTGCCAGCATCAATGCTCCCACGGGCAAGGAACGCCTGACGCTGCTGGAGGATTTCCTGAAGAATGGAGCCGACGGCGCCAACGTGATGCTGGATTATACAACGAACGACCAGTATTTGCGCGATATCAGGGAGATTGATGATACCCGGCCCCCCTTCCTGATTCTCCAGGATGTGGATGGCGCAGGCGACGGACTGAAGGATGAATTGCTGCTGGCCTGCTTCGATCAATTCGAGAGCGTCGTGGGGGTGAAGGTGGAGGTCAAGAACAACAATCCCAAGTATACCAGACTGCTGGCAGCCACAGAGGGCAGGCTCAATATCTCCAGCGGAAAAGGCAACGAGCAGCTGATTGAGCTCCTGGACAGAGGCGTGCAGGTGGTCATGCCCTCGGGCTTGTTCGAGATATTCAACGGCATATATTCGCGTTACGCCTCGGGCAACAGGGATGGGGCCAAGCGCCTGTTCTACGCCGCCCTGCCGATTATCGCCTATACCCGGCAGGATGGAACCATCAACCGGGCCTTTCACAAGCGGTATTTGCAGGAAACCGGTATTTTCCGAACGGCTCTTACCCGGGAAACCGCTTATTACGATGCCGTCAACGAAGCGTATACCAGAGAGCTGATCGATCTGGCCAGAAGCATTGCAGAGAACCTGGACCAATATTGAGAAGTGTTTCAAAGTGAAACAATTTTGCGCGGGAAACGAGTTGATCTGTCCAGTCATTATGCTAAAATAGTGGTCAATATCCGATAAAAATAATAAGAATAGTATGAATTAAAGGAGGGAGCTCTCATGATGAAAAAGTTCTCCATAACGGTTATTCTTGCCGGATTGCTTCTGGCGGCTCTTGCAGGCTGCTCCCAGAATACAGAAACCCCGGCTTCCGCCGCCCAAGCCTCCGTTCCTGGAGCCGTCAAGCCGGCCACGCTCCTTGTGGGAACGGGAGGAACAACCAAGCCCTTCACGTTCAACAACGACAATAACGAGCTGGACGGGTACGATATCGCCGTGCTGAAGGAAGTGGACAAGCTGCTGCCCCAGTACGAAATCAAATTCGAGCAGGTGAAATTCGACGGGATTTTCTCGGGAATTGATGCGGGACGCTATCAGATCGGGGCCAACAGCATCAGCAAAAAACCGGAGCGGGAGCAGAAATACCAGTTCATCTCCAAGCCTTACGGCTACGGAAGCAGCGTCATTGTCAAGAGAAAGGATGATGCCTCCATAAAAGGCCTGGGGGATCTGGGCGGCAAGCGGGCCATAGTCACCACCGACGGAAGCTCCAACGATATATTCATCGAGAATTTCAGCAAGGAGCACCCGGATAATCCCATCAAGATTACCTATGCGGATCTGGAGGACGTTCTGGTTTACCAGAGAATCTCCGGCAACGAGCTTGACTTCAAGCTCCACGGTTTATCCTCCTACCGGGAAATTGTCAAGGAATTCGGGTTTACCAATTTGGAGGGAGTGGTTCTTTCTGTGGCGGAAGCCAAAAAAATCAGCGATCCCGGGGTCTACTTTATTTTCCCGAAGACGGACAAGGGCAAGGAAATCCAGACAGCCGTAGACGGTGCGCTGGATACGCTGAGAAAGGACGGGACCCTGTCCCGGCTGGCCATACAATATTTTGAAATGGATATCAGCGCCGACTCTGCCAACTGACGTTTACTGAGCCTGCCGCCTGAGAGGAGTCTGTGAGATGCCGAATCTGTTTGATTTTGGCGAAGTGCTGGATATGCTTCCGAAGCTCGTCAAATACATTCCGATTACCTTCCAAATTGTCATACTGTCTGTTCTCATCAGCTGGATTATCGGCTTCGCAGTCGCTCTGATCAACGTGAACCGGATTCCCGTTTTGCGGCAGCTGGCCGGTCTGTATGTCTCCTTCATGCGGGGAACGCCCTTGATTGTGCAGCTCTATATCTCGTACTTCGGAGTTCCCATATTCCTGCAATATCTGGGCCATATGTACGGCACCAGCTACAATATCAACGGCATCAGTCCCATGGTATTCGTTGTGTTCGCCTTTGCTCTGAACGAGGGCGCCTATTGCTCGGAGACGATACGCGCCGGACTGCTGGCTGTAGACAAGGGGCAGACGGAGGCGGCATTGTCCATCGGCATGACGCCTGCGCAGGCCTTCTTCAAAATTGTGCTGCCGGAGGCGCTGATCGTTGCGCTGCCGTCACTGGGGAATGCTTTTATCGGCATGATCAAGAATACCTCGCTGGCCTTCACCTGCGCAGTGGTGGAGATGACGGCGGCAGCCAAGCTGCTGGCCTCCAAGAACTACCGCTTCTTCGAATCCTACGTGGCTCTTGCCATCATTTATTGGATCATAACCATTGTTGTGGCGCGTGTAATCAAATTGGCCGAGAAGAAACTGAGAGGCAACGAAAGACGGGTTGAATTCCATGATACAAGTTCACCGGCTTCATAAGCAATTTCATAAGCACCAGGTGCTCAAGGACATTGGGCTGTCCGTGGAGGAGGGGCAGGTAGTGGCCATTATCGGACCCTCCGGCTCGGGAAAATCCACTCTGCTGCGCTGCCTGAATTATCTGGAGAAGCCGGATTCGGGCGCCATAGAGTTGGGCGGAAGAACCATTCAGCTGGAGAAAGCGGGCAAGGAGGATATCCTGTACCTCCGGCGCAACACGGCCATGGTCTTCCAGCAGTTCAACCTGTTCAAGCATAAGACGGCTCTGGAGAATGTGATGATCGGTCTGACGGATGTGCAGAAGAAAAGCAAGGCCGAGGCCAGGCAATTGGCCGATCATTATCTGGACAAGGTGGGCTTGGCCAACCGGAGGGACTACTTCCCCAAGCATCTCTCGGGCGGCCAGCAGCAGCGGGTAGCCATCGCCAGGGCCATGGCCCTGAATCCCAAGGTAATTCTGCTGGATGAGCCTACCTCGGCGCTGGACCCGGAGGTGGTCAATGATGTGCTGAAGGTGATTCGGACGGCGGCGGGGGAAGGGCGCACCATGCTGATTGTGTCCCACGAAATGGGCTTTGTGTATGAGATTGCCGACAAGGTAATTTTCATGGATCAGGGCCGCATTGTGGAGCAGGGGACGCCCCGGGAGCTATACAACACTCCGCAGCAGGAGAGAACCAGACAGTTTCTGTCCAAGGTCAATGTCGGCGATCATTATACGATCTGACTATACAACTATCAGGAGGAGAACATGCCATGAGTACATTAAACGAGTATTTGCTGCAAAAACGGGAAGCGGGTCTGAAGCTGAAGGAGCTCACCGCACAAACCCCGGAATACAAGTCCCTGTCCGCCAAAGTCCGTGCCAAAGGGCGCAGCGGCGTCCGGGAAATCCGCATCCGCGACTTCCAGATCATAAGCGACAGTCCGGAGGATTACGCGGGCTACAGTCTGGGGCCAAGCTCCCCGGAGATCCAGCTCGGGGTGCTGGGAAGCTGCCTGACCCACATCACGTTAATCCAAGCCTCCCTCCGAGGCGTCAGCCTGGAATCCCTTGAGGTGGAGGTCAGCGGCCAGCAGCATCCCCTGGCGGGAACGGAAGGGTATGAGGGCATTCCGATATATCCCCATAACATTACCTACAAGCTGTACATTACCTCCAAGGAACCGCCGGAAACCATCGCCGCCCTGCATGAAGCGGTGGAGAAGGCCTGCCCGATCTACAATCTGCTGCTTAATCCCCAGCAGATCAACGGAGAAGTGGTGCTGTCGGCTCCGCGGGAGGACTAAACCGCTCTTAAGGAAGAAAGCAAAAGGAAGAAAGCAAAAAAGGCGCGGGCCTTGGGACCCGAACCTTTTTTTGCGCTTGGCGGCGGGATAAGAGACTGGGAGGGGTGAATGAAAGTACCGCTTATTTCCTCGCAGCTCCTTAGCAGCTCTTAATTGTCCATGCCAGGTCGCCGCCGTCAATCCGCTGCTCTAGAAGAAGCGCTTCAGATATTGGATGGCATCCTGCATTTCCTCGGGCTTCACACTTTCCAGCGTTACATGGACATGGGGCTTGTATTGCTTGAGCAGGTCGGTGAACAGGGCATAATTCAAGGTCCCCTTGCCGGTGCAGGCCTCGCGGACAGCGCCGTCCCCGTCCACGTACAGATCCTTGGAGTGGGCGAGCACGACCCGGTCGCCCAGCAGCCGGAAGGCTTCGCGCATGGCCTCGTCCTGGCGGTGGAAGTCCTTGTCCCGCAGGATGTTGCACGGGTCGATAACCGCAGCCAAATGGGTGGAATTCACCTCATCGGCCAGCCTCCGCCAGTCCTGGGCCGTGCCGATGATATGGGAGTTGGCCGGCTCCACCGCCACAATAACTCCCCATTTTTCCGCCTCTTCAAGCAATTCCTCAACCGTGCGCCGGGTCAGCTCCCACGCTTGCTCTTCGTTGTACTTGGCCGAGACATGTCCGGTTTCCGTATCCACTACAGCAGCGCCGAAGTGGCGGGCCATGCGGATATGCTCCTTGAACCGGTCGATGCCGTACCGGCGGGCCTCCTCATTGGGGTCCACCATGTTGATATAACAGCCCAGCACAGGGATCTTCACGCTGTGCCGGTCGAATTCCTCCGCTATGGCGTTGGCCAATCCCGGGCTGAGCTTGCCCAGGCTGGTATCCACATCGGATATGGCCTTAGCCAATGCCAACTGTACATAACCAAACCCCTGCTCGCCCACAAGCCGCGGCAGTTCCTTGTACGAATGCTGCCCCACACAATGCGCCAATAATCCGATTTCCATTAGAGACCTCCTGAGAATGCCAAGGGATATATAACCATTATCATTGTACAATGCGCGGCGGAAGGTTGCCATCGTCAGCCCGTACAGATTTATCTGGAGGCGCCGGGGTGCCGGAGCTGCTGCTGACGGACAGGTAGAACTTCCGCTGACGGACAGGTGGAACTGCCACCGACGACAGCCGGAGCCGCTGTCAACGGAGAGTTGGGATTCACGAACCAGTCCGCGTCAGCGGGATTATTCTCCCAAGGACGAATCGGACATGCTATGCAGGGAGCAGCCTTGTTTGCTTTTCATTTCCCTTATTTTCTGCATAAGCCGTCATGCATACGGGTTATAAGAACCATTTTTATGTGAAAAAAGTTTCAATTTAGTCAAAATGCTGTGAACGATTTTTGACATTAAGAGGTAATGCGTCGACCAACAGAAGTGCGGTTGTTATATTGGAAATGAAGAAAAACTATGCAAAAGAAGGCAGACAGATAAGCTGCAAACGGATGGGGATGGAGTCCTTTGAAGAAGACCGGCACCGGTATTCCGGGCGACACATTTTTGATTAATACCCGATTTTTGCTTATTGTTTCGGTATTTCTGGGCAACATCATCGAGCCGCTGATCGGGCAGTTTGCGGAAGTAAAAGCGCTATATTTATGGATCTTCACGTTCCACATGCCGCTGTTCGTATTTGTAACCGGCTATTTCGCCCGTTATTCTCTCACAGGAGAGCAAGGGAAGAAGACGCTTCAGCTCATCGCCTTGCAATATTTCATCTTCCAATCGCTGTATTCCATTATGGACGTGACCGTCTTCCAGGTTCCGGGCATCGAGCATTCCTTCTTCATGCCTTATCTGCTCTGCTGGTTTCTGATGGGACATATTATCTGGCGGCTGATGCTCCTGCTCTTTAAGTTCCTGAAGCTGCAGCACCCGGTGCTGGCTGCAACCGGGCTGGCGGTGCTCATCGGCTACGGCGGATTTGACGGCGGATTTCTGAGCATTACCCGGGCATTCGTTTTTCTGCCCTTTTTCGTGATTGGCTATTCCTTCGATTATGCCAAATTCCAGGCATTCCTCTCCGGCTACCGGAGGGTTCTTGCCGGAGCGGTGTCGGTGGCGCTGTTCGCCGTGCTGCTTATTTATGCCGGTGACATCCATCCCCGCTGGCTGGTGGGGGCCATGAACTACATGCAAATGGGTCATTCCGAATGGTATGCGGGCTTGTACCGTTTGGGGCTGTATGCTCTTCAGCTCGCCGCCTCCGTGGGATTGTTAGCCTTGGTGCCTCGAGGTGAATCCATCATGACCGACTGGGGCAAACGCACGTTGTATGTGTTCCTTCTCCACGGCTTTGTCGTCCGGCTCGTGGTTGTATCCGGCGTCTTCAACCGGATCAATCATCCCTTGGAGATAACGGCGCTTCTTCTGTTTGCTGTTGGGGCAACGATTCTGCTGGCCCAGCCCTTCGTCAAGAAATGGACTCATCTGGTGATAGAACCGGATACCTCATGGATGAACCGTGTCGAGAAGAAGGCCCGGGGACTGCTGGGGGGAGCCAGGTAGGGGAAGCACGCTTCTTGTTTAAATTTTGCACAGAAAGGCCGTGGTCGAGTTTCGGTGTCTTAGGGCACCAAAGCTCATGGACACGGCTTTTTCGATTTTTCGCTGATTCTGCTGAGGACATGCAGCTTATGGCGGCTGCCTGGTAATGGATATTCACAGTGAGCTATCTTGGCAGGTGCAGGCGATCTTTTTGCGTGCAAATGAACAGTGCTCTGGTATAATGGGGAAAAACGAATTTTGGAGGAATTTGTTATGCGGATCGAATTGTGGCCAGAAGGTGCGCCGTATGCCCACGGCAATGATAAAGAGGGTCTTCCGGCGATTACCCCGTATCTTGCCGAAGGGGCGGAGGGACCGGTTCCCGCTGTAGTGGTGCTGCCGGGGGGAGGGTACCATACCCGTGCTCCCCATGAAGGCGAGCCTATCGCCAAATGGTTGAATACGTTGGGAATCAGCGCCTTTGTGCTGGACTACCGGGTTGCGCCGTACAAGCATCCGGTGCCCCTGAACGATGCCCAACGGGCCCTGAGGCATGTACGCTCCCAGGCAGAGGCTTGGAAGGTGGACCCTTCCCGGCTGGGGATACTGGGTTTTTCGGCGGGAGGCCATCTTGCGTCTACAGCCGGAACCCATTACGACAGGGGAGACAGCGCTTCCGCGGACCCGGTGGAGCGGTTTAGCTGCCGTCCCGATTTTATGGTGCTGTGTTATCCCGTCATCAGTCTGGGGGAATTCAGGCACGACGGCTCCCGGGTGAATCTTGTGGGTGAGGACGCGACGGAGGAGCTTGTACGGCTGCTGTCCAATGAGCTTCAGGTTACGGAGGATACCCCGCCTTCCTTCATCTGGCATACCTCGGACGACCCTGCTGTTCCGGTAGAGAACGCGCTGATGTTCGCCAGTGCGCTCAGCCGCAATAAGGTGCAATTCGAGCTTCATTCCTACATGACGGGACGTCACGGACTTGGGCTGGCTGCAGACCACCCCGAGGCTCAGACATGGCCTGATCTGTGCGCACGCTGGCTGAAGCGGCTGGGTCTGGTCCCCGCTTCTCATGAATGAGAAGGCAGGCAAGGAGCCGGAAGCGGAGTTCAGTCCTCTTGGCGACACGGGAGTGATCGTCCGCTATGCGGGCTCCGGTGAGCCTGGGGATTATCCGGGGCGAATGGAGCAATTTGCCCGGGCAGTCCAAGCATCCCCGTTTCCCGGTTTGGTGGAGGTTGCCTCCGGTGAGGAACGGGCCGCTGTATTCTATGATGTTCATGAGTTATACAGGGGATTGGACAAGCTGGAGCGGATGTTTCCAATTCTGTCCGCGGCCGCAGCCGCAGCGGGCTCTGAGCCGCAAAGTCTGCAGGAAGCGGTCTGCCTGGTGCTTCAGCAGATCTGGCTCGGCTCGGACTCCGGCTTAAGCGCAGAGGTGCGGCTGGTGGAAATCCCCGTTGTTTACGGCGGAAAGGCTGGTCCCGATCTGGAAGAAGCCGCAGCGCTTGCCGGAGTGAGCGCGGAGGAACTGGTACAGCTTCACAGCGGTGGGGAATACAGGGTGCGGATGATCGGATTCGTACCCGGTTTCCCGTATTTGGCCGGACTCCCCCAGCAGTTGGTTATTCCGCGACTTGATACCCCACGGGTATCGGTTCCATCAGGCTCAGTTGCTTTGGGTGGAGGAATGACGGGCATTTATCCGCTGGAGGTGCCCGGAGGCTGGAGGGTGATCGGAAGAACGCCCCTGGCTCTCTTCAGGCCCGGCGAAGCGGAGCCCTGCCTGCTCCGGATAAGCGACCGGGTCAGATTCGTTCCGGTGAAGGAGAAGGATGCGGGCAGGTCCGTAACAGCGAGGGACAGAGATGTAGGCGAAGCGGGCAGGTCCGTATCAACCAGGGACAGAGGAGCAGGGGAGAAAAGCGGATCCGAATCAGCGATGGACAGAGATATAGGTGAAGCGGGCAGGTCCGTACCCTTGAAGGGCGGTAATGCTGACGAAACGGCGTCCTGTGCCTCTGCTGCAGACAGCGCGGGGAAAAGCGCCGTTTCTATACACGCTGTGGAGGCTCCCGGGGTCAGGGTGCTGGCGCCGGGGCTGGCGTCGGCTGTCCAGGATCTGGGGCGGCTGGGCTGGCGCGCCTCCGGTGTGCCGGTGGGCGGCGCGGCCGACCCGCTGGCGCTGCGCTTGGCCAATCTGCTGGTGGGCAACTCCGAAGATGCGGCGGCGCTTGAGTTGACTCTCTTGGGACCGACTCTGGAGTTTACCGCAGAGTCGGTGGTTGCGCTGTGCGGCGCGCCCTTCGAGGCGTGGCTGGACGGAGCGGCGCTTGAGCCGCTCCGTCCCTATTACGCCCCGAAGGGCGCGGTGCTTGCGGTGCGGCGGGCGGTCCGCGGCTGCCGCGGGGTGTTGGCCATAGCGGGCGGCGTGGCGGTGCCCGCTGTGTTGGGCAGCCGCAGCACATATGTGCGCGGGCGGCTTGGGGGGGCAGCAGGCCGGCCGCTGGCGGCGGACGACCTGCTGCCCTTGGGGCCGCTCCCGCCGCAGGCTGAGCGGCTGCTCTCGCTGCTGCGCAGCAGGAGCGGCGGAGCGGGGCCTGCCCGCGGCCCGTTCGCCGCAGCGGCGGCGCTGTGCCCCCCGCTGCCGGAAGCCGCCGCCGGAGCACAGCCCGCTGTGCTCCGCGCCGTACCGGGCCGCGAAGCGCCTGGCTTCGCCCCCGCTGCGGCCGCCCGCTTCTGGAGCGAACCGTACACGGTTCGCCCCGAAGCGGACCGCATGGGCGCCCGGCTCTCCGGCCCGCCGCTGCCTGCAGCCCCGGACACCGCCTCCATTCCATCGGAGGCGGTGGTCCCCGGCACGGTCCAGGTGCCGCCGGACGGGCAGCCAATTGTGCTGCTTCCTGATTGCGGCACCACCGGCGGCTACCCGCGCATCGCCCATGTAGCGGCGGTGGATCTGCCGCTGCTGGGGCAGCTTGGGCCAGGCGCCCGACTCCGCTTCCGGGAGATCGGCGTGGCCGAGGCCGAGCGGCTGTTTCTGGAGCGGGAGACGGCCCTTGCCCGTTTCCGGGCAGCTCTGCGGCAATGGCTGGGCTCACCGGATTAAGAGGAGCTTGGAGCTGTTTTACCGGGTGTATCCGCATTGCCATCAGTATTTTCTCGTACACACCTTGGCATTGATATTACGGCAGCAGGCATAGCGGCAATTAAACAGGGATGTTTCCTAACGGTTAGGGTTAAGGAGGACTTACGCGTGAATGCTTATGCGGCCAAAGGGCGAATCGATATGAACTGTGACTTGGGAGAAGGATACGGCGCTTATACAATCGGCCGGGATTCGGAGCTCCTGCCTTATGTAACCTCGGCCAACATTGCCTGCGGCTTCCACGCCGGAGATTCGGCGGTGATGAGACACACCGTCAGGCTTTGTCTGGAGCAAGAGGTTCAGATAGGCGCTCACCCCGGCCTGCCTGATCTTCAGGGCTTCGGCCGACGAGAGCTTGCGATTACTCCGGATGAGGCTTATGAGCTGACCCTTTACCAGATCGGAGCGCTTCACGCTTTTCTCCGCGCTGAAGGGGAGCGGCTTCACCATGTGAAGCCTCATGGTGCGCTTTACAATATGGCTGCGCGGGAGACGAAGCTGGCGCGGGCCATCGCGGCGGCCGTGCACCGCTTCGATCCCTCTCTCAAGCTGTACGGTCTTTCGGGAAGCGAGTTGATCAAGGCGGGGCAGCACTTCGGCCTTGAAACGGTGTCCGAGGTGTTCGCCGACCGCCATTACCGTTCCGACGGCTCTCTTGCTCCCCGGTCGGAGGAGGGGGCAGTCATTGCAAGCGAGGCGGTGGCGGTGGCACAGGTGCTGCAGATGGTATCCACAGGCACCGTAACCACCAAGGACAGCTCCATCATAATGCTTGAGGCAGAGACGGTGTGCATCCATGGGGACAGCCCTCATGCCGCAACACTGGCAGCGGCTCTCCGCAGCGCTTTGGAGGCAGCAAGGATCCGGGTCTCGGCTCCTTGACGGAGTAAGCAGGCGTGCAGCGTCCGCCCCGCATTGGTTGGCGCAGCCACTGCGCCCATGCTTGGGATTGTTCAATGCTTATGGCACTTCTCCCATGGCGGGGAGAACCAGATGCTTATGGCACTTCTCCCATGGCAGGGGAAACAGATGCTTATGGCACTTCTTGCCCCATAGCAGGGGAACCAAAGGCTGTGCACAGCCTCTGCACCAATGCCCGGCAGCCGCTCAAAGCGTCTGTCCGGCCCTGCGTTGTCCTGCCCCGGCCGCTTGCCCTCCTTATAGGTGCGGCGTAAAACCCCTTGCTTCAGCCATGGGGAGTCATCGCGGAAAGAATGCTTATACCGATTCCTTCCCTTGAACATGGATGCGAAAGTATGGCTTAATGAAGGAGCCGGCGAATCCTAGCGAAAGGAGCGTGATCAAGATATGATTACTTTCCACGAGGTGATTTCCGCCTAATCCGCGGAAGTCAGACGTAGAAAGGAAGAGGGGACCCGAAAGGTCCCCTCTTCTTAACAAATCAGACTTTCATGCCGCTGTGCGGCACCACTGATGAATGAAATGGCAGGATTCTGTTATTTTAGGGCAGAAAAGTAAATAATTGCAAGGAAGGGAAGCTTTTCTTAAAGTCTCAGTAAGTATCAAAGGGGAAGCGGCCCGACTTCTTGACTAATGCGTCAGCGTCAAAAAGATGCCGTCCGGCGTTTTGCCTTGAGCGGCAGTCCCTTCTCATGGAAATCCCTGTGCTTTCGGTTTACTCGTGAACTCCACACTCCGGGCTTTCATTTACAGTCTATAATCGAGACCATATAGCGGAAAAAATTTCCGCTATCAGAAGATTTTTCGAGAATCTCCGAAATTTAACGGAAAAAATTTCCGTTAACTCCCTCAAAACCAGGTGAATATGCCTGTTTCGGGGAGTTCAGGAGGAGATAACGGAAAAAATTTCCGCTAAACGAACGAGTTAAGGAAGAATCCGCATGATAACGGAAAAAATTTCCGTTAACTCCCTCAAAACCAGGTGAACATGCCTGTTTCGGGGAGTTCAGGAGGAGATAACGGAAAAAATTTCTGCTATCTATCACGAGGTCGGTTCGATAATGGCCGAGAGCAAACGAAAAAGTCTCCATTGGCAGGAAGCAGGGCGGGGCCGCTATCAGAAAAAAACGCTGCTCCTATGGAATCGCAATAGGGACCTTGGCGCTGTTCTTTCAAGGCTTTATTGCCAATTTCTCATGAAATTGCGGGACAATCGCACGCCTGCTCGGAATTTTACGGTTCTCCGCTGCTGTGTCCGGCTTCACCGGCTCCAACAGCTGGAATTTTTAAGAAATCAGGGCTTGAAGTACATACCAGCAGTATTATATAATGGTAACGATCATACGCATTCCATGCGTGCGGTACATAAAATGAGAGGAGAGTGGCGAAGATGATTAACGGTTTTGTGCGCACAATGAAGCAAGAGGTGTCTGTCAACTGAATAGCTTGGCATCTATAACCATCCCCCTGACAGGATATAGGACTGCAGCTCAGGCACGATGTGGTTATCGTGTTTTTTTTATTGCCTTTTTTCGAAAAAATTACAAAATAAACCAAACTAAGGAGGTGTGTCAAATGATAAAGCAGCTTGTGGCAGTATCGAAGCAAGGCGCCCGGCGTAACACCCGCTCAATCATTGAAATGACAATTAACCAGGAGGTATTATCAGATGAGTTACAAAAACGGAAGGGACGTTCTTCCCCCTAGCTTACTTAAACAATTGCAAGACTATATACAAGGCGAGATCATCTACATCCCCAAAAAGGAACAGAAGCGGGCCGGTTGGGGCGAGAACAACGGCACGCGGGTCATTATCGAGCAGCGCAACAAGGAGATCTACGGCCTCTACAAGAGCGGCTCCACCATCTTCGAGCTGATCCAGATCTATCACCTGTCGGAGGACAGCATCCGCAAAATCATTGTGAAAACCAGGGACCTGGTCCTAAATGGTGCCCACTAGAGCAGAGACTTCGGTCTCTGCTCTTTTCTTAAAGTTTCAGACTTTCATGCCGCCTGGACGGCACCACTGATGGATGAAATGACGGGACCCTGTTATTTCAGGGCAGAAAGGGTACGGCCTTGGGAGATAAGGGAACTGTTTCTCCTCTATTGTCCTTCTCGTCGGCCGATTCCCTTGAATAAGGGAACGTATTTTCCCTTATTCTCACTTTTGAAGCGCTTTCCTGGCAGTTTGGAAGGGAATAAGGGAAAAAGGAGAGTCTTATTTCCCGGAAATGACCTCCTGTCTGGGCAATAGGGGAAAAACCGGGGCCTTATTTTCACGCCATCCTCTTGCTTGAGGCCCTTTTCCCTTGCTTGAGGCACTCCCTCCCTGGGAGTCTGTCCGACGGAGTGGTTTTGGTAATAAATATTCGCCGTTTTCCTTTCGTCGGACAGACTCCAGCGCGTGTTAGCAAGCCAACAAGGGATGGCTCATGCCGCGAGCCCAGTGAACGGGTGCCATCATCCAAGATGTATGCGAAAAATCGAATCCATTGGAGTAACGTTGGCAATAAAGGCGCACGTGGCGACATAGCGGAAAAATCTAAAATCTCCGCTAAACGAGCGGTTTTGAAGCTGCAGCGCCAATGAAAAAATTTCCGTTAGGAATAAGCGGGGCGGGAACGCCATAGGAAAAAGGCGTTACTCTTGTAAAAACGTAAAAAGGACCCGGCGGCGTCTTCCGCCAATTTTTCTTATTGTGTCCATTGACGGAGCCGCTTCAATAGAACTGGCTTAGTATGCGCTTTATTTCATCCGGATCGGTTACCTCGGGACCAAAACAGGCTCTGGAGCGGTTGGCGTCTGTCCATGGCTCCAATAATAAGGCATTTTCAACCTTGGAATCTTTCCAGCCCAGCATGTTTTCGAAGGTAGTCGCCGTATTTTGACCATGAATGTGGTTGATCCAGACAGGCTCATTAATATTTATAAATTCCCGGGAAATTTTCAAGGCATCGCGCCAGGTGTGGCGGGGAGCTTGACCCTTTAAATAATCGTCAGCATTGAGGATGGTGGCTCCGTAACTGGGAAGCCAAAAAAAGAAGGCCCCCAATCTCCCCCGTACTGAATCATACGCATAACCATATTGGGGAATTAAAGCGACAGTTTCCCTTTGGGGCTTGTAAAGGTGGAGCTTTTTAATAAAGTCCTTGTGATACATGTCGTCACTGGAGAGATAAACCCGGTACATGCGGGATGTGTCACGGAGTTCGGATTTCAGAAGACTTTTATAGAGAACGGGAGTAACAAAGCGGATATTGGCTGGAAGAGGAGGGAACAGATCCAGGATTTTATGCACAACAGCTTCTGATTTGGGATCATACAGCGCATAGCAGCTAAAATCCTGGGAGGTCTGGAGCATCAGGCTTTTGAGCGTATAATTCATAAATAGGCCAAGCCGGTAAGAAATCCAATGTTCCGTTAACCGCTCAGGCGATGATCCCCAGTTGTTAAAGAGCATTTCCACCACGATTTTCTTTTCCTGAACCAAATGCTAAACCTCCTTTTGTTTCAACTAATTTCGCTTGATTAGAAACAATGTATGCATGTCTATATAAGTAAGGATGGATAAAAAGCTCGGATGCGCAAAAAAGGCGGTTGACCGCTTTATCAGGAAAGGTTTCTCCGTTAAGGACTAACATCATGGTTCATAAGTCCTACTAGGTTGTGTCTAACCTATGAATAATTATGCCGAAAGTTTGATAATCCTCCCTTTTTTCGGGATTTCCTCAAAAAAACTCTTCAGAAACAGCCAATAAAATTCGACAAACATGATATAATGCTATCAATTCCATTATTATTTCAGTTATAAGGAGATACCTTCATGAATAAACGGATTTTATTGGCAGATGACGAGGCGGCGCTGCGGTTTCTCCTTCATGAAACATTGTCCGATGAGGGATACCAGATCCGGGAGGCGGAGGACGGAGCCGAAGCGGTCAGGCATTTGGAGAGCGAAGGCTTCGATCTGGTGATTCTCGATTATATGATGCCGGAAAAAACCGGTGTGGAGGTTTGCCAATGGCTCCGTCAGGCGGGGGACAACCCCAACCGCAATATTCCCGTCATTCTTCTCACTGCCAAAGCGCTGGAGAAAGACCGGGATATTGCCCGGGCGTCAGGTGTCAGCACTTATATTGTCAAGCCCTTCAGTCCGTTTAAGCTGCTTGAGGCTGTAGAGGAGCTTATTTCCCTGCCTGGGCAGGAGGTCGGACCGCAATGAATCTGCCCCGCAAGCATGGCCTGGCAGCAAGCCTCTCTATCTGGATTACCGCCATTATCTCTGTTTCGACTCTGGTGCTGGTTGCCATCGGACTGCTTTTTAATATCCAAAACAAAAATATCGGAGACGATATGGAGCTCCAGCTTAACGAGGTTCTTCACGTTCAGGAGGCTCACCGCAATTCCCAGTCCATTGTTTCCTCCTACCGCGGCTTTATCGCATACGGCCGCAACGAGTTTGCCGATAATGCGCTTCATGAGATTGAAGACCTGGTTGTCAAGCTGGGGCAGATACACAGTACCATGGTGCAGAGCAGCTTGGAGGAGCGGCGGCAGGCTGATACCATTGCCGATATCCAGGCTTCGTGGCGGGAGCTGTCCGGTCTCATGCAGACAGGGGTTGAATATAGGAAGAACGGCAATGTCCCTGCCGTTGAAAGCTTGTCCGAAAGCAGAGTAACTCCCTTGATCGACGGGATCAACACCCGGTTCGAAGATCTGATGAGGCTTCAAGAACAAAATATGCAGCGTCTGCTTGCGGACAACAAGATGTGGGGCAATTGGCTGCTGGGGATCCCGTTTACTATTATTGTGTTGTCCTCAGCCATGGGATATTATCTGGTCCGTTATATGCGCAGAAGCGTGATTACCCCCGTACTATACATGAGCAAGACGGTTTCCCGGATTGCCGGCGGGGATTATGTGGAAGTGGAGGGAACAGAACGCAAGGATGAATTGGGCACTCTGCAGCAGGGAATCCAGCTCATGTCCGAAAAGCTGCGCAAATGGGTAACAGAGCTGGAGAGCTTCAACAAGGAACTGATCAACCAGCGGGACCTGCTTGAGGTACAAAACGAGGAGATCACGGCCCAGCAGGAAGAGCAACAGGAAACCCTGCTGAAGCTTACGGCGCGGGAGCGGGAATTGGAGCTGCTTACCTCCTATCAAGAGAAGCTTGCCGGCCATCTGGATCTCCAAGAATTCATGGAAGCGGCCATGCCTGCGCTGCTTCAGGTGCTGGCTGTTGATGCAGCGGCGATTGTTCTGAAGAAAGAGGGGGCGGAGGAGA
Organism: Paenibacillaceae bacterium; assembly: GCA_029256185.1. Taxonomy (GTDB): domain Bacteria; phylum Bacillota; class Bacilli; order Paenibacillales; family NBRC-103111; genus Paenibacillus_AR. Next base: position 19,156 of record JAQSYI010000037.1, read on the forward strand.
CGGCTGAATTGGTTTATAGCGCAGGCTATCCCCGTTCCCGCCAGAACGACCGGGTGGTTTCCTTATTCGGACTTGCAGAGCGGATCTTCATCGAGAAGAAGGTGCTGGTGAAATCCCGTCAGCTCTCCGAAGCGGAGAAGGGGGCGCATGGCCTGTACGAGCGGGCTCTGGATCAATACATTCCGCTGCTCGGCAATAACCAGACCGTTTTTGGCTTTTTGCTTCTGACCTCATACGGGGGCGACAATCTCACCGAGGATTCGGTACGGCCCAAGCGCGGCCTGGTTAATCAGTTCAGTGTCGCCATGCATGCGCAGGTATTGAATGCGGAGCGGTTGAACCAGTCGGTGCTGCTTGGCCGCCTGCATGAAGAGCTGCTCAAAGAGAAGCAATATATCCAGGAACAGCGGGATTTCTACACCAAGGTGAACGAATCCATCTACGAGGGAATGCTGATTGCCAGTCCCGACGGGCGCATCCAGTATGCCAACAGGCGCATGGACAGCTATTTCGGGTACAAGCCGGCTCCCGGGGACACGCTGGATGATTTCAGCCGCCATCTGAACAAATTCACCAACGGGGGCTCCCTGTTTCTTGGTGATACGATCAGAAAGCTTGCCACGGAGGATAAGCTTAATTATCACGAGCGGTTCCGGGCTGAAGGGGAGCAAGGCACCCGGCATTACGAGTTGTACATGAATACCATGGTTGCTTCCGATCTGGTAGGCAAAAGCTATCTGTTCGTATTCCGCGACCGGACTGACGAAGAGAAGGCCGATGAGATCAAGAATGAATTCGTCAGCATTGTCTCCCATGAACTGCGCACTCCCTTGTCCAGCGTACTGGGATTTATCGAAATTTTGCTGAACCGGCAGGTAACGCCCGAGAAGCAGCAGCGTTATCTGGAGACTATCCATAGTGAAGCGGGACGGCTGTCCACGTTGATCAACGACTTCCTTGATCTGCAACGGATGGAAGCGGGCAAGCAGGTCTACCAGCCGGTTCCCTGCGAAATCTCCGGTCTGGTACAGCGGGTGATGGAGCAATGGGAGGGTAAGAACCAGCATGCCATCCGTCTGCACACAGGAGAGGCTCCGCTCATGGCTTTGGCAGATGCGGACCGGATTACCCAAGTGCTCCATAATTTGGTGAGCAACGCAATCAAGTATTCTCCCAAGTCCGATGTGATTGACATTATCTGCTCCTATGAGAACAACTTCATCCGCATCGATGTGCAGGATTACGGATTGGGGATTCCCGAAGATGCCAAGGCCAAGCTCTTCTCCAAATTCTACCGGGTGGACAATACGGACCGGCGGCAGATTGGAGGCACCGGGCTGGGATTGGCCATTGTCAAGGAAATCGTGGAAGCCCATAACGGCCGGCTCTCATTTGTGTCCGAGCTGGGACAAGGCTCCACCTTCTCCATATGGCTGCCTGTGTATGAAGCCAAGGATTTATCAGGCAAGGTGGTTATTATCGAGGATGATGAGAATCTGGCCAAGCTGCTGACCGTTTCCTTCGAACGGCTGCAGGTGCCCACGTTGTGGATCAGCTCGGCTGAGGATGCGGTTTATTCCATGAACGTGTCCGCGGCGAGTCCGATCATCTGCATCGTGGATATCCAATTGAAGGGGGTTCAATCCGGCTGGGATTTCATCTCCACCCTGCTCAAGCATCCCTTGCACCGGGAGACGCCGATTATTGTCACAACCGTGCTGGAGCAGCCCAACCACTTCTATGAAACCACCAAGGAGAAATACCTGCAGAAGCCCTTTAGCATTGAGCGGCTGCTGGAATTGGTCAAGCATCTGGTTTCGGGCAGCCAGAACCGCGCCCCCTTCGTCTTTCCCGTCCAGGATAAGCAGTTGATTACGGATTCCCTTCAACATAAAGGTTTTACCGTCAAGGAGATCAAAGTGAGATCGGATTTTATCGAGGTGAATATTGAAAAAGATGACGACATCAGAGATTGAGCAGCTGCAGAGAAAAGATGACCGCCACACCCGCTTGATCATGGAGGGGCGGCGGAAGTATGTGGAAGAGCTGGGCCGGCAATTGCAGAGCATGGAGCTGTTGCTCCGTCAGGATGGGGGAAGCCGGGAAACCGCGCTCCAGCTTTATAATTTGCTGCATACGGTGAAGGGCAGCGCTCCTGTTTTTGGCTTGGTCCGGCTGGGTCAAGCTGCCCAGCACCACCTGCCCAAGTGGGAATGGGCGTTGGAGAAAGAGGCCGGACCCGAAGAGCCTTCTGCTCTACCCGCCTGTGAATGGATAGAGGAAGCCCGGGAGATTCTGCAGCAGCTGACCATGGAGCGGGAGATCAGTCTGCAGGAACTGAAGTGGGATGAGCATGGCCTAGACGGCATGTTTGCCGCCAGTCCGTTCAAGGGAAGCAGGATTCTGCTGATTGATGATGATCCCGTGCTCCGTGATTACCTGAAGAGAAGATTGTCCATTGCCGGCTATGTGGCCGACGAAGCCGACGGGGTGGCCCAGGCGCTGGAGCGGCTGCGGGAATTTCATTATGATCTGATCGTGCTTGATCTGATGATGCGTCCTTTGTCGGGCTACGAGTTATTCGAGCAGATGAAGGAAGACCCCACGCTCAAGTGGATTCCTCTGATGGTGGTATCAGGGCGCAGCGATGTTGCCGACAAGGTGCGCTGCTTCTATCTGGGAGCAGATGACTACGTAACCAAGCCGTTTCATTATGAGGAATTGGAAGCCCGCATCCACAGCATAATCAACCGGACCAAGACCTTCGAACAATTGGCTTTCCGCGATCCCCTCACCGGCATCAGCAACCGGCGGTATTTTGACAACCAGCTTGAGATGGAGTTCCAGCGGATTGTGCGCTGCCCGGCTCCCTTATCGCTCATTTTCATCGACATTGACAGGTTCAAGGCGATTAATGACACCTACGGTCATGCCAATGGGGATCGGGTGCTGCAGGGCTTGGCCTATCTGCTTCAGCAGTATTTGCGGCATTCTGATCTGCTGGCGCGTTTCGGCGGAGAAGAGTTCGTTGTAGTGATGCCGGGTGCTACCGCGGAGGAGGCCAAGCGGGCGATGGATCAGATTCTCATGAAGACCCGCTCCACCCCGGTAGCCAATAATGACGGTCATGCTTTCCATATCACTTTCTCAGCCGGCATCTCCCAGTGGAATCCCCACATAACCAAGGATGAGTGGATTGCCCAGGCGGACCAGGCCATGTATGCTGCCAAGCAGGAGGGCCGCAACCGGGTGCTGGTGTATGAGGAGCGCATGTCTTCGAAGCAGGAGGAGGCAGTCATAGAGGAGAAAAGACGCAAGAAGCTTCTGATCGCCGACGACGACGGAATTCTGCGTTCGATTCTGGTTGCGAAGTTCAAGAGCATGGATCTCGATGTTATCGAAGCCGATAATGGGGAGAGTGCCCTGCAGCTTATTCAGTCGGAAGCGCCGGATGTGGCGATTATTGACGGCATGATGCCCAGACTGGGGGGATTGGAGCTGCTTGCGGCTGTCCGTGAGGACAAGAAGAAGGCGAACAAGCTGAAGGTGCTGATGCTTTCCGGCAAAGGAAAGCGTCATGATATCCTGAAGGGCTTGAAGTCCGGAGCCGATGATTATATGGCCAAGCCCTTTTCCCTGCTGGAGTTGGAGCTGCGGGTGAAGCGGCTGCTTGAAATATACTGATTGAGAGGCTGTCCCCCAAATTTGGGGACAGCCTTTTCCATTGTGCGGAGCAGATATTGACAGCCCCCTAGGCCGTGCTTGCAACACGCCCTAGGAACTGCGAAGAAACTAGCGGTACTTTATTTCGTCGCAGTCCCTTAGCGGGGGTATGCACCGACAAAATAGGACTGGGCTTTGGCGATGAAGCTGCGGATTGCAGTCTGCATGCAGGGATCCCGGTACAGGATGAGGCAGGTGGTCCGCTTGGCAGACCGGAGCTCCGGCAGATCCACCGCTGTCATCTCGCCGGCAAGCGCGGGCCGTCTGCCCAGATAGGAGGCCGGGAGCAGAGTGGCGCAGCCCAGGATGGACCCGAGCCGGAGAATGGCCTCGAAGGAATCAATCTCCATCTTCACATTAGGCTGGGTGGCATAGCGGTCGAACAACTCGTCCATCAACACGCGGTACCAGGTGCCTTTGGAAAAGAGGATCATGGGCAAATCGCCTAAATCCGCCATCTTCAGATTCTGCCGGAGGAGATAGGGATGCCCTGCGGGAAGCAACAGGCACAGATGATCATCGAATAAAGGATGGCATTCCAGGTCAGGCTGATCAATAAGGGAGGCAATTAATCCGAAATCGGCCTTTTTGTCGCGGACCAGACCTACGATTTCATGAGTCTTGCCGGTAATGGCCTTAATATCCGTATCGGGAAAATCCGCCGTGAACAGGGAGATGATCTCGGGAAAGGTGGATTGCAGAGTTGTGAGACTTGCTCCTACCGTAATGCTTTTGGGGATGGAGTGGGTGACGAAGGGCAGGAGGCTTTCTTTGAAAGCCCCGGTTATTTCCCGCATTCTTGCGGCATATTCATAGCAGATGCGCCCGGCTCGGGTAAGCTCCAGCCGTTTCCCCTTCCGTTCAAATAAAGCTACGCCCAGTTCTTCCTCCAAATTCATAATTTTGCGGGAGAGGGCGGGCTGGGACAAGTTCAGGATCCGGGAGGCTTTGTTCAGGCTCTCCTGTTCTACGACAATGGCGAATACGTCCAGGTTGTTATGCATGAGAGATAAGCCTCATTTCTGCAGAACTTCAATAATAAGAATAGGATAAGCGGCTAAAAAAAGACGGGCATTTGCCTCATGCTCTATTATATCCCAGGGTGGAAAAACGTCCATAGGGGAAGTTGATAAGAACTGGAAAACAAATTCTGGGTAAAACATGCAATATGGACTTCCATAAAAAGCAATAAAGCGGTAACATTAGAGGAGACACGAAATGTTCACATTTCTGCGCTGCTTTAGTACAGCAACAGGGTCGGAATAACATCGCTGCTGAAAGGGGATTGGCTATGAAGGGGAACTCGTATTTTTACCGGAAGCTGCATTCGCTGTTGGGAGTTATTCCAGTTGGCGCTTTTCTGGTCGAGCATCTGTTGACCAATTACAGCGCTTACCACGAGGGGCACGAGGGCTTCATCCGGCAGGTGGAGTGGCTGAACAGCTTGCCGCTTATCTTTTTCCTGGAGCTGTTCGGCATCTGGCTCCCCATTGCTTATCACGGGATCTACGGGCTGTATGTGGCTTATACGGCTCGCAATAATCCCAAGAGCTACGGCTTTCTCCGCAACTGGATGTTCACGCTGCAGAGAATTACAGGAGTCATTACCTTGCTGTTTATTGCCTGGCATGTATTTGATACCCGGGTTCAGGTAGCGCTTGGGAATGTAGCCCATGATGAACTGGGTGTGCGGATGCATAATATCATCACACAACCTTGGGCGTTTGTGATCTACGTGATCGCTGTTATATCCGTTTCTTTCCACTTTGCCAATGGTATGTGGTCCTTTTTGGTCAGTTGGGGGATCACAATCGGCCCCCGTTCCCAACGGATTTCTTTCATCATCTGGATGTGTGTATTTGTGGCCATGTCCATTTTGTTCATTTTGTCCCTTATTGCCTTTACCGGCGTTTCCTTCGAGGAGGTCCCTCATACTGCAGCGCTGTTGCTTCCCTTGCCGGGTTAAGCATGCGAAGCCCGTCCACTTGGGCGGGATAAAAAACCCTGCTGATGCTCCGAAGCCAGTTTTTCGCCATAACCGCTTCGCTTGGTTACAGAACTCAAAACTTTCAGGAGGTACTCTCATGGCTCAATCCCAAATCATCGTTGTTGGCGGGGGGCTCGCCGGTTTGATGGCCACTATTAAGGCAGCTGAAGCCGGAGTCCATGTGGATTTGTTCTCGCTTGTTCCTGTGAAACGCTCCCACTCCGTCTGCGCCCAAGGGGGTATCAACGGAGCGGTTAATACCAAGGGGGAAGGGGATTCGCCCTGGGAGCATTTTGACGATACGGTTTACGGCGGTGATTTTCTGGCCAATCAGCCGCCGGTCAAGGCCATGTGTGAGGCGGCCCCTGGCATCATTCACCTGATGGACCGGATGGGGGTCATGTTCAACCGCACGCCCGAAGGTTTTCTGGATTTCCGCCGGTTCGGGGGAACCAAGTATCACCGCACCGCCTTTGCCGGAGCAACTACCGGGCAGCAGCTGCTATATGCCTTGGATGAGCAGACGCGCCGCCATGAAGTAGACGGGCTGGTCACCAAGCATGAGCATTGGGAGTTCCTCTCCGCCGTGATTGATGAACAGGGAGTATGCCGCGGCATTACGGCACAGGATTTGCGCACCATGGAAATCCACTCCTTCCCCGCCGATGCGGTTATTCTGGCTACCGGCGGCCCTGGAATCGTATTCGGCAAGACCACCAATTCGGTGATCAATACGGGCACCGCCGCCTCTGCCGTCTACCAGCAGGGCGTGCATTATGCCAACGGCGAATTCATCCAGATCCATCCTACAGCTATTCCCGGAGATGATAAGCTGCGGCTGATGAGCGAATCGGCCAGAGGCGAGGGAGGCCGGATCTGGACGTACAAGGACGGCAAGCCCTGGTACTTTCTGGAGGAGAAGTATCCGGCCTACGGAAATCTGGTGCCCCGGGATATTGCGACCCGCGAGATTTTCCATGTCTGCGTGGACTTAAAGCTGGGCGTGAACGGCGAGAACATGGTGTATCTGGATCTGTCGCATAAGGACCCCAAGGAGTTGGATATCAAGCTTGGGGGGATTATTGAGATTTATGAGAAGTTCATGGGGGATGATCCCCGCAAGATCCCGATGAAAATCTTCCCGGCGGTCCATTATTCCATGGGGGGACTGTGGTGCGACTATAACCAGATGACCAATATACCGGGCTTGTTCGCGGCAGGGGAATGCGATTACCAGTATCATGGAGCCAACCGGCTCGGGGCCAATTCCCTGCTGTCCTCAATCTTCGGCGGGATGGTCGCCGGACCCAAGGCGATTGAGTACGTCAAGGGGCTCGACAAGCATTCCGACGATGTGGCGTCTACCGTATACGAGAGAGAATTAAAGAAACAGACGGACCAATATGAGGGGCTTCTGAAGATGGATGGGATCGAGAACGCTTATGTTCTTCACAAGGAACTGGGAGATTGGATGAACAACAACATGACGGTGGTCCGCTACAACAAGAAGCTGGAGGAAACCATCGGCAAGATCAAGGAGCTGAAGCAGCGCTACGGGCGCATCAACATTAACGACAGCTCCCGCTGGAGCAACCAGAGCGTGGCCTTCACCCGGCAGCTGTGGAATATGCTGGAGCTGGCGGACGCCATGACGCTGGGAGCGCTGCTCCGCAACGAAAGCCGGGGGGCTCACTACAAGCCGGAATTCACCGAGCGCAACGACGAGCAGTTCCTCAAGACCACCATAGCCTCATACACCAAAGAAGGACCTGAGATCACTTATGAAGCCGTCGATACCTCATTGATTACGCCGAGAAAGCGGGATTATACCACCGACAAGAAAAAAGGGGGGCACTGAGCATGGCCGAAACTGCTGCAGCAAACCGCTTGATCAAGCTGGTCGTCACCCGTCAGGACAATACAGAAAGCGCGCCCTATATTGAGGAGTTCGAAATTCCGTACCGCCCCAATATGAACGTCATCTCGGCGCTGATGGAGGTTCAGCGCAACCCGGTTAATACCAAGGGAAGCAAAACCTCTGCCGTCTGCTGGGAGTCCAACTGTCTGGAGGAGGTATGCGGCGCCTGTTCCATGGTCATCAACGGCAAACCCCGCCAGGCCTGCACGGCCTTGGTGGATAAGCTGGAGCAGCCCATCCGGATTGCGCCCATGTCCACCTTCCCGGTCGTCCGGGATCTGGTGATCGACCGGGGCCGCATGTTCAACGCCTTGAAGAAAGTCAAGGCCTGGATCCCCATCGACGGCACTTACGATCTGGGGCCAGGACCCCGGATGGCTGAGAACAAGCGCCGGTGGGCTTATGAGTTGTCCAAATGCATGACCTGCGGCGTCTGTCTTGAAGCGTGCCCCAATGTGAATGACAGAGCCAGCTTCATTGGCCCCGCGGCCATCTCCCAGGTGCGCCTGTTCAATGCCCATCCAACAGGAGAAATGAACAAGGACGAGCGGCTGGATGCGCTGATGACCGACGGGGGAATCGAGGGCTGCGGCAACTCCCAGAACTGTGTGCGCTCCTGTCCCAAGGAAATCCCCCTCACCACCTCCATCGGGGCGATGAACGCCGACACCACCAAGCGGCTGTTCCGCAGATGGTTCGGAGCCCAGGAGGAAACTTATCATTGAGTTTTTGTGAGAAAGCCGCCCTTATCCCGGAGCAAACCGGGAAGGGCGGCTTTTTTTCTGCGGCAGCCAGATTGATAGTTGTTGGCGGATGAGAGGGGAACCGGGGGCTCAACAGCTATCAAAATGATAGTTGTTGGCGGATGAGAGGGGAACCGGGGCTCAACAGCTTAGAAATCAATACCCAATTCTTACACTGGAGCCGCAGCCTTGCAAGAATTGGGAGTCCTCTTTTTGGGGAATAGACCGTGTTCTCACAGACAAGTTCAGTTAGAATGGGGCTATAGACATGACGGCTGAGGAGAGAAGAGCATGAGAAGCAAGCTGATGTATTCCATATCCATGAGGATGAAGTTTCTGGTTTATCTGGCGCTGCTGTCCAGTGTGCCCCTGGCGCTGATGGGATGGTTCGCCGCTTCGTACAGCAGCGGAACGATTACGAAGCTGACCTTCCAGAATAACGCCTCCATCCTGCGCAACCTGGAGAAGGAGATGAACGGGGAATTCAGGAAGATCGACAATCTGCTGCTGCAGTATTCCTATCAGAACTCGATTTTTAACCAGGTGGTAAAATCGGATCTGAATTATGTGAATTATTCTATAATTTGGGACTTGCATAACGCCTTGATTAATCTTCGCAGCGGCTTGGATCATGTTGCGGAGATTAATTTCTATAATATTTCGTACGGCAAGGTTCTTACGGGAAACCATGGCATCCTGAGCGAGGAGGAGTTCGGGGATGATGTTGTGCTGCAGAACGCCCGCAATGCAGTAACCGGAACCTGGGTTAATACGCGAACTGCTATTAATGAACGTCTGCCGGGCCATCTGCTTGCTTATACCAGACCTGTTCAGAACAAGCAAACCTCGAAGATCGAAGGCGCGATTATCGTCTATCTGGATGCGGAGTCCATCAGCAGAAGCATGCTTTATGCCAAGGATCCCCAAACCGAATATTTCGCTGTGGACCAAGATGGGATTATTCTGCTGGATTCCCGTGAAAGCAGGATTGGACAGCGTCTCGCGGCGCCTGGGCTGCTGGAGAAGCTGATATCCGACAATAGCCAGGAGGAATGGGAATTTGAGTTTAAGTTAAACGGCACCAGTTCTCTGATCAATGGGCAGTTCTCCCCTTACCGGAACTGGTTCTATGTCTCCGCTGTTCCGCTGGAGCTGTTGACCGAACCGTCGCAGCATCTGAGAACCATCCTGCTGTCCATCAGTCTTGGGCTGATTGTCTTGGCTCTGGTTCTGGCTGTGGCGGCGAGCAAGAGTCTGTATTCGCCGATTCAGCGTCTGACCAAGCGGATCTTCAATAATGACAAGTCCCGGCAGGAGAAGGACGAGTTCCACTTGATCACCCATTATATTGAATCTGTGGAGCAGGATAACGAAAGTCTCCAGAGACGAATTGGCGCGTCTATGGAGGAGGTGCGGAATCATGCCTATTTCCAACTGCTGCTGGGCAATGTCAAGGATTCGCATTATCATGCGGAGCTTGATTTGGGCGAGGGGGATATCGCCCTGTTTTTGGTGGAACTGGACCAGTTCTACCTGGAACGCCAGTTTTCCCGGAGCGACCAGTTTCTGTATTATTACGCCGTGCAGAATATTACGGAGGAGATACTGGGCGCGGAAGGGCACGTAAAAATCATCATGATCCGGCCGGGATTATTCGCGGTAATCCATGAGTTGGAGGGCATGCATGGAACTGCCGTGCTTCGGGAGCGGGCAACGACCGTGCTTAATGCCATCCGCACTTATCTGAAGCTTCCCTGCATGATCTCCGCGAGCCGTTCCTCCAGAGGGCTGAACGGGCTGAATGAGGCTTATTCCGAGGGCATTAAGGCGTTAAACTACAGCTTTATTTATGGTCATAACCAGGTTATTCTCTGCAACGAGTTGGACCCCTCCTTCTCGGCGGAAGCTGAGGAACTGGAGTCGTATGAGACGGCCATCATCCAGTCGCTGCTGGAAGATGCGATAGAGGCTGCCGAGCAAGACTTCCAACAGTTGGTGGAACTGATCCGCGACAATTATTCTCTGCTGCCAGAGGAGATGTTCGGTTACTTTGCCAGCTTGTCAGGGAGGATATGGAGTGCTGCCGACAAGCATTATGGGCATGCCCTGGGAGAAACTCCGGTAAAGGAATGGATTCTCGATCTGGCCCAGCAGCGGACGCTGCAGGAGATGGAGACTTTCATCCGGGCAGGTCTATTCGGGCGGATTCGCGAAACGGACAAGGGCTGCAAGGCAAACAATGAAGAGCAGCTTATCGGACAAGTCACAGCATTTATTCATAACCACTATGATGAGGATCTCTCCCTACAATTGTGCGCCGATGTTGTGCACCTGAACACATTCCAACTGAGCCGGATGTTCAAGAAGGTGATGGGAATTAATTTTGTTGATTATGTGATTGATTACAGAGTGGGCATTGCCAAGGAACTGCTGAAGAATCCGGAGCTGAAGGTGCTGGATATCTCCGACAAGCTGCGTTACGGCTCAGTGAAGAGTTTCATTCGCCTGTTCAAGAAGGTGACGGGGCTTACCCCGGGAAGCTACCGGAAACAATTATTGCAGCCAAAGGACTAACTGCAAAATAAGGGAGTTTGTTGGGCAAGGCCGAGCTCTCAAGGTATTCGTTTTTGCAAAAAGGCCTGACAAATATGGTGTATTGAGCTGCCTCCACTCCATTCGGTACGATGAGTTCACAGAAGGGAGGGAGAAAACATGGAAGCGCAAAATCAGATCGGCCGTCTTGTCCGGCCCAAGGAGACAGGCAAAAGCACACGCCTGATGCAGCGTTTAGTGAAGGAGCGGTATCTGTGGCTGATGGCGTTGCCCGGCATCCTGTACTTGCTGATCTATAAGTACGTGCCCATGCTGGGAATAATCATCGCATTCCAGAAGTATGTTCCGTCCAAAGGCTTTTTGCAGAGCGATTGGGTGGGACTGACACATTTCCGGCGTATTTTCGAGAGCCCGGATATCGGCCGCTATTTCATGAACACCATCATCATCAGCTTCTATCAGATTGTATTTGCCTTCACGATTCCGATTGTTATTGCAATCATGATCAACGAAATAGCCAGCCCGCTGATCAAACGATTCATTCAAACCGCCTTGTACCTGCCGCATTTTCTGTCCTGGGTGGTTGTGGGGGGCATCTTCTATCTGCTGTTCAAGAGCGATGGCTCAGTTAATACGCTGCTTGCATCCTGGGGGATGGACCCGATCAACATTCTATCCAACAAAGACACCTTCAGGGGGATGCTGGTGCTGCAGGTCATCTGGAAGGAAGCGGGCTGGGGCACGATTATTTATCTGGCCGCCCTGACCGGGATTGACCCTGAGCTGTATGAGGCGGCGAAGATCGATGGAGCGGGACGGATCAGGCAGATCTGGCACATCACGCTGCCTGGCATTAAATCGACGATTGTGATGCTGTTCATTCTGCGGCTGGGCAGTGTGCTGGATGTGGGCTTCGAGCAGGTATACCTGATGCTCAATTCTTCGGTATCCGAGGTGGGAGAGGTGCTGGAGACTTATGTCTACCGCGTGGGCGTTGTGAACGGCAACTTCAGCTTTACTACGGCGGTGGGACTGTTGAAGGGCGTGGTGGGGATGGTCATGATTGTTTCGGCCAATTACCTGGCCCGGCGGCTTGGTGAGAAGGGCGTCTATTAACTGAAGTGGTGATTATAACCTAATCATGATTTTAACTGAAGGATAACCTAGTGAAAGCAGGTGTCTATTTTGCATAAAAAGTTAACGGCCGCACTCAGTGTGATCCTGTCTATGTCCCTGTTGTCCGCATGTTCCGGCAACAGCGAGCCCTCCGGCTCGTCTACGCTTTCTCCTGACGGCAAGTCCTCTCCCGCGGCGGAGAAAAAGCTGAAGATCCGGGCGATGAATATCCTCTATGGCGCAGCGCCCCCTGAGAACGGCTCCGGGAAAAAAGCGCTGGAAGAGCGTTATAACATCGAGTACGAATACATCCCCGTGACGGCCGGGGAATACAATAACAAGCTGGGAGTAACGCTGGCTTCAGGAGATATTCCGGATACCCTGCTGTTCCCCAACTTGGACAATATCTTCTTTAATGCCATTGATAATGAACAGTTTATTCCCCTGGATAAATACTTGCAGGATACGAAGGAATATCCGAATTTCGCCAAAATACCGGAGGACCTCAAGAAGGTATTGACATACAACGGCCATATTTACGGCATTCCCCGGTTGAGGGGGACCCGCGGCCACACCATTGTTATGCGCAAGGACTGGCTGGATAAGCTGGGGCTCTCTGTTCCTACCACGTATGACGAGTTCTATGAAGTGATGAAGGCGTTCACGAAAAATGATCCTGACGGCAATGGAAAGGCGGACACCTATGGTCTGGCCATCGGCATGAGCGATAGCGGCCTGATTGGGGTAAACGCAGTTACTGCAGGCATACAGGGCGGCTCGGGCGCGCTTGCCAACACTTGGACGGAGGACGGCCGGGGGGGCATTATCCCCATGGAATTTGCGCCGAAGGCCAAGGAAGCTTACGGCTTCTATGCCAAGCTGTACAAGGATGGCCTGATTGCCAAGGATTTCGCCATCAAGAAGGATCAGCAGCTGGAGGATGACTTTATTCTGGGAAAAGTCGGAGCCAACGGCAGCAGCGGTTCCACGTTCTACACAGCCGCCCGTTATGAGAAGGCAAGAGCCGTTGATCCCAAGTTCGAATTGGTAGCTTTGCCTCCGTTTAAGAATGCGGACGGCAGTCAAGGTTATATGAAGTTTCCCGGCTACTTCGGTGTATTCGCCATCTCTTCCCAAACGGCCAAGGATGAAGCGAAGGTGAAGAAGATTCTGAAGATGCTGGATGATATGATCGGGGATGAAGGAGCTACCTTCGTGCGCTGGGGAGTGGAAGGAACCCATCATAAAACCGAGAACGGTGTGAAGGCGCTCACCGACCTGGGCAAAACGGAGGGACCGAGCTTCTATTCCTTAACCAACCCTCCGATGGAGGGGGAGTGGATCTATAGCGGCACGGATACGCAGGAAATCCGCAAGATGAAGGACATCGTCTACAAGATCGCACTGGAAGGAAAGCCCTATATGAACCAGATAGACGGTCTCTACTCCAAGACCATGTCGGACAAAGGCGCCGACCTGAACAAGTTCGTTGCCGACGGCGTTGCCAAGATCGTGATGGGGGAAGCGCCGGTGGACAGCATAGACAAGTTGTTCGAGGAATGGAAATCACGGGGCGGCAGCCAGGTGATGGAGGAATACACCGCAGCCTGGAAAGCCAGAAAGTCGGCAAAATAAACCAGAGCAAGAGAGGTATGGCAGGCGGAGCGGCCAATACGCGGCTTAGCCTGCCGAATCTTTCGGAAAGGCCGGGTGAGAGAGATGTCACAATCCAGAAGGTTTGATCTGTTTTTCAATAGCTTTATCTATCTTGTGCTGGGATTCATCTCGCTCTTGACGCTGCTTCCGTTTGTCAATGTGGTTGCCCAATCCCTGGCAAGCATGGAGGAAGTGGTATCAGGCAGGCTGATACTTTGGCCCAGAACCTTTGATTTCTCATCGTACCGCTATATTTTTAATACGGGGATATTTTTCACCTCGTTGAAGAACACGGTTTGGATTACAGTAGTGGGAACGACGGTCAATATGATCGTCACCTCGCTGACGGCGTATGTGTGCTCCAGGGGAAATTTCAGCGGCAGGAAGGTGCTGCTTCTGATGATCCTGTTCACTATGCTGTTCTCCGGCGGGATGATTCCCACCTTTCTGGTAGTGAAAGAGACTGGGCTGATGAATTCTCTGTGGGCTTTAGTCATCCCCTCCGCGGCATCGGCCTTCAACATACTGGTGATGCGGGAATTCTTCGAATCCATCCATGAGAGCATTATCGAATCGGCGACCATCGACGGCTGCAATGATTTTGGCATCTTTGTGCGGATTGTTCTGCCGCTGTCGCTGCCGGCGCTTGCCACCTTCACCCTGTTCTATGCGGTGGGCAACTGGAACCAGTATTTCGCCGCGATCCTCTACTTGAACAGATCGGGCCTGTGGCCATTGCAGATTCTGCTGCGCCAGGTTGTGCTGGTGGGACAGGCGGATATCTTCTCGGGGGTAGCCAGTGATGAGGTGATTCCCCAGCCGGTTACCATCCAGATGGCTACGGTGGTGCTGGCCTCTTTGCCGATTGTCATCTTGTACCCTTTCCTGCAAAAGTATTTTGTCAAAGGGCTGACCCTGGGCTCTGTGAAAGGGTGAGCACAAAGCGCTGAGGAACTCTGCCCCATCTTGCGCTTGCGGAATGTGCAGGCACAGGCTGGGGCACATTTATGGCCGATATTATAAATAGGGTTGCCAATGAGCACTTGTTTCCGCGGGAAACAAAGTGCTCATTGGCATATGGGGACATCTGTGAGAGAGCGCTTGGTGCATTCCGGCCCATCTGTCGTTGTGTGTGCTGCCGGCTAAATAGCCAGTTCAGTGCGGATTGGGGGCAAGTCCGTCACGCTATTAACCAACTCGATTTTGCCAAATTGGAGGCCGAGTTTCCGCATCTTCAAAAATTAATAAAAGCTGCTTGACAAAAGTAAGTTATATATCGTATTATACTTACATAAAGTAAGTTAAATAAAAATAATTAGTTAATAAGGAGGACATAAAAATGATGGATCTAGGATTGTTGATTATTCGCTTGGTGGTTGGGCTGACGCTGATGGGGCACGGCGCGCAAAAGCTGTTTGGCTGGTTCGGGGGCTATGGTCCCAAGGGAACCGGCGGCTGGATGGAGTCCATCGGCATGAAGCCCGGGGTGCTGATGGCGGTGGCGGCCGGTTTGTCGGAGCTGCTGGGGGGGCTGTTGTTCGCTGCCGGCTTGTGGCTCCCGGTCGCCGCGGTGCTGATTATAGGCCCCATGCTGGTCGCTATTGTGAAGGTGCATGGTGCGAACGGCTATTGGTCAGACAAAGGCGGCTTCGAATATAATCTGGTATTGATCGCTGCGGCGTTGTCGATTGCCCTGATCGGTGCGGGGGCGTATTCAATCGGCTGATCTTGCGGAATGGATGGTTATACGGATGCCCTTATATGACAAGTTCAATAAAAGGCAAAAGCCTCCGGGTACGCAAGAATCCGGTAGGCTTTTTTTTCTAAGACGGCACAATGAGCCAACAACACCGAGAGCGGTAATGGATGCTTGCCGTGATGATCCAGTCCAGGCATGAAAGAACACTGGAATCTTGAACGGCGCAATTCGGGCGGGGGAGAGCCTCATGCCATTCTGTATGAAATTTCGCATAGAATGGGCCGGTAGGGCCGCCTTCTACCTTCTACAATCCATTGTCCGTCTCCAACAGCAGGATGGCACTGCCGACGACAACCAAACACCGGGTTTCGGATAGCGGGATCACCTCTGCGCCTGAAATGGTTTTGTCGTCCACATGAAGAATAAATCGTAGATTTCCCTCCTGATCCAGACTGTGGACGCTCCCGCCGGTGGTGGAAATATACATATTCCCGGCCTTGTCGCTGACCAGCGTGGAATTGAACAGGGAATAGCCCATATTGCGCTCATGCTCCGGCAAGCTGTAGGTCCATAGCAGGTCACCGGTGTCAGGATCAATTCGGCTCACCGTCTCTTCTTCCTCTTCAGACACATAAGCGCTTCTCTCGGCAAAATAGGCTGGAGCAAAAAGCTTTATTTCTCCTTCCGATACCCGGTAAGCGGAACCGGAAATCAGAATGGTGCCATCCTCCAGAACCGCAGGGTAATACCGGCCAGGCTTGAGTGCCAGCAACTCGCCTGACTCATTTAACACCAACAAGCCATTGGCATAGGCCAAATACAGATTGTTCCGGCTATCCACCGCTCCCTTCCACAGCTTGTCCTGGGCGGAAAAGGAGGTTCCCGACGGAGTTGTCCACTCCTTGCGCATCCACAGGCGTTTGCCATCCGGGCCGTAAGCGGCCAAACCCTCTGAATCCACCAGGATCAAATTTCCCTTCAAGTCCAGCATGGCATTGACAAAGGTATAACTGTCGTCTCAGGCGGCGAACTCCCCGTACCCAAAGGCCCGCTAACAGTTCCTCCAAGGTATGGGTGTCCACATTCTCTAGCTTGTAATGACCGCCATGAGTGTCTTTCCCGTTCGGTGGTTCAACAAGCAGAGGCCTCCCCGGTTCGCAGTACGTGGGGCTTCTTTTGCAGGGAGCAGCGGCAGTGCCGGACAATATCAAAATTTTGTGCAACAAAGAGCTAAAATAAGTGCACGGATTAGTGATAATTTTATGTTACGCTTTCCTTGCAGAATCAAAAGAAACCGCTTCAACTGATGATTGCTTGCTAAAGGGAGGAACCGCATGAAGGTGCTGGACCGAATTCAAGAACATTTTATCGTCGCCATTATCCGTGGAGCCGGGGCCGATGATGTCCTGCCCGCTGTCTCTGCCCTATATGAAGGAGGGATACGGGTACTGGAGTTGACCGTTACCACGCCGGGAGTATTGACGCTCATCGAGCAGGTGCGCTCGGCTATGCCGGAGGATCTGGTTGTAGGGGCAGGTACGGTGCTGGACCCGGAGACTGCCAGGGCTGCGATTATGGCGGGTGCCCAATTTATTCTCTCTCCTACGATCAGACCGGAGACGATTGCTATAACTAAACGCTATGGCATCGTCAGCATCCCTGGCGCCATGACACCATCGGAAATCCTGACGGCATATGAATTGGGGGCGGATATTGTCAAGGTTTTCCCTGCGGGTTCACTTGGCCCCAAGTATATCAAGGATGTGAATGCGCCCCTTCCCCAGATTCCGCTCATGCCTACAGGCGGAGTCGGACTGGATAATATCGGCGCTTATGTCCGGGCCGGAGCGGTTGCCGCGGGACTGGGGAATTCATTGTATGCGCCTCCGCTGCAGGGTGGAGCCACCGACAGTTACTTCGCGGAACTGAAGGAGCGGGCTGTCCGGTTTGTGGAAGAGGTCCATAGGGCGAGGACGGCTCAAGGATAATAAGATGAAAAATTTCTTCAATACAGGAAGGAGCATGACTTAACTATGAAAATTACTGATTATACCCTGTACTTGGTACCTCCGCGCTGGCTGTTCCTGAAGATTGAGACCGACGAGGGAATCTCCGGCTGGGGGGAGCCAGTGGTGGAGGGCAAGGCCCATACGGTAGAGGCGGCTGTCCGTGAGATGATGGATGCTTTGGTGGGCAAGGACCCGCTGCGTATTGAGGATCACTGGCAGGTGATGTACCGCGCGGGCTTCTACCGCGGCGGACCGATTCTTATGAGCGCCATTGCCGGGATCGACCAGGCGCTGTGGGATATTAAGGGCAAATTCTACAATGCTCCGGTCTATCAGCTGCTGGGAGGAGCCTGCCGCGAATCGATGAGGGTGTACTCGTGGATCGGAGGCGACCGTCCCGCCGATGTGGGGCTGGCTGCACTGGAGAAGAGGAACGCCGGCTTTACCGCCGTCAAGATGAATGCCACCGAGGAATTGCAATTCATTGATTCCCACGGCAAGATTGACCAGGTGCTGGAGCGGGTAGCCGCAATCCGGGAGGCTGTTGGTCCTGACTTCGGCATCGGGGTGGACTTCCACGGCCGCGTCCACAAGCCCATGGCCAAGGTGCTGGCCAAGGCGCTGGAGCCTTACCGCCTGATGTTCATCGAGGAGCCGGTGCTGCCGGAGAATAACGAAGCGCTGCGGGATATCGCGACACATACGTCTACACCCATTGCTACAGGGGAGCGGATGTTTTCCCGCTGGGACTTCAAGCAGCTGCTGGCGGACGGCTATGTGGATATTATCCAGCCGGACTTGTCCCATGCGGGCGGCATAACGGAGTGCAAGAAGATATTCGCCATGGCGGAGGCCTATGATGTGGCGGTAGCACCCCACTGTCCTCTGGGGCCGATTGCACTGGCCGCATGCCTGCAGGTGGACGCTACTGCGTACAATGCCTTTATTCAGGAGCAGAGCCTGGGAATCCACTATAACAAGGGCAATGATCTGCTGGACTATCTGGTTGACTCCACGGTGTTCGATTACGGTGACGGGTATGTGAAGATTCCGCAAGGCCCGGGGCTGGGAATAGAGATCAATGAGGAATATGTGCGGGAGCGGGCGGCGGAGGGCCACCGCTGGCGCAATCCGGTTTGGCGGCATAAGGACGGCTCCGTCGCGGAGTGGTAGGTTTATTAGCAGAGGGGCAACCGGGCTGCACAGAGGCATCAGGCAACCGGCAGAGAAGCAATCGGCAGGGCGGCAGCCGGAACCAGGCTGTAGGAGGTGCCAGGCAACCAGCAGGCTGGTTGCCAGCGTTGGCAGCTGGCTCTGTGCTGTTCGAAGCAAGGGAAGCTGTGCAGGTCTTCCCGGGAATGCATAGCCGACAAAGGAGAGGATCAGTTGATGGGCAAGCCGGTCGTGTTCATACCATCCAGAGTGCCGGAGGAAACAGTGCGCTACTTGTCCGCTGTAGCGGAAGTGGATTACCGGGATGAAGAGGAGATGCTGGACGAGGAAGTCTTTTATGAAGGAGCGGGCCGGGCCGACGGGCTGCTGATCTACTCCCGCAACAAAATCAAGTACGAGGTGCTGGAGCGGGCGCCCAAGCTAAGGGCGGTATGCAATATTGCCGTGGGTTATGACAACCTGGATCTGGAGGAGTTGACCCGGAGAGGGATTGCCGCCACCAATACACCGGATGTGCTTACAGAGACAACCGCCGATCTGGCCTTCGGCCTGCTGATGGCCGCCGCCCGCCGCATTCCTGAAGCCGACCATTATGTGAAGAGCGGCCAATGGTCCGGCTGGCTGCCCAGCCTCATGCTGGGCAAGGACGTCTACGGCGCCGCGCTGGGGATCGTCGGCTATGGCCGGATCGGCAGCGCCGTTGCCCGGCGGGCCCGGGGGTTCGGGATGAAGGTGCTGTACAGCAATCTGGAGCGGGCCATAGCGGATGAACAGCAGCTGGGTCTGGAATATGCCTCCCTGGAGGAATTGCTGCGCCGTTCGGATTATGTGCTGCTGCAGGTGCCGCTAACCCCCAAGACCGTGGGCATGATCGGGGAGAAGGAGCTGGCGCTGATGAAGAAGGATGCCTTCCTCATCAATTCGTCCAGAGGTGGGATAGTGGATGAGACGGCGCTGATCAAAGCGCTCAAGGAGCAATGGATTGCCGGAGCGGGGCTGGATGTGTTCGCCCAGGAGCCGCTGCCGGCAGGGCATCCGTTTCTGGCGATGAAGAATGTGGTGACCTTGCCCCATATCGGCAGCGCCACCAGGGAAACGCGGGCCGCCATGGCCATGAAGGCTGCGGTGAATATGGCTGCCATTCTGCGGGGAGAGCGGCCGGACAATCTGCTCAATCCTGCCGTTTGGAAGCAATAGGGAAGATGGAATGGTCCCTGAAGAAGGAACGGACGATACAAATTAAGGCTAAACAGAAGGAAGGGGAAGATAGTGCAGGATTGGCGTAATATTATTCACGGCCATCATATTCCAAATGAGCATTATTGCGATCAGCCCTATGTGGCGGTAGCCAAGGACGGCAGCTGGGTCTGCGTGATGACCACCGGGCAAGGGGAGGAGGGCGAGCGGGATCAGCATATCGTTGCTACGATCAGCAAGGACCAGGGCAAAACCTGGTCGCCCCTGATCGATATTGAACCCTCCGGTCCCCCCGAGGCTTCATGGGTTACGCCGTTTCTTGCCCCCAGCGGCCGCATCTATGCGTTCTACACCTATAACGGGGCTAATATGGAGCGGGTGATTGCCCGGTATGAATGGGCGGCAAGACGGGTGGATACCTTGGGTGACTTTGCCTTCAAATATTCCGATGACGGAGGCTGGACCTGGTCGGAGCAGCGTTATACCATTCCGGTGCGCCGTTTTGAGATTGACCGGAACAATCCGTACCGGGGAGACGTGCAATTTTTCTGGAGCGTGTGCAAGCCTGTCGTCCATAAGGGCAGCCTGTATATCGGTCTGGCCAAGGTAGGCAGCTTCGGCGACGGGTTCATGGAATCGTCGGAAGGGGCATTCGTCCGCAGCGACAACCTGCTCACGGAGCAGGACCCTTCCCTGATCCGCTGGGAAACCCTTCCCGACGGGGATGTGGGACTGCGGGCACCGGCCAGCCCGGTAGCCGATGAGCATAATCTGGCCAGCATGGAAGACGGCAGCCTGTACTGCACCTACCGGACTACAGAAGGCCATAATTGCCATGCGTACAGCCGGGATGACGGGCATACCTGGACTGCCCCCGCCCATGCGGTATACACTCCGGGAGGACGCAAGATCAAGCACCCGCGGGCAGCCAACTTCGTGCGGAAGTTCGCAAACGGCAATTATATTCTCTGGTTCCACAACCATGGCAAGAATTGGGCGGCGGATATGACACCGGAGAAGCAGGCGCAGCCCTATGAGCTGCGCAATCCCGTATGGCTCTCGGGCGGGGTGGAGCGGGATGGCTTCATGTACTGGTCCCAGCCGGAGATTGTGCTCTACGCGGATGATCCGGCGCTAAGAATCAGCTACCCGGATTTTATCGAGGATCAGGGACGTTATTTCATAACAGAGACCCAGAAGAAGATTGCCCGGGCCCATGAGATCAGCGGGGAACTGCTGGAGGGTATGTGGGAGCAGGCGGCGCGGTTGGCGAAGGGCGAAACCGGAGGGACGGCCGTCGCCGCGGAGGGGCTTGTGCTGGAGCTCTCCGGGGAAGCGTGCGCCAATGGAACAACGTCAGCTTGTCCGCTGTTTCCCGATCTGCTTAAGGGCGGGAGCTTCACCTTGGAGCTGCGGTTTGTGCTGGATAGTCTGACGCCGGGACAGATTCTGGCCGATTGCCGGGGAGCCGATGGGGCAGGTGTGGTCTTGTACATCAACGCTGCCGGCAGCGTGGAACTGGAATTGAACGACGGGCGGACCCGATCCGTCTGGGATTGCGATCCCGGTCTGTTGTCGGTGGGGACGGAGCATTATGTTGCGGCGATTGTGGATGGAGGAGCGAAGATCATCAGCTTCGTGGCGGACGGGACGCTGTGCGACGGCGGAACGGCCCGGCAATTCGGCTTCGGCCGCTTCAATCCGTACATGCGCAGCGTGAACGGCTCCGGGCAGCTTGCCGCGGCCCCCTCTATGCAAGGCAGGCTGAGCAGTCTGCGGCTGTACAACCGCTATCTGACCGTCGCCGAAGCCGTAGGGAATTATCAGGCGGGTCTGCTGCAGCAGCCGCTTGGATAAAAGGCTTACCCGGCGATTGCCGGGTAAGCCCTGAGTCATCATAAGTGTGGACGCTGCCAGTCGGAGAGCCATTCTACTCGAAATATCATACAGATTCGTACGGTCACTTCCCCAAATAGATCAATCTGTATGAAATTTCATATAGGATGGCTCTTTTCCCGGCAGATATCCAATATATACTCGAAAAAACATACAGATACCCGCCGCAGCGTCAGGAACCGCATGGGTGTCGTCCGCAGATATTCGCCACAGCGTCAGTCAGGAAACCGTATGGGTGTCCGCCGCCTGCCCTCAGGCCCGGGGTTTGTGCTCCTTGCGGTAAGAGGCGGGGGACATCTGCTCCAGGCGCTTGAAGGTTTTGTTGAAATAGGTATGATGGTTGAAGCCGCATTGATAGGCAATGTCAGTGACGGACAAGGTGGTTTCGCGCAGCAGCTTCTTGGCGTAGTGAATCCGCTTCACGGCAATGAACCGGGTCAGGGTCAGTCCCATGTGCTTGTGAAACAGGGTGCTGAGATAAGACGGGTTCATATGCACCAAGCTGCCCAGCGTTTCCAGAGGAAGCTCACTCTGAAAGTGATTGCTGATATATTGCACCAGATAGGAAATATCCTCAGGCAATTCCTCCGAAGGCGGTGCAGACTGCTCCTGGCCGCCGCTCTGCCAGCTCCGGTGAGCAAGCAGCAGCAGTTCCTTGATCAGGCAGCGGATCACAGACAGATAACCCGGCTTCCGTCCGCCCCATTCTTCATGCAGGCTCCGGTAGATGCCCCGGATTCGCTCCTGCAGCTCAGGCTCGAACTGGATGCGGCAGCAATCCGCGGGCATGTCATCCAGCGGGAACGGCTCATGGGATGGCCAATCCTCCCGGAGCAGCTCCTCCTTCCACATGAGCACGCTGCGGCAGATGTTCATATGCGTGTCTGTTTGCAGCACCTTGTGCAGAGTGAAGGGTCTGATGATCATCAGGGTCCCGGGCTGCAGGGGATAGGTTTTGTCGCCAGCCAGATACAATCCCTGGCCGCTCTCGATATAGTACATCTCAATCCCGTTGTGGCTCTGGAATCCCGGATAGGGAGCAACCGAGTCCAGCCTGTGATAGAGCAGCACAGGAATATCCTGGAATACCGATTCAACTGCCAAGCTCAAGTCCTCTGCTGTCTGGAATGCAACCTGCATCTTTTGCTCAGCCCTCCCCGCTCATTTTTTGCGTATCTCCAGTCGTTCCCGTAGTCGTCCCGAACTTTCCGCCCTTCTCGAGCTGTTGCGTTTGCCGCCCCAAACTTCTTGCAGCTTCTCAAGCCATTGCTTGTGTCGCCCCAAACTTCTTGCAGCTTCTCGAGCCTGCCTTTGGCCCCCATGAGTGCTCGCGATTTAGGACGTATACTTAGTACATCATGTTGTAAAATCGTTCCCTACAGGACAAGAACCCGGAAGGGCTAAAAACACAGCGAGCACAAAAGGGTACCGACTCTATCGGAGCAGTTTGGCGATGAAGAGTCATCGCTTTAGGGCGTGTCTGAACCTTTGAGGGGACAGATAATACC
The DNA here is from genome assembly GCA_029256185.1 of Paenibacillaceae bacterium. Classification (GTDB taxonomy): domain Bacteria; phylum Bacillota; class Bacilli; order Paenibacillales; family NBRC-103111; genus Paenibacillus_AR. The sequence goes on from JAQSYI010000037.1 coordinate 42,334, forward strand.
CATACTATCAATTCTGGCCAGGCACTTTCGGGCAGGCGTACCGGGGTACCTCAAGCGAAAGTAACGATAGCTCGGGGCGATAAGGCGGTGAAAGCTGCCCTCAAGTGGTTGTTCAGACACGCCCCAGGTTGTAAACGGACCTGAGCGCCCTTATTCGGTCAAAAACCGGGGGTTTGGAATCGTAACGGACTCGAGCGCTCTTATTGAACTATTTTGCCCCCATCCAGAGGGATATTGGCCCCGATAAGGTCTTACCAGTCCGTTAGCCGCGCCAACCCCCGCTTTTCCCGCGATAGCGTCTCTCAGGTCCGTTGCAAGCCGGGAAGGCCCGACCTCAAGAATGAGGAACGAATTTATGAGACGTTATACTAGTCATTATACCATGTACCGGCTTGGTGAACAGACGTTCAAGTTAAGCTTTTGCCCCCTTATAATAAGGGCCTGCCGGTTATCCCCCTGTCTGCGGAGCGTCTTGGGCCTGTACCATCTGCTCCCCCCCGGAGGTTTCAAACACGCCCTAACTAACCCCCCGCAAACATAACGGGATTCCTGTGTCCCGACCACCACGGTTCCTGTATAATAAATATGTTTAAGTGCCTTCAGCAAAAGGAGGTAGCCCCATGAGCGGATTAATAGATATTTTGCTGGTTGAGGATGAGGCTGAGGTTCTGGAGGGCATGCGCTGCGCCATTGCGCAGGCTCCCCTTCCCTGGGGCCATATTTATGCGGTGGGCAATGCCGAGGATGCGGAGGACATTATGATGTCCCGGCGGCCGCACATCATTGTAACCGATATTGTGCTGCCCCGCAGATCGGGGCTGGAGCTGTTGGAGACTGCCGCGGGGCTCGGGCAGTATGAGCCCAAGATGATTGTGGTAAGCAGCTACAACGAGTTTGATTATGCCCGGCGCAGCCTCCAGCTGGGAGCGCTGGATTATGTGCTGAAGCCGTTTCATATCGGGGATTTCATCGGCAAGCTGAAGGATATCGTCCGGATGATCCAGGAGGAGGCCAGGAGCGAAACGGAGCATCAGCTGCATGTGGAGCATGCCCGCATCGGCAATAAGCTCCTGATGGATCAGCATATACTGGGCTATTGCACCAAGAAAACCGTGCTTCAGGAGCATATCTACCACAAGCTCCAGCTGTGGGGACTGACCTGGCTGACCACTTCGGCCTACCACGTGATCGCCTTCTGCGCAGCGGGAGATATGCCGGATCATGATACAGAGGTGGAGCTGCAGCTGTTCTCGGTGGGCAATATTGCCGAGGAAACTCTGCGGGAGCAGGAGCAAGCCTATCTGGTCCGCAATGTGCACAACCGCTGGATCATCATAACGGGTGCGCGGGATACGGAGGCGCTTATCGCCCAAGTCAGAGACAATGTGAAGAGGTATCAGAAGCTGGATCTGCAGTTCGGCATAAGCTGTGCCATGCATGCGTTCCAATCTCTGGCCGAGGCCTACGACCAGGCGCTCACCGCGCTGCGCTGGGCTGCCGTGAACGATCAGACAACTGCAGATTATCGGGAGCTGCAGGTTCCGGCGGATGGGGCCGTCTCCGGCGATCTCAACGAGTATTGCGTGATGGCGCTGATTCATGCGGAGGTCGATGAGCTGCGGTCGGCAGTGAACGCCAAGGTGGAGCAACTGGTGCGCAGCAACGCCCTTCACCATCGGCGCCAGCTGGGGCAGGCCTGTCTGGACTGGATTGTGGAGATTCAGTCGGTTGTGCATGAACGCACGGGCATTGCCACGGATCAGATTCCCCTTTCTCTATGGGAGCGGCTGGACCGTTACGACACGGTGGAATCGGTGAAGCGGGAGCTGCATGCCTATTTTCTGGAGCTGTCCCGCAGCCTGTCTCCGCAGATCACCAGGATGGGCAATGCCTGGATCGAGCAGGCCAAGAAGGTGATTGAGGAGCTGGCGGGGGAGAATGCCACTCTGCAGGGAGTGGCGGCGCGTCTGTCCATTCATCCCGTCTGGCTCAGCCAGCTGTTCAAGAAGGAGACGGGGCAGACCTTCTCCGATTATATGATCGACTGGAGAATCACCCGGGCCAAGGCCCTGCTGCGGGAATCCGGCTGCAAAATTTATGAGATCGCCGCTATGGTGGGCTATCAGGATCTTCAGTATTTCGGCAAGCTGTTCAAGAAACGTACGGGAATGTCGCCCAAGGAATACCGGTACGGCAAATAGGCCGCCGGGCGGTTCCGGACGGCGAATGCTATTTCTGGGGGTGCAGCGATGAAAGGACTCAATCTCTACGCCAAGATCAGCCTGATGCTCCTGGTGGTGGTCACCATTCCCACTGTTTTACTGGGCTATCTGTCCTACACCAAATCCTATGAGCAGCTGCAAACAGTGACGGACGCCTTCATGCAGGACAATCTGCTGCATAATGCGGAGCGGATGAACGCCATGATGGAGCAGATCAGGCGCCAATCCGAGAAGATTCTGGAATCCGAGAAGCTGAAGGCCCTGCTGCGGGAGCCTGTTCCCCAGGACAAGCTGGCCGAATATGATTTTGTCCGTCAGATGAACCCCCTGATCAGTGAACTGAAAGGGGATTTTGAGCTGAGCATCTATCCCCTTAAGCCTCCCGCTTATCCCAATTATTCCGAAGGAGTCACGGGGGAGGAGGAGTGGTTCCGCCAGGCGCTTGCGTTGGAGGGCCAGGGCTTCTGGACCACTGTTCCCGGCCGCGCGGCGGATATGGCCGATGAGCTGTGGTTCGTGAGAGCGATCAGGGATTTTCCCATATTGAAGCCCCTGGGGGTAATTGCCTTCCGGATTCCCAGCTATGTGCTGGCCAATCAGCTGGTTATCCCCGAGCGGCTGGAGAAGGTCAGCTTCTATGTGATCGATGAGCTGGGGCGGACGATTATCTCCAAGAATACGTTGGAGCCTGCAGTGGCCCCCTTTGGGAAGCTTCCCCCCTGGGATACTCTGAAGCCGGGAACCATACGGCTTACGGGTACTGATGGTCAAAGCTATTATACGGCCTTCAGAACCCTGAATAATGAAGGCTGGGGGCTGATGGAAGCCGTTCCCGCTGCTGTGCTGACGGGACCGGTGGAGAATATCAAGCGGTTTACCCTGATTTCGGTGGTTACGGGGCTTACGGTAATGGCTGTGCTGCTGCTGGTCATCGTGCGGATGGTCACCATCCCCCTGAAGTCGCTGTCCCGCCATATGCGCCGCATGATGGGAGGCGAGCTGGTCTATTACGAGCAGGACCTGGAGCGCAAGGACGAGATCGGCTTGCTGGTCCGGGGCTACAATGCCATGATCACAGGCATGGCGGAGCATATCGGCACCATCCGCCAGATCGAGGAGGAGAAGCGCCGGCTGGAGATTAGGACGCTGATCCATCAGATCAATCCCCACTTTCTGTACAATACCATGAACGCCATCAAATGGAGGGCGGAGAAGGCGGGAGAAGGGGGAATAGCCAGCATGGTCACGTCCCTTGCGGAATTGCTGCGCTTCAGCATCCACAGCGGCGAAGAACTGACCACCCTGGAACGGGAGCTGACCCATGTGAAAAATTATCTCAGCATCGAGCAGCAGCGGACATCCGAATCGTTCTCGGTATTCGTCCAGGTCCAGCCGGCCGTCCTCCGCCTTCCGTATATGAAGCTGACCATCCAGCCCATTGTGGAAAATGCAGTCAAGCATGCCATGAAGCGTCAGGAGGGGGACGGCAGCGGCAAGATCATGATTTCCGTCAGCCGGACAGCAGCGGGACTTGTCTGTGCGGTGGAGGATAACGGTACCGGCAGCAGCGTGAGTCTGACCGAGCACTTCGCCCGTCTGGAGCGGGAAGGGGAGTCCGGAGAGCAGGGCGTGGGACTGTACAATGTGGACCGGAGGCTGAAGCTGCGCTTTGGCTCTCTTTACGGCATCGCCATGGAGAACCGGCCCGAGGGAGGGTGCCGGGTCACCCTCTTGCATCCGGTATTGAATGAACAGGGAGAAGTGCTGCAGGAACCCCCTCAAAACGTTAACTGAACCCTGTTTTACCGGAGTGACCAAAACCTTATGATGGAAGAAGAGGTGCTGCTGCCTTGAGCGAGAAGCAAAGGACGGGGATCATGGGCAAGAAGGGATGGATAGCTGCTGCACTGGCCGTCTGCTGCGCAGGGATGATTCTGTGGCTCCGGCCTGAGCGGACCGGGGTGGAAGCGGCGCAGCGCGATCATCTGACCATCATGAAGCCGCTGTATTCCGGCCACATCTATTACCCGGACTCCGAGCTGGAGCGGCTGCTGGAGGAGAAAGCGGGAGTGGAGGTTACATACGAGACCCCGCCAAGCTTCGAATACCGCAACAGGCTGATGGTGCGGATTGCGGGAGGGGACATTCCCGATATTATCAACACCTACAGCCCCAATGAAGCGGAGCATAACGCCCTGATCTCCCAGGGGGTGTTTCTGCCTCTTGATGATCTGCTTCCCCGGTTTCCCCGGCTGGTCCAGGCCTTCAGCCCGCAAACCTGGGAATATATGAGGAACCCCGCCGACGGCAAAATATACGGGGTTCCCTGGATGAGGGACCGGGGCGGCCAGGGCATGCTGATTCGAAGGGACTGGCTGGACCGTCTGGGCCTTGCGCCTCCGTCCACTCTGGAGGAGCTGACGGAGGTGCTCATTGCCTTCCGGGACCGGGACCCGGACGGGAACGGGCGCAAGGATACCATCCCCCTGACCTTCAAGGATCATCAGGTGTGGAGTCTGCAGCCCTTCTTTACCTTGTTCGGACTCAACCCCAACTGGCATCCCTCAGAGGAGGCTGCGGACCGGCTGGTGTACGGCTGGGTCGAGCCGGAGGCTGTTCAGGTGCTGGAATTGCTGCGCTCCTTCCGGGAGCAGGGGCTGCTGGACCCGGATTTTCTCGTCGGCAAGATGCTGGGCAATGACAAGTTCCAATTGGGGAATGTAGGAGTGCTGGTATTCAATATCGGCGATTATCATTATTTTGCCGGCCAGCCGGAGCTGCAGGCGGAAATTCTGGACCCGATCAGCCATAAGGGGCATTACTGGAGTCTGGTGCTGCCCTCTGTTCCCATCACACGGACCAACCAGATCTCCGCGGATTCCCCTCATCCCGAGGCGGCGCTGCGCTATCTGGAGTATCAGATTACGGAAGGCTTCGATCTGATTCAGTATGGAGTGGAAGGAAAGACGTATATGGTGGAGGATGGAGTGAAGGTCCCCCTGCCCTCTGGTAAACGCGATGCCCGTTACAATACCAATCTGGGCTTGGAGCTGCTCCAGCCCGAATGGCTGTACAGCGCTCCGGAGAAGTACACCAAGTTCATGAACCGGCAGGAAACGGATTATCTGATGGAGAAGCTGAACCGTTACGAGCAGCACATCATGTATGATTATCTCCGAGGCAACGTATTGCTCCCCTTCCGGGAGGAGAACTGGAGCCAGCTTAGGGCGATTGTGGAGGAAGGCTACGCCTCCATGCTGCTGCAGCCGGATGTGGATATCCCCACCGCCTTCACCCGCATGCTCTCCCAATACAAACAAGCGGGAGGGGTTGAACTGGAGGAGGAGATCAACAGGCTGCAGCTTGATAAATCCATGCCCGGGTATACGTATATGAACCGGTAACTTATGAACCGATAAACCTATGAGCTAATGGGCTAATAAGCCGATGAGCCGGTGAACCAAAGAGCCAAAGAGCCGATTAGACGAGGATGAGAGGAGAATGAAGCATGAGCAGCAGAGAAACGCCTGCTCCCGTGGAGGAATGGATGAAAAGCCGGCCGGATATCACCGTATATATCCCTCCGGAGGATGAGTACACTGGGGATAACGAGCATTTTCTCGTTTTTCAGGCTCCAACTGGAGGCTGGTTGGCCCTGTGGACCCAGAGCTCGGTGGAGGGCTTCGGGGACAACCACTTGGTGCTTGCCCGCAGCCGGGACCAACTGCAATGGTCCGAGCCCCAGGTCATAGCGGGCACACCCCGTGGACAGCGTGGCGGTCAGGCCAGTTGGGGTTTCCCGGTAGTATCCAGGCAGGGAAGAATCTATGTTTTCTATACCAAGGATGTGGGCGTATACGATCTGGACAAACAAACCTGCGGCGCCATGGGTGTGCTCTACTCCGACGACGACGGTGTAACATGGACCCACGGAGAGGATATTCCCATTCCCCGCAACCGCTTCGACCATCCCGATTCCCGGGTGCCGCGGAACTGGATCGTCTGGCAGAAGCCCATCCGGGACAGCCGCAACCGCCTGATTGCCGGCTGCACCCAGTGGAGCAGTCCGGCCGTATCGCCTCCGCCTCCGGCAGGCTGGTACAGCAAGGACTCCCGCTGCCTGTTCATCCGCTTCGACAATATTGACGAAGCCCCCGATCCGCAGCGGCTTGCCGTTACCTGGCTGCCGTCGCAAGGGGAAGGGCTTGCGGTTGCCTACCCGGGACGCTCCGATCTATCTGTAGCCCAGGAGCCCTCCCTTGTGCTGCTTCCCGACGGCAGGCTCTTCTGTGTGATGCGCACATTTACTGGTAAAATATGGTTCACTTTGTCCGATGACGATGGAGATAGCTGGAGCGAGCCAAGAATGCTCCGTTACCGGGACGGAGGAGAGCCTGTGCTGCAGCCCATCGCCTCCTGTCCGCTCTATCCGCTGGATGACGGGCGTTATGTGCTGGTGTTCCACAACAATGACGGACACGTCGGTCCCTACGGCCCGCAGGATGCGCTCTATAACCGCCATCCCGCTTATCTGAGCATCGCCCGCTATGTGGAGGGAGCCGAGCAGCCCCTATGGTTTAGTCCGCCCAAGCTGTTCCTGGATAACGGCGGTCAGCCCACAGGCCCCAAGGGCACGAATGAAATTGCCACTTATCCCAGTCTTACGCAGTGGAACGGCAAGACGATTCTCTGGTACCCTGACCGCAAATACTATCTCCTGGGCAAAATAATTCCGGCAGCCTGGCTGGAGGAATAGAGGCGATCCGACCTGGACGGTCAAGCGGATAAGGTAAGAGACTGCGGCGAAATAAAGTACCGCTAATTTGTTGATAAAAACCCAAAAAAACGTGGAGATTTTGTCAACAAAAGCGGGTGCTAATTTTCTTGCAGTTCTAAGTCTTGAGCGTAACGAGCGGACGTTTATAAAGGTTAAGCTTGTTCGCACACAGTGGACGTTTTGAGAAAATTGTCCGTAGGAAAGTGGACATTGAAACATATGTCAGGCAGGAAACGAATGGATGTAATTAACCCGTACATCTAGTATGGAATTTAAGATAAACCACTAGATATAGGAGCGATGACCTGCATGCGTGGAAGGAGTGAACCTTCTGTCCGTGTCCACGCTCTGAAAGACAAAACGCATAAAATGTACTCTGATAAAGGACATACAAGGAGAAGTACCATGCTGGTTTCATCCTAAGAAAGCCAGCGCTGCTGCCGAGGCGAGTTTTCTACTCATTCGGCTGCACTTTACCGACAACGAAAAGCTCAAACGAATGCCTCCGAAGCCAGCTTCACGTATAACCGCTTCGCTTAAGTTATACAACTCAAAAACTAAGCGGATGCTTCCGTAACCGGCCAATGCTCGCGCAAAAACAATAAGTGTATGCTTTCGATGCCAGTTTTCCGCTTATGCCGGATAAATCGGCAACCTTACTCAAAACGATAAGAGGAGGAGCAAAAATGCATAAAAACGCCGTTTCCGGCATACCCCCGACAGCAGCAGTACGTCGGACAGCCGGCGGGATCACCTGGAAAAGAATCAAGCGCTGCAAATGGCTTTATGTGCTGCTTTTTCCCACCATTATTTATTTCGTCATGTTCAGCATTGTCCCCTATTATGGCCTGTCCATTGCCTTCAAGGATTTCAGCCCGTTCCGGGGAATCGCCGACAGCCCCTGGGTGGGGATGAAGCACTTCAGCCGTTTGTTCAGCAATGAGGATTTTTATCGGCTGCTGAAGAATACCGTGCTGATTCATCTATACAAGCTGTTCTTCGGCTTCCCTATTCCCATTATCTTCGCGCTGCTGCTAAATGAGGTGCGCAAGATCTGGTTCAAGCGGGCGGTTCAGACCGTAACCTATTTTCCCCACTTTCTCTCCTGGGTGGTTTATGGCGGGATCGTGGCCACCTTTCTTACCCCCACCGGAGTGATCAACGGGGTGCTCAAGGCCATGGAGCTGGACCCGGTGAACTTCCTGACCGACTCCCGCTTTTTCCGTCCCATTCTGGTGGTGACAGGGATTATGAAGGATTTCGGCTGGGGGGCGATTATCTACCTGGCTGCGCTGGCCGGGGTCAATCCCGAGCTGTACGACTCGGCCAAGGTCGATGGGGCGACACGGTTCAAGCAGCTTATCTATGTAACCCTCCCCGGCATCATGCCCACCATCTCTCTGATGCTGATCATCAACATCAGCAATATTCTGGATGCGGGCTTCGAGCAGGTGTTCGTGCTGATGAACCCCACTGTCTATTCGGTAGGGGATATTATTGATACCTACGTGTACCGCATGGGGCTGGAGCGGGGCCAGTTCAGTCTGGCCACGGCGGTGGGCTTATTCAAGGGAATTATCGGTTTTATTCTGGTGATGAGCGCCAATGGTCTGCTGCGCAGGCTGGACCAGCGGTCCATCTGGTAGGAGGAGAATCTTATGAACAAACCCAATGCGGCGGATGCCGTCATTCATATTCTGCTGGTGCTGGCCGGTGTAATCACGCTGGTGCCCGTTATTCATGTTCTGTCCGTGTCCTTCAGCGATCCCCGTGCCGTCCACAGCTCCACCTTGATGCTCTACCCCAAGGAGCTTACACTGGCCGCCTATGACTATATCTTCGCCACACCTGCACTGATCCGGGCCTTTGCCATTACCGTTACCATCACCGTGCTGGGCACAGCGCTGAACCTGCTGTTTACCATTACCGGGGCCTATGCCTTGTCCAAAAGATACCTGCCCGGCCTCTCCTTCTTCATGGTGCTGGTGATCGTGGTCATGAACTTCAGCGCCGGACTGATTCCCGGCTATCTGAACATCAAGAATCTGGGACTCCTGAACAGCATCTGGGCCATGATCATTCCCGGTGCGGTGAGCGCCTTCAACCTGATCCTGATGCGCAACTTCTTCATGGATATGCCCGAGGAGATCGAGGAATCCGCCAAGATTGACGGCTGCAATGAGCTGTCCATCGTCGCCCGTATTGTGATTCCCCTGTCGCTTCCCGCTATCGCCACCATCGGTCTGTTCTACGGAGTCGGGCACTGGAACGAATTCTTCAAGGGAATCTTCTACATTACCGATGCCAGAAAATGGCCGCTGCAGGTGCTGCTGAAGTCCATTGTCTTCGACGGCAATTTCACCAATCTGGCCGGGGCGGATACGGACAGCATCAAGATTGAGCCTGCGAATGTACAGGCGGCAGCGATCATTTTTGCCACAGTGCCCATTGTACTGGTGTATCCGTTCCTCCAGAAGCATTTCGTCAAGGGCATTGTCATGGGAGCGGTCAAGGGCTGAAGAAAACACCCTAAAACATTAAATCAGTCACCTATTTCCTTGCAAAAGAAAGCGGTATCATTAAAGCTGCAGGGTACCTTGCCCCACAGGCCGCCGGAACTTTGTGCCACGAGGTTCGGGGAAATCGCCTGACGGCTGTAAGCTTGCACCTTGGTTCACCATAAAAAGGAGGTTGCGATTTATGAAAAGAAAGCTTGGATTCTGGCTCATCACCGCCGCATTGGCATCCGGCAGCATCGCCGGTTGCGCTTCAGACAAGGAGGATGCCGCAGGAACGGAGGCTGCGGCAGCACCCCAGGGGAGCGCTTCATCCGCCCAGTCCGCTGCTCCGGCTGCACCGCCCGCCAAGATTACGGTCATCAAGCCGCTGTACGCGGGACATGTATACTTCGCCGATTCGGAGCTGGAGAAGCTGGTGGAGAAGGGAGCCAATGTGGAGGTAACGTATGAGACGCCACCCAGCGCGGAATACAAGAATGTGCTGAACGTGAAGCTGGCGGGAGGAGATATCCCCGATATTATCAACACCTTCAGCCCCAATGACGCCGAACACAACGCCCTTATAGACCAGGGGGTATTCCTGGCTCTGGACGATCTCCTGCCCAAGTTCCCCAAGCTGAAGGCCAGCTTCAGTGATGAAATCTGGAATATGATGAGAAATCCTACGGACGGCAAAATTTACGGTGTTCCGTGGCTGCGTGACAGGGGGGGCACAGGCATCTTTATCCGCAAGGACTGGCTGGAGAAGCTGAATCTGCAGGAGCCCAAAACCTTGGATGAGTTCACCGCTATCCTGAAGGCGTTCCGGGACAACGATCCTGACGGGAACGGGCAGAAGGATACCATTCCCCTGGCCTTCAAGGATAACAATATTTCGTACACCCAGAGCTTCGCTACGCTGTTTGGCACCAATCCCGGCTGGAGCCCCGATGCCGCCGACAGCTCCAAGCTTACTAACGGCCAGCTCCAGCCGGGCATGAAGGAGGCGCTCACGTATCTGCGGGGCTTACGGGAGGACGGTCTGCTTGATCCCGATTATCTGATCGGCAAGACCACCGGCTTCGATAAGTTCAAATCCGGCAAGGTAGGTGTGGTCATCGCCGGATTGGGGGATTTCCGCCAGGTTGCCGTGCTGAAGGAGATGAAGGCGGAGATTCTTGATCCCATCAAGCACGGGAACAACATCTGGCAGCTGCTCATGCCCTCCCTGCCTATCTCCCGGGTCAACCAGATCGCCAAGAAGTCCAAAAACCCGGAAGCAGCCCTGCGTTTCCTGGAGTACCAGATTACCGACGGCTATGACTATATCCAGTATGGCGTGGAGGGTAAAACCTACAGTGTGGTGAACGGCGTCAAAACTCCGTTTGAAGCGGACAAAAAAGACAACCAGTACAATACCAACGTGGGATTGGAGCTGCTGCAGCCGGAATGGCTCTTCTCGGATACGGAGAAGTATACCAAGTTCGTGTCCAAGGAAACGGCGGAATACATCATCGCCAAGATGGATCTCTATGAGCGCAATATTGCCTTCGACTATATCCGCTCCAACATCGTCTTCCCTTACCGCAATGAAACCTCGGCACAGCTGGGCCAGGTTATTACCGAAGGATTCAGCAAGATCCTTCTGGACAACAAGACCGATCCGGCCAAGCTGTTCGATGAGACGGTGGCCAAGTGGAAGAAGGACGGCGGGGACAAGGTGACAGAGGAAATTAACAAGCTGCAGACCGATAAATCCCAGCCCCAATACAAGTTTATGAAAAAGTAGGGAGGGTGTCTATGCAACGTGCAATGCACATCGGGATCAGTAAGATTCTCATCGTTGTTTTGCTTGTGGTTGGATGGCTTGGCGGATCTATCCCGCCGGAGAAAATCTTAGCCTCCGGAGCGGTACAGCCGGAAGGAAGAACGGCAGCCGTACAGGTATTTGGCGAGGATTTCGAATCATATGCCGCAGGAGCGGTCCCCGCCAACTGGGTGCTTCCTGCCGCTGCCAACGGTTATGCCCAGGTGGTGGATAAGACGGGGTTTAGCGGGGAGAAAGCTCTGAAGCTGGTTAAGCATGAAGACTCTTCGGCATTCACGGAATTCATGCGGGTTTTTCCTGCACAAACGCAAGTTTTTACCGTAGAATACGAATTTCGGCTGGATACCTCCACCCAGAAGGATCTATGGGCAGATGTGGATAATACCCAACCCTTTCCCTATGGACTGGGGCTGATTGCGTACAAAACAGCCTCATCCAATATGAAGTCCTTCCAGGGCGGCACCCTTACTGAGCTGCCTGACAGCAAGCTGGTGGCCGGAGCATGGTATTCGGTGAGGCTGGAGATTGATCCGGCTGCCAGAAGCTATGACCTTTATCTGGATGGCAGGAAGCTGGCGGACAGCTTCACCTTCCGCAATGAAACCAAATCCATGCTGGATAGAATCACCTTCTGGTTCGATGCAGCCGCAGCCAGCGGCATCGCCTACATTGATGATCTGCGGGTGTACGCCGGGCAGCTTCCCCAGCCCGAGCCGCTGACAGTATATGAGGCTACTTATGAATGGCCTGCTGGGGGAATCTATATCACATCCCCGTCAGACCCTGCGTCGTTCACGCTGATGGGCGATCATATGGAGATGGGGCAGATCAGCGTGGTTCCTGCTGTATATGGATTGCCGTTCTCCTCTATGCTGCGGGCAGAGACGGTGGAATATCCCCCGACCACCTATGATACACAGGTGGTTCTCCCTAGTCTGACGAGAATTGAACAGGGGGACACCCTGGTTGTCCGGTTCTACGTCAGGAGTGAGGGAGGGTCGGGCCGGACTCAGGCGCTCATTGAGAAGAATGGGAATCCATACACCAAATCTCTGATGCAGCAGGTTAGAGTGAAAGAGGAGTGGCAGCTCATTCAATTCTCCGCCCGTTCTCTGGAGAGCTATGAGCCTGGAGAGGCCAAGTTTATTTTCCGGCTGGGCTATCAGCCGCAAATTCTGTATTTTGGGGGCGTGGAGGTCAGGAACTACGGGCAGGCATTGAAGCCGGAGCAGTTTGCCAATTACGGAATTTATCAGGATAAGAGCATCCCCGCTTATGAAGGAGCGGAGGCGGACGCAGCATGGAGAGCCGATGCGGCGGATCGCATAGAGCAATACCGGAAGGGAGCGCTGCAGGTTGCGGTAACGGATGGAGACGGCGCTCCCTTGGCCCAAGCACAGGTAGAGGTGCGGATGACCAAGCATGCCTTTTCCTTCGGCACTTCCATTAACGATGATTTCCTGAACGGGATGGCCAAGGACACAGCCGATGCGGCGCGGTACAGGCAGGAGGTGGAACGCCTGTTCAATACCGCTGTGATTGAGAACAATATGAAGGGGCACCGCTACGGACTGGCGGGCAAGGCGGAGCAGGTGGCCAAGGAGCTGGATTGGCTTGATGATATCGGCATTAAGGTCAGAGGCCATAATCTGATCTGGCAGGAGTGGAAATGGTCCCCTCCCTCCTTCGAGGCGGCGAAGAATAATCCGGCACTGCTGCGGCAGACGGCAAGGGATTACGTAACCGATACGGCGACTCTATTCCGCGGGAAGGTGTTCGAATGGGATGTCATCAATGAACCGATTGACCATCATGTGATGGAGGACATTGTCGGAGCGGAGGAGAAATACGAATGGATCAGGCTGGCCCGCGAGGCGGACCCGGATGCGCTGGTATATATCAACGAGTTCGATATTCTGGAGGAGCCTATCAATATACACAATTGGGAGGAGAAACAGGATAAGATGGCAGCCATTCTGGAGGAAGCCAGCCAGCGGGGAACTCCGGTGGACGGGCTGGGCTTGCAGAATCACTTCAGGGAGAACCTGACGCCTCCGGCCCAGGTGTACGAGATTGTGGACCGCTATGCTCAATTGGTGCCCTTCATCAAATCCACAGAGCTGGACATCAACATTCAAGATGAAGAGGTGCAGGGCCGGTATATGCGGGATTTTATGACGGTCATGTTCAGTCATCCCCAGGTGGACGGCATTCTGGTGTGGGGGTTCTGGGACGGGATGCACTATGCAAGCAATGCCCCAATCTTCCGCAAGGACTGGAGTCTGAAGCCCTCCGGCCAGGCTTACATGGACCTGGTGTTTGACCAATGGTGGTCGGATGCTGATGGATGGACGGATGCCTCCGGAGCTTATGAGACAAGGGGCTTCCTGGGCGAGTATGAAATCACGGTGACTGTGGGGAACGAAACCCGTACAGTGAACGTGTCTTTGCCCGCCGAAGGGGCAGCGGTTGCCATTCAATTGAATGCAACGCCGGCTCCCTGAGCCTGATTGATTAACGAAGGTCCCAAGCCGTTTCCTCTTCTGTACGGGGAAAAGGGCTTGGGACCTTCCAAGTTTGCGCATATGGACGGACCTGGCGCAGCCCGGCCTGGCCGTTACTTCGATCCGATCCTGATCATGAAATCTCCGCGGATGGCGTAAAGCCCGCCGGAGGTCAGCTGTGAGCCGATGGCTGAACAAGTTATCAACGCATAAGAGAAGTAATCAAATGCTCGTAGCCGGGCTCTCGCCCGCGGGACTATAATAAGGCCAGAAGCACATTATTGATCATCCCGGGGGGAATTAGCATGAGAGCTTTATTCAACAAAACAGCGGCAACAGCATTGGCCGGCTGTCTCGCATTATCGCTGGCCGCAGGCTGCAGCAGCAAGGAGGAAGGAACCGCTGCCACCCAGAGTCCGGCGGCAACGTCTGCACCGCAGCAGAGTCCGGCCAATCTTCCCGCCACCTCCTTCAATCCGCCGATTGAAGTGACTACCGCCAAGCAAATGTACAACGCCGCCAAATTTGTCGATGGCCAGACCAACGACAAGAACGTATGGACCGATCTGTTCGAGAAGGAATTGGGCATCAAGCTGAAGTACGCCTGGACCACCCCAGAAGGAACAGATTACAAGACCAAGGTGAATGTAACCATCGCCTCCAACGCCCTGCCTGACTTCATGCAGGTGAATGACAGCCAGTTCGGCCAACTGGCCGATAACAAGCTGATTGCCGATCTGACGGATGTATATGAGAAATACGCTTCTGCCGATCTGAAGAAAATTATGAATGAGGCGGGCAACGCCCTGAAGATGGCCACCATCAACGGCAAGCTGATGGCGCTGCCTCTGCCGGCCGCTTCCGTGGATCAGGCCCAACTGGTGTGGATTCGCGCGGATTGGCTGAAGGCGCTGAACCTGCCCGAGCCCAAGACTATGTCGGACCTGTATGCTATTTCCGAAGCCTTCACTGCCAAGGACCCGGACGGCAACGGCAAAGCGGACACCTACGGCATTTCTTTGTACAAATCCTTCAATACCAACAACGCCAGCCTGATGGGCTTTGTCAACGGCTTCCATGCTTACTATGACCAATGGATAGCGGACAGCACAGGCAATCTGGTATACAGCTCCGTCCAACCGGAGATGAAGGCGGCTCTGCTGAAGCTGAAGGAAATGTACAAGGCGGGCCAGATTGATAAGGAATTCGCCGTCAAGGACCGGACCAAAGCCATTCAGGATCTGTCCGCAGGCAAAAACGGGATCAACTTTGCCACCTTCTCCTCGCCTACCACCACCTATCAGGCGGGATACGATCTTGACCCCAAGGTGGATTGGAAGCCGTATCCGCTGCTGTCGGTGGACAGCCAGCCGGTCAAGGCGCAAATAACCGCCGATGCAGCAGGCTATTTCGTAGTCAGCGGCAAGTCCCAGCATCCCGAAGCGCTGATTCTGCTGGCCAACAAGGTTGTGGAGAGGTACAAGAATATTCAGACCAAGGATGACCCGTATTTCTTCTCCACCAACAACTATCACCTGTATACCGATGTGGGCAGCTTCATTCCCACTACCCGCAATCTGGAGAAGTACAAGGCGATCAGCGAGGCGGTGAAATCGAAGGATTCCACCAAGCTGGTAGGCGATCAGCTTACGGATTACAACAACATTCAGAGCTTCCTGAAGGGCGAAGCCCCCAAAATGTGGAGTGTGAACAAGCTGTATGGGGAAGGGGGGGCGTTCTCCGTCAATCAGCACTATTACGACAACAAGCTGTACAGCAGATCCCTGTTCTACGGGGCGCCCACAGCCAGCATCATTGAGAAGAAGGCTTCGCTGGATACGCTGCAGAGCACCGTCTTCACCAAGATCATCATGGGAGATGACGCTCACGACGAATTCGAGAAATTCGTCAGCGACTGGAACAAACTGGGCGGCGAGCAAATTACCAAGGAAGTTAATGAATGGTATAAGAATACGAAAAAATAAAGAGAAACCGGATGTACACCCGGGAGCGGCGGGCCAGCCAGAACAGGCTAAGCGGCGGGCAAGCTCCGTACAGCGGCTACCGGCCTAAGCCCGGGTGTGCACCCGAAAATGGAAAGGAGTGCGCCATGCTTGCCAAAACCAGAAATTCCACATTGCCTCTGCATCTTATGCTGCTGCCCGGGCTGGTCATTCTGCTCATCTATCAATATACGCCTATGGGAGGGATCGTGATTGCCTTCGAGAAGTTCCAGGCGGCCAAAGGGATCTTCCGCTCCGATTGGATCGGCTGGGGCAACTTCGAATATGTGTTCCAGCTGCCCAACTTCATCCAGGTGCTGTGGAACACCATATCCATCGCTTTCATGAAAATTGTCGTGGGACTGCTGGTCCCCATTGCCGTCTCCCTGCTGTTGAATGAAATCCGCGTGGTCTGGTTCAAGCGGACGGTGCAGACCCTGGTCTACCTGCCCCACTTCCTCTCCTGGGTTATCCTGGGAGGCATTCTGATCGATGTGCTGTCTCCCTCCCGTGGCATTGTCAATCAGGCCCTGCAGGGGCTGGGGCTTGAGCCGGTGTTCTTCCTGGGAGACAACCGCTGGTTCCCCTATGTGCTGGTTGCCACCAACGAATGGAAGGAATTCGGCTTCGCCACCATCGTCTATCTGGCGGCACTTACCAACATCGACCCGTCCCTGTATGAAGCGGCTGCTCTGGACGGCGCCTCCCGTCTGCGTCAAACCTGGCATGTGACTCTGCCCGGCATGGCCCCCATCATCATTCTGATGGCGACCTTGGCCATGGGACAGGTATTGAACGCCGGCTTCGAGCAGGTGTTCAACCTGTATAATCCCGCAGTTTACGAAAGCGGGGATATTATCGACACCTTCGTTTACCGGATCGGCATCCAGGAGGCGCAATACGGCGTGGCTACCGCCATCGGACTGTTCAAGTCGGCGGTGTCCTTCCTGTTCATCTCCTGCTCCTATTACCTGGCGTACAGGTTTGCCAACTACCGGATTTTCTAATCGAAGGGGGAAGGGAACTATATGGTTGAACGCATTTCTTTATCCCGCAAGCTGTTTCTCGGAGGTACTTATGGTCTGCTGTCCCTGCTGTCCCTGTTGTGCATGATGCCGATTATTCATATTCTGGCGGTATCCTTCAGCGGCAGCGCACCTGCTACGGCAGGGCTGGTGAAGTTCTGGCCCGTCCAATTTACCTTAAGCTCCTATGAATATGTGCTGAACAAGCCGGAATTTTTCCGCGCCTTCGGAGTTTCCCTGCAGAGGATCGGGCTGGGAGTAACCCTGAATATTTTCCTGGCCATCATTATCGCCTATCCTCTGTCCAAGGAGGTGACGATTTTCAAGGCCCGGACCGTATATACCTGGATCTTCGTCTTCACCATGCTGTTCAGCGGGGGACTCATCCCCACCTTCTTGACCATCAAGGCCACAGGCCTGCTGGACACCATCTGGGCCCTGGTTATTCCGGGAGCGGTTCCCATCTTTCTGGTGATTCTGCTGCTGAACTTCTTCCGGGGAATTCCCCGGGAGCTGGAGGAAGCGGCCTTCATGGACGGAGCGGGCCACTGGATTACGCTGTGGCGGATTTTTGTACCGCTGTCATTGCCGTCCCTGGCCACCATTACCCTGTTCTCTACGGTCAACCATTGGAATGCCTGGTTCGACGGCTTCATCTACATGAACCGGCCGGAGCATATGCCCCTCCAGACGTATCTCCGCTCTGTGGTCATTGACCGGGATACGACATTGCAGAATTTGCCGGAGCTTCAGGAGGTGACGGACCGGACCTCGATTGCGGCTCAGGTATTTCTGGGTGCGCTGCCGATTCTGCTGGTTTACCCGTTTCTGCAGCGCTTCTTCATAAAGGGGATGGTGCTGGGAAGCGTGAAAGGGTAGAATGGTTGTATCTATTGCCCCGGGAGGGAGCCAACCTTGTTCAAGGGACATTTCCAGCAGCTGAGCCTGTCAATTTTTCCGAAAATCATCATGATGTTTCTGCTTCTTCTCCTTCCGCTTTATACGGCGGGCCTGCTTGTCAATCAGCGGGGAGAGAATAATGTGCGCAGGGAGATAGCAGGGTCGGTGCAAGCCCGGGTCCAGTATTTCAACCGTTCTTTGGAGCGGGAGATCGAACGTATGGTGCAGCTCCAGCAGCAATATGTCAATGACAAGAACCTGCTTGATCTAAGTGTTTCCTCCGCCATTCTGAGCGACTTCCAGAAATCGCAGGCGATTAACGCCCTCTATGATAATTTGCTGCTGCTGAAGTCTTCCAGCCCTTATGTGCAAAATGTCAGTGTTCATCTGTCGGCCATGGGCAAGACCATCACCACCCAGGGCTTCGTGCTGCCTCTGGAGGAGGAGAAATTCGCTTTTCTGAAGCTGTCCGCCTCCCAGTCGTCGGGTCCGCTTATTGTCTGGTCGAACCGTCTGTTTGTGCGGAGTGTCTACCCCGACCGGGTCTATGATGCCAGCCGGAGCCGCAATCCCCTGTATATTCTGGAGATTGAACTGTCCATCGGCGAGCTGAAGGAGGAGCTGGGCCATATTCTGGAGCCGAACAACGGGGCCGTATTGCTGCAGAACGACAGCTGGCTGCTGACAAGCTCAACGGCTCCGGCGCTTGCGGAGGAATTGCAGCAGTATGCCGACGGGAGCGCCGGAGCGGAGCGGGAGGCGAATACAGCTTCCGTGGAATCACTGCGGCTTGCCAGCGGTGATTTCCTCATTGCCCGGGCATCCTCCCCTCTTCTCGGAACACGCCTCATGATTGCCATGCCGGAGCGGGAAATATTCGGGCCGTTGCAGACATACCGGCAGATGTTCTGGGTGCTGCTCCTGCTGTCCATTGTCGCGGTGGTTATCTTTGCCCTCTGGATATTCCGCTATATTCACCGCCCGCTGCTCCGTCTCATGAAGGTATTCAGGCAGATGGAGAACGGCAACCTGGAGCTGGAGATTTTCCACCGGGCCAAGGATGAGTTTCATACCCTGTACACCCAGTTCAACACCATGGTCCGCAAGCTGAAGGCAGCCATTGACGAGCTGTATGAGCAGAAACTCCATACTCAGAAGGCGGAGCTCAAGCAGCTGCAATCCAATATCCATCCCCACTTTTTGTACAACACCTTCTATATTATCTACCGCATGGCCAAGGTAGAAGACTTGGACAGCGTCCGCAAGCTGGCACGCCATCTGGGAGATTACTTCCGCTTCATCGCCCGCAATGCCGGAGATGAGGTGCCCTTGTCCTTGGAGGTGGAGCATGCGCGCAATTACATGGATATTCAGGCTTTCCGCTTTGGCAACCGGATCAAGATGAGCTTCGGAGAAATTCCGCCAGGCTGCGGGCACATACAGGTGCCCAAGCTGATTTTGCAGCCGCTGATCGAGAACGCCTTTCACTATGGACTGGAGCATAAGGGCCAGGAGGGCAGGCTTGAAGTGGAAATGGAGCTGAAGGAGGGGGTTCTTGTCCTATCCGTCCACGATAACGGGACAGCTCCCGAGGCGGCTGCTTTGGCGGCATGGAATGAGCGTCTGGACCACAGAGAGCCCTTATTGGAGGTCACGGGCACGATGAATGTGCACCGCAGACTCCGCATGAAGTTCGGACCTGACAGCGGCATGGAGATATATGAGAATGAATGGGGCGGCGTAAGCGTGAGGCTGCTGATTCCTATAGATGAACGGAGACAGGGGGAACATCATGTACCGGATTCTGGTCGTGGATGACGAGCCGTATGTAGTGGACAGCCTGGAGGAGATGCTGGCGGATGCGTACAGCGGCAGGCTGGATGTATGCAAGGCTTATTCGGTGGAGGACGCCATTGCTTTGCTCGACCGTTCCAAAGCAGATATTGTTATCTCCGATGTCCGCATGCCGGGAATGGGCGGACTTGCACTGCACAGGGAAATCAGGAAGAGGTGGCCGGCCTGCAAGGTGATTTTTCTTACAGGCTATGATGACTTCGGCTATATTCAGGACTCGCTGCGTACCGGCGGCGTGGTGGATTTCATTCTGAAGATGGAGGAGGATGAAAGGGTTCTGGCGGCGGTGAACAAAGCCATCGGGGAGATCGAGGCTCAGACGGACCACAGCCGCGCCCTGAGCCAGGCCCGTTACAGGCTCAAGGAGGCTGTCCCCCTGCTGCAGCAGGAATACTGGCTGCATCTGTTAAGGGAGCCCCCGGACAGTCTGGCAGCCATTGACCGACAATTTGCAGCACTTGATATTCCCTTCAGCGGGGAGGAACCGGTGCTTGTAATTGCGGGCAAGGTGGACCGCTGGCAGGAGGATGTGACCTGGTCGGACAAGTCGCTTCTGCTGTACGCCATTGCCAATATCGCCCAGGAGCTGCTGGGAACGGAGGTCCGGTTCGCCCAGGCCAATTGGGATTACAACAGCCTGGTGTGGTTTTTGCAGCCGGGAGACCGGAGAAAGCAGGGGACAGGGACGGAGCCGGGCGGCACTGCAGATCCGGTGGAGAACAAGCAGACGGAGCCCGACGGTGAAACCCATCCCGCTCATACCTGGGGCATGCTGCGGGCATATGCTTGGGGTATGCTGGAGGCGATTCAAACCGCCTGCAGCCGGTTTCTGAAGCTGTCTGTGTCAGCGGCTGCCGCAAGCGAGCCCTGCTCCTGGTCCGGAGTAGGGGAGAAAGCAGACTCCCTTAAGTTCATACTCAGCAGTGAAGACGGCAGCGGGGCAGAGATGGTCCTGATCGATGAACGGGAGCTATACGCACCGAAGACCGGAGACAGCGCGCCCGATCCGGCTTATCCGGCACCCGCTTATGAACAGCGCTTCAGATACAAGATGAAGGGACTGGGGCTGTTGGAGTCTTATCTGGAGCGGGGAGAGGAAGCTGCGTTCCTGGCCCAGTTCCACGAGTTGGCCCAGACAATGGAGGGGGCTCCCGCTACATTGCGGCTGGAATTTTTCTGTTCCTTGTCAGTACTGCTCCTCTCCTGCATCAACAGGAGGGACGCGGCTGTACTGGCGCCGGCCGGCATCAGCCTGGATAAGCTCACCGATCTGAAGCTGCATGCTTCCTGGAAGGAGGCGATCCATTATTTTGCCTATGTAGCCGGGCAGCTGTTCCGGTTGCAGGAGGGGGAGCAGAACCGCAGCCAGGACCATCTGATTGAACGGCTGCACGATCATATTAACCAACATCTTTGCGATGATCTGTCATTGACAAGGCTGGCGTCACTTGTGCATCTTCATCCGTTTTATCTGTCGCGGCTGTATGTCCGTCTTACCGGCATCAGCTTGTCCGATTATATCACCCAGGCCCGAATGGCCAAGGCCAAGGAGCTGCTTGCCGCAAACGTTCTGAAAATCCATGAGATTTCTTCTGCGGTAGGCTATGAGTTTGCTCCGTCCTTCAGCCGCATTTTCAAGAAACTCTGGGGAATGACGCCCCAGGAATTCCGGGATCAAAGCAATAGGTGAAAATCTAATCATAAGGGAAGTGGATATGATGAACCGGATTAAACGCTATCTTTTTTTGTTTGTTGCCATATTGCTATTTTCAAGCGCAATACCTGCATTTCCCGCCAAGGCAGCCGTTTCCGTGAGGCTGTCCTTTGACAATGCGGCCAGTGTGACGGAGGCGAACCTGGCTGCGGGAGGGGGACAATCCCAAATCTCCCTGGATAGCACCCTGTACTATGGAACCGCTTCCGCGGGGAAGAGTGTCAAGCTGGCGGACCGGCAGAGCATGTATTACCGGCTGAAAATCATGAATGCTTTTGACGGGCTGGATTTGGCTCCGGGCCAAATCTATACCATATCCGCCCGGGTCAGAGTCAACAGCGCAAGTGTGAACAAGGCGGGGATGTTCTTTCTGTCCGTAATCGACAGCACCGTTCCCCAGGAGTATACGAAGGCCGCAGAGAGCTACCTTGCCACAGATCAGGGCTGGGCCGAACTGAAGATGATCTACACGGTGGGAACAGCGCCTGTATTGGGGGTTGCCGTGGAGCAAATCTACGCGGACTCGCACAGAAATGTGGTATCTGCCGTGAATATTGACGAGATTATCATCAGCGAATACGAGGAGCCTGCTGAGCCAGCTCCCGGTGTCCCGGCGGCGGTTTATAAGGGGACTCCTGTCATTGACGGGCAACCGGATGCCATCTGGCAGACTGCGACTGAGATCAGTACGGATATCTTCAGCAAAGGGACATCAGGAGCGACGGCCAAGACCCGGCTTCTGTGGGACGAATCGGCTGTTTATGTGCTGGCCGCCGTATATGATCCGGTCAGGAGTGCGATAAACCCTCTGGCTTATGAGCAGGACGCTGTGGAAATATTTTTGGATGAAAATAATGCAAAAACAAAAATATTGGACTCGGACGACGCCCAATATCGAATCAGCTACCTGAATCAGCGGAGCTTGGGCGGACAAGGGCTATCGAGCTTTGCATCCGCCACTGCGGAGACGGATTACGGCTATCTGGTGGAGGCGGCGATTCCGGTTCAATATGTCTCCGCAGCGCCGAATGTGATCATGGGCCTGGAGCTTCAGGTTAATGACGATCCGGGAACAGGCAAGCGGGAATCCATCGCCAAATGGCGGGACCCCACCAATAATTCCTACAAGGATGCGTCCCGCTGGGGGACGATCCGCCTGGTGGATGCCGCCTTGCCTAACGATGGAGTGGAGCTAAGCCTGTATTCGGATGGACGGCGGGTCTCTTTCGGTGCTGCCGGGCCGGAATTGCGCAACGGGGTTGTGATGGCTCCCGTAGCAGAGCTGTTCACAGCGCTGCATGCGGCGGTGAGCTGGAATTCACAGACCGGGACGGCCTCCATTGTCCAAGGCGGGTCCACACTGACAGTCTCGGCAGGCAGTACGCAAGCATGGCTGAACGGACAGCCGTTGGCTTTGGAGGCAGAGGCCGTTATCGAAGATGGCGTCCTGCTGGTTCCCGTCAGTCTGGCCGAAGCGCTGGGAGCTACGGTAAGCTGGGATGCGGCGGCGGAAATCGTATATATGAAGTCCAACCAAATCTATATCCATAAGGCCCAAACGCAGCAGGAAATATGGGGATTTGGCGCATCTGCCAACAATCCCGTCAATGACTTGAAGAATTCCCCCAACCAGACGGCTAAGGAGGGCATTCTTGACAAGCTGTTCGGAACATCGGGCAACAGTGCCGGCTTGAGCATTGTACGGCTGGAGATCAATCCCTTTCTCAAGACGGACCCGGTTCCGGCCAACGCCTTGCAGGCAACGGCGCATCCGGCCGAGGGTGTCTGGGATTGGGATACGGACCAGCATCAGATCTGGTTCTCCAATGAGGCCATTGAACATGGAGAAGATATCCGCTTCTATGCGGTTCCCTGGAGCGCCCCCGCCTGGATGAAGGATAACCAATCCGAGGTTAACGGCGGGCATCTCCTTCCCCAGTATTATGATGCTTACGCCAACTATTTGAAAACCTGGGTGGAGCGGTACCGCAATGTCCACGGATTCGATATCCGCTGGCTCAGTGTCCAAAATGAGCCCAACACCATTGTGGCTTACGCTTCTGCGGCCTATACCCACGAGGAAATGGATATTGTCGCAGGCAAGGTGGCCGATGCGGTTCATAACGCGGGGTTGCCTGTAATGGTAGGAGCGCCGGAAGGGAATACCCGGTTAACCACTTACGAATATTTGAGCAGCATGAGTGAGCAGACCAAAGCGAAGCTGGACTTTATTCCCACCCACTTCTACGGCGGCAATACCAACAATCTGGCCGGCTTCGGAAAGCCGCTGTTCCAATCCGAGGTCTCTTATACGACCTCCAACGTAGCCAATATCAGCGATGGTGTGGATACCGGCAAGCAAATCGCCGATGCGTTGTCCTTAGGCTATCATGGCTGGTTGCGCTGGTGGTTCGTCTCCCCCAACAACGGGACCAGCGGAGAGTCCTTGGTGCAGCTGAGACCGGACGGCACATACAGCTATAACAAGCGGCTGTTTACCATGGGACAGTTCAGCAGGTTCATCCGTCCCGGCTATGTGAAAGTTCAGGCGGACAGCGGCTATAAGGGACTGATCGTAACGGCGGCCAAGGACCCCGTTACGGGAGCGGCAGCGGTTGTGGTCATCAATGATTCCATGCAGGCCATCCAATCCCCGGTATACGGTCTGACGGCCCCGTCGGTGAATGTGTACCGGACCAGCGCTTATGAGGATATGGCTGCCTTGGGTCAACAGACCGTTGTGGACGGAACCCTTACCCGCAGCTTCCCGGCGCAAAGTGTAACAACCCTTGTAGAGTAGACACAGTCAGGGCAGAATGCAGAGGCAATACGGAGGGATAGCGGATGGAGACCGGAGAGACCATACGGATCGGCAGCCAGTTGTTTATCAACAAAGAAGACACGCCGGAGCAGGTGCGGCGCCGGGTGTGTCAGATGGGGGAGAACGGTCTGACGGTGATCCGGCTGTTCATGGTTTGGGAACAGTTGGAGCCCGAGAAGGGCAGATGGGAATTCGCCAATTATGACGCCTGCTTCGATCAGGCGCTGGAATGCGGGCTTGCAGTGGTCCCAACCCTGATGTCAGGGAGCCCGCCTGGTTGGATGCATCTGACAGACAGCATGCAGGAGCTGGCGGATCTGGATGATCCGTCGTTTGAAGCGAGCTCAGCGGATTATATTGATAGGGTGGTAAAAAGGTACAGGGACCATCCCGCCATGGACTCCTGGATCCTGTGGAATGAGCCTACCCGTATGATTGGGGAAGGGCCTCATGGAGAGAAAGCCTACGTGCGTTATTTGGAGGAGACCTTGGGCAGCATCGCCGCCTTCAACGCTGTCAGCTACCGGCAGTTCAGGAGCTTCCCGGAGCTGGCACAGGCCGGTTGCGGCGGGGGGAAGGAAGGGCAGCTGCCCTTCCGTTCCTTTGCCGAGCAGATGGTGAGGAGCCGCTTCTCGGTGCATAATCTGTGCCTGCATCTGGCATTTATCCGGGACCGGATACGCAGACTGGACACCCGGCATCCTGTTCATGTCAATCCCCATAATTTGCAGCGGGAACTGCAGCATAAGGGACAGTCCATCTGGAGCGAGGCTGAACTGGTGGATTT
The DNA here is from genome assembly GCA_029256185.1 of Paenibacillaceae bacterium. Classification (GTDB taxonomy): domain Bacteria; phylum Bacillota; class Bacilli; order Paenibacillales; family NBRC-103111; genus Paenibacillus_AR. The sequence goes on from JAQSYI010000037.1 coordinate 67,267, forward strand.
TCTCGGCTGCTCAGCCCATCCCATGTGGCATTCCCTGCGTTTTCCGGAGCGCAGATGGGGGCAGTCGGTAGCTTTTTTCGCCGACCTGATGAAAAGCGCTACCCTGCATCCCGGAGGACTGTTCTGGGTGACGGAACTGCAGGGAGGAACGACGCTGTATTCGTCCAGCCATCCTTATACCCCCTCGGGTGATGTGATCAGGCAGTGGATCTGGGAAGGACTGGGTTCCGGCGCCAGAGCAGTGGTATTCTGGTGCTTTAACTCCCGCAGCGGCGGGTACGAGGGAGGAGAATGGTCGCTTTTGAACCAGTTGGAGCAGCCTTCACCCAGACTTGAGGCGGCGCGGGAGACGGCAGAGCTTCTGAAGCGGCATAGCGGACTGCTGTCGCTGTCCGCTCCTGAACCGCCCCGGGTGCTGATTGTGTATTCCGAAGCTTCCTGTGCACTGGGGGAAGCGGAGGGGCAAGGAACGGAACCGGCATCGCCCCGGAACAAAAATATGTACATGGACGCTATTGCGGGAGCATGGCTGATGTGCTCGGATCTGTCTATCCCAGTCGTATTCCGCAATGAGCAGCGCTTTGTACGTGAGCCGATCCCCGAGTCAGTGCAGGCAGTGCTGCTTCCGAATACTATTGTATTGGGACAAGAAGAGTTGGAGCGGCTCGAGTCATTTGCCAAGGGCGGAGGGGTGATCATAGCAGACGGACTTTGCGGCATGAAGGATGCGGCGGGGAACATGGACCGTGAGTCGCTGGAGAGGGTAGCTGCATTGTTCGGCGCCGCAGTGCAGGATATCGAGACGGACGAAAGCGGTCTGCTCATGACGGACGACAGCGGAGCAGCATATCCGGGATGGTTCTATCGCTTGCCGCTGGCAATGGAAGAGGAGAGCTTGCCTGTAGCCCGGTTTGACGACGGAAGGCCGGCGGTGTCTTGGAGAGCGTTGGGAACAGGGAGGCTGGTCAGAGTGGGCACCATCTTCTTTCAGTCCTATTTCGCCAACCCCGATGCGCGCTTGCTCGCGTTCTTTGGCACACTGACAGAATCATCACTGATCAGGCAGGAATTAATCCGCCTGGTTAACGGGAGCAGCAATCTCCGTCTCCGCCGGTTGGCCCATCCCCAGGGAACGGTTGTTATCTTGCTGAACACGGGTCGGACAAGTGCAACCGCCTCCTTGCTTGCGGCAACCTCGGGCCAACTGATTGATCTGGCCAGCGCACGTATACTGGAGGTTACGGATGATACGGCTCCCTGTCACCTGGAAGTAAAGGGAAACGGGACGGAAATCTGGTTTTTCCGCAGAAATGATGCACAATAGCTGCAGGGGCGGAAGGCAGCGGATCTGATTTGTCCCGCGGCTAAGCAGAGCTGTGCAGCGAGGAGGAAGGTTCGCTATTGGCGGACACGTAGAGTAAACCAAGCGGACACGGGCTGACAGCCCGTGTCCGCTTGGTTTACTTCTGTCCGGTTAAAGTGACCTTCTCAGCGCGCCACATCCTCGCCGGAGGCATCCATGAATGCAGCCAGAGCCTCCCGGTCAGGCAGTCCTTCGATATCGCCGTTAACCGTAACGACTGCCGCCCCGATGGCGCAGCCCCGCTTGACCGCTTCCGCCAGGGGAAGCCCGTCCAGCAGGCCGGAGAGCACACCGGCGGCGAAACCGTCGCCTGCCCCTACAGGATCGGCCACCTTCTCCACACGGAAGCCATCCATGTACCGGCGCTCTGCTGCGGTGGCGTAGTAAGCCCCCTTTTCCCCCAGCTTGATGATGGCGGTCTTGCATCCGAACTGCAAAATACGCTGTGCCATCTCCTCGCAGTCACCGGTGCCGAACAGGAAGCTTCCTTCTCCGGTTCCGGCCAGTACCAGATCTGCCTTAGGCAGCAGGGCGGTCAGCACTTCTCTTGCCTCTTCTTCGCTCCACAGCTTGCGGCGCAGATTGGGGTCGAATACCACCTGAACCTTATGCTTGCGGGCCAGGTCGGCAGCATGGAAGATCATCTCCCGGCATGAGGGGCTTAATGCGGGAGTAATGCCGGTGATATACAGATACCGGGCGCCAGCCACATAAGCTTCGTTGATGCTGGCGGGGCCCATGCAGCTTGCCGCCGAGTGCCTGCGGTAGTAATAAACACGCACATTGGTCTCATGAAGCCGTTCTTTGAAGAAGATGCCGGTAGGAGCGTTCCCGTCTTCCTCAACCTGGCTTGTATCCACGCCTTCCCCTCTGACTGCAGCACGAATCATCGCTCCGAACTCGTCATGTCCCACCCGGCTGATCCAGCCGGCCTGATGACCCAGCTTGGCCAGGCCGATTAACGTATTGGTCTCCGCTCCGGCTACCCGGGCCGAGTAGCTCCTGCTGTATCTCATCTGCCCCTGGGCCTCCGGGGTAAACTGGACCATGGTTTCCCCTATGCTGACTACGTCCATCTAACAGCCTCCGTCTCCATATGTGTGTCTTCACATGTACTTCCCGTCCATCTGTCCTGCACATCCCAAGTAAGCTTCACATTTTCCGCCATATGCCTTTAGTACCCGATGCTCCGCGCAATTCTGCCAACTGTATAGAGCAGCCTCTCCACGATAAAATCCTTGCGGTGAATCATCCGCTCCTTCGGTCCGGCTACGCTCACAGCCGCTTGAATCCGGCGGTCCGCCCCGTATACGGGAGCAGCCAGGCAATACAAGCCTTCCTCATTCTCCTCATTGTCAATGGCGTACCCCTGCTCCCGATAACGGTCCAGTTCCTGCTCCAACAGCTTCCGGTCAGTGATGGTATGGGCTGTAACCGGGACAAGCTCCGTGGAGCTCAGCATGGCGTTTCTTTCACCGGAAGGCATAAAGGCGAGGTACGCCTTGCCCAGCCCCGTGCAGTACAGGGGCTTGCGGTAGCCTGGCTGGGCAGCCGTCCGGATGGAGCGGTTGTTGTCAATCTTGGCTATATAAACCAATTCTCCCTCCGACAGGACAGACATAAATACCGTCTCCTGTACATCTTCCATGAGCGAGGTGAGGAAGGGCTTGCCCAGGGAGGCAACATCCATGCTTTCCATGGCCATCGTGCCCAATTGAATCAGCTTGGCGCCCAGCTTATACCGTTTCCCGGCATATTGGCTCAGATAATCCTCACGGTAAAGGGTGCCCACCAGATTAACCGTGCTGCTCTGCGGAAAGCCAAGCAGCGCGCTGATTTCCTTGATGGTGAGTCCGTCCTTGTGCTGCGCCAGCAATTCAAATACACGCAGGGAACGCTCGGCGGATTTTACGGCCATAGTACCTCCTGTAAACCAAGTAAATAAATCACATATATGATTTAATATCCTGTATGTGATATTTACTTCGATAGTATCATATATGCAGCCCGCTTACAATCGTGAAATGGGCAGGCCGGAACATTGACATTCATAAGTTGCTTTACATATAATTGCCTAGACAACTATAATGTCGGACAACAGCTGTATTTCAAAGTAAATATATTTCAAAGAAACTATATTGCGGAAGGCGGAACATCCCTCATGAACAATCCTCAAGCAAACGAAGCCCAAGGGCTGGGGAATTCCCTCGGTTTTGTACTGGGAGTGGCGGCAAGAAGGGTATCGCTCCTGCTTATGCTGAAGCTCAAGGAGTTTGAGATAAGTCCGGAGCAATGGTCGGTGCTGTACTATATCCGGGAGCAGGAGGGGTTGATCCAGAAGGAGCTTGCCGGGCGGTCAGGCAAAGACAAACCCACGGTTACCCGTATTCTTGACAGTCTGGAGGATAAAGGGCTCATCGTGCGCAAGCCCGGAGAGCATGACCGCAGATCCTTCCGCATCTATGCTACAGATAAGGGCAAGGAATTGGTGGAGCTTACCGAACCCGTTGAACGAAGCATGAATGAACAGCTTGCGCAATTGCTGGGAGCAGAGGATTGCAGTCAGCTGTTATTCCAGTTGAACCGGATTATCGGATATGCCGATAGGCTCCTTGAGAAAGAGCAGGAGGCAAAAGCATGAGTGAGGACCGCAAGAAGATGTACCCGCTGGAGCCCAAGGAGCCGTTGTGGACCCGTTCCTTCCTTATTTTGACTTGCAGCTATTTTTTGATGTTCCTGTGCTTGCAGATGCTGCTGTCCCCGTTTCCCTCCTATGTGAAGGACCGCTTTGATCCGGGGGATTTTACCCTTAGCTTAGTTACCAGCTTGTTTGCCCTTACCGCGATTGTTACCCGTTTTGCCACAGCAGCCTTGATGCCGCGGGTCCGGCTTACGGCAATGCTGTACACAGGAGCAGGCATCTCTGTATTGGCAACTGTGGCTTATTCCTATGCCGGTTCTGTGGCTGCGGTTCTGGCGCTGCGCATTCTGTTCGGAGTCGGCTTCGGCATAAGCAGCACGGTTATGCCCACCATTGTCAGCCGGATTATTCCTGCACGAAGAATGGGGGAAGGAATCGGCTATTTCGGATTGTCCACCAATCTGGCCATGTCTGTCGGTCCGGTTATCGGATTGACTATACTGGAGCGCTCCGGGTTCGCCCCCTTAACCATGTGGGGGGCGGCCGCTGCTGCGGCGATCATCCCGCTGCTGGTACTGACAAGAGCGGTGCCGGCCGGGAGCACAGCAACATCTCAACCTGCGACATCCCAACCGTCGCGATCCGGCCCGGAATCATCCATTCCGGTTTCTGGCCACAGCCTGGCATCCGGGGGCTCATCAACGTTCACCCCTGTTCCCGCCCGGAGCCCGGTTTCCGGGCTGGCTCTACCTATAGCGCTCAATGCGCTATTGTCCGCCTGCTATGGGGGGCTGCTCAGCTTCCTGGTGCTCTATGGCCGGGAGATCGGGCTTGCCAATATCGGATTGTTCTTTCTGTTCAATGCCGCAACTCTGCTGGCGGTCCGCCCCATTTCCGGCAGATTGTACGACCGGAGAGGCCATGCCCCGGTATTGATTCCGGGAGCACTGCTTCTGGTGGCAAGCCTGACACTGCTTTCGATAACCCGGCAATTCCCCATGCTGGTGTGCTCCGCGCTTCTGTTCGGACTGGGATACGGAGCCATCCAGCCTACCATCCAGGCCTGGATGCTGGGCGGGAGGCCGCGGGAGAAGCATGGCTTGCTCAACAGTCTTTTTTACAATTCCATCGATCTCGGGGTGGCATTGGGCTCCATGCTGCTTGGAGCGGTGGCTTCCGCAACCAGTTATGCCGTCATGTACCGGTACTCGGCGGGAATCATGGTTCTGTTCCTTGGTTTGTATGTGGTGTTCCGCGGCGGGAGAAGAGGGAGCTCTTCTGCTGCCCCAGCCCGCCCGGCGGACAGCACGCCAACCGGCCCGGAGCCCATCCGGCCAACAGCTTAGCCTTCCGTTCCGGCGCTTAAGAGCCGCCTTCTTCGGCAAAGCTATACAGAAGCTTAAAAAACCGCAGTCCGATCTAAAAAAACCGCTATATTCATTAAATAGGGCTCCTGCTATTCTAGAAGAAGAACGGTTGGATGAAATAGCTGCCGGGAGGGAGAGGGGACTGCAAATGAAGGGAACAAGCTTCTCATGGATCCGTAAGAGCATGTTCGCCAAGTTTTCCCTGTCCTTTATCAGCGTAGGTCTGATTCCGTTGTTCGTGCTCAGTTACATTTCCCTGAATACCTTTGGCAATTATATGGAGAAGTACACCTTGAACAATTTTGAACAGATGCTGCTGTTTGCCGGCAAGAATGTGGACGATCTGTTCATGAAATACAACAATATTTCCAAACTGATGTATTCATACGGCATTCAGGGAAAATACGGACAGCTGGGAGAAGCGATTGCCGATCAAATTTCCAAGGAAGATCCCCAAATATTCTATACGGTGGACGACTTTCTGCGGACGGTTCTATATACGGACAGCCACATCAAAAGCGCCATATATGTATTTCCCGACCGGGAATACCAGGATCTGAACAAGGAGAACAACCGGATCGACTTCCGCTATGCCTACCCTTCCGTACAATGGATAGAGCAGCTGGCGAACAACCGGCAGGACCTGACGGTTATTCCCACCCACCCCGATGACTATTATATCGGCTCCAATGCCATGGTTCTGACGCTGGGCCGCAATCTGATCGATGTGGTGGGCTCCACAGGACTGGATGGGCGGGTTGTGGGAAGCCTGCTGTTTGATGTGAGCATCAGCGCTTTTGAAGAAATATTCCACCAGTTGGAGTTGAACCCGCGGGATTCCGTCTATGTAATCAACTCCCAGGGGGCAATTATCTACAGCAACAAGCCCGAATTGATCGGGCAAACCTATGCCCAGGTTCCCTCCGACGATTTCATCTACAGGAGCAAGACCATTCCCAAGGCGGGATGGACGGTTATCGGAGAAGTGCATAAGGATGAGATGTTCAGCAGGATTAACGGGATCAAGAACACCATTGCCCTTGTGATCATGTCATGCATCATTTCCTTAATTATTGTAGCCGTCTGGTTCTCCCAAAAACTGTCCAAACCCATCCGCACCATCATCAGGCACATGGCCAGAGTGGAATCGGGGAGATTCGATACCCAGGTGGAGGTCCGCTCCAACGATGAGATCGGCATGCTGGCCCGGGGATTCAATAAAATGACCGACCGCCTCCAGAATTACATCGAGGAGGTCTATGTGGCCCAGATCAAGCAGAAGCAGGCCGAGCTCTATGCCCTGAAAAGCCAGATCCGTCCCCACTATCTGTACAATACGCTGGAAGTGATCCGGATGAGCGCGGTAGGCAATGATGACGATGAGGTGGCCGACATGATCATGTCCTTGTCCCATCAGTTAAAGTATGTGCTGGATTATGGCGAGGAAACGGTCTCTCTCCAGGAGGAGAAAAACAATATCGAGCAGTATTTCCGGCTGATGCTGCTGCGTTACGGGGAACACCGTGTGGCCTTGGAGATGAGATTGGACGGGGAGGTACTGGGCTGCTCCGTACCGAAGCTGTCCCTGCAGCCGCTGGTGGAGAACGCCATCTATCACGGCATCATGCCCAAAGCGGGAAAAGGAACGGTCCGCATAGAAGCGCAGGTGGATGCGGATAAGAACATCATTGCCATCATCGTGGATGATGACGGAGTAGGAATGGAGCCGGAGCTGCTGGAGCAGTTCCGTGAGAAGCTGAGGCGCCCGGGCGTGGAGCAGAACGGCGGAGGCATCGGGGTGAAAAACGTCCATGACCGGATCGCAGCCTTGTACGGCGCAGGCTTCGGAATTGAGATCAGCAGCAGCCGGCATATTGGCACTTCGGTCAGAATGATGATTCCTTATGAAAATGCGAGGATAAAGAATCCGTCCCAGGAGAGGTGAGCCGTGTGATCCATGCCATATTGGCCGATGATGAGCCGATTATCATTAAGGGCCTCAAGAAGCTGATCCCTTGGGAGCAGGTTGGGATTCGCATTGTCGGCGAAGCCTGGACAGGCAAAGGGCTGCTCGGCCTGATCGAGAAGGAGAAGCCCGAACTGGTCATCACCGACATCAGCATGCCTGACGGCTCGGGGATTGATGTGCTTAAGGAAGTGGAACGGCAGGGTTTGAAGACCAAGGTCATCTTCATCAGCGCGTACCAGGAATTTTCTTATGCCAAGGATGCCATTGCGTTCGGGGCGGTGGAGTACCTGGTGAAGCCGGTGGAGAAGGAGCTGCTGCTTGCGGCTGTTCAGAAGGCCGTCGCCCTGCTTCAGGAGGAATCGGCTGAACGGAGCTACAAGAGCAAGCTGGCTGTGTATGAGCATAAGGATAAGAATACCCAGTTGGAAGAATTGTTCGACCGGCTGACAGAAGGTGATATCCGTCCTGAGGAGGCGGAGCGCAAGCTGCTGGAATTGGAGCCGGGCTACAAGGATGCTTGCTACAGCGCCTTCATTATGTTTCCGTATCAGCCGGAAGAAGACGCCAGATGGGGAGAGCATGAGAAGCGCCTGCTCTTGTTCGCCATTGCCAATATGGCGGATGAATCGATCCGGCAGCATGCCGCGGGGCTCATTGTCCGCAAAGCGGATAAATTATGCGGAGTGATCAACCATCCCCCTGAATTGGATGTTTTGCAGGCGGCAGGGGAAATCATCGGGAACGCCCAGACCTATCTGAAAATCCGGCTGGTGGTAGGAGTGGGCAAGCCTGCAGCTTCTCTCGGCGGAATCAAGATGTCGTATGCATCAGCCAGTGAGGCCCTGGAACGCTTCTTCTTTGCCGAAGGCAGCAAGCCTATTCCATGGACGGAGGGCAAGCGGGAAACCGCCGTGACCGAGCGGGAGCTTAATGAGAAGAGACATGAGCTGCTGCAAGCAATGCTTGCCAGGGATCAGGGCCGGCTGGAGGAGCTTTCCCGCCAATTATTCGCCCAGATCGCAGATTTTGCCTCCGGCAGCAGAGATGAGGCTCTGGCAGCCTGCTATGCCTCACTGTCCGAATGGCTGGAGGGCTTGCATGAGATGGGGGTTGATCTCCAGGAGGCCGGTATGGAGCTGCAGGAAATGAACGCGGCGATGCGCGGGTTCCGGAGGTACGAGGAAGTGCAGCAATATGTTTCCCGGAAGCTTCAGCAGATGCTCCGGCTGGTGGAGAAGCTGGGAGTGGGCAAGGAAGTGCAGCAGCTTCAGAAGGTGAAGGCCTACATTGAAGCCAGCTATATGGAAAATCTCACTCTGGAAAATGTGGCTGCGCTTATTTTCATGAATCCGTATTATTTCAGCAGCTTCTTCAAGAAGCACACGAATCTTAACTTCAAGCAATACCTGACGGAGATCAGAATGAAGCATGCGCTCAAGCTGCTGCTGCACACAGATATGATGGTATATGAAATTGCCGAGCAAGTAGGCTACAACAACGCCAGGCAATTCAGCGATATGTTCAAAAAGCAATTCGGCAAGCTCCCCCAGGAATACAGAAGCAGCAAACAATAGGTTTAGGCTGCTGCTGTTGTCAGAAGTTATCAAGACCTATATATCGTTCCCGTTAGCTCAATAGTCTTATGTTTTAATTAGAGTCGCTGCTTATAGTTGTGAGGCTTGCCGAACACCTAACGCAGTGACGTCCCGACGGGCTTAGGGGGCTGGATGTGGTC